>NZ_JAGGKG010000045.1 GCF_017873435.1 Paenibacillus turicensis | reverse complement strand
TGTCGTACAATAACAATTATGCGACACGAATATGACAACAGGAGGCATATCGGATGGAATTAAATTCAAATTTCATTACATCATTAGACACCTATCCGCATGAAACGACATATAGTGATGAGCAGATTATTCAAATGTTCTTATCAGTGTGTACGAATGCACCTAATACACGCAAAAATTATGCTCGTGCCCTTTATCATTTTTCTAAATTTATTGCAGGGAAAAAGCTTAGAGATGTAACTTGGCGGGAAATTGAGGCATATAAACTGTATCTAAGTCAAGCTAATTATAGGGAAAATGGAAGGGCGCTGGCACCTGCAAGTATTGCTGCATTTATCGCTCCCTTAAAATCATTTTACAAATGGGGTAGTGAAGATGGGATAGGATTATTCCCTACAAATCCTACATTAACGACTCGAATTCCGCCTACAACGATCACTAGTCGTAGAAATTATTTAACGAAGCGTGAAGTTGGACAACTTTTAGACGTTCTTTATAATGACAGTCTAAGAAATTACTTAATTGGCTTATCCTTAGTCCTTCTTGGATTACGTGTTTCTGAGTTAACACGGATCAAATGGGGAGATTTTCATACAGATGCATTGGGTAAGTCTATCTGGTTAACAATTACGCAAGCTAAGCGTGGCAAGACAAGGGAGGTTAAAGTACCGAAAAGATTATGGGAATTGTTTAAGGAGCATACGTTTGCAGCTTCTAAACTTGAGGAGCCAAACGAAGATTTTCTTTTGTTTCCGATTACAACTAGACAGGTAGAAAGAATTATTAAAGCGGCTGGTGAGCGTTGTAAGTTAGCTAAAAAGCCAACCCCTCACTGGTTAAGACACACAAATGCAACACTAGCATTATTAGAAGGGGCGTCATTGCAGCAAGTACAAGAAACGTTAGGGCACACTCATATCAATACAACGCAACGTTACCTACATACTGTAGAACAGTTAAAAAAAGCCGCTCCTGATTTCGTTCAGGACAGTTTAGACGAATATATCAAATAATATAGTGCTTTTTGTCTATTTTTGATACTTTTTGACTATACGACTTCCACGCAAATGTCCTATAATATGTATTAACAACAAAGCATTCCATTTTTTTCATGATAGACTCATAGAAAGGTCGCATAATTGTTATTGTACGACA
>NZ_JAGGKG010000044.1 GCF_017873435.1 Paenibacillus turicensis | reverse complement strand
GCCTAATCGGAGAGGCAAAGGAGTGTCCCCTATGAATAAAGGACGAAAAACCACTTACGAAGAACGTATTGAAATTGCCCAATTCACCATCGCCTCTGATTTAGATTACCAGAAAGCGATCGACAAATACGAGGTTTCTTACCAACAAGTGTACGCATGGGTACGGAAGTATAAAGCAAGGGGTCAAGAGGCTTTGAAAGACCTACGTGGTCGTAAAAAACCGGTAGAAGAACTAAGTGAGGAAGAACGCTTAAAACTTCGGATTAAGGAACTCGAAGCACGTAATGAGCATTTAGAAATGGAGAATGCACTCGCAAAAAAGTTGGCAGAGATCGAGCGAAGACCTACACACTAACCTTAGTTCGGCATGCAAATCTTTATCGAGCGATTACAGAACTGCATGCCGAAAAAGGATATACGCTTACAAAGCTTTGTAAGCTAGCAGGAATTGCACGATCCGCCTATTATAAGTGGTTGCTGTGGACACCATCGCCAAGAGAACTTGAAAACCTTGCACTAGCCAAGGCAGTCAAACATCAGTATGAGAAACGAAAAGGAATACTGGGTTACCGCCAAATCCGAACTCAGTTAAATCGGAAGCTCAAAACGAACTATAACCGTAAACGGTATTACCGAATCATGTCTGCATTAGAATTGAAATCCGTAATTCGTAAGAAACGGCCTCATTATGTGAAAGCTTCGGCCCTTCATGTGGCTGAAAATGTGATGAATCGTCATTTTCAGTCCGAGGCTCCAAATTTAAAATGGTTTACGGACGTGACAGAATTAAAGTACGGCAACGGGCGTAAAGCCTATCTAAGTGCGATTGTGGATGGGTATGAAAATGCAGTGGTTTCGTGGGTGATGAGTCACTCGAATAATAATGAGCTTGTGATGAATACAGTGAAGAAAGCCTATGCAAAAAATCCAGGTACTCGACCGCTTCTACACAGTGATCGAGGCTTTCAATATACTTCACACGAATACCATCGACTCCAGAAGAAATATAAATATATAGCGAGTATGTCTCGTGTGAGTCGGTGTTTGGATAACCAACCCATTGAGAGATTCTGGGGAACGTTTAAGGCAGAATGCTTTTATTTAGAGAAATATGAAACGTATGAGGATCTCCTTCGCAGTGTGAGAACCTATATGCGTTACTATAATAATTATCGTTATACAGAACGACTTAACGGATGCTCTCCAAACGAATATCGACAAGCAGCCGTAGGATAAAAAATTATCCCCTCAGAGTTTAGAAACAGAGGGGATACAATCATAACGTTTTTTTGTTTTTTAGACTGTCTACTTGACAGGGTGCAGTTCA
>NZ_JAGGKG010000043.1 GCF_017873435.1 Paenibacillus turicensis | reverse complement strand
AAAAAAAAAAACTGTAAAGAGGTGCCCTATAAACCCTAAAGGTGAAATGGGTGATCTGTAGGAAGGGAGTCCGAGGGGCTCATAGTACCGAGGAGCCGCAGGACAACATAACCTGCGGGAGGGAAGGGGCCCTGCTTTGTTCAAGTTTTTCAAGGAGGTAAGAGCGAGTGAATGCCATGAGGCTAACGACACCAAAGGAAAAAGTTCAACAACTCCAAGAGAAGCTATATTATGCAGCCAAGGAGAACAGTAAGCGTAAATTCCACGCACTGTATGACAAAATCTACAGAACGGATACTCTGCAAGAAGCTTGGAGGAGAGTCAGGGTAAATAAAGGGGCCTCGGGCGTAGATGGAGAAACGCTAGCAGACATTGAGAAGCTGGGAGTAGATCGATTTCTCCAAGATTGTGAGAAGCGACTAAAAGCAAGAGATTATCATCCCCAGCCCGTAAGACGACAATACATCCCGAAGAAGGATGGCAAGTTAAGACCGCTAGGTATCCCAACCGTGAGAGATCGCGTGATCCAGATGGCAACTAAACTCATAGTGGAACCAATATTCGAGGTAGACTTTCAAGCATCTTCCTTCGGATTTCGCCCGAAGCGAAGTGCGAAGCAAGCGCTCGAACGCATCCGTAAAGCATGCAATCGTAAAGGAAACTGGGTGGTCGACGTCGACATCCAAGGCTACTTTGACAACATCAATCAAGACAAGCTCATGAAGCTAGTGGAGATGCGGATCAGTGACAGGAGAACACTGAAGTTGATTCGTAAGTGGTTGCAAGCCGGGGTGATGGAAGAAGGAAGCGTTCGACGCTCTGATTTAGGAACTCCACAGGGTGGTGTTATCTCCCCCCTACTAGCGAACATCTACCTGAACTACTTTGATGTGTTATGGGAAAAGCATGGGAAAACCATAGGTGAACTGACAAGGTATGCAGATGATTTTGTAGTGATCTGCAAGACCAAGAAGGATGCGGAGCATGCATTTAAGCTCATTAGAGCCATTATGGAGCGACTAGAGCTAACGCTACATCCAACAAAGACACATATTGTAGGGTTATGGACAGGTGAAGAAGGCTTTGATTTTCTAGGCATGCACCATCGAAAAACAAAGGCGGAAACGTCAGCGGGTAAAGTGTACTACACCACACAGCAATGGTTAGCGAAGAAAGCGGAAGAGCGCATACGAGAGGTGATAAAGGAAAGACTGGCTCCACCGAAGATGCGTTCAAAGCCCTTGGCAGAGCACATCGCATGGCTTAATCCGAAGATTACAGGATGGAGTAATTATTACTACACCAACTACAGTCAACGGAAATTAGCCAAGTTAGACTGGTACATTCTACAACGATTAACGAGGTGGTATGCCAAGAAGAGGCAGAGGCGAAGATGGATGAGTTCCCTTCGAGAAGTGAGTGTTATAGCCAAGCAAAAGGGATTAAGGACGCTACTGTAATCTGCATGCGCATAAAAGAAGAACATCGGAAAGCCGTATGAGGGAAAACCTCACGTACGGTTTGATGAGGAGGGGCTGAAAAAAAAAAAA
>NZ_JAGGKG010000042.1 GCF_017873435.1 Paenibacillus turicensis | reverse complement strand
TGAGACAGGTGGTGCATGGTTGTCGTCAGCTCGTGTCGTGAGATGTTGGGTTAAGTCCCGCAACGAGCGCAACCCTTGATCTTAGTTGCCAGCAAGTAAGGTTGGGCACTCTAAGGTGACTGCCGGTGACAAACCGGAGGAAGGTGGGGATGACGTCAAATCATCATGCCCCTTATGACCTGGGCTACACACGTACTACAATGGTTGGTACAACGGGAAGCGAAAGAGCGATCTGGAGCGAATCCTATAAAAGCCAATCTCAGTTCGGATTGCAGGCTGCAACTCGCCTGCATGAAGTCGGAATTGCTAGTAATCGCGGATCAGCATGCCGCGGTGAATACGTTCCCGGGTCTTGTACACACCGCCCGTCACACCACGAGAGTTTACAACACCCGAAGTCGGTGAGGTAACCGCAAGGAGCCAGCCGCCGAAGGTGGGGTAGATGATTGGGGTGAAGTCGTAACAAGGTAGCCGTATCGGAAGGTGCGGCTGGATCACCTCCTTTCTATGGAGAATCGTCTTCTGCAACGAAGACATTCAAATATAGTGAGCATAGCGATATGCTTACGAACCGTTACTTATTAACGTAAGTAACAAACTCACCTCGTTGTTTAGTTTTGAGAGGTTAAACCTCTTGAATACGTTTGGTGGCGATGGCGGAGGGGTTCCACACGTACCCATCCCGAACACGACCGTTAAGCCCTCCAGCGCCGATGGTACTTGGACCGAAGGGTCCTGGGAGAGTAGGACGCCGCCAAGCGTAACTCTTTATGAGTAACAATAATATATGGGCCCTTAGCTCAGTTGGTTAGAGCGCACCCCTGATAAGGGTGAGGTCGGTGGTTCGAGTCCACTAGGGCCCACCATAATACAATAAGTACAATTCCTATGGGGCTATAGCTCAGCTGGGAGAGCGCCTGCCTTGCACGCAGGAGGTCAGGGGTTCGATCCCCCTTGGCTCCACCATAATGAATTAAACTTGTTCCTTGAAAACTGGATACCGAAACGAAAAAAGCGTTTTAGAAACAATCCTTTAAGCTGAACTTGTGTAAACAAGTTTGAAATAAGGTAGTTGAAAGCGAAAAGTGTTGTGATGATGAATCCTTTGCGGTTTCTGCAACAGATTCAGCAGCACAATAGTTTGAGCAGGTTAAGCTACTAAGAGCACACGGAGGATGCCTAGGCACTAGGAGCCGAAGAAGGACGTGGCGAACAACGAAACTGCCTCGGGGAGCTGTAAGCAAGCATTGATCCGGGGATATCCGAATGGGGAAACCCAGCTACTGTAATAGGTAGTTACTCATATCTGAATACATAGGGTATGAAGAGGCAGACCAGGGGAACTGAAACATCTAAGTACCCTGAGGAAGAGAAAACAAAAGTGATTCCGTCAGTAGCGGCGAGCGAACGCGGAGAAGCCCAAACCAAGAAGCTTGCTTCTTGGGGTTGTGGGACGTCTCACATGGAGTTACAAAGGAACCGGTTAAACGAAGAGGTCTGGAAAGGCCCGCCAGAGAAGGTAAAAGCCCTGTAATTGAAAGTCTGTTCCCTCCGAGACGGATCCCGAGTAGTGCGGGGCACGTGAAACCCCGTATGAATCCGGCAGGAC
>NZ_JAGGKG010000040.1 GCF_017873435.1 Paenibacillus turicensis | reverse complement strand
TGATTTTAAGAGCATTCCTGTATTCCCTTAAATTTGGTCTTTGAAATAAAACGAGCACTCCCTTAAGATAATGGTGTCTACCAAAACAACAATTATCTAAGGAAGGTGCTCTTACTATGAAGTTTAAACAATCTGCAAAGCAAAATCAACGTATCGAACGTATTAGTTCTAAACATCTTATTATTGGGATTGATATTGCTAAATTTACTCATGTTGCTCGGGCTACAAATTATCGTGGTATTGAGCAAGGACGCTACTTGGCCTTCTCTAACAACGTGGCTGGCTTTAAGCAATTACAACACTGGGTTCAGTCCCTTATGCATCAAGGTCAGCTCTCTACCGTTATTTTTGGTGTGGAGCCTACAGGTCACTATTGGCTGAACTTAGCCTACTGGCTTCAAGACCAAAAGTTGGAGCTTGTTCTTGTCAATCCATTTCAGGTGAAGCGCAATAAAGAAAATAGAGATAACTCCCCAACCAAAAATGATATTAAGGATGCCCTTGTGATTGCAGATATGGTGAAGAACGGGTATTACTCTGAACTTTTTTTGCACGCCGAGCCGTACCGTGCACTAAGACAACTTGTGAATACTCGAGAATTTATCAGTAAACAAATGTCTACCGTCGTGAACCAGCTACATCGGTGGACAGATCTTTACTTTCCTGAATTCCGAAGTGTCTTTAAGGATATTACCAGTAAAACAGCCATCTCCACACTGACACAGTTCCCTCATCCTTCCCAACTAAGACTTCTAAATGAGGATGAAATTATAACAGGTTGGAAGAAGGACATGAAACGAGCAGGCAGCCGTCAAGTAGCAAGAGAGTTAATTCAAGTCGCACAGCAGAGTGCCACGCTTCCTGGCACGGTGGAAGAGGCCCTGTTTAGTTTGTCCCTTCTTCTTCAGCAGTACCACTTACTTCGCACTCAGCTCGATCAGTTGGAGCAAGAAGTGTTAACACGTATCGCAGATATTCCAACTACAAAAGTATTGTCTACGATTAAAGGGATTAGTGCGATCACGTTAGCCACCTTATACAGTGAAGCTGGAGATCTGGCCTCTTTTGCTCATGGTAACCAGTTGCTTCGCTTGGCTGGTCTACATCTACAAGAGAGTAGTTCGGGTACGCATCGAGGGATATCCAAAATTACCAAACGAGGACGACCACGGCTACGAAAGATTCTGTTTCTAACGGTCCTTCACATGGTAGCTGTTCATCCAGAGTTCAAAGCCCTTCATCAACATAACATAAGGGTAAAAAGAATGATTGGCATGAAGTCGATTATGAAGCTGTGTGGCAAATTAGCTCGGATGCTAGTCGCTATGGCCAAGAACCACTGTGAATATCTCAGCAATAAACTAAGGATGATCGCTTAAATCTAAACACTCGGTTATTACCAGTTGGCTCATTTGCAGAATAACAAGAGGCATGAAGAAACGACCACGGTTGTCTAAAGGGCTTAGACCCATTTTAAGAGCAGAGTCGAACTCCAACTCCTTGATAGGTGTGACGAAGGAATGTAAGGGCATAGACCCGTAGAGACATGGGAGAGCAAACCTCAAGGGTTATCTTGGAGCATGCAAATAAAGGATTATATTGGGAAATATCTTATTTCCTTTATTTCACCCTGACCATGTTAAACTTTTCGAGTCGGTGTTCCTCCTTCTTCGCCTTCATTTGATAATCTAACAAATGATATTCTGCGAATGAGCGAGCTAGCGTAAGAAAAATGAAATATAAGGAGGGAGAC
>NZ_JAGGKG010000039.1 GCF_017873435.1 Paenibacillus turicensis | reverse complement strand
CCTCCCACTATAAATTAATATTTTCTCTTGTTTGCTCACTCGTTCTCAGGTTTTCATTCATTGACAGAATGGCAGTTGGAGAAGTCATGTAAGAATGACAATATTTTCTGTTAAAGCCGGTGGCGGGAATAGAGATTGGGGGATTTCCCCATTCGACGGATCGTTTCGTTGATCGCACTTTGGATATCCACACCTTCTTTTGACGGCTTACCCTCCCATGTCACGCGGGGTCATTGCCCTTACATTCCTTCGTTCTGCCTCTCAAAAGGTGGACGCCGTTTGTTGCTCCTTTACTGGGTCGTTGCCCTTATGGAAAATATTCCTGCGGCTACTCCGTGCTTCCTTTGTCTTTCGTGATTCCTACTTTAATTGAGCAAATCTGAGTTTTGTTTTTCTTAAGCTGCCATCTGTAGCTGAGCCCGTCGTATCGGCCCTAACACGTCATTTGCATCGTAGTCGCGTTGCTTGGTTCCTAGTGTATGCAGAACACGGATGAGTTTCCCACACAACGCCACTAGAGATTGCTTTTTCTTCAGTGGATTCTGACTTCGTGTTGTGAAATACTGGTGCAGTGCCTTAAACTCGGCGTTTTTGGCCACCATCGGCAAGACCGCCCGGAACAACAGCGCCCTTAGCCTCGCACGTCCACGCTTGCTTATGCTCGATTTTCCTTTTTTCTTTCCAGAACTATTCTCTTTGAGGTTCAGTCCGGCAAGCCGAATAATCTGCTGTCCATGCTCGTAACCACTCAGATCCCCGACTTCGGCGAGAAACCCTGCCAGGGTAACTACGGCTACACCCGGAACGGTAAGCATTTCTTTCGTTCCCGGAATTTGCGCAAGGAGGCCTTCCACCTCAGCCAGAATCTCTTCGAGTTGTCTGACAAACATCTCATACTGCTCCAGCAGCGTCTTGATCTCCATTTTCGCTCCAGGAAGCCCTTCCGTGAGCCCGATGGAGCTTCTCGCGACTTCGACGAGGTGTTGCGCACGTTTGGTGCCTACGGCTCGTTTCACGTCTTCTTTCCAACGCTGCGCAATCGCTTCTGCACCCAGCTCTACGATTTCATTTGGGGTAGGAAATTCGCCCAGCGTAATTTGTGAAGCCTTGCCTTCCCAATCTTTAAAAACCTCGGTGTACTCTGGAAAAAAGCGATCCAACCAGTTCTGTACTCGACGCTGGACCTGACCCAAATTCACCATGATCTTCTCTCGGAGGTTCATGAGAATTCGTAGATCTGCGTAAACACTTGTCGGTAATTTGGGCTCACTGTACTTCCCGTTTCGCACCAAATCGGCAATGACCTTGGCATCTTTATAGTCGTTTTTCGTCGGCGAGTTATCCTCCAGTTCTTTGCTCTTGTGCACATGGTGCGGATTGACCATGACTAAAGGAATGCCTTGTCCTCGTAAATACTCCGCCAGTGTAAACCAGTAGTGTCCGGTGGGCTCAATACCGAAGAGAATGTCTCTCTTGGCATGCACCCGCTGAAGCTCCTTCATCCACTGAACCAGTTGATCTAGTCCAGTACGGGTATTGGAAAATACACAATCCTTTCCCAGTTCGATTCCCCGAAAATCTACGGCCCGAGCCACATGAGTTTCTTTCGCAATGTCTGCGCCAACCACCAATGTTTTTTCAGAAATTCGTGTAAGTCGTTGATTTTGTTTCTTCGATTGTTTATACTTCATAGTGAGCGTCCTCCTTCAATTAGGGAATGAATGTACACCATTCGGAACCCAGCATACAGGAGGCGCTTTTTTTGTTCAAACCTCAAATTAATTCATTACAGGAATTGCTCCT
>NZ_JAGGKG010000038.1 GCF_017873435.1 Paenibacillus turicensis | reverse complement strand
AAACAAAATTATTAACGACACTATATAACAGATATTAGGAGGTTGTCAAATATGATTAATCCTTTATACCAAAATGAGCTTGATGAAATTGAACAACAAGAGGAAGAAGAACGCCAGTCATTTAGTGTTACTGACTTAGAGTCTCTTAATTGGGTGCTTAGAAAAATGGCTGCTATTGAAGCGAAGAAAAATGAAGTTACTAAGCTTGCTGAATCTGAAATTTATCGCATTGAGTCTTACAAAAATAAGGAGCTAGAGAAGTTACAACGTGATACCGAATACTTCCAAAGCTTGGTTGGTGCGTATGCGGCTAAACAAAAGCTTGATGATCCTAAATTTAAATCAAAAACCCCTTACGGCACAGTGTCTTATAAAAAACAACAGCCCAAGTGGAATTACAACGAGGATGAATTGGTCAATTGGCTAGAAGCAAATCAAGCAAACGAACTAATTCGAGTTAAAAAAGAGCCTGACAAAGCAAGCATTAAAAAGATTTTCACACCAACGGAATCAGGGCAAGTGGTTGACCCTGATGGGCAGTTAGTAGCAGGAATCAACGTGGAATATCGAAGTGATGAATTAGTAATTAAGTTGGAGGTGTAACATGATTTTTTCTGAATCTAAGCAGGAAATCACAAAGTCATTGGTCGCAGCATGGGGAGCGATTGAAACGCCACAACATAATGCCCATGTAACTGTTACGACTAAAAGCGGAGGTTCTTATAAATTTTCTTACACCGATTTATCAGGGATATTTGAAGCTCTAAAGACTGTTTACAAAGACAATGGAATTGCGATCTTGCAAGAACCTAAAACGTTCTTTGAAGATGGGAAATTGATGTTATCGGTAGAAACGATGCTTTTACACCAAAGTGGAGAATGGGTTAAATCAGATCCGTTGATCGTATTTGCTAGTAATAACATGCAAGATTTAGGTGGTCAAATCACATATATGAAACGGTATTCTTTATCTGCAATATCTGGAATATCTACTGAAAAAGACGATGACGCAAATGGTGCATGTGGAAATGGTGTGGAGTTCGAGGACAAAACAACAAAAAAACTGAGTGACGCACAAGTAAAAAGGTTGTTTGCAATAGCTAATAACAAGGGATTTAGTGCGGCTGATGTTAAAAAGGCGATCATGAAAGATTACAACAAGACAATGGCAGAGGATTTAACAAAAGAAGAATATGACGCACTTTGCAAACGGCTAGAATCAGCCGAGAAGGAGCCTAACAATGCTTAATAGTGTGATATTAATAGGACGCCTAACAAAAGACCCAGAACTTCGGTATACACCCTCTGGAGTGGCTGTAACACAGTTTACCATTGCAGTTGATAGACCTGTGGGAAAAGACAAAGAAAAGGAAGCAGACTTCATTCCAGTTGTTACATGGCGGCAATTAGCTGAAACGTGCGCTAACTATTTACGCAAAGGAAGATTAACAGCAGTGGAAGGACGCATTCAAGTACGGAATTACGAAAACAGCGAAGGAAAACGCGTGTATGTAACCGAGGTTATTGCTAGTAATGTCCGATTTTTGGAATCAAGTAAGGATAACAACAATAAACAAAGTTCGCAGGATTCACAATATAACGATCCGTTTCAGGATGACGGAATGCCAATAGATATAGATGATGATTCTTTACCATTTTAAGGGGTGACACATGGACTTAATAAGCGTAACTCACGAGATACATGCCGCGTCACAGCGGCTTAGCAAGTCGGCTGATGCTCTCTTTACCTTAGGTAGAGAAAAGGCAGAAGCAGAGAAAGAATACCGCCTAGCATTAGCTAAAGAGATTTTGACATTACGTGCCGATGGCATACCAGTATCTATTGTCACAGATATAGCAAAAGGAAATGTAAGTGACAAACTATTTCAAAGGGATTTTAGCGAAGCGCAATTTAAAGCAGGCATTGAAGCTGCTGACGCAATCAAGGTACAGGTATCAGCTTTACAGACTATCCTTAAATACCAATCAGATATGTAGGTGACGACATGGACTTTGAACTCAGATCAGTACCAAAGCCTAATTTTGGACGAAACAAACAAAAGAGAGGTAAGCACACAGAAATAACAGATAAATGCAGTAGAGAGGTACACAGGCGGTCTAGTGAGCAAACAGGAGTAGATACATGTGAGTTATGTAAAACCACTAGACCCCGAAACTGGTTTGAGAGAGCGCATATAGTAAATGCCTCTCAATATGGATCGGGCAGTGAACCTTGGAATATTGCTCTAGTATGTGGTCCAAAAACCGAGACGGGAACGTGCCACCAGATTATAGATGAAACAGCATTGGGAAAACGGATTAAAGAGCAGAAGCAACGAGAGCTAATTGAGTATTACAAGAATGGCGAAGGTAAAAAGCATTGGCAATATACAGGCGATTAAAACAGTATTGGAGGGTGCTAAGTGAACTATTACATTCTTAGTCTCAAACACTCGAGAGGTAGAGCAGAATACGTGTGGTGGGAAGCTGAAAACAACGGTTATACCACCGATTTAAAACAGGCAGGAATTTATAGCGAAGAGAAAATAAATTCAAATCAACTTTACTACAAAAACACTGACACCTATCCAGTACCGGTCGAGGTAGTAGAAAAATTATTAACCAGTGTGACAGTGCCTACATTTAGCGATAATTGGCACTTGATGGATATACCAGTTGAAAAATTAAAGCATTACTAAGTAGGTGGTGACATGGAAGGGTGGATTAGACTTCACCGCAAATTAATGATTAGCGATACTTTTTCAAGACTTACAGCAGTACAGAAGCTTATCGCTATATACATCATACTAAACGCCAATCACGCTGACGGCGTTTGGTATGACAAATACAAAAATATCGAAGTAGAAATAAAGAGAGGTCAGTTAGTCACATCTCGTAAAAAAATAGCTTCTGAGTGGTTCCAAAATGATAAAGATGTAAGCGAGATGAAAATAAGAACATGCTTAGACAAATTAGAAAGAATCGGTTTTTTAACCAAGTCCTCAACCAACGACTATACCCTAATAACAGTGCTTAACTACGAGGTTTATCAAGGTTCTGACACTGACTACAACCAAGAGGATAACCAAGTCTTAACCAAGTCTCAACCAAGCGATAACCAAGCGATAACCACAAACAAGAATGATAAGAATGTAAAGAATGATAAAAATGATAAGAAAAAAGATATTATACCTAAAATTAATTTTGCTGAATTTGTAAAACTTACCCAAAACGAATATGACAAATTAATTGAAACTCATGGTGAAGATCGAACAAAACGAATGATTGAAATCTTAGACAACTACAAGGGAGCTA
>NZ_JAGGKG010000037.1 GCF_017873435.1 Paenibacillus turicensis | reverse complement strand
GCTATCAAACGTATGCAAGGCTAAACAAGTCCTAGAGGATGATAGAGCAGACTTCACAAGCAAGGTACAGGCAAGGAGCATCCTGTTAGTTAGTCAGGAGGGTTATAAGTGGGTAGAAACTTTGCCACAAAAGTATACACACTCCAACGTAAAAAGCGACACATAGCACTGGAAGAATTCAATTTCTTCTGGGATGCTCACGAAATCAAAAATTTTAAATCAATGTGGAACGAAGGTAAAAGCATAAAGCAAATAGCAATCATATTAGATCGTGATCCAGATGAGGTATTAATACTAGCAATAGATCAAGCAAGAAGTGGATATATAAAAAAGCGTCAAGGCGGCGCAATGGGAGTGATGGCGTGAGATTTGTAGGTATAGATCCAAGTACAAAAACAGGGGTAGTGGTAATTGATGAAAATGGAGCGGTCTTGCATGAGCTAGAAATAGAGTTGGAAAACGGAATGTTCTCAACTGTGGCACAGATTCAGGATTATGGCAGAGAAATAGCCCGTTATACAGAAGGAGCGGATGTAACTTGCATAGAGGGATTCTCATTTGCTTCAAAAGGTAAAGGAGTAAGCATTCAGTACGGTGTGGGCTTTGCAGTTAGGTTTGCGTGTAGGGATGTAGGATCTAATTTTCTGGAGATACCACCAAGCCAAGTGAAAAAATTCGCCACAGGCATTGGCAACATATCAAAAGATAATATGGTTTTACCTATTTTTAAGAAATGGAAATATGAGCATGAATCAGACAACGTACGAGACGCCTTTATTTTGGCTCAGATTGCACGATCAATCACTATGGGTACATTTAGCTATAAATATCAGTTGGAGGTCTTAGAATCAATTCTAGCGCCATCTGAGAAGGTTACTAAAAAGAAGGGTGGGAAGGGGAATGGTAATAAGCAAAGAGCAGTATGCAATAGCTAGATCAAATGGGATATCAAACGACACAACGTATAACAGAGTTTATAACTGCGGGTGGGACGTTGAAAAAGCCATTACTAAGCCTGTGAGAAAGAAGGTAGATGTGGATTATCCAGAAGGCTTAGAAAAAAACGGAATAAGTAAATCAGCCTACTACGCACGAATAAAAAAAGGTTGGGAGCCTGAAAGGGCGGCTACGGAACCTTATAAAGAATCCAGCAGGAAAGCTCTTAAGATGGTACATGAAAAGAACAGAAAGTATCCAAAAAAGTATGTGAAGCTAGCAATACAAAACGGATTAACATATGAGATTTTCGCAAACCGTATGAGGGCAGGTTGGAAGCTCGAAGATGCTGCAACAAAGACAAAGGGAACTAAACTACGGAAAATTAGAAACGAGAAAATAGACTATCGGAGGTAATAAGATGCAAGTAAAAGTGAAAAAACTCAATGATAACGCAGTAATCCCAGTATATGCAAAACAAGGGGATAGCGGATTTGATTTAGTGTCTACAAAATACATGTTAATCGAACCAGGAGAAACAAAAATCGTGCCAACTGGATTGTCTTTTGAGATACCCGAAGGTTATGAAATGCAAGTCAGACCGAGATCAGGCGTAACATTACGAACGAAATTAAGAGTACAACTTGGAACAATTGATAGCGGTTATAGAGGTGAAATAGGAATTATCATTGACAATATTTCAACTAAAATTGAAAGTTGTGCCGCAATTGATATAAAAGGGCAGACGGTATTTGAAAGACAGAAAAACGGTGATCCTTATGAACTTAGTCAAGGAACTTACATGATAAATGCAGGTGACCGTATAGCACAAGGCGTTATTGTTCCAGTGGTAAAGTCTGAGATGGTAGAAACAGACTCTCTAAGCGACTCAGAGCGCAATACAGGAGGCTTCGGGCACACAGGAGTATAAACACAAGGATAGATAAATAAAACGGCTTACAGGGCTGTTTGTGCAAGAGTGTAATTGTAAATCTGAGTTTTCGGAGGTGAAAACAATGAAAAAGAGACAAAAAAAGAAGAATTTATATAAAAAACTACTCAATCATAGCAAAGAAGCATTGGAACATTACAAAGTATCTGGAATCGATATAACTGCATGTGAATGTTGCGGAGAGGACTTAGATAAGAACGATGAATACCACAATAAATACGGTACATGCGATCAATATTGTTACGGGAAATTAGTAGGAGTCTATTACTAAAGGAGAGGGTGAGTGTAGATGAATAACAAGATACAAGAGATAAAGAAAGCAGTGCAGTCACTTGAAGCCAATTACCCCATGGAAATGTGGGATTGGGAAGAAAAACAAATGAAATACCTTTTATCGGAATATGAACGGATAACAACAACCTTGGAATATATTGCGGAAGTTTGTTTGGATAAACGTTGCTTGCAGGCGGCACAAGAAGCTTTAGCGCACAAAGGATAACAGAGAGGGGAGAGAAGAAGTGAAACAATCAAAATACTATGAAATTAATGAAGAGCAAGCAAGACAAGCAAGAGACATGTGGAGCTTTACGGAATATGTCGCCGGTAGTGCTACGGAGGACTACAAACAGAGTGTTAACGCAGCGTATGAGATTGTCGATGATGTACCGGATCATGCGCAAGAAAAAGCCTTATATTATGCCGATATGTACGCCAAGAAATTAGCGGACAATATCAATAAAGGTTTTCGCATTGAATTAATGTGTCCGTCTGTAATGATTAGCGGCGCAGGTAATTTTCCAATGCGAAAAAAAGAAAAGCAAAACGCAGCGAGAGAACGGAATTATGCAGAGTATGAACGGATTAAGGGTTATGTAGACAAAATCAAATGGCTTAAAAACTCAAAGGCTGTTGAACAATCAGATCAACCAAATAAAGAATACGATCTTAAATACTTCAAAGTGATAGAAAATGCGGAAATAAACCGCCTGCAGATTGTATTTGATGGCAAGCCAAACGATGACGTACGCACAATAATCAAGTCAAACGGATATAAGTGGTCTCCCAAAAACCAAACATGGCAACGACAATTAACCGACAATGCAAGGGCAAGCGTGGAAAAAGTTGAGCGGTGCATAAAGACTTTAGAGGATGGTGATAAGGAATGAATACATGTGAAATATGTGAAAAAGAAAAGAAATCACTGGTCAAGTGTGAAGGATGCAAAAATTATGTTTGTGAAGATTGCTGTATAGACCTAACACCAACGAACATGATTGACTTCCCTTTTTGTGTAGATTGCCATTCAGCGAATGAAGGAGGGCTTTAGATGAATATAGAGGATGTAAAGCAACTATCCGATAGGGAACTGGATGTTGAATTGTCTATCCTTACTGGATTCACAGCAAGAATGGCGGAAAGGTTAGCTATATATGGTCGGGATGTTGAAAAGTATAAGAATGATATTTTTTACTCTTACACAGCCAACTTAGCTAATTCCAGAGAAGCCCAAGCAAAGGCTATAGCGG
>NZ_JAGGKG010000036.1 GCF_017873435.1 Paenibacillus turicensis | reverse complement strand
AAGTACAGTAATGTATGGAGCTGACAGGTACTAATCGGTCGAGGGCTTATCCAATAGTAAAACGCAGCTTTTCGTTTCGGATTCAGTTTTCAAGGGTAAGTACCTTGTTTGATGGCATGGAGAGGTACCCAAGTGGCTATAAGGGGACCCTCTGCTAAGGGGTTAGACTGCGTAAGCGGTGCGAGGGTTCGAATCCCTCCCTCTCCGCCACTTTCATAATATAATGTAATATGGCGGTGTAGCTCAGCTGGCTAGAGCGTACGGTTCATACCCGTGAGGTCGGGGGTTCGATTCCCTTCGCCGCTACCATTATTACGGAGGCTTAGCTCAGCTGGGAGAGCATCTGCCTTACAAGCAGAGGGTCGGGGGTTCGAGCCCCTCAGCCTCCACCATAATTAAATTTTTAACTTTCACTGTGCCGGTGTAGCTCAATTGGTAGAGCAACTGACTTGTAATCAGTAGGTTGGGGGTTCAAGTCCTCTCGCCGGCACCATTTTTATGTTTTTTAATGCGGAGCCGTGGTGTAGAGGCCTAACATGCCTGCCTGTCACGCAGGAGACCGCGGGTTCGAATCCCGTCGGCTCCGCCATTTATTTTAATTTATATTTCCACAAGGAAGTGGGAAGGTTATAAACATTCCACTTTATTTTTTTGTCAATTTAATATGGCTCGGTAGCTCAGTCGGTAGAGCAAAGGACTGAAAATCCTTGTGTCGGCGGTTCGATTCCGTCCCGAGCCACTTTTTGAATTTAACCTACAATAGGTGATTCATTAATTCGGGGGCTTAGCGAAGTGGCCAAACGCAGCAGACTGTAAATCTGTTCTCATCGAGTTCGGTGGTTCGAATCCATCAGCCCCCACCAGTTTTGAGCCATTAGCTCAGTTGGTAGAGCACCTGACTTTTAATCAGGGTGTCGAAGGTTCGAGTCCTTCATGGCTCATCCTAAAGGTCGTCAACATATGTTGGCGGCTTTTTTGTTTTTTTGATTATGCTATAATAAGCAATAAAACTGAAATGAAGAAATTTTGGATTTGGATGTACTATTTTATTTGGATAGGAATGCATACTATGAAAAAGATCCATACCATTCAACAACAGTTAGCTACAATTATTGGTGCACCTTTTGAGTTAGCGAATATGAATAAAGAAGAGATCGAGCGATATCATTGGTTGAATATAGACGGAAATCGCTATTATTTTGATGCTGAGCAAAGCTTGTATTTGTGGTTATGCGATGAGATAAATGCGGATAGCTTTCAAGTATTTATTTTGAGGAATAAGGTCATTAATGAACAGGAAATAAAACTAATTAATTTAGTTATAGCTACGATGCGTCAGCAGGAACAAGGTTATGAGAGCTCTTTTACACAGCAGTCAGAAGAAGTGAAAAGTAAAGAGTTTGGTTATTGGCTTCATGAAGCGTTAGCTAAGCAGACTTATGATTTGGATATACCTCAGCAATATATTTGGAATGAGCAGCTCAAGGGAAATTTATTACCGTTTCTACTTCATTGTGAGGAGAATTTTGCGAACACTTTGAGCTTTAATAAATTGTCTAAGCTATTACGGAGTTATTTTGGCAAAGGAACTGTTTTGATTCCAATGGATCGAGATTGGCTTATTTTGTTAGGGAATAATATAGTTTCTGATTTAAAAGAAGATAATGAGGAGCATACGGAGCTAAGCCAGGATATGCTGATGGGGTTATGTGAAGGTTTATATGAGGTCATTTCCACAGAGTGGGGCGGTGGTGGTCTTTATTTAACTGTTCATGAGGGTCTGATCAAACCTGATCGGCTACTGCATACAATTTATATATTGAAAGAAACTATTGAATTGGGTCGGGCAACTTCCATTGGAGTTCATCTTCATTTTGCTTGGCAATTACAGTTGGAGCGTTTAGTGTATAGCATTTCGACAAGCGAAAAATTAGCTATTAAAGAGATAGTAGGCACTAATTTAGAGTTTTTTAAAGATGAGGAAACGTTAACTACGCTAGAAAGTTTTTTTCAATTAGATTGTAATGTGAGTGAGACAGCAAAAAGATTATATATTCATCGTAATACATTGCTATATCGCTTAGACAAGATTAAACAGGAGACAGGGCTTGATGTTAAAAGCTTTCGAGACGCGGTTTTAATGCAGCTTGGGCTGCTTTTGTATAAATTAACGAAAAAGTCGTGATTTTTTTGTGCAGTTTGTGGATAGCGGGATTTTGAGGCATTAGGTAATATAAGATTAGAAATTGTATCCGATTACATTTTAAAATTAAAGCACATTCAATACTAAATTTATAATTTATTAGGAGGAATTACACATGGCTGGCGTACGTTTAGAACATATTTATAAAACATATCCTGGTGCGGATAAAGCAACCGTTATTGATGTTAATCTTGATATTGCTGATAAAGAATTTTTAGTATTGGTAGGTCCTTCTGGTTGCGGTAAATCTACTACTCTTCGTATGATTGCAGGTCTAGAAGAAATCTCTGATGGTAAATTGTATATTGGCGATCGTGTTGTTAATGATGTAGCACCTAAAGATCGTGATATCGCGATGGTATTCCAATCCTATGCGCTTTATCCACATATGAACGTATACCAAAATATGGCGTTTGGTTTGAAATTACGTAAAGTGAAAAAAGAAGAAATCGATCAACGTGTACGTGATGCTGCTAAAATTTTGGATATTGAGCATTTGCTTGATCGTAAACCAAAAGCATTATCTGGTGGTCAACGTCAACGTGTTGCGTTAGGACGTGCGATTGTCCGTGATCCTCAAGTCTTCTTGATGGATGAGCCGCTTTCTAACTTGGATGCTAAATTGCGTGGACAGATGCGTGCTGAAATTACTAAATTGGTAAAACGTCTTGAAACAACTTGTATCTATGTAACGCATGACCAAACAGAAGCGATGACAATGGGTGATCGTATCGTAGTTATGCAAGATGGTATTATTCAACAAGCTGCTTCTCCAGAAGAGCTTTATAACCAACCACGTAACATTTTCGTAGCTGGATTTATCGGTTCACCAACTATGAACTTCGTGAATGGTAACATTATTGAAGAAGGTAGCTCCATCTACTTTAAATCTGAAAACCTTAAGGTAGAAATTCCACAAGGTAAAGCTGCTGTATTAAAAGACTATGTAAATGGCAAAGAGGTTATTTTAGGAATTCGTCCTGAGGATATTCACGAAGAGCCTGTATTCTTGGAAGGATCACCGAACAGTATCTTCACTGCAAGTGTAGATGTGACTGAAAACCTTGGTCACGAAATGTTGTTATACTTGAATAGTAATGCACCATTGATCGCTCGTGTTGATGGACGTTCTAACACTCGTCAAGGCGACACTGTGAAGTTGGCAATCGACATGAATAAAGTACATGTATTTGATAAAGAATCAGAATTGAACGTATTTTTCAACTAATATCATTTAACTCAAGTAGCGAAGTGATATCGATTACGATCAATATTTAACATTTAATATGATTCGTAAGGCATAAGTTCAGTATTAACTGGGCTTATGCTTTTTTATTTCCCGCGTGCCCAGAGGCACGCATCATCTAGTTGGTGTAAGTCCGACCGAAGGAGGGACCAAGCCACCTTCGTAGCTAGGATACCTACGTATAGCGAAA
>NZ_JAGGKG010000035.1 GCF_017873435.1 Paenibacillus turicensis | reverse complement strand
TCCTCCTTCTTCGCCTTCATTTGATAATCTAACAAATGATATTCTGCGAATGAGCGAGCTAGCGTAAGAAAAATGAAATATAAGGAGGGAGACAACCTTCACAATCTCTCTGTCTCTTCGCTAGCTTGTGTTAGCACTCAAGCACTCATTTCAAGATGGAGCCCAATTTAAAGCGTTTTATTTGAGAATATGATCATTTCATTCAAAATAGAGCAAATTCAACGTAAAAAACACAGCTCCATTTTTTAAGAGCTGTGTTTAATGACTGTTTGCGAAAAAGTTATCCTGCTTAGTCGAGATTTGCACATCTTAGTTCAGCAAAGCGATTCACAAAATAATGAATTATGGATTGGCCGAGACTGGAACGGCATCATAATATTCCTCCAGCGTGATTCCTCGTTCACCAATATCCTTTGACATTTCCTTGCCAACATACCGTAAGTGCCATGGCTCATATTTGTATCCTGTAATTTTTTCTTTACCTTCTGGATAACGGATAATAAAACCATATTCAGTAGCGTGCTTGTCTAGCCATTTTGCTTCATCTGTGTCACCAAAGCAGCTTTCAGCCGCACATTTACCTGTGCTTCCAGATACATCGATCGCAAGCCCTGTCGTATGCTCGCTATGACCTGGCTCAGCGCTATAGGTTTTAGCTTTTTCTAAACCATCCTTTTTGACATACCGATTAAAAAGAGCTGTTTGTGTCTTCGTCGAACGATATGCAGATACGCCTGCCAAATAGATACCGTCCTTTTTCGCAGCAGCAAATAACTCTTCAAGTGCTCCAGCCGCTTCACTCCGCATTTGTCGCTTCTCGATTTTTTCCTTGAACAAAAAAGGAACGTCAGGATACACAAGGTCCGTAGGACTGTAATCCTCTGGCAAACCAAACTCTTTATTAATTAGTACTGCCATGCTGTTGGGATCCGCAGACGCCGCTTTATCATCATTGCCCTTTGTATTGGAAGGCTCTCCCTGGGTTACCTCGTTATTCCCTTTGGAACCTGGTTCTTCAGGTTGGTTCTCTGGTTTGTCCACATCATCATTATCACCAGTAACATTATTTTTATCGTTATCTGTTCCTGGCTTCGAATTTTGAGCAGAGGTGCTAGAATTTGCAGCATTTTTAGGGATATCTGGGGCACAAGCCGCTAATAAAACAGTGATCATACACAGCATTGCGACCAGTTTTAACATCTTAATATGCTTAAGCTTCATGGGGTTTCTCCTTCCCTGTTGTACTGTATATTCTAGTTATCTCATAAACTTGTTTCAAAAATATTTCGAACTTATTTAGAAATTATAAAATATTACGATTAACCACTGAGGTTAACCATGAAAATTTATATCGTTATCTTCCACGGCCTCTGCTGCCACTACGGCCACCTTGATCAGCGCTTCTGCCTCCACGACGACCGCCACCTTGTCCTTGTCCAGAGGAACGTTTATCGTTACTTCTTCCTTGACCTCTTCCACTAGCTTGTCCGTTCCCCTTAGAGGAACGCCCACCTGATTGATTGCCAGATCTACGCGCTGAACCTGTGCCATCAGTAATATCCCAGCTACCTAGACCCTCACGACGATTTGAGCTAGCTTGACCACGCTGTCCTTGCTCTTGACTTTGTGCTTGCCTTTTGCCTCCTTGTCCTCGTGAGCCTGATCGACCTGAGCCTGTTCCTGTTGACTCTCTGCGTCCACGTCCTTGACCTTGTCCTTCATCTCTGCGACTACCTTTGCCAGCTCGACCTGAACCTGTGCCTGAGCTAGCACGAGAGGTAGTTAATGTAGATGTACCTTGTGCTTCACCATGAAAAGTTTGACGCTCTAAGCGTTTGCCAATGCCTTGTTCAATCAGACGTAAGGCCTCCATATCTCTTGGAGCAGCAAAGGTGATCGCAACCCCTTTTTCCCCTGCGCGACCCGTCCGACCAATTCGGTGAATGTAGCTGTCCACATCCTGCGGAATGTCGTAGTTATAGACGTGGGTAACCCCTTCAACATCAATCCCACGTGCAGCCACATCAGTAGCCACTAGTACTTCCAGCTTCGCATCACGAAATGCACGCATAACCTGTTCACGCTTCGATTGCGATAAGTCACCATGTAGCTCATCTGAGGAAAAGCCTGCTTCCTGTAATGCTTCGTTTAATGTACTAGCCCGTCTCTTTGTTCGGCAAAAAATAACAGCTAAATAAGGACGCTGTGTTTTAATCGATTGGATTAACGCATTTTGCTTACCACGATCAGTACAGCTAATAACGATTTGCTTAATGCTATCTAACGTCTGACGAGACGCTGGGGTGATTTTAATATCCTTTGGTTCCTTCATATATGCCTTAGCTAAGCGCTTCACATTATCTGGCATTGTCGCAGAAAATAACATCGTTTGACGGCTACGCGGAATACCCGAAATAATATCCTCCACCTCAGCCAAAAAGCCCATATGCAGCATTTGATCCGCTTCATCCAATACCAAATACCTTACAGCCCCTAAAGTTAGCGATCCACGACGCAAATGATCCAGCAGACGTCCCGGCGTACCAATAACAAGCTGAATACCATTTTTAAGCTTACGAAGCTGACGTTCTACGTCTTGTCCACCATAAGCGGCAAGAATAGATAAGCCTTCTTTTCCTTCTGCTAGCTTACGTGCCTCTTGGGTAATTTGTAGTGCAAGCTCACGTGTTGGTGTAATAATTAAAGCTTGTGCATCAGGGCGATCCACTGAAATTTTTTCGATTAAAGGAAGTAAAAAAGCAAGTGTTTTCCCTGTCCCTGTCTGTGCTTGTACAATGACATCTTCCCCTGTAAGCTGAACGGGAATGGACGCCTCCTGTACCGGAGTTGGTGACGTAATTCCTTGCCTTTGTAGTGCATCTAGAAGGCCTTTAGAAAGACCCCAGTTATTAAAGTTAGCCAATATTCTCACCTCATCAAATGTATGCTACTAGAACCTTCCTGACTTGAATATGGAATACAGCAACCAAATAACCATCAGTGCAGCCACAATAAAGCCAATCTCAATAGCCGGAAAATCCCATAACATCGTTGGTTTTCGTGTTAAAGAAGAACCAATAATCAATCCTACCATAATAATACTAAATGCCAGTAAAACAATACTAAATGAGAGTCTGTTGCCAATTCGATCTAGCTTTTTCAGCATCGAGTTTAATTCAGGCACATCCATCTCTACCTTCACCTTGCCCTTTGACAATAAAGAGGTGATTTTCCTTGCTTGGGTTGGTAGCTCACTAAGCGATTCAAATAGTTCCACACCATGATGGAGTAGCTTACGCCCCACCTTTAACGGCGAATATTTATCACGCAAGAGCTGCTTGCCAAACGGCTCCGCCAAATCCAAAATACTTAGACTTGGATCGAGCGAAAGTGCAACGCCTTCAATCGTCAATAACGCTTTACCAACTAGAAGCAAATCGCTAGGCATCACAATACCATGCACTCTTGCAATTCCAAATAGGTCCTGTAGTGCCGTCCCTATCGACATATCTGAAAAGGAGAGATCATAATATTTGTCCTGTAACCGCCCTAAATCTCGCTTAAGTATTGTCATATCAACATCATCATTTAGCAAGCCCATTTGTGAAATCGCACTCACCATGCCATCTGGATTTTTACGCATCAGTGCAATAATTAGTGAAGATAAATGCTCTCGCATCATCACATCCAGCTTCCCTACCATACCAAAATCAATAAACCCTAACTGCCCCTCCTGCATCGCAAGCAGATTACCTGGATGGGGATCAGCATGAAAGAAGCCTGTCACAAAAATCTGATGAAGCATACTGTTCACTAATTTTTTTGCTAATTCACAAATATCGAGCTGCTGATTTATCATTTCTTGTTTTTGATTTAAATGAATGCCTTGTACAAAGCCAAGTGTGAGCACCTTTGGGGAACAATACTCCCAATGTACTGATGGAATCGTGATGTCTGACATGCTTTTTAATTGCTCTGCCATTTTATCCGTATTCCGTCCTTCAACCGTATAATCCAGCTCTGCTTTAATAGAGCGTGAAAATTCCTCTACGATATCAGCAATCTGATATTGTTCCACCCATTTAATATGGCGTTTAGCCATTAGCGTTAAATTCCACAATATTTCCAAATCTCGATGAACACTTTCACTAACACTTGGACGTTGCACCTTGACCACGACCTGCTCACCAGTGAGTAATTCAGCTCGATGGACTTGTCCAAGCGAGGCCGCGGCAAGTGGATTTTCATCAAAAGCAGCAAATAGCTCCTCAGGCAACATTCCAAATTCCTCATTTACTACTGCCTTAACTGCTTCTATCGGAATCGGTTGCACTTGATATTGAAGCTTCACAAGCTCATCAATGATTGCATCTGGCAACAAATCTGTACGTGTACTTGCAAGCTGACCTGCCTTAACAAAGGTTGGGCCTAATTCTTCAAGCACAAGGCGAATACGTCTAGCCAGTGAGATGGATTCATGTGCACGTGACTCCTTATGTGCCCACCTTAACGGGATGGAGACTAATCGAGTTAGTCCTATTTCTTCAGCAATATAGCCAAAGCCATGGCGGCCAAGCACCATGGCTATTTCGCGATAGCGGCCTGTATGTCGGACGAATTTGCCCATTTTTAAGGATGCTGTAGCTCAGATAGCTTAATTTCAAGCTCTGCTACCCGACGGGTTAATTCTTCGACATCCTTTGTACTAGCCACACCCGTTTGCTTTAATGCATTTACTACCTGCTCATTAATCCAATCCTTTAGACGCGCTTGTTCTTCATCACCACGATCTAGCAGCTTTTCAACCAACGCCTTGGATTCTGTAGGTGCTAGCTCCCCACGCTTCACTAAATCATCCACGATTTGTTCTACTTTTTCCTTGCTTACTAAGGTCAACCCAAGTCCTAATGAAAATGCCTTCTTTAGAAAGTCGCTCATATTCATCTTCTCCTTTCGACCTGTATACAAGTATATTAACCAATTTTCGCTAATAAGATAAGAGAAATGTCATTTTAAAATTCTAATCCACCCTCTGGGCATCTTGCCGCCCACTTTGCAGCTTGCAACACAACCTTACGATATTCAGGATGCTGGAATGCCGCTTGATCGCGACCAGGCAATAAGTACACGACACGTCCCAGGCCATAGGCATGCGCCCAAGCAGCTGGATGTGTCTCACCATTTAATTCATACGTCAGCAAAACTGTAGTCTCATTAAATGGGTCAAATTCAAATGGATATGGTTCATCATAAATTTCAAAAGGGCTAATTCCTTTAACAATATCATGTTTATCATCTGCAATTTTGATTTCTAGTTTTTGCATCGGTGGATTTGCTGTATTTTTTGCTCCAATTAACTGTGCTAGCTCGTATTTTTTATGGAGTACGATCCCATTATGAAGCACAAGTAAACCTCCACCCGCGCTTACAAAGGACAATAGCCCTGCGGCTTGCTTAGAAGATACCTTATCAGACCAAGTATCTTGGTATGCAATACATAAGTCAAACGACTCTAAATTTTCTTTTTCTAGCATTTGTTTATTTTCACTACATTGTACCGTTAATGCATCTTGTAAAATACGTGTAATTTCTTCATCTACGCCTTGTAGGGGATGAAATTTGGGGTGCGTATAGTCCCCAAGGAGCAACGCTCTTTTTCGATTTGACATTTATATAATTCCTCCTTACCACATACATGGTGTACCATCATATCAATTTCTACTTCTTAAGACAATATCCCGCTTACCTGCAAAATTTTTTTTGCACCATTATCAACATATCTCACTATATCGGAGAATAGAACTAAATAGTTAGTAGTGACAAAACAATCTAAAAAAAGCGATACTGCCGCATCTAACCTATAGGGCAATACCGCTAGTGTTAAAAAAATTTGTACTTCAGCGTAAATCGGAAAACCCATTACCGTATTAATAAAACATCCTAGTCTGCAAGGCGATAACCAACCCCACGAACCGTGGCGATATATAAAGGCTGTGAAGCGCGATCTCCTAACTTCTTTCTTAGGCTTTTAATGTGGGCATCAATGGTATTGCTGCCACCAAGGAAGCTAGTCCCCCAGACCTTCGCTAAAAGCTCCTCACGAGATAAGACAGTGCCTTCATGCTCAAGCAAAGTAATTAATAGCTCATATTCCGTTTTAGTTAGATCAATTTTTTGACCATCACGATAAATCGCCATTTTCTTGCGGTCAATCCACAAATCCTTATAAATGGCAGGAGAAGTTCCTGCTAATAACAAGGAGGACGGTGAACGTCCATTCCCATTACGAATAATACGTTGAGCATGGTAGACCACCTCTTGGGGATGGGCAGGCCACACAAGTAATTCCCTATTCATCAGAGCTTGATCCCCCAGAGACAACATCGAGGGTTTGATCAAAATTAAAGATGGAGTGTCCCCCACATCCTGCATAAGAAATGATTTAATCACTTGAGCATCCTGCTCGTGACCCTCACCATAGGCAGTTAGATCAAATATAAGTAAGTCTGCGGCTCCCGCATTACGTAATGCTTGCTCCATATGATGGAACACCATCACATCAAAGCAGCCATCAGACAAGTCTCTTACGAGTTCATGAATGTTACTCGGAGCAGGGCTGACTAAAATTACTCTTTGTGTAATTGGACAAGCATTTTTGCCACCAAAAATATCCTCCATACTCGTAAAATTACGATTAGCTTCTATAACTGTGTCGTTTACTTCTTCTCTTGACATTCAGGACATACCCCCCCAAATACAACATGTGCATGGTGTACTTTATACCCTGTTTCTATAGCTACAGTGTCACTCCAGCTGGCTGGAACCTGCGTCATCACTTCATCCACACGTCCACATACCTCACATAAAATATGCTGATGATCGTCCAGTTTAGCATCATAGCGACTTGCAGCTTCACCTAGCTTAAGCTCACGAATAAGTTCTTTATCTGTTAAATATCGTAGAGAATTATATACAGTTCCATAAGCAAAATTATATCCTTGTTCAACGAGTCTATTCATAACCTCCGCAGCCGTAGGATGATCATTTGCATTTTTAACGACATCATAAACGGCTCTACGCTGTGTTGTTAAATTAATTGACTTCATAACCAGAACCATCTTCTCTCTATCATTAATATTTAGAATTAGTATAAGTCTTATTATAGAAAACGTCAATTTTGTGATTAGCTTTGTGTTAGTGCTTTGTGTTATTTTTGCGAATAGATTGGTACGGATTAGCATACTTCTGGTCTATTGTATTATTAATAATACAATGATATCATAAAATTTATAGTACTGAATATTAATCACTACTATAATAAACTTATTAGCTACTACATTCACTAACGATTACCGATTTTAGTAAAATACTCTAGCGTTAGTGATACCTTTGAATATAAAAGTGATTAATAATTGATGATAGCAACGAATATAGAAAAGAGGCGGTTATCACTTGGATATCAGTGTCCAATTTAAAAAGGGGGCTCTGGAGTTGTGTGTGTTAGTGCTTATTCATGAGCGTGATCGGTACGGCTACGAGTTGGCCCAATCCGTATCTGCACATATTCAAGTCGCTGAAGGCGCACTATACCCACTACTCCGCAGAATTGTAAATGAAGGCTATTGTACGACCTATTTACAGGAGTCCCCAGAAGGTCCCCCACGTAAATATTACAAGCTAACCCCATTAGGAGAGCAATATATGAGACGGTTAGCCATTGAATGGAAGCACTTTGTACAAAGTGTATCAAGTTTAATCGAGAGAGGAATATAATATGACCAAAGCTCAATTTATGGCTACCTTACGGTTGAAATTAAGTGTGCTGCCACCAGAAGAATGTAATGAGTTAATGGAGGATTATGAATCGCATTTTGCCTTCGGCTTACAAAACGGTAAAACAGAAGAGGAAATTGTTGCTGAGCTAGGTGATCCAGAGGAACTAGCAAAGGAGGCATTAGGGAGCCGTTACGTACCTGACCAGCCGATATATTGGTTTAATCCAGAAACACCTAATGATGAGCATGTTCCAGCTCCTCCACTTGATCAATCTGCTCAATCAGTCCAACAACAACAAGAACGCGAAGCTCAAAAGACTCAACAAGCCCAGCAAGCTCAACAAGCTCAACAAGCTCAACAAGCTCAATTTAACGATTTTAAAACGGCAAACGCTCCATCAAGGAAAAACAGAAAACCATCTCGCTTACTTGCAATCACACTCATCCTAGTTGGAATTTTGGGGATAGCGTACTATGGCTTTGGCTCTGGTTTAGGCTTCATAAGCAACAAAGATGAATCGACCTCTAGCTATTCACAACGCTGGAATTTTGATTTAACCAATCAGCCACTACAAAGCTTAAATATTGATACTGATTTTGACATCGATGTCCAATATACGACGACCAATAAAACAGAAGGTTATGTAGAGATTACTGGCAAAATGCCGCAATATCTAATTGATAACTTAGAAGCTACAAAAATTGCAGGAAATTCCCTAGGCTTAAATTTAAATAGCTCAAATAAGTGGCAGTGGTTTTCTTTCAACTTTTCGGATGATGAGGATAAAATAAAAATTATTGTTGCTTTAAATCAAGATCAAGCACTAAATGAGTTTACTGTAAATACAGGTTCCAGTGAAATCCAAGTACAGAAGATGGTCAGTCGCAAGGTAACTGTAACTACATCGTCAGGGGATATTGAAGCAGATAATATAACTGCAGATCAATTAGCTTTAAATAGTTCCTCTGGTTCTTTATCTGCAAATCAACTTCTTGCAAAGGAAATTAAAATTAGCACGAACTCTGGGGACCTTAATCTAGAGAATACAACTGGAAATGTAACATCACAATCTTCATCTGGCGAAATGAAGCTAGAGCAAGTTAAGGGTAATATTGACCTAAGTTCCTCTAGTGGAGATATTTTAGTAGAACAGTTAACGGGAGACGGAAAAATACAAAGTAGTTCTGGCGAAGTTATCCTTGATGGACAACGCTCTGATTCCTTGTCGATTTCAACTTCGTCTGGCGATGTCAGTATCTCAAAAGATAAAGCATTTCAAGGAATCTACAAATTATCTACCTCGTCTGGAGATATACTAGCTCCTGATTCACCCGCAGTTACAGGAGATACCATTACAATCGAAACAAGTTCAGGGGATATTATATTTAATTAAGCTTAGGCTTATTATCCGGGGTTGATCAGGCTTATTTTGACCAATTCATCACTTTACGCTATACTATGAACAATTATGTTTAAAGAAGGAGGTGGGTAGGAATGGATCGCAATAAAGTATGGAATATCATTAGCCAATTGCCAATGGCATTATTTGGCATTACTCATGTATTTTTGAATAACGGGATCAGTCTGTCCAAATTCAATAATTCCATATTCAAAATACATTCGAAATGCCGCTCCTACCTTAACCTCAGACGTTAATAGCTATATAAAGCTACACATGAGTGTAAAGAAGGTTGCAGATTTCCTGCAGCCTTTTTTTGTTTGTCTTTTTTAGGTCTAGGTAGGTGTAGGTGATGGCAAATGACGCATTTACCTAAAGGAGCCTAAAAATAATGATGATTCAATCTCAAAATATACGTAAATATTATGGTGCTAATCTTGTATTAAGTGATGTCTCGTTCGAGATCAAAAAAGGAGATAAGGTTGGACTCATCGGTCGAAATGGTACAGGGAAGTCCACCCTACTCTCGCTTTTAAATGGAAGCGACACACCAGATGGGGGTACACTCAGCATCGCGCGTGGCAGTACGATCGCTAGCTTAGCGCAAATTCCAAGATTTGCAGAGGAGCAATCCGTACACGAGGTGTTGCATACTGCATTTGACGATTTACTTCATATTCAACGTGAGATGGCGGTCTTAGAGCAGCAGATGGCAATGGCAGATCCAGCAGCAAGCATGGAGCAAATGTTGGCTCGTTACGGCAAGCTACAGGAGCAATTCCAGCTTCAGGGCGGCTACGAAATGGAAGCATCCATTTCTAAGATTGCAAACGGATTAGGCATAACAGAAAGTCAGCTAGCCCAACCTGTTCACTCCTTATCTGGGGGCGAAAAAACGAAGGTCGGTTTAGCCATTATTTTGCTACGTCAACCTGATTTACTATTGTTAGATGAACCTACCAACCATCTGGATATGCCTTCGATTTTGTGGCTAGAGCAGTTTTTGAAGGAGTTTACTGGTACGGTTGTGGTCATTTCACATGATCGTTATTTTCTTGATATGGTCGTTGACAAAATTATCGAAATCGAAGATGGAGAAGCCTTTACTTATCACTCCAACTACAGTGACTATAAGGTGGAAAAGGAGCGCCAGCTTCTATTACAATTTGCACAATATCAAGAACAGCAAAAAAAGATTAAAAAAATGAAGGAAGCGATTAAGCAGCTTATTGAATGGGGGAATCAATCCAATCCTCCAAACGCAGGCTTCCACCGAAGAGCCGCCTCGATGCAAAAAGCACTTGATCGGATGACAAAGCTAAAACGTCCTATTTTAGAGCGTAAATCGATAGGATTACAATTAGACCTAGACGATCGCACAGGCAAAGATGTCCTTGTTCTTAAAGAAATTAGTAAAAGCTATGATAGTAAGCTGTTATTCCATAAAGTGACGCATACGTTACAATATAGAGAAAAGGCAGTGGTGATCGGAGCAAATGGCTCAGGCAAAACCACCTTGTTTAAAAGCATTTTAGGTGAGGTGCCTTTGACCGAAGGTGAAATTAAAGTTGGCTCTCGTGTGCAGCTTGGTTATTTGGCTCAGGAGGAAGCACCACCGGCCCAATCGATCACTGTATTACGGGCTTATTGCGATGAGGTGGCGATGGAGCAAGGTGAAGCTAGAGCTGAGCTAGCAAAATTTTTATTTTATGGGGCGGATGTGTTTAAGACGGTATCCAATCTTTCTGGTGGCGAATGGACGAGATTGCGTTTGGCAATGTTGATGCAAAAGAAACCTAACCTACTCCTGTTAGATGAACCTACTAACCATCTTGATATTGACTCCAGAGAAGCATTAGAGGAAGCATTACTGAACTATGCTGGCTCACTACTGGCAATTTCTCACGATCGATATTTTATTAACAAAATTGCGACTCAAATCTGGAGTATCGAGCAGTATAAGCTGATTGTCACCCAAGGAAACTATGAGGATTATGAGCATGAGCGGGCAAAAATGTCTAATTTAGAAAAGGATGCTGTAAGTACGACGTCTCATGCATCACAATTGATTCAGCCTACTAGGACGAAGCCAGCAGATCACAATATGAAATCTACTCAAAATACTCAAGCTGCTCAGACTAAGAACCTGATAAAGCAGGGGGAAAAGCTGGAGCAACAAATTAAAGAGGTTGAAGCGCAACTGGAACACATTCACACTACAATGAATGACATTCAGATCGCCTCAGATGTAGATAAGCTGATTGAGCTTCAGGCGCAAAAAGACCAGCTAGAGATTCAACTGGATACGCTGTTAGCACAATATTTAGAGCTGTAGCATCTTAAATAATCACTAATATTTAAATCACTTAAATTGAATGCTAGGAGCCCTTAAACCAAAAAGGGTTTCTAGCTTTTTTCTAGCTTCTTTTATTATTTCGTCTGTTTTGACAGATAAGAGTGAACCTTCTCCATTCGTTGTGCGTCTTACGTATGTGTTATAATAAGACATTGTGTTTTGGTTTATGCTTTAAATGATCTAAGATATTCTAAGATTTGGAGTGGATATATTTTGTTTTCTTTAGCAGGAGAAAGCCGTAGGACAAAAATGTTATTAGCCGGAATGGTATTATTTACCTTTGTGATTTCTTGCATTGTCGTATTGTATTATAACGATTATTTTTTATTAGGTGATTTGGTTAAACGGAATAACGATGATGTTAAATATATTCATTCAGCACGGTTGATCTTAAACAAGGGTGTTCTCGCCTATAACACTGGTGAAGATCCCTCTGCATTTATCATGCCAGCGTTCCCAATTATGTTAGCTGGTTTTATGTCCGTATTTGGTCAGGAAACAGGTGGAGTTATTGCGTTCCGTATTTTTCATTGTATATTACAGGCTTTATCTATTTATTTCATATTTTGTATTGCAAGACGTACCTTTAACACACGTGTAGCGTTAATCGCATCTGCATTAAGTTGCTTATATTTACCGGACTATTTCTCGTCTGGTTCGATTTTAATGGAAACAATTTTCCGTACTATTATGTTGCTGATGGTGATCACTACCTTTATTGCACTCGATAAAAATAAAACAAGCTGGTATATTTTAATGGGTGTACTTACTGCGGTAGCTGCCTATTTCAAGCCACATGCTACGTTGTATCCCGCTGTATTCCTTATCTTTTGGTGGAGAAACAAACTACCTTGGCGCTTAATGATTAAGCATGTAGCATGGATGGCAATCACCTATATTGTGCTACTCACCCCGTGGTGGATTAGAAACTGGGTGACCTTTAACAAATTTATTTTGTTCACTAACTCTGGAGGTAGCCCCTTCTTATTAGGGACAAAAATTCGTGGACAGCTCCCACCAGCAGGATTTTTTATAGAGCATCCCGAATATGATCCTAAAACGATCTTCCAAGGCTACGATCAAGCGGCGGTGCAAAAGGGGAAAGATATTATTGCTTACGGCTTCAAGCATGAGCCATTTAAGTATTTATATTGGTACACGATAGGAAGATGGGTGGAGCTATACTTTCATCCGTTTTACTCTCGTCCATTTTGGCCCATCACTCGCCCTGTCATGAACGTTATTCAAATCGTATTGATGGTGGTCAATATGTTAGGGATTGGGTTAGCCTTATATCATGCAAAAATTCGTAAACATTGGGATAAGCTCCTGCCAATCTTACTGACACTTGGATACTTCACTGTGATTTATTTCCCATTCGTTGCCTTTAATCGTTATGGTTATCCGCAAATGTGGATGTTAATTATATTTGGTTCTTATTTGATTAGTGAAATTGTGGGTTTGTTCTCAAACAGGAGGAAATATGGAGAAGGCGAAATTAATTAGTTACGGGATGTTGCTTGGCAACATCGTCTTACTCGTCACAGGTCAGGTTTTATTTAAGTTAGGCTTACAGCGTGCAGGTGGCTTTGTATGGCAAAAAATGATCACCTCCCCACTTCTAATAAGTGGGCTCGCTTTATATGGGATTGCAACGATACTATGGTTTGGCGTATTAACACGCTTACCATTAAGTCAAGCGTACCCGATGCAAGCTTTGGCTTATGTCATTGCATTGCTCCCTGCTTACTTCTTATTTGGTGAAATCATTACAATGACCAAGCTAGCAGGTGTTGCCGTGATTTTGGTTGGGGTTTATTTGTTGGCGAGGTAGTAAAGGTAGCCTGTGAAAAAAATAAAAAATTAGGAACACTAAAAGCAGATTTCTCTTAGAGGTAACTTTAAGAAAAGTCTGCTTTTTTGTGCTGTTGATATAGACATCCCACTTTTAAAGATCTTCTTCATAAATAATCTGATCATTATCATCCAATATAACTAAAGAAGATGATGAAGATTGAACGCCCTCTTCATAATCCCCAACTATCATATAATCTTTTTTGTTTTTGTTCATACTTAGCTGATATTGTTTTTTATTTCCAAAAGAAAATAAGATTACTTTTCCTTTATTTAAAATGTCTTCATCATGAATTCGAATCAACTCATAGGGATAACCCGAACCCATACCTATCGTTTCAACCTTACTTTTACTGCTACCACCCATTAAAAGCATTTCGCCATAATTCAATTTATTATTTTTTACCATGATCCAATAGACGCCGATTTTATATCTTCTCTCAAAAAAAACATAAGCAAAGGGTCTCTCTACATCATTCTTAATCTCATAATCAAGAATTTTGAAATTTTCCCTTGTCGCAACTTCATAAATTAAATCCTGACTCACTTCACTATATTTATCCCTTTGAAAATAGATAATTAAACTAAAAATCCCTATACACAAGATGATGATAATAAGACGAATTTTAAAATCTCTCATGATTTCTCCTTGTATTTTGTTGATGATTAATTGTTCCTACTGGACACCAAAAATTGAGGGTACTCACAGTATTAACGTATTAGAGCAATTCAAAATTAATGGTGTTCAGCAACAAATTATGATTCGCGGTAAGGATGTAAGCAATCCAGTCATTATATATGTACATGGAGAGCCAGGATCATCAGAAATTTCCTACGCTAAAATGGACCAATCCGACCATTATCCCCATTATGATAAAAACGGTTTTTTGAATGGATGAGGGATAGTTTTACGGAATAAAGTTAAATATGACTAGTCCATAAAAAAAAATAATCAATTAATAAATCTCATTGATAATTGAAGTAAAAGCAGAGGAATTGGTACGGCATAAAATAGTAGCAATACACAAATCCACATTACCGATACCAACCTCTGCTTTTTTGCATCAAATTTTAAGCTTCTGAATTTTGAGCTATAACTTCCAACCTTTTACCTCCTACAACTCTGCTATCTCTGCTTTAATCTCTGCAACTCTCATCTTCAAGTCTTGAATCTCCTTCAAAAGCTCTGCCTTTGCTTCTTCCCCATCAGGCTCAGGAGCTGTGAGTAGCATAGTTAACTGCATTTGCAGTCGCTCTAGCTCATTTACCTTGGCTTGTGCTTCAGCGTCTAGCACCATATCCCTTTTACCACTTTGCTCGTATTCCTCATAGCTTCCTTCGAATCGTTGTATCCTTCCTTCTCCCTCCAAAATAAGAAGCCGATTACTAATCTTCTGCGCTAAATAGCGATCATGGGTAACCAGCAAAATGACACCAGGATAACGCACGAGCGCCTCCTCTACCGCCTCCCGTGTGCTTACATCTAAATAGTTCGTGGGTTCATCTAATACAAGCAAGTTTGCATTCCCAAATAAGAGACGCAACAAAGCAACACGGCAGCGCTCACCCATACTCAAGTCACCGATCACTTTAAACACATCCTCACGAGAAAACATGAAGCAGCCTAAAATTGTCCTTGCATAGGTCTGAGTCATATTTGGCAAATGAAGCAAGCTATCTAAGAGGCTCAAATGCTCATCTAACCCTTCTAGCTCTTGCGCAAAATAACCAACCTTTATAGAAGGATGTAGCAAGATTTCACCCTCATCCGGTTGTAATTGCCCTGTTGCTAACTTTAGTAGCGTTGATTTTCCTGTACCATTGTCACCTACGACTGCAATTCGATCATGTCGCTTAATATGATAGGTAAAATTGTTGAGGATCGGGGTCTCATCATACTTAAAGCTAACCTGCTCCATACGCAACAAGGTTTGCCCCGCAAAGGTTTCCCCTGTCAGAGACATGTTCAGCTTAGGGCCTTCCTTTGGCAAAATAACCTTCTCTTGATTTAACCGCTCTAGTTGAGACTGCTTTGCATGATATCGAGAAATGTTTTTGTTCGCCCTTGCTTTAAAATAACTCGCTGTAATTTTTACGTCTACATTCGTCGCTTCTCGATGTGCTTTATTAAACCATTGCTGATAGCGATGAATCGCTTCCTCAAGCTCTCGGCGTTTTTGCTCCTGCTGTCGATACAGGGTTTCCTTAGTACGAAGCTCAAGCTCCTTCTGCTCACGATATTCTTCGTATCCACCTGTATATCTCTGACATTTGTCAGCTTCCATTTCTAGCACCGTTGTTGCTGTACGATTAATAAACGTGCGGTCATGGGATACGTACAGAATCGTTCCAGTATAATTGTTCACCCAATCCTCTAACCAAGCCAACGTTGCTTGATCGAGGTGATTGGTTGGCTCATCCATAATGATAAACGCAGGCTCACGTACCATCAGACTCGCAAGCTGTGCTCGCGTTTTTTGCCCTCCACTTAACTGGCCAAACGGAACTTGCCATAAGGAGCTATCTAGCTTCATCTGTTGAAGACTTTTCTCCACCTTTATCTCTAGCTCATATCCACCTAACTGTAAATAACGCTCATACAATTGATCGTATTTTGCTAAATTATGCTCCTGCTGACCCTGCGCCATTTGCAAAAGTAACCGATCCATTTCCTGCTTCACCTTGGAGGCCTCACCTAAACCCAACTGGACAAATTGCAGTAGCGGCAGCGTAGTATCCAGATTCACCTCCTGTTCAAGCCAACCCCATTGCTCGAGCGGTATTCCACGTTCAATCTTTCCACCATCTAGCTTAATTTGATCCATTAATGCACGTAGTAAAGTCGTTTTCCCCACACCATTACGTCCAAATAGTGCAAGTACTTCCCCTTCCTTCACTGCGAAGCTAATATTCTGAAATAATGCTCTGCCATTCCATTCCTTACATAAATCATAAGCTTGTAAAATATGCATATACATCCCTCATTTCCATAGGTACGTGTTAATTCAAATCATTAAAACCACAACAAAAAAACCGTAGCCTAACGGCATACGGTCGTATCTACGTATTTTAGGGATCACATATCATGCTCGTATGCTTATGAATAAATATAGCTAAAAATCGCTTCACCAAAGCAGGATACCTCGATGTAAAGATGCCTATTGGTGAACTTTAAAAATATCAAAATAAAGTACACCTTACCTGCATCCTTAGATGTCAGAGGAAGCCAAATTTGCGCTATATATTCATTTTTTAGCATACAAAAAAGAGACCCTATAGACATACGTATTCCTGACCGTAATCTCCATAAAATGAAGATGCCGTTAGCATATGGGCAAGCCAATCGCTGACTACCCTTTTGCAGTTTTGTACAGGAATCCGTAATTACTTCATCGTCTATAGGTCCTCCATATTTTCCATAACATTTTTTAAAAATCGAAAATCACTTCATACAATAAGCGACCTGAGAACAAGTAATATTACTCAATATGCAATGGCATAGACGCTTATATGGCTAATATAGCATCTATCCACATCACTTTCAACCTACTTCATTGGGCTAACCTGCAAATATTTTCGTAATCTATACAGCGGACAGCTCACAAAGATAAACTTGCAAAGAAGCTCGTAAGTGCCTCGGGGGATTTGAGGACTGGTTTGAGGAAAAGGAGCCTTTAGTCTCGGATTTCTTCCACCATTATGCTTCATGGAAATCAGAGACTAACAGCGACTGCCACTCAAAACAGTCTGACATTCCCCTTCCCACCACTTACTGCTCCTTCGAGATAAACTTGCAATGAAGCTCGTAAGTGACTCAGGGGATAGAGGAGAATTTTGAGGGAAAGGAGCCTTTATCCGCTGATTCCAACATACTTTATCAATCAGAAGGAATCAGCGGATAACAGCGACTGCGACTCAAAATCCTCCGTAATCCCCTCTCCATAACTTACTGCTCCCCTGCAATAACTTGCAAAGAGACTCGTAAGTGCCTCGGGGAAACGGAGGACTGTTTTGAGGAAAAGGAGCCTTTAGTCTCGGATTTCTTCCACCATTAAGCTTCATGGAAATCAGAGACTAACAGCGACTGCCACTCAAAACAGTCTGA
>NZ_JAGGKG010000034.1 GCF_017873435.1 Paenibacillus turicensis | reverse complement strand
TGCAAAAAACACCTCCAAGTTATATCCATATCTTACGACATGGTTTCATTTTCTTGAAGGTGTTTTAATTTGTCTCACGTTACGGGGTCAGTCCCTCAATGTTCCATACATAGTTTGGGTTTTTATTAATTCATATTGGGTTCATATTTGTGTGTTAACCTCATCTTGATGTATTATGAATGGTGCTTAAAATGTCCTAACGCTTGCCCCATTTTAACCTTAGTACCAATTTCTACATTGGGAGATACCTCAAAGGTATCATTTTCAGTTAGAAGCACTACGGTGGAGCCAAATTCAAAATATGCGAAATCGTCACCTAGCTTCCACTCCATCGCATCTGGAACAGAATATTTAATACTGCTGACATTCATAGCGCCTACCTTAACGACCGCAACCTCGCCACCAGCATGTTCAATATACGTTATCAGCCGTTCATTGCGACTAAGTACCTGACGCATATTTCTCATGCCATGATCGTTAACAGGATACACCTTCCCTTTAACGTGTTCAAATTCAAGCTTTTTGCCTGCTACAGGTGTATGAATACGATGATAGTCTGTAGGGCTTAAATATAATACAAAAAAGTACCCATGGCGGTAGGTCTCCGCACGGGGGGAATGATGAAGTATCTCATCAAGAGAATAGTCTTGACCTTTTACATTAAGTATCGTACCAGCATCAATTTTTCCCATTGCCGTAATAAGCGAGTCCACTGGACTAACCATCACGTCTGCTTCAGTAGAAATCGGGCGTTGCCCTGGCTTTAATTTGCGTGTGAAAAATTCATTTAAGGTTGCGTATTCTTTTAATTCCTTCTCTGCTTCTTCAATTGGAATACCATAAGCCTTCGCAAATTTTGGAATAATGAGGCGGCTTAGTTTAGAATGGGAGAACTTGCCTGTGAGCGAGGCAATCCATTTCCTTGAAGATAATTCTGTCATCCAATTCATCCATTTCGAACTCAAGTGTAAACCTCCTGCGTAAACATACTTCCTACTAACAAAATTTACATTACTTTTGCTTATATTGACATAGTTTAAGGATTAAATCAATATCAAAACTGTTACCTGTTCATACGGGGTTGTTTCTTACCCAAAAATAAAAGGGACAATTCAGTCCACTAGTGCAAATGCTCCAGTTTTTTGAAGTCCCTTTTCATATTGATTTATACAGTGTTTTGATCAAGTAAATACTTTGCAAAAGCCATCGGCTGACGATAGGTTTCCTTCCAAGTTTCTGATAAACCTGCCTTACGGAAGCCGTAACGCTGATCTCTACCATTACATTCAATAAAAAATGGACGTCCATCTTTCGTTAAACCGATATCAAGTCCTAAATCACCTAAAAGTGGTAGCTTAGATGAAAGATGTGTAGCGATGCCTAGTGCTAAAGTACTGACATGCGTAAGGGAAATCAACATTTGTTCGGGTGGCATCAACTGACTTAAAACATACTCAGCGGGAAAAGCCTCTCCACCTTTAGCCACATTTGAAATAAAGCTACCTTGTGGTGCAGCTTTGGCAAATAAGCCCGTTATGCCCCAATCCCCTGTTAAGCCACGTTGTACAGTGACACGTAAATCGATACAGCGATTCTCATATTCAATGAGTGGGATGCGCTCTTGAATTAAATAGGGGGTTGCACTTAGATGACGTTGAACCCATTTAGGTAATTGACCTCCCTGAAGCTTGATTGTTCTAAGACGCCGATGAGACGTATACATAAATAACCAGCCTTTAGGTTCACGTCGCAAACGCATAATCCCTTGACCAACAGAACCACGCACAGGCTTTAAAATAAGGTCAGAAAAACGTGCCATCATAATTTTTATGGAATAGGGTGTAGCAGAAGCGGCATTAGGAACATAATCACGGAGATGAGGGGCACTCCAGACCAAACGATGAATAATATCTTTGCCGTAACGATTGTTCATATTAAATAGTTTAGTTCCATTTGCACTAAGCCTTTTTAATTTTAGGTGTGCAGAATGATTATTATATAATGCTCTATTATGGATTACCTTTGGGATTTCAATCATCTGTTTTACATACTCTCTACCGTTCCCCACGTAAGCAACGACAATATTTCTCTTTATATCAATATCTCCTAGCTTAAAAAAACAAGGAGTCAATTCATATTCTTTTGCCATTTCCTCATAGTTGGATAAAGATTCTTGACCTGTTTTTCGAGTTGGAATGCCTCGGCACATGCTGGAATTTAGGAGAATACCTACATGCTGTTGCCCCATCACTCCTCCCTCCTTCGTGTTGTGGCTTATATGTCTTACTTCAATTTATGTGATGAAGGCATAAAAGCGTGGACGACTGTTCGTAAGTCAACAGCCTGTTTTAGCGGGAGGGGAGGCAATGACCTATGAAAAAATATGCTTTATAAGCGCAGACAAGAAGAAAATTAGTGGTTAAAGGCAACAAGACGCTCAGACAGAGTGTTGCTCCGCTCGCTGTTAAAACAGTATTCCTCTTCATTAAATAAGTTAAGGTTGGAATTCTGTTTTAAATGCGACCACGTTGTTGCTCCACAATCCCTCAGCCCTCGCTTAGTGTTTCTATTAGAAGGGTAACCACTAATTTCAGTTAGGCTTCGCTGTATTTCAGATTCATTTTTCATAAATCATTGCCTAATAATATAAGTATAGAGGATAAGGCATTCACCTTTATGAAAGAAGTTTCGTATATTTAAAATAGGCTTATTTTAACGAAATAGGTAAAAGGGGATTGTGGATATGGTACAGGGGCAAGGGAATGGGCAGGGACAGGGTCGTAAGGTGGCAGTAATTACCCCAGGATCGTTTGTCATTCCATCAGGGCGAAGTAGCTCAGTTGAACGTGTAATTGAAAAGATGGTTCCTTTAGTCGCTGATCAATTACAAATTCATATTTTAGGCAGGGGAGAAGGGCACGGGGAAACACAAATATTACTTGGTGGTGTACCATGTTATCGCTTGCCAGGTGGAAAAGCTTATGAAGGGGCAATCCTACGTCATTTACGCATTTGGCGCCCAGAGGTGGTTGATGTGCATAATAGACCACTTATTGCGTATCATTTAAAGCTCAGACTTCCCTTTACTACCGTATTTTTAACACTACATTCAACTACGTTTATTTCTAGCACGTATTGCCCAGAGCATTGTACGCTTAGGATGCTTAATCAGGTGGACGGTATTATTGTGAACAGCCAATATTTAAAAGAAGAACTGCTGCGGCGTTTTCCTGGCTTACAGGTATCTATACATGTTAATCCACTTGGCGTGAGTATGGAGGATTTTATACCTAGGTGGACACCTCAAGGAGAGGCTTTACGTCAAGCTAGAATGCTCGATTTAGGGATACAAGACAAAAAGATTATTTTATTTGTAGGTAGATTAATTCCATCCAAAGGGGTTCATCATATCATTTATGCATTTGAGGAAATACTAGCGCGTCAGCCAGATGCGATGTTGCTTATCATCGGAAGTGCGCTTTATGGGAATGACCGAGAAAGCAGATATGTGAAACGTTTAAAGAAGATGGCGCATAAACACAAGGAGCGTATTATGTTTTTGCCGTTTATTTCATATCCTAAAATTGCAGATTGGTACAATGTAGCAGATGTCGTTGTTGTTCCTTCAAGCGAAGAAGAAGCATTTGGCTTAGTCAATGTTGAGGCGATGGCAACGGCGGTTCCAGTTATAGCGACACAGTCAGGGGGAATCCCTGAAATTGTAGAGGATGGGAAGTCTGGGAGATTATTGCCACTCAATACGATCCCTGCTTCATTTGTTCCAGTTATTACTGAGCTTCTCGCGGATCAGGATAAATTAAAAGAAATGGGAAAGGCCGGACGGGAACGAGTACGCAAAAATTTCCGCTGGCAGCATACAGCTTCGAGGTGGCTATCCTTGATGAATACAAGTGATTATAATAAAGAAAAGGAACTTATAGATCAATGTAGGAGATAGAGAGGTAACGATAATGGATATTAAACAAATGAGACAACATCGGCAATTTCCCGATAATATTGGTCATGAGACAGCGAGAGCAACGTTTGAACGAGATTATTCACGTTTAATTCATTCCCCTACCTTTCGGAGACTACAAGGAAAATCACAAATCTTTGGTGCGGGCACTGGAGATTATTACCGTACGCGTCTGACGCATTCTTTAGAGGTGGCACAAATTGCACGAGAAGCAGCAAGAAGTTTATTACGAAAATATCCTGAGCTTCATTCTGATGAGGCCGATCATCCTGGCTTAATCATTGACCCTGAAGTGGTGGAATGTGCAGCGATTTCTCATGATTTTGGTCACCCCCCATTTGGTCATAAAGGTGAAGAGGTGCTGCAAGGTATTTTATCTAAACTGATTGATGAAAAGGTGCAGGCCGCTTTACGAGCTCTTCCGCATTATACTGCCGCAGATGTACAGCAGATTAGAAATGAAGTAGAACGCAAATATGAGCACTTTGAAGGTAATGCTCACAATTTCCGCTTGATGATGTTCCTAGAGAAGCGTGAAAATATTGACGGGCTTAATTTATCCGATGCCGTCTTACTTGGAACCAATAAATATCCTTTTCCCGGGACTGAAAATAAAAAGGGACTATACCAGCATGAATGGGGATACATTTCCCACATTCGGGACAATTGGTCTATCCCCTATGGCAAAAAGACGCTGGAAGCACAGCTTATGGATCTATGTGATGATATCGCTTATTCCTCTCATGACCTTGAGGATGGAATTAAGGCGGGTAAAATTCAAGTCAATGAAACCTTTATGCATGAGGTGTCCAACATAAATCTGATTATACAAAAGATTGAAACGCTAGAGGATCAGGTATGGCGCAATTGGAGTAGGGAAGCGATTCGCAACAAAGTAGATGAAGTTTTAACTGAATTTTTGCAGGTGTGGAAGGATAAGTACGCTATATGTGGTCAAGATATTTCGCGGACAAGACGTGAGGTAAAGGCGTATTGGGTTAGCTTGTTTGTGACGCACTTAGGATGTATAACCGAAGGGGATTGGAAAAAGGTTACCTTTGTTACAGAGCCTACATCAGATCGTATCCTTACCGAAGTCGATGAGGATGAGGATATGCTTCGTACAGTGAGTGTACTTAAAAGCTTTGCATGGGTGACGATGGTGTCTGACTTACGGGTACAACGTCTCCAGAAACGAAGTGCTTGGATTATTACCCGTTTATGGGATGCATTTATTGATTCCGATACCTCCTTGGCTATTATTCCAAGTGATTGGCTACAACGATTTGAAGAGGATCAACGTAAAGTGACGCCACTGTGGACATGGGAGCATATGATTGTTGATTACATTGCAGGGATGACCGATGCGTATGCGGAGAAGGTATACAATGAGCTATACGGACTAAAGGTTGGCTCAATTTACGACCTAGAGTAATTAAAATTAAGCTGATGTGCTCAAAATAAGACACGAGGGGATGCTATTGGCACCCCTTTTTATTTTGGGAAGCGAAGGTCAGTAGGTTTGCATTGTTTCAGTTGTTTAAAAACTCTGTTAAAGGTTCTGACATTTGTAAAGCCACACTCTAATGCAATTTCTAGCATCGTTTGCTGTGTAGACATAATCATTTCCTCTGCTTTATCTATCCGCAAACGGTTGAGATAGGACGTATAGCTCATCCCCGTAATATTTTTAAAAAAGCGTGAAAAATGAAATAAGCTCATTTTTGCTTGCTTTGCAGCCTCCTCTAGCTTTACCCCATTCATATAGTTTGTTTCTAAGTAGTCTAATACCTCCTGCATAATTTTCATGTTTAAAATACGTCGATTATCCCCGCTTAGGTCAATTTGTCTGGAAGGGATATGTCGTAATAAAAGTCCACATAACGTATGAATCATTCCCACAGTTACATTTTCATAATATGGCTCCTTTTTGTCGACTTCCTGCTTCATTTTTAGGATAAGCTCTGTGATTTCCTGGCGGTGCTGAGGCAAAGCAACAAACTGCTCGTTGGTAGCATGATTCGCATCATTTATATCCATAAATGGCGACACAAATCTACTTTGTGGAGGCCAACTTCCTGTACACCCGATCAGCGAAGGATGAAAAATAATAAGTATCATCGTGGAGGTACTGCTGTGGCTATCATAATAATGAATATCTCCACTGCTACATATTGCGATGTCGCCAGCATGAAGTAACCGAGATTCTGAATTGATTCCAATACGGATGGAGCCTTCACATACATAAATAACCTCAACATCAGTATGCCAATGTGCGAGAAAATTGAAATTTTCGAATTGAGAAACATAAAAAGGCTGCTTGGAGGAATATAAGCGATTTTCATGGTAAGCACGCATTATAATCTAATCTCCTTTAGTGGGATTAATTTAATATAATCAAAGTAATTAACAGTACAATAGCAAAAAATGTCCATATAAACAAGTGGAATGACGAGATTTAAACTAGGCACTCTACTACAATTTAAATTAAGTTGAAACATTAGAATTTATACAAATCAAAAAGTTGGATCACTATAAAAGAAGATTAGGAGTGTAATGAAAATGTCGTTAAAAGCATTGATCGTGCAAGGTGGATGGGATGGTCACCAGCCTAAGGAAGTATCGGAGATTTTTGCTGATATATTAAGGAAAGAACAGTTTGAAGTAGAGATTTCTGACACACTAGATGCCTTTTGTGATAAAGAAAAGCTAATGGGCTTAAATTTAATTGTTCCATTATGGACGATGGGCGAAATTAAGAATGAGCAGCTTGAGCCTGTGCTAGAGGCTGTACAATCTGGCGTTGGCTTAGCAGGCTGTCATGGAGGAATGTGTGATTCGTTTCGTCAAAGTGTAGAATGGCAATTTATGACTGGTTCACAATGGGTGGCACATCCTTTTAATGATGGTGTGGAATATGAAGTCAACATTTTGAAAACAAGCTCAAGCCCAATTACAGAAGGAATGAATGATTTCATGATTACCTCTGAACAATATTATTTGCATGTTGATCCCGCAGTGGATGTCCTTGCTACAACTACATTTGCAATCAGCGAAGGCCCACATTCTGCTAATGGCATTATTCATATGCCGGTTGTTTATACGAAGCGCTGGGGTAAAGGCAAGGTGTTTTATAATTCGCTTGGTCACCAAGCTAATATTTTTGATGTGCCAGAGGCAAAAGAGCTTATGCGTCGTGGTTTTTTATGGGCGGCAAAATAAATGTGAGCTAGAAATTTAATAGACTACTATAAACTGGAGGGCGAGTCATGATTAAGGTTGGTATTATTGGCTGCGGAAGTATTAGTGATATTTATTTGCAAAATTTAACCCATATGTTTAGAAATGTGGAAGTATATGCAGTTGCTGATCTAATTGAGGATCGTGCCATTGAGGCGGCAAACAAATATAATGTTCCGCATGTGATGACGACGGAGGATTTATTATCTTCCCCAGATATTGGAATCGTGGTGAATCTAACTACACCGCAAGAGCACTTTCATTTATGTAAGCAAGCACTTTTAAATGGCAAACATATTTATGTGGAAAAGCCACTTTCCTTATCAACTGAACAAGGGGATGAGCTCGTTGCATTGGCTGCTGAGAAGCAACTACTGTTAGGCAGTGCACCAGACACCTTTTTAGGAGCAGGAATCCAGACGTGTCGCAAGCTGATTGATGATGGTTATATTGGTAAGCCTGTTGCTGCAACCGCTTTTATGGTCTGTCATGGACATGAAAGCTGGCACCCTGATCCAGAGTTTTACTATCAGCATGGTGGGGGACCAATGTTAGATATGGGACCGTATTACTTAACTGCCTTAGTGACCTTGCTTGGTCCTGCAGCTACAGTGTGTGGGATGACAGGGGCTGCCTTTAAGGAACGAAAAATTACGAGTGACAAAAAGTTTGGGCAGATCATTCCCGTTGAGGTTGCCACACATGTAGCAGGGAATATTGAATTCCAAAGTGGTGCAATCGCTTCCATTATTACAAGCTTTGATGTTTGGAGCAGTACCTTGCCGCGCATTGAAATTTATGGCGAGACAGGTACGCTGATTGTCCCTGATCCTAATACATTTGGTGGCCCTATTATGTATCGACCTGCTGGTGCAGAAGAATTTAAAGAGTTCCCACTTGTGTATAGCTATGGCGAAAACAGTAGAGGCATTGGCGTAGCCGATATGGCGTATTGCATAGAGCAGGGTGGGAAGCCTAGAGCGAACGGCGAGCTAGCCAACCATGTATTAGAAATGATGCATGCGTTCCAGACTAGCTCAGATACCAAACAGTATGTCACTTTAAAAACAAGCTGTGATCAGCCTAAGCCAGTAGCAATGGGTTTGACACAAGGTGAGTTTAGGAATTAAACAAATTAAGGAATAGCAAATTTAAATGCACTAGATTAAAAAGGGATAAATAAAATAAGATGAAAAAAAGAAGTGAGGGGCTTTGATGCGCCTGCACTTCTTTTTAGTATCTTTCTAAGCTAATTGATAAATAGGCTTGATCTACATTAGCAATGTTTTCGTTAAGCTGCAGGCCTTCAATATAGATAGAATTTAGGTTCGTAGAGGGAAGGTTTTGGATTTCGAGTTTGTTTTTTGTATATATAGCTACGGGAATTAAAATGACGACAATAATGATGATGAAATATTTAAATTTTTTATTGCTATGTAATGGGCGAATAACGTTCTCTTCCTTTCTAACTTGTTCTTATTTCTACATAAACTACATACTAGTGGCTCAATCTTGAAATCATTATTTGACAGCCAACCCAAACTAGCGAAGAGACAGAGAGATTCTGAAGGTTGTCCTCTTAAAATCAAATTCCACCAATAAAAATACTTCAATAAAAGGAATATGATTTTAACAACAACCGCAAGAACGCTCTGGATCGTAGCTACCACCTTCCATGCGTTGGCAAGTACTGATTTTTTCTAGTTCTATTATAATAGTAATTCTTCAAAACATTGACACTACCTTCCTATATCTTTTATAATCAAGCTATTGCATTTTGTGATAATGATTATCATTACTAAGAAAACTAAATATAGGGAGAGCTTACCTTACGATGAAAAAGAAATTGAATTTAAGTATGTTGCTGTTGCTTATGATGGTTGTCATCATTAGTGCATGTGGAAATAATGCTACAAAAAGTAATCAATCAGCAGGTGAAACTAAACCCTCGGTTTCTGAGGAAAAGTCTGAAGAGACTGTAACTTATCAATCTGAAAATGGTCCTGTTAAAGTTCCTGCGCAGCCTACTAGAATAGTTGCTTTATCTAGTGCGCCTAATGTTTTGTCCTTAAATGGAACGGTCGTTGGTGTAGATCAATGGACAGCTGGTAGTCCTCTTTTTAGTGATAAATTAAAGGATGTAGCGATTGTATCTGCAGATGATCCAGAGGGTGTTGCAGCTCAAAGTCCCGATCTTATCATTGTAGGAGCAGAGAGCAAAAATATAGACCAGCTACAGAAAATTGCTCCAACCGTTGTGTATACATGGGGAAAGCTAAACTACTTAGATCAGCAGGTTGAGATTGGTAAGCTATTAAATAAAGAAGCCGAAGCTAAGCAATGGGTTGAGGATTTTTCTAAGAAAGCAGCCGAAGTTGGCAACAAGATAAAGGCTAAATACGGAGATTCAATGACTGTATCTGTCATTGAATTAAGTGGTAAAGATGTTTATGTGATGGGCGATCATTGGGCGCGTGGTACTGAGATTTTGTTTCAGGCAATGAAGCTTAACATGCCAGAAAAAGCAAAAGAAGAAACGATGAAACAGGGATATAATACGTTGTCACTTGAGGTTTTACCTCAATATGTAGGTGATTTTGTTGTAGTTAGTAGAGATATTGCAGCGGATAATGAAATTATGAAGTCAACAATATGGAGTAAAATTCCTGCTGTTCAAAATAAACATGTGATCGAAATTGATACCAAAGCATCCTCCTATAGTGATCCAACTACACTAGAATACTTGCTTAATATTTTTGAAGAAGGGTTTCTAGGAAGTGCGAAGTAAAGGTGTGTCTGAGAACTAGTTCAGGGTTATCTGTTACCGCTATTAACTAAAAAGACTTGTTACATTAAATCAGTGAAATGATTAATGGACAAGTCTTTTTTAATGTTCTCATTTTAAAATTACCACCTTTTGCGCAGAAAATAGGATATATCGTAGGTAGATTATTGTACGTTTGCCGTTGCAACAGTAGGGATATGACATACACTGTGGTATATACGCTGACACATGATAGATCGGAGGTGTAGCATATCGTCAGAAAATCAAATATACAGGGACGGAAGCAAAGACGGTCACGATTAGTGTCTTCAAAAGCCCAAGGCCAAGGTATGATCATCAATCATCCTCAGCCAGTCGTCTCAATTATTATTCCTGTTATGAATGAAAAAAGGACATTAGCTAAAGTGTTACAGCAAGCAAGCAAGGTACATCGCTGTAGTGAGGTCATTGTCATTGATAATGGCTCTACTGATGGGACATCAAGGATTGCCGCCTCATGGGGGGCTAGGTTGATTTCCTTTGAAGCGCCACTTGGTCATGATGTGGGGAGAAGAGTGGGAGCTGAAATGGCAAAAGGAGAAGTGTTACTGTTTATTGATGGTGACATGGTTATTCCTGCGCTACATTTAAAGCATTTTGTGCAAGCGATATTGTCAGGTGTAGATGTTGCATTAAATGGATACCGAGGACCTACAGAACGGGAGCCTGTTCATCCTGTTATATTAGCAAAGCATGTATTAAATGCTAGCCTAGGACGTGCTGATTTGGAAGGTGCGTCGATGACGGCGATCCCTCATGCGATAAGCCGAAGAGCACTTCAAGTTATTGGGAGTAAAGCATTAGAAATTCCACCGCTAGCCATGACGATTGCTATTGATAAGGGGTTACATGTAAAGGCTGTGCATACTGTTGCCGTAGGAAGGAAAAACCCGACTAGATTTAAGCCTAAAAATACGGAGACGGTTGATCCGTTATCTTCATTAATTGTGGGTGACCATTTGGAGGCGCTACATTGGATTCATAACCAACGAGGGAGCCGTGGTGGTTATGAAGACCTTGGACGTAAGCGGGATCAGGTGAAGATATGAAGCAAGCAGCATATAAAAGAAGAAGAAGTCCAGCAAAAATAAGATCGTCCTCTCGGCCTTATTCTAAAAATAAAAACCTAAGACGCCATAGACGAAAAGGTACAAATGGTGAGTTATGGATTCACCACGCAAAAAAGGCAGGTTTTATGAGTGCTTCACAGGCAATGGCAGAAGGTACTGAGGTTTCATGTTCTCATATGCAGTTGTCTGCGATGCAATGGTTTAGCACACATGAACTACAACTATCCAAGCAAATTCAAAATCAATTTAAGCAAGTTGTCTCTTTGGCGCAAGCTTTTGGAGAGGGGTATGAGCTAGCCGCGAAGCTAAAAAGAGAGTTTCTTCCACTACCTGTACAGAAAACTTCCTCCGCTATTTTATGTGCTAGTAATGAGGAGCACACTTTGCCATTAGTCATTGCTCAGTTAAAAAGGTTACCACTTGATGAGATTATTGTGATTCTTAATGGCTGTCTTGATGATAGTTACAATATGATAGAACAAGATGAACGCATTATAATAGTCCACTACAAGGAGCGGCTTGGACATGATGTAGGTCGTTCAATTGGAGCTAAGCTTGCAACAGGAAATATTTTGCTTTTTTTAGATGGAGATTTAACGATAAAAGCAGAGCAGTTAGCGCTGTTTATGATTGCTGTAAACAATGGCATTGATGTTGCGCTTAATGATCTTAGCCCTTTTTTACCAAAGTTTGTTTTCCAAGATCATGTGACACGGATCAAATCATTTTTAAATATAACGTTAGGTAGAGGGGACTTAGGAGCAAGCTCCCTTACCGCTGTCCCTCATGCGATCTCAAGAAAAGCATTGAGTGAAATAGGGGTAACTTCACTTATGGTTCCACCTAAAGCCCAAGCCTTAGCGATGATGAAAAATTTGAGCGTCGCTAATGTAGCAAGTGTAGATGTAGTCAAGGGAAATCGTATGCGCGTGGGCAATATAGGGCATGGAAATGCGGTAGCGAGACTGATTATAGGTGACCATGTAGAGGCACTAAATGAGGTAATGAAGCTTGGGGGCATTCGGCTAAAAACTACTACCTTACCCCGTCATGAGCTAGCGAAGGTGAGGAATCAAGGATGAGTCAATTCGCACAAACCAGCATAATTATTCCAACATATAATGGTCTTAATCTGCTTACTTCCTGTATTGCATCGATTCGGCAGCATACACCTGAAGCAATTGAAATTATTGTCGTAGATAATGGTTCACAGGATCAGACCGTAGCGTATTGTATTTCAGAAGGGATTACTGTAATTTCGATCCCCTCAAATCAAGGCTTTCCGATTGCCTGTAATAAAGGTTTATCGATCGCTTCAGGGCAAAATTTACTTTTACTCAATAATGATGTTTTAGTGACACCAAGGTGGCTTACTAACATGCTCACTGCGTTAGAAAGTCATCCTCAAATCGGAATGGTAGGTCCCACATCCAATTATGTTAGTGGTAAACAACAAATAGGTGATAATTACAACAGCATAGCTGAATTTATGGATGCTGCCGAGCACAATAATCATTCCAATCCGCAGAGATGGGAGGAGACTAGGCGACTTGTTGGCATGTGCCTACTTTTTAAAAGAGAGGTGCTACAACGAATTGGAAATTTAGATGAGCGATTCTCCCCTGGTCATTATGAGGATGATGATTATTGTTATCGAGCTTGCTTGGAAGGATACAGATTACTCATTTGCCATGATACTCTAGTCTATCACGCAGGAAGTCAAAGCTTCCGTCGAGACCATCCTTCAGGGTGGCAGGATCTTATCGAACGTAATCGTGGGTTATTTATGGACAAATGGGGCGTGAATCCTTGGAATTTCATGTAGCATGAGGAAATGGGAGGGGAGTTTATGAAAGGGGTAATTTTGGCCGGCGGCACAGGAACCAGATTGTATCCTTTAACTCGCTTAATTAATAAGCATTTGCTTCCGGTAGGCAGCCACCCGATGGTGAGCTATGGAATAGAAAGGTTACGCCAAGCGGGAATAACAGAGATTCTCATCGTTATTGGTAAGCAGTCTGCTGGCTTATATACGGACTTTTTTGGAAGTGGAGAAAATTATGGTGTGGAATTAACCTTTCGTGTGCAAGAATCAGCAGGTGGGATTGCGGAGGCGTTAGAGTTAGCACGTGGTTTTATTTTTCCAGGAGAGAAATTTGTTGTTTTACTAGGGGATAACTTATTTTTGGATGATTTAACCCCTTATGTTGAGCAGTTTGAGGAACAGCCGGCAGGTAGTGCACGTATTTTACTCAAAGAGGTGGAGGACCCACGTCGATATGGGGTGCCTGTATTTGATGAACAAAACCCTAAGTTGATTAGCTATATTGAAGAAAAACCTAAAAAACCTAAATCAAACTACTCTGTCACAGGCATATACATGTATGACGATATGGTGTTTTCCTATATTAATATGATTCAGCGATCTGCTCGGGGAGAATTAGAGATTACAGATGTCAACAACCTATATGCCAACAAAGGACGCTTAGAATACAATATATTAAATCTATGGTGGGGAGATGCCGGAACATTGGAATCACTGTATGAGGCGGGGATACAAATGAGAGGGGTGCTGCCATGAAGCGGCTACTCGTGACAGGCGGCCTTGGCTTTATAGGCAGCCATTTTGTCGAATATATGCTACAACATCATTCGAATATACACATTGTTAATTTAGATGCAATGACCTATGCAGGGAACCCCGACAATTTAATGGCGATTACAAATGATGAGCGTTATCAATGGATAAAGGGAGATATTACTTCTTCATCCGATGTGGAGGCGGCCTTTGCAACAGAAATTGATGCTGTTGTGCATTTTGCGGCAGAATCCCATGTAGACCGCAGCATTGCAGATCCACAGGCATTTGCCAAAACAAATGTACTTGGCACGTTAATTTTGCTAGAAGCAGCGAAGAAGCATGGCGTCTCTAAATTTGTTCATGTCTCGACAGATGAAGTGTATGGTTCGTTAGGCAGCACAGGTTATTTTACCGAGTCGTCACCGCTTGCACCAAACAGTCCTTATGCGGCAAGTAAGGCAGGCTCCGATGTACTAGCACGCTCTTATTATGAAACGTATCAATTTCCAGTAGTCATTACACGCTGCTCCAACAACTATGGTCCACGCCAATTTCCCGAAAAACTGATACCTACCATTATTACAAAAGCTTTAGCTAACGAACCTATTCCGATTTATGGGGATGGGCGTAATGTGCGAGATTGGCTTCATGTGCAAGATCATTGTGCAGCTGTAGCTTTAGCTTTACAACACGGTGTACCTGGAGAAGTTTACAATGTAGGTGGGCATAACGAATGGAGTAATTTGAATTTAGCCTCGTTTATTTTGGAACTAATGAATAAGCCATATCACTTACTTCAATTTGTATCAGATCGTTTAGGTCACGACAGTCGCTATGCGATTGATCCAACAAAAACACAGCAAGAATTAGGCTGGAAACCTAGCATTTCCTTTGAAGCTGGGTTGGAGGATACAGTGAACTGGTATTTATCTGCTTCAACTTGGCTTGAACGTATTCATAGCGGTGAATATCACATTTTGTAATTATTGTTAAGGGAGGTCGTAGGATGGTTAGGCGGAGCAAAAAAAAATTTCAACAAAGGAAAACCCGCCTCACCCATAAATCCAGACGGGTTTTCAAAAAAAATAAGCGGGGGCGCTCTGCCCCTGTTACTTCCAAACAAACGATAACAACTTTACCAACAATTCCTACAGTTATTGATTCAACCGAACAGCGTCCTTTAACCGAGTCTAGCATAAACGAAGTGAATCAGGAGCCAAGTCTTCAATTGGAGCAGATGAATGCTGAGTTAAATGAAATCTATGCCAAAGCCTACGAAGAGGGATATTTCGAAGGTGGAGAAGCAAAGGTAGGAAATTTAATTCCTCAAGGTTATATTTTACCTGAATATACAGTGGATCATTTACTCGCTATTGCTTTTCAAACAGTACGTTCCTCCTTAGTTCCGTTGAATTCACCTACACACGTATATCATCAAATTAAATCGGCGATTGAGCAGCGACAGCCTTTCTCATTAGTCCGTTTAGGGGATGGGGAGCTACTCACATTAGCACATAATACGGTAATTAGTACCGATGAAGCGAAGCGTAGAGGAGCATTTCTACCTTATGCTGGGGTACAGCTCCCAGACGCTGAAGCATCAGCTATGCTGATTGAGGCGATTAAAAGGGCGGATTATATCGGAATTCCTGAATCTAGACATCCTTCCTATCAAGGCTTATTATTCCCAGTGCTAAAGCATGCTCAAATTGACTATCGAAAGCTTAAATTAACCTCATCTACGATCAACTATGCCTTAAATGAACAAGGCTTTCTTCACCCTATTTTGAGCAGTTGCTCATTATTGCTAATTGGAAATCAAGTGGAAGGACTATCGCATATATTAGCTAGACAAGGTTATCGTATTGCAGGCATGATCACACCAGTGAACGGAACACAGGATGTTGCTAGCATTGTAGAGCAGGCTTCTCATTTTGAATTTGACTTAGCATTTGTGTCTGCAGGTGTGGCAGCAGTAGCTATTTGTACAGGAATCGTTTCTAAAATGGGCAAGGTTGCATTGGATATGGGACATATGGCAAATAAGCTAGAAAGTGGTGAAATTGCATTGAAGTTTAGGTTAGGGGTGTAACAGATGATAAAGCGTAACAAGCCTGTTTCACATTCTGAAAATATGTTTCAGCTAGGATATCAAAAAGGATATCAAGAAGGCGTTAATCAAGGAAAACAATCATTTGGTACTTACTTTGAGGGCACAAGTATAATCATTCCAAGCTACAATCAAAAGGGGCTACTCCTGGAATGTATTGAAAGCATTGAAGCCTATACCGCTCCACCTTATGAAATTATTGTGATCGATAATGGATCGGAGGATGGAACTGCGGAACAATTGATTGGACGCCGAGGCACGATTCGTGTCGTAAAAAATGAACAAAATTTAGGCTTTGCTAGAGCGATTAATATTGGGCTTATGATGGCAAAGGGAAACTATATTGTACTTATGAACAATGATGTCCTTGTGACCGAGGGTTGGTTAGACCAGCTTTTAAACTGCTTAAATTCCAATACGATGATAGGAGCTGTAGGTCCTGTAACCAACTATATTAGTGGGGAACAGCAAATTGGGGTGCCATACGAGGATATCCAAGGTATGCGTGAATTTTCTATTGCATTTAATAAGACAGATGCTACGAAATGGAAAATATGCGATCGGCTTGTTGGATTTTGTATTTTAATGCCTAGGTCTACCTTTGAGGATGTAGGTTATTTGGATGAGGGTTATGAGATTGGTAACTTTGAAGACGATGATTGGATTTTACGACTCCGTTTTCAAGGTAAGCAAATGATGATTGCAGGGGATACCTTTGTGCATCATTATGGTAGCGTTACAATGAAGGGTTTAGGGCAACAAGGCTTTATTCAGGTGAACCAACGCAATGAGGACTTTTTTACCCAAAAGTGGGGGCGGGGTTTTGAATTGTTAGCCAATATGAAATTGAATATGAGATCTAATTCCCATTCGTTACGTTCAATCGATTTTTTTCCATCGCATGTTTTTATTAAAAGCTGGTCGGGTCGTATATATTGGTTAGCTAATGGGATCAAACACCCTGTACCTGATTCAATACAAATAGAACATGCAGCTGCAACACGTCTATCCGTCATTGAACTTTTAAACATCCCAACAGGACCCACATATAACCCTGCTGTTCATCAGCCGAATCAACAAGACTTAGAGGGTAGATTTATCTTCACCGCTGATGGTCATTACTATCAAATTGAAAATTCTCACTTAAGAGAATTTACATCCTCGTATGCATGTCAGCAATGGGGAGTATTGACGCAATGTATAGAAATGCACATTCCTGATCTACCACAAGGGTTACCTATTTTACCTCCACTTCGGCTGCAATCGCATGACCTTTAGCAACTTCTACACAACCAATAAGCATCACCTATACAACTCATATACAACCTATAAGCACCCTATAAATCACTAAATATATTGCCATGATACACAATGTAAACACCCGTCTTGCACGCCTGTGTAATAAGTAGCTTTGAGGTAACATGACACTCCTTAGGTGCATATGCTACTAAGAGGGAAAAGGAGTGAGAAGGATGGAGCAGAAGGTAACCGAAATCATTACGCATATGTCTCATTCACACACGCAAATGGCTAGAGTCATTCAGGCGGAGAGACAGGTTGCTGTCCGTATGTCGCAATTACTCCATGCTATTCCTGACGATATGCCTTCCTTTGATGGAACAGAGGGGGTTATGGAAAACGCTAGTCGTGTGAATAAAAGTGTCGTTTCCTATTTGAATGCAATTGCTGATCTTGAGGAAGCGATGGCAGAAAACTTAGGTTATGTCATCAAGGAATTAAGGGATTCCAATGAAGAGTAACTTGTTAGGTTCGGGGATGATACGATGAGTAGAGAACAGTCGTTTTTAAAAATGCTGGAAGCAACAGCTAATATTCAGTGGAATATCTCTATGATCCTAGAGGCTAAAGCGGTTGAGGCAGAGAAGCTTCGTAATTGGGTACTTAATCATGTTGTAGAAGAAAGCTTTGCCGATCATGAAAAACAATTATCCCATCCACTGGATGTCCATGAACAATTAATTGAAGTAATTGAAGGCTTAACCAAGCTACAAAGTGGGTTTAGCAGCAATCTTAAAACAATCCTTCCTGAAGAAGACGATGGGGAGGATGGCGGCGGCTTTGGTGATATGTTTGGTGGAATGGATTATGAGGGGTCAGACAAGTGAGCTACAGCCTAGTAGCTATGGAGGCCGCCAAACAAGACCTTATTCGTGCTATCGCCCGCAGTCAAACCGCAATGGCTCGTATTTTAGAGAGCTTGGCAGATGTGTCCACAGAATCGAGGGAAACAAGGGCACATCTTGCTAAGAATATCGCAACCTTAACTGAATATCAACGCACGATGGCACAGGCAGTCTGTGGTGTTTCCCTACATCGTGTATATTTTGGAACTCCTACATCGCCATGGATTACGAAGAAATGTTATCAAGCAAACGATATAACCCGAGGAGAGCACAGGAGGATAATCGATGATAACAAAAAAGGTTCGGTCCAGCCGTCCAACAAGAAGCAAAAAAAAGAGTAAAGCTACTCAACTAAAGAAAAAGAAGCTTACACTAAAACGACGTAAGTCTACACTGAAACGCAAAACAGGATTAAAGCGTCGTTTATACCCTAAAACAAAACGTTTAAGAAAACGTAAGCTTAGTAGAAAGCCAATTGTGCCGGTGGAGGAAGTATTACCTCCGTTTGATGGTGATCCGTCTGACGCTTACCAACAAGCTTATAATGAAGCCTACCAGCAGGGCTTTAACTCCGGCTTTAATCAGGGCTTTGAGGATGGACATAAGCTCACATATAAAGAACGCGTATAACAGATGGGCGTAAAAAACAAGTAAGAGAGACAAGTGTAAAGAGCACATGGAAAGTAAAAAATCTCAAGTTTTTTAGATGTATAAGTCTGAAAAACAAGAGATTTTTTTATTACACTTACTGTCCTGCTGTTTTTTAAAAATTCAGTGCAGAAAGAGCACGCCAATTTTTAATGGATGTTTAACTACCTGAATCGCTTAAGTGGAGTTATGAAGGAAGTGAACAAGCGTAGCGATGGGAATTCCCTTCAATTTAAAAATTCAGTGCAGAAGAGAGCACGCTAATTTTTAATGGATGTTTAACTACCCGAATCGCTTAAGTGGAGTTATGAAGGAAGTGACAAGCGTAGCGATGGGAATTTCCTTCAATTTAAAAATTTAGTGCAGAAGAGAGCACGCTAATTTTTAATGGATGTTTAACTACCTGAATCGCTTAAGTGGAGTTATGAAGGAAGTGACAAGCGTAGCGATGGGAATTTCCTTCAATTTAAAAATTTAGTGCAGAAGAGAGCACGCTAATTTTTAATGGATGTTTAACTACCTGAATCGCTTAAGTGGAGTTTTGAAGGAAGTGAACAAGCGTAGCGGTGGGAATTTCCTTCAATTTAAAAATTTAGTGCAGAAGAGGGCACGCTAATTTTTAATGGATGTTTAACTACCTGAATCGCTTAAGTGGAGTTATGAAGGAAGAGGACAAGCGTAGCGATGGGAATTCCCTTCAATTTAAAAATTTAGTGCAGAAGAGAGCACGCTAATTTTTAATAGATGTTTAACTACCTGAATCGCTTAAGTGGAGTTATGAAGGAAGAGGACAAGCGGAGCGGTCGCATTTAAAAAGTGGATTTCTCCCATTACATACAATCAATGAAATCCACTTTTAAGCGCGATGGGAACTTCCTTCAAAAACGGAACACCGCTT
>NZ_JAGGKG010000033.1 GCF_017873435.1 Paenibacillus turicensis | reverse complement strand
AAGAAGAACATCGGAAAGCCGTATGAGGGAAAACCTCACGTACGGTTTGATGAGGAGGGGCTGAAAAAAAAAAAAACTCAGCCCTTTACTCTAGTATTGATGAAATCGTAGATAGAAGCATTTAGTGCTATAATAGGGACGGAATTCTTCTAATCACTGCATTCATATAATAGGGAGATGCTAAGAGAACATGCTTAAGGTGATGAGCTTTAATTTAAGAACCGCTACCGTAGTTGACGCACATCCTTGGAATAAAAGATTACCCATAGCCACAGCGCTGATTGAGCAATATGAACCCGATGTCATCGGAACCCAAGAAGGAATACCGCAGCAAATTCAAGATTTAGATCATGCTTTGCCTGCGTATAGCTGGGTTGGGATAGGTAGAGAAAGTGATGGGAACGGCGAGATGATGGCTGTTTTTTATCGTCATGATATATTCAAAGTTCTAGATTCGGGGCATTTTTGGTTATCGGATACCCCTCAAGTGGCAGGCTCAAAAACATGGGGTAATCATTATCCACGTATGGCAACCTGGGTGCAATTTGAAAATAAAAGTAATGGACATGTTTTTTATTTTCTCAACACTCATCTTGATCATGAAATTGAAGAAGCCAGAGTGCTTGGAGTCAAACTTCTAGCCAATCATATTAACAAATGGGGCAAAGAATCCGATGTGATTGTGACAGGAGACTTTAATTGTGAAATAGGAACAAGTGCTGTATATCAAATTTTGAGAGACGAAGCACAGCTTAATGATGGAATTCAAGATGCAGAGATTGTTGTGTATGGTGAATATGGAACCTTTCATGATTATAACGGTGGTAGTGATGGTGAAATGATCGATTGGATTTTGTATCGTGGTGCCCTGTCTAGCATGAGAAGCGAACGTATTTTACTACAAAAAGGTGGACAATATCCAAGTGATCATTACCCTGTTCTCGTAGAACTGCAAATAGGCTGAAATAATTTGAATTATGTTGAACATAAAAATCAGAAAATTAGAAAGAAGTTGTATGGAATGGAACGGACAGAACTAACAAATATGTGTATGATTGAAGACCCTGTCACAGGTAAAGTGCTTGTGCAAAATCGCATTAAAGGAAGCTGGACGGGGATTGCTTTCCCAGGAGGACATTTAGAGGAAGGAGAATCTATTGTTGATTCTACGATTCGGGAAATCTATGAGGAAACAGGACTCAAAATTTCTGATCTTTCAATGGTTGGCGTGAAAAATTGGTATAATGATTCTCCACAGATGGAGGAACGGTATCGATATATTGTCTTTTTATTTACCGCTACTTGCTTTGAAGGCCAATTGATAGAAGGTGGGGAAGAAGGGGAAGTATTTTGGGTACATAAGGAAGAATTACCTACAATGAAGCTTGCACGAGGGTTTGGTGAGATGCTCGAAGTGTTTTTTAAATCTAATGTAAATGAGCATTATACCTTCATTGACCGGACTGGTAAGCAAACATTTTGTTTGAAATAGTGTATGAATTTTGGCTCAAAACCCAAATTAGTGGTTGCTAACTACTTCTGAGGAAAGCAGCTACGGTGCAGAGGGTGGCTTCGACCCCTGTTACAGCCTGATTTTCTTGAATGAGATCGTTATCGGTTGAAAAACAGTCTGTAAAGGCGGACGTGTTCACTTCTCCACCATCCCTCTACCCCTTCGCTATTTTGGCTTCCTCTCAACCACTAATTTCTAAGTTGAGCCTGAATTTTGTTGAAAATGTGGTTGATAGCATAGGGAGAACACTGTCCAACTATCAACCACATTGACTAAAATTTACACTGCTTCATATCGCTCATGAAGAAATTTAATACTGCCTGCTAATGAGGCTTCAGGAGTGCTTTCTATGAGTCCAACTAGGTTGGGCTTTTTATGTTTCATATATTTGAGTATTGGGTCAAAGTTCAGCATACCTTCACCAACAGGAACAAAAACAACTTTGCCATCTTTAATGATAAAGTCTTTTAAATGAACGACAGCTATCGCTGGATCTAGTAGCGCTATGGCATTTTCAAATAATGACTTTTGCTCTATATAATTGCTAGATGTTATCAAATTTGCACAGTCTAAAATGATTTTAAGGTGCTTTGAATTGATTTTGTGTACCAACTCATGCGCTAGCTCTGCTTTATATAAAGGATGATTAACACCAGGCTCAATCCCCACGATCACGTTATGTTGCTCAGCTTCATCAACCATTTCCCTTGTAGCTTTCACAACAGCAGCAAAGGCTTCGGCTGTAAAGTTATCTTCACAGTAGCCTTTTCCAAGACTCCCTGTTTCGGTGCCTACCATTTTAGCACCTAATGTAGAACAGAGCTGTATATGCAATTTGAATGCATCTATTGCTTCTTTTTGTTTATTTTTATCGGGATGGACGATATTAACGTAACAACCTAAAACCTCAATTTGCATCCCTGCTTGCTGAAAAGCCTCGCCATAAGCTTGTGCAAGGTTACGCGTTAATGATAGGGGAGTGGAGACCTCCTGTGGAAATGACTTGGCAGCAGCAAACTGAATATGCTGTAGGGAAAAACCTCTTATTTTGTGAATTAATTCACTTAAGGTGTTGCATTTTAAATCGTGTGCTCTTACGCCAAGCTGTAGCCTAGGACTCATACGCTAATCATCTCCTGTTGCACATACTGTTGCAAATCTCCCAGTTGTTCATTTGTCATAATTGCAGTGACGACAAGCTTGGCAATTTTCCTAGCACCATCCATTGAAAAATGCGTATTGTCTGTAATACCACCAGGATAATTGGGATGTTGGAGTGGTCCTAAATGCATAAACAATTGTTTATTAGCGACTTTACCCAATTCACAATAGAGCTGTTGGGAAGCAGTGAAAATATCTAATAAGGCTATATTCATTGCAGTCGCAACTTCCCTAACCACCTTTGGATATTCACCTACTGCTTCTGGATCAAGCTCTCCAGCCTCATTATATTTGCGTCGACTTACAGAGGTTAGAAGGACAGGGATGGCGTGATGACGATGTGCAGCCTCTATAAAATGGAGTAAATTTTGACTATATTGAGTATAAGGGTGGGTATAACGTGTCGGGTCCTCCTTTTTTTGATCGTTATGACCAAACTGAATAAAGAGATAGTCCCCAGGCTTCATACATTTTTCAATGTAATCTAGTCGATTTTCTGCTAAAAAGGATTTTGTGCTTCTTCCGTTAATCGCGTGATTTTCAACACGAAGCTGACAACCAAAATAAGGCTGTAAAAATTCTCCCCATCCAGCCATTGGTTTTTCAGCACCACCCTTAATTGCCGCAGTGGAGTCTCCAGCGATAAACAATGTTGGTTGCATTCAAATAAACCTTCCTTCCTAAATTATTTAAATGTGTTATGACAACTATGATTTTTTATGCTTGATCGGCTCTATTTAGAAATTAGTACTTGACATCAATGGAGGCTGGTAGCTACGATCCAGAGAGTTCTTGCGATTGTTGTTAAAATCAACTTCCTTTTATTGAAGTGAATTTTTGGATGGAATTTGATTTTAAGAGACAACCTTCAGAATCTCTCTGTCTCTTCGCTAGTTTGAGTTAGCGGTCAAGCACTGATTTCAAGATTGAGCCTCTCTATCCAAATAATTTTAAAATAATGGAGAGGGGAGAGGAGAAAAATGAAGCGGAATTTCCCCATCTCCCATCCTACTCATCACATTTTATTTTTGCGGAAATCCGAAATAGCTGGCTGCGTTTTTATAAGCAATATGCTCCACCATCGAACCTAACATCGCTGTATCATTGGGAACTTCTCCACGTTCAGTCCATTCACCAATCAGCTCACACAAGACGCGGCGGAAATATTCATGTCTTGTATAGGATAAAAAGCTGCGGGAGTCGGTTAACATGCCTACGAAATGATGTAATGTGCTTTGCTCCGCAAACATTGTTAATTGCTCACGCATTCCCTTGCGAGTATCGTTAAACCACCAACCAGAGCCAAGCTGAATTTTGGCTTTACTATCCCGTTGATGACAGCCCATTAATGTGAGTAGTGTTGGATAGTCTTTTGAATTTAAGGAATAAAGAATAGTTTGTGGCAAGCCTTGCTCACTTTCAGCACGGTCTAGTAATTTAGATAATGAGATCGCAAGTGGTAAATCATTGATACCGTCAAAACCTGTATCTGGTCCTAATGTCTTAAGCATCGGTGTATTGTTGTTACGAAGCGCATGGATATGTAGCTGCATTGTCCAGCCTTTTTGTTCATAAAATCCAATGAGTGCAGTTAATAATTCTGAGCGGTAGGTTGCAATTTCTTGTGATGTGAGGTTTTGACCCGCTAATTTCTTGCCAAAAATGTGCTCAACTTCATCGGCTGAACCTGCTTGATATTGCAATACATCTAAGGCATGGTCGGACAGACGGCAACCCATACTATGAAAGAAATCAACACGTTGCTTCAGTGCAGACAATAGCTCCTGATAGGATGTAATCGTTTGCTTTGACGCTTGCGTTAACGCTTGAATCCAAGTCATGAAGGCAGGGGCATCAATGTTCAAGGCTTTATCAGGACGGAAGGTCGGTAATACCGTAAAGGCATCCTCTTCCTGCTGTAAAAGCTGATGATAACGTAAATCATCGATTGGGTCATCGGTGGTACAAATGATTTTAACGCCAGATGCACGAATGAGACTACGACGCGTAAACTCCTTGGTTGCTAGCTTCTGATTAACCTGCTCCCAGATTTGGGGTGCTGTTTGTTCATTTAACAACGTGTCAATGCCAAAGAATCGGCGAAGCTCCAGATGTGTCCAGCTATATAATGGATTGCCAAGCGTATACGGAATGGTTCCAGCCCATGCAACAAACTTGTCGTAGTCTGGCGCATCCCCTGTAATATGGGACTCAGGTACACCATTTGCCCGCATTAGACGCCATTTGTAATGGTCGCCAGCTAACCATGCTTCCGTAATGTTGGCGAAGTTTTTGTCCTCATAAATCTCCTTTGGATCAAGGTGACAATGGTAATCGATAATGGGCATTTTTTTAGCATAATCATGGAATAGCACTTTAGCCGTATCTGTGGTTAGCAAAAAGTCATCGTTCAAAAACATGAATATCGTCTCCCTATGAAATAAAATTGCAGTTTCCTTTTTTAAAAAATAACCTACAGCGTCACACCTGTTTTAAAAATCGCAAGCTCACGCACGTCATTTTGTTCATTGCGGGTTGGTTTTCCGCTAGCTACCTCGATAATATAATCAATAAACTGTTCGAGCACCTCCTCCATCGGCGTTTCTAGTAAGGTTCCGGCATTAAAATCCATCCAATGCTGCTTGTTATTATAGATTTGATTGTTAGTCGCTACTTTTATTGTCGGAACAAAGCTACCAAATGGTGTGCCGCGACCTGTCGTAAATAACACAAGATGGCAATCGCTTGCCGCTAAAGCTGAGGAAGCCACGAGATCATTGCCTGGAGCCTGCAATAGGCTTAATCCTTTTTTACGCAATTTCTCTCCATATTGCAATACGTCAACAACAGGTGCAGTTCCTGCTTTTTGTGTACAACCTAATGATTTATCTTCTAATGTGCTGATTCCGCCGGCCTTGTTACCAGGGGATGGGTTTTCATATACAGGTTCACCATAAGATAAAAAGTATTGTTTAAAATTGTTAATGAGTGCGACGATTTGCTCAAATACCTCTTCATTTTCCGCACGTGCCATGAGCATTTTTTCTGCGCCAAACATTTCAGGTACTTCTGTTAATACGGTTGTTCCACCTTGAGAGATGAGAAAATCTGAAAATGCACCTAATAGTGGATTTGCAGTTATTCCTGAAAAGCCGTCTGATCCACCACACTTTAAACCAACATTAAGCTCATAGAGTGGAATAGGTACACGTTTATCATTTGCTGCTGCTTCATAAATTTCATCCAATAGCCCAAGTCCTACTTCGACCTCGTTGCCCACCTCTTGCGCCACCAAAAATTTTACTCTACTCTCGTCATATTCACCAAGCACTTCTTTAAACTCTGCGACGATATTATTTTCACAGCCTAATCCAAATACAAGTACGCCCCCTGCATTGGGATGATGAACTGCATCGAGCAAAATGCTTCGTGTCATTTGGTGGTCATCACCAAGCTGTGAGCAACCGTAAGGGTGCTTGAGGATCGTAATATTGTCAAAGCTACCTAAATCGGTATACTTTTGCTTGAATTGTTGAAGCATCAGCTCGGCAACACCGTTTACACAGCCAACCGTAGGTACAATGTATAAATCATTACGAATACCTACCTTGCCATTTGCCCGACGATAACCCTGAAAAAATAAGTCCCTTTTTGGATACTTTACAGGGTGGAGCTCTGGCACATATTCATATTGCTCTTCACCTGCAAGGTTTGTTTTTACATTGTGCGTATGCACCCATTCGCCTTGTGCAATTAGTTCCGTTGCATGACCGATAGGAAATCCGTATTTTACTACTGATGCCTCAGCATCAATGGGCTCTAATGCAAATTTGTGACCTTGTGGAATATCTTGAAGCGCTGTAATTGTAACCTCATTTACCACAACCTTTGTGCCTGCTGAAATAGGGGAGAGGGCAACAGCTACATTATCTCTTTCGTTCATTTTTACGAATTGCCGCATGTTTTACACCTCCACTTGAAGTTGTTGTTGTAATACCTTTCGACTGCCTAATTGCACAAGATTCGTAATGTGAGCTTCAATATTTGTAACTAGGTTCGGTAAAGAAGTAAGATCCATTCCCCACAGTGTCGAATTAGAAAGTAATACCTGTATCGGAGATGGATTACTCCAAGCCTCATCAAAAATAGCGATCACATCATCTCCATCTTGTCTTGAGATTACGTCCCCACGATAGCTGTGCAAAAGTGTTGCAAATGCGAGTGTAAGCAGGGATGGTAGTTGTTTTTTTGTAGCTTCATATCGCAAAAGGATGGGGAGTAAACGAGCTTTGAATTTAGAAATACTATTTAAAGAAATTGAAGTGAGCTCATGACGAACAAAAGGATTGCAAAAACGCTCCTGCACAGCTTTGGCGTAAGCTTGTAATTGCTCTTGTGGTAAATCCAGCATAGGGATAAGCTCTTCGTCAATCAGCCTTTGTACAAATAAAGAAAAGGTGTCATCCCTCATCACATCCTCTACCGTCTGAAGCCCTGCGAGTAGGGCTAGGGGAACCATGGCAGTATGTGGGCCATTAAGTAAATGAACCTTGCGCTCACGATAAGGGGTCATGTCGTCTGTAACAACCACATTTAAACCTGCTTCTGCTAGTGGCAAGCGTGCTTTAAGGGAGGAAGGACCTTCAATCACCCAAAATAAGAAGGGCTCCGCCATCACCATGAGCTTGTCATGATAGCCTAGCTGTGCTTCCACCTCTGCAGCAGTATCTCTTGGATACCCTGGCACGATCCGGTCTACTAAGCTACAGCAAAATGTATTTTCTTGCTCCAGCCAAGTCACAAAACCTTCTCCAAGCTGCCAAACGTCCGCGTATTTTAATACAATTTCCTTTAGCTTTTCGCCGTTCCGGTCAATAAGCTCGCAAGGGATAATCGTAAAGCCGGCTTTACCTAGCTTATATCGTGCATGAAGCAAAGTAGTGAGCTTCGCAGGAAAACTACGTGGTGGAGCATCATTAAGCTGGTCTGCTGGATCGTAGGTAATTCCTGCCTCTGTCGTATTGGACGTAATAAACTCTAGCTCATCTTGCTCGGCTAAAGCTAAAAAAGCGTCATAATCTGTATATGGATTTAAACAGCGGCTTACACTTGTTATAATTTCATCACTGTCAACGGTGTCACCATTCTCAATACCTTTTAGCAAAATCGTATAAAGCTGGTCTTGCTCTGCCAGCATATCGGCTAATCCGCGTTCAATCGGCTGAACTAATACAGCACTGCCATTGAATAAATTTTGCTTATTCATTTGATGAAGCTGCCAATCAACGAATGCACGCATAAAATTACCTTCACCAAATTGAATCACACGTTCTGGAAATTGAGGAAGATGAGGAAAAGTACTTCTAGATAATAATTTAGCCATCAACGTTGTCTCCTTTTATGGCTCAATACAATAATCAGTACTAGACAATCTATGAAGTAAGAGGCTACGTAGCAGGGAGTGGCTTCAACCGCTGTTAAGGTCCCATTTTCTTAATAACATGTGTTGAAATGATGAAATTGTGACCTTAAAGGCGGACGCGTTCGCTTCTCCACCATCTCCCTGCTCCTTCGCTTCGTTGGCTTATTGTCAAGTACCGATTCTTTAGTTGAGCCACTTTTATAGTCATTATTTAGTTCATAATTATAAAAACCAAGATTATGCACACGTTAACATTTTTGTTTAAATATAAACGGTTGACTGAGCCAAACGTAAACGCTATAGCTGTGCAACCGTCTCCCGAATCCGAAGTGAAGTTTTAACAAATAGCTGAGTAGGAATTGTACGTGAATCGCTCATTAATTCAATGAGTTTTTTAGTACCAAGCTCGCTGATGTCGATGATTGGCTTGCGTATCGTAGTTAAGGCTGGATTGCAATAGGGTGCAAACATAATGTCATCAAACCCAATAATGGAGATTTGCTGTGGAACTGAGATTCCCTTACCATAACAAGCTTTCATTGCCCCTATCGCCATATCATCATTACTGCAAAATACGAGTGTGGGAGGGGTGGGAAGGGATAATAGCTGCTGCATCGCGACTTTTCCACTCTCCATGCTATAATCTCCTGACACAAAGTAGGCTGGATTTAACGGAATTTGATGGTGTATTAACCCATCCATAAAGCCTTGCTTCCGTTCAATCGAAGATTTAAATCCAACTTTGCCTTCAATGATTGCACATCGCGTATGACCTTGTGAAATGGCATAACTCATTGCTTCCTTAACTCCATCCCGATCATTTGCAGTCACATTCATAATGTTATAATCCTCAAGCTGACGATTAACAACAACCATTGGAATTCCGCAGCGCTTTACATGGTAGATGAAATCATTATCCGCATCACTTTGACTCATCACGAGAATGCCATCAAAGCGTTGGGGGACGATGGTATCAAGATTATGAATACTATCGATTCCATTAACGGATAAATTGTAGTTTTCATCAAGCACATGGTTGATGCCCTTAATGACATCGACGAGAAAGCTTGCGGTTGTTCCTTGCTCGATACTGGAAAAGAAAAGACCAATCGTATAGGACTTTTTGGTGACTAAGCTTTTAGCACTGTAGTTTGGCACATAATTTAATTCTTCAGCGATTTTGGCGATACGATCACGCGTGTCCTTCTTAATTAGCGGATTCCCGTTTAATGCTCTTGAGACTGTCGTATGCGACACACCGGCTACCCGAGCAATGTCTTTGATGGTAACCATAATTAATCTCCTTTAGCAATCTAAATGTTAACGATTTCATTGTAATGCTAAAACACAGTTAAATCAAGTAATATTTAAAATGCACACGTTAAAAAAATCATTGCAAACTTAAATTTGAAAGCGCTATAATTGGGAATGATTACATATTTTAAAGGGGGATGAGGATGAGAAAAGGAATGATGTTTTATAAAATCTTTATTCCAATCTTAATTTTAGGAATAGGGCTAGTGGCGACACTAGGAAGCTACATTTATATTAGCACCTCTAATTCAGTCATCGAAAAGGTAGCTAGCACGAAGCAAAGCTATATTACACAAATTAAAAATAACCTTGAGCAAAAAATCAGAACGATCGAATACGCATTTAATACTTATAGTACAACAAGCTCATTTCAGGAGGTCGTCAAGAATCCAATTACAGAGCAGGATTTTAGTGCTTATCGCAACGTAAATACACAATTAAATTATATTGCTACGATGGGGCTAGAACAAACACAATATACTTTAATTAGCTTAGAGAAAAATTGGAAAATCTCTGATGGGAAACTAACGCACTTAACAGAGAGTGACAAAGAGGCTTTATATCACAATTATATCAAACAAAAAGATCGAGGGCTATTTTGGACAAAAAGTGAAACAGGGATTCGCTTTGTTAATGTGTTACCTGCTTTTTCGTTCAAAAAACAAGCGATTGCTTTATCGGACATATCCAAACAAACGTTAGACCAAATAATTCGAAGTGATGAAAATTCGGATGTTTTTATTTTAGATCAACAAGGACAACTCCTTTATGAGACTACGCCTGCTGATACGCTAAATATTGGAGCGATGATCCCCTCCTTATTGGAGCAGGATTTAACCGAAAATCATTCAGGAATATTAACCTTAAAATATAAAGAGCAATCCGCACAGATTTTATATGCGAAGTCAGCCTACAATCATTGGATTTATTTCACGTTATTGAATCCACATGAAATTACAGAGGCTTTAGAAGTGACCAGATATGGACTTGTTGTTATGGCGCTGCTTATTACTTTACTCGTCATTATCATTGCATATTTTACGGCGATTCACTTTACGAAGCCAATTCAAAAAATAAAATCAAGTTTACCTCATAATCTTGTAGCTGCAACTTCAACTAAAAATGAAATAGACTGGATTCTTTCTTCGATTGATCATATTGTGACGGAAAAGGAAAGCCTTGAGCATATGATTGAAGCAGAGATGCCACAATTGGAAACCCAATTTATTTTAAACTTATTTAGAAATCGGATGTCATCACAGGAAATTGCTTATAAAATGCCACGGTTTGGATATGAGCATTGGGACAAGCAAAAATATGTTGTGATGCTCATTCAGCTAGATTCGTACGGCGAGTGGGCAAGCTCAGATCGTGATGTGTTGCTACTTGCTGTGAATAAGCTTGTTGAGGAGAAAATCCAGAGTGAGCGTAGAATGTTACCTATTATTTTAAATGATTATACGCAAGCAACGATTTTGTTTTTTGACGGTGAAGAGGAAGAAAGTCGTAAGCAAATTTTGGAGGATGCCCATTTATTAATTGAGAGTGCCAAGGAATATTTGAATTTATCGATCAGCATTGGGATTAGTTCCTTTTATACAAATTTGCGTGCTTGTAAGGAAGCTTGTGAAATGGGCAAGCAGGCTTTACGCTATCGGCTTAATTTAGGCAAGGAATCGATTATTTTTTACGAGGATATTAGTGCGATTGTGACGGGTCCTGTTGTTTTATATTATCCAAAAGAAATAGAGTCGCATATTTTTGATGCGATACGTCTAGGGGATGAGCAGCAAGCCTGTGAGTTAATACCAACGCTGTTGGAAAAAATGAGAGACAAAAATAAAAGCTCAATGAATTTTGAGGTTATGCTTGTTCGGTTTGTCAACAATTTGATTCAGCTAGAGCAGCTACTAGGGATGGAAGTATTAATGCGGCATGATAATGATGCCTTGTATCATCGCTTGTTAGGTATACGTAACCCTGAGGAAATTGAGCGCATGTTAACAGAGCAGGTCATTGTTCCGATGGTGCAAAGTATGAAGGAGAAAACGAATGAGCAGTTCAAATGCTTATCTGAAAAAATAGCAACCATCATTCGCTCTGAATACGATCAGGAATTGTCATTAGAAATGATTGGAGAGCGACTACATTATAATCCAAATTATTTAAGCAGTATTTTTAAAAAGGAATATGGGACAACCTTTAGTGATTATTTAGTGAGCTACCGGTTGGAAATTGCTAAAAAGTGGCTTGTTCAAGGGGATATGACGATTAAAGAAATTGCTGAGCGACTTCAATATCAGAACTCACAAAATTTTATTCGTTCATTTCGAAAAAAGGAGCAAATTACACCTGGTATGTATAGAAAGCAAAAGCAATCTCAATAGTGAATAGAGATTGCTTTTACACACAAAATCTTATATTTATTTAGCCCTTCACAGCACCAAGCAATGCACCCTTTGTAAAGTGTTTTTGAACAAACGGATACGCAATCAGCATCGGGATCGTTGCAATTACAATAACTGCCATCTTCACGGTTTGTGCAGGTGGGATCACATCAACAGAGGTCGCTTCAGCCTGCATACCGCTGGATACGATAACAATTTGTCTTAACAATACTTGAATTGGCCATTTGAGAGAATCGGTAATGTATAAAATCGCGTGCATATAGGTGTTCCAATAAGAGACCGCGTAAAACAGTGAGATCGTAGCGATCGATGGTAACGCTAGCGGGAGCATAATTTTAAAGAACACACCAAAATCTGTACATCCATCTATTTTCGCAGATTCCTCTAGGCTCTCAGGCAACGCTTGGAAGAAGTTACGCATAATAATCATGTTAAATGCATTAATCGCGACGGGTAAAATGAGAGACCAATAGGAATCGATTAACCCTGTGCTCTTTACAACAAGAAATGTAGGAATCATACCACCACTAAATAGCATGGAGAACACGACGATAAAATTAATAGAGTTTCTTCCTAATAAGTACTTACGAGATAATCCATAAGCCATAAGTGCAGTTAATGCCATACTTACGATCGTTCCAACTATAGTTACTCCAATCGAAACGGAAAGTCCTCGAAATATAGTAGGTGTTGATAAAATATAGCGGTAAGCATCAAGTGAGAATGTGGTTGGAAACAAAATGAACTTTTTAGCAACCACCTCTTGGGTTGAAGCAAAGGAGCTTGCGATGATATTTACAAAAGGTAATAAACAAACCAACGCAATGAGTAAAAGTAACGTATGATTTACAATTGTAAAAATTCGACTGCTAAGTGGTTCTTTTTTTCTTAGTGCATGAGCCATGAATAAGCTACCTCCTTGAAATCGTTTACATTTTTAATGTATCAGGAGGACTATGTTCCGTATATAATCAAATCCTTATATGATTTTTAAGGTTGGATAATTGTGGAATAAGAGGGAATAATCATTATCTTTGATATGATCATTAAGCGTGCTGAATTTGCTATAAACCCTTGTAACATAAGGAATTGTAACCGCTATCATATAATGATTATATACGTAATGCATCCCTTCCCGTACGCTGATAATGTAATCAGCAATGTATGAAGGAGGCTTAAGAAATTGGAGGGTTCAACAGTTACAGAATTAGTTGCTAAAGTGGACTTAAAGGCAAAAAAAAGAACAGAAAAGCTCCAAAAGTGGCAAGGAATAAAAAGAAATAAACTGTTGTATTTAATGGTTTTGCCGGGTTTTATTTATTTTGTTATTTTTAAATATTTACCTATGGGTGGGCTCGTCATTTCGTTTCAGGATTATCAGCCCTTTTTAGGGATCGCTGGCAGTGAGTTTGTAGGCTTTAAGCATTTTATTCGTTTGTTTTCAGAGCCAACATTTGTGATGCTGCTTCGCAATACATTAATCCTGTTTGCAATGAATATTTTAATTTTTTTCCCGTTACCCATTATTTTATCGCTTATGCTCAACGAGGTCAGACATCGCTTCTTTAAAAATGCAATTCAAACAATCATCTACATACCCCATTTCATGTCATGGGTCATTATCGTTTCGATTTCCTATGTATTCCTAACAGTAGATGGTGGTGTATTAAATGAGATGCTTTCGAGTATTGGCTTACCTAAAATCAGTTTCTTAACCTCACCAGAATGGCTTAGAACGGTCTATATTATGCAAATCATTTGGAAGGAGCTAGGCTGGTCAACCATTATTTATTTGGCAGCGATTACGGTTGTAGATCCTCAATTGTATGAAGCGGCTGAAATGGATGGAGCAGGAAGACTCAGAAAAACGTGGCATGTGACTTTACCAGCTATTAGACCCGTTATTATTACATTATTAATTTTGAAAATTGGAAGTACGCTTGATTTAGGCTTTGAACACATGTATCTACTATTAAATTCTTTAAACCGTGAAGTTGCTGAAATTTTTGATACTTATATTTATACGGCTGGCTTGAAAAATGGACAACTTAGCTTTAGTACTACGGTTGGTTTGTTTAAAGGTTTAGTTGGTCTAATTCTAGTAATAGGTTCAAATAAGCTTGCTAAGAAGTTTGGTGAAGATGGCGTTTATTAAATTTATTAAAATTAAAAAATGAGATGAAAGGGAGTCAAATGGTATGAAAAGTATGGGGAAAAAGCTAAGTATATTTGTATTATGTAGCACACTATTATTAACCGCTTGTGGTGGAGGTAAAAAGGAAGCAGGGCAAAAGGCGGGAGCAGAAACAAATGAGCGGCCAACCATTACTTGGCTAAATGTGCTTCATACTGCATCACCTCCAACAGACACAATCCTAAAAAAGCTAGAGGAGAAAACAAATACAAAAATCCAATTTTCTTGGATTCCTGATGCCTCTAAGGAAGAAAGAATTAATACTTCGCTTGCTTCAAACAGCTTAGCAGATATTGTAACTCTAACGGCACTCAGCAACTCTTCAGTTCGTAATGCATTAAAATCTGGGATGTTTTGGGAGGTGGAATCCTATTTAAATGAGTTCCCGAATCTCGCCAATATATCTGAGGATACACGTAAATCTGCTTACATTGGTGGCAAGCTATATGGCATCCCTTTTCAAAAAGATTTAGCACGTAATGGTGTCATTATTCGTAAGGACTGGTTGGATAAGCTCAATTTGCAAGTACCCAAAACGACAGATGAACTAATGGCCGTTGCTAAGGCATTTACAGAGCAAGACCCAGATGGAAATAACGCTAATGATACAACTGGTTTTATGGATCGTAGTGACCTAATTTATGGTGCATTTAAAACGTTAAGCTCTTATTTTGGTACACCTAACAATTGGCATGTCGATGAAAACGGAAAAATGACCCCAGAGTTTGATACAGAAGCTTATATTAAAACGATGGACTTTATGAAGCAAGCTTATGATAACGGTTACATTAATAAGGATTTTGCAGTAACGGCTAAAACAGATCAACAGCAAAACTTTGCACAGGGCAAAGCAGGAATATACGTAGGTGCATTAGTAGATGCAAAAAACTTGCTTAATATGGCCAAAGGAATTCAAGACAATATGGAGCTGGTTCTAGTGAATGATATCACTTCTACTGGTAATGAAAAAGATAGAGCAATTTGGGCAGCAAACAATGGGATTGGTGGCTTGCTTGCATTTCCAAGATCAGAAGTGAAGGATGAAGCTGAGCTAAAGCAAGTGCTGAAATTTGTAAATGATCTCATGGATGAAGATGCGTATCGTCTGATGACTAACGGAATTGAAGGCGTGCACTACAGTATCGATGCAGATAAGGCAGTGACAATTATTGACAATACGTTGTGGCAGCAAGAGGTACAGCCATTCTCCTCTTCAAGACCAAAGGAATATGGCTATGGCATTCATTCAGCTGACCCTTTAAAACAACAATCAGATAAGTTAATTCAAGACAATGCTAAGTATGCAGTGTTAAACCCAGCTTATTCGCTAGAGTCTGAGACTTATAATACACAAGGCTCTGAGCTACAAAAAGAGATTACAGATGCGACCTATAAATATATTCTTGGTAAAGCAGATGTAGCGGCATTTAAAGAAAGTGTAGAAAAATGGAAAAAGTCAGGTGGCGCGCAAATTATTCAAGAATATGAGGAAGCCTATAAAGCGATTCATAAATAATGTTGAAGAGTAGGTAGAACATTAGGTAGAGGTAGAAGAGATAGGACTAAATCAATTCCCATACTCTAACTCTACCTTTTGATTATTTTTTATTATGAAAAGGAGTTGACCTCCAAAATGACTAAGGCAAAAACTAAGGAAATGACTGAGGCATGGTCAGAAAAGCTAGCTAAAACTATTATGGAACGCACACCACGTCTATATGAGGATAAAGTCTATCATGGCAAATGGTCATATGATTATGGTGTTGTTCTGAACGGATTCCGTTGGTTATGGAACAAAACAGGACGTTCAGAATACTTACAATATATTAAGGATAACCTCGATTATTTTGTACAAGAGGATGGTACGATTCGGGGTTATCATTTGGAAGAATATAATATCGATCATATTAATAATGGCAAGCTACTATTTTTGCTCTATGCAGAAACGGGTCTATCCAAATATAAAGCAGCCGCAGATTTACTAAGAAGTCAACTACAATCCCACCCACGAACGTTGGAGGGCGTTTTTTGGCATAAAAAAATATATCCTTATCAAATTTGGCTCGACGGCTTATATATGGGCGCTCCGTTTTATTTAGAGTACCTGTTGACCTTTGAAGAAGGTCAAGAGAACGAGGATGCACTGGACCCACAGGGTACACAGGATATTCATGACAAACTCAATGATGTGACGAAGCAATTTATCCTTTGCTATGAACATACGAAGGATGTAAATACGGGTTTATTGTTCCATGCTTGGGACGAGAAAAAAGTACAGCCTTGGTGTGATAAGGAAACTGGCTTATCCCCTAACTTCTGGGGACGTTCGATGGGATGGTATGTCATGGCGCTAGTGGATGTATTAGAGCTTTTGCCTGTGACAGACCCTCATTATAGCAAGCTTAGTACAATTTTAAGAGATACGCTTACAAGCGTATGCAAGTATCAGGATGCTAAATCAGGCGTATGGTATCAGGTTGTAGATCAAGGGGAACGCAAAGGGAATTATTTAGAGGCTTCCGCCTCCAGTATGATCGCTTATGCTATTGCAAAAGGGATACGACTTGGTTTGCTAGAGCATTCATGGAAATCAACTTTGGACAAGGCTTTTACGGGTATCCTTGCGGAGTTTGTACTGGAAACCAAAGAAGGCTGGGTTAATCTGAACAAAAATTGTATGGTTGCCGGTTTAGGTGGGCCTGATCAGCGGGATGGTAGCTTTGCTTATTATATTAGTGAGCCTATCATTTGCAACGATCTCAAAGGTGTAGGGGCATTTTTACAGGCCTGTGTCGAATATGAAAATTTACATGCAAGGGAGAATTTACATGCAAGCATTACAAGTGTTTGATATTACGCATTATGGAGCAACTAGCGATTCAAATACATTATGTACTGAGGCGATTGCAGGCGCCATCGCTGCGGCTGAGGCAGCAGGTGGGGGAACCGTTTATGTTCCTTCAGGAACGTTTTATACAGGGGCTATTATTTTAAAAAGTAACATTGAATTGCACCTAAGTCCAGGAGCGATTTTGTCCTTTAGTACAGACCCTAGTCATTATCCTGTCGTAATCTCCAGATGGGAGGGTGTAAAACGTGAGGTTTACGCTTCGTGTATTTATGCTGAGGATGCAGTGAATGTATCGATTACCGGCTTTGGTGTGTTAGAGGGGAATGGACAGCCCTGGTGGGATATTTTTCGTAACTCAGTAGATAAATTAGCATTTCCAAGACCTAAAATGATTAGTTTGGACGGCTGTAAGCGGATTACGATCAAAGATATTACACTACGAAACTCCCCAAGCTGGACAGTTCATCCATGTGGCTGCTCCAATGTAACGATTGATAATGTTACCATTTGGAATCCCGCTGATTCCCCTAATACAGATGGAATTAATCCGGAATCGTGTAATAATGTGCGGATTAGCAATTGCCATATTGATGTGGGTGATGACTGTATTGCCATTAAAGCAGGGACAGAGGACACCGCGTATCGCCAAGCCTGTGAAAACATAACGATCACCAATTGTACGATGGTGCATGGGCACGGTGGGGTTGTGTTAGGCAGTGAGATGAGTGGGGATATTCGTAATGTTACGATTAGCAATTGTGTATTTAAGCAAACAGATCGGGGCATTCGACTCAAATCCAGACGTGGACGTGGTGGGATCGTCGAGGATATCCGCGTGAGCAATATCGTTATGGAGGATGTCATTTGTCCGTTTATTTTAAACCTGTATTATTTTTGTGGCCCACGTGGCAAAGAAAAATATGTATGGGATAAAAATCCGTATCCGGTTACAGAGGAGACACCTTGCTTTAGACGTATTCATTTTGCACATATTACGGCACGTCAAGTCCATGCTTCCGCTGGCTTTATTTATGGTTTGGCTGAACTAGCCATTTCCGATATTACCTTTACGGATATCGATATTTCAATGGCAGAGAATGCGGTGCCAGGACGTCCTGCCATGATGACAGGTATTCAGGATATGCATAATCGTGGTTTTTACCTCGGGAACGTTAAGGATATTTCCTTTAATCGGGTAACGATTGAAAATCATGAGGGTGCTGCCTTTTATGTGGAAAATGGAGTAAACGTTGCAGTCATACACTGTGAATCTAGAGGAACACGTCAGCCTGAGGAACTGATTGAACAGGTTACTGTGCCTTACGATGTGCTGAATCCGATAGAGCAGTAGAAAACAGTAGAAAGAGCATTAGAAGGAAGGTAAAAAGATAAGGATGGAAATGATACCATTAGAAAATTTGCTTGGCGATCTTCCACATAATGAGCCTATAACAGCCAAACTATTGCAAAAAACTGAACAAGAAGGGTATGTGCTAGAAAGCTTAATGCTAGAGTTAAACGGAATAGAAAGGGTTCCTGCCTATGTGGCTTTACCGCCTGAAGGGAAGGGACCCTTCCCTTTAGTTGTATTTAACCACTCTCATGGCGGAAATTATAGTCATGGACGAAAGGAGCTTATTCTTGGTAGCCCCTATTTACAACAACCTTCGTTTGCGTCAGAGCTAACAGCGATGGGTTATGCTGTGTGCTGTATTGATATGTGGGGGTTTAATGAACGCGCTGGCAAAACTGAAAGTGAGCTTGTAAAGGAAATGTTGTGGCAAGGTAAAGTGTTATGGGGCATGATGCTCTATGATAACAGGAGAATGCTAGATTATATGTGTACACGTAATGACATTGATGAGACTCGTATTGCAACGATCGGGATGTCGATGGGGGGCCTAATGAGCTGGTGGCTAGGCGCCTTGGATGAGCGAGTTCAGGTTATTGTTGATCTATGTGGACAGGTAGATGCACATACGTTAATTGCTAAGCGTGGCTTGGATCATCATGGTTTTTACTCCTATGTACCTAATTTGCTGAAATATTATACAACCCTACAAATTCAAGAACGAATTACGCCAAAACCTCGAATGAGTTTAGTTGGTAAGGATGATCGAATGTGTCCAATTGAAGGGGTACAGCATTTAGCCCAAGGCTTGCGGCAGAAATATAAAGAAGCTGGCGTACCAGATCATTTCCAAGCCGTCATTACGACAGGTGGACATATGGAAACATTACAGATGAGAGTATTATGGCGAGAGTTTTTGCAAAAGTACTTATAGTCCATGAAGAAGAACTATAAATAATAACAAGAAGGGAAAAGAAAGAACAAGAAGAAAAAAAGAAGGGGGAAGGGGAATGACAGCAAGGGGAACGACAGAAAGTAAGACTATAGAAAGTAAGAGTATAGCAAGTGAAACTACGGCAAGTAAAACTACAGGGAATGGACCTACAGAAAGTGAAGTAGAGACCTTGCTTGTAGGTCAATCCTCGATTTGTGACTATGAAACCATTCAAGAGGCGATTGATGTGTTGGAGCAGCAAAATCCACCAGTTAAGCCTGCTGTACTTTTTATTATGCAGGGCACTTATGAGGAACAGGTGACAATTTATCGTTCTCATTTACATATCATTGGCATCGGGAAGGTAACGATCACGGGGAATCGCTACGCTAAAGAGCTGGATCAGCAAGGACAAGAGATCGGAACCTTTGCAACTCCGACTTTTTTTGTTGGAGGTCGTGACGTTGTTGTCGAAAACTTAGAGATCTGCAATACGGCAGGGCAAGGAAAGGAGATTGGGCAAGCGCTAGCCGTATATGCACATGGAGATGAGCTTATTTTCCGTAATTGTGTTTTTAGAGGTCATCAGGATACTTTGTTCACAGGACCACTTCCTCCTGCACCTAAAAAGCAAAGTCATTTTGGGGGTGTGGAGTTAAAGGAGCACCATGTTAGCTATCGTCAGTGGTATGATCGTTGTTATATTGAAGGCACGGTTGATTTTATTTTTGGTGGTGCTACCGCTTATTTTGAGCATTGTCAGCTACATAGCTTACGTCATTGTGATGGGGGAGCGGGTTATGTGACGGCGGCCTCCACCCCACAAGGTTGTCGTTATGGCTATGTCTTTCAGTCTTGCTATTTGACGGCGGAGGAAGGTGTAACTGATGTGTTTCTTGGTCGCCCTTGGCGTGAGTACGCGCAAACGATGTTTATTGATTGCTATATGGGCGTACATATCCATCCTGCAGGATGGCATAACTGGGATGATATCCATAACGAAAAGACTGTAAGGTATAGTCAATACAACAGTAAGCATGTACATGAAGCTGTTGGTAAATATGATGAAAATCAGACTACTACGCGTGTAGCATGGGTTAGTTATTACAAGTCTAGTGATGAAGTGTTAACGAAGGAACTGATTTTTGAAGGAACTGATTTTTGGAAAAAGGTTTAGGATAATGCTTCAGCAGTCATTTTTGCACCTAGCTTGTACCCCTGTACGAAACACGCTTTATTTTGCATTGCATGTAGCTCTACCTTCAAATCTAGCATTTGCTCTAGTAATTCAAAGTCCTCAGGGGATAATTTCTTTTTCCACATCTCCATCATGTTAGAGACTTGCCCACTAATCATTCGATACTGTGGGTCTTCTGGAATAATGTCCTCTTCAGGTGTGATTTTTCCTATGTATAATTGTTCAAGTATACTTTTCATAGTAGACCTCTTTTCTGTCTATCACTAACTTTCATTGGCTAAAACAGCTACTTATATTGTATCCTAAAATTATACAAGATGGGGAACATATTTTCTTATTTTATGAGGATTTGATGAAGGGAGAAAGTAATTTGTTTAAATTAAAGGATATTGGGAACTTCGAATCTTTACCTGAAATCGCAGTACACATTTATGAGGGGAATGTTGATGCATTATTGCAAGCTTTGGAGCGTGGGTGGGATATCGATGAAGAGATAGTTTTGAGCAAAAATATTTCATTACGACCCATTGAGATAGCTATTATTGCAAACAAATTTGATGTCGTTCAGTTCCTCGTTAACCAAGGTGTGGAGCTAAACTTCCACCGTGATTCTGCCTTTTTGCTAGCCGTTCGTTATGGCAAGGAGCAGTTAATAAGATATGTTGTTGAACATGGGGCTAAGCTTGACCTGCGTAATCATGTTGGTTCTGGCGCATATACAGAGGCTTATTATGGCAACAAATCTAACATTCCGCTTATTCACGAGCTTGGGCTTGATATCACTGAGCATGGTGGAGAGCTATGGCGGATGGCGGCTTCTGATCATGATATGAAAACAATCGAGCTCCTGCTTAAGTACGGAGTAGATATAAATTATAGTAAGCCTAATATGGTTTATTCTTATGGTGCATCAGCATTAACCGTTGCGGCGAGATTCGGCAATTTGGCTATGGTTAAATTTTTGGTAGAGCATGGTGCGGATGTAACCTATAAAGAAAAAGACGGAGATCGAGCGTATAGTATCGCAGTGAGTCAAAAAAATAATGAAATGGCGCAGTTTTTGAAGGAACATGAGCCTGAGGAGTTTCATAATTTTGAAAATAAATGGCTTGAACTCAAAAGCTATAAGCTTCCAAAAGAACTAATTCAATTTTTACAAGGGGATCAGCTACGTATTGAATGTGAGGACGAAGACAGTTCGATTCAATATATTGAGTTTTATAGTTTAGTAGATACGATCCCGATGAAGCTTGGACGAAAAAAATTGCTTCGTTTATCTGCTAATATTGATAACTATGAATTTGATATCGTATGGAATCCAAGCAAAAAATGTATTGGTTTTTATGATCCTGAGCATCAGCAATATGGGGATATATGTAGTGTTTTGGAATTTTTGGACAATCCCTTTATCTATTTAAATAAAATCATTGATGGGGAATTTGACTAATTTTAATCGCTCTATTTATTAAATCAGTGCTGGACAACGACTGGAAGCTGGTAGCTACGATCCAGACAGTTCTTACGATTGTTGTTAAAATCATATTCCTTTTTATTGAAGTAAATGTATTGGTGGAATTTGATTTTAAGAGAAAAATGAAATATAAGGAGGGAGACAATCTTCAGAATCTCTCTGTCTCTTCGCTAAGTATGTTTATTGTCAAGCATTGATTTCAAGATAGAGGCGAATTAACATACACGTTTTTCTTTTTGGATAACAGTTATCTTTTTCTTGTACTGGGTACAATAGGAAGATAGCTTTTTTTCGTTCATGTTTAGTTCATATTGCTGATTTAATGTATCATTATTAATTTTGTTGGAGGTCAACCATAATGAGTGGAAAAAGAAAATCAAAAGCAAAGAAATGGATAGGGATTGGTTTAGTGATTGTGATAGTTGGAGGAATTGCAGCTATGCAATGGATGAAGCCTGAGGCTTCGGCTTATGAGCAGGTAAAGGCAGAAAAAGGGGACATCGCTACGATTTATTCCTTTTCTGGAAATGTGGAAACAAAAAATAGACAAAATGTCGTCGCAGACAAAATGCTACAGGTTTCGGATATTAAGGTGGCTGAAGGGGATCTGGTTGAGGAAGGGGATACTTTATTAACAACGACGTCTGGAGAAAAAATTAAAGCGAAAATAAACGGTGAGGTCGTTAGCATTGCAGTAGAGGATCAGGCACAGGTGATGGCAGGATCACCCTTAATGAATATTGTGGATTATGATCATTTAAAGGTAAATGTTAAAGTGGACGAATACGATATTACCTCTATGAAGGAAGGCAAGGAAGCGACGGTTAAGCTTAGTGCACTTAATAAAGAAGTACAGGGCACCATTCAGAGTGTAGCTAAAGAAGGTGAAATTGTAAACGGCATTACGTTTTTTATGGCAAGCATTGATTTGAAAAAGGATAAAGATATCAAAATAGGAATGTCTGCGGAGGTACAGTTACCTGGAGAAAGTGCAAAAGGTGTCGTGACTTTACCTATGAGCGCAATTTCATTTGAGGATAATAACCAGCCTTATGTATTCAAGCAAGGCAAGGACAATAAAGAGATTAAAACTGTAATTGAAACAGGGATTAATGATGGCACTAAGGTTGAGGTTAAAAAAGGAATTGCTGCTGGGGAGACGATTTTGTATAAAAAGGTGTCTTCAGGTGGGACAGGCTTCTCAGGTAGACCGGGTGCTATGGGTTCTATGCGTAATGGTGCTGGGAGTGATCAGCAATGACAGAAATTTTAAATATGCAAAATATTAATAAACAATATACCTTAGGTGGGGAAGAGCTTCACATTTTGCATGACGTGAACTTAAAAATTAATGCTGGACAGTTTTTGTCTATTCTTGGTCCATCAGGCTCAGGAAAATCGACCATGATGAATATTATTGGCTGTTTAGATGTACCCACCTCAGGCACTTATTTGTTATCTGGAAATGATATCAACGATCTTGACGAGATCGAACTCGCAAAAATTCGGAATAAGGAAATTGGCTTTGTATTTCAAAATTTTCAATTGTTACCGCGGATGACTGCACTTCAAAATGTGGAGTTGCCTTTAATTTATGCTGGAATTCCCTACGCCAAACGTCAAGAGAAAGCGAAGCATATTTTAGAGCGTGTAGGGTTGGGAGATCGTATGAAAAACTTGCCAAGCCAGCTATCAGGTGGACAACAGCAACGTGTTGCGATTGCTCGTGCTTTAGTGACGGAACCTACAATTTTGCTAGCAGATGAGCCAACAGGGGCATTGGATCAAAAAAATGGGGCACAGGTGATGGAGTTATTTGAGGAATTAAATCAAGATGGAAGAACAATTGTGATGATTACCCATGATATTCATATCGCTGCTCGTGCAAAAAGAGTTGTTCATATTTTAGATGGACGATTGTCAGAGCAGGAGGTGGAAATACAATGATATTAGAAAGCATTAAAATGTCATGGGAAAATATTATCCACAATAAGCTAAGATCGTTTTTAACGATGCTTGGTGTCGTAATTGGAGTAGCCTCTATTATTGCCTTAATTACGTTACTCCAAGGTGCTACCAACAGCATTAGTGATCAGGTTAAAGCTTTAGGTGTGAACAAAATTACAGTAAATGCTATGGGCACACCGTTAAAGCAAGGGTTAAGTGAGGATGATATTGGGACGATAGGGCAGCTAGACAACATTACAGGAATTTCCCCCACCGTTCAAAGTCAAGCAGGTATCGTCTATAATGGGAAAATAAAAGAAAATGTATCGATTTTAGGTAAAAATGAAGTGTATTTTAATACGGATACAAATTTGCTTCGGACAGGAAGAGTCATTAATCCCATTGATGTTCAGAGTACAAATACGGTAGCTGTTATTGGCAGCAATATAGAAAAAGAATTTTTTTATGGGAAAAATCCAGTGGGCCAAAAGTTAACGATAAATGGGATTACTTATACGATTATAGGTGTATTGAGTCCTGCTAATGAGCTGGGGATTGGTGCTAGCAATGATAATATTGTTGTGCCTTATACGACAGCATTACGGAATTTAAATGTGAAAAGCATTACGAGCCTTGACGTATATTTACATGATACTGATTTAGCGGATGAAACGGTAATCAACATCAAAGCTGTATTAAATAAAGCATTTAATTACAAGGATAATGCTTATACTGTCTTTAATATGGGAGATATGATTCAATCGTTCCAGACAATTATGTCTATGATGTCCTTGTTATTATCAGGGATAGCTGGTATTTCCCTCGTGGTGGGTGGGATTGGCATTATGAACATGATGTTAGTATCCATTACAGAGCGAACAAAGGAAATTGGTCTTCGTAAAGCATTGGGTGCTACACCTGGACGAATTCAGCTTCAATTTATTATGGAATCGATCTTTTTATCGGTGATTGGTGGAGCCATCGGTTTAGTGCTTGGCGCTGTCATTGCTTATGTAGGGACCAATATTATGGATGTCAGCTACTCGCTTGCTCCATCTACGATTGCATTAGCACTTGGATTTTCGGCAGGAGTAGGCGTTATATTTGGATATATGCCTGCACGTAAAGCAAGCAGATTAAATCCGATAGATGCGTTGAGAAGCTTATAAATTGTATAAGGTACGATTAAAGGAAGGAAGGTACAATTAAAGCAAGGAGGGGGAAAGTGCTAAATATACTTGTAGTGGATGACAACGAAAGTATTCGAAAGCTGACAACAACATATTTAAGTCGTGAGGGCTATTATGTGATTACGGCTTCGGATGGGGTTGAGGCGCTTAAGGTATTAGAACAGGAGCATATTGATTTAATGATTGCAGATATAATGATGCCAAATATGGATGGCTACACGTTAACAAGTGAGCTTCGTTCCTATAAGCCAGACTTACCGATCTTGATGATTACAGCGAAAGAAAGCTATGAGGATAAAAAGAAGGGATTTATGGCAGGTAGTGACGACTATATGGTCAAGCCGATTGATTTTGATGAAATGCTGTTAAGAGTAGCTGCGTTGTTACGGCGTGCCAAAATTTCGAATGAGCATAAAATTGTGGTGGGGAACATTACCCTCAATTATGAAACTCTCACGATCTCCTCACCAGAAGCTGTCATGCAATTGCCTAAAAAAGAATTTTATTTACTGTTTAAGCTACTGAGCTACCCACAAAAAATATTTACAAGGCAAGATTTGATGGATGAAATCTGGGGGATGGACAATGAAACAGATGAAAGAACCGTTGATGTCCATATCCGGCGCTTGCGTGAAAAGCTCCAGCATATTCAGGAATTCGAGATTGTGACGGTAAGAGGACTTGGTTACAAGGTGGATAAGCACGTATGAAAAAACCTAGAAAACCAAAGCTTTTCAAATCGATTTATGGAAAATTTACCGTCTTATTTTTATGTATGTGGTGGCTGTTAAATTCAATGGCCTTTGGGGTAGTAATTCATGCGATTTCTAAGCGTTTTTTTATTAATATTCCAATTCGTAATATTGCGATGAATGAAGAGTTTGAACGGGTTCGCCTCATTAACGGTGCAGTTTTTCTCTTTACCGCCATCATTGGTACGTTAGTTATTTTAATTTTTGTGAGAACTATGGTGAGACCGATTAAGCGATTGTCAGTAGCCTCCATGGAGGTGGCGAAAGGGAACTTTGATGTGCAGGTGGATGTGACGACACAGGATGAAATTGGACAACTAACCTCTGATTTTAATTTAATGACTACCGAGCTGAAAAATATCGATGTGATGCGAAAAGATTTTGTATCTAATGTATCCCATGAATTTAAAACACCGATTACATCGATTAAAGGGTTTGCAAAATTAATTCGTGATGAACAGCTTTCCTCAGCGGAACTTGCCGAATATAGTGAGATTATTGTGCAGGAAAGTGAACGGTTGTCTGTGTTATCCTCAAGTTTACTTAAACTATCTGAACTAGATAGCCGTATTATTCGAGAGCAGGGAACAATATTTTCATTAGATGAACAAATACGCAAAGCGATTTTAATTTTGGAGCCGGTATGGTCTAAAAAGCAAATTGAGTTTGAGCTTGAGTTACCTAAAGTGACCATTCAAGGGGATGAGTTTTTATTGCAGGAGGTTTGGCTTAATCTGATCCAAAATGCAATTAAATTTTCAAGTGAGGGTGGCTTGATCGGCATCTCTCTTACGCAAGAGCAGGGACAAAAAGGTGAACAAGGTCACATTGAGGTTAAAATTAGCGATCAAGGAATCGGGATTGCAGAACAAGATAAGGAGCGTATATTTGAACGGTTTTTCAAATGTGATCCTGCCCGCTCTAAAGATGGTAATGGTCTAGGCCTCGTCATTGTAAAAAAAATCGTGGAGTTGTTTAACGGCACCATTACTGTAGAAAGTAAGCTAGGAGAAGGCGCTACGTTTATAGTCAAGCTATAGACGTAGGCGCCTTTTTTGGATCAGCTATAGATTATCTTGATCAATAACTTATGCCTTTTGTGCAAAAAATGATATTGGTGTCGAGCTTCCCCCACCTGCGGTTACTTGAATAGGAACGGTGATAGATTGTCCATTTGGTATAGAGAAGGCTCCAATTTTCACGACTTCGGTTGGCTTCGTTTTGGAGATACCGTTTACACCATTACTTCCAACCTTTACGGCGCCTACAAATAGTCCCCCGCGTGGATTAAGATAAAGATTTACAGTCTGTGCACCAGAGTTGTTTTTAATCGTTAAGTTTGTTTTATAGATCCCGCCATAAGCTGCACTATTTGGCAAAGTACCAGGGAAGACAGATGGTTTGTCAAGGACTGAAACACTGTTAGACGTACCGTTGCTACCTATGGTAAGTGTGATGTTACTACCTTGGACATCGGCATAGTTCCAAGTTCCTCGTGGATGTGTGCCTTTGGAGTCTACAACGGCCCCTTGGTATGTATTAAGAGCAGCAGAGGTACTATTCGCTGCAACTGTGCGAATTTTAGCTGACATCGCCGATGCACTAGAAAGGGTGAACTCCATTACGAGACCACGAACTTGCCCAGCTGCAAGTGTGAACTCTTTAACGGTTTTTACTGAGTTACCTGGAACACTTACTGTTGTATTTTCTGAGATTAGTGTTTGTCCTAGAAGTGCTTTAGAGAGACAAAGACCCGCATTTGTTAAAATATCTCCATTGTTAGAAGTAAACGTCGTTTCATATTTAATTGAACTTACTGTAATTGGACTAGTTCCGCCATTCCCAACAGTTAATCCGTATTTTATAGTTTGTGCAGTATCATTATGATGCCACATAAATACGCGGTAACGTACTGAGGTTGAACTAGGTACTGAATCTTGCCATAGAGTAACGATAGGTGTCGTAAAAGTGCTTTGATTCAATGGCTCTGGGTTATCACAAACGTAAAGGCGTTGCCCTGAAATTGGCGTGAAGCCACTAGAAAGCACAGGTTGTGGAATAGATGACATTGTGATCGGGTTTAAGTTAGGTTGAGAACAAGACATAATTATTTTCCTCCTTAGGGAACGTTTATTTGTGTAAGGATTGTGTTGCAATCTTATTACACACGCTGCTTTTGAGTAGATTTAGAGTAGAATAAACGGGGGATTCAACCGACAAGTGCTTCTCCCTGACATTTGGCAGCTGCCGTTTTTCTCTCTTACTTATAAGGAGCAATTCCTGTAATGAATTAATTTGAGGTTTGAACAAAAAAAGCGCCTCCTGTATGCTGGGTTCCGAATGGTGTACATTCATTCCCTAATT
>NZ_JAGGKG010000032.1 GCF_017873435.1 Paenibacillus turicensis | reverse complement strand
GTAATCTGCATGCGCATAAAAGAAGAACATCGGAAAGCCGTATGAGGGAAAACCTCACGTACGGTTTGATGAGGAGGGGCTGAAAAAAAAAAAAAAACTCAGCCCTTTACTCTAGTACTTAAATTAGTGGTTGACAATGAAGGGTGGAAGCTACGAGACAGAGGGTTCTTCCGATCGTTGTTAAAACCAGCTTCTTTTGATTGTAAGTTAGGGGTAAGAAGCTGGTTTTAAAGACGAACGTTCCACTTCTCCAGAATCCCTCTGTCCCTTCGCTAGTTTGGGATGTTGTCAACCATTAATTTAAAAGATAAACCTAATCTCTTTGCACAAAAAAAAGACCGCCAATTGGCGATCTGCTACTCATCTTAGAGTAACTATTATTTTGGATAGGAGTGGAGAGAAACCATACTGTACTTTTATTATATGTATACGCTTCCATTATGTCAACATATTTTTATTAGCGCTTACATTTCCATAGAAAAGGAAGAACTATGTTCTTTTCATACTCCCATGTTATATTAAATGAGCAAGGAGGAGTTACGATGAAAACAATATTAATTGCTGATGATGATACACATATTCGTACCTTGCTTCGCCATGTTTTGATGGAGGAAGGTTATTTAGTGATTGAAGCAAAGGATGGACAAGAAGCGCTGACTAAAATGAAGTCAACGATGATTGACCTTGCAGTGCTTGATGTAATGATGCCTCATGTGGATGGGTTGGAGTTATGTCAGCACATTCGAGATACTTATGACATTCCAATTATTTTGCTGACTGCGCGTGATGCGCTAAGTGATAAGGAACAAGGTTATTTACGGGGAACGGATGATTATTTAACAAAGCCATTTGAGCCAGAAGAATTGTTGTTTCGTATAAAAGCATTGTTTCGCAGATACCTAGTACCTTCACAGGACAAAATTGTGTTAAATCAGGTCGTGATTGACCGCAAAAATTATGAGGTAAGTGATGGGGCCAATATGCTATTGTTGCCTACAAAAGAATTTGAGCTTCTAGTCCAGCTTGCTTGTTATCCGGGTAGATTATTTGCGCGTAGTGAACTGATTGAGCTCATATGGGGCGCTGATTATGAGGGAGATGAGCGGACAGTTGATGTGCATATTAAACGCCTTCGTAGTCGCTTTAATCAATATGAGGACAGCTTTATGATTCGAACGGTACGAGGGATTGGCTATAAGCTGGATTTGGTGAAGTCATGAAATCTTTATATTTTAGAATGTGTATTGCCTTTACAGTCGTTATAGCCATTAGCTGTGTTTTGTCCTTTTTAGCCTCGAATGCGTATTATCAGTGGAAAATAAAGCCACAAAATGATACTAAGCTGACAGGGATGGCCACTGAGATGCGTACTTTTATTGAAGGACATCAAACTGGGATCGCTGATTACTTAAACAGTGTAGGCAAGCTAGGCTACAAAATTTATATGGTTGATCAAAATGGAAATGAACAGTTTTATGGTCATCAATTTCGCAATTATAATTTAGCTAAAGATGTAATTACTAATGTTTTAGCAGGTGAAACGTATCATGGCGTAGGTAATTATTCTAAAAATGCACTAATTACAGGTTTTTTTGATAATGAGCTAGTTAATTCAATTGGTGTGCCTGTTAAAATTAGTGGCGAGTCGCATGCGATGTTTATACGTCCAGATGCGGAGGTGCAATTCGGGGAGCTGAGGATCTTTTTTGCAATGTTGCTAGGACTTGCGATTCTATTTAGCTTGCTGTTTGTTATGATTATTACATTGCATATTGTTAGACCGATTACGCGCTTGTCTAAAGCGACACAGGATATTGCCAAAGGCAGGTTTAATGTGAAGGTTGAAACACGAAGACGAGATGAAATCGGACAACTTGCACACCAGTTTAACCGTATGAGTCAAGAATTGGGACGAAGTGATAAGGCAAAACAGGAGTTTGTAGCCAATGTGTCTCATGAAATTGAATCCCCACTTACCTCGATTCAAGGTTTTGCGCATACGTTAAAGGACAATACGCTAAGTGGCGAGCAACAGCAGCATTATTTATCTATTATCGAGGACGAAAGTAAACGGCTTTCTATGCTAAGTAAGCAATTGCTAACGTTATCCTCATTAGATCATGCTGGGGAGGCATTACGTATTGAAAGCTATGATTTGCGTGCTCAGCTTAGAGCAGTGATTCAAGTGCTAGAATGGAAGCTTACACAAAAAGAGCTGGCGATTAAGCTAAGTGTGCCTGAATTGCATATTCAAGGTGATCAAGAGCTATTGTATCAGGTATGGATGAACCTAATTAGTAATGCGATTAAATATACTCCGTATGGAGGCGAAATATCAGTTTCAGCAACACTAGAAAATGAAAAATATGTGATCAATGTTAAGGATAATGGGCAAGGAATCGCAAGTGAGCATCTTGCTCATATATTTGATCGCTTTTATAAAGTAGATCAGGTTCGCTCACGTGAGGGCAATGGGGATAACAGTACAGGGCTAGGACTTGCCATTGTGCAAAAGATCGTCCACCTACATCAAGGGACGGTTGAGGTATGGAGTAAGGAGGGGGAAGGAACTACGTTTGTTGTTACCTTGCCAACCAACCCAAACTAGCGAAGAGACAGAGAGATTCTGAAGATTGTCTCTGAAAATCCACTTCCATTCATAAATATACTTCAATAATAGGAAGTTGATTTTAACAACAATCGTAAGAACGCTCTGGAGCGTAGCTCCCCCTCCCGTCGTTGGCAAGTACTGATTTATAAATAGAATCCCATTTGTAATTGATTATTCATATTCCGTTCACACACCCCTCTTACACTGTGATTATACAGAAGGAGGGGATTTTTATGTTTCTTGCCTGGCGAGAAATAAGGCATTCAAAAATGAAGTATGTATTTATTTTTACAATTATGTTTCTAGTATCCTTTTTAGTGCTATTTGTGACGGGTCTAGCTAAGGGCTTGTCTTATGCGAATACGTCAGCATTAGAGCAATTTCCTACACACTACTATTCTATTCAAGATGATGCTGATCAAACTTTTAGAAGATCACAACTAGGTGAAAAGGATTTACAGCAAATACAAGATTTGATTGGAAAAGATAAGGTGTCCCCACTTGGGGTTCAAACCAGCACGGTTACAGTTGAACAGTTAAATCGTAAGCAGGATGTTACCTTTTTTGCAATTGATATGAAAGGGGCTTTGGCACCTAAAGTAACAGAAGGTCGTATCCCTAACGATGGAGCAGGGGATGGAGAAGGAACAAGTGGAGAAGTGATTGTGGATAGTAAGCTAGCAAATGAAGGCTTAACACTTGGAAGTCAAATTACAGATCAAATGTCAGGGCGTACCTTTACCATTGTAGGCTACACTAAAAATCAATCGTATAGTCATATGCCTGTCGTCTTTGTTTCCTTTTCGGATTGGAAGCTGATGAAGGGATCCAACGGACAAAAGTCGATAGAAGAGACACCTTTGTATAACGTATTTGCTTTAGATATCGATAAGGAGCAAGTGGAGCAACTTAACACAGAACTGAAAGGACAAGAAATCATTACACAAAAACAAGCGATTGCAAATATTCCTGGATATGCAGGCGAGCAAAAGTCGTTAACGATGATGATTGCATTCTTATACGTCATTGGAGCGTTAGTTTTAGCGGTTTTCTTTTATGTCATTACGATGCAAAAAAGCAGTCAATTTGGCATTCTAAAAGCGATGGGTACCAAAACCTCCTATTTAGCGCGGAGTGTGCTTGGGCAAGTGTTTATTTTATCTTTACTTAGCTTAATGGTAAGTTTATTACTTATTTGGGGCATTACACTCATTTTACCATCCACGATGCCATTTAATTTAGACGCTAACGCCGTAGGGACGAGTTGTGTATTGTTATTAGTCATGTCCTTGTTAGGTGCAGTAGTGTCGGTATTTAGAGTAGCAAAAATCGATGCATTGGTTGCGATTGGAGGCGGAGAAGGATGAGTATAAAGCTGAAAATGAGCGGTGTAACTAAAAGCTATGGTGATGGTGACAGTACATTATCCGTGTTAGCTGGTTTAGAGCTTGAGGTGCGGGAAGGTGAGTTTGTCGCAGTATTAGGTCCTTCAGGTTCAGGCAAAAGCACCTTTTTATCAACTGCGGGTGCATTGGTGACACCAACGAGTGGAGAGATTAAAATTGATGGTGAAGCAATAGGCTTAAAAACAAAGCAACAGTTATCTGATTTGCGACTTCATAAAATTGGCTTTATGTTTCAGAGCGCACATCTGATTCCTTATCTAAAGGTAGAAGAACAGCTACTATTTGTTGCTAAGCTGGCAGGAACGGAGCAAGCAATGGCTAAACAGCGTGCACAAGAGCTACTGACACGTTTAGGCATGTGGGAACGGCGGCATTATTACCCAGAGAAGTTATCTGGTGGTGAAAAGCAACGGGTTGCGATTGCTAGAGCGTGGATGAATAATCCAGCAATATTGTTAGCTGATGAGCCTACTGCGAGCTTGGATTATACAAGAGGAAGAGAAGTCGTGAAAATGATTGCTGATGAGGTGCAGTTGGAAGGTAAGGCAGCAGTGATGGTGACGCATGATGAGCGAATGCTAGAATGGTGTCATCGTGTGCTTTATTTGAAGGATGGTAAGCTTATAGATCAAGGTTAATTTTAAGATTAAATGATTAAATGATATTATAGGTATCCTAAACGTAAGAAGCGATTGCGTTGGGGTACCTTTTTGTGATTTGTCAAAAACCGCAACTATAGACGAAAAAATGCGTATGAAAAATATCACCAGGCTGCTGTCTTTTTCCTTTAGTTTGCTCAAAGGGGTTGTCGAAGTTTGGCTTGTATGAAACAATACAAGGTAAGGAAGATTAAGGGTTTTAAGCTGTAGTACGCTACTTTTAAGCAAAAAGACTTACGAATTGGAGAGGTATAATTTATGAGGTTTTTGAAGACGCAACATTGTTTTAAAATTTTGTTAGCTTTTACGTTATTGATTTGGGGGATGCCTTTGTCAGCAAGTGCTGACAGTAAAGTCGACAATTTAAGTAATACGACGACAAATACGGCACTTAATACGATCCCAGCGATTCAAAGCTGGAGTAGTGTAGTAGGGCATTATGAATTTGATTCTAATGTGAGAATTGTGGTGCAGGAACGTTACGCAGATCAATTATCCCCGATTGCAACAACACTTACACAAGACTTACGTGCCTTAACTGGACTTGAAATTCCAGTCATTAAGGGAAGCAAAGGACAAAAAGGCGATATTATTTTGACAATGGGTGCAAACGAAGCCCAATTTGTTCATGATGGTTATAACATGGTGGTATCAGATACTGTTGAAATTAATGGACAAAACTCTTCTGGCGTTTTTTATGGCACTCGCACTTTATTACAATTATTAAAGCAAAGCTGGGTAATTCCACATGGAACTGCTAAGGACTGGGCAGTTTATCCAGAACGCACCTTTATGTTAGATAATGGACGTAAATTTTATTCCATGGACTTTTTAAAAAATACAATAAGAGAAATTTCGTATTTGAAATACAATTATTTCCACATGCATTTTTCCGATAATGAAGGTTTTAGAATCGAATCAGATCAGCATCCTGAAATTGTATCCAAAGATGGCTTTCTAACGAAGGAGCAAGTAAAGGAATTAATTGAATTTGCAGCCCAATACAACATTACAATTATTCCGGAAATCGATATGCCAGGCCATATGGGGCAAATTTTGTCCCAACATCCAGATTTACAGTTAACTGATATAAATGGTGCAAAGAAAAGCGACTATATCGATCTTTCTTTAGATAAATCTTATACATTGTTACAAGAGATTTTAGAGGAGTATTTAGCCCTATTCCCTGGCCCGTATTTCCACATTGGCGCAGATGAATATTTGCGTGATGATAAATATGCACAATATCCGCAAATGCATGATTATGCTATTAACCATTATGGTGCAAATGCAGAGCCAAGAGATACGTTTCTTGGATTTATTAATTGGGCAAATGATATTATTCAAAAGGCAGGAAAAACGACAAGAATATGGAATGATGGCTTACAGGATAGCAAGATCACTCCAGTAAGCACGCAAATTCAAGTACAACATTGGACTAATAAATATTTATCTCCACAAGAGCTTATTGAACGTGGCTACACTTTAATTAATGCCAATTCAAAGGCGACCTATTATGTAATGGGTATGCTACAATCGAGACCAGATAACAAAGCAGTGTATGAAGGTTTTACGGCAACAACGTTTAGAGATGGTACGAAATTAAAAGAGCGTCACCCTCAGTTTCTTGGCTCTAGCTTGCAGGTGTGGGCTGATTTCCCTGATGCGGAAACTCCCGAGCAGGTTGTATTAGGGACAGAATCAACGATGCGCATTATCGCTCAAAAGAACTGGGGATCACCGCTGTTAACCCCAACTTATACTGCCTTTATGCCAGTGATTGGTGCTGTAGGTAATGCACCAGGCTATACAGGGGATAACGGTTTTGTGAATAACAACAATCTGATGTTAAATAAAAAAGCGACCTCATCCAAAAATGAAAGCAAATTACTTACCGCGGATAAAGCGATGGATGGGGAAGGGTACAATACGCGTTGGAGTAGTGGTCCAGTACAAACAGCATGGCTTCAGGCTGATTTAGGTGGATTTTACGACATCAATGAGTTGGCAATTCGTTGGCATGAGCAAGCGTATGCTCAATCCTTCCGTGTTCAGACTTCAATGGATGGAAAGACGTGGAGTAACGTATATAGCACTACAGCAGGTAAAGGTGGCGTGGAGAGAATCCAAGGCTTAGCTTCAAAAGGACGTTATATCAGATTAACAGGTCTAGTCCCTGCTGATTCTAACCTAGGTTATTCTATTTATGAGATACAGGCTTATGGCAGCTCACCTGACCTTGCATTAGGGAAGGCAGCTAAAGCTTCTTCGATCGAGAAAAAGACAAGCTTCTCAGGGGAATTAGTGACAGATGGACGTGCGAATACCCGTTGGAGTAGCGAACAAAGTGATAAACAGTGGGTACAAGTGGATTTAGGGCAAGCTTATCGTATCGAAGGGTTACAGCTGAATTGGCAAAATGCATATGCAAAAGCATATCAGATTCAAGTTTCTGATGATGCGAAAACATGGAAGAACATCTATAGTACAAGCGCAGGTAAAGGTGGCGTAGAGCAAATTAAGGCGTCAGGCACCGGACGTTATGTGCGTTTGAATGCTACGAAGCGTGTAAATGCAAAATGGGGTTACTCCTTATTTAATATGCAAGTATTTGGCTCAGATTTAGCTAAAGGAAAAGCAACAACTGCTTCCTCTAACTCAAATGTAAGCACAAAGCCAAGCTTTGCGACAGATGGCAATGACACTACATTATGGACAAGCTCAGCTGAGGAAACAAAATGGCTACAGGTTGATTTAGAGGCAAAAACCAATATGAATAGAATCGTGTTAGATTGGGGGAAACTTGCTCCTACAGCATATCAGCTTCAAATTTCGAATGATGGAACAAGCTGGACCACAATCTTTAATGCAAATGATAACGATCGTAGTATTAACGACATTAATAATTTAAGCTTGAATGCTCGATATGTACGGGTAGTCAGCAATGATGAGCAGACCATTTCGTTACGTAGCTTGCAGGTCTTTGGGCAATAAGTTTGTATTGTATGCTGGTATAATTCAAAAACGCCATTAAATAATTTATTTAGTGGCGTTTTCCTTGTTAGGTTCTGTACATTAGGTTTTGTTAGTTATATCTGATTGTGCTTAAACTTATTAAAGAAAGGTATCCTTGATTTCGTCTATAGGGTCCCATTGTGACCATGCTGCTTCGATATAATTTCCTTCAGGATCTCTAAAATAAAAGTATTTAGCTTCACCGTCTCCTAATGTGTGTATGGCTTCAACGGCAACACCTTTATCTTTTAAGATCCGGTACGTATTTTCGATATTAGGACAATTCATAGTTAGCACTGGAAAACGGGTACCATTACGAATAATTTCTAATGGCTTAGAATCAGCTGTCTCAATAAGAACGAGAGCAATTGCATTTTTATGAGGATATTGCATTACAGCAATAAAGGAGCCTCGATCCATAAATTTTTGACTTAGTTGCAGACCAAGGTAGCTGCTATACCAACTTATAGAGTCATTAATATTTGTTGTTGGTAAGTAGTGATAACCTATTCTAGTAAATGGTAGCTCATTCCCCATAATATCCACCCTCCTAAATGATAGATTAAATTCAAAATAAAGGTTTTAGAACAGTTAGATTATATGTAAATGACAATTTAGTGTCAATTTTTCAGCGCTGTTTTTTACAAAATTAAGAAAATGTTAAGATTGCTGAGGTTCAGGTAATGAGATCCCTAGTAGATGAAGCTCCTGAAGGATACATTGCATGTGGTAGTCCACAACAATATCTTGTGTGGAAGTGTCTAAGGATTGAACTTGGGTTAAAAATGATTGTACACCTGGGTCGCCATGTAGACGTTGGATCATACGCATATGTGCATATATATGATTAATAATATCAATTTCCTCCTGGATTTGATTCATTAATGAGGACAAGTCTTTTTTTAAATGAAACTCTTCTTTACAAAGTGCAAAATGCTTTTCCAGGTTGCTGATCCCTTTTTTAAGATCCTTTATCCCACTATTGTTGCTTTCAAATAGAACTTGGTTAGAGATATCTATTAAATCTTTCATCAATGCTTTTCGTGCAATATGAAGATTAAATTCATGCTTAGGTGGAAAGATGAGGTAATTGACAAGAACGGCTACACTCACACCAATCAGCGTATCAAAAATACGGTTGATTCCATAATAGAAAGAGCTTTCACCAGGATTAAGGTTTAACATTATCGCCAAAAATACGATGCTAGCAATGGAAATAGACTTGTTCCATTTCAGTAAATTACATATATAGATGACAAGGACGATACCCATTGCACAAAATAAGGCATCATGAGGCTTAATCCAAGCAAATATAAGCCCTACTCCCGCACCAACACAAGTGCCCATCATTCGGTTACGTCCTGCAGTGTAGGAATTAGTTACAGAATTCTCCATCGAGATAATCGTGGCTATAGCCGCATAAAAAGGATACTCCAGCTTCAATAAAGCTGAAATCATGACTGTAATAAAAATAGCAATCGCTGTTTTTATATTTCTCATCCCAATTGTATACTTCATCTGTACTCATCCTCTCGGTATTTCCACGTTCCCTATTATACATCACAAATATATTTTTGAAATGAATATAGTTCTAAAGCACTATCATTTTTGGTGATATCGTCATATTGTCCCAACTTGGACTATGAAAGTGAATTGGTGATAATTACTATGGTATAATAATCAACAGTTTGACAAATAATAAAAAATTTACATAGAGAACGCAACTTTTTATGCCCGAATCGGTACTATTAATAGGGATCGAAACGGGAAGAAGTAGGTAAAAAGGGGCGAGGAGGATCGCACTTACAATGACCGATTCCCAATTAATACATGAAATTAAAGAGGGAAATATAGAGCTTTATTCTGAATTGATGCGGCGCTATCAACGCAAAATTTTGGCCTTTATCTATCATATGCTCAAAAGCGCTCAGCTAGAGTTGTTTGCAGAGGATCTGTGCTCAGAAACTTTTTATAAAGCTTATCGGAGCTTACACTCCTTTCGAGAAATAGATGCTTCATTTTCAACCTGGTTGTATACGATTGCAAGAAATACAGTGCTGAGTGAGCTACGTAAACAACGAAGTGTAAATGTTCCGCTTGAAGAAAGTGGATATGTTCCTGTTGCCTCTAGTGATATTGTACCTGAGCAGGCATTGCTTCGTAGGGAAAAGGTGAACAAGGTGCGTGAAGCAATTAATAAGCTACCGGAAAAGCAACGCGCTGCTCTCATTTTACGTGAATATGACCAAATGGATTATCAAGAGATTGCGACGATTTTAGGACAAAGTGTAAGTGCTGTGAAATCTTTAATTTTCCGAGCACGCTGCAGTGTTAAAAATCAGCTTGAGCCCTATTATTATGAACCTGTCTTTGAGCAATACGAAGGGATGAAGAGCAAATGAATTGTGATGAAACACGAGAGTTATTTGGATTGATTTCGGATTTACCTCCTGATCATCCAGAGCGTGTAGCATTTGATTGGCATATTATGAGTTGTGAATCTTGTGCGGCTGAATATGCAATTTGGCAGGAGAGTCTCGAAATCATTCAAGATTATGCTCATGAAGTGACGTATGAACAAGGTGAAGCGATCAATCGCTCAGTAATGGCACGTATTTTTGCAGAACGTGATTTATTAGCTGACGCTCTAGAAACAGGGACACCAACAGCTAGAGGTTTTAGAAGTCGTCTGGCGATGTGGGCAGCAGGATGTTTTATTGTATTTATATGTAGTTCATTATTTTTTGTTTTTAGTAACTCTACAGGACAAAGTGATAACATTACTAGCCAAACCGGCATTCTTCCCGCTGCGGTTGCAACTACAGGTGTAGATTCTACTGGAGCTATTTCTGTAAATTTATCTAATGTATCAAGGGGCATTGTTGCACCATTTGTTGCACAAATTGGACCAACCTATCCCCAATATTGGATGATTTTATCCCTTGCAGGTATGGGGTTAGTTTTATTCTCATGGAAAGGCTTGCGCCGAATAAAAAAATAAAGAGTTCAAGTCTACATAAGCAAAGTAAATGAGGGAATCCTTCCTTAATACTTTGCTTTTTTAAATCACTTTATAAGCTTAAGACTTTCATATATGTTGATTTTTGATATAATGCTTAATAAAAAAGGGAGGAATATCACATGATTGTTGGATTGATACGACATGGCATTACAGATTGGAATGTCGCAGGAAGGATTCAAGGACAAAGCGATATCCCTCTAAATGATGAAGGCAGAGCACAAGCACAACGATTAGCAGCTCGACTGAAGCAAGAGGATTACAAATGGGATTTTATAATTACGAGTGGACTATCCAGAGCCCAAGAAACTGGAGAAATTATTGCTAAGGTATTAAATATTCCTGTGTATGAGCCTGATCAACGAATTAGAGAGCGTTCCTTTGGTTTAGCTGAAGGGCTGACTGCCGAAGAGCGTGAATCAAAATGGGGGAAACAATGGGACACCTGTGACCTTGGTCAAGAGAGCAATGTGGAGATACAGAAAAGAGCTTTAGCGTTTATGCAGGATTTAGCTCACAAGCATCCCGATGCTAACATTTTAGTGGTGTCACATGGTGCTTTTTTAGCTCAGCTCTACAATGCGTTATATGACAATCGATATACAGAGCGGCTTGGCAATCTATCCTTAACCATTTTGGAAAAGCAGGAGAAAGAGTGGGATTTGTTACTTTACAATTGTACTCGTCATTTGGAAGAAGCAGAAACTCATTAATATGAAAAGCGGAATTGCATAGTAAGCAGGGACATCTTTAGCTGTTCCTGTTTTTTTGTGTTTTCTTACATCTCTTGTTAAAGTGCAGAAAAGTACATGCTTTTTTTGTTAAAAGTGGAATAAAAGTTGTATATTTTCCCATAATGATAGTAAAACAGCGAGGCGGTAAAACATGAAATTAGCGGATATGCTTTCTTTTGCCGATATCGGACAGCTAAATCGAATTGCTTCACATTATGAATGTGAATGTAATCCTAATTCCAAACATGAATTAATTCAAAATGTGTTGCAGGTGCTTGGGCAAAGGAAATATGTTGAACACTATGTTGCTGAGATGAGTATAGAGGACATTCGTTTTTTGAACTCTCTTATTTTTGATTCACGCCGACATTTTACATTAGAGGAGTTAATTGCGTTTGCTGTACAATCTAAGTTCACAGATGCAGATAAAGGAAAAGAAAATCCAAGGGATGTAATTACTCGCTTTAGAAAACGCGGGTGGTTGTTTCAAGGCGCAACCCAACATACCCGTTATGCCTTTTCGGTTCCTGAGGATTTAATTGATCGTTTTAAAAATGCACTAAAACAAAAATTGTATGCAAATATTAAGCAAATGAAATCTGACATTCCTGTGTACAGGGAGGAAATTGGCTTAATGTCAGATGACCTGCTCTTATTTTTGCGATATGTCAGTGAGCATCAACTCCCACTCAATAGTGAACAGGCAATCTATCGTCAGCATCAAGCCCAATTAATGGAGTTATTTCATGTCAGCGAGCCGCTAGTGGGCAAAGGTTGGCGTTTTGGTTATGGGCGACATTTTAAAGACTACCCTAGTCGGTTTTCGCTTCTTTATGATTACGCATTTGCTGAAAAATTAATTCGCGAGGAAGCAGATCGACTGCAAATTTCGTCATCAGGTAGCAGCTATTTACAAAATAATGAATCAACTGGCATGATACGCTTTGCTGAATTATGGTTAAGAATATATAAAGGTCCAATTCCTAACCTGCATTCCCTACTGTATTGGACGCTTGCCTACAGTAGCAACTGGATTCATCTCGGCTCGTTATTTGAACAGATTGAGCCGCTAATTAAACCGTTTTATTATGACACATCTGCCTCAATTTTTGAAGAAAGAATTGTGCGTATGCTTTTACATCTAGGGGTACTGCGACTTGGCGAAGATGAGCTTAAAGAACGTTACATACAAATTACACCAATAGGTCAAAGTCTAATTCATAGCCTGTACAACAAGAAGTAGGCAAACACACTTTCAATCAAATGAGGGGCGATTATCTACTCGACAAATGCTTATGGTGAATATGCTTTAGTACATTCACTTTTAAATTACAGTTTGGAGGTGCATCCTATGGATAAAATGAAGGTTACTTATGAAGTGATGCTTGGCTTGGCAGCGGAAATGATATGGGATGAGGCACTACGTAGACATCGCTGTCAGCAAATATACGATGAGATTGATCTGGCTTTAGTCAAAGGCGATGAAGCCGCCTTCCGGCTCCTGACGGATGAACTGAAAACATTGGAGAAGTAGTTTTAAGGAAGATTACACATTATCGAAACAACAAAAATTAGTTTAACGTATAGCCCGAAGACTTAAATGAGCCTTCGGGTTTTATTATGTACATAGTGATATCAGTCACAAAGTCCACTTCCAGTATTATATATAATGATGTTGATAATGATTATCAACTTATTTAGATATTATTTAGATATAAAAAACTGGATAGGGGGATCAACCTTGAAATTTATTTATATTGGGTTAGGTTTTTTGTTTTTTGGTCTAGGTGCAGTTGGTGTTGTTCTGCCAGTGTTGCCAACCACACCTTTTTTATTGTTAGCTGCTTTTTTCTTTGCAAAAGGTTCAGCACGTTTTAATACTTGGTTTTTGTCTACAAAGCTATATAAAAAATATTTACACGAATTTATACAACATCGAGAAATGTCGCTCAAATCAAAAATTAGCATTTTATCCTTTGCGTCTACCATGCTTATTATTGCATTTATATTAACCGATCTACTTTTTCTTCGTATTTTCATAGGACTTGTCATTATTTATAAATACTATTTTTTTGTTACGAAAATTAAAACGAAACGAGAAGTAACCTCATGCGCTTAAATCGAATAGACACTGAGAAAAGAGTGTTGAAAACGATGGTTGAGGTTTACTGTAGAGGTCAAAAACACGAGAAACACGAGGAACATGAGAAGTTGGAGAGAAAGTCCAGCTTATGTGACGAGTGCCAAAGCCTAGTTCGGTACGCATGGAAGAGATTAGATCATTGTCGATTTGGTGAGTAAAAAACGTTCTGCGAGGATTGTCCTGTCCATTGCTATAGCCCTAATATGCGAACACAAGTGAAACAAGTGATGCGATATTCTGGTCCAAGAATGCTAATCTATCATCCTATTATTGCAATCAAGCATATGTTTAAAAAATAAAGCTAAGTTTAAGTGTCTCTATTTAAAAATTAGTACTTGCTACCTTCCGAGAAAGCAGCTACGGTGCAGAGGGTGGCTTCGACCCCTGTTACAGCCTGATTTTCTTGAATTAGATTTTATCGGTTGAAAAACAGTCTGTAAAGGCGGACGTGTTCACTTCTCCACCATCCCTCTATCCCTTCGCTATTTTTGCTTCCTCTCTACATATAATTTATATTTTTAATTTGAACTATTACCAATTTGAAATTAAAATTTGGTAAAATAGTTCGTTTTTTTTGCCAAGTTTACATAAAAATTTGGCTCAGCATTCAAATTAGTGGTTGACAACAAGCACAAATTAGCGGAAGGACAGAGGGATTCTGGAGAAGTGGAACGTTTGTGTGATTTTAACAACGATCGGAAGAACCCTCTGTTCCGAAGCTTCCACCTCCAACGTTGTCAACCACTAATTTCAGTAGTCAAAGTTTTACGTTGTCAAATCATATGAATAATTTGACAACCTTACTGATAAAGCTTTTAATTTAATTGAACTTAGTTTGGAAGGAGCATGAGACTTGAAAATTTCTTATTTTTGGAGCAAACCCTTTTTATCCTCTCGTCCTTTTTTGTGGTTGCTTCTGTTATGTAACTTTTTTGGAACAATATATGGATACATATGGTATGAATCACAACTTACCTTGACTTGGAGAACTCAACCTTGGTGGCAAATTGTGTTTGTCCCAGACAGTCCAACTGCGAGCCTGTTTTTCACTATTTCAATCGCCTTTTTGTTGTTTTTGCAGCCTTCAAGCCGCAATTCTACTTTGGTTAAAATTATTGAAGCACTGGCTGTGGTGACAAGTATTAAGTATGGGATATGGGCAGTCAGTATGATCCTTGCAGGAGCTTATCAAGGTATGAGCCTACAGCCGACAGACTTTATGTTAATTTTCTCTCATTTAGCGATGGCTGTGGAGGCGTTACTCTATATATCATTATTTAAATTTAGAACGGCAGCCTTAATTGGTGCTATGGCTTGGACGTTGCTAAATGACTTTATAGACTATACCTATGAGGTGTACCCTTGGTTGCCTGAGGCGTTAAATGATGATGTTCGAGCCGTTATGATATTTACTATAGCTTTGACGCTAGCAAGTGGTCTAGCTTCTTGGATGGTTATGTATAAGACTCGTAAGACAAATAGCAATCTTTAAAGGACTAAATATACAAAATACACAAAATATACTGAGTTCTAACCTCGGACAACCTACCATACGATGATGGTAGGAGGGGATCACATGCCAAGCTTATTACGCTTCTCTAAACAATTTGCTATCGTTCTCATTTTTTCTCTTTGTGTGGGAGTGACGGGAGTATTGACAACAACGACAACTGCTTTTGCTATGGAGAACAAATCTCCACAATCAGTGCCACAACTTCAACCTCAGCAACAAGGACAAAAGCTACAGCAATTGGAGGCAGCAACAGAGCAATTATACCAATACATGCAAAGTGGGAATGTTAGCAAATCTCAAGAGCAATTATCCATTGTAGTAGAAATGGTAAAAAGTATTTCCTTTAAACAGTTAACATCAATTGAGGGGATTCATGAACTAGCCGGAGCAATTATGGATGTCCAGCAAGTCATCGTTTCTGTGTCTATTTCAGAGGAGGAATGGCAAAGAAGCTCTGCTAGCTTACGGTTAGCTGTAAATAGTATGCTCCACCATAAAGCGGGCTTGTGGCTTAATTACTATAAAGTGATGACAGAGCAGTTTAAGTCCATGAACCTAGCCCAAACAAATGGAGATAAGGATAAGCTTCAGGCAGCCATCCTCCACTTAAATGAAAATTATCAATTAATTCGACCTGCTGCAGTTATCGTCAGAGACGCCTCCACGATCTCCCAGTTTGATTCTTGGATGTCTTATGCAAGCAAGCTTAGCCAGCAGTCGCAACCCAATTGGGAAGTGTGGAAGGGGTTATTGTCGCAAGGGGAGCTGGCATTAAATCAATTGTTTGGCAAGGCTACACATGATCCAGTATTTTTACCTATCATTTATAACCAGCACCCTTGGCGGTTAGTCATGCTTATTGGTGGTTGGATTTTGTTGTCACTGCTGTATACAGCTTGGCGCAAATATAAAGGAGAGCAGGATCATATTGTTACTCTTCCTTAAAGCCTTCCCCATGTACGTCATGCACATCACTAATAATAATAAACGCGCGAGGATCAACAGATTTGGCAATGTTGTGCAATCGTCTAATTTCTTGCCTAGAAACAACGCAATACACCATATGTTTTGCTTGCTGAGAATAAGCACCAATCGCCGGAATCAAGGTTACACCCCGATCCATCTCTTTCGTAATAATATCCGCAATTGTAGGGGCATGATCACTAATAATGGTGAATGCTTTAGCGGCATAAGCCCCTTCCTGAATAAAATCAATAACCCTAGAAGCAATAAACACAGCTACAAGCGTATACAAAATATTTTCTTTTTTAATATAAAATAAAGACAAGCCAATAATGACAATATCAATAAATAAAATGACCTGTCCCATACTCCAGCCATACTTACGACCTAAAATTCGAGCAATAATATCTGAGCCTCCAGTTGTTCCACCAAAGCGAAACACAATGCCTAAGCCTGCTCCAAGCGTCACACCTGCATATAAGGAAACAAGGATATAGTCATGCTCCGTAATGAACGGGGCAATCCAATTCCCATTAATAAGTAGCTCAAACAACCACAGAAAAAAAGTTAAAGATGCAATACCAATCCCAGTGTACACAATTTGTTTTCCACCAAGAATACGCCATCCCAGCAAAAAGAGTGGAATATTAAGTAGTAAGTTTGATAGCGACGGAGAAATCCCAAACGCATAATTTAGCAAGATGGTAATCCCTGTTACGCCACCCTCCATCAGCTTGTTAGGTATGATAAAATACAACAGGCCAAACGCATAAATGGCAGTCCCTAACATTAAAGGTAATACCGCTTTTACATGATCCCACAGTTTTGTCTTGTTCATAAAATCCCTCGCTTGATTCCTGAAATAAGTGATTGCATACTCCCTTCCATAGTATACCTTTTTTTGTCTCCTTTAAAAAATGATTTGTTTTCAAAACGCCTTTACGATAACATAGGAATAAAACCTGAACTACTGTTGGAGGAAGATGTGTCGAATAATAAAACTCTTGAGGAAATGCAAAAGGAAGTAGATCAGTACATATCCCAATTTAAAGAGGGGTACTTCAGCCCTTTAAGTATGCTGGCTCGTATGTCAGAAGAGGTGGGTGAGCTAGCAAGAGAAGTGAACCATCAATTTGGTGAGAAGCCAAAAAAGGCTGAGGAAGCTGATAATTCAATTGAGCTTGAGCTAGGAGATATTTTATTTATTGTAATTTGCTTTGCAAATTCATTAGGCATTGATTTGACAGAGGCGCATGATAAAGTCATGCAGAAGTTTTCTACGCGTGATGCAAATAGATGGACAAAAAAGGACACCAATTAGTCCATTTGTTCATATGATGTATTACATTCGCCCACAAGTAGAGAATAGCAAGTTGTACAGGGTTGCAAAATTACTCAATACTTTAGAATGTGAGGAGATATTATGGCGGAAACAATCAGAGTTGCTGTTGCGGGAGCAGGCGGCAAAATGGGCAAAGAAGTAATAAAAATGGTGCTAGAAGATGCAGAGCTTTGTCTAGTAGCCGCCGTAAATTTATCAGATGAAGGTATAGATGCTGGTATATTGGCAGGTGTGTCTCCATGTGGGGTAAAAGTCACTACTGACTTAGAGTTAGCTTTAGTGGAGAGTAAGCCGGATGTGCTCGTTGATTTTACAACGCATCAATCTGCATATAAAAATACAGTGCTGTCAGTTAAGTATGGTGTGGCTCCTGTCGTAGGGACAACTGGATTTACACCAGAGCAAATTGAAGATCTGGACAAGCAGTGTCGTGAGAAGGGAATCGGAGGCATTATTGCACCTAACTTCTCTATTGGTGCGATTCTAATGATGAAATTTGCTGCGCAAGCAGCGAAGTATTTTCCTCATGTCGAAATTATTGAATACCATGGTGATCACAAGCTAGATGCGCCATCAGGAACAGCGATTAATACTGCAGAATTTATTGCAAAAAATCGTGAGGAAATTCGCCAAGGGGCGCTTGAGGAAACAGAACTCATTGATGGTGCTCGTGGTGGCTATTACAATGGCTTCCGTATCCATAGCGTAAGACTACCAGGGGTGTTTGCACAACAAGAGGTTGTTTTTGGGGGATTTGGTCAATCACTAAAAATAAGACATGACTCTTATGAACGTGCTGGGTATATGCCAGGCGTTAATTTGGCCATTAAAAAAGTGGTCACCTTCCAAGGCATGGTTTATGGTTTTGAACAATTTGTTGATGGATAAGGGAGATAATCGCTATGATAAATATTGCTTTTATTGCACATGATCGCAAAAAAGAAGATATCGTAAATTTTGTAATTGCGTATGAGCATGTCTTTAAAGATAAAAAGCTTTATTCAACAGGAACCACCGGCCTTCGCATAATGGAAAGTACAAATTTAAAAATTCATCGTTTTTTATCAGGTCCATTAGGTGGGGATCAACAAATTGGCTCCATGATTGCTCAAAATGAAATGGATTTAGTGATTTTCTTAAGAGATCCGCTACTCGCTCAGCCACATGAACCAGATATTACGGCATTACTTCGTCTTTGCGATGTACATGGCATTCCTGTTGCGACCAATATGGCATCTGCTGAAATTTTGGTGCGTGCACTGGATCGTGGAGAATTTGGTTGGCGTGAGCTGGTGGAACAAAATAAACCGGGATTGTCATCATGAGTAATGGATTAGACATTCTTATTTTTGGTGCTCATGCTGATGATGCTGAAATTGGGATGGCAGGTGTCATTGCAAAGCAGGTACATTTGGGCGCTAAAGTCGGCATTTGTGATTTAACGGAAGCTGAATTGTCCTCGAATGGAAACGTAGAATTACGTAAGCAGGAGGCGGCTTCAGCAGCAAAAAGCTTAGGTATTACTTGGCGTGGCAATCTAGGACTCAGTGATCGAGGTTTATTTGTCACCCCTCAGCATATTGAGCAAATTACGAAAGTAATTCGTGAGCATAAGCCAAAAGTAATTTTTGCACCTTACTGGGAGGATCGTCATCCCGATCATATCGCTTGTAGTAAATTAGTTGAAGAAGCAGTCTTTAATGCTAAGCTACGCAAGTTTATGCCTGAAATTCCTAGTATTCCTGCACCTGAAATATATTATTATTTTATCAATGATTGGCGTACGCCAGATCTGCTAGTGGATGTAACAGCGTATTATGAGCAAAAGGAAAAAGCCTTGATGTGTTATGCTTCTCAATTTGGACAAGCCTCGCCGCAAGATGATGTGGTATTGACACCACTCAATCAGGGATACATTGAACGGGTGAAGGCTAGAGATGCATTATTAGGACAACGAAAGTTAATCCAATACGCAGAGGGCTTTGCGGTCAAAACTCCGTTTGTTGTTGATGCTTTCGTTTGATTATTTAATTATTAGGTATTACTTGACTATGAAAACGAGAAGGGGGATTTATGTACATGGCCCCAAAATTAAAAATTGGCATTACGTGTTATCCGTCGATTGGCGGATCAGGTGTAGTGGCTACAGAGCTTGGGAAATTGCTGGCTCAACAGGGGCATGAGGTACATTTCATCTGTCATGGTGTACCTTTTCGCTTAGGAAGCTTTCATAAAAATATTATTTGTCATGAGGTTGAGGTTAGTGATTATTATGTATTCCGCTACCCACCCTACGACCTTTCATTAGCTACAAAGATGGCACAAGTAGCAAAAACAGAAAAACTAGACATATTGCATGTTCATTACGCTGTACCACATGCTGTGTGTGCCTTTTTAGCAAAACAGATGGTGGGAGAAGACTTAAAAGTCGTTACCACCTTGCATGGTACGGATATTACCGTCCTAGGACAAGATCAATCCATCAAGGATTTAATTCGTTTAGCCATAAATCAAAGTGATGCGGTTACGAGTGTCTCAGGCGATTTAATTAAACAGACAAGAGAAGCACTTGATATTACAAGAGATATCGATTTAACGTATAACTTTGTGGATGAAAATGTTTATTTCCCACGGGACGCCAAGGTGTGTCGAAACGATTTTGCTGCCGCCGATGAAAAGGTATTGATGCACATTTCTAACTTCCGACCAGTGAAACGGGTTGCGGATGTTGTGGATATTTTTAGTCTGGTGAATGAAAAAATCCCTTCAAAACTACTTTTTGTAGGAGAAGGACCTGATCTTCCTAAGGTTCAATGGAAAATCAAAGAGATGGGCCTTGAAGAGCGTGTTCATTTCCTTGGAAAACAAGATGATATTGCACAGGTTATTTCAATGGCAGATGTACTATTATTGCCTTCTGAAAAAGAGAGCTTTGGGCTTGTTGCATTAGAGGCGATGGCATGTGGTGTCCCAACGGTAGGTAGTCAAGCAGGAGGCATTCCAGAATTAGTAACGCATGGAGAAACAGGTTTCCTTGCACCGATCGGAGACACAGGGCAGATGGCAGAATACACTAGCCAGCTATTAAGTAATGATACATTAGCTAAGGCAATGCAAGCCGCATGTATTAAGCGTGCTAAGCATGAATTCAGCAGTGCAACCATTATGAGTCAATATGAGCAAATTTATTATCGTGTATTAGGCATAGAACAAGGAATACAGCAATAGAAAATTGTCCTATACCTTCTAACTAAGGAGTGAGGATGAATGACAATAAATAATAGTTGGACTCAAGTAGACCCCCTGATGCAAGCGCAGGGGGAGCTTGTGCTTAGAAAGCTAGTGGATGCTGGTTACCCTAGTTATTTTGTAGGTGGTTGTGTTCGTGATGAATTGATGTCAAGACCTGTACATGATATGGATATAGCGAGCAGCGCTACACCTGAACAGGTCATAGCGTTATTTGATCATGTCATCCCAACGGGATTACAGCATGGCACAGTGACTGTATTAATGGAAAACATATTTCACTTTGAAGTAACGACCTTCCGTACTGAATCTACATATGGCGATCATCGTAGACCTTCCTCAGTACAGTTCGTGAGCGACATTACTGAAGATCTACAACGTCGGGATTTTACGATGAACGCGATTGCGCGTGATGTAAATGGAGAGCTGACTGATCCTTTTGGGGGGGCAAAGGATATTGAATCGAAGACACTTCGTTGTGTTGGTCTCGCTTCTGAGCGGTTTGATGAAGACGCACTAAGGATGTTAAGAGCGGTTCGTTTTGCCTCGGTTTTTTCCTTTAGGCCAGTTAAAAGCTTATGGGCTGGACTACTTGCTGAGAAAGCTAAGCTTAAATACATTGCAATTGAACGTGTGCGTGCAGAACTAACTCGTGTAGTGCTAGGACCTGATCCCCTGTATGGATTAGCACTTATTAAGCGAAGTGGGTTATATCATTATTTTAAAGCTCCTATGTCTTGGTCTGGTTACATTAATGAGGATTTATTAAATATGTTACCGATTGTACCTACTGATTGTGCTTTAATCCGTTGGTCTTTGTTATTGCAGGGCTTGGGTTATTCTTCTTCACAAAGCTTAGATCTGATGAAATCTTGGACGTTTTCAAATGAAGAAGCCGAAGGGACAAGTAAGTTGATTTTGTTTGATGAACTGTGGCATGAAAAACTCGCTAAAAATCAAGATCTTGAAGCTCAAAGAAGAAGCTGGATCAAGCTAGAGCTAGAGTTAGGTAAGCAGAGTAGTGAGGATTGGCTTAAGCGTGAAAAATTACTCCAGTCTACTGGACGATATGAGCAGCTCCTAGCTTGGCATGAAGAGATCAAAATATATGCTCCACATGAATTATGTATTACAGGTAAGGATGTATTAGAGACAACGCAAAAACAAGGTGGACCTTGGTTAGGTCAGTTTTTGAAAAAAGTAACTTATCTAGTTGCAGTTGGTGATCTTTCTAATGAAAAAGAAATGCTGCTCGACGCGGCAAATAAAGAGGTGATACAAAATGGAATATGATCAATTACTTCAAATGTTTTTGGATCACCAAGGTGAATATTTATCAGGCGAAGAGATTAGTAACCGACTTGGTATTAGTCGAACTGCGGTCTGGAAGCAGATTAATAAGTTGCGGGAGCAGGGTTATGATTTTGAGGCGGTATCACGTAAAGGTTATCGTCTTGTCCATCAGCCTGACAAGCTGAAGCATCTAGATGTGGTTAAAGCACTTCAAGGCTGTCAATATGGTGGTCAACTCAAGCTGCTTGAAACTACGACTTCTACGCAGGAGGAAATTCGAATTTGGGCAGACCAAGGTGCAGACAATGGTGCACTTGTCATCGCTGAAGAACAGACCCTTGGACGCGGAAGACAAGGACGTAGATGGATGTCTCCATCAGGTAAAGGGGTATGGATGAGTTTATTGCTCAAACCTGAATTGCCCTTAGCGGATGCTTCAAGGTTGACGTTACTTACCGCTGTCGCAGTATGTAGGGCACTTCGTAGCATTACAGGTCTAGAAATTGGCATTAAGTGGCCTAACGATTTGCTCATCAACGGAAAAAAAATCTGTGGCATATTAGTAGAATCTGCAGGTGAAGATGGCAAAATTCGTTATTGTGTCGTTGGAATCGGAATTGATGTTAATTTGGAGGCACAGGATTATGCTGAAGAGTTATCTCACCGAGCAACTTCACTTAAAATAGAAGGTAATCAAAATTATGATCGAGCTGTTATTATCGGTGCAGTGATGAAAGAAATGGAATTTTTAATGACCTCCTTTTTAGAGCAGGGCTTCTCTACGATTGCAAACTTATGGGAGGCATTATCTGTAACCTTAGGTAAAACGATAACAGTAAGAACGTATCAAGGTGAAATGATCGGGGTAGCAGAGGAATTGGATAGTTCAGGGGGACTTAAGCTAAGGAAGCCTGATGGAAATATTGAAATTGTATACTCAGGTGAAATATAAATATAATAATTAAGAGATGCAAGTCTACATGTTATTTGCTATACTGTAGCTATAAGACGGCATCGTAATTCGAGCTGTACTTATAAAATAAGGATTGTAGTTAACATGTGCGTGAACGTACACGTTGGATTCTGCTCAGAGCCGAAGAGGACCGGGACAGAAGGGACGATGGATGGACTCTTCTTGTAGAAATCGGACCTTTTTAGCAAAATGGCTAAAAGGTTTTTTTTATGGATAACAACATGTTTTTTAGTTGCTTATCCAGCATATCGTGCTTATCTCCTCATCTTAAGGAAAATGAAATTAGGCACTTTATTGCTATGTAGCCATGAGAATTAGAAGACTACATGAAAAAACAAGGAGATGGCAAACCAATGGCAACAAAACCAATGCTCAACATTATTAAGCTTAAGAAAATGAAAGAAGCGGGCGATCCGATTTCGATGATCACAGCATATGATTATCCCTCAGCACGACTTGCGGAAGAGGCTGGGATTGATATCATATTAGTTGGTGATTCTTTAGCTAATGTTGTGTTAGGGTATAACTCCACAATTCCAATTACGATTGATGACATGGTGTTCCATAGTCGTAGTGTTGCAAGAGGGGCTACGCATACGTTTATCGTAACGGATATGCCGTTTATGACCTATCATGGCAACATTGATGAGACACTTCGTAATGTGCGCCGGATTATGCAAGAGGGTTATGCACATGCGGTTAAAATGGAAGGTGGAGCAGAGATTGCACCTGCGATAAATGCAATTGTCAAAGCAGGCGTGCCTGTGCTTGGTCATATTGGTCTTACACCGCAATCTGTGAATCAAATTGGTGGTTATCGTATTCAAGGCAAAACACCTGAAGAAGCTAAGCAACTTATGGAAGATGCAAAAGCTTTAGAGAAAGCAGGCGCATTTGCGATTGTATTAGAGCTTGTAACTGAAGAGGTTGCTGCTGCGATTTCGGCTGCAATTTCTATTCCTGTCATCGGTATTGGAGCAGGACGGAAGGTAGATGGCCAAGTGTTAGTTTATCATGACGTGTTGAAATACACGGCTAGCTATAGAGAAAAACGATTTGTAAAAACGTATGCCGATCTTGGTGAGCTTGCGAAGCAGGGCATTACTGAATTTATAAAAGAAGTAAAAACCAAGGAGTTTCCTTCTGAAGATCACGTTTTTGCGGCAAATGAAGAAGTATTAGATCAGTTGTATGGGGCAAAGACTGGAGCACAACAATGAAATTAGTGAAAGAAATAAATGCATTACGTTCTCATTTGAAGGAGATCACTTTTAAGGCAGCACAGGGCGGTAAGCAGCTTCAAGTAGGTTTTGTGCCAACGATGGGTTATCTACATGCTGGACATGCAAGTTTACTTCGACAAGCACGTCAGGAAAATGACATTGTCGTGTTAAGTATTTTTGTAAATCCAATTCAATTTGGCGCAAATGAAGACCTAGATAAATATCCTCGAGACTTTGAAGCAGACATGACATTAGCAGGTCAAATGGGTGTAGATATTGTTTTTATGCCAACACCTGAGGAAATGTATCCAACACCAACTAAAACACATGTAAAGGTGTCACAGCTTACTGATCTTTTATGTGGAGCCTCTCGTCCAGGACATTTTGATGGTGTAACAACGGTTGTGAGCAAGCTTTTTCATATTGTATCACCAAATGTAGCTTATTTTGGTCAAAAGGATGCTCAGCAGCTTGCTGTTATTACACAGATGGTTCACGATTTAAATTTAGATGTGAAGATCGTGCCTTGCCCAATCGTGCGTGAGCCGGATGGACTTGCACTTAGCTCTCGTAATGTGTATCTAAGTGATGATGAAAGACAAGCGGCTTTAGTGTTATCTCAAAGCTTAGAGCTTGCTAAGCGCTTAACATCTTCCTCAAATTCAGTTAATATTGGTCAGCTACGGGATTCCGTTATAAGTCATATTAACGCAGAACCATTAGCCAAAATTGATTATGTAACATTAACCTCATTTCCAGAGCTTGAGGAGCTTGAGGATGAATTAAAATATAGTGAAATTCAAGGTGATGTTTTACTTGCCCTTGCTGTTAAATTTGGAAACACTCGGCTAATTGATAATGTCATTTTAACGAAGAAAGGGCTGTGAGCCATGTATCGCACTTTGATGAAATCAAAAATTCATAGAGCAACGGTCACCGAAGCTAATCTTAACTATGTAGGCAGTATCACGATAGATGAATTGCTTATGGAGCAAGCGGACTTGGTGGAAAATGAAAAGGTGCAAATTGTTAATAATAACAATGGTGCACGCCTTGAGACATATGTTATTCCTGGTCCAAGAGCAAGTGGAGTAATTTGCTTAAATGGTGCTGCTGCAAGATTGGTTCAGCCTGGAGATAACGTCATTATCATTTCATATGGGGAATATTCACCTGAAGAGGTTCGTAGTCACAAGCCAACGGTTGTATTTGTCAACGAGCACAATGTAGCAGTTGAAAAAGCATTCCAAGAACTACATGCTACGATTCGCTAACTGCTTTACAGACTGCGCAGGTATGTAATTAATGCCTGTGGGAATGAAAAGGCGCTTTTCAACAAAAAATGAAGGTATCTTAAAACCTGATTCACATCATTTCTTGTTGAGAGCGGGGGATGCACATGATGTTTGAGCACATGTTTGCTGAAATGAATGAAATATTAGATGAAATATCTCAAAAATACCCATCGGCCAATGGCGTAAAAAAGCAAGAGCTTGATTACAAGTGGAATTTGTTAAAGGATATGAGTGATGGCATCATTGAGGAATGGCTCAGTTTTGAAGAAAAATTAGGTGTTTTACAAAAAAACTGTGGACAATCTAACAATTACGCCCATCCGGAAACTTCTAATGAAGAAATTATGAAGCAAACTGATTTTGTGAAAGCGCAAGGTTATTATAAGCTACTGATGTTTGAACAGGCGTATCGGTTGTTTTTACAGCTACAGAGCCATTTTCCTCAAAGTGATTTGATTTACACGTATCTCGGCATGTGTGCGATGCATTTGCAGCACTATAATGAAGCTGTAGAATATATGGGTAAGGTACTTGAGCTGACCTCGAGTCCTCGTACAAGAGCAATTATTTATAATGCTTTAGGCTGTATTGCTGCAACAGATAAACGTATGGCTGAAGCCAAGGAGTACTTTTTATTAGCACATCACAATGATGAAACGCTGGATGAACCCGTTCAAAATCTAAAATCATGTCAGCAAAACAACGGGCAATTATTTATTAGTAATCAATTTTCACCATTAGCTTAAAATTAGTGATAAAGCGATGTGACTGTCCAAGGGATCAGATTACATCGCTTTATTGCGCCTTCAAGGTGCATTTTTACAAGTTATTTTCAAGAAGGTCATCTTCTGTTATGCTGATAATAGAAATGGAATGAAAGGGACTTAAATTGTAATGAAATATGCGGTATTGGATTTTGAAACAACAGGTAACCAGTCCACAGATGAGATTATTCAGGTTGGGCTTGCTATTATAGATCATGATTCCACCGTATCCCATATATATCGTTCTTATGTGAAGCCAAGTGTTGCAATTCCCCCCTTTATAACAGGGTTGACCGGAATTACAGAAGATGATGTGTCGGATGCTCCTGAGCTTGATGAGGTCATGATGCAGATGGTTCCTTTGTTAAACGATGTTATTCTTGTGGGACATAACGTCGCTTTTGACTTTAACTTTTTACAAAATGGGCTTGAAAAGACAGGTTACCTTCCTTTTACAGGAAGAATTCTTGATACGATGGACTTTCTGAAAATATTATTTCCATCTTTAACGTCATATCAGCTTGGTATGGTCTCGAAGCAATTTGAAGTGCAGCATGACCGTCCACATCAAGCCGATAGTGATGCGCTTGCGACGGCGCTTATTTTTATTAAATGCTTAGAGGAAATTAAGGATCTTCCACTGCTAACCATTCAAAGGTTGTGTGATCTATTCGCGGATGATAGTGATTTGGGATGGTTTTTTGAAGCGGTGCTCACAGAAAGAGAGCAGGAAAGCCTTCAAGAAGAGGATACACGTTATACGTATTACAGACAATTTGCGCTCAAGGTTCAGGATTGGATGGATATTGAACCTCCTCGTGCACTGATGGAGAAAAATCCTTTAGCAGAGGTAAGCTTTGAGCAATTTATGGAGCAGGTCACAGGTTCTTTAAAAGAAGCCTTACCCCAATATGAGCAACGGGAAGCACAAACCCTTATGCTTGATAAGGTAAATGAGGCATTCCAGGATGATAAGCATTTACTTATCGAGGCAGGCACTGGTACGGGTAAATCGTTAGGGTACTTACTTCCATCTATTTATCAAAGTGTAAAAAGTGATGAGAAGGTCATGATTAGTACACATACGATAAACCTTCAAGAACAGCTTAGAGAACGTGATGTACCTTTATTATCCAAGGTTGTTCCTTTTCCATTTCGAGCAGCGATTTTTAAAGGAAGACAACATTATTTGTGTTTGAGAAAATTTGAACATAAAATAAATAGAAGAGACTTTGTTGCGCCCAAGGATGACGTATTGATTGCAGCTCAGATGATTGTATGGTTAGCAAGAACCGAATCAGGGGATGATGAAGAATTAAATATGGGTAATCGTGGTGCTGACTTCTGGGAAACAGTTGCAAGTGAATCTGATTCTTGTTTAGGACGTGCCTGTCCATGGTTCCGTAAATGCTACTATCATCGCGCTAAGCATGAAGCAGGAATTGCAGATGTAGTCATAACGAACCATTCTAAATTGTTCACTGACATTCAAGCAGGTCATCAGCTGTTGCCAGCTTATGAGCGACTTGTTGTTGACGAAGCTCATCATCTAGAGGATGTTGCTGGAAAGCATCTTGGTTTACAGATGAAATACTTTACAATCGTGCATACTCTGATGAGATTGTTTAAAGATAGTAAAACAGGGCAACTCCCAAGCTTAATGGGACTACTACAATCTTCTCATTATGAGAACAGCAATGAATGGATTCGAGTGATGGACGATATGTACCATGATTTGCTAGATGTGAAGGAAAGCTGGGATCGTTTAAGCGATATGCTGTTTGGACTCATGCCTGAACGTAATGATGCAGCACCAGGCGATCCTGGGCAGTTCGTATTGCGTCTTTTAGGCCACAATAGACCTGATAGCTGGGAGGAGATTGTCGCCCTTGAAAACAGCATTTATGTCACGATGGGCGATGTTGTCCGTAAAGGTGAAAAGATGCTTGCACAAATTAGGGACGCGGTTGATGATTATGCGATTGAGGCATTGGTGACAGACATTAGCGGCTTACTTAAGGATATGGCTAATCAACGAGATGGTCTTCGTACCTTTATTAAGCTTGATAATGAGGACATCGTATATTGGATGGAGGCAAATGGGAATTATCGTGGTCGTTCCCTGCAAATCTTTGCGGTACCGATTGATGTGAGTGAACAGTTAAAGGCATTCTTTTTTGACAAAAAGAAAAGTGTCGTTATGACCTCTGCAACGTTATCTGTCGATAAATCCTTTCAATATATGATTGAGCAGCTAGGTCTAGAGCAATCGCAGGAGGATCATCGCTTATTACAATCGATGTTACCATCGCCATTTAATTATCGTGATCAGTCCCTGCTTGTTATCCCTCGCGATTTTCCAAGTCTTAAGGGAAGCATTGGCGATGGACATTTTATTAACACCCTTGTCACCTCCTTAGCGGACGCAGCTGTTGCCACCAAAGGACGTATGCTTGTCTTATTTACCTCCTATCGGATGTTAAGACAGGTGTATGACCCGTTAAAGGAACGTTTAGCTAATGAAGGAATTACGGTGCTCGGACAAGGTATGGACAACGGCAGTCGGAACAAGCTTACACGCAGATTCCAGCATGATGCAGCATCTGTATTGCTAGGCACAAATAGCTTCTGGGAAGGTGTGGATATTCCCGGGGAGGCATTAACAAGCCTGGCTATCGTTCGTCTCCCGTTTCAGCCACCTAACCATCCTATGGTTGAAGCCAAAAGTGAACGGTTAAAGAGAGAGAAAAAAAATCCATTCATGAAATTATCTGTACCTCAGGCTGTGATTAGGTTCAAGCAAGGCTTTGGACGTTTGGTTCGTTCATCACAGGATCGCGGAATCGTGATTGTGTATGATACGCGTATTTTGGAATCCTATTATGGGAAACACTTTTTGTATTCCTTGCCAGGACCCAAGATGGAGCATATGCCATTGGCACAAATGACACCACGCATTTCTCAGTGGCTAGAAATGGAGCAAGAGTAGGACAGAGTAAGTAGAGAAAAAGTATAAGCCATATTGATATTGATTTTGGAGGTAACAAAATGAAATCGGAAAAAATTTCAGATGCAGTGGTGCGTAGATTACCTGTGTACCTACGCTTCCTTAATCAACTCACCATGCAGGAAGTGTTAACTGTATCTTCACAGGAATTGGGACAAAAATTAGATTTAAATCCAGCACAGATTCGGAAAGATTTAGCTTATTTCGGAGACTTTGGGCGTAAAGGGATTGGCTATGATGTTTCCTACTTAATCGAAAAAATTAGATATATCTTAAATCTTGATCAACAGATCAATGTTGCGTTAATTGGTGCTGGTAATTTAGGTCAAGCCTTGTCTAACTATAATGCTTATTTGAAAGACAACATGAAAATTGTAGCTGTATTTGATACGTATGAAGGTAAAATAGGCACATCCATTAACAATATTGTTGTGCAGCCGATTGATCAATTAACGGATACAATAGTAAAAAACAATGTAAAAATTGGCATTATCACTGTTCCCGGTTCTGAAGCACAACGTGTCGCAGATGAATTGATTTCTGCGGGAATACGTGCGATTTTAAATTTTGCGCCTGTCATTTTAAAAACACCTCCTGACATTCGGGTGCATAACGCCGATTTCACGACGGATTTGTTAAGCTTAGCTTATTATTTACAAGATAAAGATGATAAAGATGTGGCATCACATGAGTCATAAGTGGTTGATTGAAAATGGAGCCTTTCTCGTTTTAGATCACACTTGCCCTATTATAAATGGCTATATGTTGATCGAAGATGACCTGATAAAGTATGTGGGGGAAATTCGACCTCAGGTTGAAGAAGGGATTCAAATTATGGATGGTTCAGGCTTGTTATTTATGCCTGGCTTAATAAATACACATGGTCATTCGCCGATGTCGTTATTGCGAGGGCTTAGTGATGATGTAACTCTTCAAGTTTGGCTACAACAAAAAATATGGCCAATGGAAGCAAAGTTTAGTGAGCAAGAGATATCTGCAGGGGCAGCCTTATCTATCCTTGAAATGATTAAAGGTGGAACAACTACTTTTTTAGATATGTATATTTACATGGATGAGGTAGCCAGACTTGTTGAGCAAGCAGGGATCCGTGCAGTTTTAACTAGAGGGGTACTTGGGATGTGCTCAGAGCAAGAGCAATTAGATAAGCTTGCGGGTGCGGTTTCTTTTGCTAAAGAATGGAATCATGCTGCAGATGGTCGGATAACTACGATGTTATCTCCTCATTCTCCGTATACCTGTCCTCCTGCTTTAATCCACAAATTTGTGGAAGCTGCTCATGATCTGGATGTTTCCCTACATACCCATATGTCTGAGACAAGGCTTGAGGTAGAGCAATGTATTAAGGATTATGGAGTTACACCTGCCCAGCATTTGCAGCAGCTAGGGTTCTTCTCAAGGCCAGCATTAGTTGCACACGGGGTACATGTGAACAGCGAAGAGATACAGCTTTTAGCTGCGCATAAGGTAAGTGTTGCCCATAATCCAGGAAGTAATCTGAAACTGGCAAGTGGTATCGCTCCTGTTGTACAGTTGCTAGAAGCGGGGGTTAATGTATCCCTTGGGACGGATAGTGCGGCAAGCAACAATAACTTAGATATGTTTGAGGAAATGAACTTGGCTGCTCTAATTCATAAAGGAGTTAGTGGCGACCCTACTGCTGTACCTGCGATAGAGGCAATAAAGATGGGGACAGAATATGGTGCGAAAGCGTTAGGTCTGTCTCATATCGGCAGTCTTAGTGCGGGAAAAAAGGCAGATTTCATTGCCCTGTCACTACAGCAAGCTCATTTTGTTCCTAAAAGTGATCTCTTATCCCATCTCATTTATTCAGCAGGTGCACAGGACGTTGAGCATGTATGGGTAAATGGTGTTCAAGTAGTCAGACATAAGGAATGTCTCACTATGGATGAGGAGAAAATTTGCTATGAGGCTGAGGCAGCTTTACAACGTATAAGCTAACATCATCCTACAAGCTTAGGGAGGAAAATAGGCTTTGAAGAGTAGAACGAAGTGGATATTGCTGTCTATTCTCATTTTGCTGCTTGTCTTGTTTGGTCTACAGCGATTTTATGTATACGTTCAGCAAGATAAATGGGGTGGCGAGGCTGCAGCAATTGAAAAAGCCAAACAGGAAAGCAACCTAGTTCAAGCTGATAAGGTATGGAAATCAGTTTGGGATCAAGTCGTATGGGTGGTTCAAGGGTCTAACGATCAAGGACAAGACATGATGGTATGGTTGGAGGAAGGAAAGGAAGCTCAAAAAAGGTTATTGTCTGAGGGGATGTCTGAAGAATCAATTACCGCCATCATTAATCAAGAGTTACCTAATGCAAAAATAAAACGGTTAGTCCCTGGCATTTTTAACAATACACTAGTATGGCAACTATTTTATAAGCAACAGGATCATTATATTTATCGCTTTTATGATTTTCATACAGGCAAACCGTTAGCGGATGAATATACGTTGCCTAATCGATAGTAATATTTTGAGCAATGAGTGCTTGACCAATGACTAAAGGATGATAGCTACGATCCAGAGCGTTCTTACGATTGTTGTTAAAATCAACTTCCTATTATTGAATTATATTTATGGATGGAATTTGATTTTAAGAGCATTCCTGTATTCCCTTAAATTTGGTCTTTGAAATAAAACGAGCACTCCCTTAAGATAATGGTGTCTAC
>NZ_JAGGKG010000031.1 GCF_017873435.1 Paenibacillus turicensis | reverse complement strand
AATCTTGCTTCTTTTAGACACTATAAAAACTCCCATCATGGTAGAAGTAGAATTTTTGTTTTTTCTACTGTCTACTATGATGGGAGCATATCAAATGCAAAGCTTCTTAGCTCTTTTATGTTCCTCTAACAAATCTTCCAAGCTCATATCAAGCACCTCAAAAGTAGAATCATGCATGGTGGAAGCGATACAACGTGCCGACTTCATTTATTTACCTTCTCCATAAGATGCTTAATTTTGTTTCCCTACGTTTAATTATTATTTGAGTGAGGTTCCATCACTCCATATAGAAAAATATCTACCATCGTATCAATCGCAAGCGCATCAGCTTGTTTATTATGGGATTCATCATTGATGTACGCAGATAAAATACGCAAAAAGTGGCGGGATACCGTATCCACTTCGATTTTCGGATTCAGCAAGGCTTGAATAGAATGAAAAAATTGAATAAACGGTGAGAAATAATTGCCTTGCCAGATTTTAAAAAGCTCTTTTCTTGCTTCCGCTGATATTTCAGTATCCATATCATGCATCATCAGAGAAAAATTCATAGGATGCTGACTTTTCAAGTAACGTCCCATCCGCTTCAACGTTAGATCGGGAGTATCGTTTTCATTTAGTATTTTTTGTAATTCTCCACCTACCTCAATCGCAAAGCAGGATAAAACTTCGATATAAATCGCTTCTTTATTACTAAAATGATGGTAAATAGCAGGTTGTGTAATATCAAGGATTTTAGCAATTTGTCTCGTTGATGTTGCAGAATAACCTTGATTCATAAAGAGCTGTGTTGCTGTATTTATAATTTGTTGCCGCATATCTGGATTCAAGACGTCACCTCATTTCATTATTTTTATTTTAATCAGGATATACAAATTTAGGCAAGCCTCTTCGCTCACATAAATCTGGATTTAATTCAAACTTAAGGCTACCCAACAAATAAATATTGTGTTAAACTCAATTTATCACAACTTATCACTTGATAAGTTCGAGGAGGGATGATCAAATTGTATCTTAAATTATTCGGGATCGCTACCTTTGTTTTTTTGGTGATTGATGGGATATGGTTGGCATTCATCGCAAAATCTTTTTACCAAAAGGAATTAGGTCCCTTGCTTGGCAAAGTGAATTTTTTACCTGCAGCTATTTTTTATGTGCTTTTTATCGTAGCGATGATCTATTTTGTAATCGCTCCTAACTTAGATGCAAAAGGATATGGACAAATCATTTTTAGTGGATTTTTCTTTGGTGTCATTTGTTATGCCACTTATGATCTTACGAACCTAGCCACGATTAACGGATGGTCTTGGAAAGTAACTGTGCTTGATATCGTTTGGGGTGGATTTGTAACGAGTGCAACAGCCTTAATTACGAAATGGATGATGAAGGGGTTTTAACATCATGTTAAATAATCAAACGTTAACGTATGGTGCTTTGAGCAATGAGGATTTAAACAGTGGGGCTTTAATGAAAGCAATAAAGAGAGGAGCACACCGTGTCATTCTCGTTCGTAACGATTTAAATCGACTTAATGTATTTCCTGTTGCAGATAGTGATACTGGGAACAATCTTGTATCTTTAATGCGTTCCATTTTGTCTGCACTTAGCAACAGGCATGAGACTGTTAGTGATACATTACACGCCATTGCTAAACAAGCACTGATCGGAGCTAAAGGGAACTCAGGTATGATTTTTGCACAATACATTAATGGGGTCGCAAAAAACTATCGCCCTAACAATGGTGAATCCAATGAGGCGCTAGTAACCGCATTTTATCATGCAGTGACAGATGCTTTTCAAGCAGTGTTTGATCCTCAAGAGGGAACGATGTTATCTGTAATGAAATCATGGGCAAACTCATTATATTCATCGTTTGGCACAGCCTCCTTATCTGAAACCTTAATGTCTGCAAAGCAAGAAGCTTATGTTACGTTACAGGATACTAAAACTGTACACCCTATTTTACGTAAGCATGGGGTGATGGATGCAGGAGCACAAGGGTTTTATGAATTCATAGCTGGCTTAACAGATGCTTTACTAGGTGAAGAGGAACTCGAATTTAGTGAAGAGATTGAAATGGGCTTAGCGATGGATGAGCATATTCATACTGAAGCTCATCATGAAGTTCATGCTGATCATGCGCCAGAGCTGCGCTATTGCATGGAGATGGTCATTGAAGGTGGACATAGTGCGGCAGCAGTAATGCCATTAGTTCAGGAGTTTGGAGATTCTTTAGTTGTTGCTACTGGTGTAGCTAGTACTCGTATTCATTTGCATACCGATGTCCCGCAAGAAGTCGTTCCACGAATGGAGCAACTTGGGGCAATTACACATATTAAAGCAGATGATATGAAGCAGCAATATTATGATGCACATGTAAATACAGTGAAAACCGCGATTGTCACTGACTCTATTGCCGATATTCCGCAGCATCTTATTGATGAGCACAACATTCATATTATTCCTTTAACGATCCTTGTAGATGATGTGGAGCATTTAGATAAAATTACGATGAGTAATCAAAAAGTGGTGGATTTAGCAGAGGATGAACAGCATACAGTATCAAGCTCGATGATGACGCAAGCTCAAATTTTACGGATGCTGGATGGCTTGGAGTCAAGTTATGAAAATGTACTTTTTATTACCGTTTCTTCTAAGCTTAGCGGTGTATACCAAGGTATTTTTAAAGCATTAGAATCCTACAAGGGCTCACTTCATACCGCTGTTATCGATTCAAAGTTAAATTCCATCGCTCAAGGGTTACTTGTGCAAAAGGCAATCCAATACGTTCTATCAGATATGCCTTTTGAGCATATTCAGCAAAGTATTATTCAGGCTCGTGATCGAGCAGCAATTTATGTGTCTGTGTCTGATCTGGCACCAATGATCACTTCAGGACGAATTCCACAGCGGCTAGGGAAAATCGTGAAAAAGCTTCAGCTTAAACCGATTGTTAAACTAGATTCAATGGGCAGTGGTGCACTTGCTCATATCGGGTTCACTACATCTGGCAATCAGAAAAAAATTAAGAAGATTATCCTTAAAAATAAAAAATTTATTGAACGCATTGCGATCGGGTATACAACAAGCGCAGAGGATGCAAATAAATGGGCAACCTATTTTGAAGCGGAAGGCATTCCGGTAGATTACGTAACGACAACCTCTTCCATTATTGCACTAAGTGCAGGTAGAAATGCAACCGCAGTGGCAGTCATTTACAAGGAGGATATACATGATTTATCTTAATGTAGCTGCAATTGTACTTGTTTTTTTCTTAATTTGGTTTTGGATTTGTGAAAAGCAAAAAAACTATGGGTTAGTGGATATTGCTTGGGGACTTGGCATGAGTGTTGTTGCACTTAATCTTATTTTTATTTACCAGCCTAAATTACAGGCAACACTAAGTTTAGCACTTGTCGTCGTGTGGGGATTACGTCTTGGGATCTATTTGGCAGGTCGAAATTGGAATAAGCCTGAGGACTACCGCTATGTCAATCTTCGTAAACGTTGGGGAAATAATTACCCTCGACTTAAAGCATTTTTAAATGTATTTGTACTGCAAGGCGTATTATTATATTTGATGATGTTTTCTTCCATGCGGGTAACTGAGCTTAATTTAGAAATGAATGTTTGGACCTTATCTATTGGTGTCATTATTGCGATAAGTGGCTTGTTATTTGAAGCGATTGGCGATTATCAATTGAAAAAGTTTAAGCAAAATCCTGCTAATAAAGGCAAGTTGATGACGCAGGGACTATGGTCGATTACACGTCATCCTAACTATTTTGGCGAAGTCGTATTTTGGTGGGGTGTATTCATTGCCACGATACAAGGTAGCGGATCATGGATTGGTATCATTTCACCCATTCTGATTACACTGCTCATTAACAAAGTATCTGGCATTCCATTGCTAGAACGTAAATACAAAGAGCGTGAGGATTATCAAGCTTATGCAGCTAAAACTCCGCGCTTTATACCTTGGATTGGCACAAAGCAAATTGCAAAATAAAAATATAAAAACTTGAAAAACAATAATGAGAACCATACAAAATAACAATGAAAAATATGAAAAAACAGCAGAATAAAACATGAAAAAAAAGAAGGCTGGAATCCAGTCTTCTTTTTTTGTCTATCTAGCACCTTGACATTGAAGTATACTTCAACCTTTATACTATTATTAGATAAACAATGTATCAGTCGTAAATCATCCAAAATCAGCTTTAGCTGGTCAATAATAAAACATAAAGGTGGAGAATCATAATGAGAATATTAGAAATAATTAGCCTTCTTCTTCTACTCGTGGCTTCAATTTTCGCTGTATGGGGAAGTCAAGGTAACAAATTTAAACAAGGTAAGAAACTTTACGTTGGTATGTTGAGTAGTTTGATCATAGTTTTTGGACTACATGCCATAATTGAACATGTACGTGTGCAAATGATCCCTGCATATGTTGTTTTAGTAATCGTGGTGTCTTCTCTTATTTATAAGACAGTTAAATACGAACAGCCTACAAATGGAATAAGAGAAGTGAAACAAGTAACAAATCAAACCTTACAGCTTACTTTAAAAAGCTTAGCGACATTGGTATTAGTTCTCTTACTTGTAGCTTCTACAGTGTTTAGCACATTACTACCTATATTTACAATGCCAGAGCCGAGCGGAGATTATGCAATAGGAACCATTTCTAAAAACTTAACAGATGAAACGCGGACAGAGACTCTAAATGGAGATCCGGCCGGGAATGTTAAACGTGAGATTGCCATTAATGTCTGGTATCCAGTGGACAAGGCTGAAATAAAACAACAGGCAAGAGAGTCTTTCCCACCGCAAATTGGTGAGGCTGTTAGCTTAGTGTTTGGTTTACCAAAGCAATTATTTAGCCATGTTTCACTCATTGAGACCCATGTTGTTGCTAATGCAAAGCTATCCGATACACAACAAAGTTATCCCGTTGTTTTATTTTCTCCAGGTGTTCGTTCAACACGTTTTCAAAGTATGACCGCCATTGAAGAGCTTGTTAGCAGAGGTTATATTGTGGTTGGGATGGATCATCCGTACACCTCCGCGCATGTGGAGCTAGCCAATGGAAAAGATGCATTTTATATACCAAATCCAGAATTTGATACCTCGAAAGAGCTATATGACAGCAATGTGGAAGGCGTAGGAATCCGAGCAAATGATGCTAAATTTATATTAGATCAGCTAGAAATTTGGAATAAACAAGACAGCGTATTTGCTAACCGTCTAAATCTAGACGAGATTGGTATGTTTGGACACTCTTATGGTGGGGCAACCACTGTCGAGACAATGGCACAAGACAAACGAATTAAAGCTGGCGTCAGCTTGGAGGGGGGATTTTGGGGCACTGTCTCTCAGAAGGGGCTAGAGCAACCGTTTATGTACATTATGTCTGGCAAAACAGAGCAAAGTCTGGATCCGAACTCAGGGGTAAAGGAAGCTGTTTCCTATGAAGAATTTTTACCTGATTTACAATCTGTCATGAAAAAAAGCACAAATGATACCTACTACTTAGTGGTAGACCATTTTTATCACCAAAGCTTCACCGACATTGCATTAGTTTCACCGCTACTGTTTTCAAAAGAAATGGATTCGGTGCATAGCGTAGACATTACTAGATCTTATGTTGGAGCATTTTTTGATCAATATTTAAAAGGCGAGAACAATCACTTGCTAGATGGTGCATCTAACCAGTATCCAGAGGTACATTTTAGCTCCGAATATACAAAGAAAGCTCAATGAGCAAAATAGGGGAAATAAGCTAAGAAACAACTCAACAGCGATAAGAAACAATAAGAAACGATAAGAATCCAATTCTTGTCGTTTTTTTATATGGTTTACGTTATGATTTAAGGAGGGGGAAGAGCTATGATAAATTTAAAAGAAATAACGAAAGATAACGTTGTCAAAGCGTCATTTTTAACTACGAATACAAATGGAGAGGTTACACTTAATGAACAGTTTGTCGCTTCCAATGTGATCTCGATTGCTCAATCTAAATATATGCCTGCAATGGAAACCAAAGCGATTTATGAGGATGATGAAATGGTTGGCTTCGTCATGTATGGGATTGATGAAGGAGAACTCTGGATCATGCGATATATGATTGATTACCGCTATCAGGGCAAAGGCTTTGGTAAGTTAGCTCTAGGGTTAATAATAGATGAAGTCTGGAAGAGCTACACCGAACAGCAAATTAAAATTAGTATCGAACCAGAAAATAAAAAAGCCAAAAAGTTGTATGAAAGATTAGGTTTTGTTGATACCAATACATTTGAAGATGATGAGTTGGTTATGGTTTTGAACCGTGAATAATCATATCAGCACTAAAATGCTGTTTTTTATTTATTCCACAGTGCTAATACTGACCTGCTTATTTCAGACTAAAATGGTTACTCTACTCCCGCATTATTTGTTTGTATTTGTGGTAGGCAACTTATTGTTGTGTATATATTTATTTTTTACTCATCTTGCTAAACCACAATATTATGTGCCAATCCATATTTTTTTATGGATGTTTTTACTGTACTCTATTTCTGCGTATTTGTTTTATAGTGCAGGGCTTATTTTTATCATTGCTACTATAATTTACACCATTCGAATCTCGGTTAAGCATTGGGCTAAAATCCTTTATTTTGGCGTAGCATCCGCCAGTATATTAATGGCATTTATATTAAATATTTCATTTTTATTCATAGCCTGCACTGCATACATCGTTTTGATGGTAATTGATTCAAAAATGGGGGCAATGCAAAAATGGAATGTGGCTATAATTTTGTTACTACATATATTGGCGATTTTAGCGGTCACCTCAGCGTCTTTATTACCTTATCAGCAAAATACAATTTTCACCTTGCCAACAAGCTTTTTAATTTATGTACTATTTGTCGGATCCTCAGGGATTAAACAGTCTCTTTATCGTGTACTTGATGGCAAAAGCCTTCTTTTATTAATGATGTTAGTTATATTATTAGGTTACTCTGTTGCTAGCTACAAGTTGGTTTATAACGGAGAAAATACGTTGGGGTCATTTTTCGGCATGAGCGTTAGCTTCGCGGTACTTGTTATATACATTTGCCTATCTATACAAAAGGTGATAAACGCACAATTTAAGGTTGTTCAAAATCAATTAGATAATTGGTTTCTCGAAAAGTGGGAGGATGCATTAGGACAACAGGAGCAACAGTTGTTTTGGTCTGGATTCGATTCAAAGTTAGCACATATTTTTCAAAATGATGGCGTTCAAATTATTTATAAAAATGAATGTCTTTATACTAGCGGCTGCTTTCATAATTTTAGTGAGGTCATCGAAAAGGGGAAGAAGCAACTATACGCTGAGCATGTACTACTGAGTATTCATGAGACGAATACCCATCAGAGTTACACCCCACGTCAATATTACATGGCATATGCATTAGCTCGTTATGTGAATGAGAGACTTAATCAGTGGGAGCTGGTGAGGAAGCTAAAGGTGATGAGTGCTGAGCAAAGTGGCAATTTTAGCAAGGAGCTACAATTCCGTAAAGAAGTCACCTATTACTTGCACGATAATATTTTGCAAAATATTATTGCTACCAAAAATATCGTTGCGATATTACCAACGGAGCAACCTGCCTTACAGCAATTAGCGGTAGAAACGTTAACCGATCTGAATGAGTCTATACGCTCTCAAATGCATGAGATTTATCCATCTACACTTGTAGATCTAACCTTTGAACGTAACATACACATCTTAATCGATGAATTGCGTAAGCGATATGGTGCAATTCCTAATCCGCATATTCAGTATGAAATTATGGAGAAGATGGATGAGGGAACCGCTTATTTATTTTATCGAACGCTACAAGAATTGTTGGCTAATACGTGTAAATATGCAGAGGCCCAAAATATATGGATACACCTTTATACTACAGATCAGTGGGTTATGGAGATGCGAGAGGATGGTAAACCAATCAAGCAAGAAGAGATGGAGACCCAAATTAAGCATTTAGGCATTTCAAGCTTAAAGCACCAGGCAGGCATGCTCGGTGGTAGCTTTGAATGGACACAACAGGAAAGCTACAAATTATTTACTCTCAAACTACCTAGGAGAACATATGAAGATACTATTATTTGACGACCATAAATTGTTTGCTAAAAGCCTTGAGATTGTAATGGCTAATTATGTGGACGAGTTTATTTGTTATCAGACTCCAGAAAATATAACAGAGATTATCCAACAAGAGCAGCCTGATTTAATTTTATTGGATATTCATATGGGAACGTACAGTGGACTCGATGTTTGCCGAGAAGTGTTATACCATTTTCCTGAAATGAAGGTGGTTTTTCTATCCGGATACAACCTTTATGAGTACCATTCAGAAGCTAAACGCATGGGGGCAAAAGGGTTTTTAGATAAAAATATGTCCGTCGAAAATTTAATTGATCATATTGGGAAAATTCAGCAAGGCCATACCATCTTTATGGAAAATGGCGATGAGAATGTGGTTGAGGAGCTGACCCCACGCGAAAAGGAAATTTTGCAGTATGCTAGTAATGGTGATACACAGCAAGTAATTGCCGATAAATTATTCATTAGTAGACGCACTGTAAATAATCATCTCATGTCTATTAATGACAAACTCATGGTGAATTCCACTGTGGCTGCTATCGTAAAAGGGATTGAGCTTGGAATTATTAAGCTTGCTAATAACCGTTGAGAAATAAAATGATTCAATAGCCCAACGGCATTAGCCTTAATTTCTTAATGCGCAAGCGCCGCCGAGGTTTTCTGAGCGAAAATGAAGCGCTGGATGGCAATACTGACGAGCACAAGTCCAAGGGAGATACATAATAAAATTAAGTTATCTTTAACCACGTTTCCCATGGCTGGGTTATTTGTCCAAGCTGCCAGCAGGGCGTTACGTCCATATACGATAGGATTAATATAATAAACTAATTTTTGCAAGAATTGAGGGAACATCTCGATCGGAAATGTTAAGCCACCAAGGAACATTTGAAACATATAAAAGGCTAAAGAAATTGGGTTATATATCGAAGCCTTTCTTAGCATCGATGTTAAAAAGAACGTAATCGCAAAATGGAAAATTTCAATTACTAAAATAGTAATAACAATCGGGAATAGATGTTGCATTGGGAATACTGTAGCATTGTAAAAATAAGTGAATATAACAAAAGCTAAAATAACGACAAGCTGAAATATGAATGTAGCAATGAATAACGTAATTGAGAAGCAAAGCTCATTGACACCCATAAACTTAAACTTTTGCAGATTACCACTTTCTTTCGCTTGGACATAAAATGCACCAAACACACTAATGACAGCATTTCCTATAATAATAATGATGTATAATGGAACGAGTAAATCGGATAATGCGGATCCGCTAAACTCTACATTTTGAAGCATATATCCAAATAAAATATAAAATCCAATTGGCATGAGAAATGCCATAAGCACAGAGGATTTATCTCTAAATAGCAGTTTAAGATTATATTTTGTTAAGCTGAATAGTCTCTTTTGTATATTCATGATTTTGTTTCCCCTTTCTCATCCAACTCATATCCAATCACTTTAAGAAAAGCATCTTCAAACGTTCTTTGCTGTAACTGGATATCGTAACCACCACAAATTTTCAGGTTATCAAACACATCTTTTTCATAGTCTTCTTTGTACTCTATCATGAGTTTATTACTCTGCTGTTTATAGGCATATTTCAGAGTCGTAAATCTAAAGCTTGAATCCACAAGACAGGTGGCTAATTTTTGCTTCGCAAAAGCATTATCAATAATATCTCGCACTGTGCCTTGTAGCTTGATCGTACCTTGCTCCATCACGATGACATAATCAGATAAGTATTCAACCTCATCTAGGAAATGGCTTGTCAACAAAATGCTAACCCCTTTTTCCTTGCGAATTTTGTTCAATAAATCCCATATCATTCTGCGAGACATGACATCAAGTCCTGTTGTTAGCTCATCTAAAATAATAAGCTTCGGATTGCCGATCGTTGCTAATAATACAGCAACTTTTTGTTTTTCCCCACCAGACAACTTCTCAAGATAAGCATTTTTAAAGGGGAGCATTTGCACACTTTGCAGCAGTTCATCCACCGTTTCTTGACTATCTAGCAGTTCAATGTAAAGCTGTATAATATCCTTTACCTTTGCATTTTTTTCGAACGTAGAGGTCTGAGTCTGCACTCTAATGTATTTATATAATTCATATTTATCGAATCCATATGTAATTGAGCCCGCATAGTTTAAATTTTGCATGATGGCTTGAATCAGTGTGCTTTTACCTGCTCCGTTATGTCCAACGATGGATACAATGCTGTTTTCCTCAATGGAAAGAGATACGCCAGTGACTGCATTTTTATTTGCTTTATGATAACGTATGGATACGTCTTTTAGATTTAGTAACATGCGATCTGCTCCTTGCTTTTAAAATATAATATAGCTTGCTTACAACAGTTATTTTATAGTAATCGTAGCAGGGGAGCATGAGTAATTTGTGCAAATACAGTCAATTGTGAGGGGAAGCAGGATGAGTGATATGGAAAAGTGGCAACAGATGCTTGAAGCACAAGAGGCCGAGCGCGATAAGCTTCGTGTGAATCAAATTACGGTTGAGGTTGAAGAGAAGAAGAAGAGTAAAAGTAAGGTTTATAACGTAAAGAAGACCATACAATACGGTCTTGTCCATCGTAATATAGATGATGAAACGCTGATCGGTAAATATGAGCTATATTTTGCAGATACTGACCGATTAACACAGCAGGATCATTTCGGGGATAACACTACATTTGGCGGAGTCATTTATATTGCTCTTTCAAAAGAAGAGGGCAAGCTCATCATGATGTATGGAACCAGATAAGGCTTACCCAATAAATAAAAGTGAAAATTGACTGTATAGCAAATGTTACAGCTATAAGAGCCAATCTATATAAAGGTTAAAAAACGGCGATTCCAAAGACTCTCATGATGCTTCATAATCGTTTTTGCGGATAACAAATCATTATCTGTTGTAGTATGTAATCCTTGCTTCATAAATAGAGAATACCCTAAACCATGTGCAAAACGAATGGTCGTGTCCACACAAAATTGTGTTTGTGCCCCACAAAACTCAATGCTTGTCACACCTAGCTTGTCTAGTTCTTCCTTTAATGTCGTGTGGAAAAAGGAGTTTGCATGAGTTTTCGTAACATAAATATCGCTGTCACTTATATTGATGTCTGCGAAAATTTCAAAGTCTTTACTTCCAACAGGTAACCCTTCACCTGTATGTTGAATAAAGATAATCGGTAAATTCTGTTCCCGATAACTAGCGATACGATCATTAATCCCATGAATAACATCATCTAACCTGTACAAAGGTTCACTTTCCGAATTAACGCCATTTTGCATATCAATCACAACAAGTACATCCGCCATATTTTCCCCTCCTGAATAAGTTGGCTCAGATTTAAAAGTAGTGTTGAATCCTCAGTGAGATACTGAACGAGGAAAGAGGGATTGTGGAGCAATGAAATGGTAGCCTTTAAAACTGGATTTTTACCTATTTTTTTATGAAATTACATGAAATCCAGTTTTAACAGCTAGCGGAACAACCCTCTGTTCTGAGTGTCATTTACTTTTCCCTCACCACTTATTTTAACGTTGAGCCATCGCCATTAATATTTAACATTTTTGAATCAACTCATTAATAATCCCCGTCAAATCTTCTTTATCAATATCCATTCCAGCCATTAACCAATCAGTCAACACACCAACAATACCGGATACCGTAAATGATGTTTCTATAATACTAGTAAAATCTGATTTGTCAATTTGTTCGATCTCGATTACTTGGTCAACGAATATTTTTTTGAGTCTTTGATTCATTTTCCCCTCGTTATCTTGGCCAACGAGCAAAAGAAAGAGTGAAGCATTTTCCGCTATATAATCGATAAGCTTTTGGGATAATACCATAAAATTGTTAGAGCCCTTTTCAGGATAGGCATGATGGAACAAAGTAATTAAATTTTCTAGCAGTTCATTAACAAGCTGCTCATACAAACTATATACATCCTCATAATGTAAATAAAAAGTCCCCCGACCAATATTCGCTGCGTTCGTAATTTCAGAAACGGAAATTTTATTTAGTGATTTCTTTTGAAGCAGGTCTATGAATACATCTCTTATGGCTTGACGAGTGCGAAGTGTTCTTCTGTCAATACTCATGTGTAAGCTCTCCTTTATGAACAATTATCGTACAACTGTTCAATAACGTACAGATGTAAAATTATTGTATATTGTCGTTAATTAATGGATTCATTATAATGAACACATACCAATTAATCAACACCTGTTCATTAAATAAGGCTCTATTTAGAAATTAGTATTTGCCAACGATAGGAGTTTGGTAGCTACGATCCAGAGCGTTCTTGCGATTGTGTTAAAATCAAATTCCTTTTTATTAAAGTCTATTGATGGATGGAATTAGATTTTAAGAGACAATCTTCAGAATCGCCCTGTCTCTCCGCTAGCTTGGGTTAGCGGTCAAGAACTAATTTCAAGATTGAGCCTTAAATAAAGGAGGTTTTTACTATGCAATTTCGAAAAGCAACCCGAGATGATCTCAAGGAAATGTCTCAGCTAGCGGCAACCTCCTTTGCGGATTATGTCATTTATGAGCAATCTGTAAAAAGTACTTTTAAAACTAAGGCAAAATACCACCGTTTTTTATATGAAATGCATTATGTCCAATTTGCTACCTTTCTTCGTAAAGGAACTAGTCTCGTAGGTACAATTGATGATGAAATTGTTTCGTTTGCACTATTAGAATCACCCCAGTTTAAAAGCTTAACTTTATGGGATTATGTGTGGTCAGGGGGGTTGCGTCTTATTCCGTATATGCTGAAAAATAGACTGTTGCACTTTATGAACAAAATGGATAAAGCCTCAGAAAAATGTATAGACGGTACACCTCATTCTTGGTATTTAAGTATGCTTGCAGTAAGTAAGCTACACCAAGGAAAACAGCTTGGAACTAAAATGATTCAAGATTGTGTCATTCCATTTGTGAAAAAACAGGGTGGACGTAGATTGACCTTAATTACAAATAATGAAGTAAATCAGAAATTTTATCATAAAAATGGGTTTGTTCAATTTTTTGCTGATAAGCTGCATTTTAAGGATGGGTTTGCTAATAATTGGAGCTTTGAAATGGATCTTAAAAGTTAATGCAATCATAAGTTAGTTTGGTTAAGAGATCAATCACTTGACTCAGTAATGAGCAGTTTTACCTTAGGAGTGTGTATTCTACATGCAGGAGCAACAAGAACAACAAGACAAACTGGAACAGAACAAACAGAACCAACAGCAGGAATTCTATACGGTACTAGTAGTTGGTGGTTATGGCGTCGTAGGTAGTTATCTTACAGCGCTTCTAGCCAAGCGGAACAGGAATGTTAAAGTATTGATTGCAGGAAGAAATATGGAAAAAGCACAACGTGCAGCTTCAAAAATTAAACGAGCAGAAGCAGTCATTGTAGATATAAATAGTAACAATCCACTTGAATATTTATACACTATGCCTGATGCCATTATTGTTTCTGTTAATGATACACACGACCATCTATTACGGCAGGCAATCCAAAAAAGGATTCCGATTTTAGATATTGCGAGATGGCACGAACGTGTTGAGGCTGCAAAGCAAGTGTACAAGGAGGAGGTGGGCAATTCGCCAGTTATACTTGGCTCTGGTTGGGTGGCGAGTGTTCCTTCTATTGTTGTAAAGGCACATCAAGAAACGTTAATTCCTTTTGAGAATGTAGATATAGATATTTTATTATCATTAAAGGATAAAACTGGCCCTGATTCGGTTACCGGCTTTGTGGATGCCCATTTACCATTTTATATTTGGGAAAACGGACAGAAAAAAGAGGTGAAAGGCTTCTCAAACTCCAAATCAGTTTATTTCAGTGATAAACGTACATTTACAACACATCGAATGCGTTGCCCTGAGCAAGCAACACTTGTTGAATGTGGAGTTACACAGGGGGCATCTGTACGAATTGCCTTTGATTCACAAATTATGAATCGTACCTTTGCTTGCTTGATACGTACAGGGGTGTGGGGCTTTTTATCTCGTAAAACTCGAAAGTCCATCCTCCACAATAGCAAAAATACAAATGACGCTTTACATGAAATTATCGTTTCTATCAAGGAAAAAGGGAAAACGCTTAAGATTAGTGTTATTGATCAAGTTGGACAATCGCATTTAACCGCGGTCAGTGCTGTAAGTCAGCTAGAAAGATTACTCGGATTACAGGGAAGAATACAACCTCAGCATGGAGTTACCTTCCCAGAGCAAGCAAGTGATGTTCAGCTAGACCTAATGGCAATTCAAGACATGGGCGTAAGCATTAAAAAAGTGGTATAAATCATAATTAGATCTCTATCCCTCTTAAAAGGGACAGGGATTTTTTTGTTTAATTCCCTAGTCGTTTGGGGAATCTTTTTAAAGAATAAAAAAAACTTGAAAAAAATATGTAAAGAGTTATAATAATTGATACATCAATCAATTTTATAAAATTTAATCAAGTATAATTCAATAGCGTTTGAATTTAAGGAGGAAATAAACAATGAAAGCAGTTGTAATCGAAAATTACGGAAGTAAAGATGAATTAAAAGAAATGGAAGTACCTAATCCCGTCCCAAACGCACACCAAGTTGTAGTTGAAGTAAAGGCAACCTCAATTAATCCAATTGATTGGAAGCTACGTGAAGGTTATTTGCAAAAAATGATGCCTTGGGAGTTCCCGATTATTTTAGGCTGGGACGTTGCAGGCGTGATTACTGAGGTTGGTAGTGAGGTTACTGATTGGAAAGTTGGAGATGAGGTGTTTGCCCGTCCTGACACAACTAGATTTGGGACCTATGCTGAATACACATTAGTTGACGATCATTTGTTAGCGCGCAAGCCAGCTTCTATTTCATGGGAGGAAGCAGCAGCAGTGCCATTGGCGGGTTTAACTGCGTACCAAGCACTTTTCACACATGGTAATTTGAAAAAAGGTGAAAAAGTACTCATTCATGCAGGTGCTGGTGGCGTAGGCATTTATGCGATTCAATTAGCGAAACAAGCAGGGGCTTATGTTATTACTACGGCAAGTGAGCGCAACCACGAGTTGTTGAAATCACTTGGGGCAGATGAAGTGATTGACTATCGTAATACAAAATTCGAAGAGGTATTGTCTGATATTGATGTTGTATTTGATACAATGGGTGGCGATGTACAGCGAAATAGCTTTAAGGTGATTAAAAAGCATACCGGTCGTATTATTTCAATTGTAAGCAACTTTGATGAAGAACTAGTTAAACAATATGATGTTACAGCAAAAAACATTTGGCTAGATCCTAATGGCGAGCAACTTCAAGAAATGGCAGATTTGCTTGAGCAAAAGAAAATTAAATCCGTTGTAGGCGCAACATTCCCTTTCTCACAACAAGGAATTTATGATGCACACGCATTAAGCGAAAGTCATCATGCTGTTGGTAAAATCGTTGTGGTAATGAACTAAGATAGAATGAACTAAGTCAAATTTTTAGGGAACTAAAATGACTTTTAAGTGAATCAATATACGAAATAAGCTCTTGCTTTAATTGTACAGGGGAAATAGAAATAATGGATGATCCATAATTAAGTAAATATTTTACGACAAATGGAGTTTCATTTTGGCTATAGTACCCTTCTATATAATAATGCTCCTGGTGACTTTTTAGGGTCATGCTTGGATAAGACTCTTTATGGAATAAATCGATCCCGCGTTCGTCGATCTCTACTTTAAACTTTAGCTTGCCTCTGTTAGTTTCTTCATTTAAGCGTTGTTGAATCTCTTTCCTAGGAAGAGGTTCAACATGCTTTTTACTATTTATTGCTGTAATTTTATCACACCGATATACCCGAAATCCTTCTGACCCAAAATCAAAAACCTGCACATACCATTGTCCAAAACGAGATAAAATAGAAACGATTTGAACATCGATCTCTTTTAGCTTGTACTTGCCTATATACGAGATCGTAACAGGTTGCTCCTCAATGGCATACATAACAATTTGCTGTAACAAAGGACTTTCATTAAAATGAGTAGTACCTTCAAAATGTAAATATTGGGATAGGCGAACTAGCTTTTCCTTCGTTTGACTGGAAACAGATAGCTCAAATTTATGTTTTAAATGTTCTGCATCAACATGAAAAGGTGTTGATTTGTAATGTTGTAGCGTCAGCAGGGCAAAATAAAGCGCATAAATCTCATCATTTGAGAAATTGATGGAATAGCGGAGCTTGTTACTCACAATATGATAACGCCCATTTTTACCGAGGCTTGAATAAAGAGGTAGTCCAATTTCTTCTAATGCAGCGATATCTCGAAGGGCAGTGCTTTTTGAAATCTGGAACTGCTGCATTAGCTCCTTCAAGTTGAATTCTGATTTTTCACTCAAATAAATGAGCATTTTATTTAAACGTTCACTTCTTTTCATAAATTAATCTCCAAAAGGTTTCATAATATGACACCATTATATTTTATAATAAATGAAAGTGAAAGCTTGAATATTTCAAGCGCTGTTATCTTTGCTTTTTACTTTAATTTTATTTTGTAATAAGGAGCCTATTTAACCATGAAAAATTTATTTTTATCCTCATCCTTTACGGATGTAACAGCCTTATTCGTTGATTTCGCAACAAAAATTTTAGCAGGAGACCAGGAAGGAGGAAATTTGTTAGTAGGAAATTCTTTAGCAAGAAGTTCATTAGAAGGAAAAACTGTCACCTTTATTCCTACGGCAAACGTTCCTGAGGAATACAAATTGTATGTAGAAGCTGCAAAACAAGAACTAGAACAATTAGGTATCATTGTGGACGAGCTTGAAGTAAGCACAGCGTCGGCTGAGGAAATTGGGCGTAAGCTTAGAGGAAATGATTTTATTTACGTCTCAGGCGGAAACACCTTTTATTTGCTACAGGAGCTGCGTAAAACAGGGGCAGACACAATTATCATTGATGAAATTGAAAAAGGAAAGCTGTATGTTGGTGAATCTGCGGGTTCATTAATTATGGCGCCAAATATTGAGTTTGTAAAACATATGGACGAAGTAGCAGCGGCACCCGAGTTGACCTCATTTGATGCACTATATGTTGTTGATTTTTACCCAGTTCCTCACCATACGAATGAGCCCTTTGTCCAAGCAACAGAAGACATAATTAAGCAGTACGGTGAGGTTTTACAGTTAAAGCCTATTAGTAATGAACAGATTATTATAGTTCAGGGTGATACAGTTAAGATTTTAAACGACTAAGTTTAGTATTAAAAGGTAACACAGCATTTTTATCGAAATAGGAAGTTTTACTTTGGGTAAAGGCATTAAAGAACGCAGGTTCAATATCAAATATTTTGCATAAAAATTGAATATCTAAATGATGTTGCTCTAAAAAAGAGTTGCAGTAATGGACACTAAATATTTTTCCTTTAAATCAAGGTATGAATCAGGATTGGATTTTTTTCAATTAAACTAAAGTCGTTAACAAAGCTTGGTTCTGGTAGTAGGAAACAGGAGGCAAAATGATGGGCCTCCTTTTCAATTTGTTTATGCTCTTCTTTAGATAGGAAATTCATATTTTAAAGTATTGATAACTTCCATCTTTGGAGAAGTCAGTTTGTTTTCATATTGCCAGATGGCTTGCTCACTAACGCCAAGCTCGTCCGCAAGTTCCTTTCTGGATAGCCCGTTAAGTTCTCTAAGGCTCTGTAACTTCTCTCCAAAAAACATTAAAACCTTTCCTCCTTCGAAACTATTCGTGATCAGTATAGAGTAGTTTTTTATTAATTAGCACGCTCTTCTTTTATTCCTTCATTCTCCCAATCAACCTACTATATTTCCATACAACAAAAAGACTAAATACACTAGTTATTGCGAGCAACCCATTTATAATAAGATTAGCTGTTTCCAGCGCTGAAGCTGCACTAAAACGATAAGTAAGGTACCCACCAGCTAACAGCAATAAAAAGATATAAACCGCACGAATATCACGATATTTACGAAGAATATCTCCATCCTCGGTAATGCTTGCCCCGCCGAAATCTTCTTTTTTAGTTTCTAAAATAAGTAGCTCGTAGTTTGCGGGATCGCCAATATTACCACTAGAAGCCTTACTCCAAGAACCTTTTTTTGCTTTGCCTGCGGATAAATTTAGACTAATATTTTTAGAAAAGGAACGTAGACCTTGTTCCATCAACAACTCTTGTCTTCTTATGAGTGCAGGATAAGACTTTTCCGTTACAAGCTCAACATAATATTGGTATTGTTGTGGTTCACACGCTTCAAAATGAAAGGTAAAGTTACTTACTCTCGTCAAGCGAAAACCTCGATCTGCCATCTCATTTAACCACTTTTGTTGTCCGTCTATCGCATCAAAAAAATATTTGAAAATTATTTTGCCCATTAGAAAACGACACTCCCTTAATTAATCGTAACAAATAAGTTCATATGATTATAATAGCTAAATTGTGAAAAGAAGAGCAACCTTCCCTTTACCAAATAATTATGTTTGACATGGAACCAGTTACATAAACTAAGCTTGTTAACATTAGCACTAACTTTAAAAATAACATTAAATTTCATATAGATCAGACAGGAGCGATTATAACATGGAGCAAAAAGTTATCTTTTTAGATGTAGACGGAACCTTAGTTTTGGATGATGGAAGTGTACCTGATTCTGCGCGGACAGCTTGTATTGAGGCTAGAAAAAATGGGCATTTGATCTTTTTATGTACAGGCAGATCCAAAGCGGAGCTGTATGATTTCATTATGGAAATTGGTTTTGATGGCATCATTGGAGCAGGGGGTGGATTTGCTGAAATTGGCGGCGAAATGCTATATCACCATAAAGTAGCTGATGAGGATGTAATCCATATGGTGGATTATTTTAACGCCCATGATATCGACTTTTATTTAGAATCCAACGGAGGATTATATGCAAGCCGAAATTTAATTCCTCATTTAGATCGTTTAATTTATGGTGATGTTGAAAATGATAGCTTTGCTAGATTGAAAAAAGAACAACAGCCACATCCCTTTATCGAAGGCTTAATTGTTGGTGAAGCTAATTTATATCGCAGTGATGTAAACAAGGCTTGCTTTTTAGAAAGTGCAACTGTTCCTTTTGAACACATTAAAAGAGAGTTTGAGGGGAAATTCGAAGTGATTCAGTGCACTGTACCGATGTTTGGTAAAGATAGCGGAGAGCTTATGGTTCCAGATATTCATAAGGCCGTTGCGATTGAGAAGGTGATTACACATCTAGGTATACCTCGGGAAAATACATTTGGTTTTGGTGATGGTCTAAATGACATCGAAATGCTGGAATATTGCGGTATTGGTGTGGCGATGGGCAATGCAAGACCACAGTTAAAAGACATTGCTGATGATGTTACCGATGATATTCAGGAAAATGGACTCTATAATAGCTTCAAAAAGCATAAGCTTATTTAGATCGATGAATTTATCAGTCGACTTCCGTAGAGAAGTCGGCTATTTTTATTTTTAAAATGAACACAACTTTGTTGAATTAGAACCCGTTATAAGGATAAAATAATGGAATGTGATTGATCAAAATGAGCATGGGAAATTTTGATTTTTTATAAGGGGAGAACACATGATATCTTATACTCAGCCCATTTTTGTGGCAGCTATAGCCTTTGTCGTTATTGCATTTATCATATTTATTCCATGGCTAATTTATACATATCGCAAATTTGGCTATTTTCCATTGTCCACCACACTAATTTCCTTTTCTTTTATTTTTTACTTTTTAGCGGCCTTATTTTTAGTGCTGTTACCGTTACCAGAAACACGTGATACTTGTTCGATTCAAAAGCCAGGCACTCAATTTTATTCCCTTGTCCCATTTCAATTTGTAACGGACACCTTAAAAGATAGTGGGATTGTGTTGTCACAACCCGCAACTTATCGGTTTTTATTTAGCCAACCGTCGTTTTACCAAGCTTTTTTCAACTTTTTGTTATTGTTGCCCTTTGGCGTTTATTTACGTTATTTCTTTCAAGAACGGAAGTATTGGAAGAGAGCGTTAGGTCTTACCTTTTTACTAACCCTATTTTATGAAATTACACAGGTTACAGGCATTTATGGCATTTACAATTGCCCTTATCGTATTTTTGATGTGGATGACCTGATGTTGAATACCGCTGGGGGCATACTTGGGTTCTTTATTGCACCTGCCATTTTAGCGTTATTTCCATCAAAAGAAAAAATGAATGAGAAGGCAGAAAAATTGCTGGCACTAGACGAAGTACGCAGTATGTCTGTGTTGCTGGCATTTGCCATCGATATTTTTATTAGTAATGTAATTATTACAATTGTTTTGAATTTGCTACAAGTTAATATCGTGAATACGTTAATGGTTAATACGGTGGTACTATTTGTTAGTTTATTTATTGTTCCATGGCGCTGGAACGGAGCCACACTGGGTACAAAATTTATGCGTTTTCGCTATGACAGTAAAGTTAGTCGTTTTGAAACAACCAAACGTTTGCTTAAGCGCTTTGGTGCCATTTATGCCGTATACCTTATTATTGTATTTTTGAAGGTTTTAAACTACGTGAACATCCCAATGGACTCCCCATTTTATAAAGTATCTATCTTTTTCAATCTAGGTGCAGGTTTGACTGCGATCTGTGTAACGCTGGTCTTGTTTATCCATGTTATGATCGTCACCTTTAGCAAACAAAAACGCCGATATTATTTTGATGAAGTCTCTGATTTATATACAACAAGAAAAAATGAGAGTGAAGTGGTTAAATAATGGAACGTGTTTGACGCACCTTTATAAATAACCAAATCATATATACGACCAAGATAGCAACAATAATGTAGTCAAGGATTGAGGCTGTACGTTCTGTTTTTGCCATAAAATTCAGGAAGTTATGCACACCATGAAATATAATTGTTGCTATCAAGGTATGTTTATGTAGAACAAGTAAGGCCAGCACTGCACCAAGTACAAACGCATATATAATTTGCAAAATTGTATCCTCTAGTGATTGTCCGCCCATCAATTGGAGAGCATGTGTAATTCCAAAAAACACGCTGCTGATTAATACAGCAACAGTAGTTCCTTTACCTTCCAATGCTTTAAGCATAATGCCACGAAACATAATTTCTTCAATTACACCAATCACACAGATTTGTATGATCAACATGAGTAATAAGTTTGGAATAGAGGTTAAATTCAAGCCTTCATTTCCGATGAAAATAATCATTAGTACGATAAGTAAAGGGGCGTATACTAAAATATCTTTTGGGGATTTAATTTTTGAATCTAAGTACAAGTCCTTCCAACGTTGACCACGTAACACATATATAATCAGCCCAATGGCTAACGGGATCAAACCAATAAATTGCAACACAGGATTGTCTGGTTGTGTTATTGATACATAAGCGCCATTCGCTGTATAGAAAAAGATCACGAGTAATTCAATTAAAATAATTTTTAGGTAAATATTCATTGGCTTTTTAAGCTTAACTGTAGTTGTAGTTGTATTTGTATTTTTCATATTATAAGTTATCCTTTTCAATTATTTTATTTAACCATGCTAGTTCCATTTCATAAAATTGTAAGCCGTAATACATCGTAGACACGCGGTAATAATAATCCTCTTTGTTCGGAATGGAAGCTAACTCCTCATTTACAATGTTTTGTAGCCCCTTCATTTCCATCATCTTTCTTTCTATTTGCGCTTGATATACCCTCAGATTGGTAAGTCTTGTAACTTCATCTAAATAATCATAAAAGAAAATTTTGACCATGTATTCTTTTTTATTGCTTTGTAGCGGCTCAGCTAACCATTTCACAAAGCTTGCTTTTCCTTGATCGGTAAGCGTATATATTTTTTTGTTTTTACTGTTTTGCGTTTCTTGCTCTGTGATTTCTCCAGCCTTAGTGAGTGTTTTTAATGACGGATATAAATTGCCATAACTCATTTTGAAAAACATGCCAATCGTCTGCTCCGCTAATTTTTTGAGGTCATAACCGGACATTGGGGCTTCCATCAAAAGACCAAGAATAACGTAATTAATCATTTTTATATCCTTTCACTTTTATGAAATATATATCAATTAGATATATCTATATGATATATGTATTCTGGGGTTTGTCAACAATTTTTTGAAATCTTGATTATTTTCTGAGATTTGCTGATTACCCTTATAGCATGAGAGATAAAAAACAGGGTTTGTAATATGAAAGGTTGATGAAGGGTGACAACGAACTTAATCGAGTTAAATCAAGTTTCTAAGAAATACGGTAAGGAGCTTGTCGTTCGAGGTATTTCATTAGCAGTGAAGCGAAACAGTATTTACGGCTTGTTAGGTCCAAATGGGGCTGGGAAATCCACAACTTTAAAAATGATGACAGGGCTTATTGCTCCAACCTCTGGTGATATTTATTTTGATGGGCATTCTTGGACACGTAAGGATTTAGAGCATATTGGTGCGTTAATTGAAACTGCTCCACTATATCCTAATTTAACTGCCTATGAAAATTTGTTAGTGCGTACCAAGATGCTTGGTTTACCAAAGGAAAGAATTCAAGAGGTGCTACAAATAGTTGACCTCACACACACCGGAAAAAAAACCGCAGGGAAGTTTTCTATGGGGATGAAGCAAAGACTTGGGATTGCAATTGCATTGCTGAATCATCCGAAGCTGCTTATTTTGGATGAGCCAACAAATGGACTTGATCCGATTGGGATCGGGGAGCTTCGCGATCTTATTAGATCATTCCCAAGTCAAGGGATTACCGTCATTTTATCCAGTCATATTTTGTCTGAAGTAGGTCAAATTGCAGAGCATATTGGAATTATCAGTGATGGAATTATTGGTTATCAAGGTATTGTTGATGATCCGCAAAACTTAGAACAACTATTTTTGGATGTGGTGAAGGAGAACAAAAGAAAGCGGGGTGCGAGATCTTGATAAATTATATTCGAGGCGAGTGCTTGAAAGTAAAGCGGAGTTTTTCAATTACACTGATATGGCTCATTGCCTTAATTAATATTCTAATCTCGTTTATCATGAGCCCTGTGTATTTTGTAACAAATACATTTAACTGGTGGAGTATTTTGTTTATGCCTATAGCCATTGCCTTGTGGTGTGTACAATCCAACCAGAAGGAGAAAAAGGCAGGGGACTATAGCAATATTTTATTATTACCGATTTCACTATCCAAAGCTTGGGTGGCCAAAATTATCGTAATTGCTTTGCAGGCGTTGTCCTCTTTGTTGCTATTTTTAATCATGATGGGTTTATTATCCTATGTATTCCCCGCGATGCCCTTATTTGAGATGAGACAATTAGTGGGGGTACTGTTGATTTGGTTTACTTCATTATGGGAGATTCCACTTATGTTATACTTGGCCAAAAAGTGGGGCATGGGAGCTGCGCTCATCACTAATATTGTTGGGCGCTTGGTGTTAGGCATTGCCTTTTCAACGACATCATTATGGTGGTTAAATCCTTGGAGCTGGTCCATTCGCTTAATGATGCCGATCATTGGGGTGCATGCAAATGGTACACTACTTTCGCAAACTAGTCCGCTTCGGGATGGCTCGGTCGTCTTAATCGGGATTTTGTTAGCGGCAGCGCTCGTCATAATTATAACAGCAGTAACTTCACTAGCCTTTAAAAAGAGTGTTCCGCTGGAAAGCTCCATGAAGGGGGCGAAGTAGGATGATGTCTTTAGGGCGAGCAATTTCTGCGGAATGGATAAAGCTAAAGGCTACATCAGTAAAGTGGATTTTTTTACTGATCCCACTTATATGTGCACTCCTTTTTTTATCTTATTTTGGTGTTGTACATGAAAAGGATCAAGTAAAGCTATTTAGATTTTATATGGATGCAATTTGTATTGCTCTTCCTTTTTTAATTAGCTTGATTTGTGGCATGATAAGTATGCAAGAGGAAAAGGCAGGTCATTATCAAGTCTTATTAGGTGGTATATCTAGATCTAGAAGCTATGTAGGAAAGCTAATGTCATTAATTTTATTAACAAGTGGTTCAATTATTGTAGCTGTAGCTATTTTCATGCTAGGTGCTACTTATATACTCGGTATAGAAGGGATTCCTTATCTCACCTATACCCAAGCGACTATTGTCCTTGTTTTTAGCTGTATTGTTTTGTATCTCATATATCTTTTTATTGCATTTGTGTTAGGTCTGTCAGCTTCCGTTACACTTGGCGGGGCAGGCTTATTATTAACTGCACTAATGGCAACAGGACTTGGTGATGGGGTATGGAAATATGTACCTTGGGCGTGGGGGATTCGATTTATGGATAGTTATATAATATTAAAAAGCTCAATCTATAATCAGGATGTCCTTACCCTCATTAAGAGAGAAATGGTTGATGGAATTCAGTACATGACCCTGTATACCGCCCTTTTATTTGGTGCAAGTCTATGGTGGTTTAATGTGTGGGAGGGTAGGAAATCGTCTGATTAATTGGTGGAACTGAAGAGGTGATCACATTTGGCAAAAATATTAGCGGTGGATGATGATGAAGCAGTTCTAGTATTAATTCGTAATATTTTGCAAAAAAGTAACCATGATGTCGTCCTAATTAATAATACCCGAAATAGACCCATTAAGGATTTTCAAGGCTACGACTTAATTTTACTAGATGTGATGATGCCTGATGAGAATGGGTTTGAATTGTGTCAACGAATCAGAAGCTCTATTGATTGTCCTATTCTATTTTTAACTGCAAAAACAGCAGAAGAAGATATTGTCCAAGGCTTAATTACCGGTGGCGATGACTATATAGCTAAGCCGTTTGGTGTAATGGAGCTAAGTGCAAGGGTGAACGCCCACGTTAGACGTGAGCATCGAGATAAGCAAATTGCCACAATGACCGTATCAGGGGTTTCATTTGATTTTGCAGCTAAAGAGGTGTGGGTAGGAGAAAATCAAATTCATTTAACTAAAAATGAATATCGAATCTGTGAACTACTTGTAAAACATAAGGATCATGTATACACCAGAGAACAAATTTATGAGCAATTATATGGCCTTGAAGGTAATGCATTATTTTCAACGATAACTGAGTTCATACGTGTAATTCGCAAGAAATTTAAACAATATGAGCTAGACCCTATTTCAACGGTATGGGGGGTAGGGTATAAATGGCAATCCGAATGAATCAAAGCAATTTAAGAAGAGAATTTCTGATGTACTTAATAAAGATGGCAATGAGTGTGATTGGAATAGGTGTGGCATTTGTAATACTCCATCTCATTGCCATCAATTCAGGGTTTATTTTACCCGCTAACTATGATGAACAACGAGTGCTCCAGGCAGAACCTATTATTCAACAGGCTAGTGAGGTTACGGCAGAAATAATACCTAGTGGGCTTAAGTTTGGTGTATTTAATAAGCAAAATTTGCAGTATACAATGGGTGATTTAGATCCATCGGTTGCCATGTCTTTTTTGAAAACAAAAATGAAGGTAACAGCAAAAGATCAACAAGTTTATCGCTTAATTGAGACCAAGCAGCAATATGTTGTTTTACATTATCAATTAAGAGCACAATTTGGCTCTCCAGTACTGCGACAGTGGTTGCCTAATGTTGAATTATTGGAGTTTGCTATTGGTTTAATCTGCATCCTTCTTATTGTATTTAGTGTAACGATGATCTATGTAAATCGCTTTAAGGAGCAATTTAAAATCATTAATAAACTAACAGGGCACATACAACAGCAAGATTTGAACTTTGAAGATGTTCATTCAAATATTCAAGAGTTTGATGAGATCATTCAATCCCTTTCTGAGATGAGAGAAGCACTCAAGCAATCCTTGGAATCACAATGGAAGATGGAACAAAATAAAAATGAGCAAATTGCTGCCTTAGCACATGATGTTAAGCTACCTGTAACGGTAATTAGGGGAAATGCGGAGCTACTCAGCTTATCTGATTTAGATGAAGAGCAAAACACATATACACATTATATTTTAGCTGCCAATACTAGGATTGAACACTATATTAACCAACTAATCCATATGTCTAGAAGCCAAAACCCTATGTCTGTGACTAAAGCACATATCCAATTAAATGAATGGTTGGAACGAGTACATTCAGAAACCATTGCTTATATAGGTGGGCGGGATGTAAGCGTAAATATAACTATGGAGCAGAATAGGGGACTTACCCTATTTGTTGATTTAGACTTATTTCATCGTGCGATAATGAATATTTTAAGTAATGCGGTTGATTATACACCAGACGGAGGTACTATTAAATTGCATACGCAATTAGTAGAGGAGAAAACCGTTATAACGATTACCGATAGCGGTCAAGGATTTACGAATGAAGCACTACAACAAGCTACTCAGTTGTTTTATATGGGAGATAAAAGTAGATCCACTCAAGGCCATTATGGAATGGGGCTTACATTTGCCCATAATATTGTTGGCTTACATGGTGGGAAGCTGACTTTACGTAATGCTGATTCAGGTGGTGGGCAAGTTGTGATTGAGCTTTGAGCTTATCTCTTTAAGCTTTAAGCTATAAAGTTTTAAGCATTAAGCTTGATTTGAGGTAGGTTGGCTTGACTCTGACATAATGTTAGACTGTACAATCAAGTTATAAGCTAAGTTATGATTTATGATCTTTGATCTTGTTCTATGATCTATGGCTATGAGCTGATTAAAAGGACGCTGCTAGGAGGAATAAATCGATGGCACAATCTTCATTACCTCAATCCAAACAACAACTTAAGGATGAAATTCATAAAAGATATCTTTTACTTGATCAGGAATTTAATGATCTTACGAATGCGGATCGTGATATTCTAGTTGAAGGTGTAGATCGCACCCCAGCCGAAATGATTGCATATCAGATTGGTTGGCTCCAGTTAGTAATGGGATGGGACAAGGCTGAAAAGGCGGGACAGGAAGTCCATATGCCGAAAGAAGGATATAAATGGAATCGTTTAGGTGAGATGTATCAAGCCTTTTATGAAGAATGTAAACCGTATACTCTTGAGCAGCTGCGTCAGCAATTGCAGTTGTTAGAACAGCAGTTTCAGACATGGATTGATACACTGACAGACGAAGAGCTTTTTACCCAAGGTGTACGCAAGTGGACAGGGGACAATGAGACTTGGCCGATGGTACGTTGGATTAAAATTAATACGATTTCTCCATTTACGAATTTTAGAACAAAGATCCGCAAATGGAAAAAAGGCATACAGAGATAACCGATGAACTAGATGAACTAGTAATAGAGGAGACGGTATCTTGTTTAAAATTGGTGATTTTTCAAGACTATCTGGCGTAAGTATCCGAATGTTGCGTCATTATGACAAGTTAGGTTTGTTACTACCAAAACATATAGATGAATGTTCCAGTTATCGTTATTACACTGCGGATCAGCTTGGCGTAGTTGGGAAAATAGGACAGCTTAGGGAGCTTGGCTTTAGTCTAACCTTGATTAAAGAGATGTTAGAGGGAAATATGAATCAGAATGATTTGCACCGCTTTTTAAGTGTGAAACAAATGGAATTGCAGGAAGAATTGAAAGTGATCGAAAAACAGGTGACACACATATCTTCTCTATTACAGCAGGGAGCAGAAACTCATCCCTATCATGTGATTTTAAAGGAGATACCCCAGCGCAATGTACTTAGTGTTCGACGTGTGATTGAAACTTATCATCATGAAGCACAGTTATGGAATACGTTATATTCTGGACTTGCACAACAAAAAATACAGCTGACTTCAGACCCGTGCCCCATGGCGATTTTCCACGATCTAGAGTATAAAGCACATAATATAGATGTAGAAGTACAAGTATCTATAGAAGGAAATATAAAGTTTGATTTAGCAAACTTGGCTGATTTATCGCAATATACAACATTACCTATTGAGATTGCTTCTGTAATGATAAATGGAAGTTATGATCAAATGGGAACGGTATCCCAAGTGGTGGCACAGTGGATTGAAGACCAGAATTATGAGCTAAATGGTCCAATGTTTAACATTTATCATGTATCTCCAGCTCAAGAGCTTAATCCAGAAAAGTGGGTAACTGAGGCATGTTTTCCTGTTAAATTACTTAAATAACATAGGGAGATAACATAAAGGATTATTTCAATTTGAGCATAAACATGACATTTTGTCATCGTTATGTTCTTTTTTTTACTAAAAAATCGTTTAAAATAGTCTTTTAGAGGGTAAAGGTGTGAATGAGTGTTTTATAGTGTAAAATCTGGTGTATAAGCTGGAGGGATGCATAATGAGAGTTCTTATTGTAGGTGGGACATCATTTGTAGAGTTGTATATTTTAAAAAAGCTTATTGAAGAAGGACATGAGGTTGCTATTTTCCATCGTGGCTCAGCTAATGATTCTTGGTTGCAGTCGGTGAAACATATTCGTGGTGAAATTAAACATATTATGGACTATCGCTCTCATTTTGAGCAATTTGCACCTGATGTTGTAGTTGATATGGCTTCGGGTACGGCGGAAAGTGCTGCACTTATTTTTCAAGCTGTGCGAGGGATTACGAGTCGGGTAATCGTCACGTCGAGTCATGACGTATATCGTGCCTTTGCGATTGTAAAAGGGCAAGCCCAAGGCGACCTTGAACCGATACCATTAACCGAAGATTCAAGGCTTAGGCCTAATCGCTTTCCGAACCGAAATAAGCTGAAGCCTGATGATGATTTTGATAATTTATATGATAAATTACTTGTCGAGGAAGTATGGCAATCCCAGCAGGAAATCCATGTGACGATCTTACGTTTGCCAGCTATTTACGGACCAGGCGACCCACAACACCGGCTATTTTCTTACTTGAAGCTCAAGCCAATGCTGGATCATCGACCACACATTTTACTTGATGATGGTTTTGCTAACTGGCGTTGGAGTCATAGCTATGTTGAAAATGTTGCCCATGCGATGGCATTAGCCATTGCTGCCCCAGTTGGGAAGCACACGATATACAATATTGCGAATCCCAATGCTCCTACGATGCTAGAACATATTCAAAACATCGCTGCAACATTAGATTGGAATGGTCAAATTATTGTTCTACCAAAATCAGAGCTACCGTCATTTGCGGCATTTCCATACAATACGAATCAATCTATTGTTGCAAGTAGTGAACGATTTGAACAAGAGTTTGGAGCGTATGAGATTATTCCTTATGATGAAACTCTTAAACGAACAGTAAAATGGGAGGTTGCTTGTATTGCAGATACAACCTTACCTGACTATCATGCGCAGCTGCGGATTTATGAACAGGAAGATCAGTTGCTAAGCAAGCTGAAATGAAAGAAGAATATTTCAAGATTTAGAAGTAAGTTAAAGTGAAGGAAAATGAAGTGGAAATGGATGCCTTTCGTAAGTAGGGGCATCTATTTTTTTATTTTAAAACTAAGACTGTTGTCATAGCCTTTGGCGAAATTATAGCAAGATGTATCAAAAATTAAAGGATAATGCATGGCTATAATAAAGATACAACATGAGAAGAAAGGAGAGAGTTACATTTATTACGATATTATTCAGCAAAGTATTAAGTATATTGAGCAAAATCTAGATCAGGATTTGAATTTAGATATTGTGGCAAAACAGGTTGGCTTCTCTAAATATCACTTCCATCGTATTTTTAGTAAATATGTGGGTCAAAGCTTAAATACTTATATTCGTTATCGAAGATTAAGCTCTTCGGCATACCTGCTATTGTATACGGACGAGCGTATTTTGGATATTGCGTTGCATTATGGTTTTGAAAGTCAAGAAGCATTTACGAGGGCGTTTAAAGCATTGTATTCATTGCCACCAGCATCGTACCGCTCACAAATGAGATTACTTATACCTATGAAAGAAGGGATTATAGTGTCAAATATCAATGGATGGTTTACAACAGGAACAAGTCCTAATAAATATGATGTACATTTGGATCATGAAACCTATCATGAAGGAAGTAAGTCACTTTGTTTGGCTTCTAATCAAGAAATAGATGTAACTACCAATGAATTTGGCACGTTAATGCAGCAATTTCAAGCTAAACAGTATATCGGTAAAAGAATGCGTTTTTCAGGTTTCGTGAAAACTGAGGATGTTAACGGGTGGTGTGGTTTGTGGATGAGAGTTGACGACCAAAAACAAAACATGCTAGCTTTTGACAATATGGAATACCGTAGTATTAAAGGAACTGTTTCATGGAATTATTATGCTTGTGTATTAGATATATCAGATGAGGCGGCTACCATAAGTATTGGTATTTTATTATCTGGATCAGGTAAAGTGTGGTTGGATAATTGCCAATTTGAAGAAGTAGGCAAAGATATCGAAGTAACCCAATTTACAGGTGCAGATGAGACATTACCTCTAGAGCCACAAAACCTAACCTTTGAGGACTAAGATTTTGCTTAAGAGAGATATGGTATCGGGGGACATGGGATGTTTTCATTTATTGAAGTGATAATTCAAGTATTAATAAACTTTCTAGCTGATTTCTTTACTGGAAAACTTGAAAGCTACTTGTATAGTCTAAGTCTGGTATTAGTTATATTAGCAATAGGGATTGGGATATTTAAGGTATTATCTAAACAAAGCAGCAAAGGCTATATCACGACGATAGTGTTAGAAGTTTTAGGTCAATTTGCACTGTGGATCGTAGCGATTATTTTGCTGAAAGTTTTAAGTGACTTTAATATTGATAACTATGAATCAATGCAGCTGTATACAATCGGTATGATCGTGGTTACTGCATGTAACATTGTGTTACTGATTCTGAGGTTACTGAATTATTTTGGTATGCGACAAGAACATATAGAAATTAGCTCCTTTGTAATAGGTGCGGGATTAGGCTATTGTATGCTCCAAGTGTTTCAGTTCTATACGTTACTTAGTAGCGAAATAATTAGTCAACAAGTAGTGATATTATGTCTAATTTGTGGTGGCTTATCGTTAGTAAACCAATATGGTCAACGTGACAAATTTCAGAACCAAACAATGAAATCTTAAATAAAAGCAATATTTTGAACAAATCACGAACATTAAATTAGTTTTTGTGTTGAATATTCGTTTTTCTTATTGACAAGAAGAGACGCGACGCCTAGAATGATTCATGTAGTAAGTCCTCGTGAATGGACTTATAAATGGGTTTTTCGACAATTGCAATTTAAGCTTTTCGTATAATTCTGAGGATTGGCTCAGAAGTTTCTACAAGATCACCGTAATGATCTGGCTACGAAGAGAAGAGCGTCGCGTTTGTTTAACGCTTTTCTATTTAGTACGCAGCCGGGGAGTGGAATTGACCCGGTTTTTTGTCGTTACCCGACACATTTTAAGGGGGAGTTTTTAACCATGGATCGGTTCTTTAAACTTAAGGAACACGGAACGAATGTAAGAACGGAAATTATCGCGGGGATTACAACGTTTATGACGATGGCCTACATCTTACTCGTAAACAATTTGTTCTTAGGCCCTGGCGGCGCAGGTATTCCAACGGATGGCGTATTTTTTGCAACTGCAGTTGGTGCGGGGTTAATTACCATTGCAATGGGCGTTTTTGTTAATATTCCAATTGCACTTGCTCCAGGTATGGGACTTAACGCATATTTCATGACGGTTGTACTTGGCTCTAACGGTGCAATCACTTGGCAGGCAGCATTAGGTGCTGTATTTATTTCCGGTATTATTTTCTTGATCCTGACGGTAACAAAAATTCGCCAATTGCTTTTGGTTGCAGTACCTCAAAGCTTGAAGGCAGCCATTACAGTCGGTATCGGCTTATTTGTAGCTAGTTTGGGACTCAAAATGAGTAATTTAATTGGTGCAAACGTGACTGGAACAGTTGAAAATGGATTTGCATTAGGCAGTCAGCTTAATTTTGCCTTAGGAAATTTTGTTCACAGTGCCGAAATCCAGTTAACACTCATTGGCTTAATTATCATTGCAATCCTTTCCGTTTTAAAAATACAAGGTGCAATGCTGATCGGTATCGTTGCTACAACTTTAATTGGTATTCCGATGGGGGTTACAGACCTTAGCGGTTTGTCTAATGCTAACTGGATCCCTACTTTTGATAATTTAGCGGTAGGTCAGCTTGACCTTGGCGCAGCATTTAAGCTTGGTTTATTTGAAATCGTATTTGTCTTTACGTTTGTAGAATTGTTTGATACATTTGGCACATTAGTCGGAACTGCTACTCGTGCTGGTCTAATGAAAAACAAAGAAGAAGGCGAAAAGAAAATTGGACAAGCGATGCTTGTTGATGCAGTGGGTGTAAGTGCGGGTGCATTCTTGGGTACAAGTACAATCACTTCTTATGTAGAAAGTACTGCAGGTGTTGCAGCAGGTGGACGTACAGGTTTAACGTCTGTTGCTACTGGTGTAATGTTCTTGCTTGCTTTATTTATTGCTCCACTTGCAGCGGTAGTGCCATCAGCGGCAACTGCACCAGCCTTAATCATTGTTGGTGTGTTGATGATCGGTCAAGTTCGTAGCATCGAGTGGGACGATTTCCTTTATGCATTCCCTGCATTCCTTACCATCGTCTTGATGCCATTCTCCGGTAGTATCGCGAACGGGATTTCTGCAGGGATCGTATCCTACGTAATTTTAGGTGGGGTATCTACATTGTTTACGAAAAACAAGGTGAAGGTTCACTGGTTAATGTGGTTGCTAGCAGTATTAGTCGTTTGCCGTTACGTATTTATCGGTGGCGAATAAAGTTAAATATTCATGCTATAAATAATTTAAAAGTAACTCAGCTATATAAGCGTTCTTAGGTTTTTAACTTAAGGACGCTTTTTTTCTTACTTATTATTGAACGATTACAATTGAAACATTAATAATGAAGTTAAGAAGTGGGCAATGGAATGGCTCAACTCTTCTATAGTAAGTGAAGTGCAGTGAGTCGCAAGAAGAAATATCTAGATCCAAAATAGTGCATGATACAGTTAGAGCATTATAATAAGAAGAAACAATAAAAAGTAGTTGTAAATAAAGTTCAAATGGAGGTTTCTCTGCTTTCATGATTATTAAACGAAAATGGCGTGTATTTGTAATGATTGTTCTTATTTGTGTTGTTATGGCGGTGTTTTTTATAATGAAGCTAACAAATAATCCTCGTGCTTTAACTGAACAATTTGTTCGTAATCATATGTTTAATCCATCAGGGACAATCGCAAGCTATTTGCAGGATGCACCTTCAACAGATCCTAATGTTGTCGCAGGCAGAGAAGCTTTGTCTGAATCACTTGGCTTATGGCTTGAATATGGAATTGTGATGAAGGATCAGAAATTGTTTTCTGATACGACTGAACAACTTCGTAGTAAATTTATGAGTCCACAAGGACATATTTATTGGAAGCTTGATAAAGATGGAGTATCCCATGTTACTACAAATGCGTTAGGGGATGACCTACGTATTGTTCGTGCTTTGCTACAAGCCTATGAACTATGGGGGGATGAAGCAGATCTTCAATTAGCAAAAAAGATAAACACTTATCTCATGGACAAAACCCGCCTTGAAGGATATCTTGTGGACTTTTATGATGAAGCCAATCATTATTATTCTCCAACTTTAAGCTTAGTGTATGTAGATGTCGGTGCCTTTAAGTTGATGAAAAAGCATCAGCTTATGAACTCTGATGATTATGATAAATATATTGCGATTTTAGAGCACATGCCTATAGACACCTTGTTTTATCCTAAGCTATACGAAATAGAGTCAGGAAAATACACCTATGATGAAAAGGTGAATCTGATTGATCAACTAATTGTAGCTTTGCATTTAGGAGAGGCGGGGATAGATAATAAGTCTTTGCTTCAGTTTTTGCAGGAGCAATATGCACAAAATCATAAAATATATGGTGCCTATCATCGTGATACACTTCAACCTTCGGTGGAGTATGAATCACCTGCTGTATATGCATTAGCTATTTTGCTCGCACTCCAACAAAATGATACGGAATGGGCGGAGAAATGGAACAAGCGAATGCTTTATTTCCAAACCCAACATGGCAAATATGCTGGAGGTTATGTTTTTGATAATAACACTCATGCTTTTGATAACTTGTTTCCTTTGCTTGCTGAAGCACAGCTTAAATAAATCACAGCTTCAATAACTCATTCTCATGCGTACACGCCGAAGCATAAGCCCGATAGCTAGAAATAATATTGTAGCAATAATCCCAGTGATGGGGTTTAGCCACCAATCATATTTTGTAAATATAATGAAACCTCCAGTAGTTAATAAAGTAGGCACAGCATCTTCGACGGCGTGCATTAGAACCGTAGGCCAAACTGAATTAGTTATACGATAGATTTCAACAAACATCACATTCCAAATCACCATAAGTACACATCCAATTAAAATGGTGTCCACTCTCGATAGCGTTTCGAAATAATGATTAGGTAAAAAGAAGAAGTAGTAGGGGGCATGCCATAATGCCCAAACAAGACCTGAAATAATATAGATTAACCAATCGTTAATGTTAAGTTCAATTAGTTTTGGAGTTAAATAACCTCGCCAAGCAAACTCCTCGAATATATTTTTAATAAATGAGGTAACAAGTGCCGCACCAATTAACGGAAGTACGATATTAAGTTCGAGCTTAATAGTAGTGCTTCCCCATAATATCCCTAAGCCTAATGTGATCATCGTGATTAATGGATAAACGATTAAGGCTACAAAATACCACTTCAAGTTCCTTTTAAAATTCGGTCTAATTCCCATTCCCTTCCCGTCGCGGTTAATCCATCTTAATGTAATAGAAGCTAAAAGAGGTAAAACCAACCATAACAACATACCTAGGGAATTGCCTTGTTCGTTATTTTTAATGACTAAATCTAATAGCACACCAAGCCATCCGCTTGCTAAAGTTACAATTATAAAAATAATTAAACTTGTTTTTGTCCTCGTTTTTGTTGTCATGCAGAATCACTCCTTTTTCTCTCAATAATGGATATTAACCAGTCTGCTTCAGGACATGGTGCACTTGGATATAATGCGATATGTTGAGCAATACCTTGAATTGAACACCAAAAAGCTACAGAAAGAGCTTCTGGATCACCTTCTTTAATTTCTCCGCGTTTTTGCCCTTCTTTTATAATAGAAATACTTTTCTGAATGATCGTGTCTCCTTCTATTAACTGTTGTTTGACTTCATGTGGCAAAATATCAAGATGATTGGCATTTTCCATAAGGACAAACATTTTTGCAGCAAATGGGCTAGATTTAATTAAGGATAAAAAATCCTCGGCAGCAGTTTTAAATATTGCAATAGATGAAGCGTTTGAAATGGGCAAATCCATCTTTAGCTTCTCACATCCAATTTTGATTAGCGTTTCATATAATGCTTCTTTCGAGCTGAAGTAGTGGAACAGCAGACCCATACTCATATTAGCAGCCTTAGCAATATCGGAAATTTTGGTTTCGCCATATCCCTTTCGAATAAATAAGTCTAAAGCAGTCTCTAATATTTTAATTCTTCGCCGCTCTTTTTGTTCGTCACGTTTAGTCATCTGAAATCTCCTTGAAAATAATTTCATTGAATTTATATTCAATATTAACAGTTGAGACAAGCTACTGTAAAGTAAAATGCAAAATATAATGGTAGTTAAAAAAATATTAATACAAGACTTGCTTCTTTATTATAATCGTGATATATTATGAGTCCGGTCGCGAAAACAAGACTTTTAAAAAGAGTGAGAATAAAACTTAAACAAGAGCTTAAAAAACTTTTTTAAAAAAAGACTTGCATAACCGATCGAAAGATGATATATTATAAGAGTTGCTGCTGAGAACGCAGTTAACACTGAAACTAAGCTTTTAAGTAAGCA
>NZ_JAGGKG010000030.1 GCF_017873435.1 Paenibacillus turicensis | reverse complement strand
AACTAAATAACCAGTCGCCAGTGAATTACCGGCGTCTGGCTGCTTAAACTTGTAAGGTGTTTTGATCCCTGTCTCACATAAAGGGGTCAGTCCCTAATAGCTAATGTGGTTTTTCTTATATAACTATACGATGTTACTTACTAAAATCCCTATAAATAAGCTTTGAGTGTATCTCGATCTCCTCTAATCGCTGAGACATCTTTTCCATGTACTCCAGCACTAGCGCAAACGCCCACGTAAACATGGTTGATATACCGCCTGATACCCAAACTATTAAGGCAATACTCCATAAAAAGTCTTTGTCCTGGAAGGAATATTCAGGTTGAGGTCCATATGTACTCCCCACAACAATGCCAGCTATGAATGATAAAACAGCAATCCCAATAGCCAAGTATTTAAAAGCCTTAATCATGCTTTTGCCCCTCTCTTATTAAACTATATTTAATCTATTCCTAGTCTACCAGAACTAGGAAAATATATCTATTTATATTCACAGAATATGCTAGTTAAGGTATGATTGGGGAGTGGAGATAAATGTGAATTTAATAGGGGTGGATTTATGAATAAAAAGAAAGAAAATAAAATACCAATTTTTAATCCTAATCTTGATAAATGGGGCAAGATTATCTTTTTTGTTTTTGGAATTGGATTACTTATTTTTGTAGGTTTCTATTCAATAAATGAACCTGATGGTCTAATTTCTAAAGTAGGATTCTCGGAAAAAATTAGAGATACTTTAATGTATTGCATTTTAGGAGGAGCTGGAGTACTAGGTTCATTATCTTTATTACTGATTTTTAATATTCAAAATAAACTAATTCAAATAATAATCATATTAATTTTAGGGATGCTTATATCAAGTGCTATGTATGATTCTAATATTAGAGCGATCCTACTTGGTTTATTAATTGATGTGATTATTTTCTTAATTATAGTTGCTGTATTAGAATTATATTCTACAGTAATGACTTTGTTTATTTTTGGTATTTTATCTATTTTTCTTATTGGAACAATTGTAATACATATTCCATATTATGATGATAGGCCTGATGCTGGTGTATACTTAATAATTACACTTTTTTTGATTATATATCAAATTCTGGGAGTTAGATTAAATAAGTTTTTCATTGGTAAGATTATGGGACAAATAGAACGAGCTGAGGGGTTTGAGAGCGAATTATTCAAGTTACATATGCTTATAATTTCTGCAGCTATTTTTGTTCTTATTAATGTAACAGGTTTGTTATATGAAAAGTCTGGGTTTAATTATTCTAATATAGTAAATAATTGTTTTATTACAGCGATTACAATAAGTCAGATCAACTGGAATAAGGCTTTCATAAAAACAAGTTTGAAACGAAAAATTATTGATTTTACTTCTAGCAGTGAGAAAGATGAAAACCTTGAAGAATAATTTCTAGAAGATAGGGGATAGAATTTCAATATAGCAAGATGTATTTTTCTTTATGCTTTAGTATTCCTATTCAATGCTCAATGTATTAGTTCTATTCTAATTCAAAAGAAAGTGGTTTTAGAAAAGTCTTAAAAAGTATATTTCTAAAATTATTCGCCAGGCTATTACATTTGCTGTTGCTGCAAAGATTAGTGGACAAAAGAAAAATACTATCTCAATTGAAAAGTTAGATACAGTGAGAGGTACTGAATTTGAAAGTTTTTTAAAACAATTCTTTATAAATGAAGGATATAAGGTTCAACTCACTCCAGGTTCAGGGATCAAGGGATTGATTTAATACTAATTAAAGATAAGATAATAGGAGAGTAGCTGTTCAGCTAAGAGATATTCACCAACAAATAGAGTATCAAACTCAGCGATTCAAGAAGTATCTACTGGAAAAATATTTTATCAATGTACAGAGAGTTATGTGATTACAACCTCCTATTTCACAAATCTAGCAATTATATTAGCAAATAAAGTTGGTGTAAAATTAATAGATAGAGATCGACTAATAGATATGCTTAAGGGAATTGCTACTTTATAAATTATAAATTATAAATTATAGCTCCACTGACTTCGGTTGGTGGAGCTTTTCGTATTTTATAGAGTGATAATTCAAGTAGAAATAGTGAAGTGTAGAGGGATATTAAAGCACTCTCTTCCAAGTAATCTCCTCTAATCATGTATTTTTATAGCAGTCTATCAGAACTAAGGAAATTAAGTTATTCTAGGCGTGATTTTTTCGTGTGTACAAGAGGATAACCTCGGAAGCGTAATAGTTAATGTGGTTTATATATTATTCAAGGAAAAATTACAAATATCCGTAGGAATATCGTACCTAAAATAGTTTACAATTTAACTAAGGTAATAAATGATGTGGTGGCGGAATTAGCATCTTGCCCACATCCTTAAAATCGGTATCATAACTTTCCTCCATAGCTATCCTTCGGGGTGGCACTTTTAATGCAGGGAAATCCTTCCTTTATGTCGAAGTATCGCTCTATAAAGGAGGTGGTTATGGTGGAATTAAAATTAATTGAACGAAGTGTAACGCCTCATGATGGATATGGAGCAGGTGAAGGAGAAATAATACGAGAAGAATATGAATGTCCTTGCGGTAAAGGGAAAGTAATTTATGAAAAAGATGCGATACCAGGATTTAGAGATAGCAGCACCTGGTGCACATGTAGTGAATGTAAAGAAAAATATGATTTTGAGTAAATATCGAGTAAGCACTCTTAATAGGGTGCTTTTTTATTGAGAGAAATTATTTGTACTGATAGGAAGATTTGGACAGATATTCAAAAGAATATTAGTTTATAGGAAGACCATAGTCAACTTGATCTAATAATATTTAGTTAAATATCGAGTATAAATGATTTCAAAAAAATCTTATTAAAGCAGGAATATATCATTTTTTGTAGAAATTTAACATATAGAATCAGGAATAAACTACTATATATTTGGGGTGGGGAAATGAAAGATAAGTTTAAAGGCTTAATATTAGGAATTATGATTGGTACTTTAATCACAGGAACAACCGTATTTGCTGGATCGAGTATGAAACTAGATGTGGTTTTAGAAAATGTGAAGTATATGTTTAATGGAGTTCAAAAGCAAGTTTCTAAGTCAATAATCTACAATGGACAATTATATGCACCTGTTAAGGATATTGCTGGTGGATTAAATGAAACGATTACATATGACGGAAAAACAAAAACTGCATGGGTAGGGAAAAAGGAAGGTTCGTTTGTTTATTTAGATGAAACTAATTACGCAAGAAAAGATGGAGTAAAAGATAATATTTACTTTGGTAAATGGAAAAATCCTAGTGGGCTTAAATTTACTATTACTGAGAAACAATACCTTCATGGAATTGGCTCTATATTGAATGGTGCTTATTACTTAAGTACTTATAGTTCAAACTCAGTAGATTATAATTTGAATGGTAAATATAACAAATTGACAGGATTTGTGGGAGTTGATGACTATACTAAAAACTCAGACACTCTTGGAACTATAATAATTAAAGGTGATGGGCAAGAATTATTTAAAAAAGAGGGCATGCGTGGAGGGGATGTGCCTGTTGAAGTAAATGTTGACCTAACAGGTGTTTTAAAACTTCAAATATATTTTGAAGCATCTGCAAATAGTAATGATCAAATAGACTTAGTTTTTGTAGAGCCTAAATTGTTTTAATGTAAATATACTAAAATAGCCGCTAATCAGCGGCTTTTCTTTTAAGAGGGGACAAATCGAAAATGCTTAATAGAGTTTCTGCATGATTGCTATTGTTATTACTATTAACTTTAAGTACGATTATTTCATATGAATGGATGTTCAAAGTATTTTTTATTATTTCGTTTATGTTTTCAATATTATATTTTTTTTCTAAATGGTATACAAGATATATAGTTAAATTACCTGCGGACAGCTGTTACATATGGTTTAGATTAATAGAGTTTCATATAGGAGATAAAGCAAAAGGGGAAGGAAAAGCGTTTTACTTATTTATCTATGAAACTATAAAGATATGTAGAGAAAGAAAGACAAAAATAATAGCATATTCGGAATTGATATCCAGCGATAGTATAAAGCAAAGGCTAGGGGAAGAGGCTGTTAGAATTATGACTCCGTCTCCTTATGAAGAGTTTGCTCAAAAATTCTTTAACAAAAATTATAGAAAATTTGTTAAAGAGGCTAAGAGTAATAATACTTCATTGGTGAATCCTTACATAAAAATAATAATTGACCCTAATGCAATAAGCGATGAGAAATTAGAGAAACTAGAAAAAACTTCACAGAGATTAAAACGCTTTAAGTAAAATTTGCAATTTTATGATTAGTCCGTTATTACTCAAATAGTTTTTATTGGTGAGATGTTAGGATTAGAACTAATCAGTAATTTTGTTAGGAGGAAGGAAAGTGAGTGATAAATTAGAAGCGATTGAAGTGGTTATAAAGTTCTTAAACGATTCAAATAGTAAAACGCTTTTAATGAAAGGTTACGATAATGATGCAAAATTAAGGGTTGTATTATCTTGTCTGAACAAACACTTTGATAAAGGGATTATCAGAACATCTTCTATGTCGAATATACCAGACCTCATAAACGGTACGTTCAATAAGCGTCTTTTACCTAACACAATTAAGTCAACTGCTGTTTATCGTATAGGTAAAATAACAGTCAATATAAGTAGTTATACAACAAATACAAGCAAGAATCCTTTGGGTAATCATAATACATTCACTATATTTTTTCCGGTCCAAACAGTGCTTGATGACTCTAAGCGATATAAGAAATTTTTAACTGAACTCAAAAATACAAATTCCAAAAAAGTAATATTAATTACTACAAATGAGTGGGGAATAGAAAATTGGGATATTGAAAATCAAGTAGATCAGGTATTTTTTTATAGTGTAGAAGAAGACAATCCCCAACTCATGAATAATTTAAGAAGTAATGGGGCAATCCCAAGACTTGTATAGTTGAATTACCAATATTTTAAACTTAAGTTATTTTAAAAGCAAAATTAAAAGATTGCAGTATAAAATGAAATCAAAAAAATACTTAAATACCTTTTTAAATGGAGGGAATTTATTTGAAAACTAGCGCTATTATCGACTACTCATTTCTATCGATAGCTCGTCGAATTAAGAATGCCTCTAGCCAACAAATAGCTGAGCTTGCTGAAAAGAATGTCTTAGATAGTACATATACAATAACTGAAACGTTCAACATTCTGACTAGAGAGATTAAGTTAGAACTAATTGACTTAATACAAGATATATCTAAAGTGAAAATTAATATAAGATATATTCCGCACCTTAGAGTTAAGGTTAATGATTTCATTCAAAATCAATACAATGATCATAAGCAATATTTGACTAAAATGAATATTTACAATAAATACTCAACGACCTCTATCAACGATTTTATTCATGATGAAATTGAGGATGCAAAATCATCAGTTGAACTACAAGTAATAATCTTAGAAAAGAAACTTAATGATCAACGTAAGCAAATTTTCTGGGATATAAGTAAAATGGTGCTTTCTGCAATAATTGGGGGATTAATTGGTGCATATTTGAAAAGTTTATTTGGTGCTTAACTGTAATTAAGGGGGATATTTGAGAGGGAGAGATGACGTGAAAAGAAATATGGATACAATAAGGAGAATTCTTTTACTTACAGAGTCACTTGGACCAGAGGGAGAACATCCTGAAAATTTACCTTATAAATCCTCATGGGTTGATGGAGTTGAAGAAGTTGAATTCTATTATCATGTAAAAATCTTAGATGACGCAGGCTATATTATCGCTATCAATTTTAATCGTGAATTTAATGTGGACACTAATATGTCTGGACCTGAGAGATTTTATCCAGAAACACTGACTTGGAAAGGACATGAATTTCTAGATTCAATAAGGGATAGTATCGTTTGGGAAAAAACAAAAAAACATTAGGAAATAAACTGTCAACTATTCCGGTCACTGTCTTGGCAACAGTTACTGGCGAGATGGCAAAACAAGTTGCAATGAAAAAGTTAGGTCTGTAATAGAAATGCATCTTTCTATTCCTTGTTATTACATAAGGGATTATGACACTCAATCTCGGGAGTATTATTCTGAACATATAATAGCAGAATATAATGATAGATAGGAACAGTAACTTCGTTTTCGGCTTTATATTCATAGAAACTGAATTGACATAAAGGAATATTCTTTATATCATCATTTATTATTTAATGTGGGGGATTACATGGGAAAGAATTCAACTATACCTTTTAAGTTAATTATCTCAATACTTATAATTTTAGTTCCAACCCTTTACTTTGGCTGCATAGGTAAATCAGTTGAAATGGGGATTGCATTAGCGGCGGGGGCGTTATCTACTGCCTTTTTAAATCTTGATAAACTTCAAAGGTTCAAGGGAGCAGGAATTGAGGTTGAACTAAAACAGGCCGTAGCAGAAGCCCAAGCGACATTAGACAATTTGAAAGACTTTACTGTTCCACTGTATATCTTCTCGATAAAAAATATGACAGAAGGACTTACCTGGGAAGGAATCACTGATATAGATAAGCATATTATTGTTCGGAAAATGGAAAAAATTGCACTGGAAAATAAAATTGATAGTGATGTAAGGGATGCTATTGATAGTTTTTATAGTTTTAATTTAAAAGGTTATTTTGAAAATATACGTAGAGAAGTTCAAAAATATTATAAAGAGGATATTGATAAACAACTTTTCAATCTTGCGGATTATACTAGTGATAGTTTTCCTACGGAATCACAAATTAGAAATACATTGAATGCTTTAGATAACATACCTACAGAGTTAGAACAGTCTATTTTCAATTATGCTTACTATAAGGATAACAAGTTTCCACCTATTGCTCTATCGTGACATAATTACAGATTAATGGAGTGTCGTCGTTAAACAAAGTTCAGGAAAACTTTTCCTGAGCTTATTTACATTACAAAAACAGCTTGTAACGTTACAAAACATTACAAGCTGATCCCTTGATATAAAAGGCACTACATTATATGCAATATAAGTTGTAACGCATAATTTGTTACAAATACCATTACAAAGCATACAAACATTACGAATAACATTACAAGAAAAAGGAGCTGTTTATTGTGGCTAAACCATCAAAAATTGAATCATTAGGATGTCAGGAAATTGTTTGGTCTGGAGTACGTGCTAATAAGACAGTAAGAGCTATAGCAGAGGATTGTTCTGAATGGGCTAATGAAAAAATATCTCATACTGCTGTAGCTAAATTTATTAAGGATAAAGGTACAGGGGAACAAGCCAAGAAGAAAGATGCTTTCCTTGCGGATCGGCGGCGTGTAGTAAAAACAGTCCATCAAGAAATAGATATTATTCAAACGAACTTAGATGCTACAAAGAGGTTAATTGAACGATTTGAATTAGTAGATGATCTACCTAAATTATTTAGGGATGAAATGGACGAACTGGTTAACAAATTGATGGAAGATGGAGAAGTGTTCAATTATGTTAGCTTCATAGAGACATGGCAAATGCAGTTTGAGATTGAACTCCGTAGAAAGGTAAATGAAATAACGGTACTAAATAGAGAAGTACGTGAAAATATGAAGTTTCTTACTACACTAAGGGAAAAAGCGTTTCAGTTCAAGAGTATATTCGTATATTCATGGAAATCTTTGAGGAAGAAGCAACAGATGGATCTTATGAGCGTTCAGTGGTAAGGATTGCATCCAACCCAAGAATGAAACAATTAGTAGATCAACTAAAGCTATATGCCAATGGTGGTGAGTAATGTGTTGGATAAAATCCATGAGCATATACGTAAAGCTGCTGAAGCAATTGGGAAAACAGAAGATACAGAACTCATTTATAGCGAATTGGTACGTAAGCTAAAAGCTGAATATAGAAACGATCCAGAAGGCCTTAAAGAACTCAAGGGAAATCTTGATGACTTTGAGGCTTTTTGTTTTGAGTTTTTACGGATCAAGACAAAGACAGGTGATATTACAGGTGATATTGTTCCACTTACCTTAAATAAAGCACAAAGGAAGCTTGCTAGCACTGTATTTGATCGAATCAAGCAAGGAAAGCCTGTACGAATCATTATACTTAAAGCAAGACAGATGGGATTTTCAACAACCACAGAAGCTATAATCTATTACCTTTCCTCACTACAAGAAGCTAAGAACGCTTTTATTGTTGCCCAAGATTCCAGCGCATCTGAAAACTTATATGATATGTTCCGTTTGTACTATGACTACATTCCAGAAGCTATCAAGCCCATGCGTAAGCGGAACAATAGCCGTAGATTAACATTTGAAAGCCCTGCATTAAAGGATGTAGAGCGTAAGAAGGAACCAGGACTAAAATCTAAAATAACGGTTCAATCTGCTGAGAACAGAGTATTAGCACGTTCAGAGACAATTCATTATCTTCACATATCAGAATTAGCTTTCTGGCCTGAGAACAGAAAAAAGAAGCACTTAGCTTCATTGTTCGCTGCCTTATCTAAAGAAGCTGGCACAGTAGGTATTATTGAATCAACAGCTAATGGGATTGAGATATACAAGGAAATGTGGGATAACGCGGTAGCAGGAAATAACGACTATATTCCCTTGTTCTTTCCTTGGTTTGAAATGCCTGATTATCGCATGAAGGTATCAGAGGACTTTAAACATACAAAAGAAGAATTGGAGCTAAAGAAAAAGTTTGGGCTTGCTGATGAACAGTTAGAGTGGCGGCGGTACACAATACGAAATGACTTTGAAGGTGATGAGAAGTTATTTAGACAGGAGTATCCTTCAACATCAGAAGAAGCATTCCTTGTCACAGGACGTACCGTATTCAATCAAGAAAAACTTGATGCTATGTCTAAACATACTAAAAAAGGAACGAAGTATGCTGTTATCATACCTCCAGCAGTTGAAGGAGAAGGCTATGACTGGTCACAGGTAAAATTAATAGAAGATGAGCGTGGAGAATTTGAAGTATTCACCGAATTTGATCCAGACAAAGAATATTGTATCGGTGCTGACGTTGCAGAAGGTTTAGAAGGTGGCGATGCATCAGCGGCTTATATTATAGATGCTGAAACTGGCGAAGATGTTGCTGCAATTTATGGACAAATGGATCTAGATATATATGCTAAGCAATTAGATTTTGTAGGACGTATGTATGGAGAAGCACTACTTGGAGTGGAGACTAATAACGTTGGTCATAGTGTCATTAATACTCTACTTAACGTAACCTTCTATCCTAACTTATACCACCATGATTCTTATAATGCAGAAGCAGGAACAAATGAAAATAAACCAGGTTGGCCAACTACGACTGTTACACGTCCAATCTTAGTTGATGCTATGATTGAGGGTATTCGTGAAAGTGTATGGCGAATTAATGATGCTAATTTAATTGGAGAAATGAAAACATTTGTACGTAATAGAGCTGGTAACCACAGGCTATGGGTAAAGGAACATTAGGAGGATGTAAGGATGATAGAGTCTTAGCTTATGGTATAGTTTAATGGACTAAGGGGAAAGTAGAAAAGTGGATATCAATTTTAAATGTAGGGATAGAGGCAGAGCTTAAGGGGTCTTAAGGCATATTTGCATCAAAAAAACCTACTTAAACTTCAAAGGGAAATTCTATCCCAAGTTTAGGTAGGTTTTTCGTCAAGTTAAATTATTTATTTTATTATTTAAATTTTCTGTTTGTATTTTAGATAATGCGGCCGAGAGGACTCGAACCTCCACGGGGGTAAGCCCACACGGACCTGAACCGTGCGCGTCTGCCAATTCCGCCACGACCGCTTATACGATAGGGTTTTATTCGCTTTTCCTGTGCGTAATATTCGGAAGCTTTCGCACGTATTTTTTGGATGACTTGCGTTAGGCTTCTCGGATGATTTCCGTTAGGCTTAATGAGAGATACGTCATTATAAATCCGTATGCACCTCAATCACTTCTGGAATATTTTAGCACAAAAGAAGTATCTACGTCAATAACGGCTCCTTGTGCTCCACCATCTGGAGGGAGGCGTACTTTTTTGCGTAATCGTGTGTGAAAACAAGATGAGCGTTGCTAAGACAACTTCTAATTCACATTCATTTATTATGACTTTTCATATAAACATTCATCAGAGCTTGAGTTAAAATACTAATTTGTAAGCCCCTTCATTTTAGAAAAATGTGTTAATATAGTATAAATTATGAGCATCAGAGGTGGGACTATGGTTTTATTGAAAAAAATGAGTGAGGACGATTATGAGCATTACTTATCTTATGCGATTGAGGACTTTGCAAACGAAAAAATAAAGGCAGGAACATGGTCACAGGAAGAAGGTCTTACGTTAGCCAAGAAAGCCTTTGATGGATATTTGCCAAAGGGAATAAATACCCCTCATGAGCATCTTTATTGCATCGTACCTAATGAAGGTAAAGAAAAGATTGGGTATTTTTGGTTTCACTATGATGAGGAAGATCAGATGAAAACTGCTTTTGTATACGATTTTTTAATTTTTGAGTCATTTCAAGGACAAGGATATGGAACACAGACGATGCAAAGCTTTGAGACATTAGCTAAAGAAATGGGAATTAAAAAGCTCGGGCTGCATGTGTTTGCCCATAATAAGCGAGCATGGCATTTGTATGAGAAGATGGGATTTCATGCAACAGACGTTACAATGGCTAAATATATCTGATAAATATATCTGATTAATGTATTCAATGTAAAATTTTATTATAATTAAATGCTTTTAACTCTAGCTTTTTAAAAAGGAGAATGAGAAATGAGCAAACAGAGCAATAAACAAGGCAAAGTGATTTTATTTCAAGGGGATTCCATTACAGATGCCAATCGCGAACGGGATAACGAAATTCATGGAATTACAGGGCATAGCTACGCGTATATTGTTGCCGCACATTTAGGTCATCTTTATCCGGAAAAGCATTATGAGTTTATTAATCGGGCGATTAGCGGAAATCGGATGTCGGATTTATATGCACGCTGGAATGAGGATGCCATTAGTTTACAACCAGATGTGATCAGTATTTTAATTGGTGTTAATGATGCTTGGCGCACAATGGGTAATGAACCAAGTGGGTTTACTGACCGCTTGGAGCGAGCTTATAGACACGTATTGGAAGAAACAGTAGCAGTATTGCCAGATACGAAGCTCGTGCTGTGTGAGCCATTTATTTTAAAAGGGATTGCGACCGAGGCCCGTTGGGACGAATGGCAAGCTTTGATTCAAAAATATCAAGCTATTGTTGCCCAATTAGCACAGGAATTTAATGCCGTGTTTGTTCCCCTTCAAGCGTTATTTGATGAAGCCGCTACAAAAAGAGAAGCATCCTATTGGATTTGGGATGGTGTCCACCCAACAAGTGCAGGCCACGGCTTAATTAGTCAGCAATGGCTAAAGGTTGTGGAAGCAAGTAACATACTATAACATTTGCGCAGTATTTAAATTATTTGCGTATCATTATTGCTCATTACTGTAACATCAAATAAGCGGACAGCCCAGAAGCGATGCACTGGGCTAATTCCTTTTTGCCCGACGGTTTTGTCATATTAAGCCGATCCTTTTCGTTGCTAATATAACCCATTTCTACAATGACAGAAGGAACTTTATTTTGATTAAGCAAATAAAAGGGCTTGCCAACAATAGGGAGAGTCTTTGTTCCATAATATTGATTTAATGCATTTTGAATTGTATAGGCAAGCAAAACACTTCTTCCTTCGTCCTGATGTAATACGAGTGGTCCACCCTTGCTTTTATTTTTCCCCCAGTTGACATGCAAGCTTACAACCACCGTTGGTTCTATTTCATCACTAAGCTCTTGTCGTTGTGCCAAGTCACGCATATGGCGTGAACGGGTTCTGGACCAATGATTGTCTTCACTTAGCGCGTAATCTCCAGTACGGTTTAAAACAGCGTCATAGCCTTGACTCCGCAATAGCAGATATAAACGTTTAGCAATATCAAGGTTAATATCTTTTTCTAAAATATTTTCAAAGGAAGTGCCACCATCAATTCCTCCATGTCCAGCATCAATTAAGATTAATTGTCCTGGAAATGCTTGCTCAACTGCAGAATCATCAGGAGTGCCTTGATTAACAATTGGTTTGTTTGCAGCAGAAACGGTAGTCATATTGTAAGCTAGTGAGGCTGATAAAAATAAAGTGGATAGAATAGTAGCTAATATTTTCCTCCATTTAAGATGATTAGACAAGTGAATCGCTCCTTCTTATATCTCCATGTTTTGTTGTATATAATGTGGTTGATTTAAATACATTTCATACATTCTGATGTTTAGTTCTTTGCTAAACAGCACAAAATAGAAAGGAGAGAGTAGAAGGAGGTTAGGAACGATGGCAAAGGATGATTTTTTTACGTTGCTCACGCATAAGGTCATTAATTACGTAGAAACTCCAAGGGCTACACGAAAGGAAGCGCGTAAAGCAAAGCTTCAAGTTCGTGAGCCTTGGAGTACAAGATGGTTTGGTATGCTCCCCGTAGCCTTTTCAATCTGGTGGCGAAAATCTAAAATCAATCGCTGGAAACCTTAAAATTAAAGCTGAAGTATTCTATGTTTATAAGTATTCTCAGTTATTTCGTGTCATTGCTCACGAAATGTCCTGTTGATAATAACGAATCTAAGGCAACAAAACGTGGGGAGGCGATCGTTCCTGCTTGAACGTAAATCACATCAGCATCCCACTTTTGATACCCTGTAATCGAAAAAGGAATTCGATAAGTGCCGTTACTCTCAGCCTCAGTGCCTACAAAAATAAGCTGCTTATGGGAATTCAAGGCTTGAAGGAAGCTGGATACTTGAAGCTGTATTGGTTTCGCAATCATCCACGTAATTTGCTCATATGGATCAAAATCGTCACCAGTAAATACTATAGGTAAAGGTGAAGGTCCAAAATCATCATTTTTAGCAGTATTTACACTCCCAGTAGGAGCGGAATATTTTTGCTGAATGACATCCCACGAGGCTTGACTTTGGGGGACGATCTCACCAGTACCCGCATGAATAAATTGTCCGTTTGAAAGACACCATTCTGTCCATAAAGGACCGCCATAATAAGGTTTAGCAGAAATATCTCTCGAAGAAAAGCCAAGTAGGCTTAACGCTTCACTAAACCTGTCTGGGTGATAAATGCTATCTTCGCCTGCGCCATATTCAACAAGTACATATTGATTCGCTGGATTAACTGAGAAGACCATGTAGCCTACAAAAGTGGCATGGTTTTCTTTGTATTGTAAAACAGAGGCTAGCCAGCTATGCGTGCCTGGTCCTAGTGGTTCAACGACAATGTCAGCGCCAATCCATGTAGAGAAAGTAGAGAGCTTAGCAAGCTGATTTGCAGCTTGTTCGGCAAAATGTTGTAGCTTGGCGGGAGCGACTGCTTTGTCCATTTGCGCTGAAGCTATCGCTGTAAAAAATTTGGGTTTAGCCCTCTCAAATGAACGATCAGCAGCACTGGCCATGGAAGTGGATAAGTTTATGCCAATCGTTGTCGTCAACATAATCACTAAACTAAATACACTAATCATACTAAGTATTATATATGAAGATTTAGATTTCCTAGGCTTGTACATATGAATCCCTCCCTCACATAATTGTAGTCATCCCCTTTTAAGAAGTGTGTTGCAACTTGTCATGTGTCATGCTGTAGATTGCTTCTATTTTTGCTTTCTTTTAGCGATTACGGTCTATTCGAGGAAAGCTATCCTCCCGAAGATGAAATATACCGCAATTTATAGCGGAAATCATAATTCTTGGCTCATATTGCCATGTAATTTCGCTTTTTCTTGCCTCTAGCTGAGCGTTCACTTCTGATTGCCGTTCCTCATCTTCTACCAGCAGCAAATCTTTATAATAGGCATCCACAAGCTCCAATTCCTCTTGTAGTCTTAATTTCGCAGAGGTTGCCCATGATGTATCTAGCTTTTCTAAGCTGTGATATAAATACTGCTCAAGCTGTTGATGCCCATCTCTTAAAGAGAGCGAAGTTGGACCAATATGAATGTTTTCAGGCAATCGCTGGAGTAAGGGCATATCCATAATACGTTGATCAAAGGAAGTGTCAATTTTACCGCTAGCCAAAGATATTGCATGAAAGTGAAGCTCTTCTCGCTTCAAATCACAAGCAAACTCCACCTTCCAGCATACGGCAAGCCAAGGCTCATATGAAGCAGGAAACAACGTCGTTTTTTGCCTTGGACCGGGATCTTCAAATAAATAAACACAACTTCCGTTTTGCTTAACCGCGTTAAAAATTTGTCTCAGTCTAGCACTGCCAAAATGAATGTCCTCCCGCCGAATTCTTCCGGGTCCAAGTACAGGAAGTGGAGGGAGTGAGCCGTAATAACGGTTAAGCAGATCAGGCTGCCCATTCGTTACGCCTAATGGATTTATTGCTTGTGTGCTTGTACCTTGTGTATTTGCATTCATCTTATCGTAACCTTCTGGGTCAAACACAAAGGAAAACGACATCGTTTCAGGCTCTATATTCATGCGATCCACAAAACCCCAATAATAAGGACGATCCGTAAGCTCACGATCGGCCTGCGGTGACAGCTTGACGGTGACATGCCAAGGTGAGTTTTCAATAAACTGGCATTGTGTCGATTCTAAATAACTCACGACATATTCGCGAATTTCATTTGACGACATCGTCATTATATTTTTAACCTCCTCACGGCAGATGAATCTGGCACCTGTTTCTGAACTTCCTGTTTAATCTGATTAATAGATTGACCTAATGCATCAACACGCTGAGATAACTCTTCATCGGAATTCGATTCCAGCATCGCTTTATAAATACTTTTTTCCAAGCCTTGATCTCCATCAAAACGCTCTAAAATAACATCTAGCTGTCCAATGACAGACTCAAACATATTGATTTTTTCGTGTAGCAGATTAACGATATGTGCTTCGATTGTACCTTCCGTAGATAAATTGAAAATATTTACATCATTTTGCTGTCCTAGGCGGTGAACACGTCCAATTCGTTGCTCCACACGCATCGGATTCCAAGGTAAATCAAAGTTGATCATATTGTGGCAAAATTGCAGGTTAATGCCTTCGCCACCCGCCTCGGTTGCAATCATCACCTGACAACGTCCACGAAATAAATCCATCATCCAATCCTTTTTCCCACGATTCATGCCACCACGATAAGGAACAGCACTGAGATTATGATTTTTAAAGTAATTCAGCAAATATTCCTGTGTAGCACGATATTCAGTAAAAACGATGACCTTTTCATTCATTTGAGCAATTAGCTCCATCGTTTTCTCAGCCTTGGTGTTGGATTTAATGTTTCTGATCTTATCGACAAGTCCCCATATTTCGGCGCGAAGAGGGGAGTCCTCAGGTAGCTTTTTAGATAAATTGACTAACGTTACAAACACAGCATCACGACTACTACATACCTCACGTTGTAGGGTCACGAGCGCAAGCATGCTGCTGAGATCAGCCCCACCCGCTTGATATTGATCCTTCACGAAGGAAGTAACGCCATCATAAAGGGCTTGCTCATCAGGAGATAAGGTGAGTGGCACATTACGAACATTTCGCTTCGTATAATCTAATTCTCCATCAGAACGTCGATTGCGGATCATCACCTTTGCCAATTCCTCTTTTAATTGTCCTTCGTTTTTCGGTTTGCGTTTATCCACCACAAAATTAGAGGAAAAATCACTTTGTCCCCCTAAATGCCCCGGTTTTAGCAAAGAAATTAAATTAAACAATTCACTGAGGTCGTTTTGTACAGGTGTTGCGGTTAACAGTAAACAATACTTTTTACGAAGCTGCACCATAAATTGATAATTGGTCGTTTTTTTATTTTTTAACTTATGCGCTTCATCGACGATGACAAGATCATATTCTTGATTAAGCAAAATTTCCTTATGGGGATCTCGCTTCGCCGTATCCATAGAAGCAACAACCACATCGTTATCCCACGAATGCACCTTCTTTTGTGCTGTGGCTGGAATGCCAAATTTATCATTCAACTCCCTTACCCATTGCAGGACAAGGGACGCTGGGACAAGAATGAGCACTTTACGTGCTAAACCACGAATGAGATATTCTTTTAAAATTAAGCCCGCTTCGATCGTTTTACCTAGTCCGACTTCATCTGCCAAAATCGCACGTCCACGCATATCAAATAATACTTTTCTGGCGGTATCAATTTGATGCGGGAGTGGAGTAAGACCTTGAATGTGCTTGAGACACTGCATTTCTTCAAAGCTAGTTACGAGACTTCTTCGCTCCGCCTTCATCGCGAGCTTGAATAAGGTCCAATCATCCCAAGGTCCACCTTTATCTAGTCTTGCTTCTATATTGTCAATCCACGAACAATCCATCGTTACGGGAATATCTGAAATGCTGGAGATCACGGATGGATGAGGCATTGATGTCATAGAATAGTCCCCCTCTAAGCTGAAATAGAAAAGAAAAAGTTACGTAGGTGTAGTATGGACATAATGCCAGAAGTTCATAACCTATTTTTAAAAGAGAGACAGAAAAAGGAGAGCAAAAAGGAACAGAGAAGGTTAGCCAAAGGCTTTAATTCTCTGTCCCTATTTTCTATATTTTTTGTCTATTCTTAAGGCTCAAGCTTGAAATCACTGCTTGACAACAGAGCCCAAACTAGCGAAAAGACAGGGAGATTCTGAAGATTGTCTTTTAAAATCAAATTCCAACAATTTATTTACTCCAACCAAAGGAATATGATTTTAACACAATCGAAAGAACTCTCTGTATCGTAGCTTCTAGTCTCCTGTCGTTGTCAAGTACTGATTTATAATTAGAGCCTTTCCACGGTATCATTTTGCACAGGGTGTAGGTTATTTTCCCACTTTATGCGAATTGCCGAGCTATCAATAAAATCTTTGCCATCAGACACCTGAAAGTGAAGATGGGGTTCACTTGAATTTCCTGAGTTACCACACAAGCCAATAACATCCCCTTTTTGGACTGTATCGCCTACTTTTACTTTAACTGAATTTTTCTTTAAATGAGCTAAGTAACTATATTCGCCATCGCCATGCTCAATAATAACTACATTTCCCATAGGCTCACTCTCATTTAGTTTACCAACCGGCTCATTATCTGCAATGTTGTTAACAACATGAACAACCTTACCTGTCTGAGGCGCCGTGATCTCTTGACCAAAAGCATAATAGCTTTCATTTTTCTTTATATCACCATTGTAGGAGAATCCTTCCTTCAGCTTAACAAAATCATAAGCATAACGTTGAAGTGCTAGCTCGTAGTGATAATTAGCGAGTACATTTTCACCACCCCAAAATACGAACCAATCCTGTTTAAACGGTAGTGAATAGGTTAGCTTCGTAAAGGCTTCATCCGTGTGGGGGTAACGCTCCATAGGCTTTAAAAGCATACTAGCAATTTCTCCATTTTCGGTAAGAGTTACATTAAAACCTTTGGTTTGCTTGCTATTGCTCCAAGCCTTGTATACGCCTTTATTCATCTTTAGCACAGAGGTCTCCTGCCACGACGTATTTTCAGGTATAAAGTCTTTTAATGTACGTTCAAAGTCTTCCTTAGACATTCCATTACGAAACGAAGAGGTTAAACCTTGATAAATTCGCTCAAAATCTCTTGCTTCCATCGTTTTCGCAATTTCATTTTCTGGGATAATTATTGTATCTGTCACACTCTTGCTTTTTTCCTGATTCTGTTTGGAACAGCCTGTGAATAGCACGCCTACCAAGGCTACAACTGAAATCAACATCAACATTCTTTTCATACAATTCCCCTCCATTTATTTATTTTTTTCGGCTCAATCTTGAAATTAGTTGTTGAAAATTTCTAAAAAGAGCTTTTTTTCACTACATTTAGTCTAAACTAGCAACCTTTTCATAATGAAAACGGAACCTTAACAGTATCTTAATTCAGAATAAGAATGGGCTTTGGACCTAAAAAATCATGATACAATATGGCTAGAATTAAGGTGGATGATATAAAAGGAGTGCTGTGCCATGAATGAGCAAGCAATTTTAATCGTAGACGATGAGCAAGCATTGCTAGAGTTACTTGCTACTGTATTTCGCAAAGAAGGGTTTCATCATATACATACTGTAGCTACAGCCGAAGAAGCGATTGAAGCAGTTCAGCATCAAGCGTATGCTGTCATTATTTTAGATGTGATGCTTCCTGGGATGAGTGGGGTAGAGGCATGTCCGTTTATTCGGCAATATACTGATGCACCTATTCTTTTTTTAAGTGCTCGATCTACTGATTTTGATAAGCTCAGTGGTTTTGCGGTAGGTGGCGATGACTATGTGACCAAGCCGTTTAATCCTCTAGAGATTGTGGCGCGTATACGTTCGTTATTACGTAGGAGTAGTAAGTATATTAATGCTATTAATGCTGTGACTGCTATGACTCCCGAAACTTATACTCCTGCTACTGAAAGGAATGATTTATCTTTTGCTTTTTCTCCGATCTACGACTTTGGGCGATTTCAAATTAATGAGCAAGCAGCAGAACTTATCGTTGAAGGCGAAAATGTATCCTGTCCGCCGCTTGTATTTCAGCTATTACTCTTTTTAGCTCGTCACCCTAACCGTGTATTTACAAGAGCGGAATTGTACGAAGCTGTATGGGAGGACACAAGCATTGCAGATGACAACACCGTGATGGTTCATATTCATCGAATTAGAGAGCGAATTGAAGTTAACCCTGCTAAGCCCCAATTTTTAGTAAATGTGAGGGGGATGGGATATAAGCTGGTGAACAAAAAATGAATGATAAACGAAAAACTACAACAAAAATGAAAATAAACATCAATAAGCTGAACATGAATATTAAATGGAAATTGGCACGAAGGCTTATTTCAGGCTTACTTGTGGTAGGTTTAATATTACTACTTGCTGCTGTGATGACATTGTTTTGGATTAATAGCAAGATACAAGAGATTGAAGCAACGCGACAATTTGAAAGTGCTGGTTTATCACAGTTAATCGAAACGTTGCAGCAGGATGAGGGGCGTGTTTCATTTGACCCTAAGCTGTTAGAACTGGTGAAGGAAAATGGGGGCTGGCTACAGCGCATCGATCAGGACGGCCAAGTTACAGATTCGTACCTTGTTCCCCCTGATGTTCCTTCCTCGTACAGTCCTGGGCAGTTAACAGGGTATTGGCTTGGGACAACGCCATTTCCATACCAGTTATATTTATGGATTCAGGAGAAAAATGGTGTCATGCATACGCTACTTTATGGAAAAAAGGACGAAGATCGTTTATTAGTTAAACAGTTAGCTGAGAGAACGAAGCTTGGAGCAGAGGGCGCATTACAGCTTTCCTCAAAGGATATAGACCTGCTTATGTTACGAAAATCATGGCTACAAGTGTTGGATGAAAAGGGAAACGAGGTGACCTCCTATCATAAGCCAGAAGGCGTGACTGGTCATTTTAGTTTGCAGGAGCTTGCGCTTCGCAGTGTTTACCCTGATAAATATGGAACAAAGCTTAATACGTATTATGAACAGGACAAAGGCTTAACGTGGGTGTTAAGTACACCATTAAATGAAGCCAAACCAGGGCAAGGACCGTTAATTGATCCTGAGCTAGCTGTTTTAATTTCTGCTGTGGGCACTTTAATTGGCTTTTCTATGCTTGTGTTTGCCTTATTTGCATGGTGGTTTGGGCAACGAACGGGTGCGCCTATTTTACATATTATGCAGTGGCTTAAGGTGCTAGGAAAAGGCCAATATATCGAACCACAAAAAAAGACCAATCGGCCCCAGAGTGCTGATAAAAATGGAAAAAGGAAAGGAAACTTTGCTGTGTATGGGGAAGTGCTAGACTCACTAAATACATTAACCTATACCTTGCAACGTGATGCTATCGTTCGGGAGGAAACAGAGCAGGCAAGGAACGAATGGCTTGCTGGCGTATCCCATGATTTAAAAACCCCTTTATCTTCTATAAAAGGGTATGCACATATGCTTGAAAATGAAAATTATGAGTGGAGTCGGGAGGAGGTTCAGCGCTTTGCACGTGTCATGCTTAATAAATCTAATCATATGGAACGATTAATTAGTGATCTAACACTTGAATATCAGCTACAAAGTGGGGTAACTCCGCCATATATGGAGATCGTTGATTTAAATAGCTATTTACCTGAAGCTTTGACTGGTGCAGGGATATCTCATCACAACCAAGCTGCAAACATTATTTTTTTCCCTGCAAAATCTCCTGCCTATTTGAAAATATATAAACCATGGTTTCAACGTATTGTCGACAATTTAACTGCAAATGCATTTTTGCACAATCAAAGGGAGATCACCTTGACTGTAAGCGTGTTGGTGATGGACGCTGGCAAAATAGGACTGAGCTTTGTGGACAATGGTGATGGGATGGACGATTTAACGAAGGTGAGATTATTTGAACGATATTATAGAGGAACAGACACAGATAGTGCGACAGAAGGCAGTGGACTTGGAATGGCGATTGCCAAAGCGCTAGTTGAGGTGCATGGAGGTAAGATCTTGGTAGATAGCAAGCAAGGCAAGGGGACCCAAATCAAGCTGATCTGGGACCATGCCTCGTCTAATTCCGTTTAGAATTTATTTAATTTAATGCTTGATTTAAAAGGCTGCATATCATTTTTATAAATGCTTAGCAAAATCTACTAAATTTTGCGACATCATATTGATTTCATCCATAGACGCATTAACCTCTTCGGTTAGTGCGGCTTGGGTTTGAGTAAGAATAGCCATGTTATTAATATGCTCCAATACCACATCCATCAGCTGATTCATTTTCACTAAGCTTTCATCAATATGGTTAGTTGCTTCAGCACTATGTAAAGCAAGCTTTCTAACCTCACCAGCAACGACATTAAAGCCAGCACCAAGCTCTCCAGCACGGGCAGCTTCAATCGAAGCGTTTAACCCAAGCAGGTTCGTTTGATTAGCGATTTCTTTAATAAAGCTCGAAATATCCTTAGTTTCCTCTACACTTCCTTTGGCCTCTGTTGCTGCAGAAGCAGATTTCTCTTGTGCAGTAGCAAGGTCCTGGGCTTGTGAGGTAACAGAGCTAATTCCACGAACCATCTCATCAATGGAAGCTGAAAGCTGTTTTGTTTTTTGATTCATTTGCTCTAAAATATAGGCTTTATTTTTCTCATGCGAAATATCACGAATTGTACCCGCCATACGAACAGGAGTCCCATTGCTATCACGAGTCGCCTCACCATTGGCATGGAACCAACGATACTCTCCATTTTTAAGCGCAAGACGAAACTCTGTACTATATATCTCTCTACCCGTATGGTCCGCAATATAATTTGCTAAGTATCGATTGGTTTTATCAAGATCCTCGGGATGTATGCGATCAGTCCAGCTTGTTAATATATTTGGGAAATCTTGTTCATTTTCAAAACCTAACACATGACGAAACTGTGGTGACCACCAAATCTGAGATCGTGGATGACCTAACTCACCATCATATATAATAATTTCCCATGGAGCCTCAACTAAAATTTTATTAATTAAACTGTAACGTAGGTACATATTTTCAAGCTCTATTTCCTTGAGCTTTTGTTCATGAATATTAAATAATGCACCGGCAATTGCGAGGGGAACCCCTTGCTCATCACGGATTGTCGTGCCTGTTGCTCGGAACCACTTATATTCGCCATTTCTAAGCTTAAGGCGATAAGTAATATCATAGGGGGTTTTCCCACTATGGTCTACTAAATGGTCGGCTAATGCTTTTAATGTATAATCAGCCTCTTCAGGATGTAACCGATTAGACCAGCTTTCTAGGACGTTAGGAAAATCCTGCTCACTTTGAAAGCCAAGCATGTGACGGAAATCATCACTCCAGTTAAAAGAGTTTTTTGGATTTACAGGGTCTCCTGCAACGACAGACATGTCCCATAAACCAACCTGAATCGCCTTTGTGATTAAATTAATTCGTATTTCCTTGTTTTTCATATCTTCATTGAGTGTATCTAGGGTCTTCGAGATGTTTTTAGCAATTTCCTGTGCTTTAGGGTCTTTTTCTTGTGGTGATAATTCAAAAGTAGTATTTTGCAGTTCAGTATTTGTTGCAAATTTTTGGCTCGCCTCTAACAGTTTGTCTAGTGAACTTGAATTTAATTTTAAATTTTGTGTTTTACGAAACATAGACGCACTCCTCTAATAATATAATAATGTAAGTGGGAATAATTACCTGAAAGGAGCGTAGTGTTAAAGACCTAACCACTTTCAAATTATAATTTATGCGATAATAAACCTTCATGTCAATTTGGGAAATAAGAGAGCTAAAGGGATATGGTATAGCCGCTTTCATTTATGTGAATTAATGTAAAACGAGACATAAGACCTTTTTACTAAATAGTAGACGAAAAGTATTGCATATGATGATAGATATGTTAATATAAACGTATCGATAAACTTTATAACGATAAATGGCAAACCTGTCGAAAGGCAGGGACGCAAAGCTATAGGGCCTGTGAAATGGCAGCCTGGCTACCGAAGGGAGTTTATTTTTTATGCGTAAATTTATGGTATCTACTCTTATAGTTATGCTTACCTTTTCCTTATTTTTTGGTGGCTTTACCTATGCGGCAGACAGTAATACATGGCTGAATACAAGTCAAATAGATAAAGGAATTATTAGTATTAATTATAATGTTGAGTCTGGTGGAAAAATGAAGTTATTAATTGCCAAGGGCTCGCAGCAATACAGCTATAATTTATCCCAAGGAAAACAAGAGTTTTTCCCACTTCAATTAGGAAATGGCAGTTATGTAATTAGCTTAGTGAAACAAGTATCAGGGAAAAAATATCAGGTGATCGAAAAAGCAAATCTAGCTCTTGATCTTCAAGATAGTAGTCAGGTATATTTAAATTCCATTCAAAATATTAGCTTCACTGATCAAAATCAAGCTATAAAAAAAGCAAAAGATTTAGTCAAAAATAAAGCTAGCGATATGGAGAAAATTACAGCAATTTATAATTATGTTATCGGAAATATAAAATACGACCAGTCTCTTCCTTTTAACCTAAGCACAGATTATCTTCCTCAAATTGATCGTACCTTTGTCAATCAAAAAGATATTTGCTATGGATATGCTTCACTATTTGCAGCTATGCTTCGGAGTGAAAATATCCCTACTAAATTAGTAATGGGAAATAGTAAATACGTGAAAAACTATCATGCTTGGAATGAAGTGTTTGTAGATGGCAAATGGGTTGTGATTGATACGACAGTAGATGCAGGCTGGAAGGGAACTTCAACTGCATTTGAAATGATTAAGGATACAGGGAAATATACAGCAGTTAAACAATACTAAACAAAGCAAAATTAAATGCGATTTAAAAAATATGAACTGTACGTCAAAAAAGATTTTAATTGATGTACAGTTTTTTATTTGGTATAAATAGGCAACCGTCATAAGTAGCAGTATGATATTATATATATAAGACATTACATTAACAGGTTTACCTAATTATTCATTGGCCTTTATAAATTTTTAGGATTAGGAGTTTAGTGAATGAAAGTAATTCTTGTGGATGATGAACAGCTAGCATTAGATTATCTTGAGCGTCAGCTATTAAAAATAAAAGATATTAATATTGTTGGAAAATTTACAAACCCACATGAAGCGCTGGAGGGGATTACTCAGTGTGCACCAGATGTGGTTTTTCTTGATATACAGTTGCCTGAAATGAGCGGAATTGAGCTTGCAGATTTGCTATTTGAGAGAAATCCCAATTTAAATATCGTTTTTGTAACTGCATATAATGAATTTGCGGTGAAAGCTTTTGAAATCAATGCGCTAGATTATATTGTTAAACCAGTTAGAATGGAAAGACTTATTAAAACAATCAGTCGTATGAAAGAATATCAACATGAAGCACCTAGTATGGTACAAGAAGAAACAGAAGAGCTTCGCTTACATGTGTTTAGGCAGGTTACCCTTAAAAAGGTAAAAGAGTCACCTGTTATTTTGCAATGGAGAACAAGTAAAGCGCAGGAGCTATTTCTTTACTTATTACAGCATCGGGGTCAATTAGTACGTAAGTCCTCCTTAATAGATTTATTGTGGCCTGAGCATGAACTAACAAAGGTATATTCTCAGCTATACACTGCGATATATCATATTCGAAAAACATTATCACCTTATACTGGACATTTTCAAATTATGAATATGACCGAAGGGTACTGTCTTGAGTTAAGGGATGTTACCATGGATGTAGATGAATGGGAGGATTTTAAATCACAGGATATGCCTCTCTCACCAACAACACTAGATAAATATGTTAAAATGGAGAAGCTATACGTCGGCGACTATTTACAGGAATATGATTATTGGTGGGCAGAAGGCGAACGTGAACGATTAAAAAAGCAATGGCTTGAAACGGCATATAAAATTGCCAATTGGTATATGGAGTCAGCCAATGAAGATAAGGCGATAGAGTACTATAGCAAAATATGTACTAGCAATCCACTTGAGGAGTATGCCAACTATGCACTAATGAGATTGTATGCGGCAAAAGGTCAATATCATCTTGTGACGCGTCAATTTGAGCATTTTAAACAAATGTTATTTGAAGATTTAAACGAAGAGCCAAGTTTATATATTGTAGAGTGGTATGAGAGATGGGAAAATTCCGCAGTTTAATTATTTTTATAGAAAACCAGATCGAAGCTTTATGGGCGTGGGACTGACCCCCGTTTACCCATAAGGCTTTTTTTATTGTTCAGAAATTGTATAGATGTGAGATATATCATATTTTTTGGGTTGTGGGCATCATCTTTACGTCGATGTCATATTAGTAACCATTATGAAATTTAGGAGGACTGCATTTAAACATGAGAAAGAAGTATTTTACCTTATGTATGGCATTCATATTACTATTACACAGTTTTATGGGAGTTATGATACCTGCTGCACACGCAAGTGACAATGCTACTGAATCACCTGCAGTGGTCATGCCAGCAACACCAAATGAAACTGAGGGATCTACAGATATAATTCCACCTTCTAATGGTGAGACAGAGCAACCAACAGAGCAACCAACAGAGCAACCAAATAAATCAGAAGAAGAAATAAAAAATCCTGAACAATCGGAGCAATCAGAACAGTCAGAGAAACCTGAACAAACTGATTTGGAAGCGACGAAGCCTGAGACAACTGAAAATCCCGCAGAGGCGGTTGGCTTCTCCATTACAGGTGTCACTATTAAGGATAGCAATGGTGTCGTGATTGGCGAAGGTAGTGATGACCAACTAGACCTTAATGCAGCGGTAGAAATTAGTTACAACTGGAGCTTGGCAGATGATCATACCTTCCAAGCGGGTTCTACGTATGAATTTGATATTCCAAAAGCATTTGAAATCTACACAACGATAAAAAATGAACCTTTATCCTTTGATGGAGAACAAGTGGGTACCTTTAATGTCGATACACAAGGGCATGTGACGATCACCTTTAATGAATTTGTAAAAAACCATTCTCAAGTTAGTGGGCATATTGGGGTAAAAACAAATTTCAGCTCACAAATTATTTCTGAAACCAACAAGGTTGAAATTGTTTTTCCAATTGCAGATAGCTTTGTAACAAAAACCGTTTATTTCAAGCCAGTTGGCGGAACGACATTAACGAAGCAAGGTGTTGCTGAAAAAGCAAATAAAATTAACTGGAGTGTAGATGTTAATACGACGCTCAAGACCATAGACAATGCTGTATTAAGTGATACTATTCCTGCTGGTCTAAGCCTCGATGAAACCTCTGTACAGGTGTACCATTTAAACGTGGGCATAAATAGCCCTCCAACATTAGGAGAGTTAGCTACTAATTACGTGGTGAAGGTTGAAAATGATCAGCTACAAATTAAATTTAATGAGCCTGGAATCAACTCTGCCTATAGAGTTACTTATTCCACCCCAATAGATCCAGATAGTGAGTTAGCTCAGTTCACCAATAAAGCGACTTTAACAGGAAGTAACATTAACGAAGCAACCGCATCGGCTACGGTAAATGTTCATCGCGGTGCATTACTTGAAAAAACGGTAGAAAGTTATGATGCGCCAAATCAAACGGTTCATTGGATCATTAAATACAATTTCGGTCAAAAAACAATCGCAAAGCAATATGCACTTTTAACTGACCGTTTTAATGGGGATCAGGAGCTAGTACAAGACTCATTTAAGGTTTACCGTGTAAGTGCAGACGCAGGAAGCCAACCTAATGAATCTCAGCTTGTAAGTAACTATGTATTAACACCAGTTACAAATGATGATGGTAAAAATGGCTTTAACCTACAATTTAATGAGGATATTACGGACGCATATATTATTAAATATGCAACAAAGGCAACAAAGCGAGTTGAAGATAATGGATTAAACGTAAGAAATAGTGTCACTGTAATCAAACCAGACGGTAATGGATCGGAAACGAAGGAAGCGAGTCAAACCTTAGAGAACGTGATCGGGAAAAAGCAACGTGGTGACGTGGACTATAACTTGAAGCTTGTGGACTGGAAGATCGTTATCAATGAAGACAATTATGAAATGAAAAATGTCGTCGTTCGAGATATTTTTCCAACGGGTGGCTTAAAGCTTATTCAGGATCAATTAAAGGTGCTTGATGCGAACGGTGTTGAGGTAGACGCGTCTAATTATGAGCTTGAAATTGGGGGCGTTGGTGAGGAATTTGGGAAGCAGGGCTTTACGCTTCGCTTCAAGGCTAGTTATCCTTTTAATACTAAGCATACGATCAGCTATACAACGGAGTTCAACAATGACTGGAAGCACCCACATCATATAAGCAATGCACCAGCCGGTGGAGAATTTCCGAACCAAGCATTGATTTCATGGGGAGATGATGCTAATGCTCCTAAAAGTATTACAGTAAGTGATACATTTTGGCCTGATAATTTAACAAGAAATAATGGAGCAAAGTCAGGCTCCTATGATGCAAGGTATAAAGCAATAACTTGGACGATTAAAGCAAATTACAATAAAAAAGAATTAAAAAATGCTCAAATCATCGATGTTATTCAGCCTAATCAAGTTTATAAAGAAGGTTCTCTACATGTGTATAAGATGGAATTGTTAGGCTGGTGGGACGGGACTCGTCAAGGTGAATTGGTTGATCCTTCTCAATATGAAGTCATCTCACCTACGGAACAAAATAATCATACCTTGACCGTTAAGTTTAAAAACACAATTAATAGCCCTTATTGGATTACGTTTGAGACAACGTTAGAAAATCAAGTCGTAGATAAAGTTGTGTCTAATGAAGTGACCTTTAAGGCGGATGATTATTCTGCAACTTGGGAAGGTTCAGTTAATATCCCTTATGGTGGCGAATATGTTTCTAAAAGTGGTGTGCAAAACGATGATGCCATTGATTGGACGATTTACATTAACAGAGGCCAATCATATATCAAAAATGCAATCATTTATGATGAACCAACACCAAATCAAATTGTACTTGCAGATTCATTTCATTTATATAAAGCTGTAGCTGCCGCAGATGGCTCATTAACTCAAACTACCGAACTGGCAAAAGGTGCGGATTATACACTTCAGTTAGCAAATGATGGGTCAGGACAATTTGTATTGAAATTTACGAAGTCGATTGAAAACCAAGCTTATATTTTAAAATATTCATCACTGATCCACGCAGCAAATGGAGAAATTGTTAGCAATAAAGTGAAATTTGAAGGGGATGGCATCACGGTTGGTGAGCTAACTACAAATAAAGAGATTATTGTTCGTAGTTCATCAGGTTCTGGCTCTGGTACAGGTGTTGTCGGTAACTTAGAAATTGTTAAGCTAGACAAAGAGGATGGGAAGAAATTTTTAAAAGGAGCTGTGTTTGAGCTTTCAGATGTAAAAGGAAAGCAAGCTACCTTGCAGGTAACAACAGATGAAGATGGTAAAGCTATATTTAGTAAGCTGTTATATGGAAAATATGTATTAAAAGAAATTACAGCACCAGTAGGTTATGTGCTTGACCAAACAGAGATTAGTGTCACGATCGATAAAAGTATAAAGGATGAGGGGAATGTCTTAACACTAACTGTGTTTAATAGTAAAAAGACAGACCCTAAACCTCCAGAGACACCAACAGAACCAGGTAACCCATCTACACCTTCGGTCCCAGGCACGCCAAGTAATCCTGGAACACCTAATACACCAGGAAATCCGAACACACAACAACCAACAACACCATCAGAAGAACCAAATAGCAATCCTAATCCAGAAATTGTGGATGTAGACGATGATGAAATTCCGTTAGAGGGAGTGGATTCATCTGAACCTTCACCTAGCGACAAGCCAAATAACAATAAACCTGAAACAAATAAACCTACAAAAGCATCAGGGATTACTTATTTACCACAGACGGGTGAAGAAATTCCTTTTGTGACGTATGGTATCGGTTTTATTCTTTTGACCTATGGATTATACCTTCGCTTTAACGTGATTCGGAATCGCAAAAAATAAATAGTTGTTTAAAGGGGTATTTCAGAGCAGTTGCTCTGAGATATCTCTTTTTTTAAGCAATAAAATAGACCCTTTAAAGAATTGTTTAGAATTTGTTTAGAAGTGATAATTATCATAGTAATTAAAGTGAACATATATTGTTGTAGGGTTTTGTATACCTGCAAGATTGTTGAGAGATAAGGTGAATATATTGGAGCATATTGGTATCATCGTGGTTATGATTATTATTGCTGTATTACTAGTTATGGTGATTGTTGTAGAACTCGATAAAAAGAAGCTGAGGGTTTTAGCTTATCAAGACGATGTAACAGGGTTGTTTAATCGTAATGGTTTAGAGAACTTTTGGAGTCGGTATAAAGGGAGAGGCGAGCTTGCTGTATTATATTTAGACCTTGATCATTTTAAAACTATAAATGACACGTTTGGTCATCATGTTGGCGATGCCTTATTACGGAATGTAAGCACCGAATTAAGTCGGATTACAAATCAAAATCAACTCGCATTTCGCATTGGTGGTGATGAGTTCATATTTATTATGAAAAATTGTGAGCCACACAAGGTAGAGATTCTCGCTGGTCTTATATTAGGTTTAATTAGCAAGCCTTATTATGTTGAGAATCATGAGCTGTATGTTACTGGGAGTATAGGAATAACAATGACCGAGTCAAACAAGGTAGAAAAAACAAAGCTTTTAGCTGAGGCGGATTCAGCGATGTACGCAGCAAAAAAGTTAGGAAAAAACTGTTATAGCGTGTATCGAAGGAATCGCCAGCAGTTTATTGAAAAAGTAAAAATGAACATGGAAAAAAATATTTAACTTTTTTTGATTTGTTGAGAATTTGTTGAGACAGATAGATCATATTGTTATATGACAACTAATTTAGCAGACAGTTAAAAAATTTACAAAGAAAGGGATCAACGGAACGTGAGGATAAAGGGAAATAAGGTTGTAAAAAGAAGCTTCAAGGTGTTGCTTATCACTACTGTTATTTTGTTTCGGGGACATTACGCTAATGTTGCATTTGCTAGCCCAGTAGATCCCCCTGTATCTGTGTCTTCCCTTTCGCTGAAGCAACTAGCGGCATTTTCTTCATTTTTAGGAGTAGCAGGGGATTATAATGCATTTATATTTGGAGATATGAGGCAAAGCTCCGATAGTGAGGGCAGAGTTGCTGTAGGTGGAAATGCAACATTTAACAATTACACGGTAAACTCAAGACTTACTTCAGGTGAATATGCTTTAGTCGTTGGTGGTGATTTAAACTACCAAGGGGGAGAAGTTCAAGGTAGCCACGCAATATATGGTGGGAATTTGATTAATAAGCCTACCGTGCGAGATGGTGAACTTCATCAAGGGACATCTCCAATTGATTTTGCAAAAGAGGGCAGTTACCTGAAACAAACCTCAGACGACCTAGCAAAAAAAGTGAATGTGAATATTGGTGAAACGTATTATAACCCGTATTATTCAGGAATTGAATTAAACGGAAGTGATCCGACTATTAATATTTTTTACATTGACCGAGACATTTCAGAACTTAAAATTAACGTTCCACCTGGTTCCACTGTCATTATTAATGTGAGTGGAGAAAACAGGAGAGTTGGAGGCGGAGAATTTTTCTTTAATGGTCAAGGTGGTGTAAACAATTCAAATGTGTTGTTTAACTTTTATGAAGCTAAATCATTAAAGCTCGAAGCCGTAGGCGTTCGGGGCTCAATTTTAGCGCCACTAGCAAACGTTGAGTTTAACAATGGCAATATTAACGGCACCATTATAGCCGAATCATTATCAGGAAGTGGCGAGCTCCACACCGTACCGTTTACAGGCGTGGATCCACCCATAACACCGACGGATCCAACGGATCCGACCGATCCAACGGATCCGACAGACCCAACGGACCCAACGGACCCGACCGATCCGACGGATCCAACCGACCCAACGGACCCGACCGATCCAACGGATCCGACAGACCCAACGGATCCGACCGATCCGACGGATCCGACAGACCCAACGGATCCGACCGATCCGACGGATCCGACAGACCCAACGGATCCGACCGATCCAACGGATCCGACCGATCCAACGGATCCGACCGATCCAACGGATCCGACAGACCCAACGGATCCGACCGATCCAACGGATCCAACCGATCCAACGGATCCGACCGATCCAACGGATCCGACAGACCCGACAGACCCAACGGATCCGACCGATCCAACGGATCCGACCGATCCAACGGATCCAACGGATCCAACCGATCCAACGGATCCGACAGACCCAACGGATCCGACCGATCCAACGGATCCAACCGATCCAACGGATCCGACAGACCCAACGGATCCGACAGATCCGACAGATCCAACGGATCCGACCGACCCAACGGATCCGACCGATCCAACGGATCCGACAGATCCAACGGACCCAACGGATCCGACCGACCCAACGGATCCGACCGACCCAACGGATCCGACCGATCCAACGGATCCGACCGACCCAACGGATCCGACCGATCCAACGGATCCAACGGACCCAACGGATCCGACCGATCCAACGGATCCGACCGATCCAACGGACCCAACCGATCCGACGGATCCAACAGACCCAACGGATCCGACCGACCCAACGGATCCGACCGATCCAACGGATCCAACGGATCCAACCGATCCAACCGATCCAACCGATCCAACCGATCCAACGGACCCAACGGATCCAACGGACCCAACGGATCCGACCGACCCAACGGATCCGACAGACCCAACGGATCCGACCGACCCGACGGATCCGACCGATCCAACGGATCCGACCGATCCAACGGACCCGACCGATCCAACGGACCCAACGGATCCGACCGATCCAACGGACCCGACGGACCCAACGGATCCGACCGATCCAACGGATCCATCGACTCCTACGGTTCCAACAACCCCAACAATTCCTGATGTTTCGGAGTTTGTGGAGATTGATGATGAACCAATACCATTTGGAGCTGTTGAGCAAAAAGAACAACCAGTAGAACCTGAACAACAATCTGAAAATTTAGATCAACCTGTAGATCCTTCTCCTTCTTCAGCAACAGACGAGATCATAGAACTGGCAGATGAAGAGCTTCCATTAGGTAGCGTAACTACATTGCCACAAACAGGGGAAACAAGCAGCATGCCTTATGTCGGATTTGGATTTTTATTCATCGCTGGTGGACTTTTAATTCGTCATAATAAACGCAATTAAGAAATTATGTTGATATTCTTAAGAAAAGAAGTAAACGGGTATTCCCAATTACTTCTTTTCTGCCTTGAAGCTTGTTGATTATAAACCATTATCGTCATTAACGATAAATTAATATAATCAATGGAAATCAATAAGCTTGAGGGTAACTAAACTGATAAGTGTGCTAATAACTACTCAGAGTGAAAGGAAGACAAACAGTTGAAGAAAAAACTTTCTTATTTATTAATTATTGCTGGTTTTTGTATCATGCTATTTCCTGCAGTAAATGAGTGGCTTGCAGATCAAGAGCAAAATCATTTGCTCGAAATTGCTGAAGCGGGTTCAACCGTATCTGAAAATAGTATGATAGGTCAAGATTATGCTCAAGTTTCCCAGCTACTTGATGAAGGTGTATCCTCCACCGATGAAAATAAAGCACAGCCTATTAAGCTTGAAGAAGGTGTTTTAGGCATTATTTCTATCGACTCTATAAATTTGAAGCTTCCTATTCTAGAAGGAGCAACCAAAAAAAATATGAGACACGCCGCAGCACATATGTCTGAGACAACACCTTTAGGACAAATAGGTAACGCAGCAATCGCGGCTCATCGCGCTCATAAAGAGGGTAGGTTGTTTAATCGGTTAGGTGAAGTTAAAATTGGCGATGAAATCATTGTGCAAAATGACCAGCAAAAGTATATATATAAGGTTTATAATATTGTTATTGTGGAGCCTACCGATTTATCTGTATTAGATACAAATGGTCAGGATTCTATTGTAACTTTAATTACATGTGATCCTATGATTAACCCGACACATCGATTAATTGTTCAAGCTAAATTATAATTGTAATATTAAATCTAATTGGGAGTGATAGATAAAATGATAGAGTGTGTTGCTCCCTATGTATACATATATAGGTAAGGAAACTATAGGACTACATGGAGGTGCAAACCAAGTGAGGCCAATCACTGACGAAGTGCGACAATTAGAATTAGACCAGCAGGATCAAGACCCTGAAGGGCAGTTACTATTGATGCAAGAAAATTCATCTGCGATGTTTGCCCATATGCTCCATCATCCTGAACGTCCAAAAATTTTAGCGGTGGGTGACGACCCCTCCAATTTAAAAGTGTTGGATCATATTTTAACACCTGTTCATTATGATGTTACTTTTGTTACTAATACAAAGGCAGCACTGGACTTGCTAGACTCACAGGAATGGAGTCTTATCATAACGGATGCTGCAATGCCACAACGTTCTGGTTATGAATTAACTCAACAAATTAGATCAAAGTTTTCGTTATCAGAGCTCCCTATTTTGTTATTAGCAACGCATAGCCATCCTGAAGATATGTATGAAGGATATATAGCGGGAGCAAATGATTATTTAATTAAACCGATCAATAGCTTAGAATTGAAAACAAGGGTACATGCTTTGATTAATGTACAACGTTCTATTAATGAACGTCTTAGACTAGAAGCGGCTTGGTTGCAAGCACAGATACAGCCCCACTTTTTATTTAATACATTAAATACAATTGCTTCCTTATCTGAAGTTGATATAAATCGGATGATTGCCTTATTGGAGGAGTTTGGTAATTATTTACAGACTAGTTTTCATGATGTCAATCTGCAGCGTGTTGTCCCTTTACAGCATGAGCTTCAATTGCTTCGTTCTTATTTATATATCGAGCAAGAACGTTTTGGAGATCGATTAAAAGTGATTTGGCAAATTCCAGAGCATTTAAGAATAGAACTACCACCGCTTTCCATTCAACCCCTTGTCGAAAATGCGATAAAGCATGGAATTTTAGTACGTGCAAGTGGTGGAAGTATTACGATAAACATTAAAGAGTTTCCACAGCTTGTTGAAATCAAAATAATAGATGATGGCGTTGGAATGACTGAAGAGAAGGTTCACAACCTGCTCCAAGGAGATAAAAAGCTAGAACAAGGAATCGGATTGCTAAATACGGATCGCCGCTTGAAACAACTTTATGGGCATGGTCTTAAAATCCAAAGTGTACTGGACCATGGGACAACCATAAGTTTTATTATACCTAAAAATTAAATTAATCATCGTTGGTGATAAAATGTACCTTGTTGAAATAGGGATTATTGTCATAGTTACCGCAAGTATATATTTACATATTTCATTTAAGCAACGTGCTGTACTAAGAAACCTCGCATATCGTGATTCCATAACAAAGACATTTAATCGTAATGGGATGTTGTATTATATGAAATCGTGTAAGGCTAAAAGAGCGCATGCTGTGCTGTACATCGATCTTGATCATTTTAAAGAGATCAATGATACCTGGGGGCATGAAACTGGGGATCAGCTATTACGTACAGCAACAAGGAGAATAAGGCAGGCCACAGGCAATTCTGACCTCATTTTTCGTGTAGGTGGCGATGAGTTTATCGTTTTAGTCCAAACAAAATATGAAGCACAGGCACAAAAGATAGCATCAGCCATTCTGGAGCAATTTAGCAGACCTATAGGAATTGAAGATAGGTCTATGGTCCTTTCTGCTAGTATAGGAGTTAGTAGCAGCAGAAGGGGAGTGAGATTAGGTCCTAACCTGATTAAAGAGGCAGATTTAGCTATGTATCATGCGAAGCAAAAGGGAAGGAATCAAATTGTCTTCGCCAATAGAGATGAAAATAACCCTGATCATTGAAATGAATTATAATCAGGGCTATTCTTTACTTTTATTTAAAACTTAAATATATTGATCGTTTTATTTAACTGCATTACTGCATTTTTCATCGTTTCACTTTCAGCAGCCATCGCTTGAATTGAGGAGATTTGCTCGTTCATAGATGCAGATACCTCTTCTGTTCCTGCAGCAAATTGTTCTGTGATCAAAGAAATGTTCTGAATCGAGCTAGAGATTGTTTTAGCACTTTCCAGCATCAGTATACTTTCTTTGGCAAAGTCTTCAACCTGCTTGCCAATATATTGGACACTATCAATAATTTGATTGAATACTTGCTCTGCTTCTACCATTAATTGACCTTGCTCTTTTACAATCTTCTCATTTAAAATCATGCTTTCATTTGCTTCTTTAATATCTCGATCTATAATTTGTACAAGCTTAAATACTTCCTTCGTAGATTTTGTAGATTCCTCTGCTAGTTTGCGAACCTCATGAGCTACAACTGCAAAACCTGCACCTTGCTCTCCTGCCCGAGCCGCTTCAATAGAAGCATTTAATGACAGTAGATTTGTTTGATCCGCAATTTCAGAAATCGAAGTAGTAATGAGTGTGATGTCTCTTGCACTTTCTGCTAAGGCTTGAATTGTACTTGCCACTTTGTTAGTAGCATCAATATTTTTACGCATACCAGATACTTGACGTGAAACTGCATTTCGGCCTGTTTCAACAAGCTGCAAGGTATCAGAAGAGCGTTGGTTCATCACTTGGGTAGTAGTGGTATAATCATTAATTTTATGCTCAATATCACTAATTGACTTGGTCATGTTGCCGATATCTTGCGAAATTTCGCCAGCACCGATGGCTAGCTCATTAGAGGATTGACCCACTTGTGTCATAACGTCAATTAAGCTGTGATTTTTATCAGAAATAGAGTTACTTGAGTTCATAACTTTTCGAGTGATCTGTGAGGTTTCTTGTAGGATGCTACGGAGCTTATTTACCATACTATTGAAGGAGACGCTTAAATCACCAATTCCACCTGAGGCATTAATACTGCCTGTAAAATCACCTTTTGCAACTCTAGCTGTAGCATGCGAAAGGGTGGTAAAGGAATCGGACAATACATTTCTTAAATAAATCGCAATGGGAAAGGTAAGCGTTAACAAGATCAAGGTTAAAAAAATACCTGTAAATATTTTTCCTACTATTATGAATGTGACCAAGGTTGGGATAGCAAAAAATGCTGCAACAACATAACACGCATAAAAAATTTTTTTGGAAAACGGAAGCTTATGAAACCATGCCATAAGAATTGAGTCTCCTTTACTAAATAATAGGATATTTATACCATAAGTATAGCATCACTTTCGTATTATCGGATATATATATTTTGCAAAACAATATATTATAAGGTAAATTTAAGTAGAAGAAAAATTGAAGTATATGGTAACTAAAACTTAGAGATAAAACAATGAGAGGAGCAAGTGGAATGAGTCTGTTCAGAGGTAAGCTTCAGGTTCAGCAATCATCGTTATATGATGAAAATGGTGATAAAATCCAACTGCGAGGAATTAGCACTCATGGGATGCAATGGTTCGGAAATTATGTAAATCGAGATGTAATAACTTGGCTCAAGGAAGATTGGAACGTTAACGCTTTTCGGATTGCAATGTATACTGGTGAAAACGGCTACATAAGCCAACCTCATCTCAAAGAGAAAGTAAAAGAAGCAGTAGAAATATGTATCTCCTTAGATTTATACGTCATCATTGATTGGCACATTTTATCTGATAACAATCCCAATATGCATAAAGAAGAGGCAAAGGCGTTTTTTGCAGAAATGGCAGGTTTATACCATCAATACCCACATGTAATTTATGAAATTTGTAATGAACCCAATGGCGAGGATGTGACCTGGGAGAAGGAAATTAGACCTTACGCTGTAGAAATTATCGAAGTGATTCGTTCCTATGATAAACAAAATTTAATTTTAGTAGGCACAGGCACATGGAGCCAAGACGTTCATCACGCCGCAGATCATCCTTTGGAAGATCATAATGTGATGTATACTGCTCATTTTTATGCAGGCACACATGGTGAGGAGCTTCGAGACAAAATTAGATATGCATTAAATAAAAATGCAGGTGTGTTTGTAAGTGAATGGGGAACGACGCTAGCAAGTGGGGATGAAGGCGTATATTTAGACAAGTCCGATGAGTGGTTGGCGTTTTTGGACGAGCATGGCATTAGCTGGTTTAATTGGAATCTAGCGGATCATCCAGAAGACTCCGCAGTATTAGTTCCAGGCGCCTCTGTACAGGGACATTGGGAAGAAAAGGACTTAAAACCAACAGGGAAATACGTACGAGAAAAGTTACGGTCTTATTCAAAATAAGTAGAACGATTTAAATCCTTATAATTATGACTAAAAAAGCCCGATGACTTGGATGAAATCCAGGTGAGAATCGGGCTTAAATATTTTTAACTCAGTTACTTTTTCCGCAATACAAAAGCAATAAAATTCAGGTATTTCAAACCGCCAGCACCGATTGCTTTACGATCATTTACTGCAATCTCATTTTCTTGGCTTATCCAATCCTCCCAAAGCTCATCATTATTTCCTTTCATTTCGTAGATGGAGATGACTTCAGCGTCCTCACTACTATTTAATATTTCTATCCAGTAGGTGATGTCACGTAGATAAGCAAGCTGTTCGGGTGTCCATGAAAGGAGTAGTTCTTCTGGAAGGTGATCATGACAATCCTTTTTCATGCCAGGAACACAGATGTAAAGATAACCGCCACTTTTAACGAAAGGTAACAGCTTTGCATCCAGGTATTCTGGATCACGCCCCCAATAGTTGTAGGAATCAGTGCTAATCACCGCGTCAAAAAAATTTTCTTCAAATGGAAAGTCGGTAGCATCAGACTTATCGGGTATGATCTGCTCTTCTGTTAGTCCCATTTCATTAAAAAATTTGCGGTTTTCCTGCGGGTCACTCCATAAATCAGTGGCATATACAGTAAAACCATAATCTTTTGCTAGCATAACACTTGTGACACCTTGACCACTTCCTAAGTCACAGACGATACTCCCAGCAGGAATTTTATGATTTTTCAGCATCTCTTCCTGCAATTTCAAAGGGTTAGGTCCCATAAATTTAGCTATGAACATGGGGGAATTATATTTTTGGCTTACAGTGTACTGCATTGTATTTTTGTTGTTCATTATGCGCCTCCTATAGTTTAAGGTAGGGTTACGCAAGAACAATCTTATATTAGAATCATGAGATTGTTCTTGCTAGCATAATGCCGATCTCAAGGTACCTTTGTTAATAAGTCAGTGCCCCTTTCTTCATTTATCTTCCTCTATAATATATGTTTTTGATAATAAATTTAAGCTCTATTTAAAAATCAGTACTTTGATCGACCTAAATTTAATTATGTCTTGACATTCATTATAATAAAGTTTAATATTTCGTATGCGATGCTTCTTGTACGAAGTATTTAATTGTTAGAATGTGAAGGAATGGTAGAATTGGCGCAAAAAGTTAATATGCATGACATTGTGCATTCTTTCAGGGCTGTAAAAAAGTCCTTTTTTCAATTGCTTACTGAGCAATCTGAGAAATCTGGGATAACAGGCATTCAATTTTACGCTCTGAAAATTTTACGTAATGAGGATCAAATTGGAGTTACAGATTTAGCTGAGAAAATGCAGCTTGGTGCTAGTACTGTCAGCGGTGTTGTGGATCGCTTAGTTAAAGCCGAATTAGTTGAACGTAATCGTAGCCCTATTGATCGCAGATCAGTCACTTTAGTACTAACGGAGAGGGGAAAGGAGGTTCATGATACTACTAACGTAAGATATTCAGGTATCTTAAACAATATTTTAGAAGACCTAAATGAAGAAGAGATTATCCATATGCTAAATACACATGAACAAATTATTGAGTCATTAGAGAAAGCGAGAGAAGAAAATCAACTATGAATACAGCAACGAATAATACATTTACTTTCAAAAAATGGCCAATTGTAATGGCACTACTTATTGGAGCATTTGTATCCATTTTAAATCAGACGTTAATGAATATAGCTTTACCTAAAATGACAGTGGATCTTGGTGTAAGCTATACAACAATTCAATGGTTATCTACTGGCTTTATGCTAGTAAATGGCGTACTTATTCCGATAAGTGCCTTTTTAATGGCAAGATTTAGTACACGCAAATTATTTATTGCAGCAATGAGCTTATTTTCGATCGGTACTTTGATTTGTGCGTTAGGAAATAGCTTTCCTGTCGTTTTAATCGGTCGATTAGTGCAGGCATCAGGCGCTGGTGTTTTAATGCCACTCATGACCGTTATTTTCTTAACTATTTTTCCAATTGAAAAACGGGGACAAGCGATGGGGATGATGGGGATTGCAATGATTTTTGCACCTGCGATTGGCCCAACCTTATCTGGCTGGGTCATTGAGCATCACCCTTGGAACACTTTATTTTGGATCATACTTCCGTTTGCAGTGTTATCGATTGTATTAGGGATTGTGTTTATGCGCAATGTAACAGAAACCTCTAAGCCTAATCTAGATATATGGTCGGTAATTTTATCCACTGCGGGCTTTGGTGGCTTATTATATAGCTTTAGCCAAGCGGGAAGCTCCGCCGATGGTTGGCATAGTACAGAGGTTATAGTAAGTCTCATCGTTGGAATAATCGCACTCATCTGGTTTATTGTTCGTCAAATTTTTTCAAGTAACCCGATTTTAGAGTTTAGAGTGTTCCGTTATAGTATGTTTAGTTTAACGACGTTAATTAATGTGATTATTACGATGGCTTTATATGCTGCTATGATTTTGTTGCCGATTTATTTACAAAATCTACGTGGCTTTACGCCTCTTGAATCAGGACTATTATTAATGCCTGGTGCAATTTTAATGGGAATTATGTCCCCAATCACTGGCATTATTTTTGATAAAATCGGGGCAAGATGGTTAGCTGTCATTGGACTTATTATTACGACCGTAACGACATGGCAGTTTAGCAAACTTACATTAGATACGACGTATACGCACTTAATCCTTGTATACACGATTCGGATGTTTGGCATGTCGATGCTAATGATGCCTATCCAAACAGCCGGGCTTAATCAATTACCTGCTTCCTTAAATGCTCATGGTACTGCGATGTCAAATACGTTAAGAACGATTGCTGGGGCAATGGGAACGGCGTTATTACTCACCGTGATGACAACGGAAACAAAAGGACAGTTGACTTCATTAATTGGGCAAGCAGGGATTAACCCGAAGGACCCAGCAAATGCAGGGCAAATTGCACAGTTAACTCGTACTGCAACATTACAGGGGATTGATCATGCCTTTGTGATTGCAACTGCGATTACGGTTGTTGCATTATTGCTATCCTTTTTCATACGCAAGGTTCATGTTCAGCGGCAAGAGCAGGGGAATATAAGTAAGACTGCTTCAGTATCACAATAATAAAAAATAGGTTACTGCTTAAAGTTTGATATGCTCCCATCATAGTAGACAGTAGAAAAAACAAAAATTCTACTTCTACCATGATGGGAGTTTTTATAGTGTCTAAAAGAAGCAAGATATC
>NZ_JAGGKG010000029.1 GCF_017873435.1 Paenibacillus turicensis | reverse complement strand
GCGGAGGGGTTCCACACGTACCCATCCCGAACACGACCGTTAAGCCCTCCAGCGCCGATGGTACTTGGACCGAAGGGTCCTGGGAGAGTAGGACGTTGCCAAGCAATAGAAAAGAGCCGTTACTTAGTAACGGCTCTTTTTGTATGTCCTTTAACCCCTTTGGTAACTTAGGCTTTCTCCGCACAATAATAAAAGAAGGGTTCATCTTTTATTATTATATTTATTAACCCATATTTAGCCGACAACATGCGCAGGTTGTCCTCACTTGGAATAGGTTCAAAAGGTGGTATAAAACCTATAGATTTATGATGCTCTTTTAAACCATATCTTGTTCTTGCATGAGCAATAAGTAGCTTACCACCCTTATGTAAATGCTTTGTGGCATTTTGAAATAACATATCCATGTTCTTAATATGAGGTGTACCATTAAAAACAATGACCCAATCAAATTTTTTACTTAAGTTAATCTCTCCCTCTATATCAAAGCAGTGCGCTTCAATTTCTGGAAACATAGCCTTTAATTGATTTAACATTTGATCGGATACATCTATAGCTACGTACTTAATAGGGTGCATGTCTAGCTCATGCAATCGTTGCAGCCATACCCCTGTTCCAGCGGCAATATCTAAAATAGAATGCTGATGGTTAATATTGAATTGGTGAATAAGCTTATCAATGCAATCATAGGTTTGCTGTGGAATTTGCTGATGCCAGCGACTAGCTTGCTCATCAAAATGTGCGAGATCACTTTCTTTTGATTGTTTATTACTGGAATCAGTGTTGTTTTTAATTTTATTCATTTTTAGTTTCTCCATATTCCTCTAAAATAACTTAAATAGTTGCAGTAATTATAAATATTATTTCTTTTATTTATCAATAATATATATCTCATCTAATCTATTTTATATAAATATGCGTAAATTTTCACGGTTATTTATACATTTATTTACATATGTGCGCCCTGTAAAGACAACCGTTTTCCCCAGAAAGTATGCTGTTAAAAAGCGTATACTTGTCCTTGACAGCCTATATCCCCTTTGCTAAGATGAACATTAATATATTTTCGTGAGTGCCGAAGATGCCCGATTTTAAAAGGCAAACTGGTGTTTAGTAATAGATGCAAAAATGGTTTAATCCAATATTTTAAGGAGGAATTTTAACAGTGTGGAGTAAAAAATTTGAAAAAGAAGGCTTAACATTTGACGACGTATTATTAGTTCCAAGAGGTTCTGAGGTTTTACCAAAGGAAGTAAATCTTGGTACGCGATTAAGTGATAAGGTTAAGTTGAACATTCCTCTAATTAGTGCTGGTATGGACACCGTAACTGAGGCAGTTTTGGCGATTGCAATTGCTCGTGAGGGTGGGATTGGCATTATCCATAAAAACATGACGATTGAGCAGCAGGCGGGAGAAGTAGATCGCGTGAAGCGCTCTGAGAGTGGTGTTATTACTAATCCATTTTCACTCACAGCAGAACATCTAGTTTCTGATGCTGAGCAGGTTATGGGTAAGTATAGAATCTCAGGGGTACCGATTGTTGATGCTGATAACAAGCTAGTTGGAATTTTGACGAATCGCGATTTGCGTTTTGTACATGATTACAACATTAAAATTAGTAGTGTCATGACGCATGATAATCTTGTGACTGCTCCTGTTGGAACAACATTAGAGCAGGCTGAAGGAATTTTACAAAAGCATAAAATTGAAAAGCTTCCTTTAGTAGATGAAAATAATGTACTTAAAGGGCTTATTACAATTAAAGATATCGAGAAGGCAATCCAATTTCCGAACGCCGCTAAGGATGCACAAGGCCGCTTATTAGTTGGAGCAGCTGTTGGTATTTCTAAAGATACATTTGAGCGCACAGATGCGCTAGTCAAAGCAGGTGTGGACGTTATTGCTGTAGACTCCGCACATGGTCACCATATTAACATTATTGAAGCTGTTGCTGAATTGCGTAGACGTCACCCTGATTTAACTATTATTGCAGGAAATGTAGCTACAGGTGAAGCAACTAGAGCGCTTATTGAAGCAGGTGCTTCTGTAGTTAAGGTGGGTATTGGACCAGGTTCTATCTGTACAACACGTGTTATTGCAGGGATTGGTGTGCCTCAAGTAACTGCAGTTTATGATTGTGCAACAGTGGCACGTGAATACGGAATTCCAATTATTGCTGATGGCGGGATTAAATATTCTGGTGAAATTACGAAAGCAATCGCAGCAGGTGCACATGCAGTGATGCTTGGTAGCTTGTTTGCAGGTACAGAAGAGAGCCCTGGTGAATCTGAAATTTACCAAGGACGTCGTTATAAAGTATATAGAGGAATGGGATCACTTGGTGCAATGAAGATGGGTAGTAAGGATCGTTATTTCCAAGATGATGACAAAAAGCTTGTTCCTGAAGGTATCGAAGGTAGAGTAGCCTATAAGGGTCCTTTAGCTGACACGATTCACCAGCTATTAGGTGGTCTTCGCTCAGGAATGGGGTATTGCGGAACTAAAAATTTAGATGAGCTTCGTAATGATACTCAATTTATTAAGATTTCAGGGGCAGGTCTTCGTGAAAGCCATCCACATGATGTGCAAATTACGAAGGAAGCACCTAACTATTCCGTTTAACAGTATCCAATCATAGCCCAATCTAATACATTAATTTTGTTATTAATTAGTTAAAAAAGGTAGTCTAGACGTGATTCGTTTAGCCTGCCTTTTTTTGAGCTATAGGCTGTGATAGAATAGATAGAGCAACAAGTTTACAAGACAATTTGAGAGATCATGAGAGGGGCTTTAAAAGGCTGTGAAATTTAATTTAAATCAAAATAACCAAAATGATAATAAAAAAGTAAAGAAATCTAAAAGACAAATTATTCGCAGAAGTGTATCTTCTATTTTATTAGTAAATATGTTGTGCTTATCCCTTGTGCCGCCAATGGCATCTGCAAGCAACACATTGTTAGCAAGTGCAACAAATGAAAGTAATCAAAAAACCGATGAAAACAAAAAAAGCGAAGCAACCCCTAAAACAGAGGTTAAGGCTAAAACCACACTTCCTTCTGTACAATCATTAGATTTAAAGGTGAAGTCTGCCATTTTAATAGAAGCATCATCTGGACAAGTTTTATTAAATGTAAATGGTGATGAAGCGTTGCCACCAGCAAGTATGACGAAGATGATGACGGAATATATCGTTGCTGACCTTGTTAAAAAGGGTGAGCATAAATGGGATGAAATGGTAACCGTCCGCAAAAATGCAGCTCAAACGATAGGTTCACGTATTTTCCTAGCTGAAGGAGATCAGCATACAATAGAGCAATTGTATATTGCGATGGCGGTCGGCTCCGCTAATGATGCTACAGTAGCTTTGGCAGAGCATATCGCGGGTTCAGAGCAGGAATTTGTAAAGATGATGAATGATGAAGCAAAACGCATGGGAATGACAGCAACACATTTTGCTAATTCAAGTGGATTAGATATTAGTGATATGCCAGCTGATTTTCAGCCTGCGGATAAAAAGGAAACCGTGATGTCTGCTAGAGATGCAGCGACTTTGGCGAGATATATCGTAACGGATCATCCAGACTTCGATCGCTTTACCAAAATTCAAAGCTACAAATTCCGTGAACGTGATAAAAAGCCAATCGTAAACTGGAACTACATGCTAGAGGCGAACAAAAATGTAGTAAACTTTAAGCAATTTGCTTATGAAGGCTTGGATGGACTCAAAACAGGGCATACTACCAATGCAGGTGGTAGCTTTACTGGAACAGCAAAAAGAAATGGAATGCGTCTGATTAGCGTTGTTATGGGTACAAAAGGTACAAAAACGATGAAGGCGGAAAATGTCCGTTTTGTTGAGACAGCAAAAGTGCTTGATTATGGCTTCAATAACTTTGAGGCGAAGCAGGTTGTTGCACCAAAAGCGACAGTTGCTGGCAATGAATCAGTAACAGTGAAAAGAGCAAAGGATACTACTGTTCCTATCGTTTCAGATGAGGCAGTTACGTTTGTTGTGCCTAAGGGTGCTGATTTAAGCTCAATGCAAACAAAGGTGACCTTAAATGATCCAGAGACGCTTGTAGCACCACTTAAGGTGGGAAGTGTCGTTGGGACTGTGACTTATTCGTATAAAGATGCTGGAATGGATCAGCCGTTGGAAAAAACGGTGAATTTGATCACCGCGCAGGAAGCAGAAAAAGCAGGTTGGTTTACGCTATTGCTTAGAGCGATTGGTGAGTTTTTCTCAGATCTATTTAATGGCATCAAAAATCTATTCTAATGGAAGTATTGTAGTATGCTAGTGACATATTATCTTGTATGTTTATTAGTGATATTGTAAAATATTTAGTTAGAAAAAAATATATTCTCTCACCTTGACCCTTCGAGGGTTAAGGTGTGTTAGTTTACACATAATTTGCAGCACCTTTAGGCTGGCTTGTTGGGATGATTTTTAGGAGGGACTACCTATGTTGGACGTTAAATTGTTACGTAATGATTATGCTAAGGTTGAGGCAGCGCTTGCTAGCCGAGGCAAATCAGCAGAATTGATTTCAGATTTTCCAGCTCTTGATGAAAAGCGTAGAGCTTTATTACAAGAAAGCGAAGCATTAAAAAGCCGTCGGAATACCGTTTCTGCTGAGGTTGCTAAATGTAAAAAAAATAAAGAGAATGCGGATGAACTGATTGCAGAAATGCGTCAGGTCGGTGACCGAATTAAAGAGTTGGATGATGAGGTTCGTGTTCTTGAAGCACAGATTGAAACTTTGACAATGGCGATTCCTAACATTCCACATTCAAGTGTGCCTAAAGGTCGTTCCGAAGAGGAAAACGTAGAAGTGCGTCGCTGGAGTGAGCCTAGAAGCTTTGGATTTTCACCTAAGCCGCATTGGGATATTGCAACAGAGTTAGGAATTTTAGATTTTGAAGCAGGTTCGAAGGTAACTGGCTCCAGATTTACCTTTTATAAAGGGCTAGGCGCACGCTTGGAACGCGCTTTAATTAATTTCATGATGGATTTACATAGTAATGAGCATGGATATGAAGAAATGCTTCCACCTTATATTGTGAATCGTGATAGCCTATATGGAACAGGACAACTTCCGAAATTTGAGGAAGACTTGTTCAAATTGACAGATAATGATTATTATCTGATTCCAACAGCAGAGGTTCCAGTAACGAATTATCATCGTGAGGAAATTTTAGCTGTAGATGAATTGCCTCGTCGTTACGTCGCATATAGCTCTTGTTTCCGTTCTGAAGCTGGTGCCGCAGGTCGTGATACACGTGGGCTGATTCGTCAGCATCAATTTAATAAAGTAGAAATGATTAAAATTGTGCATCCAGAGCAATCTTATGAAGAGTTGGAATTGATGACTCAAAATGCAGAGCGTGTATTGCAATTACTTGAATTGCCATATCGAGTATTAGCGTTATGTACAGGTGATTTGGGCTTCACAGCTGCTAAAACCTACGACCTTGAGGTTTGGTTGCCAGAGTCCAATATGTATCGCGAAATTTCCTCTTGTTCTAATGTAGAGGATTTCCAAGCACGTCGTGCTAACATTCGATTCCGTCCTGATTTAAAAGCTAAGCCTGAATTTGTGCATACCTTAAATGGATCAGGTCTGGCGGTAGGTAGAACTGTGGCTGCAATTTTAGAAAACTATCAGCAAGAGGATGGTTCTGTCACGATTCCAGAAGTGTTACGACCGTATATGGGCAATATTGATAAAATAACTAAACGTTAGTTTTAATTTCCGTTATAAATGAGATGAATTGATTCCAACATGTATTTTCAAGAGGAAAGCTTGTTGGAATCAATCCAAATCACATTTAAGTCATATTAAAATCATACGCAAAAAAATTTTTTGTAAAAATGCTTGCTTGTTTTAAAAATATATGATATGATCTATTTTGTTGGCTGATCAATTAAATATTTTTGGAGAGGTACCGAAGCGGTCATAACGGGGCGGTCTTGAAAACCGTTAGGGTGCAAGCCCACGTGGGTTCGAATCCCACCCTCTCCGTCCTAAAGCCTAACTAAGAGATCGATTTTAATAAATCGATCTCTTTTTGTTTTGTATAACTTTATTACCTTTCCCTCTTCACTATACATAATGTAACCCACATTATTAGGTTATATCGTTAAAGTGAATAATTTTATACCTGCCCTCACATCCTATTAAGGAACTTAAGCATTCTGTGGCACATCTAGTTGAGCTCTAATGCTACCTTAAAGAATACCTTAAAGGAGGAAGAGAAATGAGTAAGCCTAAAGCTTATACAACACCAGGAACCACCCCTGATCAGCACCAACGCAAGCGAGATGATAATAAACAAGGACAAGAGCCTTTATCAGGTTCGAAAAAGGTTAAAAACAGTAATCATGTTGATCATCATAATCCACAAGGTTAATAAATAACCTTTGAAAATCTCAGCACTCTGCTGAGATTTTTTTATTTCCAAATTTGAATAATACAAGACAATATGTATACAATCATGTAATAATAAAGATAGACGGTCATTTTTTATATATGAATATAATGCTTATATCAATATAATAGGATGTCCAAAGTGGAGATACAGATTACACCCATACTGAAAGGAATGTGATGCTTAATGAACTCCTTAATCCCTGATATCCCTGTTACGAGTGAAGTGGTTTCTCAGCCGATAAAACAACATAAGCAACGCTCCATCGGAAATGTGATGCTGAGGTCGGCCTTTATCGTGATTGGGGCTCTTATTGTATCCGTTGCATTAGAGTTATTCCTCGTACCTAACCAGATTACGGACGGTGGAATTACTGGTATTTCTGTCATGACCTCTTATTTAAGTGGATTGCCCCTCGGTATTTTCCTATTTATTATTAACCTCCCTTTTCTTATCGTTGGCTACAGGATGATCGGTAAAACATTTGCCATTTCAACATTATTAGGCATTAGTGTAATGTCGCTAGGAACGGCACTGTTACATGATGTCCCTGCCTTTGTTAACAATACTGTGCTTGCTTTTGTGTTTGGTGGTGTATTTTTAGGTTTGGGCACAGGCTTAGTGATTCGTTTTGGTGGATCGTTAGATGGGACTGAAATCATTGCAATCTTAATTTCAAGAAAAACCCCATTTTCAGTGGGCGAGATTATTATGTTTTTTAACTTCTTTATTTTATTAACGGCAGGGTTTGTGTTTACTTGGGAGAGCGCGATGTTCTCATTACTTGCCTACTATATTGCGTATAAGACGATTGATGTCGTTGTGGACGGGTTAAATGAATCCAAATCAGTATGGATTATTAGTGACCAAATCGATGAGATTGGGGATGCCATTTTAAGCCGACTTGGCCGTGGTGTAACCTATTTATCTGGTGAAGGTGGATTTTCTGGTGATCCTAAAAAGGTGATCTTTTGTGTAATTACACGTTTAGAGGAAGCAAAGCTGAAGGAAATTGTAACAGAAGTAGACGAAAGTGCATTTTTAGCTGTAGGAAATATTCACGATGTAAAGGGCGGAAGGTTTAAGAAGAAAGCAATTCATTAAAATTTGATACGCTTTTTGTTTCTGTTCTGCATATTTGGTGTAATAATAGATGTTTAATTGTGGTATTATTGGTATGTTCATGAGAAGAGGGGGAGTATAGAGAATGTTTAAAAAGTATATTACTTTGCCAATCGTTATGTTGTTGGCGGTAGCATTAGTACTGACGGGGTGCAACACTAAAAAGGAACCAAAAGAGGCGCTTACTAGTGCCGCATTAGATGTAATGAAGTTAAATTCTTACATGGTAACAAATAAACTAAAAATTACTGATTTTAAGGTAAATGTACCTGAGGCAAATCAAGCACAGCTAGGATCAACAATTTCAATGTTGAAAAATGCTGAAATTACAGTTAAACAGGTTGTCCAAAAAGAACCAATGCAATCAGAAGTAGTAATTGAGTTTAAGGCAAAAAGCGATGATGTTGAAATGAGCTATAAAATGCCAATTATTTTTACCAAGGATGTATTTTATATAAAGGTACCTGAGATCCCATTTTTACCGCTACCTGAAACTATTGTTGGTAAGTTCATTAAATTTGATCTCAAAGAAATCGCGGAGCAAAGTGGAGAAACGGTTAACTTTGATATCCTTAACTCAGATAAGTTCCAGAAATTGACGGCTGAAATTTCTAATGAAATTTTGAATCAGTATGATCAGGCTAAATATTTTAAAAATGTAGATAAATCAGAGGTTTCATTACCAGAAGGCTTTAAGGCAAAGCAAGTAGTGCAATTTAACATTACGAATGATAATTTGAATGAAGCAATTGAGATTTTGATTAAGAAGGCTTTCCCAAAAGTACTTGATATTGTGAATAAAGAAGAATATCGCACGATGCTTAATATAAGCGAAGCTGATATTGCAAAAGCAAAATCTGGTTTATCTGAAATGACGGATGCTGAACTTCAAAAAGGCTTAAAGGAAATGAAGGATGCAGTTAAGATCAATAAATTGTCTTTAAACACCGCAATCGATGATAAAAACTATCCTTCATACCAAGAAACAAATTTTGACATTGAAATTGGTGATTTTAAAAATAACGAAACTGTTCAAATTAATGCGAAGGCAACAAGTGAAATGACCAAAATTAATGAAAAAGTAGATTTTGAATATGGCATCCCAACAGATGTAATTACGCTTAAAGAATTAGAAGAAATGTTCGGAAATAATTATAATTATAATTACTAAGACATAAAATTAAATCATGAACATGAATACCAAAAGGCTCTTGTGGATATTTAAATCTACAAGAGCTTTTGTTTACTTCTTTTATTTATTTTACTTGTACTTATACTTATTTTCCTTGCTGCTGCTTTCGTTTATCTCTTAAATCTCTAAAAAAGTTAGTTAATAGTTCACCACATTGTGTCTCCAAAACGTGACTAGTCACTTGAGCAGTATGATTAAAGCGAGGCTCCTGCAATAAGTTCATCAGTGTACCTGCACAACCAGCTTTGGGGTCAGTTGCTCCATAAATGACATGGTGTATTCGAGATTGTACAATCGCGCCAGCACACATGGGACATGGCTCTAAGGTGACGTATAATCTACAGTGAAGTAGACGCCATGCTTGTAAATGAGTACTTGCCTCCCGTATCGCAATCATTTCAGCGTGTGCAGTGCCATCTAATGCGCTCTCTCGCAGGTTGTGCCCACGTCCGATAATTGTGTCGCCATAAACGACTACAGCGCCGATAGGGACCTCTCCTTTGCTCTCAGCGATCTTAGCTTCCTTTATCGCCTCTTTCATCCAATGTTCATCTGGATATGTAGAGGTGGGGGCTGCTGGAATTTTCGAGTGTATAGAACGTTTAGATTGTATAGGGATTTGTGTAGGTTGTGTAGGTTTTGTTGGCTGAGCCATCTTGAAGCTCCTCTTCGTATTTTTTAGTAGAAAATATTGCTTTATTCAACGAACAAATATTCGTTTGTTAACATGTTGTGGGTAAAATTGTGCATAACTATTGAAAATATAATTTTTATCCCCACTATTATACACATACTGTGCACAAATATTGTTAATATGTTGATAAAATTGTGTATAACTCTGTTTAAATTTGTAGAAGCACATAGTTTGGTGTGTAATATTGTTTTTTATTGTAGAAAAATCAAATATAATTAGCAACAATTTCTTGCAAAACATGATGATGCAGGTATGATTAAAGTATACAACATTATATACCAAAAATAGTGATGGTTACCTAAAAGGCGGGGATCGGATTGTCTATAAAGTCAAAATTGTCTTTGGTTATGTCTTTGTTTTCTTTAACAATACTCACGCTTAATATTGTATTTAATTATTTTTCAACCCGAGAGGATTTACATAAAGAAAGTGAAGAAAATCTGATGTTAATGGCTAAGCAAATTGCTGTGAGCATTGAGCAAAGTAGGTCGGTGTATGAATACATATTAAATGATTCTAGAGACAAGATCAGTCAGGATGTAATAGACGAATTATTTAAGAAGGCTAGTCCCACTAATATTATTAATGAACTTATTAAATCAGATAAAAACCTACTAGAGATTTCAGTAATTAAAGCGTATTCGTGGGAAACGACACCTCAGATTTTGTTTGGCACATATAACTTTAAAGATGTAGAGGAGGATTATTCCTCTAGTCAGCAGGTTATGAAGACAGGCAAAAGCACCCTCAAAAATACATACATCAACGATAAACATGTGCTAGTTAGCTATGTGCCTATTAATCTTAGTCAATCCTCTCCGTTTGTTATTAAGATTATTTCAGACTATAATTCCATATCCTCTAGAATTACGACGATAATATATAGTCAAATATGGATTTCTATTGTGCTGCTTCAGGCAGTTATTTTTACAAGTTATATATTAGCAGGACGGCTTATTCGCCCAATTCAAAATATTTTAATTAAAGTAAACCAATTAGCATGTGGAGATTTCGACACACGATTACAGGTGAAAAGTAAAGATGAGTTTGGATTGCTAGCTCACCGTATTAATGTTATGGCCTACAGTTTAGGTACAAATACAATGGAGTTAAAAAATAAAAATGAAGAGAATCGTGCTGTTAAGGAATACTTAGAATCTATCATTAGTCAAACTGCTGATGCGATCCATTTAACGGATACGACCGGTAAAATTATTCGTGTAAACTCAGCATTTGAAACACTGTATGGTTGGCAAAGTGATGAGGTGGTAGGTACGTATCTTGATCTTGTTCCAGATGAATTGAAGTCAGAGAGTTATACATGGCAGAAGGAAGAAGTAAGCGGGGAACCTAAGCCTTTAGTATTATCAGAAACCATTCGTCTACGAAAGGATGGTAGTACAGTAAATGTGAGCATTAGTGAATCCCCAATCTATAATGAGGTTGGCGATGTTACCGGATTTATTCATATCTCTCGGGATATGACAGAGCATATTCGGATGGAGGAGCTATTACGGAGATCTGAGAAGCTAACAACAGTTGGACAATTGGCTGCAGGTGTTGCGCACGAAATTCGTAATCCATTAACGACATTGAGAGGTTTTTTGCAAATTCAGCAGAAGACCCAATCTATAAACAAACTTCATACGGATATTATGTTATCTGAATTAGACCGAATCAATCTGATTGTTAGTGAGTTTTTAATTTTGGCGAAGCCCCAGGCTGTGCATTTTCAAGTGAGAGATGTACGTTTTTCTATTGGTGATGTTTTATCCTTTTTGGATAGTGAGGCGCACCTGCATAATATAGAATTCAAAGTTCATTTCTCATCTTGCCCTGTTCTGGTACACTGTGAAGAGAATCAATTAAAGCAGGTATTTATAAATGTGATTAAAAATGCCATGGAGGCTATGCCTAGTGGGGGTATGATTGAAGTGTCTTTAGATGGAGATGGGGATGATTGTGCAATCATTCAAATAAGTGATCAGGGTATCGGGATTTCAAAAGAAAACCTACAAAAAATTGGCGAACCATTTTACACAAATAAAGAAAAAGGAACAGGACTTGGTGTGATGGTATCTCAACGTATTATTGAAGCGCATAAAGGAACAATGGATATTACGAGTGAGGTTGGCAGGGGCACAACGGTAACGGTAACTTTACCAAAAGTATTAGATTGTGAATCTACAGTGGAGGAAGAAAAGACATCATGAGAATAAATAAATTTATAAGTGAAACTGGATATTGCTCTAGACGTGAGGCTGATAAACTAATCGATGCTGGTAAGGTGACGATTAATGGCGTAGTTGCCGTTTTAGGCAGTCAGGCGGAGGCAGGAGATGATGTGAGGGTAAATGGTCAGCCCTTGGCGGCAAAGCCAGCACAACACGTTTATATTGCCTTAAATAAGCCTGTAGGTATTACAAGCACAACAGAAGGACATATTCGTGGCAATATTGTAGACTTTGTTGGACATAGTGAGCGGATTTTCCCGATAGGCCGCTTGGATAAGGATTCAGAGGGACTTATTTTGTTAACTAGTGATGGAGATATTGTGAATAAAATATTAAGGGCAGAAGGGAAACACGAAAAAGAATATATCGTTACGGTGGACAAGCCGGTTACTCCCCATTTTCTGCGTGCTATGAGTGAAGGCGTTAAAATTTTAGGGCAAATGACATTGCCTTGTAAAATAACAAGAATGACAGATCGTGTCTTTAGACTTGTGTTAACTGAAGGAAAAAATCGTCAAATTCGTAGGATGTGTAGTGCATTAGGTTATGATGTACGTAAGCTACAGCGAATTAGAATTATGAACATCCATTTGGGAGATTTAAAAATTGGGGCTTGGCGGGACTTAACCGCGCAGGAGAAGGCGGAGCTTGGCAACGCCTTGGATTATTCATTGGATTAGACTCCTAGTATAGGTAATAAAGAAAGCTTTGTCATTAACCTAATTAAGGGATAGGCCCTTAAGGTAGGATGACAAAGCTTTTTAGCATCTGCTAGTTTTATCATTATGGATTTACACTTATTGTATCCGTTGTATCTTGATATTTACGGATAATCGAAACCTCTACACGCCGGTTTTGAGCGCGCCCAGCAGCGGTATCATTGGTAGCGATAGGGCGATACTCTCCACTACCTATTGCTGTCACTAGCTTAGGACTGAGTAGTGGATTTAATAATAATACACGTGTAAAGTTTAAGGCCCGCGCAGAGCTTAGATCCCAGTTATCTTGAAACTTCTGTGTGTTTATTGGGATATTATCGGTATGTCCTGTAATTAAAATTTCATAATCAGGGAATTTCTCTAACATTTTAGAGATTGATTTAGCTAAAGAACGTGCATTTGGTTTTAATTCTGCATCACCAGAAGCAAAAAGCGCCTTATCGCTAATTGTTATCATCAACTGAGATTGATTTAATTTTGTCTCTAAATCATTACTTAATCCATTGTTAGCGATATATTCATCAAGCTGCTCCTTTAACGCAGAAAGGTTTTCTTCCTCTTGACGTTGTAATGCTGCCCGTTTTTTCTTAGCAGCTTGAGCGGCCTCATCTATGATGGTTGCACCGCCCATTGATTTTTTGTCATTGCTAATCATAGCGTTACTTTCAAGTAAACCTGAACCACCTGATAAAACGCTGTTAAAGGCCTCGCTCATTTGTTGAAACTTTTGAGCATTTACATTACTCATCCCATATAGAACAATAAACATAGCAAGCAACAAGGTCATCAAATCGGAATACGGAAGCAACCAGCTTTCGTCCGCATGTTCTTCATGCTCTTCATGACGTTTATTCTTGCTCACCGCCACCCGCTCCCTTCTCTAGTACCTTTTTACGCTCAGCAGGCGTTAGGAAGACAACTAGCTTTTGTTGAATGGCGATCGTGGATACTCCAGATTGAATCGAAAGCAAACCTTCGACCATCATTAATTTTACTTCCATCTCTTTTTTTGAAATACGCTTCAGTTTCGTAGCAATCGGATGCCACATTACATAACCGGTAAAAATACCAAATACGGTTGCGATAAATGCCCCAGAGATCGCGTGGGCTAGCTTATTAACATCACTCATATCTGACAATGCAGCAATCAGACCTACTACCGCACCAAGAACCCCTAGTGTAGGAGCATACATTCCGGCTTGTGAGAAAATCATTGCCCCTGCTTTATGACGTTCTTCTGTTGCCGCGATATCTTCGGTGAGTACATCCTGTACGAACTCCTGATCATTACCATCAATAATCATACGCATACCACTTCGTAGGAAGTCATCACTGATTTCATCGACTTTACTTTCAAGGGCAAGCAATCCTTCACGTCTTGTGATCGATGCCCATTCCATGAACATCTTAATTAACTCTTCCTTGGAAATAATTTTTGGTTTTACCATTGTGATTTTTAGCAGTGTTCCAAACTTTTTAAGTTCTGACATCGGAAAAGCTACAAATAACGTTGCCGCTGTACCCAATATTATAATAACAAAGGCCGCTGGGTTAGAGACCAAGCTTGCTAATGGAGCCCCTTTTAAGTACATACCTAAAATTAGTGATACAAATCCGAATATAAGCCCAATAATCGTTGATATTTCCATTGTACACCTCGTCCTTGAGATAAATTATCCTATTTTTCTTGTTCCTCAGCTTCCTTGCTGAAAAATACTCAATAATATTTCAGAAAAATGGCTTATCTTTGTTATCGACAAACTTCCCTTTTTTTTTAAGTGGTATTTTCCGTTATAATAGAACTAATATGTTACAAGATCATGAAAAGGAAGGGTGTTACACCCATGGGAATTAAGCATGGCAGAGAATATGGCGATATTTTAAAAGATTTGACGGAGGCGGTTTCGCAGATACCAGATAGCTATATTTTTTTTGAAATGGAGCCAAATGAATGGTCACAATTGTCACAGGAGCAAAAGGATGAGGTGTGGGAGGCATTAGCGGAGGATTTATTTTATGCTTTGGGTACACAATCGATGATTGAGGTAGGAAGTGCCATCGTCACCCATGATGCTAATTCACATCTTATTAACTTGTTTATTGGCGAGCAAGAATTTACTTCTGTTAGGTTGGTCTAAAAACAAGTATAATTATTTTTTTAAACGATAAAATGTATTAGCTTGAATGATAGCCTGGCAAACATGATCAGTCACTTAGAGTTACGCTAGGAAGGGGGAAAAGTATGCCATTTACACCAGAAGAAATTGAGGCGTATTTAGAAACGCTGGAAGGCTGGGAATTAGAGGAAGGACGATGGATTGTACGAAAGTATAAATTCAGTAGCTTTATGAAAGGGATTGCATTTGTAGGTGAGGTTGCAGCCATTTCAGAGGCGTTTGATCATCATCCATTTATTACAATCGATCATACAACCGTCACGCTTCGGTTAACGTCTTGGGAAGCTGGTGGAGTTACAGCCATCGATGTTAAAGAAGCACAGCAATATAATGAGTCCTTTCTGAAAGCAAGCGCTGTGGAGTGAAGTTGCATTTACTAACCTAGATTAAGGAGAATGGATATGGATACTCAAACTTCCGAACTAGCACGTCCTAATGTTGTTGTTGTTGGTAGTCTCAATATGGATATTGTGATTGAAGCTGAGCGTGCACCGTTGCAGGGAGAGACACTTACAGGCGAACAAGTTCATTTTATACCTGGTGGCAAGGGGGCGAATCAAGCTTTGGCTGCGGCAAGATTAGGCGCTAATGTAACGATGATTGGTGCGGTAGGACAAGACAAATTTGGCCAACAGCTAATTACAGATTTAAATGCAAACGGTGTAAATACAACACATGTAGCCCAATTATCTAATGTTACCACAGGTGTTGCTTCTATCTGGGTCACGGAAGGAGACAATCGAATTATTATTGTCGCTGGGGCGAATGGCAAACTGACGCCTGCAATGCTTAGGGAACCGGCAATAGAGTCATGCTTACGTGACGCTGATGTTGTATTACTTCAATTGGAGACAGAGATGGAGACGGTTGTACAAGCTGCACAGATCGCTGCGGAGGGGGATGCCATTGTATTGCTTAATCCAGCTCCAGCCCCTGCTTCAGGAACGTTACCTCCAGAGTTATTGTCCAATGCTACCGTTCTTGTGCCAAATCAGTCAGAGTTAGCAGGGCTCCTTGGTCAATCTGCATTAGAAACTCATGAAGAAGTGACACAAGCCATGCATAAGCTTGCTTCAGTCAATAATGCCGTTGTCATTACAACATTAGGTAGTGATGGATCCGCTTATATAGATCAACGTAATGAAGATAATGTAGAGGTGGTCTATGCTCCTGCTCATAAAGTTGAGGTTGTAGATACAACGGGTGCAGGTGACTGCTTTTGTGCAGCGCTGGGCGTCGCTCTAGGGCGTGGTGAAATAGTGGGGCAAGCCGTCACTTATGCTTCAGCTGCTTCGGCACTAGCAGTGACTAAGTTTGGCGCACAGGCAGGAATGCCCACACAAGAAGAGGTTATACAATTTATGAAGCGTTCATAAAGGTAAAGTATTTGGTTATATTATATTTTTCGTTAAAAAATAGATTGGTCACTTTTAAGGTGCCAATCTTTTTTTTGCACCTTAAAAGTGATCTAAAAGCTATTCCTGTCTTGGAAATCCTTGAAATACCATACAATAAAAGGATTGTGAGACCCCTTTTGGCGTCATTTTGTCATATTCATCTGTAATACTAAATCCAACATGTTCATAACAACGTATTGCTCGTTTATTCCATGTGAGCACTTCAAGATCAATCGTATTTCTTGGAGCACGTCGCAGTGCCTCTTCTACAATTGCAGACACAAATAAATGGCCATATCCATACCCGCATAAATCAGGCTTCATTCCGATTCCTAGTCTTGTCACATCAATAAGTGGAAAATATTGAGCAAACCCTACCAGTTCATCTCCTTCGTCCAAAATAGAGACATATTGCTCACTACGAAGCTGAGCATCGCCAAATTCAACCTCAAGTGCCTGCATTTGCTCCCAAGGTAACCAGCTATAAATATCATAAGGAGGATCATATCGCCAACTACAAACCTCAGCAGCATGTTTTTCTTGCATAGGAACGACTTGGAACCACTTGTTCATTAGTAACCACCTCATTTTCCAAGCTTTTAGATCACACGTATTAAGTATCCTCACACTAATAAAAAAAATAAAAATTTTTTTAAAAAATTGGGAACATAATATGCGGTTGGTACGTTATATATTATGTAGAGCGAAAAAATTAGATCATAAAAATATAGTTTAGCTTAAAAATAATTTAGTACACGATATAAAAAACCGCAAGGTTTCATTAAACAAATGAACCGTGCGGTAAGTGTATGAGTTGAAATATGTTTAACACTAATATTAAGTTAATGAAGCTGCATATTTTGCATAACCTGCTTTGCTGAGGACACGTTTAGCGCCAACATATCTTTTCTTATAATAGCTACTGTTAAGATTGTCAACGGCGATGCCTTTAGAAGAAGAAGCATGAGCAAATTTACCATTACCGATGTAAATACCTACATGAGAAACGCCTTTACCAAATGTATTAAAAAAGACGAGATCTCCTTCTTTTAAATTACTTTTAGAAACAGCAGTACCCATTTTATATTGTGCGGCAGAAGAGCGAGATATATTAACGCCAAACTTCTTGAACACATATTTAGTAAAACCTGAGCAGTCAAAACCAACTGTTGAAATGCCACCCATTTTATAAGGTGTTCCTTTTACTGCGTTTACAACAGAGACGAGTTTTGATGGTGCTGTATTAGTTGCTGCAAATGTACTTCCTGCACCTACTGTTAAAACGATGGTTAAGCTTGTTGCTACGGCTGCAATTACTTTTCTCAAGATGTTAAAGCTCCTTCCAATGCCTACGAGGTTAGCTTAAGGATTCGGTTGAAGGTTCCCTATGATCCCTTTGTTACAAGATCAATTCACCCGCATGGTTCCCCCGTTTCTATAATGTATAGAATTTGGCTGTCCGTTTGTTAGTTTAGTTTTTAAAAGTTACAGCAATAATTACAAAGTTGTTACTAATTACTTTGATAATTCTATCAAATTGTCATTCATTTGGCAAGCTTGTATCCTTATTTTTAAAAATCAACAAAAAAATACCCATAGCCTCATCCAATTCGGAAGAAAACCATAGGTATTTATTATTATCATATTATTCTACATCATCATGATCAGTAGTATCCGCAGCTACATCTTCATACTTGTCAGTACTTAAAATGCGTTTTGCGCCTACATAACGTTTTACATAGTAACTTTCGCTTAGCTTACTAATAATAACGCCTTTAGAAGAAGAAGCATGAGCAAATTTTCCGTCTCCAACATATACACCTACATGAGAAATACCTTTACCAGAGGTATTGAAGAAAACTAAATCGCCTTCGATTAAATCCTCTTTTTCAACAGCAGTTCCCATCTTATATTGAGAACCAGATTGATGTGGAAGCTTGATACCAAGCTTTTTAAATACAAATTGTGTGAACCCAGAGCAGTCAAAACCTGCAGTAGAAGTTCCACCTGATACATATTTTGATCCTAATCCACTTTCAACTGCAGAATCTAATTTAGAGTCTGCAAATGCACTACCTGTACCTAAACTGAATAATAGGGCACATCCTAGTGCCGCTGCGGTTAACTTTTTCTTCAAAAGAAGTTAATCTCCTTCCAATGCCTACGAGGTTAGCTTGAGGATTCGGTTTGAAGGTCCCCTATGATCCCTTTGTTACAAGATCAATTCACCCAAAATGGTTCCCCCGTTCCCTGGTGTACAGGAACTCGGCTCATTTTTATTCACCTATTTAGAAATTACAGAAATAATTACAAAGTTGTTACTGATTTATTACTGTTGTTATTGTACCAGCATCAGGTGTATTTTGGCAATGCTTAATTCATATAAAAAAATACGGATTTAACGCAAAGAGGCTTCCGCATTTGCGAAAGCCTTGATTTGTAAGGGTTTTCAATGACTATATTTTCTTAAAAAAGATTAGCATTTTTGTGAACTTTGCTCCCAAAGCTTGTATTGAGCAGTGACCCGCCAAATCGAAATGAGACTTCTAAATAATGGGAAGCATTGTTGTAAGATGAGTGCGAGTAACCCTGTCCATATGAAGGAGAGTGTGCCAAATAGAAGCGAGATTCCGAATAGACATAAACCAAGTAAGCATGAAATTAATAATCCTTTTAAAATAGACCGGAGAAAAATAATAAAAGAAGGTGCTATTTTATGCTGAAAGAAGTAACCAAATTGAATGAAGAGACTACATTGACGAATCATCCATATATAGGCGCACCATCCTGTTAAATATGCAATCACCGTAAACAGCACAGGATACGTTATCCCTACTTGAAGCAAATTGGTGATCAGTTGGCTCAACCTCGGATATATAAAATAGGCGGGGCTAATAATTAATAGCCATTCAATCAAATAGATGAGCAAAACTGGTTTGCCAAACTGCTGCATTCCTCTAAATAAGGGTAGTCCAGATTTTCTACTCTCATCAGGGACTAATCCATATAAAATACCCGCTTGGATAAAAGGACTAAGTATAATTCGTACTAATAATAAAATAACAATCCAAATTAATGCCGTTTTTATATTTGGATTTTGTTCAAATCCCAGTTGACCCTCAAATAGAAATAATATCCTACTTATTTCAGGCAATGATGAATCAGGATATCGCTCTAATACAGAAATGACAAGTTCATTGATGACACGGTATAGGAAAAATCCCCATAATAATTGATAAAGAAATAAAATGATGACAGAGGGGAATTGCCCCTTGACACGTCCCCATCCTTCGCGCAAATAGATCATGCTTTTCCCCCCAACCTAATAGTGTTGCATTTATTGTGTGGATTAAATTCAACTACCACAGAAATACCCCTACAATCGTTTCAATTGCTTTAAAAATGCCAAGGTCCAGGCGAGTGGTGAGCTTAGGATCAACCTGTGCTCGAAGGAAATTGTTGTTATGCTTGTTTTCTAAAATCATCTTATATTCAGGATCAATCATGACCCAATCCAAAGGGGCAGTATAGTTAAGCTTAATTTGCAGTTGTGTATCGTCACTGCTCCAGGTTTTGCTGATCGTGTGTCCATCTGTAAACTTTAATAATAGCGGGACCTTAGGATAAACTGCACCATTGCGTTGTAACTGAACGGTAGATTCATATATTGCTTTTCCATTAATTTTAACTGGTTTGATCGTAATTCCATTGACTGCGTAATCAATCATTACATTGCTATACACATGCTCATTAAAGTAATCCTTCCAGCTTTGACCACTGACCTGCTCAACTACCTTTTGGAAGGTCTTAGTTGTGGGGTGTTTAAAACGGTTTTGCAACGCATATTTGTTCATAATTCGATTCATTGTAGAGGTGCCTACTCTACGTTCGATATCTAGTAGCACTAGCTTCCCACGATAATATACGTTATTTGCATAATTGTTACTGGAGCCATATTCCCATGAAGGTTGTGTTAATGCGACAGGCTGATGAATTAATGAGCCCTGAATAGGTAAATTTGGCTTGATTCCAAATTCCTGATCCATTAACTTATCTTCGGCATAAGACGTAAATGCTTCATCTAGCCAAGCCTCTTCAAACTCATTATTCGCAATCATGCCATAAAAAAATTGATGTCCAATTTCATGGATGACGGTTCGCTCCAATTCGTAGCCAGGTGCTTCTTCAGTAGCACCAAATGCAGTAATTAATGTCGGATACTCCATTCCACCAGCACCATTTCCCGACTTAGGTGGCACAACGATGGATAATGTTGAATAAGGGTATCTTCCATACCATTTACTGAAGTTTGCTAAAGCGACCTTGGCTGCATAAAAATAGCGATCCTTTAAATCCTTATGCATCGGATCAAGATAGAGCTTGATTTTTACTCCTGGCACTTCATCTGAGGAGTATGGCTCCTCCATAAATACAAAATTGGGAGAGGCAGACCAAGCAAAATCGTGGACATCATCTGCATAATATTGTTCTATTTTTCTGTTATTTTGTATGACAGTGGCTTTGGTAGGGAAGCCTGTAGCTGCAATGATGTAGTTTTTAGGGACGTCAATTTTTACATTATATATGCCAAAATCAGAGTAAAACTCCGAGTTGCCATGATATTGATGTAAATTCCAGCCCTCAACGGTAACCCCTCTTCGCCCAACGGGCTCATACACACTTAGCTTAGGGAACCACTGCCCTGCCATCACAAAATCATCCACAATGCCCATTCGGGCAAAAATCTGTGGTAACTTTACTGTGAAGCCGATTTTAAGTGTGATACTCTCACCACCACGAATGGAAACGGGGAGGCGGATTTTCGCTAGTGTTCGATCGTGCGTATTGCCATCGTCAGGCTGGACATACATGACGCGATGAAGCAATGAGATGCCGTCTGTCGTCGTTACTTCAGTAAGTGTCATATTTCCATACCCGTTTTTAGGCATGACGTCGCCGCGGAGCTTCCCGCCTGATTCCTTCATAAAGGTGGTATCCTTTGAACTGAAGGCATTAGGATATAAATGAAAGTAAAGTTCATTGATTGTTTTTTTACCGGGATGCTTAAAGGTTACCGTCTGACTTCCAATTAATGTTCCTGTTGTTTCATCGAGCTTGACATTAATGTGGTATTCATTTAATCGATGACTTAGTATTTCTGCGGATGGCTGCTGCGGCTCAGTTGTGCTTGAAGTTGGTGCGGGTGTCAATGTAAGCTTGGTTGTAGGTTCATATGCGATAGGTTGTACAGCTTGTGAATAAACTCCTCTTGAGTTGAAGTACCATAGGGTTGTACTACTGATCAGGCAGACTGATAATAGAGAAATAATAAGTCTTTTGTTTACTCCAGACATTGGATATGGATACCTCCTGTTGACAAGCATCTACAGCATGTATATGTTTGCAGGACAAGAATTATTAGTTAAAATAAAATTATTAATAGAAAATGTAGGAGGTATTATGGATAAATCACAAAAGACAGGCAAAAAAATGTTTGCCTTAAATATTATTAGTAACGACGATAAGAGTAAGCATAAAGGTTTTGGTGCAGGCTCTATTAACTTAAATAGTATGTCTCCTGTCATTATTGATGGGGACGAGGCTTATATCGATATTGGTGCTATGCACGCAAAAAGTAAGGTAGAGAAGGGAATTAAATTCTCAGTAAACCGTGAGGATGTTCCAGCAGGTCGTCAAGTATGGATCGTATGGGTAGCGGTGGATCGTGGGGAGGATGGACAATTTTATGGAGGATTAACCGCTTGTGAAATGTGGATTGATACCGAAGCACGTAGAGGTTGGAAAATCTTAGCTGACCATGTCAATAAAATGGATTACGCCCTCAAGCGTAGAATTATTTTGGATGGACTAGAAACGGGCCATAAGCAAGCATTAAAGCAGCTGCTAATTGAGACCAATCCGGAGTGGTGGGATCGCACACCAGAGGAAATTAAGCAGGCATTAGAAGCATAAAGTTAAAGACAAAAGAACCTCGTTGCGAGCCGAAGAAACAGGTTGGGGAGAGACCCTTTGTAACCCTGTGGCGCGTGGAAGGTTCTTTTCGTTTATCTTTTTTTAATGGCTCAATCTTGAAATCAGTCCGTGACAGCTAACCCACACTAGCGAAGGGACAGAGAGATTCTGAAGGTTGTCTCTTAAAATCAAATTCCATCATCAATAAATTTACTTCAATAAAAAAGGAATATGATTTTAACAACAACCGCAAGAACTCTCTGGATCGTAGCTACCCCCTCCAGTTGTTGTCAAGTACTGATTTTTAAATAGAGCCTTTTTAATTAGATCCTCTCGAATTTAAGGAGCAACAAGTTCAACTTTAATGCGATCAGGGTCTTCAAAAAATAGAGCATAATAATGCTCGCCACCGGCAAATGGGTGCTTATCTTCATATAATATACGGTACCCCTTGGATCTAGCTTGCAACGTAATGTCATCCACTTGCTCCCTAGATGAGGCATGGAATGCTAGATGATTTAGCCCAACACGACAACGATGGTAAGGGATGTCTAAATACTTCTCCGGCGTTTGTACAAGTACAATATAGGTTTCCCCTAGCTTCCAGCTACAGCCCTCGTTCCATTTTTGATAAGGCTTATAACCTAACTCTGTGAGAAACCAACCCCAAAATTGGGAGGAGCGTGCTAGATCTTCTACATTCAGTTCAACATGATGCAATAAACCGATTTTATTCATTGTACACCTGCTCTATGTTTTTACTAAATATTATACCAACTCCGAGTAAAATGACCACGATAGTCGTGTGCATCCCGTCATGGAACTAGTTCATCCACCAACGCTTTAAATCTTTCCACCATGAGCGATTTTCCTTTTTAGGCTCTACAGGTGGTACGACAGGTTCAGGCTGCTCCTCATGGCTATGCGCTGTACAAGTCTCAGTTGGTTCCGTTCCTTGAATAAACGCCTCAAGTCTTTTACTAGGACAGTCATTTGTGGCGAGCTTACCACTTTCCGGATCTATATATACACTAACGACACCGTCTGGAATTGGGAAAATTTTTGGCGGTACCTTTTCTAGCGCTTTTTCTGTAAACTTTGCAAAAATAGGTGCAGCTTTTCTTGAACCTGCTGTATCCAGAATTTTACCTTGATCGTAGCCAACCCACACCGCAGTGGATAATTCAGGTGTGTATCCAACAAGCCATGCATCTGTACTTGTCGTACCCGTCTTCCCAGCAACAGGTCGCTTGATCGTATCAGACACACGGTTACCTGTTCCACCCGTTTCAAATACGCTTTCAAGTAGGTGTGTCAATACATAGGCGGCAGCGGGTTGAACAATTTGTTCTGCGGGTGTGTCATTAGCCGTATACAATATGTTACCTTGCTCATCTGTAATTTTTAAAACGGCAATTGGTGGTTTTTTAGCACCTTGGTTACTTATGACCGCAAAAGCAGAGGCCATCTCAAACGGGCTAATAGGAGACGTCCCGAGTGCTAGTGAAGGTACGGCTTCCATTGGGCTTGTAATCCCTAACTTTTTGCCCAACTCAATAACCTGTTCTGCTCCAATTTTTAAAATCGTATTTACGGCATAAATATTATCCGAGGCGGCAATCGCTTTACGCATATCAATTTCGCCGTTGTACTTCTCATTAAAATTTTTTGGACTATACGTTTTGCGGTTGTTATCATAATGAAAAATGGTAGGTTCACTATTAAATACACTCATTGGTGTCATTTTTTGAGATGCGATTGCGGACAAATACATAATTGGCTTAAAGCTAGACCCAGGATGTCTTGTCCCAGCAAACACATGGTTATATTGACTATTTAAATAATTTGCGCCCCCAACCATGGCTTTAATGTAGCCTGTACGTGGATCTATGGAAACTAAAGCAGCCTCCAGCTCCTTCGTCCCTTTTAGCTCAGAGGATACAGCGGCTTCAGCGGCCTGCTGGGCGTTCATATCAATCGTAGTATAAATACGTAATCCGCCATGCTCTAACAAATTTTCTTCAAAGCCAAGCTCGTTGGTCACTACATTTCTTACATAATCTCTAAAATAGGGTGCTTTATCTGAGGTTACACGTTGCTGCTCAGATTGAAAATTTAACATTTCCTCATAGGCTTGATCTGCTTGTGCTTGGGTAATTGCTTTTGTGCTCACCATTGCTGATAACACTATTTTTTGGCGGTCCTTAGCATTTTTCATATGGTTATATGGAGAATAGTAGGTAGGTCCCTTAGGAATTCCGGCTAAAATTGCACTTTCCGCTATACTCAGCTTATTTGCTGGCTTGCCAAAATACATCTTAGCTGCAGCCTCAATACCATAAGCACCTTTACCATAATAAATTTCATTTAAATACATCGTTAATATCTCTTTTTTACTGTATTTCATTTCGAGCTGAGCTGTGTACATTGCTTCTTTTAATTTACGCGTCCATGTACGCTCATGGGACAAATATAAATTACGTGCTAGCTGCTGTGTTAACGTACTTGCTCCTTGTACCCGATCCATCTCTTTTAAATTTACAAATAAGGCACGAAACATTCCTTTGATATCAAAACCAATATGTTCATAAAATTTACGATCCTCTACCGCAAGCGTAGCTTTCACAACCCATGGTGATACTTCTGAAAGGGCAATAGGCTGACGATTGCGCTCTCCGCTTGAGAACACAGCAATCGCTTCTCCATTCATATCGATGAGTTGGGAGTTACGATCATAAGCGGCGGGGGGAAGAGCCGTTTGTGACAAGTAAAGTAGAAGTAATGACATTCCTATAATGAAGCATACAGCCAGCACAGAGGTAAGCTTCAGCAAGATAAATAGAAGCTTGTGCTTAGATTTTCGATTGCTTCGGGACAGACGGTCCATCGTGATTCCCCCTTATGTAAGACTTGACGTACTAAGTCATAGTATGGGAAAGTTTGGAGACGTTATTCAAAATAAAATTAAAATCTTCTTATTTATTGCATTGACAATGATTATCATTGTTATTTAGAATGAGATTTAATGCTAAGCACATTTTAGTTAAGAAATGAAGGGTGAAAATAACATGATGCAATATGCTCCATCAGCTACAGAGGATGACGATGCGCCAAAAAAAAGGAAGCTCAAAAGTCGTCCAATTGCCGCCACGCTTATATTGACAGGCGGTGTAGTTTTACTACTTTTCAGTATTGGGTTATCCATTGCACTTGGTGCAGCAGATATAAAGTTGTCAGAGGTATGGGATGCAGTATTCCATTTTAATGATACGGTGACCAATCATCTTATTATTCAAGAGCTTCGCTTGCCGCGTGTGCTGGGTGCTGCGATGGTAGGAGCTTGCTTCGCCGTAGCGGGCGCACTTATGCAAGGAATGACCCGTAACCCGATGGCGGATTCTGGGCTGTTAGGATTAAATGCAGGGGCGGGACTTGCACTTGCCTTGTGCTTTGCTTTTGCACCAGGATTACCATTTATGTTCCTTATTATGTATTCGTTTGTTGGTGCTGGTGTAGGCGCAGGGTTAGTTTATGGAATTGGTTCGTTAGCCAAAGGTGGACTTTCACCTGTACGTTTAGTGTTAGCAGGTTCTGCGTTAAGTGCATTGTTTGCGGCATTAAGTGAAGCAATTGCATTACACTTTAGAATTGGTCAGGACATTGCCTTTTGGTATGCAGGTGGGGTGTCAGGGACAAAGTGGCTTCAATTAGAAATCATGTCTCCTTGGGTAATTAGTGCGTTAATAGGAGCCATCATTATTTCCCGTTCGATTACGATGTTAAGTCTTGGGGAAGATGTAGCTAAAGGCTTGGGGCAAAGAACGAATTTAGTGAAGCTAGTAGCGACCATTATTATTTTAATTTTGGCAGGCTCAGCGGTTTCCGTTGTAGGTCCTGTTGGTTTTGTAGGTCTAATTATTCCACATTTGACGCGATATATTGTTGGGGTGGATTACCGTTGGATTATTCCTTGCTCAGCAGTTCTAGGAAGCTTATTGGTGGTGCTGGCTGATTTAACAGCCAGAATTATTAATCCTCCTTATGAGACTCCAATTGGTGCATTAATCGCATTAATTGGCGTACCGTTTTTCCTCTACTTGGCTCGTAAAGAAAGGAGGGAGCTATAGATGGCAAACTCAGCGGTTATGTATACAGCTGACAAGAGGGATCGCAGGAAAGCTGTTCTTATCATGGGGATATTAGCTCTTTTAATCTTAGTTGTATTCATTATTAGTATAAACACAGGTCACATTCGATTAACGCCAGCAGAGCTATTAGATACTTTGCTAGGGAATGGAACCAAAAAGCAAAATTTAATTTTATTCCAATTTCGTTTGCCTCGGATCGTGATCGCTATCTTGATTGGTGCAGGTCTAGCAGCTTCAGGCTGTATTATGCAGGCGATTTCTCGTAATGCACTTGCAGACCCAGGGATTTTAGGGATTAATTCTGGTGCAGGGTTAGTTGTTATGTTATTTATCGCATTTTATCCTGCAACTACAGCGGTTCCTGTCCTCGGGTTACCATTTTTAGCATTAGTAGGTGCTTCGTTAACAGCAATTATAATTTATGGGTTGTCTTATAAACGTAATAAAGGGATTTTACCCACTCGTTTAATTTTAACTGGGGTAGCAATATCCGCGGGTATTAATTCAGCTATGATCGTGCTGACATTGCGTTTAAGTCCTGAGAAATACCAGTTTGTTGCGACATGGCTTGCAGGTAGCATTTGGGGGACGACATGGAAATTCGTATGGACACTACTTCCCTGGATTGTAATTTTGCTTCCCTACATATTCATAAAAGCTAGGGTGCTTGATGTGCTTAATCTTGGCGAAAATACGGCAATGGGCTTAGGGGCAAATGTGTCTAGAGAGCAAATCAAGTTCCTTGCGGCAGCAGTAGGCTTAGCAGCTGCTTGTGTTTCAGTGAGTGGGGGAATTGGCTTCGTAGGTTTAATTGGACCTCATGTGGCGAGACGATTAGTCGGACCAAGACATCAATACCTGTTGCCAACCTCAGCCTTAGTAGGTAGCTTGCTAGTCATTTCGGCAGATACGATTGGCAGATGGATTTTACAGCCAACAGAAGTACCAACAGGTCTAGTTGTAGCTGTATTAGGTGCACCATTCTTCCTCTATTTATTAGCTAAAGCTAAAGATTAATGAACATAGTAATAAAATATAACTCATCATTTTAAGCTGAAATAAGCAGTTTTTTAAATATTAAAATTCGAAGAGAGAGGGATGACATTGCTCAGGCGCTTTTTTGAATATTATCGACCCTATAAATGGCTTTTTATTATAGATTTTACATGTGCAATTTTTGCAGCCTTATTGGAATTAGTGTTTCCACTTGCAATTAATAAAGTGATCGACGATTTGCTTCCCCAAGGGAATTGGAAAACGATTTTGTATGCCTGCATTATTTTGTTAACGATTTATTTGTTTAGTGCATTTTTAAATTTTGTCGTCACCTATTGGGGGCATAAGCTCGGAATTAGTATTGAGTCGGATATGCGTAAAAAGCTGTTTGATCGTGTGCAGAAGTTATCTTTCCGCTTTTTTGATAATACGAAAACGGGACATTTAGTATCCCGTATGACCAATGATTTAATGGATATCGGGGAAATTGCCCACCATGGTCCAGAGGATTTATTTATTGCTATTATGACGTTAACAGGTGCCTTTGGTATTATGTTAGGGATCAATTGGAAGCTGGCAGTATTAACCTTCATCATTGTTCCATTAATGATATACCTATCGCTGTATTTCAGCCGGAAAATGTCCAAGGCATTTAATAAAATGTTCGCGGACATCGCGGATTATAATGCAAGAGTGGAAAACAACGTAAGTGGAATTCGTGTTGTTCAAGCTTTTGCGAATGAAAATCATGAGATTGAAAAGTTTGCAGTTAATAATGAACGTTTTCGTCTAACTAAGCTATTAACGTATCGCATTATGGCATGGAACGCCTCCGTCAGCTTTATATTAATGCGTTTTGTGAATTTGTTTGTATTAGTGTGTGGAACATGGTTTGTGATTCAAAAAGAAATGAGCTATGGTGAATTTGTTGCCTTTGTGATGTTATCTAATATATTTTTAGGACCGATTAAGCAAATTAATAGTGTGATCGAGACCTATCCAAAAGGGATTGCTGGCTTTAAACGGTATTTGGAGCTATTAGAAACAGAACCAGATGTAGCAGATGCTCCTAATGCTAAAACGATAACAAATATTAAAGGGAATATTTCCTACAAAGATGTTACCTTTGGTTATGAAAATAAAGATAAAATTTTGAAAGACCTAAACTTAGACATCAACGCTGGAGAAACAGTGGCGTTGGTTGGCCCATCAGGTGCGGGTAAAACTACACTTTGTAGCTTATTGCCACGATTTTATGATGTGGATGAAGGTGCGATTCAAATTGATGGCATTGATGTTCGAGATTTAACATTAGAGTCACTCCGTACCCATATTGGGATCGTGCAGCAGGATGTATTCTTGTTTGATGGTACAATTCGTGAAAATATCGCCTATGGTGATCTAAATGCGTCAGAGGAAGCTATTTGGGAGGCGGCAAGACGAGCCCAGCTAGAGGAATTAATACTGGAGTATCCAGAAGGCTTAGACACGATGATTGGGGAGCGTGGAGTAAAGCTGTCTGGTGGTCAGAAGCAACGCTTGTCCATTGCACGTATGTTTTTGAAAAACCCTCCAATTTTAATTTTGGATGAAGCTACCTCTGCATTAGACACAGAAACCGAAGCAGCGATTCAGCTTGCTTTGTCTGAATTGTCCAAAGGCAGAACGACATTGGTCATTGCCCATCGTTTGGCGACGATTAAGGATGCTGATCGGATTGTCGTTGTTGCAGAGCAAGGCGTTTTAGAGGAAGGAACACATGAGCAGCTGCTTAAACTAGATGGCACTTACAGCCGTCTGCATCGTGCTCAATTTGGTGCACAATTCGCTTAATCATTTCATATTAAGAAGCTAATAGAGAGCTGAATAGATACGAATCCCTCATTCTGAGCGTGCTTAACGAGCTACGTGGTCGAATGAGGGTTTTTTTCGTATCAAAAGCTATGATATGATGAGCAGTAGGCAGTTTGCAATGTATGATGAAAATAATGAAAAATTACAATTTTAGGAATTTCCTTGGAGGAGTTATGCATATGAGGGAGCCCCGAGATAAACCACCAAAACCAAGGTCTGCGCTGGCGATCATGTTTATGGTCTTATTTACAGTTGCGGTTACAACCTATTGGCCTTCTTCTAAGGAGGAGAAGCTTGGGACGGATACTCCGCCGTCACAGTCAGAAGACAACGCTAATCAGCAAATTACGAATCAACCCCCACCTTCTAGTGAGATACCTTCTAATGGTAAAGTCATCAATCCTTATTTGCTAGAGCAACAGTCGTGGAAGGAAAAGGACGTTAAAGCCATTACAATAAAATGGGAGGGGAACAAGGCTTCACTTTCCAAAAATGATACACAAATCATACTTGAGTCATTGAGGTGGACGGATACGACTATTGCGGAGGTACAGGCTTCATCTGCTACAACTGCAACGTCTTCTGCCCAAGATGTACAACTTCAAATTGATGTTGGAGCAAAGGAGCCGATTGTGCTTCCATATAATGTTAGCGTCAATGCGTATGCGGTGGATGGCAAATGGTATTATGCAAATGATCAAGTGTTATTGCTGATGAATCGGGTGCTGGAACAAGATAAGAAGCTAGCCTTATTTGATCATTTAAAGCAACAAGCAACGATAGAAGAGCAACAGGACGCTACGGATGAAGCAGACCAAATACAAGCCGAGCAGCTTCAAATTGATGGACTAGACTTTGAGGGATGGCAGCAAAAATTGACGCAGGAAACACCGCTTTGGAAAATCCCTTTTTATGATAATGATTCAGCCCAAATTTCTGAAGTCATTAATATTGCTGATGAGATTGTAATGTTACCAGGTCAGATTGTATTTATGGATGACGCACACCAGACTAAGAACGGGATTAAAATTGGAATGAGTAAAAATGAAGTCCAGCGTATACTTGATGTTAAAGCATTGAAGCTACCAAGCAGGTGGAGTTATAAAGTTGGCGATTATTATATCTTTCATATTTATTTTCAACAGGATAAAGTTGCGTTTATAGTGTTAAATAGCCCTTTAGTTTAATCTATAGAGATAGATATGGCATTACAAGGGTGCTAACGGTATAATAAATACCTGTGAGTATTTGAGGGAATGGGGATTATACTAGTTATGTCAGAGAAAAAGAAGGTTCTTATCCAAATTGTGAGTCAGCAGGGATCTGAGCACACTAGAGCGCAGTTTGATGGGGTAATGCAGGTGAAAGGCAATACCTGTTATGTTCAGTATACAGAAGAGCAATCAACGCCACATCAAGGACAAGTTCGTACATTACTTAAAATTTCTGATCATAGTCTGAAAATAATTCGCCATGGCAGCGTTGAATCGGAGCAAAGCTTTATTGCTGAGCAGCGTTGTCCAGGGTTTTATCGTTCGCCATACACAAGCTTTAATCTGTCTACACAGACCGATAAGCTAGAAATCCACAATCATGGAAACGAACTAAAGATTGCATGGGTGTATGATTTGTATGTGTATGAAGAGCTAAACGGAAACTTCATTAATAGTTTACATATACAGGAGGAAGTGAAATCATGACAATAAGTCCATTAGAACAACTAAACTTAGATGTAAAACAGGCAATTAGTGATGCAATTGTTGCGGCTGGTTTAGCGTCATTAGAGGAAGTCCCAACGATTACATTAGAAGTCCCAAAGGATAAGGCGCACGGTGACCTCGCTACAAATGCAGCGATGCAGCTTACCCGCATTGCCAAGCGGAACCCAAGACAAATTGCAGAGGAACTTATCAAGCATATGGATTTAGCTAAAGCAGGCATTGAGCGTGCTGAAATTGCTGGTCCAGGTTTTATCAACTTTACAGTAAGTAAAAGCTATTTGTATCCCGTTATTAAACAGGTGTATGAACAAAATGATCGTTATGGACGTGTAGAGGATGGCGCAGGTCAAAAGGTTGAGATGGAGTTTGTAAGTGCTAACCCGACAGGAAGCTTACATTTAGGTCATGCTCGTGGTGCGGCAGTAGGAGATGCATTGTGCAACATTCTTGATTTTGCTGGTTATGATGTGACACGAGAATACTACATTAATGATGCAGGCAATCAAATTGTGAATTTATGCAAATCTATTGAAGCGCGTTATTTACAAGCACTTGGTCAGGACGTTCCAATGCCTGAGGATGGTTACCATGGTGAAGACATTAAAGGTTTTGCTAAGGAGTTAATTGAAGAGCAAGGGGAAGCACTTCTGCAAATGTCAGAGGAAGCTCGAATGGAATTCCTCCGTAAATTTGGATTGGAAAAGGAATTAAATAAAATCAAACGCGACTTAGCTCGATTTCGTGTTGATTTTGATATTTGGTTTAGTGAAACATCTCTTTATGAGAATAAAAAGGTTGAATTGTCTTTAGAAGAGCTGAAAAGCAAAGGACAAGTTTATGAGCATGAGGGTGCGACATGGCTAAGAACAACAGATTATGGCGACGATAAGGATCGTGTATTGGTGAAAAATGACGGAACGTATACATATTTAACACCAGATATCGCTTATCATCGTGATAAATACGAACGTGGTTATGACCGCATGTTTAACATTTGGGGAGCAGATCATCATGGTTATGTGCCTCGGATTCGTGCAGCGATGGAGGCGTTAGGCAAAGATCCTAACAAGCTAACCGTATTGATCGCACAGATGGTAAGCTTGTTCCAAAATGGTGAGAAGGTTAAAATGTCTAAGCGGACAGGCAAGGCGGTAACGATGGTAGATCTGATGGATGAGGTAGGCGTAGATGCGATTCGTTATTTCTTTACGATGCGTAGTATGGATTCCCATCTTGATTTCGATATGGATCTAGCGGTTTCGACTTCAAATGACAACCCTGTATTTTACGTGCAATATGCACATGCTCGGATTTGTAGCATTTTCCGTCAAGCTGAAGAACAGGGCATTACGATTGATGACATTAACAAAATTAACTTTAATAAGCTCACTACAGAGCATGAATATGATTTGCTTCGTAAGGTAGGAGAGCTTCCAGAAGAAATTAGTGCTGCGGCTTCTCTTTACGCTCCTCATCGTTTAGTCCGTTATGTGTATGAGCTAGCTTCGTTATTACACAGCTATTATCGTGCAGAACGTGTCATTACAGAGGATATGGAGCAAAGTCTTGCTCGTTTAGCATTGCTAGGTGCTGTGCGTACAGCCATTAAAAATGTATTGACATTAATTGGTGTGTCTGCGCCAGATCGCATGTAATTTTAAACGCCCTCCTTTTTATGAAGGAGGGTGTTTTTGTCCTTTTTATTGAATTTTAGCTAATAGAATCTTACTTAGGCACTTTAAATATACGAGTTGCACATACCTCGCCAATAGATGTTTTAGTCTTATTGTTGTGTCCGATTGGACGTGAAGCTCGGCGTAATCGACGTTTAATCTCATCGGGTTTAAGTCCGGGCTTCAGGGATAACAATAAGGCAATCGTGCCACTAACATGTGAGGTTGCCATAGAGGTTCCGCTCATCTCACGATAGCCACCACCAAGCCAAGAGGAATGCACACGCTCTCCGGGTGCGTATAAATCAATATGGGGTCCTCGATTACTAAAGCTAGCTATTTTGCCATTCCGTCCTGTTGCACCTACTGATATTGTCTGGTGATATCTGGCTGGATAATCGACAGTGCGATTCTTTTTGTCATTTCCTGCTGAGGCTACAACGACAATATTTTCGCTATATGCTTTTTTTATGATGCTTTGTAAAGCACTACTTCTACTTTTCATCCCAAAGCTCATATTAATGACATGCATTTTATTGCGAATGCACCAGTCTATTCCTAAAATAATATCAGAGACGTAGGCTGAGCCATCATAGCTAAATGATTTTACAGGATAAATCATGGCACGTGGAGCAACTCCAATCATGCCTTGAATTCCCCCTGCTGCAGCAATTGTGCCTGCAATATGCGTCCCATGTCCATTATCATCGTAGGGTAGTGAGGCTGGGTTGATGATATTGACCCCTTTAGCTACTGAATTTTTAAGATCAGGGTGATTATAGTCGATTCCAGTATCAATGACCCCAATTCGGACACCATAACCAGTAGAGCGGGACCACATGGCTGGAGCACCAATTCGTTTTACCCCCCACGGAATGTTAGGCTTAGGCTCTTTGCCGTTAGAGGTTGTTATTTCTTTAATACGAGCATCCTTTTCAATTTTAAAGCTTCCTTTTTCACTCGAAAGCATTGCCGCCTTCGTTAATGGGCATACCAAGGCTTGAAGCAGGGATATGATGCGTATGTTTTTTAAAGCGGTATATTTGCCCTTTAGTCTATAAAGCTCTTGTATACAATCTAAAAATTGCCTTTTGTTTGAAAATCGAATAATGTGTCGTCCGTTTTTTCCGGAGGTATCGATATGATCATTTAAATATTGGAGGAATACGGAGTAGTCCATAAATGGCAGCCCCTCCTGACGAAGTATGCAGTATAGTATGACAAGGATTGATTTGTGGCTTGGGAAGGGGCCCTTTTTAGAGGAAATAGGCACTTAATGTGAAAACGCTAAATAAACAAAAATATAGGCTTGTAACTTGCGTGTCAAATACGCTTTACGGTCATAACATAAATAGAGAGCAAATTTGCTCTATCCCTTCGTGAGGTTAAAGTCTTGCTAAGGGAAGGATACAGTCAGAAAGTCGTCCTTTTGCAGCATAACACCTGTAGAAGGGCGACTTTTTTATGTTTAAATTCACAATAGAAAAAAAATTTTGCATTAAGGATAGCCAAGCCGCTTGGTTTTGTTTATGATAGAACTTGCTTTTTCATTTCAAATAAGGTTTACTTAGGTGTGATATGAATAAGTAAGGAAATGTAAGTGACTTTGAACTTTGTGTGAGAGGAAGTGTCTGTCAGTGAGTACACCACTCAATTTGAACATTGATCAGGAAAGAGCTTTAGAAATTCCTATGGTTGATTTGGCCTTTATGGTCTTGAAAGCTGCAAATACCCCGTATTATTATCGTGACCTAATGAAAGAAGTAGCTAAGCTTCGTGGAATGTCTGAAGAACAATCCCAAGAGGCAATTGCGGAATTATATACGGAAATCAATATCGACGGCAGATTTGCATGTGTTGGTGCTAATCTTTGGGGTCTTAAACGTTGGTATCCAATTGAACGTTCTGAGGATCCTGTGAGCTCTTCGAAACGTCCTCGTATCATTAATGATGATGTTGAGGATGATGATTTCTCTGATGAGGTTGAGAAGAAGTTTACTGCGGATAACGATGGATTTGATTCTGTGGATGATGAAGATGAATTATTTACAGATGAAGACGAAGAGATTGAAGATGAAGATATTGAGGATGTAGAAGACGATTCCTTAATTGATGATGAAGAAATTGATGAAGATCTTGTCGATGATGAGCTCTCAGACGATGAAGAAGAGCAAGATGAAGAAGACGAAGATTATGAGGAAGAAGATTACGACAAATAAGGTTAACATTTCTGCCATAGGATTGTTTTATAAGCTCGTGTTCTTACTTGACAGAGGCTATGCTAACGGGTAAACTATTGCATGGGCTTATGAGATTTTAACCTATAACTATAATTTTTTTTAATAAAAGTGCCCCGACCTATTCGGGTGTCACTTTTTTTGTTTTTTTGCTTTAATTGCTTCAATTTGGGTTACGCTAAGGATCTAAAGTCGCCTGAATCATATGATAATTTATGTAGGAGGTTTTTACACTGTGGCAAAATATATTTTCGTAACAGGCGGGGTTGTGTCCTCACTCGGTAAAGGGATTACAGCAGCTTCCCTTGGTAGACTGCTTAAAAACAGAGGTCTGAAGGTTACTATCCAGAAATTTGATCCCTATCTGAATGTTGATCCTGGGACAATGAGTCCTTATCAGCATGGGGAAGTTTTTGTTACGGATGATGGCGCGGAGACGGATCTTGACTTAGGGCATTATGAAAGATTTATTGATATCAATCTATCCAAAAACAGCAACGTAACGACAGGTAAAATTTATTCTTCTGTAATCGGCAAGGAACGTCGTGGAGAGTACTTAGGTGGTACAGTACAGGTCATTCCACATATTACAAATGAAATTAAAGAACGTGTGTATCGTGCAGGACGTGAAGCTGGCTCTGATGTGGTTATTACGGAGATTGGTGGAACTGTTGGTGATATCGAAAGCTTGCCTTTCCTTGAAGCGATTCGCCAAATTAAAAGTGATATCGGCCGCGATAATGTGATGTATATTCATGTTACGCTGATTCCATATATTAAAGCTGCAGGTGAAGTAAAAACGAAACCAACACAGCACAGTGTAAAGGAATTACGTAGTATTGGTATTCAACCTAATGTGATTGTTTGCCGTACTGAGCATGAATTATCTGATGATATGAAGGCTAAAATTGCTTTATTTTGTGATATAGACAAAAATGCAGTGGTTGAATGTCGTGATGCAGACACGTTGTACGAAATTCCTATGAATTTACGTGAAGAAGGTTTAGACGAAATTGTGGTTAACCATCTTAAATTAACAACACCTGCCCCTGACATGACCGAGTGGGAAAGTCTTGTTAATCGTGTTAAAAAGCTTGAAAAAACTGTAGAAATTGCAATCGTAGGTAAGTATGTTGCTCTGCATGATGCTTATTTAAGTGTAGTTGAATCCTTATCTCATGCTGGTTTTGATGCAAATGCTGAGGTGAAAATTCGCTGGGTTAATGCAGAGGATATTACCGATGAGAACGTGGATGAATATTTAAAAGGAATCGGCGGAATTTTAGTACCAGGTGGCTTTGGTGATCGTGGGATTGAAGGTAAAATTTCTACGATTCGTTATGCTCGCGAACGTAATATCCCATTTTTTGGTATTTGTCTTGGAATGCAGGTTGCTGTTATTGAAGCGGCACGCTCTTTAGTAGGACTAAATGGCGCGAATAGCTCTGAAATTAATCCTTCTACAGAGTATCCTGTTATCGATCTTCTTCCAGAACAAAAGGATATTGAGGACTTGGGTGGTACGATGCGTCTTGGCTTGTACCCTTGTAAGCTACAAGAAGGTTCTTTAGCTATGCAATGCTACAATGATGAGCTTGTGTATGAAAGACATCGCCATCGTTATGAATTCAACAATGCATATCGTGAACAATTAGAAAACGCAGGCTTGCGTATTTCAGGAACATCACCAGATGGTCGATTAGTTGAAATTGTAGAATTGCCAGATCATCCTTGGTTTTTGGCAGTACAATTCCACCCAGAATTTACATCACGTCCAAATCGTCCACAACCGTTATTCCGCGAGTTCGTGAAGGCGTCTATTACTCACCTATCCTAAGGCTTGGCGGTAAGTACCGACATGGCTTTTTGGTAGATGATTAAAAATATACAGCACCCTAAATGAGAGTAATCATTCATTTGGGGTGCTTTTTTGTATGCGGAAATTGTAGAAGAAACAGTATCTTTTTTCCAGATCAGAAGGGATTTTATGTTCTAGAGCGAATTTATTATTCATCTAAGTATATTTAGGTGCGACTGTAGGGGGGGAGACTTTTGTGAAAGACAAGAAAGTGTTGATTGTAGATGACCAGAACGGAATTCGGATATTGTTAATGGAAGTTTTTAATAGTGAAGGTTATACAACGATGCAAGCTCCTAATGGAAAAGTGGCGCTGGAGATTGTAAGGAATGAGGCTCCAGATCTTGTTCTACTGGATATGAAAATACCCGGTATGGATGGACTCGAAATTCTTAAGCATATTAAAGAAATAAACTCTGACATCAAGGTCATTATGATGACTGCCTATGGCGAACTTGATATGATTAAACAAGCGACAGATCTTGGTGCGCTGATGCATTTTACTAAACCTTTTGATATTGATGAGATGCGTTTGGCTGTAAATAATCACCTTATGGGTGGAGGAACGATTTAAGGTAACGAGGTACATCTAAGTCCTGACTGAAGGAAAGGATTACCTCTTTTTAGTGTGAGCTTTTTTTCTTGTAAATAATATTAAAGCTTGTTTAGTATTTGTCTTGGATTGTGTTATAATAACGAAGTGTGAATGTCGGCTATTTTATAAGAAAAAACCAACACCTTTAGGAGGATGGAACCATGCCATTAGTATCAATGACAGAGATGTTGAACAAAGCACTTGAGGGAAAATACGCTGTAGGTCAATTCAACATTAACAACCTTGAATGGACACAAGCAATTTTAAACGCAGCAGAAGCTGAGAAATCACCAGTTATTTTAGGTGTATCTGAAGGCGCTGCTCGTCACATGAGCGGTTTCTATACTGTAGTTAAAATGGTAGAAGGTCTTATGCATGACCTTAAAATTACTGTTCCAGTTGCTATTCATCTTGATCATGGTTCAAGCTTTGACAAATGTAAAGAAGCTATCGATGCTGGATTTACATCTGTAATGATTGATGCTTCTCATAGCCCAATCGAAGAAAACGTAGAAATTACTAAAAAAGTAGTTGAATATGCCCATGCTAAAGGCGTGTCTGTAGAAGCTGAAGTAGGTACTGTAGGCGGACAAGAAGATGACGTTATTGGCGGCATTATGTATGCTAAACTAGAAGATTGTATTGCAATCTCTGCAACTGGAATTGATACATTGGCACCAGCGCTTGGTTCCGTTCATGGTCCTTACCATGGTGAGCCTAATCTTGGATACAAAGAAATGGAAGAAATTTGTAATACTATTAAGCTTCCACTTGTTCTTCATGGTGGAACTGGTATTCCTGAGCATGATATCAAGAAAGCAATCTCTCTTGGTACTTCCAAAATCAACGTAAACACTGAAAACCAAGTTGTATTCGCGAAAGTTGTTCGTGAAGTGCTTGCTGCTAAACCAGATGCTTACGATCCTCGTACATTTATCCAACCAGGACGTGAAGCAATTAAAGAAACTGTAATTGGTAAAATTCGCGAGTTTGGCTCAAACAATAAAGCCTAATATCACGGTTTAACCTAACTATAAGTAGCTATACAAATAGGAAAGACGTCGGCAAAGATGCTGGCGTCTTTCCTATTTGTGTTCAGAAATGTTATTATGTATAAGAATCCTTGAATTTAATTTTAAACACAACGATAAGTCTATGTATTTGGCTTCAGGGGGATCTTTATTATATGGAAAAATTAATGATTAGTGGTGGACGCCCATTAGAGGGAGTTGTACAGATTAGTGGAGCAAAGAACAGTGCGATTGCGTTGTTGCCTGCTGCGATTTTAGCAGAGTCAACCGTTATTCTGGACAATCTACCACGTCTTAGCGATGTTGCTGTATATACAGAAATATTAGAGGAGTTAGGAGCGAGTGTAGAATGGTCTGATAATCAGATCATCATCGATCCTAGCCGTATTCGTTCAATACCGATGCCAAATGGACCCGTGAAAAAGCTACGTGCTTCCTATTATATGATGGGCGCTTTGCTTGGACGTTTTGGCGAGGCAACGATTGGATTACCAGGTGGGTGTAATTTTGAACCTAGACCCATCGATCAACACATTAAAGGTTTTGAGGCATTAGGTGCTACCGTAACGAATGAGCATGGTGCTATTCATTTACACGCCAAAGAATTAAAGGGTGCTAAAATTTATTTGGATGTTAGCAGTGTAGGTGCAACGATTAATATTATGTTAGCGGCGGCTAGAGCCAAAGGTTCAACCACGATTGAAAATGCGGCCAAGGAGCCTGAAATTATTGATGTTGCTACATTGCTTAACTCTATGGGTGCAAGCATCAAAGGAGCAGGTACAGAAACGATTCGTATTGAAGGTGTAAAGGAAATGAAGGGCTGTCGTCATTCAATTATTCCCGACCGCATTCAAGCAGGCACCTACCTTATTGCTGCTGCTGCAACGAGAGGTAACGTCTTGGTAGATGGCGTCATTCCTAAACACTTAGAAGCACTGACTGCTAAGCTAATTGAAATGGGTGTAACGGTAGAGGAGCTTGATGAGTCTATTCGAGTTATTGGGGCTTCTCGCTATGAGCATGTTGACGTCAAAGCACTTGTCTATCCAGGTTTTCCAACCGATATGCAATCACCGATGACCAGCCTTTTAACCCAAGCCGAAGGTGTAAGCATTCTTAGTGATTTTGTGTACAGCAATAGATTTAAGCATGTACCTGAATTAGTACGCATGGGCGCAAAAATCCGGGTAGAGGGTAGATCTGCTATTATTGAAGGTGGCAAACTGAATTCTGCCAAAGTGAAGGCAGCTGATTTGCGTGCAGGCGCAGCACTTGTCATTGCGGGGTTAACGGTAGAGGAAGGTGTCACTGAAATTTCTGGTGTTGAACTGATTGATCGTGGCTATGATAATTTAGTTACAAATCTGCGTGCATTAGGTGCGGATGTATGGCGTCAGGAAGAATAGTTTTTTTACTAGAAAAGATGGATATACTATAAAATTAGGTGTAGTTTGTAGAGCACGTCGCAGTGGAGTAAACGAAACCAAAAATGCGAAAGCATCATTCGCTAAATTGGTAAAAGTGTTTGAATGTTGATATACTCCACTGCATGTACTCTTCTTTATAGATTTTGCATAATTGAGCTGAGAATAGCTTGTGCTATAATAGTAGCGAAACAATTATAAATGTAAAAATTGATAATTTGAAAAAATTGAATAGGTGGTTTTATTTATGGATCTTCAGATTGCCGATCTGGAAGGAATGAAGCTGACTGAGCTATATAAGCTTGCAAAGCAGCATCAAATTCCATACTATGGACAATTGAAAAAGAAGGAACTAATTTTTGCTATTTTAAGAGCACAGGCTGAATCCAGTGGTCTGATGTTCATGGAAGGCGTATTAGAAATTTTGCCTGAAGGGTATGGTTTTTTAAGGCCAATCAACTACCTGCCTAGTGCGGAGGATATTTATATTTCTGCTTCACAAATTCGTAAGTTTGATCTTAGAACAGGTGACCTCGTCTCAGGTAAATGTAGAACTCCGAAGGAAAATGAGCGGTATTTTGGATTGTTACAGGTCAATGCTGTAAATGGAGAGAACCCGTCAGTAGCGGCAGAACGTCTTCATTTCCCTGCGTTAACTCCACTTTATCCACAGACTAAGATTGTACTTGAAACATCCCCTAATCATTTATCTACCCGTATTATGGATGTACTTGCACCAGTAGGGCTAGGGCAACGTGGCTTAATTGTAGCTCCACCTAAAGCTGGTAAAACACTGCTACTTAAAGAGATAGCTAATAGTATTTCTACTAATTATCCCGAAATTGAGTTGTTTGTATTATTAATTGATGAACGACCAGAAGAAGTAACAGACATGCAACGTTCTGTGAAAGGGGAAGTAATCGCTTCAACATTTGATGAGTTGCCAGAAAATCACATTAAAGTAGCTGAACTAGTGCTTCAACGTGCGCTTAGACTTGTAGAGCATAAAAAGGATGTTGTTATTCTCCTTGATAGCATTACTCGTTTAGCTCGTGCCTACAATTTGGTTGTACCGCCATCTGGACGTACGCTTAGTGGAGGGATTGATCCTGCTGCATTCCACCGTCCAAAACGGTTTTTCGGATCTGCACGTAATGTAGAAGAAGGCGGAAGTCTCACAATCTTAGCTACTGCATTAGTGGATACAGGTTCACGCATGGATGATATTATTTATGAGGAATTTAAAGGAACGGGCAATATGGAGTTACACCTTGACCGTAAGCTTGCGGAACGTCGTATTTTCCCTGCAATCGATATTCGTCGTTCAGGTACCCGTCGTGAAGAGGTATTATTGAAAAAAGAAGAGCTTGATACAATCTGGGCAATTCGCAAAAATATGAATGAGTCCTACGATTTTGTAGAAGGCTTCCTTAAAAAGCTAAAAAACAGCAAATCAAATGAAGAGTTTTTAGCTTCCTTTGATGTAACTGAAGGTTCAGCTCAACCTGCTCGAGCTCAGTCAGCTCCTAGAAGAGCACGGACTGTGACCAATTCTGGAAGTAATAGTACAGAATAACGTGAATTAACTAATTATTTATAATTGCATCTTGGGGAATGGGCATGCTATAATCACGTTATTGTTATATAACTCTGTGCACGCATGAGGCTCAGGGCGGAAAGAGGTGAAAGTCAATGAACGAAGCAATTCAACCAAAATATCACTTGACTACAGTAACTTGTGCTTGTGGTAACGTTTTTGAAACAGGTTCTGTTAAAGAAAACCTACGTGTTGAAATCTGCTCCAACTGTCATCCATTCTTCACAGGTAAGCAAAAATTCCTGGATGCTGGTGGCCGCGTGGATCGTTTCAAAAAGAAATACGGCATCTAATGAGTACCGCTGCATAAGGCAGCTTCTCGTATATATGTCAAAGGGGCTTTTCTCCGTTTTCAGCTTAGCTGAGCGTGAGAAAAACCCCTTTTTTAGTGTGGAGCATCATTTAATATAGGCTCTCTATTTAAATTAGTGGTTGACAGCCACTAATTTTATTAATTTTTGAATTCCACAATATCCCTCAGTTCATTCCATTCCCCGTTAGAAATAATTCCAAGACGCCATAGTGCAATCCCTTTGAGTTGATAACGCTTAGCTAAACCAACCAATGCTTGTAGGGAGGACTCATTTTCATTATTCATGTTTAAGCCTAATACTAAATTTTGAGCGCCTGCTTCTTTAACGGCTAATTGAATGCCTTCATTCACCTTGGAGATCGGCTCTGGATTGCCTTTGCTGTTCGTGTAATCATACGCCATAATAATGATTTCATCTGCAATTTGCCCAAGAGACTTATAATCATAACCTTGATAAGATGAATTTAAAGGATGAAGAGCTAATGATAATTTAAGGTCAGCCCCTTTTGCTTGCTTGGCGATTTCTTTGACAAAGTTCGTAAAGCTGGACCGTGTTTTTGTTTTGTCTGTAGTAAGACCAAGACCTTCAAAATCTAACAAGATCCCTTGGAACTTTTTATCTGTAGCAGCATTGACGATGTCTTCAATAACTTTTTCGCGAACAGTTGCATTTTCAATTACTTTAGTTAGCTCTCCTTTTGTATCGCTAGCATATACCATTAAATAAGGTGTTGTTCTAGAGCTTGCTGCATCAGAAACTAAACTATCCGCTGTGACATCACCAGCTGCTTGTGGCATTTTAAAATCTTTGCCAGTGAGTGTAAACTCGCCATTTTCATCAATACGGCTCCAGCCAAACGCAACTGCATCTAGTGTAGGGACACGTTTTACATCAGAAAAGGATTGAATAGCATAAAAGCCTAAAGTATATAAGCGTTCCTTAGGAGAGGTGATGGATACGGTACGAGTAGCTGCATTCCAATCTATCTCCGCACCAAATTGCTGACTAAAAAAGCTTAATGGAATAAGTGTATTTCCGTTTTTAACAACGGGGGGAACCGCTAAGTTTACTTTTGAGGTATTAACAGTTGCTTGTTTTTCTCCAACGGTAAGCTTGACTTGAACACTGCTTGCGCCTTGGCCTTTAATCGCAGTAATTGTTTTAGCCTTGCTATCCCACGTAATTTTAATATTAAGTGCTTCGGCGATTGAACGGAATGGAACCATCGTTGTCCCTTGCATAATAATAGGTTCTGTTGGAAAAGTGAGTGGGTAGTTATCTAGCTCAATTTTGGTTGGAGCAGCAGCCTTTATGTCTGTAGGATGAAGTCCTACAATTGTGCCGGCAATCAGGGCACTACATAATAAGAGCTTGCCAAATGATTTCATGAATGTCATCCTCTCTATCTTATTAAAATCAAAAAATATTATGCTAATCTATGAAACTATCTTTATTTACTATAACAAAAAATAGAGTTGATTTCATAATTTCGCCATTTGAGCCAATATAAATTGCTTAATTATTACTACGAACCATACCGGTTAGGTTGATTTTTCGAGTTCCATGAGATATACTTGTCTTTGCCGCGCTAGACGGGGAGGTAGCGGTGCCCTGTAACTTGCAATCCGCTGTAGCAAGGTTGAATTCCTGTTAGCGGTCTTGTTAATGTAAGGTTTGGTCTTTAAGGTAGACGTTGACGGATGGGTCCTTCGCAATGGATGTCTGTGAACCTGGTCAGGTCCGGAAGGAAGCAGCCATAAGCAGTGCCATTCATGTGCCGAAGGGTTACCTGTCCCGAGTTATGCTTTGGAGGTTCCACTTGGATTACAATGATCAATAACAGGTGCGCGGTTTAACTATTTCTATTTTTACTAATTGAGAATTCAGTGAGGATACATCTTTGTCTGTGGGCAGAGATGTTTTTTTATACATATTTTTGGACTTCTCCTATTTTTGAAGTGGCAGACTCGCCTTGTGGGAAGGGTAGATAATAGGTTTGTCTCGCGTGTGGATTATAGTATAATGGAATGGCGATAAAGCCGTTTAGAAAGAAGGAAGGGGCCACATATGGAGCATATTGCACTATACCGTGCCTGGCGGTCGCAACGATTTCAGGACATGGTTGGTCAAAAGCATATAATACGGACATTACAAAACGCAATCCGTGAAAATAAGCTATCACATGCGTATTTGTTTTGTGGACCGCGTGGTACTGGGAAAACAAGTGCTGCTAAAATTTTAGCTAAAGCCGTCAACTGTGAACAGGGCATGTCAGGTGAGCCTTGTAACGAATGTGATGCGTGTAAGCGAATTACAGCTGGTGCAGTGATGGATGTGCTTGAAATTGACGCTGCCTCTAACCGAGGCGTTGAGGAAATTCGCGACTTACGTGAAAAGGTGAAATATGCCCCAACGGAAGTGCGACATAAGGTTTACATTATTGATGAAGTTCATATGTTGACGACAGAGGCATTTAATGCATTACTAAAAACATTGGAGGAGCCACCTCCACATGTCATGTTTATTTTGGCAACAACAGAACCTCATCGTTTGCCTGCGACCGTCATTTCAAGGTGTCAACGCTTTGATTTCCGTCGAATTTCCCTTGATGAGCAAACAGAACATTTAAAGGGAATTTGCCAGCAGGAGAATATTGAATACGACGATGAAGCAATTGGGTATATCGCTAGGTTATCTGATGGTGGGATGAGAGATGCCATAAGTATACTGGATCAAATCTCTTCCTTTACTGCTGGTCATATTACGTATGAGCAAGTGCTTAATATGACAGGAGGTATACCATCTAGTCAATTCGCTGAATTAGCTAGAAAGCTGCTGAATGGAGATATTGGTGGCGTACTACAAATGATTGAGGACTTCATGCAGGAAGGCAAAAGTGCTGATAAATGCATGGAAAATTTATTGTACTATTTTAGGGATCTGTTAATGATCAAAATGGTTCCTGCCTCAGATAAATTAACTGAACGTGTGCTTGATCCACATGATTTTGCCGAAATGGCTGAAATTTACTCACGTGAGCAGTTGTTCTCAATTATTGATACACTTAATCAATATCAGACAGAGATGAAATATGCGTTGCAGCCACAAATGCTGTTTGAGGTTGCTCTTCTTAAATTGTGTGGCATTTCGGAAGGAAAGACGGTACTAGATGCTCAATCAGCCATGAGTCCCTCAGCTAATACAGGGCAATCGGGCACTTCTGATGAAATGAGACAATTGAAGGAGCAACTTGCAGCACTAGAAAATAAGCTGGCTCAAATTATGCAAAATGGGGTAGCCCCTGCTGCAACAGGAGCCGCTAAACCGAGTCCAACCCGGAGTACTCCATTACGGACATCTTCAGTTGCGAAGCTTCCAAGTGGACTTGACCAGTTTATTCAAAATCAGCATAGTGCTGAATTTATAGAAATTCAAAACAAATGGTCAGCCATACTTCAAGGTGTGAAGGAAGAAAAGGTAACGATTCATGCTTGGTTTGTGAATGGTGAACCTGTGTCATACTGGGAAGATGCCGTTCTTGTTGCCTTTAAAAATGATATCCATCGAGAAACGACTGAAAAACAAGTCAATAAGCAATTGATAGAACAGGTGTTATCTAAATATGTTGGGAAGCCAATGCGCTTGGTGACCATGATGCTTAAGGATTGGACAGAGGCGAATCAAGGCAAAAGCTCAACTCAACAAGAGTCACCAGTGCTTGAGATGTCTCATGATGATGATGATCTCCCTAAAAGCGAAAAGCCATGGGTGGATGATGCCATTGAAATGTTTGGTGAGGACTTAGTTGTTTTTAAGGATTAATTTAAATGTTTTTAATGTATTTTGAACTGAAATATGCAAACATTAGCAGGAACCACTATAATATAGTTTAGAATATTGATTAGGATACTTTAAAATTAGGAGATGACGTTATGAATAATATGAATCAAATGATGAAGCAAGTGAAAAAAATGCAAGAGCAAATGCTTAAAGCGCAAGAAGAGCTAGGCGACAAAGTAGTTGATGGCAGTGCAGGTGGCGGTGTTGTGACTGTACAAGTAAATGGTCATAAGAAGGTTATTTCTTTGAACATTAAACCAGAGGTTGTAGATCCAGATGATATCGAAATGCTACAGGACCTTGTCCTAACAGCAGTAAATGATGCATTAAACAAAGCTGAAGAGCTTGCTAACCAAGATATGGGTAAATTTACAGGTGGTATGAAGATTCCAGGCTTGTTCTAATTTTACGTCTATACGCTTAATAAAGGAGACCAATTTCCATTGTATTATCCAGAACCGATTGCCAAATTGATAGATGCCTTTACTCATTTACCCGGAGTTGGTCCCAAAACAGCCACAAGACTCGCCTTCCATGTTTTAAATATGAAAGAGGATGATGTGATTGACTTTGCCAAAGCTTTGGTTAGTGTAAAGCGTAATCTGCATTATTGCTCTGTGTGCTGTAATATTACCGATAGTGACCCTTGTAGAATTTGTCAGGATAAAACGAGAGACCCGTCCGTTATTTGTGTTATTCAGGACTCTAAGGATTTAGTAGCGATGGAGCGGACAAAAGAATTTAATGGGTATTACCATGTGCTGCAAGGCGCGATTTCTCCCATGGAGGGCATTGGACCCGATAATATTCGCCTCAAGGAATTGTTAACTAGACTCAGTGATGAGCGTGTTGAGGAACTAATTCTTGCAACCAATCCGAACATTGAAGGAGAAGCTACAGCGATGTACATCTCTAGACTAGTTCGACCTTTTGAGATTAAGGTTACGCGCATCGCGCATGGTTTACCTGTTGGTGGCGATCTTGAATATGCGGATGAGGTCACATTATCTAAAGCACTAGAGGGACGAAGAGAGTTAAACTAGGTTCAAATTAAGTGTGGGGATAGTGATCATATGTCTAAAAGATCAAAGGAAACGATCCCAGTTCTACTTTACCGATATCAAGGTCCATATAGAAATATTGGATTTACGGTATCTCCCTTATATGTAGACGATACCATTGAAATTAAGCCTGAGCAGATGCTGTTTATTTATGATGAGGATTTTATCCATATTCGCCCTGCGCTTAATCAAGCATTTCCGTTAATCGACCCGCAAACCGGAGAGGAAATCGAGATGTTTGATCCTTGCTGGGGTAATCCGATAAGGAAAGAAGCATGGGCAGGGATTTTTGCGGAGATGGATCGTCAGCCTATTTCTGACCCTGAGCTTCAAAAGTTCCTAGATCAGTTTGTCACTTGGATAAAAGCTTGGTTGAACATTGCTGATGGCATTGAGATAACAGGAAACCTATAAGGTATTGAGTGAAAATAATATATTAGAATATATATAATGAGCTATAAAAATGATGTGTAGTCATTATTTTTGCATTTCTCATTTTTGTAGAGTCTTTGAGGTCCCTGATCTGATTTTAGATTGGGGACTTTTATATTAATCATGTTCTAAGTTTGTCCTTCTTTTTATAAACATGGAATAAGTGTCTATAATTTAGGGGGAATGAAACTATGCAGTGGAAACATAAGTGGATTAAACGGATGTCTACTATAAAACAAAGACAACAGATCATGCACGAGCGTCAGAGGCTATATGATGAGGTCATGGAGGCGAGGATGGAGTGGGAGTTAGCCCATCAAGCTTTTCAGAATGCCAAAGAATCAGAAGAAGTGGACATTGCAATATACACATTAGAAGCGGCGGAAAGACGTTATCAAATGAGACTAAGAGCAGTGAAGGCAGTGTATCCACATTGGGTAAATGGCGAGGCTCAGATGAACGAAAAATCGTTGGAGGATGGTGTGTCGTGAAAACGATCTGGCTTGGTGTTCTGCTATTTTCTGCTGTCATGCTTTTGTATGTTACTATTTTCAAAAAGATAGGCTTTGCTTGGGTTAATAAATTTATGTTTCATATTGTATTGGCTGCACTAGGTTTGTATATCGTGAATTATTCGGGAATTTTAGCTAGTGTGTACATCCCTTTAAATCCTGTTACATTAAGTACAGTGTTTATATTAGGGCTTCCTGGAGTCGCGTTGTTATTTGCGCTTAAAATAATGTTAATTTAAGTGTTGACGACAATTATAATTATGTGGTACATTATATATCGCTTCTTCAAGTGGCCAAGCCTAATAAAAATGATTTGAAAAAATAATTTTAAAAAAAGCTTGACTAAAAACAACGAAGCATGGTATATTATAAAAGTCGCCGCTGAGAGATGCGACGATGAAAAAAGAGTGAATTGATCTTTGAAAACTAAACAACGAGTGAGTGAATTTCACGAAAGTGGAATTCAAAAATAAGTAGATTAATTTCAACGAATTAATCTCGTCAGAT
>NZ_JAGGKG010000028.1 GCF_017873435.1 Paenibacillus turicensis | reverse complement strand
TATCTTGCTTCTTTTAGACACTATAAAAACTCCCATCATGGTAGAAGTAGAATTTTTGTTTTTTCTACTGTCTACTATGATGGGAGCATATCATTCGCATTTGCGGATGTGTTCTTTTTATTTTTTACATTGCGTTTACAAAACGAATACAGGGAGTTAATGCATGGTTTTTATAATCAAGGTAACAAATAAATCAAGGGGGCAACACTTGAAATGAAAAAATCGTTAATGTTAGTTTTAACTTTAATCCTAAGCGTGACTTTGGCAGCCTGTGGGCAAAGCAATGGTGCATCCAAAAATGGGACTGCAAAGGATGGAAATGGGTCTAAAACTGAAAATACAGCCAAAGGTGAAAATACTACCTCAGAGCTATCTGGCAACTTATTATCTTTAGGTTCTTCTGCTTTAATGCCATTAGTGGACGAAGCATCTAAGTCATTTATGGATAAAAATCCGAAAGTTTCAATTCAAGTCCAAGCTGGTGGTAGTGGTACTGGTTTAACTCAAGTATCTGGCGGACAAGCAGATATCGGTAACTCTGATGTGTTTGCAGAAGAAAAGCTTGATGCAGATAAAGCAAAAGAACTAGTAGACCACAAGGTCGCTGTAGTAGCCATGGCTGCTGTAGTTAATCCGTCAATCACAGTAGATAATTTAACCAAAGATCAGCTGGTTGGTATTTTCACAGGTAAAATTACAAACTGGAAAGAAGTTGGCGGCCCAGATCAAGCCATTCAAATTATTAACCGTCCTTCGAGCTCTGGTACACGTGCTACTTTTGAAAAATATGCACTTGGTACAAAATCTGCCGATATTAAAGGTTCGGTACAAGAGGAATCATCAGGTAACGTAAGAAAGCTGGTTGCTGACACGCCAGGGGCAATTGGTTACCTTGCATTGTCTTACTTGAACGATACAGTGAAAGCTGTGAAATATGAAGGTGTGGAAGCTACTGTAGATAATGTAGCAAGCGGACAATATGCAGTATGGGCTTATGAGCACATGTATACAAAAGGTGAGCCAAATGAAATTGCCAAAGCTTTCCTAGATTACATGGTATCTGATGAAGTACAAAATGGCGCAGTAACTAAGTTGGGTTACATTCCAGTAAGCAAAATGCAAATTGAACGTGATATTGAAGGTAAAATTACGAACAAGTAATAAAGCCTATACTAAAAGTAAAATTAGCATATTAGCATGACCTGCATTACATCAATGCTGCAGGAAAAGAGGCGCAGATTAGCCGCCTCTTTTCTGCGCTGGATAAAGGGAGCGGTATGATGGCACAGTCCGGCCAAAAAAATAAGTTACAACATCATATAATTGAAGAGTGGAGAGGGAAAATATTTGCTTCAGTCTGTATTTTTCTTTTGATCATTACTATTTTTTCTATGGTGTACTTTGTCGCCTCTAAAGGGGTTAGTACATTTATAACAAATGGGGTTAGCTTAAAAGAAGTATTTACAGGTGTAGAGTGGATGCCAGAAGGGGATAATCCGATTTTTGGTGCATTGCCATTTATTTTTGGTTCATTTAGTACCTCTATTTTAGCAGCACTAATTGCAGCACCACTTAGTATTTGTGCGGCTTTATTTATGGTTGAAATTATGCCTAAAGTTGGTAAAAAATATATGCAGCCTGTCATTGAATTACTTGCAGGTATACCTTCGGTTGTATATGGATTTGTAGGTTTAAGTGTCATTGTACCTTTTTATCGGGACGTATTTCCAGGCCAAGGGCTTGGTATAGCAGCGGGAGCAACTGTATTGTCCATTATGATCTTGCCTACGATCACCTCCATTGCATCAGATGCATTGTCAGCCTTGCCAGGTGGTTTAAAAGAAGCTTCCTACGCATTAGGGGCAACTAGATGGCAAACACTATACCGTACAGTTCTTCCAACTACAATGCCTTCTTTATTAACAGGGGTAGTATTGGGCATGGCTCGTGCGTTTGGCGAAGCCTTGGCTGTACAGATGGTTATTGGTAATGCACCGCATATTCCTAGCTCCTTATTTGAGTCAACTTCAACCTTAACTAGTGTCATTACATTAAGTATGGGTAATACAGTTACAGGATCTGTACAAAATAACGTGTTATGGACACTAGCTCTAATCTTGATGCTAATGACCTTTATTTTCGTATTCTTAGTAAGATGGCTGGAAAGGAGAGCGAGACGATGAATGCAAAAACAGCAGATAAAATCGCTACCACCGTCATTATTGCTATTGCTAGCATAATTGTACTCATTATGGCAGGTTTATTAGGTTTTATTTTATTTCGTGGTGTAGGTCATATTAGCTTTCATTTCTTAACCTCTGCACCTCAATCCATCAATGCAGGTGGGGGAATTGGTCCGCAATTATTTAATTCCATCTTTCTTTTATTTTTAACGATGATCATTACGATTCCCCTTGGCTTAGGTGCTGGTATTTATATGAGCCAATATGCGAAGCCAGGGAAAGTGACTAATTTTATTCGACTTATTGTAGAGGTGTTATCCTCTTTCCCGTCTATCGTTGTAGGTTTATTTGGACTATTAGTTTTTGTTAATATGTTTGATTTTGGGTTTTCCTTGTTTTCAGGTGCGTTAGCGTTAACCGTATTTAATTTACCCTTAATGGTACGGATTACAGAGCAAGGCCTAGCTGGAGTTCCATTACCGCAAAAGGAAGCAAGTCTTGCACTTGGCTTGTCCAAATGGAAAACAATTAAATCAGTTATGCTTCCAATTGCGATGCCAACGATTTTAACAGGGACAATTTTATCGGCAGGCCGTGTATTTGGTGAAGCTGCGGCATTGTTATTTACCGCAGGGATGAGTAGCCCTAGATTGGATTTTACCGATTGGAATCCACTTAATCCTACCTCTCCCTTAAATCCATTTCGTCCTGCTGAGACGTTAGCTGTTCACATCTGGAAAATAAATGCAGAAGGCTTAGCGCCAGATGCTGCAGAAATTGCTGCAGGTGCTTCGGCAGTGCTCATTATCACTGTGCTTCTGTTTAATGTGTGTGCTCGTTTACTTGGCAGATGGATGCATCGTAAATTTACAGCAGGTAAATAGGAGGGAAAAGGGATGGAAAATGCGACATTAGATACTGTCTCAGAGACAGCTTTAAATATTGCTTTGTCAGTAAAAAACCTAAATGTATTTTATGGCGAAAAGCATGCTGTAAAAGATATTTCGCTTGATTTTGCAGGAAAGCAAGTAACTGCACTTATTGGTCCTTCCGGTTGCGGAAAATCAACCTTCTTACGTAGCTTAAACCGCATGAACGATCTTGTTGACGGTGCTAAAATTACGGGGGATATTTGGATTGAGGGCGAAAATATTAATGACTCTAAAACCGATGTTGTTTTGCTACGACAAAAAATAGGTATGGTCTGGCAACGACCTAACCCTTTTCATAAATCGATTTACGACAATATTGCCTTTGGTCCACGTTACCATGGAATTAAAGATAAAAAGAAGCTGGATCAAATTGTAGAGGAGTCTTTAACAAAAGCGGCGATTTGGAATGAAACGAAGGATCGTTTGCATAAATCAGCGCTTTCCCTCTCTGGAGGACAACAGCAAAGGTTGTGTATCGCACGTTCAATTGCGGTAAATCCGCAAATTATACTTATGGATGAGCCAGCATCCGCATTAGATCCAGTCTCTAGCTCTAAGATTGAGGAGCTCATTACAGAGCTGAAAGAGGATTATTGTATTGTAATTGTCACCCATAACATGCAGCAAGCCGCTCGTGTGTCGGACAAAACCGCCTTTTTCCTCATGGGGGAGCTGGTTGAATTTGAAGAAACACCAGTTATGTTTACTAATCCAAGCGATCAACGGACTGCGGATTATATTTCGGGTAGATTTGGTTAAGAAATACTTAATAACAATTTTCTACGTTCCAGTTCGTTCTTACGATCGTTGTTAAAGTCAGATTATATAGAATGAACTTTTAAAGTTATAATCTGATTTTAAATACGAACGCTATCGCTTCTCCAGAATCTACCTGTCTCTTCGTTTTATCGTTATTAAGCACTGATTTGGCAGTTAAGAAAATAAAGCGTTAAGCTTTAAGGGGAAAGTTAGAAATCTTAAAATGCCCCTTAAAACTTAACGCTTATTAAAATTTTGGATATATTACTAATAATTAATAACAATCGCAAGAACTCTCTCGATCGCTGCTACCAGCCTCCGGTTGTTATTAAGTACTTATTTCTAAATAGAGCCACTTATTATTACAGCAACGAAATCACTAACAAATTATATAATACCAGCGGCAATACCACATTGTTATAGCTATTATAATTGTTCCAATACGGATTAAATAACCCGCGATTTGCCTCTACCTCTGGTCCTGCTACGATTAAATGTAAGTATCCCGCATGTGTATACAAAATTTTTCCTTCATACGTAAGCCCATCTACAGTTTGCACACGTACGAACTTACCAGTGTGTTGTTTACAAATAGTGTGTACTTCAGTTGTAACCTGTTGCAACACCTTAACCGTCTGTTCATTGGCTTGATACACCACTTCGTTGCGTCCTTCTTGTAATGCCATATTATATACCTCCATGCTTTGTTTTTTCCCTCTGTGTTTATGTTATGCAAGTTAAACTGGGGAAGTGCCTAGACATAGAGATTTTATTTTTATGAAATGTGATTTAAAGTACAGTTTATGATCTACGACGGAAGGGGGGTAAATTGATTTCCAGCCCCTCTAAGCCTGGTTGATTTTCCGCTTGCTGGGTGTCCTCTCTTACCTTGAGTAATGAAAGAAATGTAAATGCCTGTGCAAGTGTGCTAAATGCAGCACTGATTAAAGCAAGATCTTCTGCGGAAATTTCGTCTTCTACTAAGCTTTGCTCTGTTTGTTTTGACTTTGTTTTATTTTTTGCCAAAGGAATCACCTGCTTTTCACCGTATGTACATTATCATATGCATAAATGGATTCATTTTGTATAGGCATATAGCTACAATTGTGACATAAGGTTTTTCGCGTTATAAATGTGCATTCGCCGTGGCTAAATAGGAGGAACTGCAATATGATATCACATACTCACAGAGGAGGCGAAACGAATGTCAGAATGTTATGGCGGAAATGGAGTAGGTTTGGGTGCAGCAGCATTATGGACTTCTACTGGAACAATTTTAGTATTGTTCATCTTGTTAGTTATTGTTTCTAGAGCATTTATCTAATCCCTACCGTTTGAATAAGCAGTTTGCAAATTTAAAACCTCCGTTCATTATTTATGGACGGAGGTTTATTCATGTCTACATTTTAGGTTGGAACGTTTTGCAATCTGTTTCTTCGGAGCTGCGAGCATGATTCCCTTTGTTATAAACAACATAAATGGATGAAGCAGTACATTTATTACCTGCTGCATGGAAGTTACAACTGTTCACTTCGCATTTTACATCAGCGGCCATGTGAACTCACCTCCTTCCCTGTTAAGTAGGATTAACATTTAGGGGAGAAGGTATACCTTTTTTCACGTAGGTACTTAAAGGTTAAACACCCTGTGGGAACAAGGCATCCAGGGCAGGGCAAGGACGTTTATCAAGATAACGTTCTAATGGTGCAGGCATGTTAGAATAAATGTCTTTTAAGGAGGTGCCCTTATAAATATTTCCGATAATAACAGGATGGCATAGCTCCGAAATTAGGATATCACCATTACCATGAAGGTGGAGTTGCTTCATTCCTTCAATGCAGTGGGAGAAATACACGCCAGGCTGCTCTTTAAAGCCCATAGCATCTGCAAAGCGATCCATACAAGTAAAGTACAAGGTAGTATCTTCTTTTTTATTCGCAATTAAATCTTCAACTGATTTTTTTAATGCATCACGAGCTGCAATGGCTTTCCAACCGGTATGATCCATAATGATGCTGTTTTGAATTTCATGAGTACGTACACCCATCGCATACACATGCTCACTAATTTCATGCATATGATGCTCTGTTTCAGCAAACAATAAAGTTTCTAATACAGTATCAATGCTAGTTTGGGCACAATAAGCAATATTTTCACGAATTTTTTTGTATACAGTTGGGTGGATATTGTAGTACTTTGAGAATTTATCTGCTTCTGTAAAGTTAAAGGAAATATGAATCGTGGTGAGTCCTGCTTCAGCAAGGGCATCAATCCGCTCCTTATTTAGAAGACTACCGTTAGAATTTAATTGTGTTTCGATACCTTTAGATGCACAATAGGCAACAATTTCACGGCAATCATCATATTTCAGTGTCACTTCTCCACCAGATAGACGTACGCGGCGAATTGTAGGTATATCCTCTAAAATAGAAATAACCTCTTTACCGTTAATCGAATTTCCATCGTTGCGCTCATATGCACAGCAATAATCACAACGGAAGTTACAATTAGATGTAACCCCTACCTCTAATGCCTCTAGTGCATAGGTTTCTGGCTTTACTAGCTCAAGAAATTTATATTTTTTTTCACTCATCTTGTTCATTTTTCTCCCATTACCTCCATTGATCACATCATCGTCAACTTGTGTTTCATAAAAAAACATCGACCATAGTGATTATAAAGGTTTAGGATGCAAGCAAATGTGATCTTTTTAACTGAATTACTGTAAAGATGAACTGAAATTAAACTGAGAAAGGAACTTCCATATTAATTCCCGGCGTGTTGTCACTTTTGTTTTAGCGAAAATTGATTTTAAATGATCTTGTACAGTATAGGGTGAAATATATAAAGCTTGAGAAATTTCTTTGGTAGAGCTCCCACGTAAAATATGGGTTAATACTTCTCTTTCCCGCAAGGATAAATGATATGCATCAGATAGGAGTGGGATCAGATCATTGGCAGTTGCCTTTTGAAAAGAGATCGCAAATTGTAATTTGCCTTCATAATTTAAAAGTGCATTTGCTTCAATAGAAACATAATATCCTGTTGGTACATAAACAAGCAGATTAGAACGAGAAGGTGAGTTTGCTTTCTCTTCTCCATGACTTGATTTACACAATACACGTATAGAACGTGGTAATGTAGGTCCTACGATTTGTTCTTCTGCTCTTAACTGCTCAAGCAGCTCTAATGCGGTCTCATTTGCTCCTATTAGCTCTAACTGCTCAGACAACATCATTATTCCTGTCTCTGATGGAGCATGGCTCCAGTCCTTCTCCACACCTTGTAAATAAAATTGCTTTAAGGAAGCTGTAGTTGAGGAGAGAATGGAATAAAGCCATTTAATTTCATCAGGTTTGAAGTGAACTTGTGTTTTACTGCGAAACAAAGCAAGCTGTCCCCAGCATTTTCCCTCATCCATAAAAACAACCCTTAATTCATCAATAAATCCAGCTGGTTCTAGAATAGTGCGATATCGATCACTTACTTCAGGTTGTCCGTGTGTTGTTTCATATAAAGATGCGACAGGACGATTCTCCATCATAAGATCAATAAATTGGTTATAGTCATTCACTTGATACTCATTAGAAAATAAAAAATCATGGATTAATTCAATTCCCTCATGAGTAACAGCGCCACTAGACAATAAGCGATACGGATCAATTAAGCTAAAGCAATATGCATCAAAAGGAATATGTTTTTTAATTTGTTTTAATATATCTTCCCGATATTGATAGGAGGACGGTTGCGGTGTCACCATTCATGCTCACTACCTTCTGTAGTTAGAATTATTAAGGATATCCCAAGTAAATGGGATTGCTATTGTTTATTATTTCTATATAATTGAGAATGATTCTTAATTGTACAATACAACGGATTAATTATAAAGCAGATTTCAACGATATTATAAGTAGGGTTATAGCGTAAACTAGGGGAGTGTATTACAGTGACGATAAATTCTACAGAGAAAATGAGCTGGAAAGAGGCAAATGGTCAACATTACACCGCAAGTATAGCGGCCAAAATACCAGGTTACAGACTGTTGCATGAGCAAATGGCTTTTATGATGCATGCACATTTAAATGGAGAGGATCACAAGCTTTTAATTGTTGGAGCAGGTGGGGGTCAAGAAATAATAAGCTTAGGTCAGCTTAATCAAAGCTGGAGATTTACAGGCATTGATCCTTCGGAATCAATGTTGGCGGAGGCGAGCTTACGCTTACAAGAAGCCGGTATTTTAGAGCAAACGACATTACTTCAGGGCACTGTAACAGATTTGCCACAATTCAATCAATATGACGGTGCAACCTGTATGCTAGTTCTACATTTTATACAAGATGAACAAACGAAGCTAAATATGCTACAAGAAATTGCAAATCGATTAAAATCAGGCGCAATGTTTATAATGGCAACGCTGAGTGCCGATCCTTCTTCTAAAATTTATCCCATTTTGATGTCCGCTTATCGTTCAAGTATGTTATCTGCTGGTATTAGTGAGGAGCATTGGGAGAAGTTCCAAGCTTCCATTGGACATACATCCTACCCAGAGCCTTCCGAGCAAATTGTTACATGGTTAGAGCTTGCTGGTTTTGAACACGTTACACGTTATTTTGGCTCATATATGGTTGAAGGTTACGTTGCGATTAAAAAATAAAGTATAAGCCATCATTGAATGATCTGATTGCTAATCAGCCCAATTTCAGTGATGGCTTTTTTCACGATTTAATATTTACGGAGTATCTAACCCTTAAAGCTTGTGGTTGTATTTTTACTCTTATTGCGTGTACTTATATGATACAAAATAAACAATAAAACAAACCATAACGGAGTTAGTAGCAACGCAGGGCGTGTCTCACCTGCAAACAACATAATAATTAAAATAGCTGCAAACAATGCCAACACCACATAATTAATAAAAGGAGTTAAAGGTGCTTTAAATTTTGATGTAGCATGGAGCTGTGGAGCTGTTTTTTTATACTTTAAATGGGAGACAACAACAACACCCCACACCCAAATGAAACAGATGGCACTAATCGTTGTGACAATTCCAAATGCTTGCTCAGGAATAAGCTTGCTAAGTAAAGCGCCACCAGATAAGACAAGGGTAGAAATTAATAAGCCGTTACGAGGCACATGATTTTTATTTAGTTTGCCAAATGAGGCAGAAGCTTGTTTGTTTTTGCTTAAATTGTACAAAATACGGCTAGTTGAGAACATACCACTATTACAAGCAGACGCAGCAGAGGTTAATACAACGAAATTGATTATACCTGCTGCAATTGGCACACCCACTAAAGCAAAGGTTTTGACAAATGGACTTTCAGATGCACTAAGCTGTGTCCAAGGGTTGATGCATAATAAAGCTATAATCGCACCTACATAGAAGAACAATATGCGTAATGGAATTTTATTTATTGCAGAAGGAATATTTTTTTCGGGATTAGACGTTTCCGCGGCAGAGACACCAACAAGCTCAACACCAACAAACGCAAAGACCACCATTTGAAACGACAATAGGAAGCCTGTAATGCCATTTGGAAAAATACCACCATGTGCCCAAATGTTTTGGACACTAACAACGCCAGATTCCGTACGAAAGCCGATAACGAGTAGAACAATACCAATACCAATCAAGGCAAGAATTGTAATAACTTTAATTAAAGCGAACCAAAACTCTAGCTCTCCAAAGTTTTTAACCGTCAACAGGTTTAAGCCTAATAAAATAATTAAGCATAAGATTTCAGGTACCCATTGCGGAATATCAAACCAATATTGCACATACATGCCTACAGCAATTACGTCTGCCATAGCAGTCATAATCCAACAAAACCAATAGGTCCAGCCTGTAACAAAAGCGATTTTAGGTCCAAGATAATCTTCAGCAATGTCTGTAAAAGTCTGATAACCTGCTTTGGATAACAACAGCTCGCCTAATGCTCTCATGACAAAAAATACTGCAATCCCAACGATTAAGTAAGCAAAAACGATGGAAGGTCCTGCAAGCTGAATTGCTTTTCCTGAACCAAGGAAGAGTCCTGTACCAATCGTTCCTCCAATCGCAATAAGTTGAACATGTCTGTTTTCTAGATCTCTTTTTAGTTCTTGTTCTGCCAAAATAAGCTCCCCCTTCATTCATCTACACAATACGGAATTCAATGTTGTTGATGCTTAAAAATAAAAAAAGAGATTGGAAGTATCCAATCTCATGGTCATAAAAGCATAAATAGGAATAATTTGTTATTATAAATTACAATAAATAAACCAAATCATCTATTTCATACTCTTCTGTCCTTTTGCCTGAGATTGTGAACCCTTCGGCGTCATGAAGCAAATCATGATCTCTCCAGAAGCTGCTCCTGTTACAGTGTGATCCGTAACAATCATAGCCTGCTGATTATTAAATTTTTAAGTAATCTCGTCTTTCAATTATTAATTCACAATACTAATCATTAGTGCCTATTTTGTCAATAACATAAATTGCTCATTGAAATAATTTTCACATAAATGAAATCAGTGGATGACAATAAGGTTGATGGTGGCTACGGTACAAAGGTTCTTCCGATCGTTGTTAAAACTAGATTTTTATATTGATAAATTTATGGATAAAATCTAGTTTTAAATACGAACGTTTCACTTCTCCAGAATCCTTTGTCCCTTCGCAAGTTTTGGGTATTTGTCATCCACTAATTTAAATATTAGCCATAATTATATGGCTTAACCTTAAAATAGTACTTGATAGTAAGCAAACATAGCGGAGGGGCAGGGAGATGGTGGAAAAGTGATAGCGGCCGCCTTTAAGGTCACATTTCTATCTAATCTCATACATGTTATAAAAGAAATGGGACCTTAACAGCGGTTGAAGCCACTCTCTGCACTGTAGCCTCTTCTCGCATAACCTTATCAAGTACTAATTTTTAATAGAACCATATCTATGGCTAAATTTAATTCATCAATCCTTAATCATTTGCTTTAAATTTATGGTCCGTGATTGCGGCTAACGATGCCTTACTATTTCCTAAAGGTTTTTTGGATGTTCTGTTTTCTTGGTCTGCAGCTCTAGACTTAGCAACTAGCTCACGCAAAAATGCATTGTTTTCCTCTGCATAATCTAGTATCAATCCAAGTGTAATCAGGACTGAGCCCGAGATAATACTACTAATCCAGCAAACGATGGCAGCCAGCCATTGAAACGAATCATCACCAGTTAAGTAGTTCGTAGAATTTCCATACACAATACCTAATATAATTCCAAGCACAATTGTAATTTTACCAGTAATATCTAGAAACTTTGGCATACTGTCACTTCCAATCCCTTATATCTATCTTATCAATGTTATCACTTTAAATTTATACGATGGCCTGTTCTGACTCATATAGCTTCATGACCACCTGTTGAATGGGTAATTCTTTAATGGAAATATCAGAAAAGCGGTGATCTCTGGAAATATTTTCGATAAAATCACTAATTGAAATTAAAGCAGTATCCACTTCAAGTGTAATTTGCAGTTCAGAGGGTTGATCAACAACTCTCGTATAATGATTATCAAAAATGGCTCCATCAATGGGATCTGTAAATGTCAGACTGACCTGTTTTTTATCTCCTAAAAAAAGCTTGAACTGTGATAATGTATCATCAAATACCTTTGTGCCATGATTAATGACGATGACACGATGTGCTAATTCTTCAATATCCTCCAGATCATGTGTAGTTAAAATGCAGGTCATATTATGCTTGCGATTCATCTCTCGGACAAACTGGCGAATTTTAACCTTAGCAATGACATCAAGTCCAATTGTAGGCTCATCTAAAAATAAAATTTGTGGCTGATGGAGCATAGCCATAACAAATTCACACTTCATTCGTTCACCCAAAGAGAGGACACGGGTAGGTTTTTCGATGACCTCCGTAATATCTAGTAACACTGCTAACTCTTCAAGGCGTTGTTTAAAATCATGGTCCGAAACCCCATAAATCGCTTGATTCATGCGGAAGCTATCAATCGGTGGAATATCCCATATTAATTGAGATTTTTGTCCAAATACTGCGCCTACATGACTAACATAACGTTTTCGATCCTGTGCAGGTGAATAACCTAACACTTTTATCTCCCCAGAAGAGGGATATAGTGCGCCGCAAAGCATTTTAATGGTCGTTGATTTTCCTGCTCCATTGGGTCCAAGCATCCCACAAATTTCACCTTGCTCTATCTTAAAGTTAATATCATTTACAGCGTTGATAATAACTTCCTCTCGGTGGAAAAAGCTTTTGAGGGTTTCGCTTAGGCTAGAGCCTCTTTTGTATGTTTTATATGTTTTATTTAATTGCTTCACATCGATGATCGGATTCATCCGCCAACCCCCTCGTATAAAGAAATCATATGTCGATAAATATAAGCACCTGCTACCATAAATAATACACAAGGGATTACTGCTATAAAATCTACCAGTTTTACTTCACCAAGTAGAGCGGAGGCGGGTAAAAAGCCAATGACACCAACAGGAATAATGAAGGTAATGAGGGCTTGTAACGCTTTTGGAAAAATTGGCAATGGATATTTCCCAAAATTCAAGACACTATCTGCAAGCTCTGGAATTCTAGAATTCCCTACCCATTTAAAGGACATGGCTGCCATCATTAAGGACATCCCAGCCATTACTGCAATACCAGCCACAAAAAATAGTGCAAACTGCACCCAAGATACAAATAAAATAGTACCTACTCCAGTCAGGGAAATAATGAACAGTGCCACCCCACCCACAAATACACCAATACTATCAGGTGAAAACGTGGTAGCAATGATAAAAAACAATGGATTTAGTGGCTTCATGAGTATAACCTCAAAACTACCTTCACGTATATGTGACATTGTTGTCCAAAGTACACCACCAAAAATGAGGTTGGATAGTCCACTGGACATCGTAAAGATAGACTGAATTAACAACACCTCATAGAAGCTCCAGCCTGGAAAACTAGCCCCATTACTATAAATTAATAAGGTGAGAAGTGGAAAGAACACATTCCCTACAAGTGTAATCATACAGCTAACGATAAAATTCATGCGATAGGCCGCAGATACACGTAAGGCAGAAAGTAGGCATTGCTTATATATATTAAAAAACCGCTTCATAAATGAAATCCCTTCTTAACCTATTTATGCACCAACAGCAGTAAATTGTTTCATAGCAATACGCCTAACTAGCTCATTTGCGATAAAAGTAATAACAACAGCAATCGCTTGAAGTCCAACTGCCTGCCCCATCGTTAGATGGATACCACCCAATGAATATTGTCCCGTAAATACCATTGCAGGAATATAAGCAATGTATTGGAACGGTAGAAAAAATTGAATGCTTTGCAGCCATACTGGGAATAAGCTAAGTGGAAGAAGTGCGCCAGAAAAAACGCTCGATAAAAGCATAAACGCACCACGTATTCCATCAGATTGAACTAACCAAAATGACAATAAGCCAATGGTGTAATTAACATAAAAATTCATTAAAAAGGCAATAGTGATTGATAACAAAGCCCATAAATAACTTGCAGGTGTCATATCTATACGAAAAATAAAAATAAAGATCAGTAAACAAGGAATAAATTCAAATAGAAATCCTAATGAACGATGACCAAGCTTTTGAAATAGAGCAAATGAACGATGATGGACGGGGCGTAAATGGAACGTTAAAAATTTCCCAGTTCGTATCAGCATAGATAAGTTCCAGTCTGCAAAATCCATGGTGAGATAGCTAATCAGTGTTGTTACACCAAAGTACCTGATCATCTGGTTTAGCTCAAGTCCACCTAAAGTGGAATGATCACCATACACCGCGGTCCATATAAAATATTGCACAATAAAAAATACTGGACCTACAACAATAGATACCATGGAGTGGGTGCGATAGGCAGCCCACTCCTTATAGGTGACACCTGCTACTGATCTCATTACACGTAACTGATGTCGAATGCTATTCATTAGCTTAGCCCTGACCAAATAATGTTTGTGACATTAAATAAGGCATCTGCATGCCATTCATCATCCATAAACGGTACAAACCAAACGGCTGCAAGCTGCTCTGTAGGATCAATGATCATGGAGCAAGCTCCCGCACCTTCATGACAATAGGTTGTATCGGAATAAAGGAAGGCAGAACCTCTACGCATGTCTAGACCGATTCCATAGCTACGATCAGGATTGTTACCTCCCCAGCAATAATCTGGTTTGTCATACAATGCTCTTGTCGTAATTTTCTCTACTGTTTTACGCCCTAAAATCCGAGTGTTATCCAGTTTTCCCATTCCTAGAAGCATATTAGCAAACCGAATTAAATCACTTGGAGTTGAGCATAGGCCACCACCTGTTCTTGGGACGTTACTCCACAACTTCTCTGCGGGGGGGAGCTCAGGCTCAATTCCTGCGATGATATCATTTATACGTTTCTCATATTCTCCATCGCGAATGATAAAACGCTTCGCAAGCTCTGGCGTAGGATCAAACATCGTATCCTTCATGCCAAGGGGCTTTGTAATTTGCTCTTCGATATACCGCTCCGCACTTATACCTGTTACCTTTTTTATAATTTCTCCAAGTAAGCAAAAACCAAATGAGCAATATTGCCATTCCTTCCCAACGGGTCTATCAACGCCACAGCTTAAGGCAGCCTTTATCCAGTCTAACTCCCCATCTTCTGGTTTGTAATGTTCAAAATATTGATGAATTAGGCCCCAATAGTCTCGAAAATATGGCATATCACCTTTCCAGTCTGGAAACAGTCCAGAGGTATGTGTAAGTAAGCTATAAATATCAATTTTATTAAATGGAGGAACGTCAAATTGCTTTAAAATACTACCTACAGGGTCATCAAAACGGATTAAACCGTCTTCAACGAGCTTGGCAATCGCGATTGTTGCAATCGCTTTAGTAATGGATGCAATACGATGAACTGTAGTAGGAAGTAACGGTGTACTTTCGTCCTTATACGAAAGGGGACCCACCGCACCATGCATAAAGGTTTTTCCATATCGTGACACACAATAGGAGGCCCCTTGAATTTTTTTTTGCTCAATTAACCTTTGAAAATGACTGTGTAAAACCTCAATTCTTGAAGCATCATATCCCACCTCTTGTGGGGTACAATCTACTTGCCCAGAAGCGTATAACATATAGTTAGCCACCTTTCAAAATATATAGTATTAGTTTAGCCCTGACCAAATGATATTTGTGACGTTAAATAAGGCATCCGCATGCCATTCATTATCTGCAAAAGGAACAAACCAGACCGAAGCAAGCTGTTCTGTAGGATCAATAATCATGGAGCAAGCGCCTGAGCCTTCATGACCATAAGTTGATGGGGAGTAGAGGAAACCAGGGCCTCGTCGCATATCTAAGCCAATCCCATAGCTACGATCTGGATTGTTGGCACCCCAGCAATAATCTGGGATGTTATACAATGTTCGGGTTGTAATTTTCTCTACTACTTTTCGGCCTAGAATTGAAATATTGTTCAGCTTCCCCATCCCTAACAGCATATTAGCAAAAGTAATCAAATCAGCTTGAGTGGAGTACAGACCGCCACCGGTATTTGATACATGGCTCCAAAGTTTTTCTGGAGAAGATAGCCCCGGATTCCGACCTGCAATGAGATCATGGTAATATCTTTCTTCTTCCTCATTTCGAATGATACATCGTTTAGCTAGATCAGGTGTAGGGTTGAACATCGTATCCTTCATACCAAGTGGTTTGGCAATATGCTCTTCGATGTATTGTTCCTCGCTCATGCCAGTTACCTGCTTAATCACTTCTCCAAGTATACAGAAGCCAAATGTGTTGTATTGCCATTCTTCCCCAACATTTTTGTTTACTCCACCACTTAATGTGGCTGAAATCCAATCTAGTTCCCCATCCTCAGCTTTGTAGCTATCAAAGTACTGCTGAATCAACTCCCAATAAGAACGGTGATAAGTAAGATGTTCGGGAACTAGACCAGATGTATGTGTAAGTAAGCTATAAATATCAATTTGATTAAACGGAGGCACATTAAACTGCTTTAAAATACTGCCAACAGGATCATCAAAGCGGATCATACCGTCCTCAACGAGCTTAGCAATGGCAACCGTTACAATGGCTTTTGTAATCGAAGCAATGCGATGAACAGTAGTTGGGAGCAGGGGTGTATTTGCATCCTTGTAGGAAATTGAACCCAATGCTCCTTGTCCAAAGATTTTTCCATATCGAGATATACAATAAGAAGCACCTTGAATTTTTTTCTGTTCAATTAGTTTTTGAAAATGGTTGTTCAAAACTTCAATTCTTGAAGTATCATAATCAACCTCATGGGGCAAACAATCGACTTGCCCAGAAGTATATAACATAAGAAATAGCCACCTTTAAACAACAAATTAGTTTAGCCCTGACCAAATGATGTTTGTGACGTTATATAGTGCTTCTGCGTGCCAACCGCCATCCACAAAAGGAACAAACCAGACTGCTGTAAGCTGCTCTACGGGATCAACTAGGATACAGCTAGAGCCTGCACCTTCATGACCATAAGTTGTGGGGGAGTATATGAACGTACAGCCTGTTCGCATGTCAAAACCTAATGCGTAAATTCTGTCAGGGTTAAATCCTCCCCAGCAATAATCGGGCGTATCAAATAAAGCTCTTGCTGTAATTTTCTCTACTGTTTTGCGTCCTAAAATACGGGTATCTCCAAGCTTCCCCATCCCTAGTAGCATATTTCCTAGCTTCATAAGATCGGGTAGTGTAGAAAATAAACCCCCACCTGTATCCGGCACATGGCTCCAAAGCAGCTCTGATCTGGATTGCTCAGGCTTTTGATCTGCAAGAATTCCATTGATGAATTTCTGCTGCCGTTCATGTCGAATAATACAGCGTTTAGCTAGGTCCTTTGTTGGGTTAAACATCGTATCCTTCATACCAAGCGGCTTCACAATTTCCTCTTCGATATATTGTTCTGCACTTATTCCCGTTACTTTTTTAATAACCTCTCCAAGGAAAATAAAGCCAAAGGTACTGTATTGCCATTCCTCACCAACGTTTCGGCTCATTCCACCACTTAACGCGGCTGAAATCCAATCTAGCTCACCATCCTCAGCTTTGTAGCTATCAAAATACTGTTCAACTAAATCCCAATAATGACGATGATAGGAAAGATGAGCTGTGTAATCGGGAAATAGACCAGAAGTATGGGTAAGCAAGCTAAAAATATCGATTTTATTAAATGGAGGGACGTCAAACTGCTTTAAAATACTGCCTACAGGATCATCAAAGCGAATCATTCCATCTTCAACTAGCTTGGCAATGGCGATCGTTGTGAACACTTTGGTAATGGATGCAATCCGATGAACGGTAGTTGGGAGCAATGGAGTAGTGGGATCGCGATAGGAAATGGGGCCAAGTGCACCTTGCATAAATGTTTTTCCATATCTAGCTACAGAATAGGAAGCCCCTTGAATCATTTTTTCATCAATCAGTTTCTGGAGATAGCTATGTAAAACTTCAATTCTTGAATCATCATAACCGACCTCCTGAGGTAAACACTCAATTTCTCCTGGCGTGTATAGCATAATATTAACCACCTTTCTGGATTAGGGGCTCCAGTAGGCTAATCATTAGGTGTAGCCCGAGTTGAAAGCGTTATCAATGATGAGTATATATGTTCGTAGGTGTAATGGCTGTACTAAATGACACAATGCTTCTTTATTATATTTCCATATTTTTCAGATTACCATGTAAAATTTGTTTAAAAGAAAACTTTACATACTTCACATAAAATATAGTAACAAGTTAGGTGTTTAAGTGCACTTGAAAAAGGAAATATATAGTTGCAGTTGTATAGTGGAGTGGGGTATAATTACAAATTAGATGCACTAATAATGCACATATAAATAAGGGGCTATAGTTTAGGGGGAAAACAGGTCGCTGGCAGCGATCAGTCGGCGGTTCGATTCCGCCTAGCTCCATCGCTTGTCAGGTTAAAATGGATGCTAAAACGTATCTATTTTGCCTGATTTTTTATTTTATATAAGGAGGTACTGACTATGACCACGTTTCCTTTTGATAGATTAAAAGACGTTTTTATCAAGGAGTTAAAATCTGTATTTACACAATTTATTGATAAGTATAAGGATAAGAAACCATATATATTTTCAATACTCGTTCCAGATTACATAGCCATAAATCATCAAAAGTCTTATTGTATTTCTTTTAACGGAAATACAGTTGATGACTTTGAAGCTAATGGCTATTGCTATACTACTACGGATTCAGATGAGCTATATTACAAGTATTGCGCAGATGAGTGGAATGACCATTCTATATCAGAAAATGATTTCCCAGAATGTAACAAAATTATTTTGGAATATATTATTGAAAATGAAACTGTTATTTCTGATGACGACTTTAATTACTGCGCTGAATTTATTCAATTTAGGGAGGACTTTTTTGAGACCTTGATCCAATTGATAGAACAGTTAAAAGCAGAAGGATTTTTTAAATCAGTATATCAAGAGCATTTATTGATTAATTTTGAAGTAAGAGATTACTATCAAGAGGATGAAATGCTGAAAATTTTTGAAAGGCTGAACACAAAAGAAGATGCAGGTTTATATGCAAAATGGTTGTAATGTTTTTATGCATGCCCGTTTTCATTATTGAACTATTGAAATTCTATTTTTCCTCTAAGATTATCTGTAAACGCCATTTGTCCATCCATAGTAATGACGATTGCCCCCATGCCCTTCATGCTACTCGCTTTCTGAATCACTGAAGCCGCATCTAATCCAAACCATTTTGTCGTATAGATATCGCAGTCCAATGATTTATCTGCAATAATCGTTAGTGAAGCGATATTATTCTCGATAGGGTAACCTGTTCTACTGTTAAATATATGATGGTAATGAACGCCATCTTGGTCCAATACTCTTTCGTATATGCCTGATGTTACGACGGATTGGTTTCTTATTTTGACAATGGCAGCGACATTGCCTCTAGGTAAAAATGGATTTTGTATGCCTGTTCTCCAGTCATTATCTCCTTGTGGCGAGTCTCCATAAACAAGCACATTACCACCCAGATCGATCATCGCTGAGATAGCGCCATTTGCTTTGAAAAAAGCCATAACCTGATCAGCAAAATAACCTTTAGCAATCGCGCCAAGGTCAAGCTCCATGCCTTTTTTGGTTAATAGAACAGAGCAATGCCCATCATCTAGCTGGATATGTTCAGGCTTTAGTAAATCCAGTACCATCTTAATAGCCTCATCTCCTGGTACATGCGCCGCAGTGAAGCCAATTTTCCACAGCTTGATCAACGGACCTATTGCAATATTTAAATAGGAATCTTGATTTAAACTGTGCTCCTTTCCTATTTTAATAAGATGATACAGCTCCTTATCCACCTTTAGGGGATGTAATGCCGCTTCTTTTTTTAGCATGGCAAGCTGTGAGTAATTACTATTGGCACTAAAGACCTTTTCATAGTGGATCAACATCTGTTCAGCTTCCTTAGCAAGCTTTTCAGCATTTGTCCCCTTGATGAACAGAGTAATTTTTGTTCCCATGAGATGTATAATGTTTGTATAACTATTCATGATGGCCTCCTATTTTGCACATGGTTGTCCATGATTTAAAAACGCATTTATAAGGTCATGATCCACGCTCGTTAACGTTCTTTCACTTTGATAGGCTATAAAATAATCCAAACTCATCTTATCCATCGGAATTGGATATATATTATATTCAGGTGGGCACTCCTTGATATGAATACTCTCTGGTATTATGGTTAAACCTAAATTTCGCTTTGCAAGCTTAAGAACAGTATAAATGTCGTTACTTTCCAACAAAATATTAGGTTGAATCTTATAGACACTTAGTAGTTGATCTATCTGTTTCCTGATTGCAGAGCCTTTGGAGGTTAAAATCAACCTTTGACCCAAAATTTCCCTAATATCAAGTGAGCCTTCTGGAATAATCGCGACATCCTGTTGGTACAGTTCACAGCAACGTGGGATAATCGCGCTATAGCTATGCTTGCCCCAGCTAACTGCGTTTAAATTGGGAGAGATACTGCCTGAGTTTTGCCCAATCCAGAAATCTAGCTCGTTGTTTTGCAGAAGTTTCTCATTTTTTTCAGGTAAATCCTCTAAAAGATTTATTTTATAAGTAGGATGAAGTGCTAGAAATTCTGGCAAAAAAAGAGGAGTTAAATAGGAACCAAGACTCGGAAGAATGCCAATTCGTAACACTTGATTATCCATATCTGATACATAGGTAATCTCTCTAATCAGCTTTGCATAGTTGTTTTCCATTGAAGTTAAATACTGATAATAGATTTTTCCCTGCTCAGTTAATCGGTAGGGTAGCTTGTTGCGCGTAATAAGCTCACAGTTTAGTTCACTTTCTACTTTTTTAATCACCTTCGTCAAATAAGGTTGGGAAATATAAAGTGCTTTGGCAGCCTTGCTGTAGTTGCTATATTTTAAGAGAGTATCAATATAATACAAAATATCTTGCGATTGCAATTTAGACATACCTCTCACCTCTTGTGAAAAAAGTAACAAATATAGGGCTTGAGCTGATTATAACAAATTGGTTATCAAACTTCAACGAATAACTATTAGATCATTTCACCCTTGATATGATAGAGTTATGGCAATAGGACATGTTTCATTGATGCTTAGTTAGTGAATTTAATTACAATGTGCAGAAAGGGGATTACTATGAATTATTTAGCTATCGTCGGCACGAATTCGGATGTGTCAACGAACCGTATATTGCTTCAATTTATGCAAAAGCATTTTGCTAGCGAGGTCAAAATTGATGTATATGAAATTAAAGATTTGCCAGCCTTCATTGAAAAAGAGGATATAGAGGACGCTGAAGTTGATATTCCTGAGAAGGTACAAGATTTATTGGATCAAATCTCCAAAGCTGAAGGTGTTATTATCGCTACGCCTGAGTATGATCATGCCATCCCAGCCGTTTTGAAAAGCGCTTTGGAATGGATCAGCTACACCACGCAACCCTTGATTGATAAGCCAGTGCTTATCGTTGGTGCTTCACACGGTTCACTTGGCTCTTCCAGAGCTCAAGCACATCTTAGACAAATCTTAGATTCACCTGAGCTTGGTGCAAGATTGATGCCGAGCAGCGAGTTTCTTTTAGGAAAATCTCAGAGTGCCTTTGATAGCAGTGGTAATCTCATTGATGCTGACAAAGTAGCTGAGCTTGAAGAAATTTTTAGGGAGTTTGTTTTATTTACTGAGATCACTTCTGAACTACTGTCAAAAAGAACGTTGAAGAAAAAAACGAAAAAATTTACTTGGCAAGAGTAGGGGGCTAATCACAATGAAAATCATAGCGATCGTTGGCACAAATGCTAAAAAATCATATAACCGCAAGCTGCTTCAGTTCATGCAAAAACATTTTAAGTCAAAAGCAGAAATTGAAATCCTTGATATTACAGACGTACCTATGTTTAATCAATCCGATAACCAAACAAACAGTGTAATTATACAAACGTTTAATGAAAAAATTATTGCTAGTGATGGGGTCATTATTGCGACTCCAGAATATAACCATTCCATTCCTTCATCTCTTAAAAGCTTGCTTGAATGGCTGAGCTTTGAGATTCATCCGCTTGCAGGTAAACCTGTAATGATCATCGGTGCTTCGCAGGGAACACAAGGATCCTCGCGGGCGCAGCTACATCTTCGCCAAATTTTAGATGCACCAGGTGTGGAAGCTAACGTGATGCCAGGGTATGAATTTTTGCTTGGAACTGCACATAAAGCTTTTGATGAATCGGGTAACTTAAACAATGAAGGAACGATTGATTTCCTAGAAATATGCTTCCTACGGTTCCTTCGTTTTGCTAAAATTTCAAATCAGCTTAACGTGGAAGAGGAGTTCACCTATAAACCTGGTGTGTATGAGGTAGATGCGATCGGTCACAGTGGGAATCTTCCGATGAAGGTATCCTTTAGTGAAGATAGAATTGAAAGCATCCATATCGACTCTAAAGGGGAAACCGAAGGTATCGCTGATGTTGTTTTTGTAAGAATACCAAATAAAATTATCGAGGGACAAACGCTAAATGTGGATGCACTTTCAGGTGCTTCTGAAACAAGTAACGCTGTTATTAATGGTGTAGCCAAAGCGGTTAAGCTGGCTGGCGTTAACCCAGACATCCTAAGAAGACGTCCAAAACCTGCTAGCAGTCAGATGAAGAATGATGAAGAATATACTTGTGATGTTGTAGTCGTAGGGGGAGGCGGTGCTGGATTAAGTGCTGCTGCAACAGCTTTACAGCATGGAGCAAGTGCGATTGTGCTTGAAAAATATCCTGCTGTAGGAGGAAACACGATTCGTTCAGGTGGTCCTGTTAATGCTGCGGATCCTGTATGGCAACAACAGTTCCATGAGAACCCAGGGGAAAGACAAACGATTGAAAATTTATTAAATACAGAAGAAAGCTTAATTCATCCTGAATATTTGGAAGATTTCCGTGCCCTAAAACAAGAATTTGCAGCTTATCAGGAAAAGTTTAGCTCAGAACAAGCTTATTTATTTGACTCCCCACTTCTACACAGAATGCAAACGTATTTTGGTGGAAAGCGTACAGACCTAAATGGCAACATGATCTACGGACAATATGATCTGGTCAAGGTGCTTACAGACCATGCCTTGGAAAGTGTACAGTGGCTTGAGGATATCGGGGTTGAATACGATAAGAGTATCGTGTTTGCGCCAGTGGGTGCGCTTTGGCGTCGTGGTCATAAGCCTGTTAAAAGCTATGGCTCTGCATTTATCCTTGCACTAAGCAAATATGTTGAAGAAAATGGCGGTCAAATTATTACGGATAGTCCTGTTAAACAATTGATCATTGAAGATGGAAAAATCGCAGGTGTTATCGCAACTGGGGTTAATGGACAAAAAATCACCGTACATGCGAAAGCAGTAGTGCTTGCTAGTGGTGGTTTTGGTGCAAATACTCAAATGCTTAAGGAATATAACACGTATTGGAGTCATATCGATGATGATATCAAAACGACGAATTCCTATGCGATGACAGGGGATGGAATAACACTTGGTAAGAGTGCAGGCGCGGCACTAACTGGAATGGGCTTCACTCAAATGATGCCTGTAGCAGATCCTGAAACGGGCGAGCTTTTTAGTGGACTGCAGGTCCCTCCTGAAAACTTTGTTATCGTTAACCAAAAGGGAGAACGATTCGTAAATGAATTTTCTGGTCGGGATGTGTTAACGAAAGCGGCGATCGAGCAAGGAAGTCTGTTTTACCTGATCGCTGATGATGAGATTAAGAAAACTGCGGCGAACACAAGCCAAGAAAAAATAGATCGACAAGTGGAAGCGGGTACGCTCTTTAGAGCGGATACGATAGAAGAACTGGCAGTTAAAGTCAATATGGATCCTCAGGTGCTTAGAGCTACGATTGATAAGTATAACTCCTATGTCGATGCGGGCTTTGATCCAGAGTTCCATAAGGATACGTTTAGCTTAAAGGTAGAGAAGGCACCATTTTACGCTACACCTAGAAAACCTGCGGTTCACCATACAATGGGGGGCATTAAGATCGACACTGCAACGCGTGTATTAGATGAAAATGGTCAGCCGATTGCTCATCTATATGCCGCTGGCGAAGTAGCAGGCGGAATTCATGCAGGTAACCGTCTAGGTGGTAATGCGTTGACAGACATCTTTACGTTTGGACGAATTGCGGGGAAGACGGCTGTGGAAGAAATGAAATAATATATTGATCCATATGAAAAAGGAGCATTATCACATGGGACGGGACTAACCCCATAATGTGAAGGTGCTCCTTTTTGTAATTTTGCTAATTGTTGAATTGGTTATTGTCCTTGAAAAAAAGTATGAACTAAATTTAATAATGTTCGATCATATAATATTTTTGCAGTTGATTCGTTATGAATATGCCCACCTAAATAAAGGTGAATAACACCGTGTAATGAAGACCAAACAAGATTAACGACAAGAAGGGGGTCTTTCTCCAAAATTAAGCCTTGCTCAATTGCATTTGAAATCAAAGCGGCAACTTGCTTTAATGCGGTAACGATAGCCTCAGAACTATCCTCTTCGGGTTTGAATTCGCTAAAGGCGCCACCGAACATGACCATATAATAATTGGTATATTCCTTCGAGAAATTCCAGTAGGCTTGCCCAATATCAAGTAGATATTGTTTAAGATTAGTTTGCACTGGAACGTCCTGAAAGGTATCAGATAAAAGCTTGCAGCCCTCCATAAAAAGTTCTTTTGCAAGACCCTCCTTACTCCCAAACAATTTATAAATTATTTTTGTAGGGCACTCCATTTTTTCAGCTACTCTACGTATCGTTACAGCCTCAGGACCAAATCTTTGCATAATGGATGCTGATGCTTCAATGATGTTACGCCGTAATACTTCATTTTGCTGAAGCTTGACATTGGGATAGGTAGTAACTTTATGAGTATCTTTATGGGTATCTGTGGAAGAGATATTAGATGAATTTTGCATGTGTACTCACACCTTTTTACTTTAGTTTCTCAAGTTATGTGCTTCTCTAGAGCTTATTTTACTGTTTTAGCGGGAAAAATGCCAATGCACAACTGAATTACTATTATTGACAACAAAAACGCAGTAAGATACAATGATTCTAATAGAAACACTGTTTCTAAAACGTTTTTAAGGGAGAAGTGAAAGTACAATGAAACCTAAAAATAATAAATGGACGTTAATAACAGGGGCTTCTTCGGGTATTGGTGAAGCATTTGCGAATGAATATGCATCAAGAGGGAGCGATTTGATTTTAGTTGCACGTTCGGAAGATAAGTTAAATGCTTTAGGAGAGAAACTACATGAAAAATATGGAATTAAAGCGCAGGTCATAGTTTCTGACTTAGCTCAAAATGGTTCTGCAGCAGAGCTCTATCAACAATGTAATCAACGTGGTCTGAACGTTGAATGTTTAATTAATAATGCTGGTTTCGCAACATACGGACTTTTTGAGCAGCTGTCAGGATCAAGACAACATGATGAAGTAATGCTGAATGCGACGGCGGTGGTAGATCTTACTTATTTATTTTTACCAGATATGTTGAAAGCGAAAAGCGGAACGGTTATTAACGTAGCATCAACTGCAGCCTTCCAGCCTCTCCCTAACATGGCTGTATATGGGGCTACAAAAGCATTCGTGTTGTCATTTACAGAGGCACTATGGGAGGAAAATCGAAAACGCGGCGTACAATTTCTTGCGTTATGTCCTGGGTCAACAGAAACAGAGTTTTTTAACGTTGTAGGGGCAGAAGAAGCCTCCGTGGGCAAAAGGGATACTCCAGAGAATGTGGTTAAGGTTGCAATTCGTGCGCTTCAAGCTAAAAAGGTATACGTTGTCCCAGGACTGAATAATTTTATTTCTGCTCAATTATCTCGCTTCTTTACCCGTAAACAAATGCTGTATATTGTCGGAAGAATGTTGCGTAAGCGTCAATAAAAAATTAATATTTCTGTGTAGTTAAACTAAGTGAGGCTGGGACATCACTCATTTAAAATGGTTAGAGTGGAATAATAGCCACTATAACCATTTTGTCTCAGCCTTAGCTTTTAATAAATCGCAATAGGCCCATAAGGCCCCGCAATAATTTCAATTTTAGTTTCAAAAATATCCGTTAAGATGTCAGGGTTCATCACCTCTTCGACAGTTCCAAAAGCGGCAATTTTCCCCTCCTTCATCGCACAAATTCGATCAGAGTATTTAGCGGCAAAATTAATGTCATGCATGACGGTCAAAATCGTTCTTCCAAATTCATGCGCGGCATATTTCAAATGCTCCATCATCTGCACAGAACGTGCGACGTCAAGATTGTTGAGCGGCTCATCTAACAAAACGTATTCTGTTTCCTGACATAATACCATAGCTACATAAGCTCTTTGTCGTTGTCCTCCAGAAAGCTCATCTAAATATCTATTTTCAAGCTCAGTCAAATTAAGAAAATCAATATATTTAGAGATGATAAATTCATCTTCTTTCGTTAATCTCCCTTTAGAGTAGGGAAAACGTCCAAAACCAGCCAATTGCCTGACGGTAAGTCTCGTTACGAAATGATTTTCTTGTCTTAAAACCGTTACGATTTTAGCAAGATCGCTTGATTTGGATTTAGTGACATCCATTCCTGCCACGCTAATTTGACCTTGGTCTAAATTTAAAAGTCTTCCAATCATTAAAAGGGTTGTAGATTTACCCGCCCCGTTGGGTCCGATAAGAGAAGTCAGTCCAGCTTTTGGTATTGAAATATTTAAAGGTCCGATTTCTACCTCATCCGCATAACTTTTTTTGACATTATTGATCTGAATCATAAAGAACCCTTCCTTAAAATCATAATTAAAAATGTAAGTCCGCCAACTAGTTCTATAATAATCGAAACAACTCCTTGTGCATTAAAAACATGATACATAATAAAATATGAGCCTGTTAAAATGACAAAACCGATTGCAAGAGACATAGGGAATATGTATCTATGATCATACGTTTGAGCTGCTTGATAACTTAAAGTGGCAACTAAAAATCCGAAAAACGTCAAAGGGCCAACTAAAGCAGTTGAAATCGCCATTAAAATAGAAATTAGGACTAGCGTATAAATGACCCCACCTTGATGTTTAGTCCCAAGTGAGGTAGAGACATCCTTACCGAGTGACAGCACATTTAATCTCTTCGCATTTGCAAGTAAAAGGAAGGCAACAACGATCACAATGGGTATAGCAATCGGAAAATAAGCAGCATCGGCATTATTAACGGAAGCAAACAATTTTGCTTGTAAAATATCAAACTCAGATGGTGCAAGCAATCTTCTCATAAAAGAGGATACAGACCGGAGTCCAGCCCCGATAATGATCCCAACTAAAAGAAGCAGCTGTAAGTTACCATATTTCCCCGAAAGTAACCATCCATAAAGAATTAAACACACCAAAACCATTGCAACCACTTGATATAAAAACGAATCAACCCCGCTAAAGCTTACAAACACTGTAGCACCTAGAAAAAAGATCGTGCTTGTATGTATGGTTGAATAAATAGCCTCAAAGCCCAAAAGTGATGGAGTTATAATTTTATTATTTGTAATGGATTGAAAAGCGACAGTAGATAAGCTTTGACAAATGGCCGCGATCAGCATGGCAACAAGGGCCACCACTCTTCTTTTAACAACAGGTATAAAGGAAGGAGAGGTTACAGGAATTGGATTGTTATAAACGAGTAGCCCAATGGAAGCAAAAACGCCTACCATTATTAATACAATCAGCAAAATCCAATAAAACTTTTCTTCCTTTTTTGTACGAAAGGCGCTAGCTGATCTTTTTTTAGAATTATGATTAGAATTAATTTTAATATTTAGTGGATTACTATTAGCTAGTTCACTCATCTTAGTATCCTTCTTGACCTCCTTTGCCTTAAAAGAATAAGTATAAATACGACGGCGCCAACTGTACCAAGTATCATGGAGACAGGGATTTCAAAGGGCATAATAATGATACGCGATAAAATGTCACAAATCATAATGGCAGCCATCCCGGATAGGCAAACCCAAGGTAAGTTACTTCTAAGATCGTCACCTCGGAACATAGAAACGATGTTAGGTACAATTAAGCCTAAAAACGGAAGTGTGCCAATGACTGCAGCAACAATACCAACTGCTAAAGAAATAAATGCTGTGCCTAATAAAACAATCCGATCATAGTTCACGCCTAAACTAGTAGCCACGTCTTCCCCTAATCCTGCTAAAGTTAAGCGATCAGCAAAAATAAAAATAAGGATCGTAATTAATATAATGATCCATAAGTATTCATACCGGCCAATTTGAACAGATGAGAACGAGCCTGCATACCAGTTTTCGATATTTTGAGTCATTTGGAACACAAGACCAACAAACGTCGAAAATGCAGAAACGATTGCACCTAGCATCATCCCGATAATAGGGACAACTAAGGACGAACGAAGTTTAACCTTTTTAAGAAACACAAAAAAAATCATCGTTCCTATAAAAGAAAAAATGATTGCACCTGTCATTCTTAGTACTAAGGATGGCGCGGGAAAAAATAAATAGATGAACATAAGTCCCAGTCCAGACCATTCCATTGTGCCTGTTGTGGTCGGCTCTACTAACCGATTTTGTGTAATGAGTTGCATGACTAATCCAGACATTGCCATTGCAGCGCCAGTCAGCATTAACGCGAATGTTCTTGGGACACGCGTGATGAAGAACATTTCCATCCCATCGGCTTGTCCTTTAATGTCATACACGCCAGTAAGTAGTGATATTACACTTAAAATAACCGTAATGATAATTGCAATGATAAAAGGGATTGTCCATAGTTTTCTATTATTATGACGCTGGGGTTGAGCAGTCTCAACCCCGGCGTGATTAGGTATTAAATTTTTTAGCACTACCTTATACTCCTTTTATTTCTTACCTAATGCTGTCGCTACGTTATTAATTAATTCGATAAACGTTTCGATAGATTCATTGGTATAAGTATCATTTGGAGCATAAACAATTTGCCCTTTAGTAATCGCAGTTGTATTTTTCAGAGCCGGCGCTTTATCAATTACATCTTGAGCAGGGACAGCATCTTTTGAAGAAGAGATAGCAGCATCACGATCCAATACAAAAATCCAGTCTGGATTGCTTTGTGCAATTGCTTCAACCGAAATTTCATCACCTTGATGGTCCGAAGAAGATTTATCAACTTCTAGAGAAGGAGTCCAACCCAAAATTTCATACAATGGTCCCCATACTCGTCCAGAATGTGGAGCAGAGAATCCGATGTTGCCACCAGATACAACAACACTCATAATCTTATCTGTTCCATTGTATGCGGATTTTGCTGCTTCAATCGCGGTATCTAACTCGGCATTTAATTTAGCTGCATCTTCTTGCTTATCAAAAATTTTACCTAAATTCGTGGTTGCATCTTTAAGTCCGTTAACTAAGTTTTCTCCAGGTTGACCTTCTTTACCAGAAACATCAAAATTAAGGTCAATCACTGCGGCATTTGGCACTAACTTCTTAATATCCTCGTAAAAGCTAGCAAATCTTTGTCCAACAATGACAAGATCTGGATCTACAGATGCTAATAATTCAAGATTAGGTTCACGATGATTCCCAATATTTTGTACTGCATCATCCTTTACATAAGGGGAATCTGTAGGCATAACGTCCTTTGGCACGGCTACTATTTTAACGTCCCAAGCTGCTAAAGTTTCAAAAGTTCTGTTATCAAGAGCAACCACCTTTTTTGGATTAATAGGAACAGTCACTTTCCCATGAGCATCTGTAATTTCAACGGTTGATGGTGCAGTGGTCGTAGCCGCATTAGTACTTGTCGTATCTGATTTTGTAGTACTAGAATTAGCAGATTTATTCGTTGAGTTTGAGCATGCTGTTAACGCCAAAGCAAAGACCGCCACCCAAATCATTAATAATTTTGAAACCTTGTTCTTTCTCATTGTATATATCCCCCTGTTTTTGAGCTTGCCTGACAAGCTATGTATTTTTGATGAAACCAATAATTGATATTGATTCTCAATCTCAATGGTTTTCATTATATCAAATTAGAAATATTTTTCAACCCATCATCGATTTTTCCTGAGTAACATCATTTTTCAAATGATAACGGAGTGCCTTTTAGCGTGCTTGTATTGTATACTGTGAAAGATAAAAACTATATTGATATAAATGGGGAATGAACATGAACAAACATAGAATTTATACAACAAGTGTAGCCAGTGTATACCCTCATTATGTTGCGAAGGCAGAGCGAAAAGGACGTACAAAATTAGAAGTTGATGAAATCATTAGTTGGTTGACAGGATATAGTCAAGAAGAGTTAGAGTCACACCTAGAAAAGAAAACAGATTTTGAAACCTTTTTTGCAGAAGCCAAGCTTAACCCGCTACGATCTTTAATTACAGGTGTGGTTTGTGGTGTGAAAGTGCAGGAGATTGAAGAACCAACGATGCGAGAAATTCGTTGTTTAGATAAGCTGATTGATGAGTTAGCGAAGGGAAAAGCAATGGAGAAGATTTTGCGGAAGGAAAAATAAAAAGAGAAAAGAAGGGAGCAGCTTTACTATGAAACCTGCATCACGGCTAATGCCATCTCCCAGTCAAATTCGCTTTCATGCTGCAACTCTGGTTCTTTTTTTTCTTAATGTATTTGTGCTGATACCTATTTTAGCGGTGCCTACAGAAAGGCTCTATAGATATCTTCTTTTCCCCCCTTTGCTTATAATGAACATATGGGCATTGCTACTGATTTTGTTTCCAGTATTTTTGCAGAAGAGCTACGTTGTGTTTAGAGGCGTATTTGGGGTGGTTTGCAGTCTTAGTTTACTTTTTATCATGCAACTATTTGCCTATTCCATGCTGAATTTGGATACTCCGCTTTTTGCAATTGGAACTTTGTTTGCATACGGATTTGCACTGTATGATTATCTAAAACGGAACCGCAAAAAAGCCAAAAGGCAGACGAACACCCTTTGGCGTAAGCAGAAAAATAATAATCGGAGTTCGCTCGGGTGGAGTAGATCAGTCGCCTCATTGGTAGGACTAGGTTATCTTGTTGCCAATGTTACACTTGGTTTTGTTACACAGCAATTTGTTGTAGTTGTCCTCATTTTGAGCTATGGTATGCTCAGCTACACTGTATTTCATTTTGTGCTGGAACTTGAACGTTATTTTTCGCCCTCCAGATAGCTGTCATCTCATGGCTGTATTATTGCCGCCTTAAATTTGAAATAGATTTTATTCATTTGGATACGCTATTCTTATAGTTAAAGGATATTTATAGCCCGTACATTACAACATGTTAAGGAGAGATTGGTATGATTCATCGCATTGGACAAGTTATGTTGTATGTGGATAATCAAGATGAAATACTTCGTTTTTGGACAGAGAAGGTGGGCTTTAGTGTTATTGCTGAGAGTGGGAAAGATGAAGATTTCCGATGGATCGAAATTGCACCAAGTAAAGCTGCTGAAACAAGCTTTGTGTTACATAACAAGCAAGTGATTGCGGAGATGCAACCTGAGTTGAATTTAGGCACACCTTCGATTCTTTTATTTGCGGATAATTTGGAGGAATTGTATGGTGAATTTAAGAATAAAGGAATTACCGTAGGGGACATGGTTCAAATGCCAACGGGTGAAAAAGTATTTAACTTTGCGGATCCCGAAAATAATTATTTTGCGATTGTGGAGAAAAAGCAATAGAACATAGATATTCAACATCAATCCTTGTAGGAGGAATTATTGGAGTTGTTGTAGTATTATGACTTCATAATTCCTCCTGAAAAGGAAACTGGAGATCATACTAGCTGGGAACATACCACGTGATTCTCTCTCTATTTTTTAAAATCAGGAATTGGTGGTATTTTATCTAGCTTCTCAAAGTTAGCAGGATTTAATTTAAATCGTTGATCATACTTTTCAGGGTTTGTAATATTTTCCCCTTCAGTACTTCTCCATGAAAAATAGCAGGTTTCACAAATAAACACTTCCCAAGCATCATCAACGGGTGCTTTCGTTAACAACTCGATATTTTTAGAGTCACATCTAGGACAAATCATCAATGATTACTCCCTTCTTTAATTAAGCTACGTAAAATTACGGACCATTCCTCGGTTTTTACAGGTACAGCTAATAACTCCGTTTCCCGTCCATAATCGGGTGCTACAGGTGTCGTGGCATCAATGACTAATTTGGTGTGCATTCCTGCTGGCTCAGAGGAGGGATCTAGTGGCATGCCTGGGGCATAGGGGATTTTGAACACATCCTTATCTGGACGCACACGTGTCGTTAACGCCCACATCACCTGCTCTAAATTAAATGGATCAACAAATTCATCCACCACGATTACGATTTTACTATAAGGCATGCCATGTGGCGTGGATAATAAGCGCATTGCAACTGCTTTCCCATAGCCGCCAAAACGAGATTTAGTAGATACAATGACGCCAATTCCATGGGTATACATTGCATTCACCGCTTCTACCTCAGGGAAATCGCGTTTTAATTGATCATAAAGTGGGATGCTTGTATTTAATGCAATTAAATAATCAAGCTCTGTCCAAGGCATTCCTAAATACAAGTTTTCAAAAATTGGATTTTGACGATGTGTTATTTTTGTTATTTTAACAACAGGCTGTAAACGAGAACCAGAATAGCTTCCAGGGAATTCACCAAAGGGCCCCTCTATTTCTCGTATCCGTGGTTCAATGTAACCCTCTAACACAATTTCACTACGAGCAGGGATATCGAGATCACCAGCTTCACTTTTTGTTAATTCAATAGGTTCCCCTTTTAACGCGCCTGCAAAGTCATATTCAGATTGAACATAAGCGATGGGGGTACTGGACATAAAGCTTAAGACGGGATCGTTACCTAAACAAATCGCAATGGGCAGAGGTTCATTTTTTTCCTCAGCATTTCGTAGGTGGATGGCAATGTCGTGAAAGGGGAGTGGTTGGATTGCAACTTTATCTTTTCCTTTAACCTGAATCCGATAAGTTCCTGCATTTTGCTCATCATAGCTGTTAGGGTTGTTTGGGTTTTTACTTACAATGAGTGCTTTTGAGAGATAAAAACCCGCGTCAAACTCATTAATTCGGAATAAAGGGAGAACTTCAAATAAATTGATATTATCTTCAATGATAACCTCCTTTATGGGGGCATTTTTTTTATCTACCCACACCGGTTTTATAGGATATTGGTCCCACAATCTTTTTAGTTCAAAAAATTGCTCTTTTACAGGGGTATCCTTGGGTAAGTTCAGCATTAAGGCATGATTTTGCCAAGAGCCATGTACGTTGAGAACAAGGGGCGTTTTGTAGCCCTTTATATTTTCAACAAGCACAGCAGGTCCATTTTCCATGTTGGGTGCAGCACGACCAATGGCACTTAAATCAGGTTCAGGCATGACTTGATCATGAATACGTACTAATTGATTTTCCGATTCAAGCAGCTGTAAAAATTGTCTTAAATCTCTATAACCCATTTGTGTATCCTCCTATCATTATTATGAAATTATAATAAATGGAAAAATATCCATCTATCTCTAATATACCAAAAAGAATATTGAGGTAAAATATTGATATTTAGATAGAATTAGGATATTGTGTTAACTAGGATTTTAATTTCATACAAATTTTTGCGGGGGGACGCTGTAGCGTTGAGAAGGTAAAACCTGACCCTTTGAACCTGTTGGTTAAGACCGGCGTAGGGAAGCATCTGTTTATTTTGTGGCTGTTCAGAGCGCTTGTCTTAGCGTAAGCAATCTTTTTTCGAAAAGGGGCTTACCATAGGTGAGCGCTTTTTTTAGTTTTGTTAGTCATGTTAGTTTTTTTAGGCTTGAGCTATTTTGATTACAAAAATTACTAGGAGGTTTTTTTGTTGAGTAATGAAACCTATCACTTAATTAATAAAGTTAGAGATACCAAGCCATTGATTCATCACATCACGAATTATGTAACTGTCAATGATTGTGCCAATATCACGTTGGCAATTGGTGCTTCGCCTGTGATGGCGGATTCATCGGATGAGGTGGAGGATATTGTAGGTATTTCTTCAGCTTTACTACTGAATATGGGGACACTTCATTTTAGAACGATTTATTCGATGAAAAAGGCGGGCAAGAAGGCAAATAGTGTGGGGACTCCAATTGTACTTGATCCCGTTGGTGTAGGGGCTTCACGCTTAAGAAATGATACGGCATTACAGCTAGTTGATGAGCTTAACATTGATGTGTTACGCGGAAATATTTCTGAAATTAAGTATTTTGCACACTTACACTCAGGGACAAAAGGTGTAGATGCCGCAGAAGCGAATACTAACAATTTGGATGATGCGATCGCTATTGCCAAAAAGGTTGCTTTGAAGCTAAAGTGTGTGGTTGCAATTACAGGCGCAATAGATATTGTGTCAGATGGAGAACAAGTCGTTGGCATTAAAAATGGACACCCGATGTTATCCAATTTGACTGGAACAGGCTGTATGTGTTCTTCGCTTATCGCTTCCTTTTGTGGTGCTAACCCTAAGCAGCCTTTTGACGCGACTGTTGCAGCATTGTTAACTATGGGGATTGCAGGTGAAATTGCGCATGAAGCCGCGGGACATATAGGGAATGGTAGCTTTCATATGGCACTACATGATGCAGTTAGTAAAATGGATGCCCAAGCTTTAGAACAAAAAGCTAGATTTTTGTAATTATTACCTACAACATTTGAATGTGGAGGAAAACGATGAATTCATTTTCAAAAGGTCTAAAAGAAAAAGCATTAGGAATATGGGAGGACTGCTACTATCATCCCTTTGTACAGGAGCTAGGACAAGGTATTCTTGATAAAAGTAAGTTTGAGTTTTATTTGGTTCAAGATTATCATTACCTGCTCCAATATGCGAAGGTATTTGCGTTAGGGGCGCTAAAATCAACGGATGAATCTTTGATGACTAAATTTAGTACGATTCAATATAGTATTTTAAATGACGAATTGGCTTTGCATCGTAAATATATGGCTGACTTTGGTCTTTCCCCAGCGCATATCACAGACACTAAGCCATCATTGTACAATCAGACCTATACGGCAAATATGTTAGCCGTGGGTCAAAGTGGGGGTGTAGATGAAATTATTGCTACGATCCTGCCTTGTGCATGGACATATGCAGACTTCGCCCAGCGTTTAAAACTAACGTATTCTGATCAACTTGAACAAAATTACTATAAATCATGGATCGATAATTACGCTAACGAAGAATTTGACGAAACATTTTTATGGATGTTTGATACGTTAGATGCCTTAGTAGCAAATAAGTCAGAGGAGCACCGTCAAAAAATCGAAGATATATTTGTTGCGAGTGTTCAGTTTGAATATTTATTTTGGGATATGGCTTATAAAACTGAATTATCGTATAAGTTATAAATTAGAAGGACTAGATCAAAGGACAGGTCCAAAATGTGATTTGGAAAAGGCAATTGAAGCACGAAGAACACCATCGGAAAGAGCACTGCTAGTACAAGAGATAAGCAATCAAGCTTCGACGGGGGAAGATGATCCAAATGGGGAAGCTGGAGAAATTGTTAATTGTAGATGCACAATGCAAGTAGTAATGGATTGAGGATTAAAATCCATTGTGTTAAGATAAGAATAGAAATAAGGACGGTCAGCCAACCGTCCTCTGTACAAACAACTTGAGTGGGGTTATCCTCCATGAAAGTTTTAGATCATGAAGAAGTGACCCACAGGCTGTCAACCTTGGAGTGGGTCACTTCTTTTTTCTATCAATATATGTTAAAAGTGCAATAATAAAAGCTGCAAACATAATGACATCGGAAAAAGAGAAGCTCATACGGTACACCTCCTTCCTGGAGGAAACCGCACCCACTCAAGGTGTGTTGTACAAGCTAAATTATAACATAGAGTCTACATTCATGTAGGCTCTTTTTGTCATTCGCTGGAAAGGGTAGAATAAAATGCTAAGAGAATTAAAGAACGTGGACATTGCTGATTTTTTGCGTGTAGTGCTCATGATTCAAACTCCTTTCTCATAAGCGATATGAAATTCATTAATATTCTGTACTGGTATTTTAGGAAATGAAAGCAGATAAGCATAGCGGAATGTGACTTCTATTTTATCTTCCTGTGGTCTTTTTGGTTGCGATTGTCTCAAATCTAACGGCGTTGCCTAGATGAGATTAAATAAATGTACTATTATAATTTCATGTTAATCTAATATTTGTTGATTACAATGTAAGGTCTGTTCATAATAAAGAAGATGAATAGGCTTTTTTATTCGAAGGGAGGGTTTGAAACGGAAACCACTAAGCATTTGCTTGCGCAATATGTAAAGGATTATATCGCAAGGTGGGATTTCTCAGGTGTAATTTATATTGTTAAGGAAGGCGAGGTTTTATTAGAAACTGCATCGGGCATGGCATGTTATGAATTCGAGGTCCCCAACACGATAAATACAAATTTTAGTTTAGCATCAATCACGAAGCAATTTACGGCTTTTGCGATTATGCAGTTATGGGATCAGGGAAAGTTAGACCTTCATAGTTCTGCTAACAACTATCTTCCTCCTAACTTAGCCATAGATAGCAGGATAACGATCCATCACCTGTTAAGCCATTCTTCTGGACTATCTCAATCTTATAATTTTGAAGAAGACTTTTTTGGAGTGTACAACCGAAATACTTATGTGAAACAGCAATATTTTGATGAATTTATCGATAGACCGCTAGCTTTTGAACCTGGTTGTAAGTATGAATATAATAATGCTGGTTATAACGTATTAGCATGGATTGTAGAGTATGTGAGTGGGCAAAGCTTTGATCAATATCTAGATGGCAACATATTCAAACCACTTGGCATGACTAATACTTATGTGGATACAGGAACGAATGTCATTAAAAATAGAGCATTCCCGTACGAATATGAGTGGACTGGTGTAGTAAAAGCGCAATATAGCAATGAAAGATTTAGCATCGGCGCAGCAGGGATTGTCTCTAATTGCCAAGACTTGTATAAATGGAATCAATGCTTGTTGCAACAAAAGCTACTCTCTCATCAGGGGTATGAATTCTATTTAGGTGAAAATCTAAATGGCTATTGCTATGGACTAGAGAAACAGCAATTTCATCATCACTTATGTTATGCTCATGGCGGTGATTTTATTGGGGTAATGACGTATATGCTGCATGGCTTTGATGACGATTTAAGTATTATTATTTTGTCTAATACTAGCTTTGGAAATCAATATAAGATGGCAAGTGCACTTTGCGATTTAATATTTACAGGTTCAACAGAAAAACCATTAGAGCATAAGGAAGTCTCTTTAACAGAAGAAGAAATCGCTACATATGAAGGGGTATATATTGAGGGCAAGCTTGAATTAAGGCACTCTAACGGTAAATGGTCATTAAACCGATTTAATAATGAACTGCAAATCCCTATCATTCCAATTGGTAACCATCAATTTCTAAGAATAGATTGTGATCAAAGAACACCCTATACTTTAGAGCAAGCGGCGGATGGTAAGATGTCATTATGGGGATATACTAAAAAATAATCATCGGAAAAACGCCCTATAAGATTTTACTCATAAAAAAGTAATCTTTTTGCATAAGCATTACGAAACTCAGTAGGTGTTAAGCCTACTATTTTTTTAAAGGATTTCATAAAATTATGGCTATCTGTGTAACCAAGCTGTGCTGCAATTTCATTAATATTTTGATTCGTGTCTGTTAATAAAAACTTAGCTAGCTCCATTTTTTGCTCTAGCATATATTGCTTTAAAGTGATACCAGACTTTTGACGGAACAGTTGGGATAAATATTTTTCATTATAATTGAAATGCTGCGCGATTTGTGAAACCTTTAGAGGTTCGCTGCGACTCCATTTAATATAATCCACGATGTCATTGTAAAGCTGATCCTGCTTACGTTGACTACGTTGATTGTGCTCCTTAGATAACGCCCAGACTTGATTATTTAATTCACATAAAATGGTGGTGGTCATGTAATCATTTAAGGTCTGCTCATTGTACTCCCGAACGCAATCCTGAAGCTGCTTCATTAGGACAATCATCTTTTCCACACTTGCTAGCTTCCCGTATTGTGGAATTACAATTTCCCCAGCATCTGCATGACTTAAAGCAGAAGTATCCCCAGTTAATTTTATATTGCTAGTAGATGTAGATAAATTGATTGCTTGTACACCATGCTCCGTTGAAAAATGAAGCCAATAAAAGCTGCAATCTGATGATTTATATCCATATTGGGGGGAGAGAGGGGGCAACAGCAAATATTCGCCATGGCTAACCAGAAATTGCTGCTCTCCATTGGACATATATAACGTTCCTTTTGTGACTACGACTAGCTCATAATCAAAAAGAATTCGATTCATATGCTTCCAATCTTCAGATGGAGCAACAAATTTCCCTGTGATCTCCATCTTGACAGGCTTGCTCACCATGATACGATATGCAGTCATGTAGGTTGCTCCCTCACTTTCCACCCATTATACTTTTACTTTGCAGACTTAGGTTTACTTATGCTCTCATTATAACGAACTTCATAGCTAAAATAACTAGATTTATAATTAATATAATTAGACTCATATTAACTTCATGTGAACTGTATGTTGATTTTATATTCCTCAGTATAACTTACATTCTCTGCCTTCACTAAAATATCAAGCTTAGTCATCGACTTGGTTAACGTCATCGTTCTTGCTTGGGTATCATCAATTAAAATGTTATTGACATATAGTAGTGCATTTTTATGAGCGGGTGTTGCTAACATACTCACCTCTGTTTGGTCAGAAGGGAGTGTTAACGTGTATTCATGCTGAGCAGGGTCAAATGCGGTAGACCATACCCCTGTGTTAAAGGATAAATGCTTAAGCTGTGCTTGCTCACTATAGCTATCCATCACCCGTAAAATATCATAAATGCCATTTCGCTTATTTGGCATCACAAACCGAACGACAATCTCGTTAACGTCAGAGGTTAATTCAGTGGGAATCAAATAACGTTTAACATAAAATGCTCGTGTTTGCTCAGTCATTAATGTTTCTGAAACAATAAGAGTATCATCAACATAAATTTCAATTTCCTTACCATTATTTCCAGAGAAATAAGTGACAGCTAAATAGTTTGGTTGATTTGCAAGCACCTTCATACGGTAGCTAAACCAGCCCCCATTTTCCGCTTCTCTTCCCGTATAGCCGTCCCATACAGTTACGGTTGTATTTTCACCCTGTACATGGTGCTCTAGCTCATATTGATCATTTCCGACTGGCAGGCTGTCGATCGTAGCCTCTGCAATCGTCTGGTTTTGCTTGCTTTGTAAAATATGTGCTTGTAGCTCTGCGGAATCCTTACCTACAAAATTCCAGTAGATGCCATAACGCTGCTCATGCTGTTTGTAATGGGGTGTAAATTGAAGTTTAGCATCCTCGTCTGTACCCCGCAATTCAAAGACCAAGTCTTCACTAACACGTACAAAATTTTGATCAAAATTGCTAAGCCATTCCTCGACAGTAGCTTGTGTAGGTGTTATAAAGTCCTTGACAAGCATATTTTTAGTGGGAACACTGACATTCACCCCAGTGGCAGATTGACTCATATCTGCTGTGCCTAATGCTGCACTAAGCACGATTGGCCCATATTTGAAGCCTAACACATGGGGGGCATCAGGTAATGAATGATAAGTTACCTTCATAGGCAATTGAATACAGATTTCATCTCCATTTTGCCAAGGATGTGTTAAAACAGCATAGTTATTTTCAATTTTATAGGAATACAATTCACCATTTACCGTAACGTGTGCTTGACCTGCAAGCCAATCTGGTAACCGTAGGCGTAGTGCAAAGGAGGCACTTTCACTTTTACTTTTATCTCCATCTCCACTTTTTGTATTAGGTAACAAGGTGATACGGAAGGTGGTGATATCCTGTATAGGAAGTGCCGACACCTGCTCCAGCTTTACGCCATGTTCTGGAGATTCAACGATGGAGCTAATATATTGGTTCACATAAATATTTTTATCATCATAAAAATAAATGCTGTCATTTAGCTTCGTAAAGCTCTCCATGCCCGTTCCTGTACAGCACCAAAAGTGCTCAAATGCAGAGCTATACACCTTAAAATAGCCAGTTGCCATCGGTTGAAAATACATTGTCATGCCTGAATGTGGATGCTGTGAGGAGAGGATCGCATTCATAAATGTATTTTCGTAAAAATCGGCGTATTTAACCTCACCTGTTAATTTGAATAGCTCCTTCGTTAGTTTAAGCATGTTGTAGGTGTTACACGTTTCTGCCGTAAAGTTAGAGCGTTCTGCATCTAAAATATCTGGCTCGCCAAAATGCTCCCATTCACTGTTCCCGCCTGTAATATAACTGTGATGATGAACGACCATATCCCAAAATTTTATCACGGATTGTAAGTAAAAAACTTCGCTTTCCCCAAGTACAAGATAGCGATTTAATGCACCAAGGAATTTAGGGATGGTGGTGTTGGCATGTTTGCCTTTTAAAATATCTTTGCCCCCTGATATTGGCTCAAACAACGTTAATTCATCAAATTGATGTGCTGCAAATAGATGATTTTCATTTTTTGTGATTTTATATAGCTCATATAAGCAGTCGTTCATGCCGCCATACTCTACAGATAACACCTGCTGATGTACTTCGGGTGACCAAGCCGAAGATCGGTTGTATACCCAATCGCCAAGCTGACTGACGATCTTATAAGCTGTAGCATGCTGAGTTACTTTGTAGATGGCACCAAGTCCTGCGATAATTTTGTGCATCGTATACCATGGTACCCAAGCGGGCTGCTTATTTTCTACATTATCAAATAACTGTTCAGGAAAAGCAGATAAGTATCCGCTTTCAAATTGACATATCTCTAAATCATCTAGAATGTAATTGATTTTGTCTAGAAATTCTGAATCATGACTGTTTAGATAAGCTTGTGCAATAGCGGTCATATAGTGACCAAGTGTATGCCCTCGGATTTCAGTATTTTCCCAGCCAGGATAGTTTGCGGCCTTTGGAGCTAACCCCCGAGTTTGACGAAATGCAGATAAAAGACGATCTAGCTCATAGTTTTTTAAATAACGATATTCCTTGTCAAAGGCGTTTGAAATATAGGTATCCGTCATTTGTACTTGATTCATCGGGAAGTCCTGTAAGGTTCCTAGTGGGAGTGTCACAAAGGAATTATTTTTTAACATTTTCGGTAGAGTCTCCTTTTTATTTCTGATGTGATTAGGGAGTGCATTACAAATTAAGCTTAGCTTTTTCACTCAATATATGTAAATGGAGCAAGGTTTGAATAAGTGTAAAAAAGTTAGATTTGTCGATATTATTTTTTCGTGGTGTGTTGACCTTGACTTGAAATGATATACTTTTAAAGTTGAATTTATTAAATTTTTATAAATTAAAGATTTAGCTTAAGGGGGATAAGGCGTTGGAACTAGGGATTAGCACCTTTGCAGAAACAACACCCGATGTTGTAACTGGAGAAACGATGAGTCATGCGAAGCGATTGCGTGAGGTGGTAGAGGAAATTATACTTGCCGATGAGGTGGGGCTTGATGTATACGGAGTTGGTGAACACCATCGTCCAGATTTTGCGGCTTCATCTCCTGCTGTGGTGATGGCAGCGGCGGCATCTCGTACAAAACATATAAGATTAACAAGTGCAGTGATGATTTTATCTTCTTCCGATCCTGTACGTGTATTTCAAGATTTTTCCACCTTAGATGGCGTTTCGGATGGACGAGCAGAACTGATGATCGGAAGAGGGTCTTTTACGGAATCGTTCCCATTGTTTGGTTGTGATTTGAATCAATATGAAGAGTTATTTGAGGAAAAATTAGACCTATTATTACAACTTCAGAAATCGGAGAAAATAACTTGGGAAGGAAAATATCGACCTGCGATACATAACCTAGGTATTTATCCTCGTCCTGTACAAGCACAACTACCGATATGGATTGCGAGTGCAGGCAGAAAAGAATCCGCGATACATGCAGGACAGCTTGGCTTACCTTTTGCCTTGGCGATTATCGGGAACGTTCATCCTTCTTCTTATGCAGAGCATGTAAGGTTATATAAAGAGGCTGCTGCCCAAGCAGGGCATGACGTCTCATCCCTTCCGATTGCAACGCACTCTCATGGCTTTGTAGCTAAAACCACGCAGGAGGCGATGGAGAAATTTTTCCCTTCCACGCATGCCCGTACGAATGTTAGAGCGGTTGAAAAAGGTTTACCCGCTTATCATCGTGAAGATTTTGATGCAGCTTGCCAGTTTGATGGCGCCTTGTATGTCGGTGATCCACGAACCGTCGCTGACAAAATCATTTACCTTCGCAAGCATGTTGGCGTAACAAGATTTTTATTACATGTGCCGCATGGCTCAATGCCACACGCTGACGTAATGGAGGCGATCCGTTTATTTGGTACAGAGGTAGCTCCTTTGGTGCGCAAGGAAATTGCGGAGTGGGAGCAAGGGAAGGAATAGCATAGGAATAGCATATTGAATGACGTTCAGTTAATGCTCATAAACGGCATCCCTTTTTGTTGTTGCCTCAACCGATTTCCTACTGTCGTTATAAAGCGCTGTGCTTTAATTGATAATTTGTAATCATCTATAATCTCACCCAGCCGAAACGGAACGAAACGTTGCTTAATTTGAGGGGCACAGCCTGGATAAACTGGGCATCATGAGCAATTCGCCCTTAACCGAGTAATGGCCTGACTAAGGGCGGATTGGCTCACATTCAGTATCTTTGCCGTCTCCACAAGTGATTTCATTTTTGCCACTTCAATGATATAGACTAATTGCTCAATGTTCATATCTTTACCCCTGTCCTCCTTGTTAAGTAATAGTTAACAATACTTTAAATACAATAACTTTAGTTAAGTAAAACAAATTGTTATAATGGATATAACCATTATATTAAGGAGGTGAGGGTAGGCATATGTGGTTGTGGTCTTCACATTTGTTTATATGATCTTTTTTGAAAGCGCTTCATTAATGAGACTTACGCCTCTAAAAAGCAAATTTTTCTGGAGCTGATCATATTTAATGAAAGCTTCAAAGAACTTATAAAAAATGTGAAAAATTAAAATAATAGTATAATAGTATGTTTCTAAATGGGCTTAAACCAATAAACAAACGTTACACAAATGGATACTATAAACGAGGAAAGCAGGGATAAATAATGGGAAAATTTACTGATAAAGTTGCCATTGTTACAGGCGGGGCTTCCGGTATAGGTTATGCAATTGTTGAAGCGTTGCTCAATGAAGGTGCACGAGTGGCCATTGCTGATCTGAATAAGGATAAGCTTGCCGAGATTGAGAAAGTCCATGCAGACAAAGTCATTGGCTGTATGGTGAATGTGACGAAGGAAGCAGATATTGAAGAGCTGGTGGCAAAAACGGTGGAGAAATTTGGTGAACTTGACTTTGCGTTTAATGTGGCTGGTGCTTCAAAGCCGGGAGCAATTGTTGACCAAAGTGAACAGGATTGGGACTTCACAGTTGACTTGTGCCTAAAGGGAGTATTCCTGTCCGTTAAGCATGAAGCCAAGTATATGAAGGAAAACGGCGGTGGAGCCATTGTTAACGTGGCATCGCTGAACTCCCATGTTCCTATGTTCTACGGCGCAGCCTATTCCTCAGCGAAAGCAGGTGTAGAGATGCTGACTAAGAATGCCGCGTTAGAACTGGCGCAGCATCAAATTCGCGTGAATGCCCTTTTGCCTGGGTTGGTTGCTACACCGCTGACAAGTGGATTAACGAATGTTGAAGCTATCAATGAAGCTTATATGGAACGCATTCCAATGCGCCGTGCAGCTGATCCTAAAGAAATGACGGGGCCAGCCCTGTTCTTGGTTAGTGACGAAGCCTCCTATGTCAATGGCGCCAGTCTAATTGTAGACGGGGGTTGGGCCGTCACAGGTTATCCTGATTTGAGCAAATTTATGTAATACAAGAATAAACCGCTTGTTTCTCCTGAAATTTGGAGTAAGCTTGCGGTTTTTTATTTAAAAAAATGTTGACACGCCCTCTGGAATATTATATATTATAGGAGTCGCTTTTGACGAAAGTAAATTAATTCCTTAAAGTAAAGTCACATTGAAACCAATATTTTAAATGTAACTTTACACTCATATTGTGGATTGTTAGCTCAGTTGGTAGAGCATCTGACTCTTAATCAGGCGGTCCAGGGTTCGAGTCCCTGACAATCCATAGCAGAGAACGATAGTAGATATCGTTCTTTTTTTGTGTTTATATTTTGAAAAATAAATCTCTAAGCAAATCTGATTATGATTTTTTAGTAAATATAATATGAATAATTGGTAAAATTTATGTTAAAATACATTATTAATGCTTGCTAGAATATATGTAAATAAAAAATTAACTTATAGAAAAGAGGTTAAATTATGATTACAGGCTTGTTTGAAACACATATTAATGTTGCTAATTTAGAAAGATCAGCAGACTTTTATGAAAATAAGCTAGGATTAACTTTAGCCTATGAGGATAATAGACGTTGTCGTTTTTATTGGCTGGGCGGTCCTAAAAAAGCGATGTTAGGTTTATGGGAGAAGGAACCGAATCAAATTATTTCCCAACATTATGCATTTGAAACCTCAAATGAAAAAATGAAAGGCATTGTTCCTTGGTTAAAGGAACGTGGTATTCAAGTACGTAATTTTTTAAATGATGGTACGGAGGAACCATTTGTGTTTGGATGGATGCCGGCTGTTGCTATATACTTCTCAGATCCTGATGGACACACATTGGAATTCATATCCATTTTACCCGATGAACCGCAGCCTGAATTAGGTGTTGTTGCTTGGAAACAGTGGGAATTACAGCATGGTAGAAGCCTAGAAGCTTAAAGCTTAAAAGGAAAGAAGAGGATAAGACCAAGTATAAAGCTTTACTTAGACCTAGATTTAGAATTTAAGTAGCTGTAATGGAATGCATGTACAATCCAATACAGCTACTTTTTTATAGCAGATCACCAATTTTCTTTAACGTAAGCTAAAAACTCTACAATAATAGAAGCGATTGCTTCCTCTTGGGGCAGATGTATGTATTTACTTGAGTTTTGAATGTCATCTTTAAAAAGTTCAATTAATTTCATTGTTGCTTCTTGATCATCATTTTTTGTTGCCTCCAGCAATGCTATGAATTGACTGTCTGGGATAATTGTTGAAGCATTTTTCTTTTCCATTTATTCACCGCCTGTTGACTCAAATTAAGATCCTTAGACACTTCTGCTTCAGTCTGATCTTGAATATACAGCTTATGTAAAATTAATCTTCCCTTAGGAGGTAAGCTGCTGATAAGGTCATTAACTAAAATTTTGTTGTCTACTTGCGTAGTAAAATCACACTGTAAATTTGACTGTAAACCTAATGGTAAATAGGATTGCAAACGAGTCTTGGAGCTGATCGTGTTTGTATCCTGATAAGGTATCTCATGATTGCGAATTTTTTTAGCTCTGTATTGTACTCTCCAGCCAATACGATATATTTCTGTCTGATAGGCTTGAAATATACTTTTCTTCTCTTTTAATCTCGTCACAGTTTTAATTCCTCCTATTCATTTTTTAGCTTTTTTTTAATTACTGAATTAATTATGTATACCTATAGGGTAACAATAAATATATTTTTACAACCAAAATAGAACATTTGTTCTTATTATACCATATTTTACAATAAGGTTGTAATGTAAGGCAATAAAGCTCCTATATATATGAGGGCACAAAATAATGCCTATCTTATCTATTTAAGGAGTGTTAATAATGAAAAAAGTATTGTATGTTCCTTTGGATGACAGACCTGTAAACTTGGACGATGTTATTATGCAAGGGAAAAGTGCAGGGATTTCGGTAATTACGCCACACGCCAAGGATATTAAAAATAGGTTAGACACAGCGATGACGGCTGAAGGCACACGGGTTACAAGTACATACAATCCAAGCTTTGGGGACCCACAGCAATTACGTGTATTTATTGAGCAAAATGCTCATAAAGTGGATGGATTTATTATTTCAATAGATATGCTTGTGTACGGTGGTTTAATTGGTAGTCGTCGTCTTCGTTCAAATGGAGGAGGGGCTTATCCAGATTATGATCCTTCCGCAAATTATTTGTTAGAGGTATTAACTCAAATTAAAGAGCAATATCCACAAAAGCCGTTATATGTAATGGATACAATTATGCGACTTGCGACTACCGTCCAAGTAGAAGGCTTGACGATGGATGCCTATACCGAATCTAGAAGCTTAATGCAGCAGCCACGCCCCGATGAGCAAGATTTTGAGTCGATTTTGCAAGATTATGATAAGAAGGAAGATGAAGATTACTTTGAAGAAAGTATCTATTTTAATAAAGAGCAATATTACAATGCGCGGCGTCATAAATTTAAAACTAATCGTTATGTTTTAGAGCAGCTAGCGAAGCAAGGTATCATTGACTTTTTAGCTATTGGTGTTGATGATGCCTATGTTTCAGGGGTGCAGGCAAATGAAATTCACTGGATTGAACGTAAAATTAATGAATGGCTTGAAGGTAATCAAGGGCAAAATCGAGATAAAGCTATTATTTTACCGGACGCGGATGGTTTAGGACATGCATTGCTTGCTAGAATGGCGACAGTCTTATATGGTGTCGATTCTAAACTAAAGTATGGCGTAACATATTTTGGTCCCCATGGATCAACGATTATTAATCCATATGAATATATGAGCGTACATCAGAACATTGTACATCATATTGATATTATTGGCGGAACATTGGAGTCAGATTCAGATTCAAATTCAAAGTCAGATTCAAAGCATCAATATGATGTCCATGTCATCGCAATTACCGATCCATTAGAAAGTCCAGCGGCAGTAGAAGTCATGGAGGCGAACGCAAGCCAACAAATTCCGACGGTTGTTGTTGATTTTACAGGTGGAGGGGCAGCGAATGAAGCTGTAACCAAGGCTTTGTTGGACAGCCCTGCAACAGGTCAATTGTTTGGTTATAGTGGCTGGAACACTGCTGGCAATAAGCTAGGTATTGCACTAGGCATGGCTCAAGCTAGATACATTTTCCTAAAAAAAGAAACATCGATCTCTCTTTTGAATTCAAGTCTAGCAGCACATGGCTCATTATTGTTCAAGCGGTTTTTAAAGGATTACTATTATAAAAAGCTGGTGATTGCAGTTATCCGTAATGCGTCTAATGAACGCGCTAAATATACTAATGTTACTGGACACCAAAACCTAGTTTTGTTCCACACCCCTAGTGAATATACCTTATTTACAGCGATATTACGTGACGAAATGCAACAAGCTACTGCACAATTAGCTTTACAGCCAGCATTTTCATCAGTCCAATTTCATGAAGCGAAGCAAATATGGAAAATTGATGAGCATACGTGGCATTATGCGTCCTATGGGGATGTTACGCTTGATGAATCCAATCCAGCCTTTACATGGGGGCGAGCCTTTGAAGTTACCCTACAGCCACAGGTTGTTTTTAAAATGTATAATATTAACTAAAAAACTATTATTTTAAATTTTAGGTAAATAGTATATAATAGAGTAGAATCGGCCGATTCTACTTTGATAGAAGGAGAGATGGAAGTGAAGATTAAAAAGATACTCACAATTCTTTTAACTTCAATGTTGCTACTCACTTCATCAACGTCAGTTTTTGCTTCAGAAACAACTCCTGAAGCTATATCAACAATAACACCTACAGCAGTAGGGTTTGGGGATTCTAAAGCACAAGCAATACCATTGCTTAACGGAGATAGATTCACTTCTTATTTAGCCAGTAGTACGGATGAAGACTGGTATAAGTGGACTAATAACACAGGTAGTTTAAAATATGTTGGAGCTTTCTATCAACCTCAAACTTTTGATGGTGCTTATCGTTTAGGTATGGAAATTGATTATACACCAACGCGAAGTCTACTTAGGGTTTATGCCAGTGATTTTGGTAACCCCTCAAATCCAGGAATTATTATTAACCCACTAATTCCACCTGGGGCAACAGTATACTTCATAATAGACTCTGTTAATTACGCAACAAAGGTATATACTTTTGATTTTAGAGTTTATGATTTTTAACTGATTCATATTCACTTTTTTATTTAAGAGCATCCTCACATGAGGGTGCTTTTATTTATCCTGCGTGCCCAGAGGCACGCATCATCTAGTTGGTGTAAGTCCGACCGAAGGAGGGACCAAGCCACCTTCGTAGCTAGGATACCTACGTATAGCGAA
>NZ_JAGGKG010000027.1 GCF_017873435.1 Paenibacillus turicensis | reverse complement strand
GTTCCTCCTTCTTCGCCTTCATTTGATAATCTAACAAATGATATTCTGCGAATGAGCGAGCTAGCGTAAGAAAAATGAAATATAAGGAGGGAGACGAACGTTTCACTTCTCCAGAATCCCTCTGTCCCTTCGCTAGTTTGGGTTAGTTGTCAACTACTAATTTAAATAATCTAAATGACCGAGAGGAAGGTTTTAATAATGGCACATATATATGAAGGAACTTTAGTATCAGAAGGTTTAAAATACGGAATTGTGGTGGCACGGTTTAATGAATTTATTACGAGTAAGCTGTTAACGGGTTCATTAGATGCTTTAAAGCGTCATGGTGTAGCAGAAGATGAAATCCATGTGGCTTGGGTACCCGGGGCATTTGAAATTCCGTTTGTTGCCCAAAAGATGGCAGAGAGTGGGAAATATGATGCTGTAATTACATTAGGGACAGTCATTCGTGGCTCAACCTCTCATTATGACTACGTATGTAATGAGGTTGCAAAAGGGGTTGCCGCAATTGGCTTAAAAACAGGAGTACCTACTATTTTCGGAGTAGTAACCACAGAAAATATTGAGCAAGCGATTGAGCGAGCAGGAACTAAGGCAGGAAACAAGGGCTGGGATGCTGCAATTTCTGCAATTGAAATGGCAAACTTGACGAAATTGATAAAATAGTGCTTATTTAATGTAGTACCTATTGTTAGGGTGACATGATTTAGTGTCTAAGCTATTACCTAACAGAGGGGTACTACATTTTTTGTAGGTTGGTGGGGGAGACGTTTTGGCAACAGTATCATATAAATTGGAGACATTTGAAGGTCCACTTGATTTGTTACTCCATCTCATCGATAAAGCAGAAATAGATATTCATGAAATACACGTTAGTGAAATTACAGATCAATATTTGGCTTATTTGCACAGTATGCAGGAGCTAGAGCTGGATGTCACGAGTGAATTTTTGGTCATGGCAGCTACACTGTTATCGATGAAAAGCAAACAGCTTCTTCCAAGACCTCCTGTCATTGAATTTGACGAGGACTTTGAATATTTAATGGATGAGGAAGAAGACCCACGTGAGGAATTGATTCGGAAGCTAATTGAATATCGAAAATATAAAGGGATTGCGACGATGCTACATGAACGCGAATGGGAGCGTAGCCAAATTTTTAGCAAGGAACCCGAGGATTTAGCTCCTTTTATGCCAGAGCGTTTAGAAAATCCTTTGCAGGGAATTCATGCAGGAGATTTGATTGCTATGTTTCAAAAGGCACTCCGTAAAGCGGCAAAACGAAATGTTGTTGCGCGGATTCAGCGAGATGAAATATCCGTTAAGGATCGGATTAGTCAGGTTGTACAAGCACTTGAAACAGTGGGACAAGGTGGACGTATGCTTTTTTCCAAGCTATTACATCCTGAAATGTATCGGCACGAAATTGTCGTAACATTTCTTGCTATTTTAGAACTAATGAAAATGAAGCAAATCGTGGTCTATCAAAGTAAAGTTTTTGAGGATATTGTGATGGAGTGGAGAGGGGAAGGCGCAACAAATGGATTTTCAGCAATTGAAGTCGATTATTGAGGGATTATTGTTTTTAGCAGGTGAAGAAGGCATTACAATGAAGCAATTTGTTGAGGTGACAGAGCAACGTAAGGAATTAATCGCAGATGCAATTGAGGAAATGCGTGCGAACTTTAAGCAGGAGGGCAGAGGACTGCAAATTTTACAAATTGCTGGCGCTTATCAGCTTGCGACGTTGCCAGAGCATGCACCATATTTTGAACGATTTGCTTATTCACCATCAAGATCGTCACTATCTCAAGCAGCGTTAGAGGTGTTATCCATCGTCGCTTATCGCCAGCCGATTACAAGAGTTGAAATTGAAGAGATTCGTGGTGTAAAGTCAGAACGGGCTATACATACACTAGCGAATCGGGATTTAATTACAGAGGTTGGACGTGCTGAGGCGATTGGACGACCTATTTTATACGGCACAACTAAACTGTTTTTGGATTACTTTGGCATGGACAGCTTAGCTGATTTACCAGAACTAAGTCAGGTAGAAGGAACGGATCAATTGGAGGAAGAAACAGATCTGCTATTTCAGAAGCTAGACCAAGAAAAACAACTCTCATTTGAGGATGTTACAGCGGAATTAGATCATTCTGAAAAATAATTAACATAAGCTCATGAGTCTGACCTTTTCGTTTCATATAAATAATCATTTCTTTTGAATGGGTTTAAGAGACCTTAGCCATACTAAAGTAGATATGATTGAAACGTAGGGGGCTTGGCCCATGTGGATTGCAATATTGGGTAGTATTGTATCACTGCTTGTTATTATTTGTGTGCTGATTTTTTTCTCTAACATTACCTGTGATATCACGATGAAAAAACATAATCATGATGAAGATATTGTTGCTCATCTTTCCTTTTTATATGGCATAGTTTCGTTTAAATATGAGGTGCCAAGTATTCGGTTTCAAAAATGGAAGGAAGGCCTTAAGCTAGAGAAAATTAAAAGCAATCACTTTTTTAACGCAAGTCAGGAAAATGAAGCAGAAACCAAAATTGACAAGGAAAAGGTAGAAGGCTGGATCAATCAACTACAAAATATGCTACTTGCAACCTTTGGTCTCAAAAAATGGATGAATCAAGCATTAAGTAAAATTACAGTGAAAGATTTAGAATGGAGCACCCATCTGGCTTTATCTGATGCTGCTCATACCGCAACGTTAACTGGTTTAGTGTGGGGAATTAAGTCTTCACTTATTGGCTTCCTTTCCTATCATCTTATTTTGCGTAAAAGTCCTGAACTTGATGTTGTGCCCGTTTTTGGCAATGTGCCCGTTTTTTTCACCAAATTTCATTGTATAGCTAAAATTCGCTTCGGTTATGCTATATATGCTGTACTAGTACTCATGTTTCGCGTGCTAAAAGTGAAAGGAGGAATGAAAAAATGGCTGAACATCCTATTCAAGGGCTAATGCAAACCGCAATGGAAAACATCAAGGATATGGTTGATGTAAATACGATTGTTGGCGAGGCAGTAGAAACGCCAGATGGCAGTGTTATTTTGCCAATCAGCCGCGTTGGCTTTGGTTTTGCCGCAGGTGGTAGTGATTTTAATATTGCTGGCATGGAGCGTGAACGTGAACCACGTTCAGGCCCAAATGGTGAGCATAGTCCCACAAGTAAACCAAGACCGTTTGGTGGAGGTAGTGGGGGCGGTGTATCCATCAACCCAATTGCTTTTCTAGTCGTTGGGAAACATGGTGTAAATATTGTACCTCTTGATAACCAAACACATTTAGCTGAAAAAGTGATTGATGCTGTCCCTCATTTTTTGGACAAAGTACAATCATTTTTTGGTAAGGATCATCATCATGATGAACCCCATGCTAACATTATTATTAGTACCGATGAATCTGCACATTAATAATGATGGTGATGCAAGGCCCTTTTCCAGTTATGGAGAGGGGCTTTTATTTATGCTTGAGTAACATACTTTAATCTTGTCCGCATATACTTGTACAAGTATTATTACAGTCCTGATCCATCGGAGGATAAATCAATGACAATAAAGAAGAGATGGCTTACAAAGTTTGGAATAGGGTATCTTTTGCTTACGATTGCTGTAGGTGGAGTTGGCTTTAGTGGACATGCTCATGCAGAAGAAAAAGACATTCCTCTCCCGCCAAAAACAAATGCACAATCATTTTCGTTAATGGATGTTACATCTGGACGCTTGCTATATTCCGAACATGGTGATGAGGAACTACCGATTGCAAGCTTAACCAAAATTATGACCGCGATCGTTGCCATTGAGCATGGTAATTTAAGTGACAAGGTAAAGGTAAGTGCAAATGCATTTGGCAAGGAAGGGTCTTCCCTTTTTCTTCGATTAGGGGAGGAGATGAGCTTACATGACATGTTATATGGTCTAATGTTAAGGTCAGGTAATGATGCTGCTACGGCGATTGCCGAACATGTTGGCGGATCTGAGCAAGGTTTTGTGTATTTAATGAATGAAACGGCGGCCTTAATTGGGCTCCAGCATACTAAGTTTCAAAACCCACATGGCTTAGATCAGGAAGGGCATTATTCTACGGCAAATGATTTAGCTAAGCTGACTGCCTATGCTTTGCATAATGAAACGTTCAAGCAAATTGTAGCTACACAATCAAAACGAGCGCAAAACCCAATTGATCCTTGGGATTATAAATGGAACAACAAAAATAAAATGCTGCGATTATATGAAGGTGCAGATGGAGTTAAAACGGGATATACCAAAATTGCGAAGCGATGTCTCGTTAGCTCTGCAACAAGAGATGGGCAACAGCTTGTTGTTGTAACGATTAATGATGGAGATGATTGGAACGATCATCGTAAGTTGCTTGATTTTGGCTTTGAGCATTATCCCCTTGCTTCACTGGTCCACAAGGGCCAACAAATTGCACCAGATATGAAGGTAGGAGATAGCTTTAGTTATGCGCTAGCACCTGGGGAGCAGGACAAAATAAAACGAAAGCTAGTGTTAAAGCAAAGTCAAAATGATGAAACCCAATTTGGTTTTCGTGGTTACATTGAAATGTATTTAGATAATGAAAAGATTGGAACCGTACCTGTATACGATAAAGATAGCTATATACCCGATTCAAAAGCATCTTCAAGGCCATCAAATGCAAACATAGACTCCAATAGCTTTGGATCCTCCTTGCGTCTCGTATTCAGGAAGTTGTTTTTAGGCTAATGCTTAAGTAGATATTGCTAGATATATACGTATGTATAAAGAGGGGAAGCCAAAATGGTTAATAAAATTTGGTTAGCATTAATTTTAATCGGCTTTATTTTTGCAGCGCTCAAGGGTGATATAAATATTGTTACACAAGCGGCATTTGAAGGGGCGACAACAGGGGTTACCGTATGCTTTGGACTTATTAGTGTGCTAGTATTTTGGCTTGGTATAATGCAGCTGGCTCAAGATTCGGGTCTTGTATCCAAAATATCAAAGCTACTAGGACCTGTCGTGTCCTTCCTATTTCCTGATGTTCCTAAAAATCATCCTGCTATGGGTTACATATTATCCAATATGAGCGCCAATTTATTAGGATTGGGGAATGCAGCAACACCGATGGGAATCCGCGCGATGCAGGAGCTACAGGAGCTAAATCCAGATAAAGAAACCGCCTCTGCTGCGATGTGTACACTGCTTGCACTAAATACTGCAAGCATTACGTTAATACCAACTACATTAATTGCAATTAGACTTAACTATCATTCAGCTAATCCGACTGAGATTGTAGGTTCAACACTGCTTGCAACTGCAATTGCGACGATGGCAGCGATTATGGCAGATCGTTGGTACCGAAGAAAAACGAAATTTTGAAGTGTGGTCTGAAAAGAGGTGATGGTTGTGCTAGCGATTATTAATATAATATCTGCTTGGGCGATTCCGATTATGATTGCTTTTATTCCTCTATATGCTTGGATCAAAAAAGTGGCTGTCTACGAATCATTTGTAGAGGGAGCTAAGGATGGCTTCTCAACCGCAATTAATATTATGCCTCATTTAGTAGGTATGATGGTAGCTATTAGTGTGTTTAGAGCCTCTGGCGCACTTGATTTTTTTGTAGGCTGGTTTACACCACTGCTAAGTAAGCTGTCGGTTCCATCTGAGATATTACCGTTAGGCATTTTACGCCCACTTACGGGCACAGGCTCCTTAGCCTTTACAACAGACCTCATTAAAACATATGGTCCTGATTCCATGATTGGTCGAATTGCATCCACTATTCAAGGCAGTACAGATACGACATTGTATGTGTTAACTGTTTATTTTGGCGCAGTAGGAATTCGTAAGGGAAGATATGCTTTAAAGGTAGGCTTGTTTTCGGACATAGTAGGATTTATTGCCGCAATTGCAGTGTGCTTGCTTATTTTTAGTTGATCATTACTTTTGTCGTACAAAGATTTCCAAATCATACAACACCAACTACTTTAGAACTAGTTCTAAGGTAGTTTTTTTGTGTGTTTTACCTTAATGCGCTATACAACTTATTACACAGCTTGTAAAATATTAACGATTAAACGAGGGAGTAAAAAGGGAGGAAATACCAGTGATTAATAAACAACGTTTTAGGTTCGGGGCATTATCATTGATGATTGCTGTTTTATTAACTACGCTGTTACCGGCACCATCTTTTGCAACAAACGAAGACGGAGCAACAAACAATACTCAACAGGAGAATCCATTAGCTAACTTGAATTGGATTGAAGGCCAAGGGCAAAGTATTGATGTTGGAACTGCTCTTGCACAATTGAAATTACCAAAAGGTTATTATTTTCTTGATGAAAAGGACTCGATCGTATATTTAAAGGAAACAGGAAATATTCCTAATGGTCGTGAAATTGGTACGATTCTTCCAGAAGATATGTCATGGTCATTGTTCTTAGAATATGAAGATACTGGTCATATTAAGGATGAAGAGAAAAGTGATATTGATGCTAGTGCACTGTTAGATAGCTATCGTAAAGGTACAGAGGAGTCCAATAAACAGCTAGATGCTAAATATCATTTAAATGTATTGGGTTGGCACGCTGAACCACATTATGATGAGAGTATACATAGCTTAACTTGGGCTACATTGTTGCAAGATGCAGAGCACAATAAACTTGTAAACTACAATACACGTATATTGACCCGTGAAGGTACAATTTCAACGATTCTTGTCTCTTCACCTGATACACTTGATAAAGATAGCGCCATCGTCCAAAAGGATATTATTGAAAATTTTTCACTTAAGGATGGAAATAAATATACTGACTTTAACCCAGATACAGATAAAGCAGCGGCTTATGGCTTAACTGGACTTATTTTAGGTGGTGCAGGTGCGGTTGTTGCTAAAAAAACAGGACTTCTTGCTTTGATTTTAGCATTTTTGAAAAAGGGATTTGTTCTTATTATTGCCGCTTTTGCCTGGTTAGGGAAAGTTATATTTGGTAAAAAGAAGAAACAGGATAACAATCCTAATGTTATGAGTGACGTACAAGAGCCTGCAATCTCAGAGACAACAACAGAAACGAAGTCTGAATCGGATGATCGTTTTAACCAGTCGGACGATCGCTTTAATTCAGATAATCGATTTAAATAAAGGGTGGCCCTATAATTAAAAATCACTCTAAAAAACTCGGTGGAAAAACATTTTCATCGAGTTTTCTTTATTTATTGCAGCAATTGTTGTGCTCTTTTAAACCGTATACGATTTTTTCTGTTGTGATTTTATGCTTTGATGGGTATCATGAATAAGAGGTGACTTAACGAACATGGAAAGATTGCAAAAAATATTGGCACAAGCAGGAGTTGCTTCTCGCCGAAAATGTGAAGAATTAATATTACAAGGGAAGGTTGAAGTCAATGACGAGGTGGTTACCACACTTGGTACAAAAGTTGACCCTTCCGTTGATGTCATTAAAGTAAATGGTAAAACTATCGGTGCCGAAAAAAAGGTATATATGATGCTTAACAAGCCTAAAGGCGTAATTACAAGCGCTTCAGATCCTCAAGGTAGAAAAATCGTAAACGATTATCTAAAAGGGGTCTCAGAGCGTCTTTATCCTGTGGGTCGTTTAGATTACGATACAGAAGGTTTATTGCTGTTAACCAATGATGGAGATTTTGCGCATATGCTTACACATCCTAAACACCATGTCCCTAAAACGTATATTGCGACAGTAAAGGGTGTACCCCATGGAACAGCTTTAGATAAGCTGAAAAAAGGCATTATGCTAGAGGATGGCATGACAGCACCTGCTGAGGTTGAATATCAAGATATTGATCCTGAAGGTAAATTTGCCACGATTTCAATTACGATCACAGAGGGTAGAAATCGTCAGGTTCGTCGTATGTTTGATGCAATTAACCATCCTGTTAATAAGCTAAAACGGATTGCATTTGGTGATTTGTTTTTGGGCAACCTGAAAAGAGGGCTTTCACGTCCGCTAACAAAAGAAGAGATTGAGGGTCTATATAAACAGGCAAGATTAGCAGGGAAAAAATCACAGAATAAAACAAAGTAAAGTGAGCATATTGTCTGGACAAGTTATGTAAAAATACTGTAACCTGTAACCAATTTGAGTTATAATGTTCGATATATGTTCACAAATATTTTTATTCCTATTCACAAATAGGGAGTGTCTGAAGGAGGTGTTGTCTATGACAGATCATGAAAACCGGATTTTGGTGGTTGATGATGAAGAACGTATTCGCCGCCTTCTTAAAATGTATCTAGAAAAAGAAGGATATGAAATTGATGAGGCGGAAGACGGTGAAATTGCGCTTAAGAAAGCGACAAATAATGATTATGGTTTGATTTTACTTGATGTAATGTTGCCTGGAATAGACGGCATTGAGGTATGTAGTCGCTTACGACAAATTAAATCAACCCCTGTCCTAATGTTAACTGCAAAAGGCGAGGAAATGAATCGGGTTCAAGGATTTGAGGTTGGTGCTGATGATTATGTTGTGAAGCCATTTAGCCCGCGTGAAGTCATTTATCGAGTCAAGGCCATTATGCGTCGTGCATCTGCTACTGCTTATTTGACAAAAGAAAGTGGTACAAGCAACAATATTGTTTTCCCTCATTTAATTATTGAGCATGATGCTCATCGTGTAACGACCAATGGACACGAAATTAGTTTAACCCCAAAAGAATATGAGCTTCTTCATTATTTGGCGATATCCCCTGATAAGGTTTTTTCGCGTGAGGAGCTGCTTAAAGATGTTTGGAATTATGAATTTTTTGGCGATTTGCGTACAGTAGATACCCATGTGAAGCGGTTAAGAGAAAAGCTAAATAAGGTATCCCCGGAAGCGGCTGCGATGATAACCACAGTGTGGGGGGTTGGCTACAAACTGGAGGTAGCTAAATAAGTGAACTTTTGGAGAACACTCGTTGGCAAGCTATGGATTACCATTATTGGTTTAGTCGCTTGTGTGATGCTAAGTTTAGGTTTATTTTTATTGCCCTACATAGATACTAATTTTACAAATCCAGAAGCAATAAAAAAGCTATTTGTGATTGTGGCGATTATTGGCTTTTCCCTCACCACTTTTTTTGCGTTGTTCTTATTTACAAAGATTACACAACCAATGCAGCAGTTGATTGCTGCGACTGACTCAGTACGCAAAGGGAACTATGATACAAGGCTGTCCTTACGAACAAGCGATGAGATTGGTGAGCTTGCGAATACGTTTAACCACATGGCAGAAGAGCTTGAAAATACGATCCAGAGCTTAAACCATGAAAAAGAACATTTAGCTAGCATCCTTAAAAGTATGACCGATGCGGTCATTACATTAGATCGAACAGGAAACATCATTTTAACCAATCCACCAGGTGAAGATGTTTTAGCGATGTGGGGGCAGCTTATTGACTCTCCAATTCCACAGCCATTACAGGATATGTTTGAGAAATTGCTACAGCAAGGTAACGATCAAAGTGAGCATGTATATGTGAAGCAAGGAACTTGGTCTGTGCACATGGCTCCTTTATTTTCCAATAATGAGCTGCGTGGTGCTGTTGCTGTGCTTAGGGACGTGACAGAAGAGGTGAATCTTGAGAAAATGCGTCGAGATTTTGTAGCCAATGTGTCCCACGAAATTAGAACGCCATTATCTATGATGCAAGGCTATAGTGAGGCTTTAATCGATGGTATGGCAACTTCACCAGAAGAAAGCCAAGAGCTAATTCAAGTTATCCATGACGAGTCACTTCGAATGGGGCGACTTGTCCATGATTTGCTTGATTTAGCTAGAATGGAAGCTGGGCATACGGAAATGGTGATGGCGCAGGTGGATTTGCATGAGCTACTTGAACGTGTTTATCGAAAGTTTTTAGTACGCGCAAAAGAGGCGGGGCTTGATCTTCATTTAGCGCTTGCCTCGGATGATCTTATTTTGTCTAAAGCAAATGAAGATCGATTAGAGCAAGTATTTACGAACCTACTTGATAATGCCTATCGTCATTCTGGTGATCATACCGTCGTGACGATTGGAGCAGAGAATATAGTACGAAATCAACAACCGATGATACATGCCTTTATTGCTGATCAGGGCATGGGAATTCCACCTAAAGATGTACCCTATATTTTTGAACGTTTTTATAAAGCGGACAAGGCTAGAGTGCGAGGCGTAGCTGGTGGAACTGGACTTGGCTTGTCGATCGTTAAAAATATTGTTGATGCACATGAAGGTGAAATTACAGTTGAAAGTGAGTTAAATGAAGGAACGGTGTTTCATCTGTTTTTCCCTGTCGAATCAAAAGGATAGATGGAATAACCCAAAAGGCAGGTTTTGCTGAATGAAAGGGATTATTCTTGTTCATCGTGGAACAATTTGCAAGCTTTGTTAAGACTCAACTAAAATAAGGGCTTGATAGCAATTCTGTGGAGGAGGCTACGATCCAGAGAGTTGTTTCGCACCGTTGTTAAAACCAGATTCCTTACAATGAGATTAAGGGTAGGAATCTGGTTTTAAAGACGCCACTCCACAATCTCTCTGTCTCTTCGCCAAGTGAGGTTGGCTGCCAAGCACTGATTTGTAAATTTAGCGCTTAAATAAGCTCTATAATTGAAAAAACCTTCTGTTAGTAGGAAAGTCTTTCAAAGCTTTCCTCGCTAACAAGAAGGTTTTTTTAATTTACTACAAAAAGTGTTTTTTAATTATCACTTTTACTTCTTCATTTTTAATTAGTGGTTGTCAAAAATAGGGCCTGAGTATAATGTAAGGAATCTGGTTTCAACAACGATCGAAAGAACTCTCTGGATCGTAGCTGTCCACCTTCAAACGCTGACAACCACTAATTTACGCTTCTATTTAAACTCGATTTGCTTCGCCTTATTAATTTCAGTAACTTTAAGCAAGGCATCAATGACATTTTTATCGAGCTCTTTATCAACGGAAAGAACCATGATCGCTTCTCCGCCAACTATTTTACGACCTACCTGCATCGCCGCGATATTAACTTCATTTTCGCCAAGTAATGTACCTACTTTACCGATAATTCCCGGTTTATCATTGTGAGAAATAAACAATAGGTTACCATGTGGTGCAACATCAACTGGGAATTTATTAATTTGTACAATACGTGCACCATACCCATTTAATAAAGTACCAGCAATTCGTTGTTCTGAATCATCTTCACCTTTAAGTGCAACAGTCACTAGGTTCGTAAAGCCCTTAGTCGCAACCGTCTTAGACACAACAACGTTAATATCACGTACTTTTGCTAAATGCATAGAGTTGACGATGTTAACATCCTCCGCAAAGTGACGGGATAATACACCTTTAATAATGTAGCGAGTAAGTGGTTGTGTATCCACCTCAGATAAGTCACCTGCATAGTCGACATGAATTTCTTTTACTGCTTGATGATTAAGCTGGGAAGCAAATGTCCCTAGTTTTTCACCTAATTCAAAATATGGCTGTAATTTATTCATGACGCTTGGTGCAACTGGTGGCATATTAACCGCATTTCTAAACGGCTCATTCCGCAAAATGTGTAAGACTTGTTCAGATACATCAATCGCAACATTTTCTTGTGCTTCCACTGTAGATGCACCTAAATGTGGCGTAACAATAATTTTAGGATGGTTTAAGAACGGATGATCCGCTTCAGGTGGTTCTTTTTCAAATACGTCAAAGGCTGCGCCTGCAACGATGCCATCATCAATCGCTTTTACTAGTGCAGCTTCGTCAACTACGCCTCCACGTGCACAGTTAATAATCCGCATTCCTTTTTTCATTACATTAAATTGCGCTGTAGAAATCATATGCTTCGTTTCTGGTGTTAGCGGAGTATGGACCGTAATAAAATCAGCTTCACGGACAACTTGATCAACCGTTGCAAGTGTGATACCTAGCTTTTCAGCACGTTCCTCGGTCAAGAATGGATCGTAGCCTAAAATATCCATGCCAAAGGCTTTTGCACGTTTTGCAACCTCACTTCCGATACGCCCCATACCAAGTACACCAAGCTTTTTATTACGAAGCTCAACACCAAGGAATTTACGATCCCATGTGCCCGTAATCGTCTTGGCATAAGCTTGAGGGATATGTCTAGCAAGTGCCATCATCATAGCAAAGGCATGTTCACAGGTTGTAATGGTGTTTCCATCAGGCGCATTAATGACAATAATGCCTCGGCTTGTTGCTGCATCCAAATTGATGTTATCAACACCAACGCCTGCACGTCCAATAACTTTTAATTTGGTAGCTGCATTCATCACTTTTTCAGTTACCTTTGTCTGGCTACGTACAAGCAAAGCATCGTAATCGCCAATAATTTGAATTAATTCATCTTCACTCAGGCCTGTTTTTTTATCCACCGTTACATCTTGTGCATCAATCAACTGCTCAATACCTAAGTCACTAATTGGATCCGATACTAATACCTTTAACATGTTAATCCTCCTAAAAATTTGATGAGCCAAGCATAATGACAAATGCTAGAGCTTTTATATAGCATTGCCGCTAAAGTTAGAATAAAATAAATAATCAATATCTATCTTAGGGCATTCGCTTCTACTGTAAATGCTTCTTTGCATTAATGTTTTGCTAATGCAGTGGAGCAAAGGATAAGGGTGTATAAAGTCTCGTTTCTCTACAAAAATCCTTGGAACAAAAATAAAAAAACTCTCAATCCGCATACTAATTCCTTAGTAAGGGACGAGAGATATTCGTGGTACCACCCTAATTCGCTGTATTTTCGCAAATCCAGCCTTGTGATGTCTTAAGACAACAAATGATAACGGACTTTATCCGATTACGCCTACTACAAATTTCAACGTAATAACTCAGGAGCGCTAAAGTATAACTTTCAACTACCGGTTCACAGCACCACCGGCTCTCTGGGAGTCTCATTCGTTAACTTTGTTCCTTCTTCGTGTTTGCTATAGTTTAATTTTCAATAATGTACCACGACCTATGAAGCCTGTCAATAGGTGTAGTTTACACTAAATTAGTCCTTAACCTAGTCCTCAACAAAAAACGGTAACGTTGGAAGAAACTCTCCAACATAATAAGCGTTTCTCCATTTAACGAATTCCTTCTTCTGTACAGCCTCGGTTTCTGTGAGGATTTTCACAATGGAAGTGATCGTTTCAAGCTTCAAGGTTGCAGCTTTGCCGCTGTTAATCATTTGATCTATTTTGGCTGTCATATCTTGTGGCAGGTATGATACGTAAAGTGTATTCTTTAGCATAATATCTGTCACTGCTTTATTTTTAATGGACAAGGAGAAACCTTTCCATTGCTTAATCGTAGTATTGTTATTAAATGTGTAATCTGTTGCGACGTTATGATTGCTTTTTGCAGTCCACTTTAAAATTGATGTATAATATTTTTTCTGAGCCTGTAATCCATAAGTTATTGCTTTAGAAGTAAAATTGTTTTCGTACAAAATATTTCTTAATTGGTCTACATTTTTGTTCTCATTTAGAATGTTGCCAATCCCTTGATCAAAAAGCTTAAGACTTTTAAGAATGTCATTATGCGATTCCTTTAGCAAAGGTGATTCCGCAGCGATTGAGTTTGCTGCAATTTGCTCATATTGCTTTTGAGCCTCGGAGCGAATTTTCTTTAACGCTTCTTTAGATTTAGCAGATGTATCACTTTGCTTCACGATGTCAGACATTTTATCAAAGTGATCTTTGAATTGCTGATAAGGCTGAAACACGACATAATAATATGTAACTAAATCTTGCTGCTCATAGGAAGAAGAGGATTCTAATTCTGGTGGTGAGGTTTTAAGATAGCTATATTTAGCTTCAGTCTGGCTTACACCCATTCTTAATCCTAAATAAAACGTACCAAATGCAATAATAAGTGTGCTTAAAAAACCAATTACAAACATAACTTCAACCTTAATTTTACGTTTATGTATCATAGTGATATAGACGCTCCTAACCAATAATTTGGGTCCCACTTAAGTATGCTTGGGTAAAAATACATTCAAAAGAATAGGACTAGATTACGTAATGAAAAAACTAAAAATAAAAAAACCTGTTGTGTTAACTGATCGTTTGTTGCTAATTAATTTATACCTAACTCAAGGACTTACTTTATTTATCGGTCTCATCCTCATATTTTTTCAGAAAAGAAGTCCTTTTTCTGTAATGGAATTTCCTAAAAGTGACGAATTTTTGTACTACGGCATCGGACTAGCATTAATTATGTTTTTAGTTGACTTAATTATTTCAAGATTTATCGGTGAGGAAAGTTTAGATGACGGAGGAATTAACGTATTATTGTTTCGTAAAAGGCCTGTGTGGCACATCGTTGTTATATCGATCGTTGTAGCGATATGTGAGGAGCTTTTATTTCGTGGAGCCATTCAATATGCAATAGGTCCTTATTGGACTAGTATTTTATTTGCCCTCATTCATGTGCGTTATTTAAATCATTTTATTCCAACCGGTTGGGTGTTTCTCAGTAGCTATGGTTTGGGTTTTATTTATATTGCGACAGGTACCTTATGGGCACCTATATTATGTCACTTTCTCATTGACTGTATCTCTGGTTTAGTGATTAAGTTTCGGAGGGAATTATGAGCGAACAAAATTTAAGTAGAATAAAAAAGTTCGGTAGGAGGAGAAAACTGTCAACGGAGCAGGAAAATCCATCTTCTGAATTTGTCTCAACACAACCAGAGGGAGATTCTGGCGTATCTGGTCATTATTTTGACGAGGATGAATCCAGTGTAAGTGATATGCCGTCACGGAGGGAGTTATATCCTTCACAGCGTTTGAAAATAACGAGATGGTTTTTTAATTTCCTTTTGTTTATTTTTGTAGTTATTTTATTTATGCTGCTTTGGTGGGGAATCAGTGAGTCCCCTTGGGGCAAGGTTCATGTTGGTAGTTGATTTTGTATGGATTGGGCAATACTATGGTGTACGCAAAATTACTACTTTAGCAAAAGGAGTGTTTTAGACACCATGGACAATCATCAACTAAACAATAAAGCAGAGTTGGAACAAAAAATTATTTCAACCTTGGACCAACACCATATTGCATCCTTTGCAACGGTTGAGGAAGGAAAGCCAAAGCAACGATACATGGCAATGCAGCATGACGGCTTAGATATTCATTTAGCTACAGATCGTCGCAGTGCAAAAGTGGATGAGCTGAAGCAAAATCCAAATGTTAGCTTGTTATTGGGTGCTGACGCAGGAGATAAGCATGAAATTGTTGAAATTGAAGGGAAATGTAGCATTACAAGTAATGAACAGCTTCGACATACGATGTGGAAGGAAGAGTACAAGCAATGGTTCAAAGGACCAGACGACCCTAACTACGTAGTGCTTGATATTACGCCAAATACAATTATTTATTATGATCATTCTACGGAAGAACAAGTGTGGCATGCATGAGTTTGCATTAAGATGAGAACAATAAGCTTGGCTTTAAAATATTTAAAGGAGGCTGTTCGCATATGAAATCATCTTCATTTTTATGTGGAGTGTTTTTGGGTGCAGTTAGTGCAATGCTTATAAACAGAAATAAAGCACTCATGTCCGCTGGTAAAGAGGCAGGGATGATGTGGAACTGGTCTAGCCTAAAATCTGGTGACAGTTGTAAAACACATGATAAGGAGCATCACCATTCCACTTGTCATACTGATGACAAACATGAAAAGGTACACCCTAGTTCAAGCGGACTCCATGATGAGACGCATATGAAGCAATCCAATTTAAAGCAAATCACCAACTTTATAAAAAGTAATCCAGAGGTACGTAAAGAAGTGGAAGGTATCCTAAAGGAAACAGGCACGATTATCCCAGGATTGTAAAAAAACTGACCACTTTTGAATCATTTTCCACGAGGATTTTAGCCTTGCGGAAAATGATTCTTTTTTTGTCTATTTTATTGCGTGCATTTCATGAAAAATAATGATAACATACTTACAAAGAACCATTTCCAGCACATATTGCAGAGGGAATCATAATCTGTTATTACAAGCTTGGAGAGGAGGGTCCTGTTTTATGAAAATTGAAAGATTAGGTCAGGATAAGATACGGATTTTCCTCACATTTGATGATCTTAGCGAACGCGGCATCCAGAAAGAGGATATGTGGCAGGAGATTCCTAAAGTTCACGACTTGTTCACTGAAATGATGGATCAAGCTTATAGTGAAGTTGGCTTTGATGCTACAGGACCTTTGGCTGTTGAAGTTTTTGCATTGCCAGCTCAAGGGATGGTAGTCATTGTGACAAGAGGAAAATACGATCACCATAGTGATGATAGATCATCCTATGAGGATGAAATACCGGATGAGGTTTACGAAATGGAAGTCACATTAGAGCAAACCGATACAATTCTGTACTCATTTGATGATTTCGAGATTCTAATTGAAGCCGCACATGTGTTGCGACATATGATTCCGGACGTAGGTGTACTTTATAAGTATAATCGAAGCTGGATTTTGCAATTGGAACCTGAAGAAATAGAAGAAGGCAAACAACCTGCTGTAATCGCTGTGTTGGCTGAATATGGGGAAGCAACCTCTGTCACCTCGGCAGTTTTAGAGGAATACGGACAGGTGGTTATGGCTGAGAAAGCAATTGAAGTAATTTGCAGCCATTTTAAGAGAGTGAACTAAAGCGTGAGAATGCATAGGTAGCAAGGCGGGAGGGGGAGAATCGTTGCTATTATTCTCAATATTAATTGCAGCGGTAGCCCCTGGCTTTGCCTTGCTGACTTTCTTTTATTTAAAGGACAAGTATGATTCTGAACCATTACATTTAGTACTTAAAATGTTTTTTCTTGGTTTTTTGATTGTTGTACCTGTCATGATTATTCAACGAGGACTCGTGATTTGGCTTGGAGAAGGATCTTTTGTTTCGGCTTTTCTCATTTCTGCCGGGATTGAGGAAACGCTAAAGTGGATTGTGTTATTTTATTTTATATATCATCATGCTGAATTTGATGAACCCTACGATGGAATTGTGTATGCAGTTGCGATCTCACTTGGCTTTGCTACTGTAGAAAACGTATTGTATGCGATGAGTAACCAAGTGTTTTTCGGAACAGTGTTGCTAAGAGGCTTATTGCCTGTTTCTGGACATGCCCTATTTGGGGTCATGATGGGATACTATTTAGGGCTAGCTAAATTTACGAAACAATGGAAAAGCCGAAGAATATTATTATATTCTCTTTTAATTCCATGGTTTTGGCATGGTGTATATGATTGGATTTTAGAGAACATTCTAGACTACTGGATATGGTACATTGTTCCTTTGATGTTATATTTTTGGTATGGAGGCTTAGGAAAAGTATATCGCGCCAATAAACGTTCTCCTTTTAGAATGATGAAGACAAGAGGAATGGATTAATTTCCCAAAATAAGGACACCCTAATGATGTAAAAAATCAAAGGGGTGTTTTTTATTGCGTGTTAAAATCAAAATTACTTGTAAAACGTGTGATGAAAAATTCATTTTGCGCGGAACTTATATCCATGGAGAACTGGTAACCGGTTTTAAACAGTGTATTTGTGATAATGAAATACATTTTAAAATTGAAAGTTATGAGCCATAAAAACCAAAAATATAAAAACATGAATAAAGCTTCTTTTTTCTTGTCAAACTAACGTCAAGTTAGAAATAGAAAGGAGAGCGTATAAATAATGTATAAACGACTAAGTGCTATATTATTTCCTGTAATGACTCTTTTATTAATCGGTTCTGTCGTATGGGGGTATCAGGAAAACCAAGAGAAAAATGCGATTTTAATTAAAGCTGAAAACAATTATCAACGTGCCTTTCATGATTTATCCTTTCATGTAGATCGTCTACATAATGAGCTTGGCAATACGTTGACGTTAAATTCAGCTTCTGTGGGCGCACAACGCAAGGGACTTGTAAATGTGTGGAGAATTACGAGCGAAGCACAAAATGAAATCAGTCAATTACCTGTGGCGATGCTTCCATTTAATAAAACAGAAGAGTTTTTATCTCGAATCTCTAAGTTTTCTTATCAGGCTTCCCTTCGAGATTTGACTAAGTCGCCACTCACCGAAAATGAAATGAAAAATTTAAAACAGCTGCATAAAAGTGCAGAGGAAATTGCCAAGGATTTGCAAGGCGTTCAGGATAAAGTTATAGGCAATCGTTTACGGTGGATGGATGTAGAGACCACCCTTGCAACGGCAAAACAAGGCGGAGACAGTACAATTATAGATGGGTTCAAAATGGTCGACAAAAAGGTTGGGGAATACCCAGAGCTTGATTGGGGACCAACGATTTCAAATCTATACACCAGACGTTCCGTTAAGAAAATAGGGGAAAAGCCGATTAACCAAGACGAAATTATGAAGAAAGCAGCTCAATTTACAGGTGTGAAGGATCACTCCGCGATTAAGGTTACTGAAAACGGACGTGGAACAGAGTGGGCTTCCTATCGTGCGAAAATAGATAGTAGCAAAGATGGAGAATATGCAACTTTAGATTATACACGTAATGGCGGTCATTTAATTACATTTAACTATGAGCGTACACTTGGGAAGCCTAAGCTATCCTATGGTGAAGCGAAGCAACAAGCAGATGGATTTTTGAAAAGTAAAGGTTATGATGATGTTGTTGCCGTTAGCTATGATCAGTTTGGTGAGGTGGGTAATTTTACCTATGCAAGCACAAGAGATGGTGTTGTTGTATACCCTGAGAAAATATCACTACGTGTTGCATTAGATAACGGACAAGTAACAGGGATGCAAGCAAGTGACTATGTTTATGAAAAGGATAATGGCGTAAATATTCCAAAAGCGAAGTTAACTGCGGCTCAAGCGAAAAAGTATTTAAATCCTGACTTTAAAGTGAAATATGATCGCTTAGCGTTGATTAAAAACGATATGTCTGAGGAAGTATTAACGTATGAGTTTGGCGGAGAAATCAATAAAACAGAATATCGAATTTATATTAATGCGGACAATGGCAACGAGGAAAGCATTGAACGTGTGAAAAATAAATAAAAAAAGTAACAAAAAATGTTTAAAGAGAACTGTACTGCACGTGGCTAAAATGCTGCGAATGCTAGTACAGTTCTTTTTTTTGTGATAAGCCCGTAATGTATTAAAAGTGTCAAGTGATTCATGCAAAATGAAGAGCTACATGCTATAATCGTGTAGTAATATTGATCTAATATAAGTAGGGGCGGGTGAGGACTTGTTACCTAAAGTCAATGATTTGTTGTACATCCAGGTTGCGTCAGCAGAGGAGAATAACACAGATAAAGAATGCAAATCCAGAATTGCGGATGTACAGGATGAATTTATGCTGATTGAGGTCCCTATTGAAATAGGAAGTGGTCGTGTCAAAAGGTTATATACTGGTGATGAGCTTTCGATTTACTTCTTAACAGAAGGTGGGGTTAAAAATTATTTTAATACGTATGTACTTGGATTTAGTGATGATGTCATCCATCTCATAAGAATACGTAAACCTGAACCAGAGAATATTACCAAAATTCAAAGAAGGAACTTTTTAAGAGTAACAGCCAAGCTAGAAATTGCGGTACAGCTAAAGGATCAAAGTCGATTTATTGCTTTAACAGAAGATGTAGGTGGCGGGGGATTAGCTTTTCGTTATGAAGGGCATCGTCAATTAGTGCAAGGTGATGAAATCTACTGCTGGCTCTTAATTTCCTATAAAAATGGATCAATTGATCACGTCCCTTTTGAGGCTGAAATTGTAAGAACCAAGCAATTGGACAATGGGCATCATATGATTTTTCTGAAATTTACAAGTATTTCGGATATGGAGCGGCAAAAGCTGATTCGCTATTGTTTTGAACGTCAGTTTGACTTTAGAAACCGTTAGGAATAATTGTAAATATTTAGATGTGCAAACTACGAATGGTTTTATTATGGAGTGGACATGCTGGTGATAATAATACAAAGCATCATTTTTAGGAGGCTAATCAGCATGGATTCACGACAAGAACAGGAAAATTACATAAGGTTATTTCTCGTGTTTTGTCATATCATTGAGCCTTGGCTAAAAAGAGTTGCTATTTTATTGCTTGTATTGCTTATTGTTTTCCAGGGGGCACTATGTGTGCCTGAAATCCGAAGTATTTTATCTTCGGCGGAAAGATTAGAAGGGGTGCGAATTGTACCTTAAATGAGTCTAAAAAGGCTATAATATCACACTTGTCTTTTGCATGAACCTGTGATGTGTGGTATAATTTTCACGTCGCAGGCAATGCCTGCTTTTTTAGTGAGCAAGACTTGAGGAGGAAATAACCTGTTGGCAAATGGGGTTTCACTACAACATAACAAAATTAACATCGCCATAGATGGACCGGCAGGTGCAGGTAAAAGTACGATTGCCCGTATGGTCGCAAACCAGCTTGGTTATGTGTATGTAGATACGGGGGCAATGTACCGCGCAGCTACCTTGTATTTTGTTGACAAAGGTATTCCACCAGAGCAATCTGTGGACATGCTAGAAGCACTTAATTCGCTTCAAATTGTGCTTGAGCCAGGCGAAGAGCGTCAACAAGTATTTTTGAATAATAGAAATGTAACAGATGAAATTCGTTCTAATGCTGTAAATAATATTGTGTCGCAATACTCACAGCTGGAGGCGCTCAGAACAAGATTAGTTGCCTTACAGCAGCAGATGGCTACGCGCAAAGGTGTTGTCATGGATGGCCGAGATATTGGGACAACCGTTTTGCCTGATGCAGAAGTCAAAATATATATGACTGCTTCAGTGGAAGAACGGGCAGCACGTAGATATAATGAAATGTCAGACAAAGAATCCATTACACTTGAACAGCTAAAACAAGATATCCAGCAGCGTGATCAGCTAGACCAGCAAAGAGAGATTTCGCCACTGACACAAGCGCATGATGCTATATTGTTGGATACAACTTCTATGACAATTGAACAAGTGGTGGATGCAATTATTTCATATTGCAATAGGCAAGGGATGGAGAGCAAAGCATGATCTATAATTTTGCTGTAGCAGTGCTTAGAGTGTTATACAAATTGTTGTTCCGCTTAGAGGCAACAGGAATTGAGCACGTTCCAAAAGAAGGTGGCGTAATACTTGCTTCCAACCATATTAGCAATTTTGATCCACCTACGATTGGGATTTTGCTGGATCGCAAAGTTCATTTTATGGCGAAAAAGGAATTGTTTGAGGTTTGGGGTTTTGGATGGCTTATCACTCAACTAGGTGCATTCCCTGTTAAACGTGGAGGAGTGAGTAAAGAGTCCATAAAAAACTCATTAAATATATTACGCAGTGGTAAGATCATGGGCATCTTTCCTGAGGGGAGTCGTCATGATCAAGGAGATGGAAAAAAAGGAGCCGCAAGCTTCGCTTTACGAAGTGATGCAGCGATTGTTCCTGTTGCCATTGTTGGTAACTATAAATTGTTCCGTAAGGTGAGAGTTATTTATGGGGAGCCACTTGATTTGGCAAAATATAAAGAAAATCCCTCGCCAGATAACGTTGATTTGTTAACTGCCGAGCTGATGAATAAAATTACGGAATTGAAGTTAGCTGGGTAATCATTGTAATATAATAAGATAGAATTATTTGCTTACAGTCATTATTTATTATTTTATTTACGTTTTGAACCTCGCGAAGTGCGGGTTTAAATAAATGGTTTTTTTGAATTGAGGAGGGTATTGACATGTCGGAAGAAAACAATGTGCAAGAAACGAATGAAGTAGTGAATCAAGATCAATTGGAGCAAATCGTATCTTTGAAAAAAGGGGATACCGTCAAAGGCACCATTATCAAAATTGAAGATAACCAAGCTTATGTAAGCATTGGATATAAATATGACGGTATTATACCTATTCGTGAGTTATCATCCCTTCATTTAGAAAATGCAGGTGATGTCGTTGAGGTTGGACAAGAGGTAGAAACAAGAATCGTTAGCATTGACGATGAAAAAGAACGTCTTGTTTTATCCAAACGTGCAATCGATAGCGAAAACGCTTGGGACGTATTAGCACAACGCTTTGAAAATGGTGAAGTTTTTGAAGTTGTTGTAGCTGATGTTGTTAAAGGTGGTATCGTTGCAGATGTTGGCGTACGTGGTTTTATTCCTGCATCTATGGTAGAACGTCATTTTGTTGAGGATTTCACTGATTATAAAGGACGTACACTTCGTGTTAAAGTGAAGGAACTTGATCGTGAAAACAATAAAGTGATTTTATCCCAAAAAGATGTCTTAGACGAAGAATTTGCTGCAAATAAAGCGCAAGTTATGAGTGGATTAAAGGTAGGACAAGAGCTTGAAGGTACAGTACAACGCTTAACCGATTTTGGTGCATTTGTTGACGTAGGTGGCGTTGATGGTCTAGTACACGTATCAGAAATTTCTTGGTCTCATGTAAATAAACCTGCTGATGTATTAGCTGAAGGTCAACAAGTAAACGTGAAGGTGCTTAAAGTTGAGCCGGAAAAAGGTAAAATCAGCTTAAGTATTAAAGCAGCTACACCGGGTCCTTGGGAAACTGCTTCAGAGCAATTCAAAACAGGTGATGTTGTATCTGGTGAAGTTAAACGCATTGCTGATTTTGGTGCTTTCATTGAAATTGCCCCTGGTGTTGAAGGGTTAGTGCATATTTCTCAAATTTCTCACAAGCACATTAATACACCACATGAGGTTCTTAAACAAGGCCAAACAGTGCAAGTGAAGGTGCTTGATGTGAATGTTGCTGATAAACGTATCAGCTTAAGCATTAAAGAAACAGAAGAAGCTCCAGAGCAAGAGCTAAGAACGGATAAGCCTGCTCGTGGCGGAAATAGTGTAAGAAAAGAAGATTTGGGAGATAATCCTAATGTATCCCTAAGTGGTCAAGGTCTTAGCATTACACTTGGCGAGCGTTTCGGCGATAAGCTTAGCAAATTGAAATAATCGGGATATCAGCATGCATAAAATCGGCGGACCCCCAAGGCGGTGGTTCGTCGTTTTTTGTTTCATGTCGATTTCCCATTTCACACATTTTTTGCTATGATGAGAAGCGTGAAAAATGGGGATTTGGACATCAAATATCAGCTTCACTCGATTTTATTGTGTTGAAGTTGCTTAGTAGTATATAAAATGAAGTGCAGGAGGTATGTCTATGGCAAGGCCAGTAGTTGCTATTGTTGGAAGACCTAACGTAGGGAAATCAACGATATTTAATCGTATTATTGGGGATAGACTCGCAATTGTTGAAGATAAACCTGGTATAACAAGAGACCGTATTTATGGTGTAGGAGAATGGAACGGCAAATCGTTTAGTATCATTGATACAGGCGGTATTGAAATGGATGATGAAGAGCCGATTTTAAAATCTATTCGTGTGCAAGCAGAGCTTGCGATTGAAGAGGCGGATGTCATTGTATTTATGACAGATGCCAAGACAGGTGTAACTGGCTCAGATGAAGAAGTTGCTAATATTTTGTACCGTTCAGGTAAGCCTATTATTGTTGCTGTAAATAAAGTGGATAATTTAGAACGTGCAGATCATATTTATGAGTTCTATAACCTTGGATTTGGTGAGCCAATTGGAGTATCTGGAAGTCATGGTACGGGGATTGGTGATTTGCTTGATGCGATCACAGACAATTTACCAGAGCTAGAGGATAACGAATATGACGATGATGTTATCCGTGTTGCATTGATTGGACGTCCTAATGTAGGTAAATCCTCATTGGTGAATGCGATTCTTGGAGAAGAGCGTGTTATCGTTAGTAGCATTGCTGGCACAACCCGTGATGCGATTGATACGCCATTTGAAAAGGATGGACAACGTTATGTCCTCATTGACACGGCTGGCATGCGAAAACGTGGTAAGGTGTATGAAACGACGGAGAAGTATAGTGTGATGCGCGCTATGAAGGCGATTGAACGTGCAGACGTCGTTTTAGTTGTTGTTAATGGCGAAGAAGGCATTATTGAGCAAGACAAGCATATTGCAGGTTATGCTTATGAAGCAGGAAAAGCAACGATGTTTGTTGTGAATAAATGGGATGTTGTTGAAAAAGATGATAAAACGATGCAACAGTTTGAACAGAAAATTAGAGATCACTTTTTGTTCATGACCTATGCACCCATCGTATTTTTATCAGCAAAAACAAAGCAACGCTTGCATAAGCTATTACCAGTTGTCCAGCATGTCGCGGATCAGCACTCCAAGCGGGTACAAACTCATCTGTTAAACGATGTCGTGTCAGATGCAATTGCCATTAATCCACCACCAACGGATAAAGGTCGCCGTTTACGGATTAACTATGTGACACAGGTTGCTGTAAAGCCACCTACCATTGTGGTGTTCGTAAATGATCCATCCATCATGCATTTCTCCTATGAACGTTACTTAGAAAATAAAATTCGTGCTGCATTTGATTTTGAGGGTACGCCAATTCGGTTGTTTACTCGCCGTAAGTCAGACGAAGGATAGGGGAGAGTTCTGTGATGTGGTCAATCATTGCGATCGTGCTTAGCTATTTAATTGGCTCCATTAGCTTTAGTGTCGTATTAGCCAAGCTGCTAAAAGGCATTGATATTCGTCAACATGGTAGTGGCAATGCAGGAGCAACAAATACATTACGTGTACTTGGCAAAGGGCCTGCGATTATGGTGCTTGTGCTGGACATATTAAAAGGCATCATAGCCATCTGGCTTGGAGTTTTGCTTGGGAATGGATCAGAATGGATTCCAGCTATTTGTGGACTTGCTGCGATTGTTGGTCATAATTGGCCGATATATTTTCACTTTCGTGGTGGAAAAGGGATTGCCACTACCATTGGGGTAATGGCTACCCTGTCCTTTTTGCCTGCACTTTACGCAGGGATTGTTGCCATTTTGTGCATCGTATTTACGAGATATGTTTCATTGGGATCTTTGATCTTTGTGTTTTTAACTCCAATCTTTTTAGGCTTGCTACAGCCAATTAATGCTGTTTTTTGGAGTAGTCTAATTATTTGTCTCTTTGCATTTTGGCGGCACCGCAGTAATATTGTGAAGCTTGTGCATGGAAAAGAAAATAAGCTAGGTTCTAAGGGAGGAAAGCAAGTTGGGTGAGAAGGTAGCTGTACTCGTAGCAGGTAGTTGGGGAACTGCGTTAGGCAGTGTGCTAGCAGATAACGACATGAATGTTATGATCTGGACGAGAAGTGAAGCCCAGCGTGATGAAATTAACAATAAACATAGCAATGAACATTTTTTGCCTGGTGCTGTACTTCCTGCAAACCTAGTTGCGACATGTGATATGGAGCAGGCAGTGACTGGTGCAAAAGCAGTCGTTATTGTTGCGCCCTCTTCCGCAGTTAGAGATGTAAGTCATAGCCTCAAAGCGTATTGGACCAATGAAATGACAGTGATACATGCAACAAAAGGTTTTGAAACGGAAAGCCTGAAGCGAATTTCTACAGTCATTGCAGAGGAGCTAGAATGCGATGAAAATGAAATTGTTGTATTGTCTGGTCCAAGTCATGCAGAAGAGGTAGTAAAGCGTTGCCCTACAACGATTGTTGTGGCTTCACTTAATGATGAACGTGCTAAGCTTGCACAAGATTTGTTCATGAATACTTATTTCAGAGTATATACTAACCGAGATGTGATCGGAGTAGAGCTTGCGGGCGCATTCAAAAACATTATTGCTTTAGGGGCAGGTCTATCTGATGGACTAGGTCATGGGGATAATGCAAAAGCTGCTCTAATTACGCGAGGTCTAGCTGAAATTACGCGAATTGGGGTAGAAATGGGGGCCAACCCATTAACCTTTGCAGGTCTTGCTGGGATTGGGGACTTAGTAGTGACGGCGACAAGTCAGCATAGTCGTAACTGGCGAGCAGGTTACATGTTAGGGCAAGGGAAGTCCTTAGAGGATGTATTAAGTCAAATGGGCATGGTTGTAGAGGGAATCCGAACGACAAAAGCAGCTCATGTCATCTCAAATAAATATAATGTACAAATGCCAATCGCGGCACAAATATATCATGTTTTGTTTGAAGGGCTTGATCCCAGCATTGCGGTGGATGCATTAATGGGCAGAGATCGAAAGACAGAAATGGAAATGATTTCATTGCAAACCTATGAACAATGGCACACTTAATGGATTATAACTGTTTATGGTGCTATGTATTAGACTATAACTTTGGTTACATAGGCTATATATAGGCTCAGTAGGGCTTCACCAAACGTTTTCTCCCCTCATACACTGTCTTGAGGACAGCAGAGGAGGTAAGAGAAGAGTATGAGTAAAGTTCCTAAGGATGCGTTGAATGCGATTAACAAAAAAGCAGGAAAGCACATTTCTGATAACCAAGTAAAGAAGCTTGCTAGTACAGTAAAGCCGTCTACAATGCAAAGTGAGGCTGAGCTTCGGAAATTGATTAAGCAGGTTTCTGCTGTAGCAAAAGTACCTGTATCAGAAAGTACCATTAATGAAATTGTTGGTGCTGTCAAAAAAAGCGGGATGAATCCATCCAATATGGAAGCACTTATGAAATTAATGATGAAAAAATAGTTGTCTGAAATCCTATTGTACCTTTGCAATAGGATTTTTTTTGTCTCTTGGTCTATCAATCCTAGTGGATACATAGTATTTAAATAGGCAGAATATGATTTGCTGTAAAGTATTGGTAGGTTTACTTCATGGCGAAGCAGCAACTTGCAAAAAAAAATGGGCGTAACATGCTTCTACTGTCATAATTACGCATCTAGTACATATGATGATACTAGTCCAAATGCATGTACGAGTTAACGCCGCTTCGTTTAAGTCATTCTCCACGTAGATGTTTAGCGGCGGACACGAAGCTCTAGGAGCGCCGCTCCTGCCGTAGTATTGGTAATAATTATTCATAATTTAAAACGAAGCGGATGCTCTCAAGGCATTTTTCCTTCGGGTCATTTTGAGGAGGGGATATCATTGGTATTGGAAAAGGTAGATATTTTTAAGGACATTGCTGAACGTACCGGAGGAGACATTTATCTCGGAATCGTAGGTGCTGTCCGAACAGGCAAGTCTACATTTATTAAACGATTTATGGAAACAATTGTGTTGCCAAACATCGTGAATGAAGCGGATCGAGTACGTGCAGTGGATGAGCTTCCGCAAAGTGCAGCAGGAAAAACAATTATGACGACAGAGCCTAAATTTGTACCAAACAATGCAGTGCAAATTAATGTGGATGAAGGCTTAGAGGTGAACGTCAGGTTAGTAGATTGTGTGGGTTATGCAGTAGAAGGCGCTAAAGGGTATGAGGACGAAAACGGACCAAGAATGATTTCAACACCTTGGTTTGAAGAGCCAATTCCATTTCAGGAAGCGGCAGAGATTGGCACACGTAAAGTCATTCAGGAGCATTCTACACTTGGTGTAGTCATCACTACAGATGGGACAATTGCTGACATTCCACGCTATTCTTATGTAGAATCTGAGGAGCGTGTCATTAATGAGTTAAAAGAGGTTGGCAAACCATTTGTACTCGTCATTAACTCTACACATCCGAATAGCCAAGATGCGTTAGAGCTTCGTAGTGAGCTAGCACAAAAATATGATATACCTGTGCTTACTCTAAGTGCAGCAACGATGACAGAGGAGGATGTTACCGGTGTTTTACGTGAAGTATTATATGAATTCCCTGTACATGAGGTAAATGTTAATTTGCCAAGCTGGGTGATGGTGCTAGAGGAAGATCATTGGCTACGCAGCAACTATGAAAACTCCGTTAGAGATACCGTAAAGGACATTCGTCGTTTGCGTGATGTGGACAGGGTCGTAAGTAACTTTATGGAATACGATTTTATCGATCGTGCCGGCTTAAGCGGATTAAATATGGGGCAAGGTGTAGCAGAAATTGATCTGTATGCGCCAGATGAGCTGTATGATGGCATTTTAATGGAAGTGGTAGGCGTTGAAATTAGAGGTAAAGATCATCTGCTACAATTAATGCAGGATTTTACACATGCCAAACGAGAATACGATCGCTTTGCTGAAGCGCTAGAGATGGTGAAGACAACCGGCTATGGTATCGCCGCGCCAACCTTGTCTGAAATGGCCTTGGATGATCCAGAACTAATTCGCCAAGGTGCAAGATTTGGAGTGCGTCTAAAGGCGACAGCACCATCCATTCATATGATTCGTGTCGACGTTGAATCAGAGTTCTCACCAATTATTGGAACAGAAAAGCAAAGTGAGGAGCTAGTACGCTACCTGATGCAGGACTTTGAAAATGATCCAATTAAAATTTGGGAGTCTGATATTTTTGGCAGATCCTTGCATTCTATTGTTAGAGAAGGCATTCAAGGGAAAATCGCTATGATGCCTGACAATGCTCGCTACAAGCTTCAAGAGACTTTAGGTAGAATTATTAATGAGGGTTCAGGTGGCTTGATCGCCATTATTTTATAGTTAATTTAACTACAGCTGTACGTAAAATATTGCGTACAGCTGTTTTTATATGTAAATTTAAGTATTAATTATGAAATTTTATAAGGAAATTAAATTTAAAAAACTTGAAATTATGGGTAGGCTGTATTACTATAAATTTGTCCGCTTTTCCTGTGGTCAATGAATATAACGAATTTTACAGGGTTTTTTTGATATTAGGCTTATAAAACGTATATTCTGCAGTAAAACGGAAACACAGAATAGTAGTAACATAGAACATTAGGCAGGGAGGTGAATGATGATGAATAAATCTGACTTGATTACTCAAGTAGTTGAGAGTACTGAATTGTCTAAGAAGGATGCAACTAAAGCGGTAGACGCTGTATTTGAAGCAATTTCTACTGCCCTTCAAAACGGAGACAAAGTACAACTAGTTGGCTTTGGTAACTTTGAAGTGCGTGAGCGTTCTGCACGTAAAGGTCGCAATCCGCAAACTGGAGAGGAAATTGAAATCCCTGCAAGCAAAATTCCTGCATTTAAACCAGGTAAAGCGCTTAAGGACGGAATCAAATAATGATTTCTACATATTTTCTCTAAAAAAGGACGTGGGCATATTGTTCACGTTCTTTTTTTTCAAGTCATTTGCTATCATTATTTTTAATATTAAACTTAAGGAGGTTAGCTTAAATTATGGATGAGACACAACATTCTGCAAATGGGGCAACACCAAATACAACTAATAACGATTATTTTGTTGTTAAGGCAAAGGAGCAAGGCGTCACTGTAATTGGCTTAACTCGTGGTAGAGATACACGTTTTCATCATACAGAGAAGCTGGATAAGGGGGAAGTGCTGATCGCTCAATTTACAGATCATACTTCTGCAGTTAAGGTTCGAGGCAAAGCGATTGTAATGACGAAGCATGGCGTAGTTGATACGGAAGAATAATTGGTGAATGCAGGCATAGCCTGCCTTTTTTATTTATACAATGGGTATAGAGGGGGGAAGTTCATGAAACGAAAAATGCTTTGGATAGCAGGTTGTGTTGGACTTACATTTGTTAGTGTATATGTATTGGTGAGCTTATCCTCGTTGTCCTCCTATGCCTCTAAAGAAGTACATAGTACACCAGTAATAGCTGATATAGGGAAGTCGATTGAGCTGAGCACAGCTAATCTTGTTGATGAGCTGAGTAGGCTTGAGCTGTCTGTTAAGTTAAGCAAGGTAGATTTGAGTAGAAATATTTTATCGGTTGATTTGAAGCTAACAGGCGACAATTTCAAGCCCACTTTCGTATATGAGAGTCTAGCAGAGTTAATTTCTTTTTCCATGGAACAGACCAATAATGTGTATCAGTTATTAGTACGAGTTGTAGCTGAAGACCCATGGACAAAAAACAAATATTTATTGCTTGCGGCAGATATACGAAAAGGAGAATGGCCTAAGGAAATAATACAGCAATTACAGGAGCTTGGAGATGAACAATTGCCAAGAGAGATGAAAACGTGGTTCCGTATGACCGAAACGAAATTATGGCAATCACATTTTAAAAAATAAGACATTGAATTATAACGCAAATAATATGCATTGTCTATTGTGCGTAGCCTTAAAACATATGCTATAATAGACAAGATTGTGACAATTAATTGAGGAGTAGCGAGAATGAACCTTCAACATATAAGTAACCTTGCTCAAAAGTATGTGGGGTACGATATGATTTCCAAGCACACGAAGCTGCCAGCATTTCCGGTACCTCGTGTACATTTACTTTATAAATTTCTAAATGCTCATCAACAAGACCATGCTTTAAATGCAGCTCAGTCCTGCGCCTTAGCCTCTTTTCTTGTACAACTGGGATTAGATACTCACGATTTTATAGATCAAAATGAAGGTGCAATTGAAGATGAGTTGATGCGTTCGAGACAGCTTAAAGTTTTAGCAGGTGATTATTTTAGTAGTGTTTTTTATGAATTATTAGCTGAAGAAGGTAATATTGCAACGATTGCTTCGATGAGTGCGGCGATTTGTGAGGTTAACCGGATGAAGGTAGACCTATATACTAGGCTGAAAACAATGTCAGTAACAGCAGAACAATATTTGAAGGATAAGGTCTCTTTAAAAATGGGGCTTTTTGTTTCTTTTACTGCTTCATTGGACAAGTCGCTACAAAACGTGTGGAAGCTATTATTAGCCGAATTTAGTCGGCTTGAGGTTGTTCTAGAGGAGCTAGATCCTGAGGGCACATTGCCTGAACAACGGATGAGCTATACTTATTTGAAAATAATGGAGACGGGTTCGTCTGAGGATAAAGAAAAGTTATCTAGATCTAAGGTTGGACTAGAGGAATGGACAGGGCTTTTGTCTAAATATAATATAGCTGATCAGTTTAAAACGTTATTTACAACAACGATAGCACAAATTCAAAGCTTAGTGACGGAAAATGAAGCTCAAAAACTGCATTTGCAGTTAGATGAGCTAGTACAAGCTTTAAATGATTCATTTAGAAGTAAGCTTCGCTTGTGTGTGGAAGGGTAAGGTGAAATGAACATATGAATCCCCAAAATGATTCCAAGCCAAAAGAAGAGTTTGTTCATGATGTATTTGAGAGCATTGCACATAAGTATGATGTGATGAACGATATTTTAAGTTTCAGGAGACATAAGGCTTGGCGTAGGTTTACGATGAAAAAGATGAATATGTCACAAGGTGATAGTGCAATTGACTTATGCTGTGGGACTTGTGACTGGACAATCAGTATGGCGCAAGCTTCTAGGGGACCAATTACAGGCCTTGATTTTAGCGAAAATATGCTCGCCGTTGGAAAAAGTAAAGTGCAACAGCAAGGTCTTAATGATATCATTACATTAGTTCAAGGAAATGCGATGGCACTTCCATTTGACGATAATACATTTGATTATGCTACGATTGGCTTTGGCTTACGTAACGTGCCTGATTTAAAGCAAGTGCTAAGCGAAATGAAGCGAGTAGTCAAGCCTGGTGGAATGGTGGTATGTCTGGAGCTATCTAAACCGACGTGGCAGCCGTTTAAGGGCTTGTATTATTTTTATTTCAAAAATTTATTGCCCATGCTGGGGAAAATCTTTGCGAAACGTTACGAGCAATATAAATGGTTGCCAGATTCATTAGTTCAATTCCCAGGACGTGAAGAGCTGTTACAAATATTTCAAGAAACTGGGCTGCAGCAGGTTCAAGCTTATCCTTTAACAGGTGGGATTGCCGCATTGCATATTGGAACAAAGGAGACGTAAGAACTGATGTTTAAGAAGGCTATTATTTTTTTACAAATGATTAAATTTGAGCATACAGTGTTTGCTTTACCTTTTGCTTTTATGGGAGCCATGTTAGGTTCTGTAGCGCTTAATCAGCATCTGCCAACCTGGGCACAAATTGGCTGGGTGCTGCTAGCGATGTTTGGGGCAAGAAGTGCTGCTATGGGCCTTAATCGCTTAATAGATCGGGTAAGTGATGCTAAAAATCCGCGTACAGCCAACCGTGCGATTCCTGCTGGATTACTTAAAATCGGTGAAGTTATTATTTTTATTATTGTTTCATTTGTATTGTTATTTTGGGCAGCGTATAAGCTTGATCCACTTGCTATAAAGCTGCTTCCTATTGCAGTAATTATGCTAGTTGTTTATTCCTATACTAAACGCTTCACATGGCTATGCCACGTTGTGCTTGGTCTAACTATTGCCCTGGCTCCATTAGGAGGTTGGGCGGCAGTGACCGGCAAGGTAGACTGGACAGCGATGGTGTTTTTTTTCACGATTACGTTTTGGGTGGCAGGTTTTGATATTATATATTCCTGTCAAGATGTAGAGTTTGATACGAAGGAAGGACTTTACTCTATACCAGTACGTTTTGGCGTAGCTAGATCACTTACGATTGCTAAGGTGATGCACATTGCCACAGCAATTGGATTTGTTGCTCTCTATTTTATGGCGGATCTAGGTGGTTGGTATATCGCAGGAATGATCGTAGCCTTCTTGATGTTGTTTTATGAACATTACATTGTGTCACCAAGTGATCTAAGTAGATTGCAAACTGCATTTTTTTGGATGAATGGTGTATTAAGTATTGTTGTATTTTCATTTACTACGATTGATTTATTTATACGATAATTGTTCTTAACGAGGAGGATAACACTATGGAAAATTATGAAAGAGATATCCTCATCGGTAAAATTAGATATACAAATGCTTGGCCGATGTATCATCACTTTGATGTGGATCGGCTAACGAAGCCAAGCCGTTTAGTTGTAGAGGTTCCATCTGTATTAAATCAAGGGATATTAGACAAGACACTGGATGTTGCTCCAGTGTCTTCCTTTGCTTATGGTGTTGGCTCAGAGCAGTTAATGGTATTACCTGATTTATCGGTGAGCAGTGATGGTGCAGTCAAATCCATTTTACTATTTTCACGTAAGCCTATTGAAGAGTTAGGGGATGTCAGCATTGCACTAACAAATACATCTGCAACTTCAGTCAATTTATTAAAAATTATTATGAGCAAGAAATTTGGGGCTAATCCTAGCTACGTAGTATGTGAACCAAGGTTAGATGTTATGATGGCTGAGCATGATGCTGCTCTGTTAATTGGCGATCATGCGATTCGTGCCTCGTGGGAAGATCATGGGTTTATCATTACCGATTTAGGGGAAATCTGGAGAGCATGGACAGGACATAGTATGACTTTTGCTGTATGGACGGTGCATACTAAATTTGCAGAGCAAAATCAAGACTTCATTGGTGAGTTAGTGGCGGCGTTTGTTCATAGTAAACAGCAGAGCTTAGCTCATTTAGATTCGCTTGTTGCAGAAGCCTGTAATGAAATTGGCGGGACCAATCATTATTGGCATTCCTATTTTACTAATTTATGTTATGATTTTAATGATAAAATTCAAGCAGGCTTGCAGTTGTATTTTGATTATGCCTATGAGCTTGGCTTACTGGACCACAAGGTGCATATTCAGTTGTGGAGTAATAATACGTTGACACAGGTGAAGGGATGAAACTAGTAGATATTTTTGGTACCTTAAAACGAGATATAGATTTTATTGAACGCCAGCTTTACAAAAGTATTGAGGGTGACGATCCATTATTAAGTGAAACCTCGCTTCATCTGCTTAAGGCTGGGGGGAAACGTTTACGCCCCGTTTTTGTTTTGCTTGGAGCAAAGTTTGGTGAATACGATATTAATAAGCTGCAATACATTGCAGTCCCATTAGAACTCATACATTCAGCTTCACTCGTGCATGATGATGTGATTGATGATGCTGCGTTGCGGCGTGGTAAACCAACTGTAAAGTCAAAATGGGATAATAAAATTGCGATGTACACAGGTGATTACATTTATGCCAAAGCTTTGATGTTAGTCACCGAACTTAAAAATCCAGATATTCATCGCATATTAGCTAAAGCTTTAGTTCAGATGTCCATTGGTGAAATGGAGCAAATTCGGGATTTTTACAATACCAACCAAAGTGTACGTAATTATTTATTACGTATTCGTCGTAAGACAGCGTTGCTCATTGCAATAAGCTGTCAGCTGGGAGCAATCGCTGCTGGTGTCTCTAAGGAGCATAGTCGATTATTGTACCAGTATGGCTATAACGTGGGGATGGCATTTCAAATTCGTGATGATTTGCTTGATTTATGTGGTACGGAGAAAGCAATTGGCAAACCACCAGGTAGCGATATGCGGCAGGGAAACATTACGTTACCCGTTATTTATACTCTTCAACATTCTTCGAATAAAGAAAAACTATTAGCGGAGATAGATACGATAAGACATCAAGCGGATGGGGACAAGGATACTTCAAAAGCGATTGAGTATATTGTTAATGGACCTGGTATTAAAATGGCGGAGGCATTAGCTGATCAATTTATTAATAAAGCACTTGATGCTTTAGATCAGCTACCAGAAATGAAAACACGAACGCAATTAAAGGAAATTGCAATTTTCGTAAATAAGCGCACTTATTAGGCTTACGCGCTAAGGGTTTTTCTGATACACTACGAGATAAGACAAGTCATGATTAATTTGTTTCGGAGGATTGCTATGGAGCGTACTTTTTTGATGATAAAGCCTGATGGTGTACAACGTGGATTAATAGGGGAAATTGTAAAACGCTTTGAAAATAAAGGGATGAAGCTTATTGCGGCAAAATTAATACAGCCTACCCTTGAACAAGCAAAAAATCACTACATAGAGCATGAAGGAAAACCTTTTTTTGCTGAAATTGTGGACTTTATATCCTCGGCACCTGTATTTGCAATGGTCTGGGAAGGGCAAGATGCCATTACTTTAGCTCGAAATTTGATTGGAAAAACAAAAGCCGTGGATGCTATGCCTGGCACGATACGTGGTGATTTTGCAGCACGTAATCCATTTAACTTAATCCATGGTTCAGATGGACCTGACAGCGCTCAGCGAGAAATTGCTAACTTTTTTGAGCCTCATGAATTTACTTCATATGATAAGGACATACAGCCATGGATATAAACACAAGTAAAAACGCTAATGATGTCACGACAACAGACAGGGATTATTTAGGTTTTATAAGTAATATCAAAAAAAGTACAGGTATTGATCTAGCTCAATATAAAGAAGCTCAAATGAAACGTAGATTAACAACATTACGTAATAAAAATGGGTTTGCTAGCTTTGATACCTTTTATGTGGCGATGATGAAGGAGAAAGCGCTATTTTATGAATTTTTAGATAAAATGACGATTAACGTGTCTGAGTTTTGGCGTAATCCGAATCGTTGGGAAACATTACGTGATGTAGTGTTGCCTGAATTATCAGCTGGAAAATCCAAGCTAAAAATTTGGAGTGCAGCATGTTCTACTGGTGAGGAGCCATACACGTTAGCAATGATTTTATCTGACATGAAGTTATTGTCACAAAGCTATTTATTAGCTTCTGATATTGATGATGGAGCTTTAGCTAAGGCAGCGCAAGGCTTGTACTTGGAACGTTCTTTAAAGGATGTGCCTGCCGATGTGGCTAAGCGTTATTTCAAGCCGGAAGGTCAGATGTTCCGTATTGATCCATCACTACAAAAAACAGTAAACTTCCGTAAGCAAAATTTATTGCTCGACACCTTTGAAGATGGTTTTGACCTCATCGTTTGCCGTAATGTAATGATTTATTTTACGGAGGAAGCGAAGCAATTGCTTTACCATAAATTTGCTAAGGCGTTGCGGCCTGGTGGCGTATTATTTGTAGGGAGTACTGAGCAAATATTTACACCTGGGACGTACGGATTAGAGCCAACTGAGACATTCTTTTATCGGAAAAGAGGATAGTCCAAACGATAAGGTATATTCATGAGTTTACTTTCCAATACTTGTTAATAGTATTTTAAAAGGATATGGAGGTAAATTTCATGGATAAAAGAAAAGTGATTGAAGCTTATCAACGTGGCTTTTTAAGTGCACAAGAATGTGCACAGATTTTAGGACTTGAAGGGATTCAATTAAAAGGGCTGCTAGACAATATAGATTTGTCCACACTACCTACAGAAATAGAAGATAAGAAGCCAGCATCAGGTTTTTTGTGTTAGAAAGGCAAGCGGCTTTACCATTATAGGCGCATAATCTATCCTAAGGAGAAGATGATGCGCTTTTATTATATATAGAGATAGGATCATATGTTCGTTTTGTCTGCAAAAAAATAATCCATTCAAATACAAAATGAATTATCCTTCTTGAAGAGCTTGTACCGTTGCCTCTAGTTGTAATTGTCTCTGATTAAGGATATCTATGCTAATAGAATGTGTATTTAAGGTTGATTTTGTTTCTTTTTCAAAGCATTGCTGACGTTCATCTAGTCTTTTTACATGCTCCTGAGTTTCCAAGACCGCTTGTTTAATAAATGGAATATCAGAAACTAATACTTTAATCTCTGTCATATCCTCTTCAAACTTATCCATGCGTGTCTCGAACTTGTCCATACGTTGATCAAGCGAATCCATGCGTGTCTCGAACTTATCCATACGTTGATCAAGCTTATCTAGACGTATTTCGAACTTATCCATACGCTGATCTAGTGAATCGATACGTACTTCGATTTTATCCATCCGTTGATCAAGTGAGTCTATTCGTTCACTCAGTATGCTTACTTCCGCGCTCAAGCCACCCACTTGAACTTGAACCTGTTTAATTGCTTGCAAAATAAGTTCTAACTTCTGATCAGACATTTTGTGACCTCCTCTCTAAAAATGTAGTCGAAGAAACATGATAATTACAGTATAAAATAAAAAAGTAGTTCTAACAATAGAAAAACAACAATTAGTATTTATAAATAAAACTAAAAGCTGTATGTCTTGAATATATGCGTGACAGAAGGTATCCTTTAATAATATAATGAAAAAATACTAAGAGATTTTAGCTCTTTACAGTGTAACAGTTTAAAGGGGGAACGTATTTATGAGTTTACGCTATTTAACCGCAGGGGAGACGCACGGTCCCCAGCTGACTGCTATTATTGAAGGGTTACCAAGTAACTTGAAATTAGATTTTGAAGAAATGAATTTTGAATTAGCACGTCGCCAAAAAGGATATGGCAGAGGCCGCCGTATGCAAATTGAAAAGGACACTGCACAAATTGTGGGTGGTGTACGTCATGGTATCACAACTGGTGCTCCTGTAGCGATTGTGGTTGAAAATAACGACTGGAAGCATTGGCAAAAAATTATGAATGTGGAGCCAATAGAAGGTACAGATGAAGAAAAAAGACGGGTTCATCGTCCTCGTCCAGGTCATGCAGATTTAAACGGAGGTCTTAAGTATAACCTAAAGGATCTACGAAATGTGTTAGAGCGCTCTAGTGCGCGCGAAACTGCGGTACGTGTAGCAGTTGGTGCGATTGCTAAGCAGCTACTCTCCCAATTTGGCATAAAAATTGCCGGTCAAGTTAAACGGATTGGTGAAATTGAAGCACCTCCGCATGATTTAAGCTTGGATGAGCTACGCGAAGTTACGGAAAATTCCTCTGTTCGAGTTGCTGATGCTGAGACAGAAAAGAAGATGGAAGCATATATCGATCAGATTAAAAAAGATGGCGATTCAGTTGGTGGAGTTGTGGAATGTATTGTAGAGGGTGTACCTGTTGGTTTAGGTAGCTATGTCCAATACGACCGCAAACTAGATGGCCGCATCGCACAAGCTGTCATGTCCATTAATGCCTTTAAAGGGGTAGAGATTGGAATCGGTTTTGAAGCTGGTGAGCTATTAGGCTCTCAAGTGCATGATGAAATTTTGTATGATAAAGAACGGGGTTACCATCGCAGAACCAATCGTTTAGGTGGTTTTGAAGGTGGTGTTACTAACGGTATGCCGATCGTGGTTCGTGGCGTGATGAAACCTATTCCAACGTTGTATAAACCATTACAAAGCATTGACATTGACACGAAAGAAGTATTTACAGCTCAAGTAGAGCGTTCTGATGCTTGTGCAGTTCCTGCTGCTAGCGTAGTTTTGGAAAGTGTAGTAGCTTGGGAGGTTGCAAAAGCGTTCCTTGAGAAGTTTGGTGGAGATTCGATTGGTGAGATTAGAAACAACCTAAATAACTACTTATCTCAATTGGAGCAATACTAATGGGTACACTACACGTTGATCTTGGAGAACGTTCTTATCCGATCTATATTGAACGTGGATTGCTGGCGCAGGCAGGGAGCTATTTTGAACAACACCAGTTGGGCAAAAAAAGTCCTGTACTTATCGTTAGTGATGACAATGTAGCCCCGCTTTATTTAGACGTCGTTGTGAGGTCTTTAGAGAAGCAAGGCTACACAGTGGTAACAAAGGTTGTGCCAGCAGGGGAGCAATCAAAATCACTATCCGTGTTTGAGGATGTGATGACAGCGGCAATTGAAGGTGGATTAGATCGAAAGTCCGCTGTAGTTGCGTTGGGCGGCGGAGTCATTGGTGACTTAGCAGGTTTTGTTGCTGCTTCCTATATGCGGGGAGTTACCTTTGTTCAAATGCCTACTACGATTTTGGCCCATGATAGTAGTGTAGGTGGCAAGGTCGCAGTAAACCATCCTTTGGCTAAAAATATGATTGGTGTATTTCATCAGCCTGCGATGGTGCTGTATGACATTGATACATTAATGACATTGCCGCCTAGAGAAATTAAGGCAGGATTATCTGAAATGATCAAGCACGGCTTGATCTGGGATAAAGCCTTTGCAGACTGGTGCGAGGAACATAGTGGTGCGCTGTTGCAGCTTAAGCCAGATGTTATCCAATACGGATTAACAAGAGGCTGTGAGATTAAAGCACAGATTGTAGGAAGTGACGAAACAGAGCAAGGCTTGCGTGCAATTTTAAATTTAGGTCATACATTAGGACATGCATTTGAAGCTACAGCGGGATATGGACAGTTGTTGCATGGTGAAGCGATCGCGATCGGAATGGCAGCAGCAGCCAAGCTAGCCGGGTATCGTGGGGCCTCTAGCACTTTATATGAGGATACTGTCACAAAATTACGGAGCTTTGATTTACCCGTCATTATTCCAGCGGATATGTCCGAGGAAAGTATTTTAGCCGCCATGATGCATGATAAGAAATTTAAGGAAAACAAATTGGTGTTTATTTTGCCAACGGAGATCGGGAAGGTTGAGATCGTTTCAGATGTCACTGTGGAGCAGGTGCGCCAAGTCATTTCGGAGTTAAAGGAGGTATAACCTTATGCTTAATCGAGGAATACGTGGTGCAACTACAGTGTTAGCGAATGAGGAAGCTGACATTTTAAATGGAACGGAAAAATTACTAGAGCAAATTATTGCTGAAAATAATTTAAATGCTGAGGATGTCACAAGTGTATGGATTACAGTCACTCCTGATTTGGATGCTGCATTTCCTGCGCGTGCAATCCGTGCCTTTGATGGATGGGATTTAGTCCCTCTAATGTGTGCAACGGAAATTCCCGTACAAGGTGCTTTGCCTAAATGTATTCGTTTATTGTTACATGTGAATACAACCAAAAGCCAAAGTGAAATTAATCATGTGTATTTAAATGAAGCTAGAAAGCTGCGCCCTGATTTGAGTAAATCTTAAATTTAGGGGTTGCGAAAACACACACTTTTCGATATAGTATTGATAAGTTTTATAGTGTAGTGAAGAGATCTTTATTAGAATGAGAATGTTTGAGATTGAGATTCTGGAGCCGAGCAGGCTTAGCAGAGTAAAAGAGTAAAGCCGAGTAAAAGAGTTGAGTAGAGTTTAGTTGAGAAGAGATGAGCAGAGTCTAAATATAGGCATGTTGCAGTTTGAAAACATCACCTTATTTAGAGATAAGCACAGCGTTTATTATAGGATGCTATGCTTAATTCATACAGAACTATGGGTGTAACCTTGTTTTATTGAGGCTACGTTTATATTTCTATATATGATCTGTGAATTTAACCAACCTCTACGATACGTAGAGGTTTTTTTGTTATATAAAATCCATAGAACAGGAAGTGAGCCATATGATAACCCCAACTTTGTCTGAAGCCATCTCATTAGCGAAGGAGTACAATTTAATCCCAGTTGTACGTACGTTACTTGCTGACCTTGAAACCCCAATTTCAATTTTTAGACGAGTTGCAAAAAGAGATAAGGCATTTTTATTAGAAAGTGTGGAGGGAGGATTTCAATGGGCTCGCTACTCTTTTATTGGGACAGATCCATTTATGATGGTATCGGCAAAGCAGGGTGAAATTATCATTGAGCGTCAGGGCCAACTTGAAAAGACGTCAACCAAGCCACTTGAGGCATTAAAGGCGATTTTACGTCAGTATCGCAGCCCGAAGCTAAATGATTTTCCGCCATTTACAGGTGGAGCTATCGGCTATTTCGGATATGATCTACTTCAATATTATGAGAGCTTACCAGCTCATCAGGTCGATGATCTGCAAATGAAGGATATTCAGTTTATGTTTTGTGACCAAGTGATCGTGTTTGATCATGTGAAGCAAAGATTACTGTTAGTAGCCAATATCCATGTTCAAGATGGTGCTACAGATGAAGACATAGCCGAAGCCTATAAGCAAGCAGAGCAAAGATTAGACGGGATGTCTGCTCTACTAGAGCAGGAGCGGAGCTTAGAAAACTTTAATCATCGCCCATTCCCACATGATATTGAGCTTGGTGAAATTCGCTCTAACATTTCCAAAGAGAAATTCATTGAAAATGTGGAGCGTGGGCAGGAATATATTGCAGCAGGTGATATTTTCCAAGTTGTCTTATCCCAACGTTTTGAAATAGAAACTGAAGTGGATCCACTTCATGTCTATCGTGTGTTACGCACATTAAATCCTTCTCCGTATATGTATTATTTGAAGCTAGACGATGAAATTATTGTTGGAGCTTCCCCAGAAGCATTAGTGAAGGTAAACAACGGTATTGTAGAGACTAGACCGATTGCAGGTACACGTCCACGTGGCGAGACTTATGAGTTGGATCAAGCACTTGAACAGGATTTATTGCAGGATGAAAAGGAACGAGCAGAGCATCTTATGTTAGTGGATCTAGGACGGAATGATCTTGGTAGAGTATCTAAGTTCGGAACTGTAAAATGTGATTCTTATATGGAAATTGAACGATATTCCCATGTGATGCACTTAGTGTCCAAGGTTACTGGAGAGATTCGAGACGATAAGGATTTCTTTGATGCCTTTATCTCCTGTTTACCAGCCGGAACGTTATCAGGTGCACCAAAGCTAAGAGCGATCGAAATTATTGCTGAACTAGAGCGTGAATCTCGTGGTACTTATGGTGGGGCAATTGGTTATCTTGGCTTCTCGGGAAATATGGACTCCTGCATCACGATTCGGACGATTGTATTTAAAAATGGTCATGCCTATGTGCAAGCAGGAGGCGGTATCGTATGGGATTCAATCCCAGAAAATGAGTTTGAGGAATCAGTGAACAAGGCTAAGGCGTTGCTAAAGGCAATTCGGATTGCTGAGTTTATGTTTCCGCAGGCATCTAAAGATAAACCAATCATAAATCAAGACTACTTGTATTCCTATACACCACAAATCTAGAAGGGAGAGATAGAAATGACGACAGCACATAACTTGATCCAAGGTGGATTAGAACGGCTGCTTGCTGGTAAGCATTTGAGTCGTGAAGAGGCAAAAAGCATGATGCAGGTGATTATGAATGGGGAAGCAACATCCGCACAAATTGGTGGCTTACTTATGGCATTACGCTTTAAGGGTGAAACCGTAGATGAAATTACTGGCTTTGCGGAAGTGATGCGTCAGTTCGCAGGTAAAATGCATACAGAATCTACTCAGTTGCTCGACACCTGTGGCACAGGGGGTTCAGGTATTCATAAATTTAACATTTCAACAACAGCAGCATTAGTGTCATCCTCTGTATCGGTGCGTGTTGCTAAGCATGGCAATCGTTCTGCATCAGGCCGTGCAGGCAGTGCTGACGTATTAGAAGCGTTAGGCGTCAATATTCATCTCTCTGCAGAGCAGGCAGCACAATGTCTTGAGGACATTAACATCTGTTTCCTTTTTGCTCAGCTCTATCACCCTTCTATGAAACATGCCGCAGCCCCACGCAAGGAGTTAGGAATTAGAACGGTATTTAATATGCTTGGTCCATTAACTAACCCTGCTGGTGCAGATCGCCAAGTGTTAGGCATTTATGATCGTAGTAAAACAGAAACGATGGCAACCGTGTTAAAGGAGTTGGGCTCTAAGCGAGCTTTAGTTGTTTCAAGTCAAGAGGGACTAGATGAAATTAGCATTTCTGCACCAACGACAGTTTCAGAGCTGCGAAATGGAATCATTACAACCTATGACATTACACCTGATGAGCTTGGTCTACAAACGTACTCTTTACATGATATGCTAGGTGGAGACGCAGCAACCAATGCAGAGATTATTACACGTGTATTGCAGGGCGAGCGTGGTGCTTACCGTGATGTTGTGCTTGCTAACTCTGGTGCATGTATTTATGTATCTGGACTAGCCAATAGCATTCAGGAGGGCGTTCATATCGCTGCCAATGCAATTGATTCAGGCAATGCGTTAGCTCAATTACAGCGACTTATCCAGACGACGGGGGAATATAGCTATGTATCTTGATAAAATTGTAGAAACCAAAAAAATTGAGGTTGGGCGTTTAGCCGCGCAACTAACTATAGATGAAGCAAAAGAAAAAATAGCGGGATTACCTCCTACAAGGGGATTCCACCAAGCCTTAACGACAGGCCGCAAGCGGAAGTTAGGTTTAATTGCAGAAGTTAAAAAGGCATCACCCTCTAAAGGATTAATTCGCGAAGATTTCCATCCTATAGAGTTAGCACAAAGCTATGAACAGGCAGGGGCTGATTGCTTATCTGTCCTTACAGATGAGACGTATTTTCAAGGCAGTGGTCAATATTTAAGTCAAATTAGAGAGCATGTTAACATCCCTTTATTGCGAAAGGACTTTATTATTAGCGAGCTACAAATTTACGAGGCAAGGTTGCTTGGGGCAGATGCAATTTTACTCATAGCTGCCATTTTAAGTGATGAACAAATCCGCCATTACATCCAGCTTGCCAAGGAATTAACGTTAGATGTTTTGCTAGAGGTGCACGACGAAGCAGAGCTAGATCGAGTATTGGCAATTGGTGGTGCAACGCTGATTGGCATCAATAACCGTAATTTGCATACCTTTGAAACCTCACTTAGCCATACAGAGCTTTTAGCTGCTAAGGTTCCAGATGAGATCACATTGATTAGTGAAAGTGGAATAAAAACGAAGGAAGATATTGAGTATTTAGAGGCACATGGAGCAGATGGGGTTTTAATCGGTGAAACGTTTATGCGTCAACCTGATGTTGGCGAAGCGATTCGTGAATTAATGGGCTCGTAGTGTGAAGGGAGGGTGTTTTTGTGGCAAATACAATCATAAAAATTTGTGGACTTCAATCCGTTGAAGTGCTAAAATCTATAATACACTTACCCTTAAATTTAATCGGTTTTGTATTTGCAAAAAGTAAACGGCAGGTGACTGCGGAGCAAGCGGCATTGCTATTACCGATACTTAAAAGTTGGCAGACAGACATTATTCCACAAAGTGTGGGTGTGTTTGTAAACCCAACTCAGGAGGAACTGACACATATTTTAGCGCTTGCGCCTTTAGACATTGTTCAATTGCATGGAGATGAAAGTCCAGCCTTTTGCAGGCTGATCAAAAAGTCATTTGGCGTAAAGGTCTTCAAAGCCTTATCCATTTATAAGGATGGCTCAGCTAGAGATTTAAGTGCTGAATTAAGTCGATATGAAGGTGTAATAGATGGTCTTTTGTTAGACAGTTATGATCCAAAATATGTTGGAGGTTCTGGGCATGTATTTCCTTGGGAAGCCGCCCTACCTTATCAAATATGGGCAAAGGAAGTAAATATTCCTTTATTCATTGCAGGAGGCTTAACACAGCACAATGTAGCGCAACTGATAGAGCATATGCAGCCTGATGGAGTTGACGTTTCAAGTGGTGTGGAGACAAATGGTCACAAGGATGTTGCCAAAATAACTGAATTTGTTGAAAGGGTGAGGGAATTATGAATAAAGTGAATACGAGTGAACAAATAAAAAGTGAAGTAAAGGAAATGCCAGATCAGTTTGGACGTTTTGGTGATTTTGGGGGACGTTATGTTCCTGAAACGTTAATGAATGCCCTTATCGAGCTGGAGCAATCGTATGAGCAGGTGAAGGATGAGCCTGATTTTCAAGCAGAGCTTGCTTACTTATTGAAGCAATATGCTGGACGTGAAAATCCTTTGTATTACGCAGAGCGGTTAACGAATCATCTAGGTGGCGCAAAAATTTATTTAAAGCGTGAGGATTTAAATCATACAGGTGCACATAAAATTAACAATGCGCTTGGACAAGGCCTGCTAGCTAAACGTATGGGCAAGCACAAGGTCATCGCAGAAACTGGTGCAGGTCAACATGGTGTGGCAACAGCGACGGTAGCCGCATTGCTTGGCATGGAATGTAAGGTGTTTATGGGGGAAGAGGATACAAAGCGTCAGCAGCTCAATGTGTTTCGGATGAAGCTGTTAGGCGCAGAGGTCATTCCAGTTACTTCTGGCACAAAAACATTAAAGGATGCCTGTAATGAGGCATTACGTTACTGGGTTAGCAATGTTCACGACACGTTTTATATATTAGGTTCAGCAACAGGTCCACATCCATATCCGAAAATGGTTCGGAACTTCCAGCGTATTATTGGCGATGAAACGCGTCGTCAAATTTTAGAAGCGGAAGGCCGTCTTCCTGATATGCTCGTTGCAGCAGTGGGTGGAGGTAGTAATGCAATCGGGATGTTTTATCCATTTATTGAGGATGAAGCAGTTCAGCTTGTTGGGGTTGAAGCAGCGGGACAAGGCATTGATACACCTTATCATGCTGCTACAATGACAAAAGGCTCCAAGGGTGTTTTCCAAGGCTCAATGAGCTACCTGTTGCAAGATGCATTTGGTCAGGTATTGCCAGCGCACTCTATTTCCGCAGGATTAGATTATCCAGGTGTAGGTCCTGAGCATTCCTATTTAAAAGACATAAAAAGAGCGAAATATTACCCAATTACAGACCAAGAGGCTTTAGAGGCATTACAATTACTTTGCCGTACAGAAGGCATTATCCCAGCGCTTGAATCTTCACATGCGGTTGCTCAAGTGATGAAGCTTGCACCAACGATGAATCAAGATCAAATTATTGTGATCTGCTTGTCTGGTCGTGGTGATAAGGACGTAGAATCAATTATGCAATATACGGAAGGAGAGGCCTATCATGAATAAAGTGGCAATTAATTTGATAGATGAAACGTTTGCAGCCCTAAAGGCAGCGGATAAAACAGCATTAGTCCCTTTTATTACAGTAGGCGATCCTAATCCTGAATTGACCGTTGATATTATTGCTACACTTGAGGAAGCGGGGGCAGATGTTATCGAGCTAGGTGTCCCTTACTCTGATCCTCTTGCAGATGGTCCTGTAATTCAGCGTGCTTCTTTAAGGGCGCTTGAACACGAAATTACAATCGATACTTGTATCCAGACTGCAAAGGCAGCACGGGCAAGAGGGGTTAAATTACCGTTTGTGTTGTTTACTTATTTTAATCCCGTCTTACAATATGCATCGTTGCCAGCATTTTTCCATGCTGTCCAGGAAGCAGGTATTAGTGGACTTATTATTCCAGATCTTCCATTTGAAGAATCGGAGCAAATATTGACCTTAGCAGATCAAGCAAATGTATATCTTATTCCGCTTGTTGCACCCACCTCCAATGAAAGAATCGCTGCGATTTTAAGTCGTGCAAGAGGTTTTATTTATTGTGTATCTTCACTTGGGGTTACAGGGGAAAGAGCTAGCTTTTTTGAGGGTGTTCAGAGCTTTATCCATGATGTGAAGGTGATAACTTCCCTTCCTGTTGCAGTGGGCTTTGGTATTTCATCGAAGGAGCAGGTAGAGCAATTTTCACAGTGGTGTGATGCGGTTGTTGTAGGGAGTGCAATCGTACGTAAAATCGAGGAAAGTATTCCGCTTCTAATGGAAGAGAATACAAAAACGGATGGATTGTTGCAAATTAAAAACTTTGTGTCACAATTAAAAGCATAATTTAAATACGCAGGGGGAGAGAGAATGAGACCCAAACCACATATTGTAGATTTACCCGTATACCAACCTGGTAAGCCAATTGAGGAAGTGAAAAGAGAACTTGGACTAGATGAAGTGATTAAGCTTGCTTCCAATGAAAATCCATATGGTAGCTCTAGCTCAGTTGCAGAGGCGATTCAAGCGGAGTTATCTCAGTTAAGCTTGTATCCCGATGGCAGCTCGGCTGAACTGACAACGGTATTAGCAGAGCACCTTGGTGTAGAGCGCAATCAAATCATTTTTGGTTGTGGTTCAGATGAAGTTATTGCTTTAATTACGCGTGCTTTTATTTTGCCGCAGGATGAAAGCATTATGGCAGATCAAACCTTCTCTGTATACAAATCAAATGTTGATATTGAAGGTGGAGTTAGCATTGAGGTTCCGCTGAAGGATGGCGTGCACGATCTTGATGCGATGTTAGCAGCAGTTACGGATAACACAAAGATTATTTGGATTTGTAATCCTAACAACCCAACAGGAACGATTGTGGAGCATGATAACCTCATTTCTTTCTTAAATCAAGTTCCTGCGCATGTACTAGTAGTCTTGGATGAAGCTTATTGTGAGTTTGTTACAGACGAGAATTACAGTGATGGCATATCATTGCTAAACCAATATCCTAACCTTGTCGTGTTGCGTACATTTTCTAAAATATATGGACTAGCATCATTACGGATTGGTTATGCTGTGGCTAACGCTCAAAGTATTACTTATATTAATCAGGTGCGTGAGCCGTTTAATACTTCACGTATTGCTCAAGCAGCTGCAAAAGCCGCATTAACTGACTATGATTTTGTTGAAAGCTGTAGAACTAAAAACCAGCAAGGTATTGAGTACTTGTATGGGCAATTTGATGAGCTAGGGTTGGAATATTATCCTGCAAATGGTAACTTCATTTTTGTCAATATTAAATCCTCTGGTCTGGATATGTTTCAAAGCTTGCTTAAGCAAGGCATCATTATTCGTGCAGGCTTCGGCAAATATCCGAATTATATTCGAGTGAGTGTAGGAACACCTGAGCAAAACGAAAAATTTATAACTGCATTAAAACATGCACTTGCGCAATAATGAATAAATAGAAATTGGTGAATGTTTATGACAATCAAAGTTGCAATTTTTGGGGTTGGTTTGATTGGCGGCTCCTTAGCACTTACGCTAAAAGGAAAACCTGGAATCACTGTAATCGGACATAGTCATCGACCCGAGTCATTAGCGAAAATTAAAGAGCGTGATGTTGTTGATGTTGCAACACTGTCTATGGAAGAGGCGGCATGTGACGCTGATTTTATATTTTTATGTGTCCCAGTCGGGAAACTAGATGAGTACCTTGAGAAGCTAACAGCACTCCCTTTAAAACAAAATTGTATTATTACCGATGTAGGGAGCACCAAAGCAGGTGTAGCAAAATCTGCTGCCAAATGTGCGAAGCCAGGCATTTATTTTATTGGGGGACACCCAATGGCTGGCTCGGAGCGCTCAGGTGTGGAAGCAGCCTCTTCTTTGCTGTTTGAAAATGCGTATTATGTACTGACACCTTCTACGGATGTGCCTGAGGAAATGTATACACGCTTAGAAAACCTGCTCCAGCATACAAAAGCGCAAATTGTACGCGTTGATCCGGAGCTTCATGATGAAATTGTGGGTGCAATTAGTCACCTTCCACATATTATTGCCGTTGCTTTAGTGAATCAGATTCGTGGTTATAACGAAAAGCAAGACTTATATCAACGTTTGGCGGCGGGTGGGTTTAGAGATATTACAAGAATCGCGTCTAGCGATCCCATTGTATGGCGTGACATCTTGCTTAGTAATCGTGACGTGTTGTTGACCTTGTTACAGGATTGGAACAAGGAAATTGAGCATTTTGTTGCCTTGCTTCAGCAAGAGGATGGACAAGGGATTGAAGCCGCTTTTGGGGAAGCGAATGTATTCCGTAATGAATTACCTGAACGACGTAAAGGGGTTATTACCTCTCTATTCGATATTTATATTGATGTACCGGATCATCCAGGGATTATAGGACAAATTACGACAGAGCTAGGGGACAAGCAAATTAACCTTAGCAATATTCAAATTATTGAAAGTCGTGAGGATGTACCGGGTATTATGCGTTTATCGTTCCGTAACGAAGAACAAATGAAGCGAGCAAAGCAGCACTTACATACGCTAGGTTATGCGGTGCATGTGTAAAAGGAAGGAGGGGAGATGATCCCCTCTTTTTTTGGTCTTGCGTGCCCAGAGGCACGCATCATCTAGTTGGTGTAAGTCCGACCGAAGGAGGGACCAAGCCACCTTCGTAGCTAGGATACCTACGTATAG
>NZ_JAGGKG010000026.1 GCF_017873435.1 Paenibacillus turicensis | reverse complement strand
CGCCGATGGTACTTGGACCGAAGGGTCCTGGGAGAGTAGGACGCCGCCAAGCACAAGAACCACTGCCGATCATCCGGTGGTGGTTTTTTTATATTTCATATTTCCTCACATTGTCTGTTTCAGTTTTGCAAAGCTTTTTACAAGTATACGTTATATTTTTACCTACACCCTCTTACACCTTCCTTTATATTTTATTTTAAATCCAACCGTATTTATGTACTTATATATTTGGGTTTACCGAATAATTTAGGCTAACTTCGTTTACACTGATTACAGATGAAGCTCTTGGCAAATAAAAAAATTATGCTATAATATGATTAAAGTCAAAGAAAGTCAAAGTCAGGCAGGCGGGTCCAAAAAGTTAAAGTATTGGAGGATGGATGATGCGTAATATCTCCGATGTTATTGAAAAATATCTAAAGAGTATTTTGCATGAGAGTCCTGAGGGAACCGTAGAAATTCAGCGAAATGATCTGGCTGACCAATTTTCATGTGTTCCATCCCAGATTAACTACGTCATTAGTACAAGGTTTACTTTGGAAAAGGGATATTTAGTGGAAAGTAAACGAGGTGGTGGTGGTTATATTAGAATTAGGAAGGTTGAGCTTCCTGGACCAACGACACTGCATACTCATTTACATCAGACCATTGGTGATGAAATTGGTCAGACAGCCGCAGAAGGCTTAATATATCAGCTTGTTGAAGCTCGCTTTTTGAGCAGGCGTGAGGCAGCATTAATGACTGCCGTAGTGTCCAGAGAAGTCCTGATGGTTAATTTACCCTATAGGGACCAGATTCGTGCCAGAATGATGAAGGCAATGCTAATCTCTTTATTAAACTAAAGAGCGAAGTCGAGGAGGGATTCTCTTATGTTATGTCAAGAATGTGGAAAACGGCCAGCAACACTGCATTTCACAAAGATTGTGAATGGTGAAAAAACAGAGTTTAGATTTTGTGAGGACTGTGCCCGTGAAAAAGGAGAAGTGATTCCTGGAACATCAGGTGGGTTTTCAATTCATAACCTCCTGTCAGGTTTTCTTGACTTTAATCCAAATGGGCTTGGACAAAAGAGCAGTCAATCCCACCCGCAAAATTTGCGTTGTGAAGCATGTGGTTTAACCTATGCTCAATTTAGTAAAATTGGCCGTTTTGGATGTAGCTCCTGTTATAAATATTTTAATGATCATTTAGATCCATTGTTTAAACGAGTACATGGGAATACGGTTCATGTCGGTAAAATACCTAAACGTGCTGGAAAGCATATTCAAACCAAGCGCAAGATTGAGGATTTGAGGCAAACGTTGCAAAACCGCATCCAACAGGAAGAATTTGAGGAAGCAGCTGCAATACGAGATCAAATCCGTGAGCTTGAGAAGAATATTTCGACAGAGCAGGAGGGATAAGTGATGACAAATCTCAAGTTTACTGAGCAGCCTTTAAGTGAGTGGATGAGTCGTGAAGGTCATGAGTCAAATATCGTCATTAGCAGTAGAGTAAGAATTGCTCGTAATTTGTCTGATCATCCATTTCCGATGCTTGCTACTAACCAGCAATTAGAAAATATATTGAATCAACTCCAAGACGTGTTACAAGACTCTCGTGTTGAGACTTATGGTAAGTTATATCCTGTTCATTTAGATGAACTAGATGAGCTTGATAAAAGGGTACTTGTAGAAAAGCATTTAATTAGTCCTAATCTTGCTAATGATGCGAAGCATGGAGCCGTTTTTATTAGTGAGGATGAGAGCCTCAGTATTATGGTTAATGAAGAGGATCACTTAAGAATTCAATGTTTATATCCTGGCTTTCAAATTCAAGAAGCATGGGATCGTGCATCGGAAATTGATGATATTTTTGAAGACCATGTGAATTTTGCTTTTGATGATCACCGAGGATTCTTAACTAGTTGTCCAACTAATGTAGGGACAGGGTTACGGGCATCAGTGATGATGCACCTCCCAGCACTTGTATTGACAGGGCAAATTAATCGTATTTTATCTGCGGTCTCCCAAGTTGGCTTAACGGTTCGTGGGATTTATGGAGAAGGCAGTGAAGCGATGGGGAACTTGTTTCAAATCTCGAATCAGATTACACTAGGACAAAACGAAGATGAGATCATTGAAAATTTATATGGTGTTGTTTTACAAATTATTGAGCATGAGAAGGCAGCTAGAGAATCCTTGCTCAATGAATCTCGCCTTCGTATGACTGATCGTGTGATGCGCTCTTATGGTATATTATCACATGCAGCTATTATCGAATCGAAGGAGGCAGCTCAACGCCTATCTGATGTTCGGTTAGGTGTAGACCTTGGCTTAATTGATCATCTCAGTCCTAAGGTGCTTAATGAATTAAATGTGATGACCCAACCGGGCTTTTTGCAGAAGATATATCATGAAAATATGGCACCTAGTGAACGAGATATGTATCGAGCAAAGCTGATTCGAGAAAAAATGAGCAATTAAATAACTAAATAAAACAATTGAGTGAACAATTATGGAGGTGTAGGAGTATGATGTTTGGAAGATTTACAGAACGTGCGCAAAAAGTGTTGGCTTTAGCTCAAGAGGAAGCAGTGAGACTAGGTCATAACAATATTGGTACTGAGCATATTTTGTTAGGACTTATTCGTGAAGGGGAAGGCATTGCGGCTAAGGCACTAACAGGTCTTGGACTTGGACTCGAAAAAATTCAGGATGAGGTTGAAACGTTAATTGGACGTGGTCAAGAACAGCCTTCAAGTATCGCTTATACACCTCGTGCTAAAAAGGTAATCGAGTTATCGATGGATGAAGCACGTAAGCTTGGTCACACTTATGTAGGTACTGAACATATTTTGCTTGGACTTATTCGTGAAGGCGAAGGTGTGGCAGCTCGTGTATTAAATAACTTAGGTATTAGCTTAAATAAAGCGCGTCAACAAGTATTACAATTGCTTGGTAGCAGTGAGGTTATCTCTAGCCATCATGGAACACAAACCAATGTAAATACGCCTACGCTTGACAGTCTTGCTCGTGATTTGACCGTGTCAGCGAAGGAAGGCAATCTTGATCCTGTAATCGGCAGAAGTAAAGAAATTGAACGCGTAATTCAAGTATTAAGTCGTCGTACTAAAAATAATCCAGTCCTTATCGGTGAACCTGGGGTTGGTAAAACAGCAATCGCCGAAGGTTTAGCGCAAAAAATTATTAATAATGAAATACCTGAAACCTTACGTGATAAACGTGTAATGACGCTAGATATGGGTTCTGTCGTTGCAGGTACTAAATATCGTGGTGAATTTGAAGATCGTTTGAAAAAAATTATGGATGAAATTCGCCAAGCGGGGAACATCATTTTGTTCATTGATGAGCTGCATACGCTCATTGGTGCAGGTGGCGCTGAGGGTGCAATTGATGCCTCTAACATTTTGAAGCCTGCATTAGCTCGTGGTGAATTACAATGTATTGGTGCAACAACTTTAGATGAGTATCGCAAATATATTGAGAAGGATGCTGCATTAGAGCGTCGTTTCCAACCTATTACTGTAGATCAGCCATCTGTCGAAGAGGCGATTCAAATTTTACATGGCTTGCGTGATCGCTATGAAGCACACCACCGTGTGAAAATTACTGATGAGGCGATTGAGCAGGCAGTAAAATTGTCTGATCGTTATATAACAGATCGTTTCTTGCCTGATAAAGCAATTGATCTCATTGACGAAGCAGGCTCTAAGGTAAGATTGCATTCCTATACAGCTCCGCCTAATTTGAAGGAATTAGAAAGCCGTTTAGAAGATATTCGTAAGGAAAAGGATGCTGCGGTACAAAGTCAAGAATTTGAAAAGGCAGCAGCACTTCGGGACACAGAGCAAAAAATACGTGAAGAATTAGATGTGACTAAAAATCAGTGGAAAGAAAAGCAGGGAAGAACAGATTCTGAGGTCACGCCTGAAGATATTGCACATGTCGTAGCGATCTGGACGGGGATTCCTGTTAACAAGCTGAAGGAAGAAGAAACAGAACGTTTGTTGAATATGGAAGGCATTTTACATGAACGTGTAATCGGTCAAGAGGAAGCAGTGAAGGCTGTGAGTCGTGCGATTCGTCGTGCGCGTGCGGGTCTCAAAGATCCTAAACGTCCAATGGGCTCCTTTATCTTCTTAGGTCCAACTGGGGTTGGTAAAACAGAGCTTGCGCGTGCGCTTGCTGAAGCGATGTTTGGCGATGAAAATGCTGTTGTTCGTATCGATATGTCAGAATATATGGAGAAGCACTCTACGGCTCGTTTAGTTGGAGCGCCTCCAGGATATGTTGGATATGAAGAGGGTGGCCAATTAACTGAAAAAGTACGCCGCAAACCATATTCTGTTGTTCTTTTAGATGAAATTGAAAAAGCACATCCTGAAGTGTTTAATATTTTATTGCAGGTGCTTGAAGATGGACGCTTAACAGATTCTAAGGGACGTGTCGTTGACTTCCGTAACACATTAATTATTTTGACTTCCAATGTTGGGGCAGAAGCGATTAAACGTAATACACGTCTTGGTTTTACTGCCGTTAATGATACCAAAGGTGATTATGATGATATGAAGGGTAAGGTAATGGAAGAATTGAAGCGTAGCTTCCGTCCAGAGTTCCTTAACCGGATTGATGAAACGATCGTATTCCACTCCTTAGGTGAAACTCATATCGGGCAAATTGTTAGCTTGATGTCAGAAGAGCTTCGTAAACGTCTACGCGAATACGATGTGGACTTCATTTTAACAGATAAAGCGAAGGCATTTCTTGCAAAAGAGGGCTTTGATCCAGCATATGGTGCACGTCCTTTACGTCGGGCGATTCAGAAGCATATTGAAGACCGTTTATCTGAAGAATTACTAACAGGAAATGTGAAAAAGGGTGATTTACTCACGATAGATGAAGAGGATGGCAAATTATCTGTAGTCAAAACTGGGGAATACACTAAAAACGCTTAACATTTTATAGCATTTAGCCGTTAATAATAGGGATAGCATCTCGGAAAATTTTTCCGGTTGCTGTCCCTTTTGTTGTAAACTAGGATGCATTTGTAAAAAACTTTACGTTAATTCTTAAACAATGGTACACTTTGATTGTTATTATATAAGTAAACTAAAAATGTCACATGATAATAGACTTTATATGACAAATTTTGCTTATATGGCAAGGAGAGAGAAATGGCAAAGCTAAAAGTGAAGTTTTTGTGCTCCGAATGTGGATATGAATCGCCAAAATGGTATGGTAAATGCCCAGGGTGCGGAACTTGGAACTCCATGAATGAGGAGACAGAAAAAATAATTAAAACGAAAGGCTTTTCTCAAGGAATATCCAAGAGTAAAGAAAAACCCCTTTCCATCATAAATATAGAGAGTGGCAAAGAACCTCGAATTCAAACAGGGATTGGAGAATTAAATCGGGTGCTTGGTGGTGGCGTTGTGCCAGGTTCACTTATTTTAGTTGGTGGAGATCCCGGTATTGGAAAGTCCACGCTCTTATTGCAAACCTCACATGAAATGGCAGCAACAGGACGTAAAGTGTTATATATCTCTGGAGAGGAATCGGCTCGTCAAACAAAGCTTCGGGCAGAACGATTAGGTGCGTTATCCCCAGAGCTATACGTTTTATGTGAAAGTAGTATGGACGAAATCGAGGAGGCCATTGACCATCTACAGCCTGACTTTCTAGTGATCGACTCTATTCAAACGGTTTATTTGTCGGACGTGGCTAGCGCGCCAGGAAGTGTATCTCAGGTCAGAGAATGTACAGCCCGTTTTATGAGAATTGCAAAAGGGCAAGGCATTGCTACTGTACTTGTGGGACATGTTACAAAGGAAGGTGCGATTGCAGGCCCACGCCTTTTAGAACATATGGTGGATTGTGTGTTATATTTTGAAGGTGAACGTCATCATTCCTATCGCTTATTGCGGGCTGTTAAAAATCGCTTTGGCTCAACAAATGAGATGGGAATTTTTGAAATGAATGAAGGTGGCCTTGTAGAGGTTCCGAATCCTTCACAATTGTTTCTTTCTGAACGTCCTTTGGGCGTGGCAGGCTCCACGGTTGTGGCAAGCATGGAGGGAACCAGACCTATGCTTGTAGAACTACAGGCATTAATTGCTTCTACACATTTCCCTTCACCACGAAGAATGGCAACTGGCGTAGATCATCATCGGATGGGCTTAATTATTGCGGTACTTGAAAAGAGGATGGGGATGTTTCTCCAAAATCAAGATGCTTATGTTAACCTCGCTGGTGGTGTGAAATTAGATGAACCCGCAGTTGATTTAGCTATAGCAGTTAGCATCGCTTCAAGCTTTCGGGATATTCCGACAAAGCCATATGACGTTATTTTTGGCGAAGTAGGACTAACTGGGGAGGTTAGAGCGGTTGCAAGAGCTGAGCAACGTGTGCGAGAGGCAGCTAAGCTCGGCTTTAAAAGAGTGATATTACCAGAAAAAAGCTTAAAGGGCTGGCAAGGTCCAAAGGATATACAATTAATAGGGATAAATACCGTTGCAGATGCGTTAGCTGTTGCGTTAGATTAGGGGGTTACTCATAGATGAAGGAAAGTAATCAATTAGAAAAAATGAATGATTTACTTAGGCTTGTAGCACCAGGTACCGCTTTTCGGGATGGACTAGAAAATGTGTTACGCGCTAAAACTGGAGGACTTATTGTTGTAGGGTATAGTCCCGAAGTCATGGAGGTCGTGGAAGGCGGATTTTCCATTAACTGCGATTTTTCACCCAACTATTTATACGAGTTAGCTAAAATGGATGGCGGAATTATATTAAGTGAGGATTTAAAGCGGATTTTATATGCGAATGCTCAGCTTATTCCGGACTCCTCAATTGCGTCGTCTGAAACTGGGATTCGTCATAGAACAGCTGAACGTGTTGCTAAGCAAACCGGCAAGCTTGTCGTATCCATTTCCCAGCGTAGAAATATTATTACCTTGTATCAAGGATCAATCCGATATTCGCTTAAAGAAATAGGTGTCATTTTGACGAAGGCGAATCAAGCGATTCAGACGTTGGAGAAGTATAGAGCTGTTCTAAATCAAGCATTAACGAACTTAACTGCCTCTGAATTTGAGGAGCTAGTAACTGTTCCCGAGCTAGCTAATGTCATTCAACGGATTGAAATGGTGATTCGGATTAAGCTGGAAATCAAACGGTTTATTACTGAGCTTGGAACAGAAGGTCGATTAATTAGTATGCAGATGGAAGAACTAGTGAGTAACATGGAGGAAGAGGCATGGCTTTTGTATAAGGATTATGCAAAAGAAGACAACGATGACATTATACGCGAGCTTATTTTAGGACTGAAGCGCTCAAGTGATGATGAGCTGTTAGATGTTAATCATATTGTCCGTCTACTTGGCTATCCTTCCTCAATGGCGACGTCTGAAGAATTAATATCACCAAGAGGGTATCGTGTACTGAACAAAATACCTCGTTTGCCAAATGTGATCATTCATAATTTAGTGGAGAGATTTCGTCAGTTCCCTGAAGTGCTTCGAGCTTCAATTGAACAATTAGATGAGGTTGATGGCATAGGGGAAGTACGGGCGCGTACAATAAAAGAAGGCTTGAAACGAATTCAAGAGCAGGTATTCATTGACAGACAAATCTAAATCTCCTACAATCAATGGATGGTAACTATGAAACAGAGGTGAAATGATGATTACAAAATCAATTCCGAACCTGTTTACCTTAGGTAACTTGTTTCTCGGAATGTTAGCCATCATGTTGGCGTTAGACGGCAAGTATAGCTTAGCCGCCATCATGGTAATTGTCGCTATGTTGCTTGATGGACTAGATGGTCAGGCAGCGCGTGCATTAAATTGTTCAAGTGAATTTGGAAAAGAATTGGATTCTTTATCAGATGTCATCTCATTTGGTGTTGCTCCAGCGATTATTATGTATATTATTGCTTTTAACGATGTGCCTCATGGCCTTTCTTGGATTGTCACAGCTATATTTCCGATGTGTGGTGCTTTAAGATTAGCGCGTTTTAATGTTCATAAAGGGATACCGGGATACTTTGTGGGCTTGCCCATTCCAGCGGCTGGTGGTGTACTTGCTACGTTATCTTTATTTCATAAAGACATTAGTTTTCCTTATTTTATGATTGCAATGCTATTATTGTCCTATCTTATGGTTAGCTCAGTGAAATATCCTAATTTTAAGAAGCATGGCTTACCTAAAAAGGCTTTAGTTTATGCTCCTTTTGTCATTATTTTTGCGATTGCGATTGCGGTTATGTTTCCAGATCAGCTCTCTAAATTGATTTTTATTCCCCTTGTTATTTATGCTTTATATGGCTTAAAGCAAAATGTTGATAAGCTTCTTCGCCGCAACAAACGCCATGATGAGGATTCCGAGGAAAGCTTTGGATCAAGACATTAATTTTGACTATATAAAAAAGTAAATGCACTGCACTCTTTGAATTATTCAAGAGGCAGTGCATTTTTTATTTCATAAAGCAAACCTGCATTAAGATAAATTAAACAATCCTAATGTTGAACATTTTTGCGACTCATGCTCGACAACCTTGTCCATATCAATGCCAAGTGAGTTACATAATGCAGACAAATAAAATAAATTGCGGCCAAGCTGATTAGTGATTGCATCTAAGCAATTTTCACATAACTCACCTTGGATGTGCTGAAGTGTAATTTCCTTCGCCTGCTGTAAATCGATTTCAGCATCAAAATGTTGCTTAGTGGCGTGTAGTTCTATACATCCACACTCGGTGACGGCTTTAGTGACAGAACGAACGACAGCAGCATTAGTTTGACTTGTTTTGGATAAAATATCCAATATGCTGCGGTGACGGAGCAATAATTCAGATACTTGTTCTTGAAAAGATTGAAGACTTGATGTACTCATTTTTCCATCCACCTCAATATTAGAATTGCATTCATTATATGCCAGTTATTGTCTATGAATCAACTTGGAATTTTACCGATTTTAGATAAAAACTTTATTTGACCCGATTATATAGCCAAAAACTGGACAATACTGGATAAAGAATAAATGTAAATTAGGAGGTGAAATGAGATATGAAAAGAAATATGTTCTTTTTTATTGGTTTGTGTGGTGCTTGGTTTGGCTATAGTATGGGTGGTGTTTTAACCTCTTTTCCTAATCTCCTTTCAACATGGATGGATGGGATGAGTGGGCTGCTGCAAAGTATTGTATTTGCCGTTGTGGGAGCATTGGCATTTTTATTTTTGTTCTCAATTAGTGCAGAAGCGTGCAACAAAATTATCTCAAAATGGGTAGACATGCTCAGTTCAATCCCGATGAATGTGATGGTATTGGGGGGGATAGGACTAGCAAGTGGGATTTTAATGTCATTTATTTTTTATCCTGCATTAAGCTGGTTGGGAGAGATGTCCAGTTTCGTTAAAATGGCGACATCGTTATTGTTTGGTTATTTAGGGTTAAAAGTGTGCTTGGAGAAAAAGGAAGAGATTGCATCGTTATGGAAGTCCGGAAAATGGAACAGCGATGTTTCTGAAGAGCGCCTACTAGAGGAGCATAAAATTTTGGACACAAGTGTAATTATTGATGGTAGAATCGCAGACATTTGTAAAACCGGTTTTATTGAAGGCACAATTGTAATCCCTCAATTTGTATTAGAGGAATTACAGCATATTGCAGACTCCTCTGATTTGCTTAAGCGCAACCGTGGGCGTAGAGGTCTAGATATATTAAATCGGATTCAGAAGGAATTGGATATTCAAGTTTTAATCTATGAAGGGGATTTCGAAGAAATCTCTGAGGTGGACAGCAAGCTAGTGAAGTTAGCAAAATTACTACAAGGTAAAGTAGTCACCAATGATTTTAATCTTAATAAGGTATGTGAGCTTCAAGGTGTTTCTGTGCTTAATATTAATGATTTAGCTAATGCAGTTAAACCAGTAGTACTGCCTGGAGAAGAAATTTTAGTTCAGGTCATCAAGGATGGGAAAGAAAATGGACAAGGTGTAGCCTATTTAGATGATGGGACGATGATTGTTGTTGAAGGTGGCAGAGATTACATTGGCATGTTTACTGAAGTATTAGTGACAAGTGTATTACAGACTTCCGCAGGTAGAATGATCTTTGCCAAACCAAAACTGTTGGAAAAAGCCCAGTAAATTAGGTATGATGAATATAACTCGTACCTTGATCACACTAAATATTGGTGTAGGAGCTAAGGATCAAGGCACTAATTTTACGTAGGCAAGGCAGGGATATGAAAGTGACGGATGGAAATCAAGAGGTTGGTGTCATTATCGTTGCAGCTGGACGAGGGACCCGTATGGGAACTAAGGAAAGTAAGCAATATTTGATGCTTAAATCTAAGCCAATCATTGTGCATACGTTAGAAAAATTTCATCAGCATCCTTTAATTTCACAAATCGTGTTAGTGACAGGCAAGGCAGATATATCGAGATGTGAAAGCTGGATTAAACAATATGGATTACAAGACAACGTTCAAGTTGTTGAGGGCGGTAATGAACGTCAGCATTCAGTATACCAAGGCTTGCGAGCAATTAGCACGCCTTGGGTATTAGTGCATGATGGAGTCCGCCCTTTTGTTGCGGATGAACATATAACCTCCTGTTTCGTCACTGCGAAGGAATATGGTGCAGCTGTGCTTGCTGTTCCAGTTAAAGATACGATTAAGCAAGTGAACGAGTACGGCGAGGTCATTGACACACCTAAGCGAGAGAGCTTATGGGCGATTCAGACGCCTCAGGCATTTCGAGCTAGTGATTTGGTCAGGGCACATGAGAAAGCAAGCTTAGAAGGCTTTGTAGGCACGGATGATGCGATGCTGATTGAAAGGTTAGGGATGCAAGTAAAAGTGGTGGAGGGTGATTATAGTAATGTGAAGATCACGACACCAGACGATTTGATTTATGCGGAGTTTATCACATCGAGGAATAATAAGGGGGAGCTTGCAAATGATTAGAGTCGGACAAGGTTTTGATGTTCATCAGCTTGTGGAAGGTAGGCCATGTATTGTTGGGGGAGTGACCATTCCGTTTGAAAAAGGTTTACTTGGACATTCAGATGCAGATGTTTTGTTGCATACGATCTCAGATGCGATTTTAGGTGCACTAGGTCTGGGGGATATTGGTCGTCATTTCCCAGATACCGATCCTGAATTTAAGGATGCAGACAGCTTGGAACTGCTTAAGCAGGTGTGGAATATGGCGAAGTCGAAAGAGATGTCTTTAGGGAATTTAGATGCAACAATTATTGCACAGCGTCCAAAGATGGCGCCATATATTCCACAAATGGTTACGATTATAGCGAATGCATTAGAGGCAGAGGAATCCCAAATCAATATCAAAGCTACTACAACTGAGAAGTTAGGTTTTACAGGTAGAGAAGAAGGTATTGCAGCTCAATGTGTCGTTTTGCTACACAGCTGACGGTTTCCTTCAATTTTAATATGAATTTACGCATGGATTTGTACAGGCACTTGTTTTAATATATAAGAATACAACTTTTTTCGGGAGGCAATCGCTATGTCAGAAGTCAGAGTTCGTTACGCTCCGAGTCCAACAGGACATTTACATATCGGTAACGCAAGAACCGCATTATTTAACTATTTATTTGCAAAACATCATGGTGGGAAATTTATCGTCCGTATTGAAGATACAGATGTGAAGCGTAATGTTGCTGGCGGGGAAGAAAGTCAATTCAAATACATGAAATGGCTAGGTATTGAATGGGATGAAAGTGTCGACGTAGGTGGAGAATATGGACCTTATCGTCAAACGGAACGTCTAGATATTTACAAGGAATATTGGCAGGATTTATTGGATAGAGGCTTAGCCTACCGTTGCTATTGCACAGAGCAGGAATTGGAGCAGGAGCGTGAGGAGCAGATGGCTCGTGGTGAAACGCCACGTTATTCTGGCAAGCATCGTGATCTTACGCCAGAGCAATGTGCTGCTTTTGAAGCAGAAGGACGTGTACCAAGTATTCGATTCCGCGTACCTGAGGGACGTACGTACACCTTTGATGATCTTGTAAAAGGACAGATTTCTTTTGAATCCGAAGTCAGTGGCGATTTTGTTATCGTTAAAAAGGACGGAATTCCAACGTATAACTTCGCTGTAGCCTTGGATGATCATTTGATGAAAATTTCTCATGTGCTTCGTGGAGAAGATCACATTTCCAATACGCCACGTCAGCTAATGATTTATGAAGCCTTTGGATGGGAGCCGCCAATTTTTGGACATATGACCTTGATTGTAGGCGAAAATCACAAGAAGTTAAGTAAACGTGATGAGACGGTAATCCAGTTTATTGAGCAATATGACGAATTGGGTTATTTACCAGAAGCGTTATTTAACTTTATTGCATTGCTAGGTTGGTCGCCTACTGGTGAAGAGGAGTTCTTTACGAAAGAGGAGCTAATTTCTATTTTTGATGCAAATCGTTTGTCAAAAAGCCCAGCATTATTTGATAAAAATAAGCTTGCTCATATTAACAATCATTATATTAAATCAGCGGATACAGAACGAGTGGCGAAGCTGGCTGTCCCTCATTTACAAAAAGCAGGGAAAATTCCAGCAGAGCTTACAGAGACTCAATTTGCTTGGGTTAAAGATTTAGTAGCTTTATATCAAGAGCAATTAACGGCTGCCTCCGATATTGTAGCTTTATCAGAAGGCTTTTTCCAGACAGAGGTAACTGTGGATGAAGAGGGAGCGGCAGTGCTTGCTGAGCCACAAGTGGCGACAGTATTAGAAGCCTTCTTAAACAAGCTAGTGGCACTTGATTCATTTACACCTGAGGTTATTGCAGCAGCAATTAAAGAAGTGCAAAAGGAAACGGGCGTAAAAGGAAAAGGCTTGTTTATGCCGATTCGTGTAGCGATTACAGGTGAAATGCATGGACGTGATTTGAATCGTACCATTTATTTGATTGGACAAGAAGCTGTGATTGCACGCTTGAAAGAACGAATCGCAGCGAAGTAGGCAGTTACAGAATTGACATTTAACCTTGTCAGTATAGCGTCATTCGGTTAAGATTAGATCACGATTATTTTACGATAAATATAGCTAGATATAGCTAGACATATATTATTAAAAATGCAGGGATCGAAAGAAGTAAGCTTTAACTTTTCATAAACCAGAGAGGATAATCGAAAGCAAAATAATTTGCTTGGGGTGGAAGTTATCCATATGGAAGCAGGCTGAAATGCATTCGGGAGCAGCGAGATTGAGCGTATATCATAAATACGGGTAGATTTCGACGTAGAATGTCCACGTTACGGCATGTAAGATGGGATGATGTGTATGGTTTTAGATCATAGATCATAGATCTATGTGATCGTCATTATCCAAGCAGAGTGGAACCGCGTAACTACGTCTCTGCAGCCAAAAGCTGCAGGGGCGTTTTTTTATACTCATCACAGCAATTAAAGATTGACAACGAAATGGCAAGCGATGGAGGAGGGGCGATATGTTTGATACAATCAAATCGGACGTTAGGGCGGTGTTTGACAATGATCCTGCGGCAAGAAGTCGGTTTGAGGTTATCTTTACTTATTCAGGCCTACATGCTATATGGAGTCACCGTGTCGCTCATGCTTTTTATGTTAGAGGCTGGTTTACACTAGCACGTATCATTTCGCAAATGAACCGTTTTTTTACGGGAATTGAAATTCATCCTGGCGCGCGAATCGGAAAGAGGCTCTTTATCGATCATGGTATGGGGGTTGTTATCGGGGAAACCTGTGAAATTGGTGATGATGTCGTTATTTATCAAGGCGTTACTTTAGGCGGAAGTGGCAAAGAAAAAGGAAAACGTCATCCGACAATTGGTAATAATGTAGTTATAGGCTCTGGTGCAAAAATTTTAGGCTCCTTCAAGGTGGGGGATCAATGTAATATTGGTGCCAATTCAGTAGTGCTTAGGGAGGTTCCAGATGGAAGTACAGTTGTTGGAATTCCAGGCAAGGTAGTACGTTTAGGTGGAAAACGATTAGATCGATTAAACCATCAGCTACCTGACCCTGTTGTTGATGTGATGCAAATGATGGAGCAGCAAATTAAGGAGTTAAAGCAAGAGGTCTCTATCCTAAAAGAAAAGCTAGATACTGAAAATAAATCTGATGAGTAAGCTTTGAGTTGAGAAAAATTCAACACTGGATTTAATTCGAGAAAGGATTGTGGATATGAGTTTATCTATTTATAACACATTAACGAGGAAAAAAGAGGAGTTTGTGAGTCAACAGCCAGGTAAGGTGAAAATGTACGTTTGTGGACCTACCGTATATGGTTATTTGCATATTGGGAATGCAAGACCGATGATTTTCTTTGATATCGTTCGTAACTATTTGGAGAACCAAAATTACGAGGTTAATTATGTTGTGAACTTTACAGATGTAGACGACAAGCTAATTCGTAAAGCAAATGAGATGGGAACTACCGTGAATGAAGTGGCTGAAACGTTTATTCAAGCTTACTTTGACGATTTAGCTGGACTAGGCATTCCAATGGCGACATCTAATCCGCGTGTTACAGAATATATGCCACTTATTATCGACTTTATTGCTGAGCTAGAAAAAAAGGGATTTGCCTATGAAAATGGTGGCGATGTATTTTTTAGAACTAGCAAATATGAGCAATATGGACAACTATCTGGTCAAAAGATGGATGAACTTCAATTTGGTATTCGAGTAGAAGTAGATGAGCGCAAGGAAAATCCAGAGGATTTTGTATTATGGAAAGCGGCGAAGCCAGGAGAAATTGCTTGGGAAAGCCCTTGGGGATCAGGTCGTCCAGGCTGGCATATTGAATGCTCTGCTATGTCTAGACACTTATTAGGTGATACGATTGATATTCATGGGGGAGGCCAAGATTTAAAGTTCCCACACCATGAATGTGAATGCGCTCAATCTACCGCTGTAACCAACAAGCCATTAGCAAACTATTGGATGCATAATGGATTTATAAATTTTGATGGCGAAAAAATGTCGAAATCACTCGGAAACGGGGTATTAATCAAAAATTTAAGAGCGAATTATTCTCGTGAAGCAATTCGTTATTTTATGTTATCTACGTACTATCGCAATGCCTCTAACTTCTCGGATGAGGTGATGGAGCAAGCAGAACGTAGTGTAGAACGTTTAAATCTAGCGATCACCAACCTACGTCACCGCATTGGTATGACGGAGTCAAATGCAGCTGAGGTTACACCAAGCTGGCAAGACAAGTTGAATGCGATTCACGATAACTTTCATGAGAAAATGCAGGATGATTTCAACACTCCAGATGCAATTACAGTGATGTTTGAATGGGTTGGCGAGGTTAATGTATTGTTACAGCAAAACGAAGTAAGCTTGGCTGATCTAAAGGCAGCGGAGACATTGTTTAATGAAATAAACAGTGTATTACGTATTGCTGATGCTAAGGAGCAAGGAATTTTAGATGAGGAAATTGAGGCGCTTATTGCTGAACGAATAGAAGCTAGAGCGGCTAAAAACTGGGCACGAGCAGATGAAATTCGTGACTTGTTGGCAGCACAAGGTATTGTGCTAGAGGATACAGCCCAAGGAATGAGATGGCGCAGGAAATGAGTAATGAACAGGGTGAAAATGTAGATATGCCACAAAATCAAGAAACGCAAGGTGAGAAGACTTCAAAGAAAAGTGAGCTCTGGTTCCCTCAGTTGCCTGCTAAAAAACCTAATCTTATGCCGCCATTAGCTTTGGCGTATATTGGAGATGCTGTGTATGAGGTGGCAGTTCGACAACATGTGTTGTCTAAGCCGAACCTACGTCCACATCATATGCATTTGCAATCCACCAAGTATGTGTCAGCTAAGGCACAAGCACAGGTGTTAGTTAGCATTGAACAAGATTTAGTTGATGATGAAAAAAATATCGTTAGACAGGGGCGAAATGCGAAGTCGGGTACAATTCCCAAAAATGCGAATGTTTCTGATTACCGCTATGCCACTGCGTTAGAAAGCTTAATAGGGTATTTGTATTATATGGGCCAGCATGATCGCATGAGAGCATTAATAGCGCTTGGCCTTGAACGGATAGATCAAAAGGAAATCTAACAATTATCTCAAGTAGTATTCAGCGCTACAACTAAAAAGTCGGAGAGGAACATCGTAATCGTAGTTTACGGTGAAATAGGTGAATGTGATGGAAGAACAAGAATGGATTGGCGGCAAGCATTCCGTGCTTGAAGCGTTAAGAGCAGGACGAACAATTAATAAAATTTGGGTAGCAGAGGGAGCACAAAAGCATTTAACAGCCCCTATTTTGGCAGAGTCTAAAAAACAAGGCATTGTCATACAGACAGTAGACAAACGTAAACTTGATCAGCTTGTACCTGGTCTCCAGCACCAAGGTATCGTTGCTCAAGCGGCACCCTATGCGTATGTGGAGGTGGATGAGATACTCGGGCGTGCCAAAGAGAAAAATGAAGCACCTTTTATCCTCATTTTAGATGAGATTGAAGATCCTCATAATTTAGGCTCTATTCTTCGAACCGCAGAATGTACAGGTGTTCATGGTGTAATTATTCCGAAGCGTAGGTCTGCAAGCATTACTGCAACGGTGTCCAAAACCTCAGCAGGTGCGGTAGAATATGTTCCTGTGGCTAGAGTGACAAATTTGGCTCAGTGTATCGATGACCTGAAGGAAGCGGGGGTATGGATTGTAGGTACTGACGTTGCAGCCAAAGGCGAAATCTACGATCGTGAGGCTGACGTTTTAAATGGAGCAGTAGGAATCGTTATTGGTAATGAAAATAAAGGCATGGGTCGTTTGATCTCGCAAAAATGTGATGTGCTGCTTAAGCTACCAATGGCGGGGAAACTCAATTCGTTAAATGCTTCTGTTGCGGCTGGTGTAGTGATGTATGAAGTGCTTCGCAGACGCCGTATAGAAGGATAATTACATGCGCCAGAAGCGCGATGTGCTGCTCGTAGATGGCTACAATATGATCGGTGGTTGGGCTGAGCTAGCTGAATTATCAAAAATTAGCCTGCAGGAAGCACGTGATAAGCTCCTAGAACGTTTAGCAGATTATCAGGCGTATGCAGGTCTGCGAATTATTGTTGTGTTTGATGCTTACCGTGTCCCTGGATTAGGAAAAGCATTTTTGCAAAATCAAGTTGAGGTATACTTTACAAAAGAGAAAGAAACCGCAGATGAATGCATTGAACGTTTAGTAGGTGATCTAACCGTACGAGGTAGACAAATCTATGTTGCAACAAGTGATTTAGTAGAGCAACATGTCATATTTGGCCAAGGCGCCTTAAGATTGTCCGCGCGAGAATTGCTAATAAATGTCGAGAACAGTGAGAAAGAAGTGCAAAAAAAAATTACAAATCGAAGCTTGGAATCTAAGCGAAATACACTAGACAATAAGCTAAGTCCTGAGGTTAGAGAACGCTTTGAGCGTTGGAGAAGGGAATAAAAGTATAAACCATCGATATCCTCCCAATTGCCCTTGACAAAGTTCGACTTTACATCTTTTGGTACTTTTGTTGTTGACGCTAGTATGCCTAGTCATATATACTGTTCGTATTACTTTACTTGATCTAGGTGACGGGCACTGTGCGTTGCAACCGGAGGGATTTGTAGTGAGTGTCAACCTCGAAAAATGGATATGTTATGATTATGAGGTTCGAAGTGATGAGGAGATTGTCGAAGCGGTTCGAGCTGGGGATAGCGAAGCTTTAGAATACTTAATTAATAAGTATCGAAGTTTTGTGCGTGCCAAGGCTAGATCTTATTTCCTAATTGGTGCTGATCGTGAAGATATTATCCAAGAAGGAATGATTGGGTTATATAAATCGATTCGTGACTTTCGTGGAGACAAGTTTTCTTCATTTAAAGGGTTTGCGGAACTATGTATAACACGTCAGATCATCACTGCGATTAAAACCGCAACAAGACAAAAGCATATTCCTCTGAATTCTTATGTGTCTCTTGATAAACCAATTTATGATGAAGATTCAGATCGTACGTTACTAGATATCATTTGTGGCTCTCAAGTATGTGATCCTGAAGAGTTGATCATTAATCAGGAAGAGTTCTCAGGATTGGAATATAAAATGACTGAGATTTTAAGTGATCTAGAACGTAAGGTGTTAATGTTATATCTGGACGGTCGTTCCTATCAAGAAATCGCTGTAGATCTCAAACGTCATGTGAAGTCAATCGATAATGCTCTACAACGAGTAAAACGGAAATTAGAGCGCTACTTAGAAGTGCGCGATATGGGAATTTAAGTAAAATATTATTGTGAAACCGAAGGAGCCATTTTCCTTCGGTTTTGTTATTCCCTAGAGGCTGTAAGAGGAAGCATACTCGAAGGTTGAAAGAATAAGGTTTATCCTGTAATTAAATGTGTTATACTGGTGTATAGCGAATCTGGCAAAGCATCAAGTCTCGTTGACACAATGTATGCCGTTATGATAAAGTGTTTTAGGTAGGCCTAATTTATAGTTAATTAGGTCAATATAGAGACATCTCTAATGTGTAGAATGTCTTCGGGAGGTGCACATCATGCGGGTAATCATTACGTTGGCTTGTACGAACTGCAAACAAAGAAACTACACGACAACTAAAAACAAGCGTAACCACCCCGACCGCATGGAGATGAAGAAATTTTGCAAGTTCTGTAACGAGCAAGTTCCTCATCGCGAAACCAGATAGTCTTTGGAGGTGTAAGTGCGCATGAAACGAGGTTTCAAGTCGTTGTTTTCTTTTTTCTCCGAAAGCTGGGCTGAGCTTAAAAAGGTTCGCTGGCCTAATCGTAAAGAATTGACGAATTACACTTTAGTTGTAGTTGGTACTATTCTGGTTGTTACCATTTACTTTTGGGTTCTTGACATCGGTATTTCCGCTGTAATCGAACGGATAATTTAAGAAGGGTCCTTAGGTGGCTTGATATGGAAAAAAGATGGTACGTCGTTCATACCTACTCAGGGTATGAGAACAAGGTCAAAGCCAATTTGGAGAAACGCGTTGAGTCTATGGGCATGGAAGACAAGATATTCCGCGTTCTTGTTCCTATGGAAGAAGAAGTGGTAAACAAAGACGGCAAGAAGAAAACTGTTATGCGCAAAGTTTACCCTGGATATGTCTTGGTGGAAATGGTTCAGACTGATGATTCTTGGTATGTTGTACGCAACACACCAGGGGTTACGGGTTTTGTTGGCTCTACAGGGGCAGGTTCTAAACCTACTGCATTGTTGCCGGAAGAAGTGGAACAAATTCTTCAGCACATGGGTATGGATGAGCCGAAGCCAGTTGTTGAGTTTGAAATTAACGAATCCGTACGTATCAAAGTTGGTCCGTTTGCTAATTTTGTAGGCGCAATAGAAGAAATATTGGTCGACAAAAGTAAGCTAAGAGTTATCGTTAATATGTTTGGACGAGAAACCCCAGTTGAGTTGGACTACAACCAAGTGGAGAAGATTTAGGTTTCTTGGGTTTTAAAGTGGGAGGATTTCGGTCCGTTAACCACTACTAGTGCAAGGAGGTGTCTTACATGGCAAAGAAAGTAATTAAAGTTGTTAAATTGCAAATTCCTGCAGGTAAAGCAAACCCTGCGCCTCCGGTAGGTCCAGCATTGGGTCAAGCAGGTGTCAACATCATGGCATTCTGTAAAGAGTTTAATGCACGTACTGCCGATCAGGCTGGTTTAATCATCCCGGTTGAAATTTCAGTATTTGAAGATCGTTCTTTTACCTTCATTACTAAAACTCCTCCGGCTGCCGTTCTCCTTCGTGTTGCTGCGAAGATCGAGAAGGGATCTGGTGAACCAAACAAGAAAAAAGTTGCTACAGTTAATCGCGACGTTGTTCGTCAAATCGCTGAGCAAAAAATGCCTGACCTTAACGCAGCTTCTGTAGAAGCAGCTATGCGTATGGTTGAAGGTACTGCTCGTAGCATGGGCATTACAATCCAAGACTAATCTTGGGACTGGCTGGTTGGAACTTGCTGGTTGTCAGTTAAACAATCAGGCCTTAGGTGGGAGGATTTTCCGCTAAGACCACACAGGAGGAAATAACATGGCTAAACATGGTAAAAAATATCTTGAAGCTTCTAAGCTGATTGATAGCGAAGCAACATATGAGCCTTCAGAAGCTGTTGAGCTTGTGAAGAAAGCTGCGACTGCAAAGTTCGACGAAACCGTTGAAGCTGCAGTTCGTTTGGGTGTAGACCCTCGTAAACAAGACCAAGCTGTTCGTGGCGTAGTAGTATTGCCGCACGGTACTGGTAAAACACAACGTGTATTGGTATTTGCTAAAGGTGAGAAGATCAAAGAAGCGGAAGCTGCTGGTGCAGATTACGTTGGCGACCAAGACATGATTAACAAAATCCAACAAGGCTGGTTCGAATTCGATGTCTGCGTAGCAACACCGGATATGATGAGTGAAGTTGGTAAATTGGGACGTTTGCTTGGTGGTAAAGGTTTAATGCCTAACCCTAAAGCAGGCACAGTAACGTTTGACGTTGCTAAAGCTGTCCAAGAAATCAAAGCGGGTAAAATTGAGTACCGTCTTGACAAAGCTGGCCAAATTCATGCGCCAATCGGTAAAGTTTCCTTTACTGCTGAGCAATTGAACGATAACCTTAAAGCTCTTGTAGATGCTTTAAATCGTGCTAAACCAGCTGCTGCTAAGGGTGTATACTTGAAAAACATCGCAATTTCTTCGACGATGGGACCAAGTGCTCGTGTTAACACTGCTTCTTACAGATAATTAATCTTTTATTATAATAGATTGCTTGACAATAATTTTGTTTATTGTTATTCTGTAATAGTTGTTTTTAACGTGGGATATAAATTTGAATATGCTTACCGTAGACAGTAGGTGCCATCATAGGCTTAATTTCCTGCCGAGGTGTTATGATAGAATCTTTCATGCAGGACTTCTGCACATGATGATCATCAAGCCTTCGTACATTCTGCGGAGGCTTTTTTAATGGAAATGGCCCGGAAAATCTATCAGGAGGTGTACAAGTTTGGCAAACGCAAAAGTAATTCAAGCGAAACAAGAAGCGGTTGATGTAGTTACAGCTAAATTACGCGAAAGTGTAACCACTGTTGTTGCTGATTATCGTGGACTTAACGTTGCTCAAGTAACGGAATTGCGTAAACAGCTTCGTGAAGCTGGAATCGAATTCCAAGTATTGAAAAACTCACTCGTTCGTCGTGCTACAGCGGCTGCAGAACTTTCTGAATTGGATTCAGTATTAACTGGTCCTACAGCAATTGCATTCAGTAAAGAAGATGCAGTAGCACCTGCTAAAATTCTTAGTGACTTCGCTAAGAAAAACGACGCACTTGAAATTAAAGGTGGCGTGGTTGAAGGTCAAGTAGTTGGCGTAGACCAAATCAATGCACTTGCTGCATTGCCATCACGCGAAGGTTTGCTATCCATGCTACTCAGCGTGCTTCAAGCTCCAGTTCGCAACTTCGCTTTGGCAGTCAAAGCTGTTGCAGACAAAGAAGAAGCAAGCGCGTAAAACTTTACGCAGTGTAATTTAAACTAATAAACTAATATATATGGAGGTTCAACCATGAGTAAAGAATCTATCTTAGAAGAAATTAAAGGCATGACAGTTCTTGAACTAAACGATCTTGTAAAAGCAATCGAAGAGGAATTTGGCGTTACTGCAGCAGCTCCAGTAGTTGTAGCAGGTGGCGGCGCTGGCGAAGCAGCTGCTGAGCAATCCGAATTCGACGTAATCTTGACTAACGCTGGTGCTTCCAAAATCAACGTTATCAAAGTGGTTCGCGAAATCACTGGTCTTGGCTTGAAAGAAGCAAAAGACTTGGTAGACAACGCTCCAAAACCATTGAAAGAAAAAGTAAGCAAAGAAGATGCAGAAGCTGTAAAAGCAAAATTAGAAGAAGCAGGCGCAACTGTAGAAGTGAAGTAATTTCACTTTCTAATTTTTCAGATAAACCCCTTGAACTTGTTTCAAGGGGTTTGTTGTATAGTGATGTCTTTTAGGAGAAAGGAGAGGAAAATGTCAGATCATTATTATACTTCTAATCCCAGCACGCCTCATCAACGTAAATCATTAGCTGTTACCCTAGGTGGTCATACTTTAACATTAAATAGTGATTCGGGAGTTTTTTCAAAAAATGGTGTGGACTATGGTAGTAAAGTTTTAATTGAAGCCATGCAGATTGAAGATCAGGATGAAGTGCTTGATGTTGGCTGCGGATATGGTCCAATTGGGTTGATTGCTGCGAAGAAGGCGAACAACGGACATGTGACGATGATTGATGTAAACGGTAGAGCGATCGAACTAGCCAAGGAAAATGCTATTGCTAATGGAATTAGTAATGTAACTATTTTGGAAAGTGATCTATTTGCTGCATTAACAGAGGATTGCGAGTTTGATGTAGTTTTGACGAATCCACCTATACGTGCAGGGAAGGCAGTTGTACATGCTATATTTGAAGGAGCATATGATAGATTAAAGCAAGGTGGAGCATTATGGATTGTGATCCAGAAGAAACAAGGTGCACCTTCAGCAAAAGCAAAGCTTGAGGAATTGTTTAGGGTTGTCGAAGAAATTACGAAGGACAAAGGGTATCGAATTTTTAAAGCAATAAAATAATGTGCTAGTTATAAAAGACGTGATTGATGTAGTAGATGTAATTGATTATAAATATTAGAAATAAATATTGACTATAGTCAATGAATATGATATTCTTATAAAATGTCAGTATTAGGATGGCCTTCGTAGCTTTAGTTGACTGAAATGTCAAGAGTTTACGTAGATGATGGATAAAATTGTATCGTTTGACGTATAATAAAAACATTTTGGGTAAATCTAGTGAATACGAAGACATCAGGCAGGAAAACACAGATAATGGTGCTCTTTTTTCGATCGTATTCGATAAGGGCTTTTCTTTATTTGTGGAAGCAACCGTCTTGAACCTATTATATAGGTACAAACACGAGTTCGCAATAAATTTTTAGTGAGTAGACATGAGGGGTGAGTTAAAGTTGGCAGGACATCTTGTTCAATATGGTCGACGCACTCGGCGAAGTTATGCGCGAATTAACGAGGTACTCGAAATTCCAAACCTGATTGAAATCCAACAGAAATCATATGAGTGGTTTTTGGATGAAGGACTTCGGGAGATGTTTCAGGACATTTCGCCGATTCAGGATTTTACAGGTAACTTAATTTTGGAATTTATCGATTACAGCCTAGGCGAACCAAAGTATACAGTGGACGACGCGAAAGAACGCGACGTAACTTATGCAGCACCGCTTCGGGTCAAAGTCCGGCTCATTAATAAAGAAACCGGCGAAGTTAAAGAGCAAGAAGTATTTATGGGAGATTTCCCGTTGATGACGGAAACCGGCACCTTCATTATTAATGGTGCGGAGCGAGTTATTGTCAGCCAGTTGGTGCGCTCTCCTAGCGTCTATTTCAGTACCAAGGTCGATAAGAATGCTAAAAAAACGTACACTGCTACTGTAATTCCAAACCGTGGTGCATGGTTGGAGCTTGAAACTGATGCGAAGGACATTGTATATGTTCGTATTGATCGCACTCGTAAAATTCCGGTAACTGTGTTGCTTCGTGCACTTGGATTTGGTACAGATGCAGAAATTCTGGACTTGCTCGGAAACGATGAATATATTCGCAACACCTTAGATAAGGATAACACGGATTCAACAGAGAAGGCTTTGATTGAAATCTATGAACGTCTTCGTCCTGGTGAGCCGCCAACACTTGATAATGCGAAGAGCTTGCTAGTTGCAAGATTCTTTGATCCTAAGCGTTATGACTTAGCGAATGTTGGGCGTTACAAAGTAAACAAAAAGCTTCATATTAAAAATCGTTTGTTCAATCAACGTCTTGCAGAAAGCTTGATTGATACAACGACAGGTGAAATTATTGCTGAAGCAGGCCAAATGGTAGATCGTCGTTTGTTGGATGAAATTCTACCTTATTTGGAAAATGGAGTTGGCTTTAAAAACTATCATGTTGCTAATGGTGTATTGGATGTAGCTGATGTACCTTTACAAACTGTTGATGTGTTTTCACCAATTGAGGATGGTAAAGTAGTTAAGGTTATTGCAAACTGCAACATTGATAAAGCAGTGAAGCATATTACTCCTGCTGATATCATTTCCTCCATTAGTTACTTCCTGAACTTGCTACATGGTATTGGTAGCACAGATGATATTGACCACTTAGGTAACCGTCGTTTGCGTTCAGTGGGTGAATTGCTACAAAACCAATTTAGAATTGGTTTGTCTCGTATGGAGCGTGTCGTTCGTGAAAGAATGTCAATTCAAGATGCTAATATTATTACGCCACAAGCGCTAATCAATATTCGTCCTGTAATTGCATCCATTAAAGAGTTCTTTGGTAGCTCTCAGTTGTCTCAATTTATGGATCAGACAAACCCTCTTGCAGAGCTTACCCACAAACGTCGTTTGTCTGCATTAGGACCTGGTGGTTTGACGCGGGAGCGTGCGGGCTTTGAAGTTCGTGACGTTCACCACTCTCACTACGGTCGTATGTGTCCAATCGAGACGCCGGAAGGTCCGAACATTGGTTTGATTAACTCCTTGTCTACATTTGCTCGTATTAACGAATATGGATTCATTGAAGCACCATATCGTTGGGTAGATCCAAAGACAACGAAAGTAACTGACCAAATCTCTTATGTAACCGCGGATGAAGAAGATAACTACATCATCGCTCAGGCGAACGCGATTCTTAATGAAGATGGTTCTTTCCAAGACGAAAACGTAATCGTTCGTTACAATAAACAATCTGATAACATTTTGACGATGCCTAGTGATCGTGTGGATTACATGGACGTATCGCCAAAACAGGTTGTGTCTGTTGCGACAGCACTTATTCCGTTCTTGGAAAATGATGACTCTAACCGTGCGCTCATGGGATCAAACATGCAACGTCAGGCTGTTCCATTGCTTATTCCGAAGGCACCACTTGTTGGTACTGGGATGGAGCATAAAGCAGCAAAAGACTCTGGTGTATGTATTGTATCCAAATATGATGGAATTATTGAACGTTCAGCAGCAAATGAAATTTGGCTGCGTCGCGTAGAAGTTATTGATGGCAAGGAAGTCAAAGGCGACCTTGTTAAACATAAATTGCATAAATTCATGCGTTCTAACCAAGGAACATGCATCAACCAACGCCCAATTGTTAAACGTGGCGATGTCATCAAAAAAGGTGATATTTTAGCTGATGGTCCTTCCACTGAAATGGGAGAATTGGCACTTGGACGTAATGTAGTTGTAGCCTTTATGACTTGGGAAGGTTATAACTATGAGGATGCGATTCTTCTTAGTGAAAAGTTAGTGAAGGAAGATGTGTATACATCTATTCACATTGAAGAATATGAATCCGAAGCTCGTGACACAAAGCTTGGACCTGAGGAAATTACTCGTGATATTCCTAACGTTGGTGAAGAGGCGCTTCGCAACTTGGATGAGCGTGGTATTATCCGTATCGGTGCTGAGATTGCTGCTGGGGACATTTTAGTTGGTAAAGTAACACCTAAGGGTGTAACTGAACTAACTGCTGAAGAACGTCTACTACATGCAATTTTCGGTGAAAAAGCTCGTGAGGTACGTGATACTTCATTACGTGTGCCACATGGTACAGATGGTATCGTTGTTGATGTGAAGGTATTTACACGTGAAAATGGCGATGAATTGCCACCAGGCGTTAACCAATTGGTACGTGTATATATTGCGCAAAAACGTAAAATCTCCGAAGGGGATAAAATGGCGGGACGTCACGGTAATAAAGGGGTAGTTGCTCGTATTTTACCTGAAGAAGACATGCCATTTATGCCAGATGGTACACCTGTACAGGTAGTACTTAACCCACTAGGGGTTCCGTCACGTATGAACATCGGTCAGGTGCTTGAAATCCATCTTGGTATGGCTGCACTTCGCTTAGGTATTCATGTTGCAACACCAGTATTTGATGGGGCAAATGAATATGACGTGTTTGACACGATGGAAGAAGCGGGCATGCAACGTAACGGTAAAACGATTCTTTACGATGGCCGTACAGGTGATGCGTTTGAACGTGAGGTTACCGTTGGTGTCATGCACATGATCAAATTGGCGCACATGGTTGATGATAAAATCCATGCTCGTTCCACTGGTCCTTACTCTCTCGTTACGCAGCAGCCACTTGGAGGTAAAGCTCAATTTGGTGGTCAGCGCTTCGGGGAGATGGAAGTGTGGGCACTTGAAGCTTATGGTGCAGCTTATACTTTACAAGAGATCCTTACTGTTAAGTCCGATGACGTTGTTGGTCGGGTGAAGACGTATGAATCGATTGTGAAGGGTGAAAATGTACCAGAGCCAGGTGTGCCTGAATCCTTTAAGGTATTAATCAAAGAACTTCAAAGCTTAGGACTTGATGTTAAAATCTTGAGCGAAGATGAGCAAGAGATCGAGATGAAGGAAATTGATGATGAGGATGACGTGGCTGGAGATAAGCTGAGTCTAAACCTTGAAGGTGCAGAGGTTGGCGCGGAATAACATATTTAGGAAGCTTTCTACCTGCTAGAAGGCTTCCTGATATTGTTCATAGATTAGAGTTTTTTAGTGCTTTGTAGAATTGTTTTAATATCAGGACTTGGTTAAGGAGGGGTGCTCCTTGTTGGACGTCAACAACTTCGAGTTTATGAAAATTGGGCTTGCTTCCCCAGATAAGATTCGTTCTTGGTCCCGCGGAGAGGTTAAAAAGCCAGAAACGATTAACTATCGTACGCTTAAACCCGAAAAAGAAGGTTTATTCTGCGAGAAAATTTTTGGACCAACAAAAGACTGGGAATGTCATTGCGGTAAATACAAACGTGTCCGTTACAAAGGTGTAGTCTGTGACCGATGCGGAGTAGAAGTTACAAGAGCAAAAGTTCGTCGTGAACGTATGGGGCATATTGAGCTTGCAGCTCCTGTTTCACATATTTGGTATTTCAAAGGTATTCCTAGCCGGATGGGGTTGGCACTTGACATGTCACCACGTTCGCTCGAAGAGATCATTTACTTTGCATCTTATGTTGTAACTGATCCAGGTGAAACTCCACTCGAGAAGAAACAACTTCTTTCTGAGAAAGAATACCGTAGCTACCGTGAGAAATATGGTTATGGTTTCCAAGCAGGCATGGGTGCAGAAGCAGTGAAGAAATTGCTTCAAGATATCGATGTTGAAAAAGAATTGGAATTCCTAAAGGAAGAATTGCGTACAGCTCAAGGGCAACGTCGTAATCGCGCAATTAAGAGATTGGAAGTTATCGAGGCATTCCGTAACTCAGGTAATGAGCCTGAATGGATGATTCTTGATGTACTCCCAGTCATTCCACCAGAGCTTCGTCCGATGGTTCAATTAGATGGTGGTCGTTTTGCAACCTCTGACTTAAATGATCTATACCGTCGTGTTATTAACCGTAATAACCGTCTGAAAAGATTGCTTGATCTAGGTGCGCCAGACATTATCGTTCAAAATGAAAAACGTATGCTTCAAGAAGCCGTGGATGCTTTGATTGATAACGGTCGTCGTGGTCGTCCTGTAACAGGACCAGGTAACCGTCCATTGAAATCACTCAGCCACATGCTAAAGGGTAAACAAGGTCGTTTCCGTCAGAACTTGCTAGGTAAACGTGTTGACTATTCTGGTCGTTCCGTTATCGTTGTAGGTCCTTACTTGAAAATGTACCAATGTGGTTTGCCAAAGGATATGGCGTTAGAATTATTTAAGCCTTTCGTTATGAAAGAGCTTGTAAATAAAGGTTTAGCACACAACATCAAGAGTGCAAAACGTAAAGTTGAACGTGTTAGTCCAGAAGTATGGGATGTATTGGAAGAGGTAATCAAGGAACACCCAGTATTACTTAACCGTGCACCTACACTTCACCGTTTGGGGATTCAAGCGTTTGAACCAATTCTCGTTGAAGGTAAAGCGATTCGTCTTCACCCGCTAGTATGTACAGCGTATAACGCTGACTTTGACGGTGACCAAATGGCGGTTCACGTACCTTTATCTGCCGAAGCTCAAGCAGAAGCACGTATTTTGATGTTGGCATCAGGTAACATCCTTAATCCTAAGGATGGTAAACCGGTTGTTACGCCTTCTCAGGATATGGTCCTTGGTTCTTATTATTTGACGATGGACAATAAAGATGCTGAAGGTTCAGGTATGATTTTGCGTACAGTTCATGAAGCATTTTCTGCTTACCAACGTGGTGTAGCATCTCTTCATGCACGTGTAGCGATTCCTGCTAAAGCTGTAAACAAAACAGGCTTTACTCCTGAGCAACAAGAATCAATGTTAGTAACAACAATCGGTAAATTGATCTTTAATGATATTTTCCCTGAAACATTCCCATACATTAATGAACCTACAAGAGCTAACTTGTTCTATGGTACACCAGATCATTATTTCATCCATGAAAAGGGTGCTAATATTGCTGAGCGTATGGATGCTGTTCCACAAATGGGCGGCGTAGGGAAAGAATATTTAGGTGAAATTATCGGACGTTGCTTTGAAATTTATCATACTACTGAAACTTCAGTTATCCTTGATAGAATCAAACAAACCGGCTTTACTTATTCTACACGTGCTGGTGTAAGTATTGCGGTATCTGATGTTATCGTTCCAGACGAAAAACAAGGAATTCTTCATGAGTCCGATGAGAAGGTTAGAGTAGTTACGAACCAATATCGTCGTGGTTTGATTACTAATGAAGAACGTTATGACCGTGTTATTGCAATCTGGTCTAAAACGAAAGATCAAATTACTGATGTTTTGATGAAATCCATGGATCGCTACAACTCCATCATGTTGATGGTAGACTCCAAAGCACGGGGTAACAAATCTCAGATTACTCAGCTTGGTGGTATGCGTGGATTGATGGCAAACCCATCAGGTCGTATCATTGAGTTGCCGATCAAGTCTAACTTCCGTGAAGGTCTGACTGTATTGGAATACTTCTTATCTACGCACGGTGCGCGTAAAGGTTTGGCGGATACTGCACTTCGTACCGCTGACTCAGGTTACTTGACTCGTCGTCTCGTAGACGTAGCTCAAGATGTAATTGTGCGTGAAGAGGATTGCGGAACAGATAAAGGCTTTACAGTTGAAGTTATTCAAGACGGTAAAGAAGTAATCGAAGGCTTGTACGATCGTATTGAAGGACGTTATTCATTCGAAAGAGTGAAGCATCCTGAAACAGGTGAAATTATCGTTCAACGTAATGAGCTAATTGATTCTGATAAAGCTCATGCTATCGTGAATGCTGGCGTAGCCAAGTTGCAAATTCGTTCTGTACTTAGCTGCCGTGCTCGTCATGGTGTCTGCAAAAAATGTTACGGTCGTAACCTTGCAACTGGTAAACATGTTGAAATTGGGGAAGCAGTTGGGATTATCGCTGCACAATCCATCGGTGAACCAGGAACACAGCTTACAATGCGTACGTTCCATACCGGTGGTGTTGCGGGAGATGATATTACCCAAGGTTTGCCGCGTATCGTCGAAATGTTTGAAGCTCGTAACCCGAAAGGTCAAGCGACTATCTCTGAAATCGATGGTGTCGTTAAAGAAATTCGCGAAGCAAAAGATCGTCGTGAGGTTGAAGTACAAGGTGAAGCTGAAACTAAGGTTTACTCTGTTACTTATGGTTCACGTCTACGTGTTAGCGAAGGCCAAGAGATTGAAGCTGGGGACGAACTAACAGACGGTTCAATTGATCCAAAAGAAATTTTGCGTATCAAAGGGATTCGTGGAGTACAAAACTATATTCTTCAAGAGGTTCAACGTGTATATCGTAACCAAGGTGTAGAAATTAACGATAAACACATTGAAGTTATGGTAAGACAAATGTTGCGTAAAATCCGTATTGTTGATGCGGGCGATACCACTCTCTTGCCAGGTTCATTTGTTGATCTATACGAATATGAAAGAGCAAATAAAGAAGCAATTCTTTCAGATCGCGAACCGGCAGTTGCTAAACCTGTATTGCTTGGTATTACGAAGGCTTCCTTGGAAACAGACTCATTCTTGTCTGCGGCATCATTCCAAGAAACAACTCGTGTCCTTACAGATGCAGCAATTAAAGGTAAAGTCGATAAATTGCTCGGCTTGAAAGAAAATGTTATTATCGGTAAGCTGATTCCTGCCGGAACAGGTATGAATCGTTATCGCAGCATTCAGTTTGAAGAGCCAGAACAAGCTGAGACAACTGAAGAAGGTTTAGAGCCAGTTTCAGTTGATTAATAGATAATAATGCGGCAGCATCCACCTAGGAATAGGGGAAATGCTGCCGTTTATTATTACTTCTTACGGCATAATTTTCACTCATTTCAAAGATCTAGTTACAGCTTAGGGATTTTGCAGAAAATTTGTTCCATTATAAAGGAAAATTTGCTTGACATGCCTAAGTTAAAAGTGATACTATGTCATAGTGCGTGAGAAGGTAGAGAAATCCCTGTACTTTGGAGGACGTATCGTATGTCTAATGAAAAAGCATTACAGGATGCTCATGTCAAAGTCGGCGCTAAACAAACGCTACGTGCGATTGCTTTAGGGCAGGCGAAAGAAGTTTATATAGCTGAAGATGCAGATCCGCGAATTACATCCAAGATCATTGCACTGTGTCATGAGAAATCGATAAAGATTACTTATGTAGATACAATGGCTAATCTCGGCAAAGCTTGCGGAATACAAGTAGGCGCTGCGATGGTTAGTATTGTAACACCGTAGAGAAAAATGTTTTTATTAAAGGTGATCCTTTGATAAAGACTTTTCATTTGTTCTTTTATGAACCGCCTGGGTCTGTGGGCTTGAAGTAAAGAACGTAAAATAAGTTTTAACTATTGAGGAAGGGGGTGGCAACAACATGCCAACTATTAACCAATTAGTGCGCAAGGGACGCCAGGATAAAGTGTACAAATCCAAATCACCAGCTTTGCAAAGAGGGTTTAACGCTCTTAAACGTGAAGCAACTGAATTGAAATCTCCGCAAAAACGTGGAGTATGTACACGTGTAGGTACTATGACTCCTAAGAAACCGAACTCAGCACTTCGTAAATATGCTCGTGTTCGCTTGACGAACCGTGTAGAGGTGACTGCTTACATTCCAGGTATCGGTCATAACCTTCAAGAGCACAGTGTTGTATTGATTCGCGGAGGTCGTGTAAAGGACCTTCCAGGGGTACGTTACCATATCGTACGCGGAGCTCTAGATACTGCTGGTGTTAACAACCGTATGCAAGCTCGTTCTAAATACGGTGCTAAACGTCCAAAAGCTAAAAAATCATAAGATATAATATCTTAAACACAATCAACTATTACTGAAAGGGGGATAACTATGCCACGCAAAGGTCCAGTTACAAAAAGAGACGTATTGCCTGATCCGGTGTATAACAGCAAACTAGTTACTCGCTTGATCAATCGCATTATGCTTGATGGTAAACGCGGTGTTGCACAAAGCATCCTTTATAATGCATTTAAATTGATTCAAGAACGTACGGGTAATGATCCGATGGAAGTGTTTGAAACAGCAATCAAGAACATTATGCCTGTATTGGAAGTTAAAGCACGTCGTGTTGGTGGTGCTAACTACCAAGTGCCGATCGAAGTTAAACCTGAAAGACGTACAGCTCTAGGCTTACGTTGGTTGGTAAACTATTCACGCTCTCGTGGAGAGAAAACAATGGAAGAACGTTTGGCTGCTGAGATTATCGATGCATCCAATAACACTGGTGCTTCTGTTAAGAAACGTGAAGATACGCACAAAATGGCTGAAGCAAACAAAGCGTTTGCACACTACCGTTGGTAGGATTCAGCTTAATTCCATAAGAATTATTTCGAAGGGAGACTTTATTTATGGCTAGAGAGTTTTCCTTGAATAATACACGTAACATCGGTATCATGGCTCATATTGATGCTGGTAAGACAACTACCACGGAACGTATTTTGTTCTATACAGGTCGTACGCACAAAATCGGTGAGGTTCACGAGGGTGCTGCTACAATGGACTGGATGGAGCAAGAGCAAGAGCGCGGGATTACAATTACATCCGCTGCTACTACGGCTTCTTGGAAGGGTCACCGCGTTAATATCATTGATACCCCAGGGCACGTTGACTTCACTGTTGAAGTTGAACGTTCCTTGCGTGTGTTGGACGGGGCAGTAGGCGTATTTAGTGCAAAAGAGGGCGTTGAGCCTCAGTCTGAAACTGTATGGAGACAGGCTGACAAGTATCATGTACCTCGTATTGCATACGTCAACAAAATGGATATTATCGGTGCTGACTACCTAAATGTTGTAAAGGATATGCGCGAGCGTCTACAAGCAAATGCTGTAGCGATTCAATTGCCAATCGGTGCTGAAAATGATTTCTTAGGAATCATTGACATCGTTGAACAAAAAGCGTATATGTACAAAGATGATTTAGGTCAAAACATCGAAGAAACAGAAGTACCTGCTGAATTTACTGCACAAGTTGAAGAACTTCGCAATGAATTAGTAGAAAAGGTTGCAGAACTTGATGAAGAATTGACAATGAAATATCTCGAAGGAGAAGAAATCACTGTCGCTGAACTAAAAGCAGCACTTCGTAAAGGTGTTGTTGAAGTTAAGATCTTCCCTGTAATCTGTGGATCTTCTTACCGTAACAAAGGGGTTCAACTTATGTTGGACGCTGTTATTGATTACTTGCCAGCTCCTACAGACGTAGCAAGCATCCAAGGTCACTTGGAAGATGGTACTGAAGTAGAGAAGCACTCTTCTGATGAAGAGCCATTCGCTGCTTTGGCATTTAAAATCATGACTGACCCTTATGTTGGTAAACTAACGTTCTTCCGCGTATACTCCGGTGTTCTTCAATCCGGTTCTTACGTATTGAATGCTACAAAAAACAAACGCGAACGTATCGGTCGTATCCTTCAAATGCATGCGAACAGCCGTCAAGAAATCACTGAAGTTTATGCTGGTGATATTGCGGCAGCAGTAGGTTTGAAAGATACAGGAACAGGTGATACACTATGTGATGAGAAGGCTCCGGTTATTCTTGAATCCATGAACTTCCCTGATCCAGTTATCGAGATCGCTGTTGAACCTAAAACTAAAGCGGACCAAGACAAAATGTCTGTTGCGCTTGGTAAATTAACAGAAGAAGACCCTACACTTCGTGCTCATACTGACGAAGAAACTGGACAAACTATTTTGGCTGGTATGGGTGAACTTCACCTTGATATCATCATTGACCGTATGCGTCGTGAATTCAAGGTAGACACTAACGTGGGTAAACCACAAGTTGCTTACCGTGAAACATTCAAGGTGCCTGCACGCGTTGAAGGTAAATTTGTTCGCCAATCTGGTGGTCGTGGTCAATATGGTCACGTTTGGGTTGAATTTGAACCTCTTGAACCAGGTACTGGTAACCAATTCGATAGCAAAATTGTCGGTGGTTCTGTTCCTAGAGAATATATTGGACCAGCACAACAAGGTATCGAAGAAGCAATGAAAAATGGTGTTCTTGCAGGATTCCCACTCGTGGACGTTAAAGCTACCATCGTTGATGGTTCTTACCATGATGTTGACTCCAGTGAAATGGCATTTAAAATTGCTGGTTCCATGGCGCTCAAAGCTGCTAAGGACAAATGTGGAGCTTGCCTTCTTGAGCCAATCATGAAGGTTGAAGTTACAGCACCTGAAGAGTATATGGGTGATATCATGGGTATGTTGAACTCCCGTCGTGGACGTATTGAAGGTATGGATTCTCGTGGTGGTGCTCAAATCATCCGTGCTAAAGTGCCTCTCTCTGAAATGTTCGGATATTCAACTACACTTCGTTCTGGTACACAAGGTCGCGGTGTGTTCTCAATGGAACTTTCTCATTACGAAGAAGTACCAAGAAGCATCTCCGAAGAAATTGTTTCCAAAATCAAAGGTGAGTAATTAATTAAGTAAGTGTTTAATTGCTAGTTAGAAGACTTCTATAAATTATAGTTGCTCTTCTAATTAGCTTAAATATTATTTCCTAATTTAAGGAGGAATTGTTTAAAATGGCAAAGGCTAAATACGAACGTACAAAACCGCATGTTAACATCGGTACAATCGGTCACGTTGACCATGGTAAAACTACATTGACTGCAGCAATCACTACTGTATTGTCTAAAACTTATGGCGGTGCTGCTATCGCATTCGATCAAATCGATAAAGCGCCAGAAGAAAGAGAACGTGGTATCACTATCTCTACTTCTCACGTAGAATATGAAACTCCTAACCGTCACTATGCACACGTTGACTGCCCAGGACACGCCGACTATGTTAAAAACATGATCACTGGTGCTGCTCAAATGGACGGAGCTATCTTGGTAGTATCCGCTGCTGACGGCCCAATGCCACAAACTCGTGAGCACATCTTGTTGTCTCGTAACGTAGGTGTTCCTTACATCGTAGTATTCTTGAACAAATGTGATATGGTTGAAGACGAAGAGTTGTTGGAATTGGTTGAAATGGAAGTTCGCGACCTTCTTAACGAATATGAATTCCCTGGTGATGACACTCCAATCACTCGTGGTTCTGCTCGTGAAGCTCTTCAAAACCCTGATGGCGAATGGGCTAAGAGAATCGTTGAAATGTTCGAAACTATCGACGAGTACATTCCTCTTCCAGAACGTCCAACTGACAAACCTTTCTTGATGCCAGTTGAGGATGTATTCTCAATCACTGGTCGTGGTACAGTTGCTACTGGTCGTGTTGAGCGTGGTACAGTTAAAGTCGGAGACGAAGTTGAAATCGTGGGTATCCATGAAGAAACTAAGAAGTCCGTTGTAACTGGCGTTGAAATGTTCCGTAAGTTGTTGGATTCCGCTGAAGCTGGAGACAACATTGGTGCATTGCTTCGTGGTGTTGACCGTACTCAAATCGAACGTGGTCAAGTATTGGCTAAACCAGCTTCTGTTAATCCGCACACTGAGTTCACTGCTCAAGTATACGTATTGACTAAAGAAGAAGGCGGACGTCACAAACCTTTCTTCACTGGTTACCGTCCACAATTCTATTTCCGTACAACTGACGTTACTGGTATCATTAACTTGCCAGAAGGTACTGAAATGGTTATGCCTGGTGACAACATCGCAGTTACAATTCAATTGATTGCTCCAATCGCGATCGAAGAGGGAACTCGTTTCTCTATTCGTGAAGGTGGACGTACAGTTGGATCAGGTGCGGTTGTTAGCATCGAAAAATAAGATAAGACTTCTCTTAAGTCTTCTTATAATAAGAAGCGGATTAGCTCCATTCGGAGCAATATCCGCTTCTTTTCATTTATTTCAAAAATATTTTCATATTTTAGTTGCAATTATTCCGCCTATTCATTATAATAATTAATGTTGTTCTGTGACGTTGCGATGATGTGAGAGGTTACCGACACACCCGGCCCCTTTGCCATGGGAGAGTGGTTGGAAAATTTTCACGGAGTATGTCCGATAATAAATTGGGCGATAGAAGGAGGGAATAAAAATGGCAAAGCAAAAAATTCGTATTCGTTTGAAAGCTTACGACCACAGAATTCTTGATCAATCCGCAGAGAAAATTGTTGAAACGGCAAAACGTTCTGGTGCAGGTGTATCCGGACCAATCCCGTTACCAACTGAGAAACAAATCATTACAATTCTTCGTGCGGTACACAAGTACAAGGACTCTCGGGAACAATTCGAACAACGGACGCACAAACGTCTAATCGACATTGTTAATCCGACTCCACAAACTGTGGATGCCTTGATGCGCTTGGACCTACCGTCCGGTGTAGATATTGAAATTAAACTGTAATATTTTAAATGCAAGTATCAGTAAAGGAAAAGAGGTGTCAACATGAAAGGTATCTTAGGGAAAAAACTTGGAATGACTCAAGTCTTCACACCAGAAGGCATTGTAATTCCAGTTACTGTAATTGAAGCTGGTTCCAACGTTGTTCTTCAAAAGAAAGATGTCGAAAACGATGGTTACGAAGCGATTCAAATTGGTTACTCTGAGAAGAAAGAAAAAAGAGCAACTAAAGCTGAAGTTGGTCATGCTAAAAAAGCTAACACCACACCTAAGCGCTACGTTCGCGAAATTCGTGGTATTGATTTGGCAGGATATGAAGTTGGCCAAGAGGTCAAAGTAGATGTTTTTGCTGAAGGCGAATTTGTTGACGTAACTGGAGTTTCTAAAGGTAAAGGGTTCCAAGGTAATATTAAACGTTGGGGACAAAGTCGTGGACCAATGTCTCATGGTTCTCGTTATCACCGTAGACCGGGTTCAATGGGTTCTATCCAAGCGAACCGTGTACCAAAGGGCAAACGCCTTCCAGGACATATGGGTCATGAAACGGTAACTGTACAACGCCTTGAAATTATCCGTGTAGATGCTGAACGTAATGTTTTATTGGTTAAAGGTGCGATTCCTGGACCTAAAAACAGCTTCGTTACAGTAAAAGAAACGGTAAAATAATTATTTCTTAAAGAAAGGAGGAACAATAAATGCCAAAAGTAGCACTTTTTAATGTTAGCGGTAGCCAAGTAGGTGAAGTAGAATTGAATGATGCGGTATTCGGTATCGAACCTAATACACACGTTCTACATGATGCAGTATTATTACAACGCGCTTCATTGCGTGCTGGTACCCATAAAGTAAAAGGACGCTCCGAAGTTCGTGGTGGTGGACGTAAACCTTGGAAACAAAAAGGCACAGGTCGTGCTCGTCAAGGTTCCATTCGTTCTCCGCAATGGGTAGGTGGCGGTACAGTATTTGGACCGACTCCTCGTAGCTATTCTTTCAAATTGCCTAAAAAAGTTCGTCGTTTAGCAATTAAATCAGCGCTTTCTGCTAAAGTGATCGATCAAGACATTATCGTTCTTGATGCATTGACTTTGAATGCGCCTAAAACGAAAGAATTTGCAGCAGTATTGAATAACTTGAAAGCAGATCGCAAGGCTTTGATCGTAGCTTCTAGCTATGATGACAACATTGCATTGTCTGCTCGTAATATTCCAGGTGTGACGTTTGTAGCGGCTGAAGGCATCAATGTTCTTGACGTGCTATCACACGACAAACTGATCATTACGAAAGAAGCAGTTCAGAAGGTAGAGGAGGTGCTCGCGTAATGAAGGATCCTCGTGATATTATCAAACGCCCGGTGATTACGGAACGTACAGCTGAATATATGAACGAACTTAAGTATGTGTTCGAAGTAGAAATTCGTGCTAACAAAACCGAAATCAAACAAGCTATAGAAGCGATCTTCAACGTGAAAGTGAGCAATGTGAATACACTACGTGTTCCTGGAAAACCAAAACGTTACGGACGCCACTTCGGATATACGCCGGAATGGAAAAAAGCATTCGTTACTTTGACTCCAGATAGCAAGCCACTTGAATTTTTTGAATCAGTATAAATTTTTAAAGTAAGGAGGGAAACATAGTGCCAATTAAAAAGTATAAACCGACTTCCCCAGCTAGACGTAATATGTCAGTATCTACTTTTGAAGAAATCACCACTGACACACCAGAGAAATCTTTGCTTGCTCCTTTAAGCAAAACTGCTGGTCGTAACAACCAAGGTAAAATTACGGTTCGTCACCATGGTGGTGGACACAAACGTAAATACCGTATTATCGACTTCAAACGCAATAAAGATGGAATTCCAGGCCGCGTTGCTACAATCGAGTATGATCCGAACCGTACTTCTAATATTGCGTTAATTCATTACGCAGATGGAGAAAAACGTTACATCATTGCTCCTAAAGGACTTAAAGTTAATGATGTTATCGAATCAGGTGTAGGTTCTGATATTAAAATCGGAAACTGCTTGCCAATGGAAAATATTCCAGTTGGTACAGTTATCCACAACATTGAACTTCAACCAGGTAAAGGTGGACAACTTGTTCGCGCTGCTGGTACTGAAGCTCAATTGCTTGGTAAAGAAGAAAAATACGTAACTGTTCGTTTGTCTTCCGGCGAAGTTCGTAAATTGTTGAAGGTTTGCCGTGCAACAATTGGTTCCGTAGGTAACGGAGACCATGAGTTGATTAAAATCGGTAAAGCAGGTCGTAACCGTTGGTTAGGTCAACGTCCTGAAGTTCGTGGTGTTGTTATGAACCCTAACGATCACCCACACGGTGGTGGTGAAGGTAAAGCTCCAATCGGACGTAAATCTCCAGTGTCTCCTTGGGGTAAACCAACCCTTGGTTACAAAACTCGTAAAAAAGGTAAGGCATCTGATAAATATATCGTTCGTGGCCGCACGAAGTAATCCGCCTAGCGGATCACTTCTTGGCTGTGAAGATGGTTATCTAATCGCAGTGTAATGAAGGGAGGATATCAGAAATGAGTCGTAGTCTTAAAAAAGGGCCATTTATTGACGCCTATTTGCTCAAGAAAGTGGAAGAAGTTAGCGCTTCGAACAAAAAAGTTGTAATTAAAACTTGGTCTCGTCGCTCTACTATTTTCCCACAATTCATTGGTCAAACGTTTGGTGTGTATGACGGACGTAAACATGTACCTGTGTATGTAACAGAGGACATGGTCGGACACAAACTAGGCGAATTTGCTCCAACCCGTACGTACAAAGGTCATACGGATGATGATAAGAAAACAAGACGTTAATTTATAGTTCTTTGTCTGAAAGGAGGTAACATCACATGGAAGCTAAAGCACATGCTAGATCGATCCGAATTGCTCCTCGTAAAGCAAAATTGGTTGTTGATTTGATCCGTGGTAAGCAAGTTGGAGACGCAATTGCAATCCTTCGCCACACTCCTAAAGCAGCTTCCCCAATCGTTGAGAAGTTGTTGAATTCTGCGATTGCTAACGCTGAACATAACTATTCTTTGGATGTAAACAAATTAGTCGTTTCTGAGGTTTTTGTAAACCAAGGTCCTACTATGAAACGTTTCCGTCCACGTGCAATGGGACGTGCAAGCCGGATTAATAAGCGCACTAGCCACATTACTTTAGTGGTATCTGAAAAATAAGGAGGGATAACGTGTGGGTCAAAAGGTAAATCCAATCGGATTACGTGTAGGTATTATCCGTGATTGGGAATCTAAATGGTACGCAGGCAAAGATTTTGGTGATCTTTTGCTAGAAGACGTTAAAATTCGTGAATACCTAAAGAAAAAACTTAAAGATTCTGCTGTATCTCGTATCGAGATTGAAAGAGCAGCTAATCGTGTGAATGTAACTATCCACACCAACAAACCAGGTATGGTTATTGGTAAAGGTGGTTCTGAGGTTGAAAACCTGCGCAATCAAATTACTAAAATTGCAGGTGGCAAGAAAGTACACATCAATATTTCCGAAATTAAACATCCTGACTTGGATGCAATTCTTGTAGCAGAGAGCATTGCTCAACAATTGGAACGTCGTGTTTCTTTCCGTCGTGCGTTGAAACAAGCGATTCAAAGAACTATGCGTTCTGGTGCTAAAGGAATTAAAACACAAGTTAGCGGACGTGTCGGTGGTGCTGAAATCGCTCGTACAGAAGGCTATAGCGAAGGAACTGTTCCGCTTCATACACTTCGTGCTGATATTGACTATGGTACAGCTGAAGCTCATACTACCTATGGTATTATCGGTATAAAAGTATGGATTTATCGTGGAGAGATTCTTCCGACGGCTAAGAAACAACAAGCTGCTAAGGAAGGAGGCAACTAATCATGTTGGTACCAAAACGTGTAAAACACCGTAAGCAACAACGCGGTAGTTTGAGAGGTCAAGCTAAAGGCGGCACTGAACTAAACTTCGGTGAATATGGTCTTCAAGCGCTTGAACCAACTTGGATTACTAACCGCCAGATTGAAGCAGCGCGTATTGCAATGACGCGTTACATCAAACGTGGTGGTAAAGTATGGATTAAGATTTTCCCTGACAAACCAATTACTCAAAAGCCTCTTGAAGTTCGGATGGGTAGTGGTAAAGGTAACGTAGAAAAATGGGTTGCAGTTGTGAAGCCTGGTAAGATTATGTTTGAACTCGCTGGTGTTCCTGAAGAGATCGCTCGCGAAGCAATGCGTCTTGCAGCTCACAAATTGCCAATCAAAACTAAGTTTGTGAAACGTGAAGGATTGGGTGGTGAAGCAAATGAAAGCTAATGAACTTCGCAACTTGACCACTGCTGAAATTGAGCAAAAAGTGGCAGGATTCAAAGAAGAACTCTTTAACCTTCGTTTTCAATTGGCTACTGGTCAGCTTGATAACCCGACTCGAATCCGTAATGTGCGGAAGGATATAGCTCGTGCTAAAACCATTTTACATGAGAGAGAACTTGGGATTACTAGCTAATTTGTGATGAAGCGTAAGGCATCTATAGTGATGCTTTCTAACTTGAGGAAGGAGGCTAACCATGAGCGAACGTAATAGCCGTAAAGTGCAAATTGGTAAAGTCGTCAGTGACAAAATGGATAAAACCATCGTAGTTGCTGTTGAAACCTACAAAAAGCATGATTTGTATCACAAGCGTATTAAATATACTAAGAAATTTAAAGCGCATGATGAAAACAACACTGCAAAAATTGGTGACATCGTGAAAATTGCTGAAACTCGTCCTTTGTCTAAAGACAAACGTTGGAGACTTGTTGAAGTGGTAGAAAAAGCGGTAGTTATCTAAATATTGCTTCGTAAGCTTAGCTTGAAAGGAGGAAATTTCCATGATTCAACCATTTACACGTTTGCATGTAGCTGACAACTCTGGCGCGAAGGAATTGATGTGTATCCGCGTTTTGGGTGGTACTGGTCGTCGTACAGCTCAAATCGGTGATTTGATCGTATGTTCTGTTAAACAAGCAACACCAGGCGGCGTTGTCAAAAAGGGTGATGTAGTTAAAGCGGTAGTAGTTCGTACGAAACGCTCTGTACGTCGTAAAGACGGTTCTTACATCGCATTTGATGAAAATGCAGCAGTTGTTGTTAAAGAAGACAAGAGTCCACGTGGTACACGTATTTTCGGACCTGTTGCTCGCGAACTTCGCGACAAGGACTTCATGAAAATCGTTTCCTTGGCTCCGGAAGTTATCTAATCTATGACTAGTCCTAAATGATAGGGCGTCAAGCATCGTTGAAACAGGAGGTGTAAAGAATGCCAAGATTAAAAAAGATTCTTGAATCCCACAGCAATAAGCTGCACGTGAAAAAAGATGATACAGTAATCGTGATCTCCGGTAAGGACAAAGGTAAAAAAGGTCGCGTAATTGCTGCTTATCCTCGAGAAAATCGTGTGCTTGTGGAAGGTGTTAACATGATTAAAAAGCACCAAAAGCCTAATCAGCTTAACCCACAAGGCGGCATTATTGAAAAGGAAGCTCCGATTCATGTCTCGAACGTAATGCATGTTGATCCTAAGAGCGGAAAAGTAACTCGTATCGGTTACAAAGTATTGGACAACGGTAAAAAGGTTCGTGTTGCTAAAAAATCCGGAGAAATTATCGACTAATTAAGAACCGTTAAGAAAGGAGGTCCATGATTCATGGCAGCAAGAATGAAAGAACGTTATTTGAACGAAGTAACACCTGCTTTGATTCAAAAATTCAATTACACAACTGTAATGCAAGTTCCTAAACTTGAAAAGGTTGTTATCAATATGGGTGTTGGTGACGCTGTTGCTAACTCCAAAGTACTTGATTCAGCTGTAAACGACATGCAGTTAATCGCAGGTCAAAAACCAGTAATCACTCGTGCTAAAAAATCTATCGCGGGCTTTAAGCTTCGTGAAAACATGCCAATCGGTGTGAAGGTGACATTACGTGGTGAGCGTATGTACCACTTCCTTGACAAGTTGTTAAACGTAACACTTCCACGTGTACGTGACTTCCAAGGTGTATCCACTAAATCATTTGATGGTCGTGGTAACTATACTTTGGGTCTTAAAGATCAATTGATCTTCCCTGAAATTGAGTACGATAAGGTAGAAAAAACTCGTGGTATGGATATCGTATTGGTAACTACTGCGAAAACAGATGAAGAGTCTCGCGAATTGCTTGCAGGACTTGGAATGCCTTTTGCAAAGTAATATGAGTTCATTATTCTCCGAAACTATTTAGGAGGTGTCAGGCTAAGTGGCAAAAACTTCGATGAAGGTTAAACAACAACGTACACCAAAGTTTAAAGTGCGGGCATATACTCGCTGTGAACGTTGTGGTCGTCCACATTCGGTACTGCAAAAATTTAAAATATGCAGAATTTGTTTCCGTGAATTAGCTTATAAAGGTCAGATTCCTGGCGTTAAAAAAGCAAGCTGGTAATTAATCAACAACGGGAAGGAGGGTATACAAAACATGACTATGTCAGATCCAATTGCAGATATGCTTACACGCATTCGTAATGCGAACACTGTTCGTCACGAAACTGTAGAGCTACCTGCTTCTACGATTAAAAAACAGATCGCAGAAATCTTGAAGCGTGAAGGATTTATCCGCGATGCAGAATATATCGAAGATAACAAACAAGGGATCATTCGTATTTTCTTGAAATACGGTGCGAACAACGAACGTGTTATCTCAGGTTTGAAAAGAATCAGTAAACCAGGCCTTCGCGTATACACAAAGAGCAATGAGGTTCCTCGTGTTCTAGGTGGTTTGGGTATTGCGATTATCTCCACATCTAAAGGAGTTATGACCGATAAAGAAGCTCGTCAAGCGAAAGCTGGCGGCGAAGTAGTTTGCTACATCTGGTAATAATGTCACAAAACAAGGAGGTGCACTAAATGTCTCGTATTGGTCGTAAACCAATTGAAATACCAAGCGGTGTTGATGTAACACTTAATAACAGCGTAATTACAGTTAAAGGACCTAAAGGAACTTTGACTCGTGAAATTCATAAAGAGATGAAGGTATCTGTTGACGGGAATACAATTCTTGTTGAACGTCCTTCTGATCATAAAACACACCGTTCACTTCATGGTACTACTCGTACTGTTGTTAGTAACATGGTGGATGGCGTAACTAACGGTTATTCCAAAACGCTCGAATTGGTTGGGGTTGGATATCGCGCAAGCAAATCCGGCGAAAAACTCGTACTTAACGTAGGGTATTCTCATCCAGTGGAAATCACTCCAGAGCCAGGCATCGTTTTTGAAGTGCCTTCAAATACAAAGATCATTGTTAACGGAATTAACAAAGAGCGTGTTGGTGAATATGCTGCTAAAATTCGTTCCGTTCGTGAACCTGAACCGTACAAAGGTAAAGGGATTAAGTATGAAGGCGAACGTATTATTCGTAAAGAAGGTAAAGCAGGGAAGAAGAAATAAACCTCTTCTTCATAAGCTTGTCCTTTTGGCGTCTTAAAAGACGTGTATGGTAAACCGAAGGGAGTGAAAATTAAATCATGATTACTAAACCGGATAAAAATAAAGCCCGTCTGAAAAGACACTTGCGTGTACGTAAAAAAATCGAAGGTACGGCTGCTCGTCCAAGATTAAACGTATATCGTTCGGCTAAACATATCTATGCACAATTGATTGATGATGTTGCTGGTGTAACATTGGCATCTGCATCTACAGTTGATAAGGAACTTAGCGAAATCACTAACGGAAGTAACGTTGAAGCTGCTCGTAAGGTTGGCGAATTAATCGCTAAACGTGCTGAGAGCAAAGGCGTGAAAAACGTTGTATTTGACCGCGGAGGATACCTTTATCATGGTCGAGTTCAAGCACTAGCTGATGCTGCTCGTGAAGCAGGTCTTGAATTTTAAAAATATTGTTAAAAGGAGGTAAACGACTTGCGTATAGATCCTAACACTCTTGAACTAACTGAAAGAGTTGTAAATATTAACCGCGTTGCTAAAGTAGTAAAAGGCGGACGCCGTTTCAGCTTTAGTGCTCTTGTTGTTGTCGGTGACGGCAAAGGCTGGGTTGGCGCTGGAATCGGTAAAGCAGGCGAAGTTCCTGATGCAATTCGCAAAGGAATTGACGATGCTAAGAAAAATCTTGTGTACGTGCCTCTTGTTGGAACTACAATTCCTCACCAAGTGGTAGGACATTTTGGCGCTGGACGTGTTCTTTTGAAACCAGCATCAGAAGGTACTGGAGTTATCGCTGGCGGTCCAGTTCGTGCTGTACTTGAATTGGCTGGTGTCGGCGACATCTTGACAAAATCTTTAGGTTCTTCGAATTCCATCAACATGGTCAACGCGACTTTAGAGGGCTTATCCCGTCTTAAACGTGCTGAAGATGTTGCGAAATTACGCGGTAAATCCGTCGAAGAACTTCTCGGTTAAGGAGGGAATCTCATGGCAAAATTACAAATTACCCTCAAACGTAGTTTGATTGGCCGTCCGGAGAACCAACGCGCTACCGTGAAAAGTTTGGGACTTCGCAAAATTAATCAATCTGTAGTTCAAAGCGACAACGCTGCGATCCGTGGAATGATTAACACTGTAAGTCATTTGGTTTCGGTTCAAGAAATCCAAGAATAATTTAACTTCTATGTAAGTCAAACAACAAATAAGGAGGTGCAACGAACGATGAAATTACATGAGCTTTCTCCAGCACCTGGTTCACGCAAAGAACGCAAACGCGTAGGTCGTGGTACAGGTAGTGGAACTGGTAAAACATCTGGTCGAGGCCATAAAGGTCAAAACGCTCGTTCCGGTGGTGGTGTTCGTCCGGGATTTGAGGGTGGACAAAACCCATTGTATCGTCGCTTGCCAAAACGCGGATTTACAAATCCTACGCGTAAAGAGTATGCGATTGTCAACATTGAGGAACTTAACAGCTTTGCGGCGGATACGGAAGTAACTCCTGAACTGTTGTCAGCACAAGGAATCATCAAAAATGCTAAAAGCGGCATCAAGATTCTCGGCAATGGCGATGTGACTGTCAAATTGACAGTGAAAGCAAATAAGTTCTCCCAATCCGCGGTAGAGAAAATCGAGGCTGCCGGCGGTAAAACCGAGGTGATCTAATGTTTAAAACCATTAAGAACATATGGCATGTCCAAGATTTAAGAAACCGTATAATGTTCACATTGTTTATCTTTATTATTTACCGGATCGGTTCATTTGTACCGGTTCCGGGCGTTAATAAAGATGTATTTACGCTTTCAAACAATGCTGGCAACGACTTGCTAGGATTTTTGAATACTTTCTCGGGCGGCGCATTGAAGAACTTCTCAATCTTCGCCCTAAGTATTTTTCCTTATATTACAGCTTCCATTATAGTGCAGTTATTGTCGATGGATGTAATTCCGAAGTTTGCAGAATGGGCAAAACAAGGTGAGTATGGTAAGAAGAAAATGGCTCAAATCACTCGTTATGGAACAGTAATTTTAGCTATTGTTCAAGCTTTTGCTACATCTATTGGTTTTAACCGTCTGTATGGTACGGAAATGGTTCCTAATGCAACCTTTGCTGATTATGCATTAATCGCACTAGTGTTGACTGCGGGTACCTCATTCTTGATGTGGCTTGGTGAGCAAATTACCGATAAAGGTATTGGTAACGGGATCTCTCTCATTATCTTTGCAGGTATCGTAGCTGCGATTCCAGGTCATATTCAAACAATCACAACATCTGAGTTTATGGTGGAAGGCCAAACCTTCATGAACGTAATGAAATGGTTAGCCATCGTTCTAGTCGTAATTCTTATTGTTGTTGGGGTTATCTATGTACAGCAAGCGATTCGGAAAATTCCGGTTCAATATGCGAAACGTGTTGTAGGTAACAAGATGTATGGTGGTCAAAATACACATATTCCGCTCAAAATTAATGCGGCAGGTGTTATTCCCGTCATCTTTGCAGTTTCTCTTTTACAATTCCCAATTGTGATTGCCAACTTCTGGTCAACACATACTTGGGCAAAATGGGTGACTAAGAACTTAGCGCATGATATGCCACTTGGTATGACACTTTATATTTTAATGATCATTGGTTTTACATTCTTCTATACTTTTGTACAGATGAATCCACAACAGATGGCAGACAATATGAAGAAAAATGGTGGTTATATTCCGGGCATTCGTCCAGGTAAAGCAACTCAAACCTACTTGACAAGAGTATTAACACGCTTGACAATGACAGGTGCGATTTTCCTTGCTGCTATTTCTATCCTACCTATCGGTTTGGGTGCATTGGCTAAATTGCCAAACAGCGTTCAAATCGGTGGTACATCTATCCTGATTGTAATTGGGGTTGCCCTTGATACAATGAAGACGATCGAAGGACAATTAATTAAACGCCACTATAAAGGCTTTATTAATAAGTAATGCATAAGTTCCAGGTTGGAGACTAATATAAGTCTGCACCTGGTGCTTATTGTTATCCTAGAGTTTGGCAGCTAGTCATCTTGAAGGGAGAGATATTCATGAACATTTTATTCATGGGACCTCCCGGAGCAGGAAAAGGAACACAAGCCGAGGTCATCGTCAATGAATTTGGCATTCCCCATATTTCTACTGGAGATGCTTTTCGTTTGGCGATTAAAGAAGGAACTCCAGTTGGAATTAAAGCCAAGGAGTTTATAGATCAAGGCAAACTGGTGCCTGATGATGTTACGATCGGCATCGTTCGTGAGCGCCTACAGCAGTCCGATTGCGAAAAAGGTTTTCTATTGGATGGTTTTCCAAGAACTCTTTCGCAAGCGGAAGCGCTGGAGGAACTGCTTAGCGGAATGAACCGCAAGTTGGAGCATGTCATAAACCTGAAGGTGGATCGCGACAGATTACTTGCTCGTCTTACGGGACGTCGTATTTGTAAATCCTGTGGTGCCACTTATCATGTGATCTTTAATCCTCCGGGTCAAGAAGGTGTCTGTGATAAATGCGGCGGTGAATTGTATCAACGCTCTGATGATAATGAAGAGAGCGTAGGCATTCGCTTAGACGAATATATCAACAAAACAGCACCACTTCTCAAGTTCTACGAAGAAAAACAACTGTTGCGTCAGGTAAATGGCGAACAGGAAATCGGTACGGTATCCAAAGAAATCGTATCCTTACTGCGAGGTTAGATGTAATGATCATTTGTAAATCCGAAACGGAACTAGGCTTTATGAGAGAAGCAGGGCGGATTGTAGCGGAAACGCACAGGCTCATGGCACAATCCATTGAGCCCGGAATTACGACGGGTGAGCTGGATCGCATCGCCGATAAATACATCCGTAGTCAAGGGGCAATTCCTTCTTTTAAAGACTACAACGGTTTTCCTTACAGCATTTGTGCTTCAGTTAATGAAGAATTGGTACATGGATTCCCAAGTAAACGCAAACTGAATGAAGGCGATATTATTAGCCTTGATATTGGTGCTCAATATCGTGGGTTTCATGGTGATTCCGCTTGGACGTACCCTGTTGGTGAAATCTCTGAGGAAGCGAAGAAGCTACTAGAGGTGACTGAAGGCTCGTTGTTTGCAGGATTAGAACTTGTAAAACCCGACGTTCGTTTGTATACGATCTCGCACGCTATTCAGCAACACATTGAAAATGCAGGGTTCTCTGTTGTACGTGAATATGTTGGTCATGGTGTAGGGGCCGATCTACATGAGGAACCACAAATTCCTAATTACGGTACACCAGATCGTGGACCACGTTTAAAACCGGGCATGGTGCTTGCCATCGAGCCAATGGTTAATGTAGGGAAGCGGTACGTTAGAACACTTGAGGATAATTGGACTGTTGTTACGGTGGATGGTTCACTTTGTGCTCATTTTGAGCATACTGTAGCTGTGACGCCGGATGGCATGGAAATACTCACAAAACTTTGATGCGTAGGTGAGAAATTTGAAACACCGATCTAAAGCGCAGCTTGGTCAAATTGTGAAGGTTTTAAAAGGTCGAGATGCAGACACGTATTGCGTTGTCACAGAATTGATCGATGATCGTTATGTACTTGTTGCTAATGGTCAGAAACATAAATTCGACGCACCTAAACGTAAAAATGTACAGCATCTTGAGTTTATTCCTTTTATCAGCAATGAAGTTGTGCATAGCTTGCAAGATAGTGGCCGTGTAACTAACGCTAAGCTGCGATATGCAGTAGAGGCTTATGTTAAATCCATAAATATAAATGCTGAAGAGAAAGGAGACTGCACTAGTGGCTAAAGAGGATGTCATTGAGGTAGAAGGTACGGTTCTTGAACCATTGCCAAATGCAACATTTAAGGTTGAGCTTGAGAATGGTCACCAAATTTTGGCTCACGTATCAGGTAAATTACGGATGCACTTTATTCGTATCCTGACTGGAGACAAAGTGGTTGTCCAACTATCCCCTTACGATTTAACTAAGGGTCGTATTACTTACCGTAAATAGGAGTTGTACCATTTTAAAAATATGTGGTATGATATTCAGGTTGAGTAAATTGCAAGATATTTGTCACTGTTGTAAAGTTTAGTTTTCCTTATGAAGTGAGTTTTGCTTGGCAAAACTTTAAGGAGGTAATCAGCATGAAGGTAAGACCTTCTGTAAAGCCAATTTGCGAAAAATGCAAAGTCATTCGTCGTAAAGGCAATGTCATGGTGATTTGTGAAAATCCGAAACACAAACAAAAACAAGGTTAAAGAAGGGGGTGTAGCGTAAAATGGCACGTATAGCTGGTGTGGATTTGCCACGTGATAAACGCGTTGAGATCGCCTTAACTTACATTTTCGGAATCGGTAAAACGACTTCCCAGAAAATCCTGAGCACTACAGGCATCAGTCCGAACACTCGTGTTCGTGATTTGACGGAAGATGAGGTTAGCAAATTACGCGAAACGATCGATAAAGAGGTTAAGGTAGAAGGTGACCTTCGTCGTGAAATTTCTTTAAATATTAAACGTTTGATTGAGATTGGCTGTTACCGTGGTGTGCGTCACCGTCGCGGTTTGCCTGTTCGTGGACAACGTACTAAAACGAATGCCCGTACTCGTAAGGGTCCTCGTCGTACTGTAGCGAACAAGAAGAAATAAGAAGGGGGGATAAACGACAATGGCTAAACCGAAAAAAGTCGTACGTACTAAACGTCGCGACCGTAAAAATATTGAGTCGGGTGTGGCACATATTCGCTCCACCTTCAACAACACAATTGTTACAATTACCGATCCACATGGTAATGCTATTTCTTGGGCAAGCTCTGGCGGTCAAGGATTTAAGGGTTCCCGTAAATCCACTCCATACGCAGCACAAATGGCAGCAGAAACTGCAGCTAAAGCAGCAATGGAGCATGGCATGAAAACCGTAGAAGTTATGGTTAAAGGTCCAGGCGCTGGCCGCGAAGCGGCTATCCGCTCTTTGCAAGCAGCTGGTCTTGAAGTTAACGTAATCAAAGACGTAACTCCAATTCCTCATAACGGCTGCCGTCCTCCAAAACGCCGTCGTGTGTAATGAATCTGCTTTTAGAGTGTGGTATAACAACAATGTAAATGGTAATAATGGTTGTTTAGGCATACTTATGGATAGACTTCAGTAAACATGACAGTTTCGAAGGAAAGACGTTTTGAAGGAGGGGTACTTCGTGATAGAAATCGAAAAGCCAAAAATTGAGACCGTAGAAGTTAACGAAAATGGCACCTATGGGAAATTTGTAGTAGAACCACTTGAGCGTGGATATGGCACCACTCTGGGCAACTCGCTTCGCCGGATTTTGCTCTCTTCTCTGCCTGGTGCAGCGGTAACCTCGGTCCAAATCGATGGTGTTTTGCATGAATTCGCAACCATCCCGGGCGTAATGGAAGATGTTACGGAGATTATTCTAAACCTCAAGGCGCTCTCGCTAAAAATCCACTCCGATGAAGAGAAAACTCTTGAAATCGATGCGGAAGGCGAAGGAAAAATTACGGCTGGTGATATTCGCGCTGATAGCGATGTAGAGATTCTGAATCCTGACTTGCATATCGCAACGTTGGAACCAGGTTCTAGACTCCACATGAGAATTTTCTCAGGTCGTGGTCGTGGTTATGTTCAGGCAGATAAGAATAAACGGGATGATCAACCAATTGGTGTAATTCCTGTGGATTCCATCTATACCCCGATTACACGTGTGAACTACGTAGTAGAAAATACGCGTGTTGGTCAAGTAACTAACTACGATAAACTTACGCTTGAAGTATGGACTGATGGTAGCATCAGACCGGAAGAGGCAGTTAGTCTCGGTGCTAAGATTTTAACAGAGCATCTCTTCTTATTCGTGGGTCTTACGGATGAAGCGAAAGACGCTGAGATTATGGTTGAGAAGGAAGAAGACAAGAAAGAGAAAGTGCTTGAAATGACGATTGAAGAACTGGACCTTTCAGTTCGTTCCTATAACTGTCTCAAACGTGCTGGTATTAACACAGTACAAGAGCTTACTACGAAAACGGAAGAAGATATGATGAAGGTGCGTAACCTTGGTCGTAAATCTTTGGAAGAAGTACAAGAAAAGCTTGAAGAGCTTGGTTTAGGATTACGTACAGAAGAATAGAAGTCTTGAATCGTTTTAGCAGAGGAGGGAAAACTCATGGCATATCAAAAGTTGGGACGCGATTCTAGTGCACGTAAAGCTTTGTTTCGTGATCTTGTAACGGATTTGTTCTTGTATGAACGTATCCAAACAACTGAAGCTAAAGCGAAGGAAGTTCGCTCTATCGCTGAAAAGTTGATCACAAAAGCAAAACGTGGAGATTTGCACGCTCGTCGTCAGGTAGCAGCATATGTTCGTCGTGAATCTATCGACGGTCAAACAGATGCAATCCAGAAGCTATTCTCGGATATCGCACCTCGTTACAACGAACGTCCAGGCGGATACACTCGTATCTTGAAACTAGGTCCTCGCCGCGGTGACGCAGCACCTATGGTTTACTTGGAATTGGTAGATCGTGCTTAATGAATAAATAACCTTATGGTTGTTCGGAATTTAAACTCTCTGTTAGCGAACCTTAATGGCTGCGCTCGGGGAGTTTTTCCATGTTGTTTACATTTAACTTAAACATCGTAATGTTATTTATTTTGTTTAGTTGCACGCTTTATTCATTTTTGCTTTAGATTGACATCGTGATTGGAGGAGCTCGTTTTGCGTAATTTACTTATGACGGTTTGTTATGAAGGTACAGCTTATTATGGCTTTCAGACCCAGCCGAATGGGAATACGATTCAAGACCACCTTGAGGCGGCGATTTATACCATTACTCGTGAGGAAGATGTTAAAATTCATGCATCTGGCCGTACAGATGCTGGCGTCCACGCACGAGCTCAGCCCTTTCACTATGTCACAGCAACAGATATTCCAATAGAACGTTGGGCATATGCCATTAATGGTCGGCTTCCTAAAGATATTAGAATTACAAATGTGCAGGAAGTTCCACTTAGTTTTCACTCTAGACGCTCTGCTAAACGTAAGACCTATCGTTATTCCATAAATGCTAATCGAGTTCCTGATGTTTTTCAGCGCAACTTTCAATTTCATCATCCCGGAAAACTAAATGTTAATGATATGATAGAAGCTTGTCCGTATCTCATTGGTACTTATGACTTTACATCCTTTGCTTCTCGTTATTCAACAAAAGCAAGTCATGTTCGTACTATATATGATGCACATATCGTACATGATACAACCAGTGAATTTTTGGGAACACGGGAGCAAGGAATTATTCATTTTTATATTACTGGAAACGGGTTTCTTCAACATATGGTGAGGATTATTGTGGGAACCTTACTGGAGATAGGCGAAGGTAAAAGATCACCCGATTCATTGAAAATGGCATTAGAAGCTAAAGATCGTGCTGCGGCTGGTCCCACAGCAGAAAGCCATGGCTTGATGTTGTGGAGTGTAGAATACGATGAAGCTTAATTGATAAAAATGTTTTCTTTTATGTAAAATGGATTCATTCTCTGAAACCTAGTGTTAATTTATACGTAATAACTTAAAAATTAAGTAATCAAATTTAATGTCTTAACTAGTGAATAGAGGATTAAGTTGATTGAATAATTCGTATTTTTTACATTAGGAGGAATGGAATATGAGATGTCCAGTATGTAATGACGTGAAAATGAGAGAAGTAGAAAAAGATGGAGTATTGATTGATATTTGTCCTGAATGTAAAGGGGTCTGGTTAGATCGTGGTGAGCTAGACAAGCTATTACAGGAAGTTCGTGAGATTAGACCTGCTTTTAATGATTGGTATGAGCACCACGAGCAGGACTATAATAGCAGAGATAAATATCAAGAAAGAAGCCAAGAAAGAAATCATGACAGAAGCCATGATAAGCCTCATTCACCAAACAATTACGATGACTCCTATTCCAGACATGGAAATGATAAATCCTACTACAAGCGAAAAAAGAAGAAATCAGTCCTAGATGTGTTTGGGGATTTATTTGACTAATCTTTTTCGATTTAGTTGCTATAACTAAAGGTTATTTTTATCCTTTTAAATGCTATTTCTTTTCCATTTATTTACCTCTATATTTATGTTATACACATAGCAAAAAAAGCTTGCTTATTAGCCCTGTTTCCTGTAAAATAAAGTTTGTGTTTTCTTAATGGCTATCCCACAGCCCCCAATTAAGAAGACCATACAGTAACAACTTAAAATAATGTTTTTTCATGTTTTTCATATGCAAATGACAACGATAAGATAAATGTGCTGAATTGCTTTACAATCTCAATTGTTGATCATATTCGGCATGAATGAACAATTTTCAATCGATTGAAGGAGGATCTTTACATGCGTACCTATATGGCAAAGCCAGCAGAAGTTGAACGCAAGTGGCACATCATTGATGCTGAAGGTAAAACTTTAGGCCGCTTGGCTAGTGAAGCTGCTGCATTGATTCGTGGCAAACACAAACCTCAATTTACTCCACACGTTGATGGCGGTGACTTCGTTATCGTAATTAACGCTGAGAAAATTCATTTGACTGGTAAGAAATTGGAAAACAAAAAGTACTACCGTCACTCAATGCACCCAGGTGGTTTGAAAGTAACTGTTGCTCAAGACTTACTTAACACTAAACCTGAGCGTGTAATTGAATCTGCCGTTCATGGCATGCTTCCTAAAACTCGTCAAGGCGAAAAAATGAAATTAAGATTAAAAGCTTATGCGGGTACTGAGCATCCACATGCAGCACAAAAACCAGAAGTTTACGAACTTCGCGGATAATAAAAAAGGAGGACAGTTTCATGGCACAAGTACAATACTATGGGACAGGTCGTCGTAAACATTCGGTAGCTCGTGTTCGTCTCGTACCGGGTGAAGGACGCATTGTCATTAATAAACGTGATATCAACGAATATTTTGGTTTGGAAACATTGAAATTAATCGTTAAGCAACCACTTAACTTAACTGAAACATTGAACAGCTATGATGTATTAGTTATTGCACATGGTGGTGGTACTTCAGGTCAAGCAGGAGCAATCCGTCACGGTATCTCTCGTGCATTGCTTAAAGCAGATCCTGAGTTCCGTCCAGCTCTTAAAAAAGCAGGATTCTTGACTCGTGACCCACGTATGAAAGAACGTAAAAAATACGGACTTAAAGCTGCACGTCGTGCACCTCAGTTCTCAAAACGTTAATATCCCTTGTTTATCAAGGTTTACAAGCCCTTGGCCTTTATTGGTCAAGGGCTTTGTTTTGAGAATTACTGTTTTAGTAATATTTGTTTACCTTGTCCCATATGATGAGTAATGTCATTAGGGGAGGGAGGTAGATTAATATGCTTTTCAAAAATACGATCAATCGTGACCGTTTGAAATATCCGCAAGCCAAACAGGGACCATTTGTATGGATTCATTTAAAATGGATCAAGTGGTCTGGGATGTTTATAGTTTTTTTAACTGTGGTTAGCGTACTAATGCTGTACAACCCTTCAGTCTCAACAGTTTGGAATTATTGGAGTTTGCCATTATCGGGAGTTACGGTTGCAATTGATGCAGGACATGGTGGCCCTGATGGTGGTGCAGTGAGCAAGGAAGGTATCATTGAAAAGGATATTAACTTAGCTGTAAGCCTCTATTTACGTGATTATCTTCAGCAAGCAGGTGCGATTGTAGTGATGACGCGTGAGGATGATCGTGATCTAGCTAATCCTGAGACAAAGGGATATAAAAAGCGGAAAACGGAAGATCTACATTATAGAGCTAGATTTATTGAAGAGAAGCAAGCCGATCTATTTGTTAGTATTCACATGAATAGTATCCCTTCATCGCGCTGGAATGGGGCACAAACCTTTTATGGTGAGAAAAATCAGGATAGTGTAAAGTTAGCTAACTATGTACAAAAAATGCTTGTGCATCAGCTAGAGAATACCAATCGTGTTGCTAAGACCTCTGATAAAACAGTGTATTTATTAGACACCGTAAATACCCCTGCTATTTTAGTGGAAGTTGGCTTTTTATCAAATCCCAAAGAGGCACTTCAATTAGGAAATCCTGAATATCAAAGAAAAGTAGCCGCTTCTATTTATGAAGGAATTTTACAATTCAAAGCAGAGAAGCAATCGGACAGCTCAGCAGATTGAAAGTAAAAATGCTATAATAGATGTCATACTAAGCCAAATATACTTAACTAAGCATATTTAGCTAAGTTATTGATCACATAGAAGTAGAGGTGCTGTTCATTGCTATCTCAGGAACATATACTTGCAATTTTAAGACCAATCGCTGAACCGATTACAGGACAAAGTCTGGTGGATTTAAAATGGATTCGTGATATTATGCCCAGAGAACAGAAGGTTGCTCTTACTGTAGTTTTATTACATAAAGATGACGTTTTGCAGGAAGAGCTTGGTGATGAAATTCGCTTTCGTCTGTTAGAAGCTGGAATAGAGGATGTTCATCTTAGATTTAGACAAGCATCAGTACACGAACAAGAGCAGGCAGGAATTGTACTAAATCAATATGAAGAGACTGAGCAAACTGGCTCTAAAACAGCTTTAAAGGGGCATGGAGTAGGATTGGATAATTTATCTATCCTTGATGAGTCAGCTGGAGTGAAGTTTATTGCTGTTGCAAGTGGAAAGGGTGGGGTAGGCAAGTCTACAGTTACCGTACAGCTGGCTAAGGCGCTGTCTAGATTAGGTTATCGAGTAGGTATCGTTGATGCTGATATATATGGATTTAGCATTCCTACGATTATGGAAATTGATGAGTTGCCGATTATTGAGGATGGACAAATCTTGCCTGTAGAACATGACGGTGTGAAAGTGATGTCTATGAGCTTCTTTATTAAGGATAACAATCCAGTTATTTGGCGTGGACCGATGTTAGGGAAAATGCTGCGACAATTTATAGAGGAGGTCCAATGGGGAGAAGTTGACTATGTATTCATTGATATGCCTCCTGGTACAGGAGATGTTGCACTAGATGTTCATCAAATATTCCCACAATGTCGAGAAATTATTGTCACTACCCCTCATACAGCTGCCTCTCATGTTGCGGTGCGCGCTGGTATTATGGCTATACAGACAGATCATCAAATTATTGGTGTTATCGAAAATATGTCTTACTATCAATGTGAGGGCTGTGAAAATAAGATATATCTTTTTGGCCAAGGTGGGGGACAAGCCTTAGCTGATAAATTAAATACAACACTGCTAGCGCAAATTCCAATTGTACCTGTTGGGTCTCATGAAGAGAATCATCATCATAAAGTAGAACTGGAAATAGAACAAGTTTATAATCAACTTGCCGAAAGTATTACATCAACGTAGTGATTCTTATCTTAGCATAAAAAAATAAAATTATAATGAAATCATGATCAATAAAAAATGGCTGCCCACTGAGGACATGCCATTTTTGTTTACTTATTTTATGATTGTCCGCCTTCTCCGCCAGAGTCCTTGCTGTTACCGCCACTGCTACTACCTTCTCCGCCACCTTTACCACCTTCACCAGATCCAGGTGCTTTCTCAATGGTAGGTTGAAGTTGCTGCTGTACAACTGTTTTTAATAATTCCATTACTTGAAGTTTGAATAACGGGCTTTGCATGGCTTCTTGCATGACCGTCATCGATTGCTTGCGATAATCAGGCGTTTTTGTAAGCTCAAGGAACATTTTCATGACATCGGGTGATTTCATAATATCCCCTATCGATTTCTGATACGTAGGATCTTTAATAAGCTGCAAATGCATTTCCTTACTTTGCGCGCTTATCGCTTTGGCAAAATCGCCTGCAAACTGAGGGTCAGTCATTATTTTCTCAATTTCCTTTTTGTATTCTGGAGAGGTTATCGTTTCTTTTACTGCCATACGGACATCCTCAGAGGTTTGGGAAGGTAATAACATCTTTATTCCCATTGAACTACCTCCGCCGCCACCACTACCGCCACCACCTTGTTGTCCACCTTCGGATTCTGAATCTCCAGATTGTGAGCTACTTGATGGAGAACTGCTTTGTGTTGGTCCAGCGGTTAACGCCTCGTAAATTGCCTTTTTACCTTCATCACTTTTTAATACGTCAATGATCATTGATTTTGATTCTTTATATCCACCAGTGCTTTGGGCCGATGATGAGCCTTGATCGGAGCCACAGGCAGTTAGCAGAGAAGTGAGCATACAAATAACTAACCATGCACACATCTGTTTTTTCATATTAGATAGCCTCCTTACTAAAATTAGTGCTGTACTTATTATGGTGTATAGAAAAGGGAATTATCCAAATGAAATAACAGATTATAAAATAATTCAGTTACGTCGAAACACAAAAAAACGGGGAACATTCAGGATGTATGTCTTCAATAAATTTGAAGTACAATTTTCCTGTATTCCACCGTCTTTATTTTAATTTGCTGCGTGGTCCATCTTTTGTTCTGTCCAAGTTTGATCATGAACTTCCTTACCTTCTGTACTTGCTTGCTGAACTAGATCGGTGACTGTAGCAAACTCAAATCCTTTTTGTCTAAGCTGATCAATAATCTGAGGGAGTGCTTCATGGGTTTGATTCACAGAATCGCTAGCATGAAGGAGAATGATATCCCCTGCGTGTGCCTTGCTAACTACACGATCTACAATCGTTTGAACTCCTTTGTTCATCCAATCTTGTGAGTCCGTATCCCACTGAATAACTTTATATCCTTGGGTTTGTGCAATATTTAGCACACGTTTGTCAAAATCCCCATTAGGAAGACGGATTAATTTTGGCTCTGCACCAGTAACTTCTGTTAAAATAGTATGAGCAGTTTTAATTTGCTCTGTAATTTCTTCATCACTTAATGAGCTATAGTTTACATGTTTGTGTCCATGACTGCCAATTTCAAATCCTTGCTGTTGTATTTTTTTTACAATGTCTGGGTGAGTTTTGCTCCAAGGGGAGGAGAGGAAGAAGGTAGCCTTTTGTACGTTTTTGTCCTTTAGAACTTGAAGTATGGGCTCTGCACGTTTGTCTCCCCAACTAATATCAAAAGTAAGTGCAACGATCTTCTTATCTGTGGATACGCTATAAATAGCTGAGGGACTACTTTCATCTGAAAATACCGTAACATTTCCCTGCTCCACATAAATGATACCTGCTGTAAACAATGCCGCCGCAAAAATTAAAAAATACCTTTTGATTTTTCTCCCATTCAGGACATAGAAGAAATTATTCATGGAATATAAGCCCCTCTCAATAGAAAATGATTTGTCCACTGCTATAATGTATGCTCGTACATTTGATTTATAACTTTTTAGGGATAAGCTTTTCGCTACAAGGTAAGCATTGTATAGTTAAAACATAGAAAGGTTGTGTTACTGTGTCGTTATTTCAATTTTTTAAGGATATTTATAGTTTTAAGAAGGCAATGCTGGTTGCTGTTTCACTTTTTATAGTGGGAATTATACTAGGAACGGTGAACTCACAATTAATCGATCAAATCATTCAGCCCAGTATCGCGCAGCTCCAATCAATTAGTACAGATCTATCATCCTCCAATAATCCTGAATGGAGCTTCTTCAAGTTTATTTTCATTAATAATGCTACAAAAAGTTTAGCAGTGTTGGCGTTGGGGGGATTTTTTGGATTAGTTCCTGCCTTTTTTCTAGTTATGAATGGAATGATGCTGGGTTATATTCTTGCTGTTGCTGCTGCTAGCGGCCAAGCGTGGGGGATAATATTAGTGCGTGGTATTTTACCTCATGGTATTATCGAACTTCCAGTAATTATTATTGCAGCAGCTTATGGGTTGCAATTCGGTTATTTGGTTCTTAGGTCATTAGGTGAAATGGGTGGAGCAGGTAAAGGACAAAAGAGTGTGAATTGGCGTGGTTACTTCCAGAAGGTAATCCGTGCAGTGGTATGGATAACATTATTACTTTGTATCGCAGCTGTGATAGAAAGTACGATTACATTTTATCTGGTGAAATAAAAATTTAAATTTGTTAGTAAGAGGTATCATAATTTTCTCCAAATGTGTGCATAACAGTAAAGCAAACCAAAATTAGAGTTTATATTACGATAAAAAGGGTTAATCCTCATTAAAGGGTTGGTGCCTAGAGTGCCAATCCAAATTTTATAATAACTCGACAACATTCATTAGTTTAAAAACATAGGCCGATCTGTCGTTTATTAGATAGCGGGGGTTTTACTGGACTGTAGACAAAGGAGAGATGTACGATGCTGGGAATGTTATTTAGTGAGAAAGAGTGCAGTGAGCTAGATTATGTACTTCGTAAAGAGTTAGACGAAATGTTATTTGATTTAAGTGACCATCGACTTGATTTAGATATTAGACAAGCGATTGCGAAAAGATATAAGACAGTTTTTCGGATGTATGCTAGATTTGCACCTTCTAAGGAGTTATCTAAGTACGCTCGTAAAGCCAAAGTCCCGCAAATAAAGCAATGACTTTATTATTGATGGGTGATTTATAAAAAGTATTGAAAAAGTTGTTGACTCTTGTTTTAAATATGTGATATAGTATTAAACGTTCCGCTTTTGAGGATAAAAGCTGAGCAAGCAAGAGAAATTAAAAGATGAAAAAAACTTTTTAAAAAAACTCTTGCAAAGAAGCTAACAAGTGTGTTATATTATAAGAGTCGCCGCTGAGAAAACAAACGGTGATGAAACAAAGTTTTTAACTAAACAAATCAACAAAAAGTAACAAAGTTGATCTTTGAAAACTAAACAACGAGTGAGTGAATTTTACGAAAGTGAAATTCAAAAATAAGTAGATTAATTTCAACGAATTAATCTCGTCAGATTCAAAATGAGCTTATCGCTCTTTTCAATAACTTTATTGGAGAGTT
>NZ_JAGGKG010000025.1 GCF_017873435.1 Paenibacillus turicensis | reverse complement strand
TCAAACTCTCCAATAAAGTTATTGAAAAGAGCGATAAGCTCATTTTGAATCTGACGAGATTAATTCGTTGAAATTAATCTACTTATTTTTGAATTTCAATTTCGTGAAATTCACTCACTCGTTGTTTAGTTTTCAAAGATCAACTTTGTTGCTTTTTGTTGATTTGCTTACTTAAAAGCTTAGTTTCAGTGTTAACTGCGTTCTCAGCAGCAACTCTTATAATATATCATCTTTCGATCGGTTATGCAAGTCTTTTTTTTCAAAAAGTTTTTTAAGCTCTTGTTTAAGTCTTATTCTCACTCTTCTTTAAAAGTCTTGTTTCGCGACCGGATTTATAATATATCACATGTATCCTTATATGACAAGCCTATTGTCATATTTAATTTTACTCTCTTTTTTATTGTTGGTTTTCACATTATGTAAGCACCACTAGTTAAATAAATTCTTCATCAATTATAACTTCTCAATCATTTATACCTTCATATATTTGTCCTGCATAAAATTTATCCCATCAGAACTTATGCTTAACACACTATCTTCTATTGTTAGATTGAACCATTGTATAAAAATATAACCCGAACTATTCTTAGAACGCCGATAAGAGCTTCCAAAATAATTCGGGCTTCAAAACCAAGCTAAACTTCATTTATATTTCGTCATTTATAGCTACAAGACTTATGACTAATCTAACGCAATTGGTCTCATATGAGGGAAGAGCAATACGTCACGAATGGAAGCCGCATCGGTTAGTAACATAACTAAACGATCGATACCAATCCCTAATCCCCCTGTTGGTGGCATTCCGTATTCCAAAGCACGAAGGAAATCTTCATCCATTTCATGTGCTTCATCATTACCATGCTCCCGTTCAACCAATTGAGCTTCAAAGCGTTGTCGTTGATCAATTGGATCATTAAGCTCACTAAACGCATTTGCATGCTCTCTCGAAACAATAAACAATTCAAAACGATCCGTAAATCTTGGATCAGCTTCATTTTTCTTAGCCAATGGAGAAATCTCAACAGGATGTCCATATACAAAGGTTGGTTGAATGAGTGTTTCTTCAACAAACTGTTCAAAGAACGCATTTAAAATATGACCAAATGTCATATGTGGCTCCACTGGAACCTTATGTTCTTTTGCAAGTGCATGAGCCTCTTCATTTGTCATCTCAACGCCAAAGTCAACACCAGTCACTTCCTTAACAGCATCCACCATAGAAACACGGCGCCACTCTGGTCTTAGATCCACCTCATGACCTTGGTATTGGATCACTTGTGTACCTAATACTTCTTGTGCGATATGCGCAATCATATTTTCAGTTAAAGCCATGATGTCTTTGTAGTCAGCATAAGCTTCATACAATTCGATCATCGTAAATTCCGGGTTATGGCGAGTAGATACCCCTTCATTACGATATACACGACCAATTTCGTATACCTTCTCTAATCCACCTACAATAAGGCGTTTTAAGTGAAGTTCGATTGCAATCCGCATGTAAAGCTGCATATCTAATGCATTATGGTGTGTTATAAATGGACGCGCAGCCGCCCCACCTGCGATACTATGCAAAGTTGGTGTTTCTACCTCTAAATAACCTAAAGAATCCAAGTAGCGACGCATAGATTGAATTATTTTAGAACGTTTAATAAAGGTTTGTTGTACTTCTGGGTTAACAATAAGGTCAACATAACGCTGACGATAACGAAGCTCAACATCCTTTAATCCATGATATTTATCTGGCAAAGGGTATAGTGATTTAGACAAAACTTCGATATCAGCCGCTTTAATACTAATCTCGCCGGTCTTTGTCTTAAAGATTTCACCAGTAACACCTACAATATCACCAAGGTCTAACAGGTTAAATGCAGCATACTTCTGCTCAGGCACACTATCCTTACGTACATAAATTTGAATTTTTCCACTCAAATCTTGAATGTGTGCGAAGCTTGCTTTACCCATTACACGTTTGGCAATCAAACGTCCAGCGATGGTAGCATGTACTGCCTTTTCCTCTAACTCTTCTTTTGTAAGAGCATCATACTCCTGCACGATATTTCCAGCAGCATGAGTTCTCTCGTATTTACCTCCAAATGGATCGATCCCAAGTGAACGAAGCTCGTCCAATTTATCGCGACGAATTTGTAGTAACTCACTTACTTCTATCTCTTGCTCTTGTTCTGGCTGATTATGTTCTTGACTCATTTCTTGCCCACTCCTTACAAGCTATTAGTAAACTCATATAACTGACATTATGCATACGTATCCATATGTAACTATCGTACCATTAAAAAAGACGTTCATAAACGGCTTTTCTATCCTTTGCAGGTAAAACGTTACGGAATTTGATGGTTAAAACAGTGAAAGAAGCCTCCCGCGGGGAAGCTTCTCCATCTGCTTGTTCCACCTTACTTCTTGATGTCTACAATTTTATATTGAATCACACCAGCAGGAACAGCAACGTCTACGGTAGCACCTTTCTTTTTACCTAGAATCGCTTTTCCTACAGGGCTTTCGTTTGAAATTTTATTTTGTAATGGATCGGATTCAGCAGTACCTACGATTGCATATTCCATCGTATCACCAAATTCCAAATCCTCAACGATGACAGTTGAACCGATGCTTACAGTGTCTGTGTCAATCTCATCATTGTTAATAATACGGGCATTACGCAACATTTTTTCAAGTGTAATAATACGTCCTTCAATGAAGGCTTGTTCATTTTTAGCATCTTCATATTCAGAGTTTTCACTAATATCACCGTAACCAATTGCAACTTTAATCCGCTCAGCAACTTCACGACGCTTTACAGACTTTAAATTTTCTAATTCTTCTTCTAGTCTTTTCAGACCATCCTGCGTAAGAATAACTTCTTTATCGCTCATCTCAACCAATTCTCCTGTCATGGAAATAATTTTGTAACCAATCGCACGAACGACGGGCTTACTACTATGTCAAAACCCGTCAAGGGATGTATACACTCGTTTCCCCAAAGTTCTGAAGGCTGCCGCAGTGGCAACGACCGTATGATTCTCGCATCATTTTGAGAATATCGCATGCAGTTCTCACGAAGAGGAATGATCTCCTTCGTGCTGTGGAAGTTATCCCCTGAGGCGAATTTATATTGTGAAATTATAGGTGAAGCACTGCGAAATGTCAATGACACCTCTTTTTGCAAAAGGGGTGAAATTTATAGAGAGACTTTTTATACTAATGTCTTTCTATTCAGCTTATGCGGATTCCTCTTCAAGATGATTGTTTCGTTCCATCTCATTAGCGAAATTTTCAAGAATCTGTACCATTTCGTTTCGTCTTGTTTCTTCCATAATGGCATCCTTAATGCGTGCCGCACCTTGAAATCCCTTTAGGTACCAAGCTAGGTGCTTTCTCATTTCCTTCACAGCCACCTTCTCACCCTTTAAGTCGGCTAGACGATCCATATGAAGAATAGCAATCTTAATTTTTTCATTGAGACCCGGCTCAGATAATAGTTGACCAGATTTAAGATATTCTATGGTGCGATACAACATCCACGGATTTCCCAGTGCACCACGTCCGATCATAACCCCATCACAACCCGTCTCATCTAACATACGTTTTGCATCTTCAGGGGAACCTACATCTCCATTACCAATAACGGGAATTGACACATTTTCTTTCACCTGACGAATATAATTCCAATCTGCAGTGCCAGTATACAACTGTTCTCTAGTACGACCATGTACAGTAACCGCTTGAGCGCCTGCTTGTTCTACCGCTTTGGCATTATCAATAACATAAATATGTTCTGAATCCCAACCGATTCGCATTTTCACTGTAACTGGTTTACTTACAGCTCCAACAACCGCAGATACCATTTCAAAAATTTTGTTAGGTTCTAAAAGCCAACGTGCGCCTGCATCACATTTTGTAACCTTAGGTACAGGACAGCCCATATTTATATCAATAATATCGGCATTCGTTTCTTGATCGACCACTTTTGCCGCTTCTACTAATGAAGCACGGTCACCACCAAAAATTTGTAAGCTGAGCGGTTTCTCTCGTTCGTCTACAAATAACATTTCTCTCGTACGTTTATTGCCATTTAGGATCGCTTTATCGCTCACCATTTCCGCACAGACAAGACCTGTTCCAAACTCTTTAGCAATGAGTCGAAATGCCGGATTACACACTCCCGCCATTGGCGCAAGTACAACCTGATTTTTTAACTCAACATCGCCAATTTTAAGCATAACAACCCTCCTAAAGGTTTAATTAAAGCGAATAAGTACAACTTTATGATTTTAATTCATCTATACTTATGTCTAAAGTATTTGCAATTTTATTTAAAATTTGTTCCTCTGCTCGGCGATTTCCTCGTTCAATTGCCCCTAACACAGCAAGTGATATTCCTACCTCTTTGGCGAATTCCTGTTGGGTGTAGCCCTTCAATTTTCGGAAGGCACGAATACGCTGTGCCAATTGCAAGTTTTCCAAAAGGTAACCCCTTCTTTCCCTTTAAGATCAACAAGTGTATGCTGTAGCTGTATATACAATGGATCTATTTCATCTTGTTCAACAACATCACTTAAAGGCACAAGGACAAATGCACGTTCAAACATTCTTGGATGAGGCAAAATAAGCTGTGGTGTATCCATCACTGTACCTTCTACCCATAATAAATCAAGATCAATCGTTCTAGGACCATTTACAATAAGCCGTTTTCTGCCAAGCTCAAGCTCTAAGGACAACATTTCAGCTAGTAAATGTTCTGGAGTTAATTCACAAGATATGGCGATGACCATATTTAAAAATAAATCCTGCTCCAGATAACCTACGGGTGCTGTTTCATACAAATTTGAACACCGTAGTACGGTAACCCCTTCAAGTTCATGTAACCTAGCAATTGCCTTGCGTAAAGTCTCTTCCCGCTCTCCAATGTTGGAGCCTAAAGCAATATAAGCACGTTTTGATTTTGTCATCTGCTTTTCATTCATCGCGAGTACTCACTTTCTTGATCTGTGTAGCTCAACAGTGACACCATCGAAGTGGATATCAAATGGTGGGTGAGGTTTAGTCACCGCTACAGTTAGTGCATCTATCCTAGTATAAGTGTCGAGCAACTGTGATGCAATATGCTCAGCTAATGCTTCAATTAACTTAAAGCTAGTGCCCTCCACAATCGCTTTGACTAATTCATGGATTTCAGCATAGTTAATAGTCGCATTTAAATCATCATGATCTCCTGCTTCTTTTAAGCTAAGCTCCAATACTAAATCTACAAAAAACTGTTGTCCTAGCTTACGTTCCTCTTCAAAAACACCATGATAGCCATAATATTGCATCTTACGTAAAATCATTTTGTCCAAGTAAGCTCACCTCTTCCACACTTCAAAATTTCACTTTCCCTTTAAAAAGTTATTATCAAATTACTGATTACACGTATGCGATCGCATCACACATTTTAACGGTTTGTTTAATCTCAGCTATGTCATGTACACGAACAATTTGACAGCCTTGTGCAATTCCTAAAGCTACGGTAGCTGCTGTTCCTAATAAGGTGTCCTGTACATCAACCTCCAACGTAGTTCTTATAAACCTTTTCCGTGATGTCGCCAAAAGCATAGGATATCCTAAATTGACAAGCTCATCCAACGATTTCATCACTTGGAGATTTTCCTTATAGTCTTTGGCAAAACCAATTCCTGGATCTAAAATGATTTTTTCTTTGTTCACGCCTGCTTCAAGTGCAATAGACACACTTTCAAGCAAATCAGATTTAATATCGCTCATAAGATGCCGATACTGATGCTCCTTACGATTATGCATGAGTATAACGGGACATTGCTGCTGTGCAGCTACTTTAGCCATGGCTGGGTCAAGCTTGAAGCCCCAGACATCATTAATAATATGTGCGCCCGCACGAAGTGCCTCTTGGGCTACCTTTGCTTTATACGTATCAATAGACAACGGGATATGTGGCGCGTGGCGATGAATAGCTTCAATAATTGGGATAACTCGATCTAGCTCCTGCTGTTCACCAACTGCTTGATGCCCTGGTCGTGTAGATTCCCCACCAATGTCAATGATGTCCGCACCCTCCTGAACCATCTGTAAAGCACGATTGAGCGCCACATCTACAGAATTATATTTTCCTCCATCAGAAAAGGAGTCGGGTGTTACATTAAGAATGCCCATAATTAATGTTTTATGTCCTAATACTAGCTCCGCTTCCCCCATTGAATAATTTCGCCGATAAATATTAATGTTCATTTCTCTTCATTACACCTCTAACATTCAGATTACAGATCTAGCGTCCTATACAGTGACCTAATTTCACTACAAAGGACACATACAGAGATTAACCTGCGTGCGTCCTATGCTTGTGTTATTTACTATTTTTCTATTGCTATAATTTTTATATAACTGAAATGGATCTTTTTAAAAAGTTACGTAATATATCATGTCCATGCGCAGTGATGATCGACTCGGGGTGGAATTGTACGCCTTCAACTGCATATTCCTTATGAGCTAAACCCATAATTTCCCCCTCTGCCGTCTCAGCTGTAATCTCAAGACAATCAGGTAAGGAACTACGCTCTACAATTAAAGAATGATATCTTGTCGCAGTAAATGGAGAAGGTAAACCCTCAAATACAGATTTATTTTTGTGAATAATGGGTGACGTTTTCCCATGCATTAGACGCTCCGCGCGAACAACTTCCCCGCCAAAGGCTTGTCCAATCGCTTGGTGACCTAAGCAAACACCGAAAATCGGAATTTTACCTTTAAAATGGTGAATGACATCTAGTGTAATTCCTGCCTCATTTGGAGTACATGGCCCCGGTGAAAGCAAAATATGATTAGGTTGTAATTGCTCAATCCCTACTACATCAATTTCATCATTTCGATGCACAACTACTTCTTCCCCTAACTCACCTAAATATTGCACAAGGTTGTACGTAAAGGAATCATAATTATCAATCACTAATATCATTTCTCTTCATCTCCTCAACTCGAAATACGCCTAAGCTCTGCTCTGCTAATGAATACTTTTTTGCTAGTATACTATATAAACACACGAAATTGGACATTTCATAAAAAATAAAAACAAACCCTCTACATGAAATCAGACACAAGAGGACTGACCCAAATTAGTAGAGGGTGCGCTTAAGTAAAAGATTATGAATTAAGCTTCAAAATTATAAAGTGGTGTACTGAGGTAACGTTCGCCATTACTTGGAATAATAACGACAACACGTTTTCCTTTACCTAACTTTTTCGCAACCTGCAATGCAGCTGAGACCGCAGCACCGGACGAAATTCCAGATAAAATCCCTTCTTGTCTAGCAACGATACGCGCTTGCTCGAAGGCATCATCATTTTCGATATGGATAATTTCATCATAAATATTTTGGTTTAAAATTTCAGGAATAAAGTTAGCGCCAAGTCCTTGAATTTTATGAGGCCCTGGTTTACCACCAGATAAAATTGGAGAAGCAGCTGGCTCTACAGCATAAATTTTAAGATCAGGAAAACGTGCTTTTAAGACCTCACCTGCACCACTAATTGTACCTCCTGTACCAATACCTGCTACGAAGGCATCTAGCTTTCCATCTAAGGATTCAATCGCTTCTACAATTTCAGGGCCTGTGGTTTCACGATGGATTTTTACGTTAGCCTGATTGCGGAATTGATCTGCCAAAAAGTAATCAGGGTTTTCCTTTAAAATTTCCTCTGCTTTTTTAACAGCACCGTTCATTCCTTCAGACCCTGGTGTAAGCACAAGCTCTGCACCATAAGCACGAAGTAGATTACGACGCTCAATACTCATTGTTTCAGGCATAATGATCACTGCCTTGTAACCCTTCGCGGCTGCGACTAATGCCAAGCCAATCCCTGTATTACCACTTGTTGCTTCAACAATGGTTCCACCTGGCTTCAATTTTCCTTGCTTTTCTGCTTCCTCAATAATACTAAATGCAATGCGATCCTTTACACTTGAACCTGGGTTTTGGTATTCCAGTTTTACATAAATTTCTGCACTGTCCTCTGGTACGATTCGATTAAGCTTCACTAGCGGTGTTCCACCAATCAATTCAGTTACATTATTGACGACCTTTGCCATAAGAAGTCCTCCTAAATAAGTCTTAGATTTAACATATAATTAATTTCCGAGTAATCAAGTTGGTTTTGTGATAATATTATCAACTTGAGTTATATTTGTCAAGCTGAAACCACATTGTTATCATCCAAAATATAAGGCTCTCCCTATAGGAATTTGGAGAAATTTAATCTGGTCACTTATTGTCTAATCTAATGTGATATAACTAATGAAAAGGCAAATTGGGAGGAATTCCTATGGAACAGGATACGGAATTAGGTATAGGGCTTCAATTTAACAAAACTACACATTACCCTCGTGGACTTATTTTAGATTTACTACAGGATGCCTATTCTTTTGACGCTCGTTACGAGCAACATTGGAAAACAAACTGGCAGGAAGCGGATAACTTTATGTTCGACAATCCGAGCATTGCGGAAAAATACTCTTTTGTAACTACATTAGATGGAGAACCGATTGGGTTTATCGTTTGGGATCCACGGAACCTGCCTACCTATGCAGAGCTTGGTCACAATTGCATTCGTAGTTTATATAAAGGAAAAGAGTATGGAAAACGACAGCTTAGGGAAGCAGTGAGAAGAATAAGTGAAGCTGGTGCAAAAAAGATCATTGTGACGACTAACGAGGGACTTATTCCAGCACAGCGGAATTATGAACATATCGGGTTTCAGCTTATTCGAAAAAGAATGAATGAAGATAATCCTGAGTGTGCAGGTCAATATATGGACTATGAGCTTCTAACGAATTCGATAACTAACTATGTATGAATGAAATAACTAAATTCAAGAATAAAACCCCCAAGAAGGGAGAGAACATTTAATCTTCAACACTTCTTGGGGGTAAGAGCATGCGATCCTTTACGAATTAAAATGGGTTAACAGCTCTTTTAGCTCGTCTGTTGTCACCACATAACGCTCTCTACAAAAGTCGCAAATAACCTCTGTCTCCTCTTGCTCTTCAATTAATTCCATCAGATCTTCTTTACCTAGACTAATCAATGTATTTTCTACACGTTCACGTGAGCAGGTACAGGAGAAATGGATATCCATCTGATCAAGCACCTTCACATCAGGTAATAGCCAAGCTAACATTTCCTCCAAGCCCATGCCTTGATCTAATAGGGAGGTTACTGGCGGCATTTGTCCAATGGCTTGTTCAATTTGAGTAATCTCAGCGTCACTTAGTCCTGGAAGTAATTGAATAATAAAGCCACCAGCAACAATAACCGAGTTATCTGTATCTACAAGCACACCAAGACCTACTGCGGAAGGTGTCTGCTCAGACAATGCAAAATAATACGTAAAATCCTCGCCAAGCTCACCTGAAATCAATGGCACACTACCATGATACGGCTCCTTTAAGCCAAGATCCTTAGTCACATTTAAAAAGCCAGTTGTCCCCACTGCACCACTTACATCCAGCTTACCTTTACTTTTACTAGGGAGATGGACATGTGGTTCTTTCACATAAGCGCGCGCTTCACCTTTAGCGTTGGCATCCGCAACGATATGTCCAATTGGACCGTCGCCCTTTACCTTCACAGTGAGTTTTTCCTCACCCTTAAGCATGGCCCCCATCATTGCTGCAGCCGTAACTGTACGTCCCATAGCCGCAGTAGCAGTAGGATACGTATCGTGGCGACGCCGTAATTCCTCTACCAGGTTCGTCGTAGTCACAGCAAAGGCTCTAACCTTGCCATTAAAGGCTGTCCCACGAATTAAAATATCTTTATTATCTTTATTATTAGTTGCGTTCATATCATTCATTACTCCTTCACAAACTGATGCTAAATGCCAAGTGCGTTAATTATTGATTACGTTCATATATTATACGGAGTCCATCTAAGGTTAGCAAAGAATCTACTTTATGAATGGATTCAGCCTCGCTCGCAATGAGACTTGCAAGCCCTCCCGTTGCAATCACAGTTGGTGTTGTCTCCATTTCCTTCGCTATTCGCTTAACTATGCCATCAACTTGTCCTGCGTAGCCATAAATGATACCTGCCTGCATCGCACTCACCGTATTACGGCCAATGACCTTCTTTGGCTTTTCCAGTTCAATTCTGGGTAGCTTAGAGGCTCTCATGTATAACGCTTCTGTTGAAATTCCAATGCCAGGCACGATCGCCCCACCTAAGTAATTACCTGCTTCATCAATACAATCAAAGGTAGTCGCTGTCCCAAAATCCACCACAACTAAAGGGCCACCATATTTATCAATTGCTGCCACCGCATTTACGATGCGGTCAGCACCAACTTCTTTTGGGTTTTCATATTTTAGATTCAGCCCCGTTTTAATACCAGGACCAACCACAAATGGCTTAAGCTTTAAGTATTTTTCACATAATTCCTCTAACACATGCATTAATGGTGGAACTACAGATGAAATGATGACGCCTTTAAGCTCTTGCTCAGGCACACGGGACATCTGAAACAGATTATGAATCATCACACCATATTCATCTACGGTTGCCTGCCGATTCGTAGCAAGTCTAAAATGGTGTAGTAAAGCTTGATTTTTATATATACCAAGCACAATATTTGAATTGCCGACATCAATAACTAGGAACATTAATGTTGCTCCCCTTTCTTTTCATTCAAGTCCAGACTTATATCAAGGTTATCAAAGGAATATGTAAGCTTGCCAACCGAAATAATATCAACCCCAGTTTCAGCAATTCCCCGTATTGTCGCTAATGATACATTGCCCGAGGCTTCAATCATAACATGTGGTGCAAGCCCCCGAATCTGCTTCACCGCAATTTTCATTAATTCTGGCGACATATTGTCTAGCATGATAATATTTGCCCCCGCGGCACAAGCTTCCTTAACCTGTTCTAAATTTTCAACCTCGACCTCAATCGTCATCGTATGTGGGATTTGCTCACGTGCAGACTTCACTGCAGCTGTAATCCCACCTGCGCCTTTAATATGATTATCCTTAATCATTACGGCATCATATAATCCAAAACGATGATTATGCCCGCCACCTACACGAACTGCATATTTTTCAAGCCAACGATGACCAGGTGTTGTTTTTCTTGTATCCACAAGCCGCACAGAAAGTCCTTCGAGCAGATTTACATATTGGCGTGTTACCGTAGCGATGCCAGACATCCGTTGCATAAGATTAAGTGCCAATCGCTCGCCTGTTAAAATACTGTGTGTACTCCCCTCTACCTGTGCCACAACTGTACCATACTCCACCAGATCAGCATCTTGTTTGAGTGCAGTAAACTTTAGAGAAGGATCAACGATTTTAAATACAAGCTCAGCAATGGGCAGTCCAGCTATCGTTCCTGCATCCTTGACATGAATTATACCCACAGACTGTTGACCTGCTGGAATGGTAGCCCGACTAGTAACATCGCCAGAACCGATATCCTCTTGGAGCCATCCCTTTATCGTAGCAATAAGTCCATCATCATAGCTATTTAATATCATCATTTATTTCCTCCATCATTCCTTGTGTACGATGCTGTAAAATATGTCTTTTCCACTTCACATCATCACGCAAAGGAAAGTCCTCTCTATAATGCCCGCCTCTGCTCTCCTCACGCTTCAAAGCCCCCTCAACGACAAGCTGAGCACTCGTTAAAAGGTTGGCAAGCTCCCATTGCTCTCTTGTATGCAGCTCATACTGGAACCACTCTAGCTCTTTCATAAGCTTAGTACGTGCCTGCAACAAACCGGCTTCGGATCGTTTTAATCCTGCTAATCTTACCATAATCCGTTGCAATCTAAGTCGGCGCTCAGATGCAAAGCCAACTCCTGCTTTACGATCATTTTTTATAGAAATATGTAACATATTATTAGAGAGGGGTGATAGCTCACCAATCGCATTTGCAATTCTTTTACCAAAAACAATCGCTTCAGATAAGGAGTTACTTGCAAGACGGTTTGCTCCATGTACTCCTGTTGAAGATACTTCACCACAAGCAAACAAGCGAGAGAGGTTGGTTTGACCATTGATATCACTTTTTACCCCACCCATCATGTAATGGGCTGCGGGTGCAACTGGAATCCAGTCTGTCGTCATGTCTAATCCGTATTGGATACAAGTTGCATAGATCGTTGGGAATCGATGCCGGATAAGCTCAGGAGACTCATGAGTGATGTCCAAGTAGACCATATTCGCATGTGTCTCCTCCATCTCCTGCACAATCGCTCTCGCGACGATATCACGTGGGGCTAGCTCTAACCGATTATCATACTTGTACATGAAGCGTTCACCCTTTGTATTACGCAACACAGCGCCTTCCCCTCGTACTGCCTCTGAGATTAAAAAACGGGGTGCGCCAGGGTAACATAAAGCGGTTGGGTGGAATTGGATAAATTCCATATCTCTAATTACAGCCCCTGCCCGGTAAGCAATGGCAATACCATCGCTAGTGGCAATTTCCGGATTGGTTGTGTAGCGATACAGCTGCCCAGAACCGCCCGAGCACAAAATGGTAGCCCCTGCCTTCACAAAGACACGTTCTCCTTCAGGCCGCTCGATTAACGCCCCTAGACATTGCCCCTCCTGTGTAATTAAATCAATAACAAAATGATCCTCCCATACCGTAACATTGGGGTGGTTTAACACTTGATAGGATAGGGCTCTGACGATTTCATAGCCAGTAGCGTCACCATTGGCATGTAATATACGGCGAAAGCTATGCGCCCCTTCACGAGTTAAAGCTAACTCCCCTTGCTCAACGTCAAATAAAGTTCCCCATTCGATTAATTGCTGTACACGCTCAGGCCCCTCATGAACTAATACGTCCACTGCGGCTAAGGAGCATAGCCCTGCACCAGCATTTAATGTATCCTCCTTATGAGAGGAAGCGGAGTCCTCCTTGGAAATAACAGCCGCAATTCCCCCTTGGGCGTAACGGGTATTACTCTCAAGTAACGTATGCTTTGTCGCTAAAATCACTTTTTTATCACTACTTATTTCAAGTGCTGCATACAAACCCGCAATCCCTGAACCCACCACAAGTACATCTGTTTCAATGGTGCTCATATCCGCTAAATTAAAATCTACTAAATATTGTGGAATCATAAGTACCGTCACCTATTATAAAAGAGTAGCGCACAATACAAAAGGATTCAGAAAACTGAATCCTTACTTCACTTGTAGCATACGCTCTAGGGAAATACGCGCTGCATCAGCCACAGCAGGAGGGACATATATTTGCGGCTGCATCGTTTCAAGACATTGAACAAGCTTTTTCAAGTTATTCACCTTCATATTTGGACATACTAGAAATCGACTTGCAAAAATAAATTCCTTATCAGGACTATCCAGACGAAGCTGATATCCGGTACCATCCTCTGTCCCCACAATAAACTTTTGCTTGGAAGAATGCTTACAATAATCAATAATTGCGGTTGTACTACCTACAAAATCACCCATGGCAACCACTTCAGGACGACACTCGGGATGCACTACAAATTCTGCATCAGGATGTAAAGCCTTCATCTCCACAACATCTTTAATGGTGAGCATATCGTGCGTGTTACAGTACCCTTCCCATATAATCATCTTTTTATCTGTATGCTGCTGTACATAATGACCTAGATTTTTATCTGGAACCCAAATGACTTCGTCTGCATCAACGGCGTTAATGACCTTGACTGCATTGGCTGATGTACAGCAAATATCTGTCTCTGCCTTGACATCCGCAGAAGAATTTATATATGTTACGACCTTTGCATTAGGATGCTTTTCCTTGAGCTTGCGAAGTCCATCCACATTCACCATATCCGCCATAGGACAACCTGCGCGTTCATCGGGAATAAGCACCGTTTTATTTGGCGCTAAAATTTTAGCACTTTCCCCCATGAAATGAACACCACAAAACACAATCGTTTCAGCATCAGTGGAAGCCGCCTTTTGAGCTAGCAAAAAAGAATCTCCTCGAAAATCTGCCACCTCTTGAATTTCATCACGCTGATAATAATGTGCAAGTATGATGGCATTACGTTCCTTTTTAAGCTGAATTAATCGCTGCTTTAGTTCCTGATTCATTGCTGCCTTTTTTTCCAAAGCTAAAGCTTCCACCTTTGTTCCCCCTCAAAGTACGTATTTTTTTTCACGAGTTACCACAAACCTCTATTCCATTCATTTCATTCACGAAATAGACACTTTCATAGTTAACACCTAATTTACACAACGAAAAAGGGACTGTCAATTCAAAGATTATAGTAATTACTTTATTTCATCACAAAAAAATCCGGAAACTTTATAGAGTCTCCGGATTTTTAGTATTGTACAAACTTTACATTTTATAATCTTGTTATTATTAAAGCATTAAATATTAAACGGTTGGTGTACCTCCACCATTGTTACCGTTATTAGAACCATTTGAACCCTTATTTTGATCGTTGTTGTTACCCTCAGATTCATTAGGTTCATGGTTCGGAATGTCGCCATCAGGAATAGAAGAAGCTTGATCTTCTGATTGGCCCTGAATGCGGACACGAACATTACCAATGTTATCAATGATTGGCTCAGACGTTTCAGAAGGAGTACCTTCAGAACTGTTACCAGAAGCTCCACCATCACCATCAGTTGGCGGCAATGAACCCGTTTCAATTAAGGACTTAATTTGCTCAAGCTCAAGTGTTTCCACCTCAAGCAAGGTTTCAGCAATTAAATGAACCTCTTTAGAATGCTTCGTTAAGAGCTCTCTACATCTTTCATAGCTGTCACGAATCATATTTTGCATTTCTTGATCGATTTCATAAGCAATTTGATCACTATAATTTTGCTCATGACCAAAATCACGACCTAAGAAAACTTGACCCTGCGAGCTACCAAATTGAAGTGGTCCCAACTTATCACTCATACCATATTCCATAATCATGCTACGTACGATGTTTGTAGCTTGTTGGAAGTCACTATGTGCACCTGTACCGATTTCACCAATGAAGATTTCCTCCGCAACACGTCCACCAAGGAGACCTGTTACTCGGTCAAGTAACTCCTGCTTCGTCATAAGCATGCGATCTTCTTTTGGCATCATAATTACATAACCGCCAGCACGTCCGCGTGGAACGATGGTAACCTTATGCACCATATCAGCATGCTCCAGGAAATATCCAACGATGGTATGACCCGCTTCGTGGAAAGCAACAATACGTTTCTCTCGGTCACTGATAACACGGCTTCGTTTTTCGGTACCAACGACAACACGATCAATCGCTTCATCCACTTCACGCATAGAAATATCTTTACGATTACGACGAGCTGCTAGCAATGCAGCTTCATTAAGCAAGTTCTCTAAGTCTGCACCTGAGAAACCAGTAGTACGTTTTGCAATAATATCTAGACGAACATCCTTCGTTAAAGGTTTGTTACGAGCGTGTACGTTAAGTACTGCTTCACGTCCCTTAACATCTGGGCGATCAACTGTAATTTGACGATCAAAACGACCTGGACGCAACAACGCTGGGTCCAAAATGTCTGCGCGGTTTGTTGCAGCAATAATAATAATGCCTTCATTGCCACCAAAGCCATCCATTTCAACGAGCAATTGGTTCAAGGTTTGTTCACGCTCATCGTGCCCACCACCAAGACCTGCGCCACGTTGTCTACCTACCGCATCAATTTCATCAATGAAAATAATACATGGTGCTTCTTTTTTCGCATTTTCAAACAAATCACGAACACGAGATGCCCCGACACCAACAAACATTTCTACGAAGTCAGAACCTGAAATACTAAAGAAAGGTACACCCGCTTCACCTGCAACTGCACGTGCAAGCAACGTTTTACCTGTCCCTGGAGGACCTACTAGCAGCACCCCTTTAGGAATTCTAGCCCCTACTGCATTAAATTTACGTTGGTCCTTCAAGAAGTCAACAACCTCAACAAGCTCTTGCTTCTCTTCATCTGCCCCCGCTACATCCTCAAATGTAACCTTCTTCTTCTCAGCATTGTATAAGCGCGCTTTGCTTTTGCCAAAGTTCATGACCTTGCCGCCGCCACCCTGTGCTTGATTAAACATGAAGAAGAACAAAATAAACAAAATTGCCATTGGGATAATGGAAGTCAGGAATGTCAGCCAAATACTTTCACCCTGCATCTTTTCCCATGTCATTTTAATTTTATTTTGGTCACTATAATCAGTGATTTCCTTAAGAACATTATTATCAAAAGGAATATACGTGGAGAAATTTTTTGTCGCGGTTTCGCCTACGGCCTTTTTATACTTACCTGTAAGGCGATACGCATAGCCGTCAAATTTACCGGTAATCTCCTCAACATTGTTAGCTTTAAGTTCTTGTCTAAACTCATCATATCTAGGAGTGACGGTTGCCTCAGTCCCACCGTTGAGAATACGGACTATGCCCACCACGACTAAAAAAAGTATTAAATAAAACCCAGAATTCTTGATGAACCGATTCTTCATCCCCAACCTCCTCTCAAAACCTTATGTTATTTTACCATAGCCAATTACCATTTTACAAAATAGCGCTATAGTATTATTAACCCAATTTTCAACACCTCATTATTGCTCGTAAATCTCTGGCTTCAATACTCCGATATAAGGTAAATTACGGTACTTCTCGCCATAATCCAATCCATAACCAACGATAAATTCATCAGGTATTAAAAATCCAGACCAATCCGCTTGAAGATTTACTGTTCTGCGAGCTGGCTTATCAAACAAGGTGACAATCTTAACAGATTTAACCTTTCGACGCTCAAGTACGTCGATTAAGTAGCTGAGGGTTAGACCGCTGTCGATAATATCTTCGACAATAAGGATCTCACGTCCTTCAACAGATGTATCTAAATCTTTAATGATTTTAACTTCTCCTGATGATTTTGTAGATGTGCCATAACTCGATACAGCCATAAAATCAAGCTCCAATGGAACTGTAATTTCCTTAACTAAATCAGACATAAAGATGAAAGCACCCTTTAAAACACAAATAACTAAAGGATTACGTCCCGCATATTCCTTACTAAGCTGCACACCAAGCTGCTCTACTTTTTCCTTAATTTGCTCGGCAGTAATTAAAATTTCTTTAATATCGTTTTGCAAGTCAGGTAAACCTCCTACGTTATACTATGAATGCCGGAATGAAGCGATAACTTATTATGACATCTCGCCCTCCGAAACTAAAACCATTCGCACAATGGAAGTTGTATGTTGATGCAATGTAGCTAATGCAGAACGACGAATACCTGCAATCCATATAATACGTCCTAGTGCATCACTGATAATCGGGATATGAGGACGAAGGGAAGGTGGAATTTTATCATCAATAAAAATATCCTTTACCTTTTTACTTCCGTTTAGTCCCATTAATCTCATGCTATCTCCCGGCAACCGGGAACGTATAGTTAGGGGATATTCTAATTCATCTGCATCAAAATAAGCTGTGTTGTTCGCTGACGAAATTATTGTATCCATACCAGAGCCCGCCATACACTGCGTAATCATAAGTTTTTTCCTTATTTCTGGAATGGAAACTTCTTGCTCGTCTTGATCGATACGATATGTATAGCCAGCTACATGTTGATCCGACACATCTTGTACAAATGAAATAATATCATATTCCCTTACACAACGTAGTCTACCTCCAAGATCAAGCCTCCAGTTTATAGGATTTTCTCTTAAAATCCTTGACCGAATGTCTTCAATCTTGATAAAATCACTCTCTTCCATTTTAAAAGGCGAATAATTTAATATTAGTTTAATCAACCTCCGTTGTAAAGCGACATGTAACAACTGAAATGACTTCGCGCTGAAAGCAAGTCCATGTTTAATCTCAGATATGAGTTGTTTATACAGCAACTCAGTCTGCTGAGCCATATAATCATCTTCTGTACCCACAATTTCAGCCGTAGTATTTAGCGCACTTGCAAGCCTCTCATTATATTGCCCCAAAAATGGCAACACATCCAATCTGATTGCATTACGTGCATATTTATTAATTAAATTGCTGCTATCTGTTACAAAAGTAATTTTTTCTTCCTCACATGTAGCAACTAAATCTTTCTTATATATTTGTAGAAAAGGACGAATAAGTTCGAGCCTTTGTTCATGCTGTGGTGCTACTCGTTTAATTCTCATCCCCGCTAAGCCAGTTGGGCCACTTCCCCTTAGCAAGTGAAGCATGACCGTCTCAGCTTGATCATCGCCGTGATGAGCCAGAGCAATGCTAGTTGCTTGGTGCTTCATTGCAACTTCATATAGGAACTGATAGCGAACCTCACGAGCAGCCACCTGTGTGCCTTTACCAGTACGCTTCATATAGGCAGGAACGTCAAACTGACCTAATTCAAAGGAAATATCCAATTGATTAGCCAATTCACCTACAAAAACTGCCTCTCTGTCCGATTCTTCACCTCTAAAACCATGATTCACATGAGCGCAGACAAGCTTGAGATTGTCTTCTAATGCTAGATGATTTAGAACATGCAAAAGAGCCACAGAATCCGGTCCCCCTGACACTGCGACTATAATACAACTGCCTTGCACCCACAATTGGTGCTCCCTCTGAACTTGGCGTACATGCTCAATTAGTTGGTACATCCCTGATTGCTTCATGTATTGACTTACCCCTATTCTTTTTTAAAAGCTTAAACTGACATAAACGGCACCTAGCAAAAATACTAATGAAGCCACAAATGCCCCTAACATCCATCTTGGTGTATTTCGCTCTTTGCGCCTTGTTTTCACAGAGGTCAATAAAATCTGGTCCTTCCACAATTGGCAAGCTTCATTTGTACTTTTAAAATCACCATGTAGCGCTTTAACCAACCATGTCTTATAAGGCTGTAGCTCTGACTCTGAGTCAATAATGCTTATTAAATCCGCAGTACTACGGGTTTGTGGTAATTGCTCTGCCATCTTCTTTAAAGATGGCTCTGCAAGCATATGTAGCGTAATCACTGCAAAGGAAAACCAGTCATATGAAGACTCTGCTACACGACTCCCACTATTCCAAAAACCACGATCATACCACTCTGTATATTGCTTCACACTTCTTCCAATCGCACTAACCCCACCATAATCAATTAACTCCACCTCTCCATAAGGAGAGACGATAATATTTTCAGGCTTAAGGTCACCAAATACCCAGCCTGCTGCATGCAATTGTTGAAGCTTACGTAGCAAGCTATAACCTGCCACTCGCATCCATTTAGGACCACGATGCACTAAAAATGCCCGCAATGCATCCCCCTTGATGTAACGCATGACATAAAAAGGGGTTGTCCCCTCTTGTGCGATATAATCATCTACTTCTAATAAATAAGGAAGTGATTCTGCAGAACGAGTAACAGCCGTAGCTGGCCCTTTACCTTGCTTGTGTAACGCTTTTAAGTTGTTAATCTCTGATTGGATATCAATATTATCAAATCCCATTTTTAGCGCATATTGCTTACCGCTATCCACTTTATTGACCAAATATACAACACCATTTGCCCCTTGTCCCAATAAGCGTTGTATCACATATCTGCTGCCTTTAAAACGACCAGTTATTAAAGTTCCCGGGGACAGACTAAGCTTAGATGACAGAATCACCAAACACCCCTTCTATCCTAAGATTTCCTCAGACCACAACGGTTGACTCTCTGTCCCAAGTGTACCATATCGGAAGAACTCGGTCACCTTATGAATCGCTGGCCCTGTTGGTGTTGCACCTCTCGTCGTCAATTTGCCAAATATATTTTTGATGGAGTTAAGATCCGTCGTCCAGTCGATATCCATTACGGCCTCTTCTCCACTATGCGCACCAGGGAAATGGAATACTGCCAGCCTGCTATCTCCTTGTCTTGCACCTAAGCTAAGCATCATATCATGGATGGCATTTTCTACAGCCGCAAGCTTGGGCTTCATACTTGCACTTACATCAATCAGTAATACGACATCTAAAGGATGTGTTTCCGCTAACTCATCAATGACCTCTACAACCTGTGAACGTGTGTCTGGTGCTAAGTCCTCCAATGTTTGATCCCCTAAAATATGGCGAAGCTCCCGATTTACAGCCATTTGAACAGTTTGAACAACCGTTTTGCGGGTCATCATTTGCATCGTATGGGCTAATTTTTCTGTCCCTACAAGCTGACTCATTCCCCCACCCGCTTTAGCAATCTCATTAATTTCGAGGCTTCCAAGCTCCCCAATCGTCCCATAATCTACTATACCAACTACATTAACAATAATTCCTTCTTGCTGAGCAATTGCCGCTGCCATAACGGGGCTTTCTCCTACATTAGAGCAACCATCTGTAATAAGCATAATTTGCTTCATAACGAAAAACCTCCTAGTTTGAAATCTACGACTCTCTCATTTCTATTGTTTCCAGAGTTCGCAAGATTCAAACTAGCAGGTCAAATTAAATCTACTAGCTATACTTTTAGTTTTACAACAAGCTCTTCTAATCGGTCTGCCACCGTATTCATTTCATGTGCTGTCCCTAGAATCTCATCTGAAGCGTCACGCTGACTCATAGATTTTGATTCGATTTCACTAGCAAGCACAGCATTACGTTCTGCAAGGATAGAGAGCTGTTTAATGGCAGATGTCACCTGCTCCGTTTCCGCCACCATTTGCTCCGTCGCTGCGGATACCTCCTGAATTTGGCCTGTGACCGCTTCTGTTACCTCCAGCATACTGCCGAATATTTGCCCCGTATCATGTACAACACTGATACCCACCTCAACACTACTTTGACCTTCCTTAATTGCATCTACAGCCGTTAATGTCTCAGATTGAATATGGTGCACGAGGGAGGCAATCTCTTTAGCGGAGCTTCCTGATTGCTCTGCTAGCTTCTTCACCTCATCTGCAACCACAGCAAAGCCCTTACCATGCTCGCCTGCACGTGCAGCCTCAATGCTTGCATTGAGCGATAATAAATGCGTTTGATTCGCAATTTCCGTAATGACTGTAACAATTTCCTCAATTTGTCGTGAGCGAAGTCTTAACTGCTCTATAGAGTCCACGGATTGTGAGACAGATTTGTGGATTTCATCCATTTGCATAATGACAGCAGCTACATTTTTACCCCCTTGCTCCGACTGCGACTTCATCCGTAAAGCAGACTCGGTAACCTCTGACGTACTGCTAGCAATCGTATTAACACCTGATGATATTTCCTCTAGGGATGTAACCCCTTCTCCAATTGCAATGCTCTGAATGTTAATTTTTTGAGAAATTTCCTCAATATTGTTCGTAATGGCTAACGAGCTATCATGACTGGCTTCAGTATTTGTAGATAAATGTTTAGACTGAGCCGCTAACTGCTTGGACACATCCTTGATCATCACAACTAAGTTATTTACATCATGAATGGTTTCATTAAATTTTGTACTCACCTGACCTAATTCATCATTGCTCGTTTTAAGACGTACACTAAAATCGCCTTGGCTCAGTTGATCCATTGCAATCATCATATCTTTAATTGGAGCAAATGTACGCTTTGTCATGAAGTATTGGACTACCAAGGCTAATAGAACGGTACATAACAAACAAATAGAAGAATATAGAATCAGTGAAGCTTGCCCTTCTTTAATTAAACTTGCATCAACATCAATCCCAACATAGGCAATGATGGTCCCGCTTTTATCCTCAATTGGGGTAAGCACCGTTAACCATGTTCCCTTTGCATCATTAAAAATACGGGAATATGTAATCTCTTTACTATTTAACATGTTGTTGACCGCATTTATATGCACTTGGGAATGCTCAAGTAACCCGCCAAGCTCTAATTTATTTTCTTTCATGTTCTCTTGTGTTTTTGTAGGGACAGAAATTACTTTTGTTTTATTGTGATCTACAATCTCTGAGCCATATAGATAAGCTTGAGACAGGTTAGGATGACTTTCTATCAACTCATCTAATATATTTGTCATTCTTTTTTGCGCTGCTGTTGTAGGATAGTTACTTTCGATTGCTCCTTCTACTGTTTCCAGGCTAATTCTTTTTTCAAGCGCAGCAATAACTAGACTTGATTCAGATTCAAGCTGCTCCGTCAGTAAATTTCCTTGGATGTAAAAGCTAGCCATTATAAGAATAACTCCAGTTAAAATGATCGTAACACTGGATAACAGCATGTTTTTAGATACAATACTTCTAGACCTTAGTCGTTTTGAAAAATTAAGCTTTGGAAATTTAAATTGAAATGCCTTCATTGAGATTCTCCCTTAATATCTTTTGTTTTTAAACTTATAGATACATCCGTCCTGTAAGCTACCTCTTAGCATGGATCCCCCTTCCAACTTTTCAATATAAAAAAATGACCTATAGCTAAAAAGACGCTACAAGTCATATTAAGGATACGAAATCATATCATACAACTGGCTGACAGTCCCTTGTAAAAAGGAATGGAGTCCCTCTAGCTTTGCGTCACTATTTTTCAATAGTTTTGCCTTTTGCCCTATTTAAATTGAATTGTTAAATAAATCTAGGGCCATTTTACTACATTTATTCAAACTTTACTATGAAGTTGTAGCTAATCCGTTACAAATTGACTATTTTCAAGCATTATTTACTCACACCAAACTTAGCTGCAATCGCCTCATATTCACTTTTAGTAATGGGAATCACCGTGCCATGACGTGGACTTTTAGGTAACGCATAGTTTGCTGATACCGTCCATTCCCCTGAATTAAGGTCGTGAGTTTCAAGCGGAATGTACCCTCTACCTCTAAATTCATCCACAAATAGATACCACTTATCTTCTGTATTTGATTTAAATACAGTAGGCCCTTCGACACCTTTAATCTCACCCGTACCCTCCTTAATCAATGTTTGATTGGTGTCAAAGATAGAGTCCAGCACCTCATGGAATACCATTTTGCCGTAAGGAGAGGTGTCTCCATGCTCGCGTTCATCCTTCGTAAAACGGTGAATTTTACCGTTATGAGCAATCATCGTAGTATCAATGGTGGAATATCCATAGTCCATATACACCTGTGGCTCTGAAAAAGTATTAAAGTCTTGCGTTTTGCTATACATCATTTTCTGGTACCCATCCCCACCGCTACGTGTGCCCTTCTCAAACAAACGTGATGCCCAAAATACAACATATTCGCCACTTTCCTTATCATAAAAAGCCTCAGGTGCCCAAGTATTGCCTGCTTCTGGCGGTGCGACTTCAACCTTCCTTGGCTGTGACCACGTTAGCAGATCATTCGATTCCCATACAATAATAGAGCGGCTCCCGTTAGATTGAGCCCTACCCCAATCCCAATTGCCATAAATTTTCAGATCCGTCGCAATCAAATAAAACCGATCACCTTCAGGCGAACGAATTAGAAATGGATCTCGAATGCCCTTCTCCCCTAACGTAGAGGTCAAAACAGGTCTTCCACCATTTAGCTCTCGCCATCTTAACGGGTTATTGCCTTCACTTAGGGCAAAATATACCTGTTCACCATTTGGACTACTTTCTCCGGTAAAATAGGTAAAAATATAGCCAGCATAAGCCTCTTTAGCGCTCTGCTCCTTATTCATAGTCTTTTTTGCGTTCTCATCATTATTCAAAACGATCCCTCCCTTAGCCGCTGCTGTTCCTGTTAAAGTAACGACTGACTGCGCAGGGATGACGACCTCAAACATGTCTCCTTCACCTAGCATAGTATCGTCGCCACGTGCCAAGTCGAATTTATCATTTGTGATATAAGATTGTAGTACAGCCACCTTGCCTTTTAAGCCAAGGTTCTTAAAACTTACGTTCACCCTTTTATCGCGATAGCTATTATTAACGAACACACCAGTTACGGTCTGATCAGCATCGTGAATATAAGCAGAACCCAGTAGCGTACTGTTAGAATCCCTACTTAAGCCTGTTAATTCGATACGCTCAGCGCCTGGACGAACAAATTTACTATAGTTTCCTAACGCCCACAATATTTTGGATGTCAAAATATTTTGCTCATCGCCTACCTCATTGTAATCGGTATAAATTAAGCCGTCCTTGTAATCTACCTTGGACACAGCTGTCCACCACTGCCATGCGGACGCATTTGCCTCTACTAAATCAAAATGAATCGTTTTTGCCACTTGCAGCGCAGGTTCGATGCCAAGATCGCGACCAGGGCCATAATCACCTAAAATGCAATATTCGGTCACCCAATACTTAGCGTCTGGATCATAATGAACAAGATTGTCATGCAAAATTTGTCTTAGCTTCACCAGTCGATCATCACCAGGCTTGCTATAATCAGACCAGTAGGAATGAGAGGCAATTTTGTTGCCCACTGCCTGTTTTAGCTCTGGATCACCAAGTAAATCCTTAATATATTCACGGTATTTGCCCGTTCCTAGTTTATTAGCACCACTTGAATACGTACCACTGCCTGCAAACTGCTTGTAATACTTGTCATCTAGCAATGACGTGATTTCTACGCCATCAGGCGCGCTAATTTTTGCTTTAAGCTCACTGTGACCTAGTTGGCGGTAAAGCTCCAAAATTACTCGCTTAAGATCGTCATTATTATAGCGATTGGCCTCCTGCCAAGCGTTATTCCAATCCCAAGTTGGTTCATTAATCGGGCTAATATAATCGAACTCTAGTCCTTGTTTTTTAAAGTGAGTAAGCACATCGATCAAAAATCCCGCAAATGGCTTCTCATAATTTTGCTTCAGGTTAGTAGAGCCGGATTGAGGTTCAGGCTGGGCATGACCATTTTTGGTCATCCAAACGGGTGGACTGTTCACAAACGCGATCAAGGTATCTACACCACGATCCGCCGCTGCTTGAAGGAACCATTGCTGCCCCGCTTGCTTACTCCAATCATAGCTTCCATTCTCCGACATTTTAAAGGCTTCTGCTCGTCGCCAAGGATCGGGAATTCTATCTTTGTCAGTTTCCGAGGAGCCCGCCCCAATGTTAAACCTCCACGCTGATAAACCAATTCCTTTCTCTTTAGAAAACAGCAAATCTGCAACTTTATTTTTATTTTCCTCTGTCCATTCCTTCCCTATGGGGTCCATCGACCAGGCATCGGATGCACCAAAATTATCAATACTTTGATGCTTAATGTTCCCATTGATGGTTACTACAGCATCTGGTGGCGTATGCTGCTCCACAGGCGTCCCCTCCTCTTTTTTGCCACTGGAGCTATTTTTGATTTCAGAGCCTTGGGATAGCTGTGCTACTAACAGTCCTAAACACATGACAAGGGCAACAACAATAACAAACATTTTATTTTTCCTCATTTTTTCCTCCTAACCGACTAGGCCCGAACGCTCAACACTCTCAACAAAATAACGTTGAACGAACAGGTACATAATGATAAGGGGCAAAATCGCCATTAATACACTTGTGTTCATCATCATCGACATGAAAAATGGATCTTGAGTATAGGAAGCTGCCGCCTGCCCGCCCCCTGTCAGGAAGGTAGCAATCGCATAACCTGAGGATGACATCATCGAAGACATCACCTTTGGTGCATTCAAATACATGTTGGTGAAAAACGAATCATTCCATTGCCATACAAAAGAAAAGAGCATCACTGTGACCATAGAAGGGATTGCATTAGGTAAAATGACACGTCGAAACGTCTTAAAATAGCCTGCTCCATCCACATACGCCGCCTCTTCAATTTCACGCGGTATACCTCGGAAAAATTGACGGAAAATATACACGTAGAGCCCTGTCTTAACACCCATCCCTAACAAGGAAGAAATAAGAAATGGCCAATACGTATTAATCATGTTGATCGGCTTAGCTCCAAACAAATCAATCATTCCAAACAAATTAAAATTTTTGAAGTTCAAATACAGCGGAACCATGATCGTTTGACTTGGGACTAGAATCGTAAATATAACGGCTCCAAACAGTAGTCCACTTCCCTTAAACTTAATTCGCGCAAACCCATACCCTGCCAGCACACACGTCATCGTCTGAAGAAGCATGACCGCACCTGATAACAAAAAGGTATTTGTTAGCACACTTGGGTAATTCATGGCTGTGTAGACCAGCTTAAAATTATCGAGCGTCCATGTTTTTGGAATCCATATCACGGTTGGATCGTATAGATCAGGCATGTTCTTAAACGCAATCGAAATTTTAAGCAAAATAGGATATAAAATAACGAACGAAATCCCAAATAACAAAACAAATCGCACAATAATCCAGAGCCATTTTTTTAGAAACTCAAACCAATAGGCAGATGAGGCAAAACGCTGCAGGTGTCCCTTTGTAGAGGACTTTACAACGGTTTCCGTTTTCATAGGGTTCCTCCTCCAAAGCGCTAATCTTGATAAAATACTTTTCGGGACACCATTAGGGTGGTTATCCATAATACAAAGGCAATAACAGCAAAATAAATCCAAGCCATAGCTGCACTAAGTCCAAAGTTATAGCTTTTGAATGCGGTTTCAACAACCAGTCGACTTGTTTTATCACTAATAAAGCTGTCAATGATGGTGTAGACTAAATTGGTCAATATCAATGGACTAATCATTGGAAAAGTAATTTTCCAGAACGCCTCGTAACCTGTAGAGCCTTCAATTTTTGCTGCCTCATACAAGGAAGGGGAAATAGATTGTAATCCCGCTAAAAAGATCAATATTTGCACACCTGACTGACTAACAATTTCATAAATTCGACTCACCGCACTAGTAAAATACTGTACCAGCACTGGGCTCATACCCGAATCAAGCAATAAGGCGGTTAATTGTAAATTTTTCATAAGCGACAAGCCGCCACCTGTTGAATCATTAGCGCTGCGTACGACGGATTGCATTAGATCGCCACTTTCAATGCTGGCAATAATGCCTGAGGCTAAAATTACTGGTAAGAAGAATATCGCTCTCGCTAACACCCGACCTCGAAATTTTTGATTTAAAATGACGGCGAAAAACAGACTAAAAATAATAATTAACGGTGTGTTTACAACTATATTTACAAAGGATTCTGTTAAGGTTCTGACATACGATTCATGCGAAAATAAAGCTTCCTTATAGTTTTCAAGGCCAACAAAGTTTAACGTAAAGCCTTCGTCAGTCACCTTTAATTTGCTCAGTCCATAGCGGAAGGAAGATACTAGCGGTGCTAGAAATAGAAATAAGAAGCCGATAAACCAAGGTAAAATGAAATACAAACCATAATATCTGTTTTTTTGCTCAAGAGATAGCTTTTTGATTTTCATTGTCTGATGTCACCTCCAACCCAGTAGCCCTTGGGCTCAACGGTCACACCATTCATCTTCACTACGGCATCGTTATAATTTACAATGATCCTTTTCCCCTGTTCAAAGGTAGTTTGGTATACACCCTCAGCCAATTTTTCATGCTTTTGAATGACTTGACCTTGCACATCTTGAACAACATCATTGAGCTTCTGATACAGCTCTGCGGCCTCATTAATCCAACGCCGGTAATCTGCGGAGTAAAAATGGTCAAAATCCGTCATTTTAATTGCGGAAGGATCAGCGTAAAACCAAGTGTAGTGCAAGGATGATCCCGTTTCTAATGCCTTGAGAAAGGTAACTGAGGAATCTTGATCATCTCCTAAATTCCATGCTTCGCCGGTGTATTGAATTGAGCCGTGATACACCATTTGAAAAAAAGGAATAGCTTCATCTGTAATGTTGAAGCGACTATTACTGATAGGTGCATTTACAATATGTTTTGCAAAAGGGGTAGCATAAGCATTTCCACCTTCAATAAGAAGGTTAGGTGCTGTTGTAGTCATTTGCTTAAGCTGATCTATAGCAACGCCTTTGGCTTCTTCACGATTAATGACGTCTTCTCGGTTAAAATCAGAGTTAAGCTCATTGCCTAAATCCCGCAGCGATAAGCTAGGTAGATTTAAACTTCGATAATCCTCAAGGAATCCACTTATAATTTGCGGGATAACCTTTGGACTAAGCACATAACCGGGATTGACCTCATCATTTTCCCACAATGTCGATATTCTAAAAGGATACACCGCGGCTAACTTGTTGGTGATCAGACGTGAGGCGTAAGCTTTCTTGAAGCCCTCTGCGTCAGGGAACGATTCCAAGAAGGACACGTCAGGATAAAGTCCAATGTGATTTGCCTTTGCATACGTTTCTAGCTTACTTAAGCCTTTTCTCCCTCCTAGCTTGGAATCAACGGAAACACTGTTGGGCAGGTTATGGTGAATGCCACCATTAAACCACCCTGTATAACGAAGCTGAATGCCGTCAATGCCAAGCCCCTGCATCTCTGTCAGAATCTTTTGTGCCTGTTCAAAGGTGGTTAACGACTCATAAGCATGATAAGGGATACCTAGAAAAAATTTTTTCTTAGGAATGCCACCGATAAACTCCACATAAAAGGGGAGCTTGCTATTCGCCTCTAGTCTTGTGAGCTTCTGCTGTTCTTCTAAATAGTTGCGGTAGCTTTCCGCCATTCCAGAGTAGCTAGCTTGATCTGCTCCCAAAAATTGATAAGCCACTGCAATTTCACTATGGAAAGGCTGGGACTGAAACTTTTTGACGGTACTAGAACGCCAACCATTGGTGAGCGTAACCTCTTCTATACTGTTTAAAGTAAAGCTTGGATATACCGTATTATATTGATTCAACCTACCACTAACATCCGCTTCAACAGAAGCCACTGCATCCCCCTTGTCAATGATTCCTAAAAAAGCATGGTTTTCATATTTCATACCAAAGACGGGGAGTCTTGCTACCTCATCCTTTTGATTTTTCATAGGCTTATAAAAGGTTTTGTCCATCCCATACAAAGTAGCATTATAAGGGGCCACATTCGATTTACCATTGTTAAAATAAATGAGAGAACCTGATCCGTCTGGCACAAGGCTATATCCTTGATCAGAAACCCCACTTGCCCCAAAAAACGGCAATAACGATAAGGTTTGAATTTTCATCGCCTGAGAATACTGAATCCCTTTTTCAGGAACGGTAACCCTCAATTGCTTACCTACAAGGCGGTATTGCAAGGGAACTATAATGTCTGACAGCTCACCCTGATTTTCTCCATAAGCCGCCTTATCGATTGCGATCTGCGCCTCATCATACCCAACTTCCTTAAAAAGACCTGTAACCTTACTCAAACCAACCCCTTTAAGGGATGAGTCTCTTCGCTCATAACGTTGGCTGTCCTCATCTAATCGAAATCGCTTCAAAATTTCCTTTTTGCCTTTATCGTCAAGCTTATCGAGAATTAGACTTTGGAAGCGTTCGGCACTAATCCACTTGGGGATCGCATCAATATCACTTTTGACTTCGCCTAATGTATAAACAATGTCCATACCACCGTCTACCTTCTTGACTTCAAACTGTTGGTTTTGGACGCTATGGGTGTAGTTATCATATTTCAGTGTATTGCCAGCAGGATCATAATACGTGAGCTCAAATTGCACATTTAGCTTATCTTTATTGTAGCCTGTCGCGATATTATCCTGAGCGCGGTCTTGCGGATTTGAATACCAGATGACACCACTATTTTTATCAAAAACTGCAATTTCAGTAGATGTGGAATTAAGATATAGCACTAAAGCTTCATTTTCAGCCACAATCTCCATCCCTTTAATGTATACTGCCTTTTTAGGCATAACGTTCGCGGTTGCTGTAGCATTTTCAGCAGTCTTTTCTGCCAGTGTTACTTCTGTTGATGGTGATAATGTCTGTTCAATCTCAGACTTCTGCTCAGATGCCGTCAGTTCTGAGTTAGACATGGCGTAATTAACACTTTGGGTAATAAGTAAGCTACTTATGATCACTGTAGTTATAAAGATGATTAGCCTTTTCTTCAAGGTGTAGTCCCTCCCTTCTTAGACTATCCACGTAACGATAGCTCCTCATAGATGGTGTAAATAAAGCTAATGACCTGCTGAATCAGGTTGAAGAACAGTAAGCTTAAAAAAATAATGATGCCCATTACAACCAAGGTCAGCAACATCGTAGATAGTGTTTTAGTTACTGTATATTGATGCACGGTCATTGTCCCGATAAATAGGAGCCAGAGGAACCATATTAAAGCAAAGGAATCCAGCAAATAATAGAAGGAAGCTTCACGTAGCGTAATGACATTGCTGAGTAAAATGTTTGGAATATTAACCAGCACAAGCGGTAACATCGCATATCCAGTAGCAATGACAATCTCGATGAATTTACCTTCACCATCCATCAGCGTGGTCAGTGACCAATTAGCAATACACCATAGCAAAAAAGGAAGAACGATATACTTTAGCTCATTAATGCTATTTAAAGACAGCGGGTAATTATAGTTCACAACATAACCTACATATTGCCGCTTCAAAATCATCGTTACAGTGACAATGAACACCATGAAAATCGCGATGCGAAGCTTCCCTTTATTTTCGTATTTTAAATCCCAAAATCCATCAAAGGGGTGATTGGCGACATGCAGCAAGTACTTGATATCTTTAAGAAACGACATCCTGAACTCCCCCTTTTTTTCTTGACCTAGCAACCCGTCTTCCTCCAACGAGTAAGACTAGTAATACGATCGCTCCTGATATATAAACACCAAAATATTCACGCATATACTCTCGGCGATATTTCGTTAATGCCTTGGAATAATACTCCCGGTCATTACCTAGCTTTAAGTAGGTCATCGCTTCCTTGTATTCCCCTTGTCTAAGCATCGATTTGCCGATTCCCACGTACGCCATTTCATAGTTGGCATCAAGCTGTAGCACCTGCTTCCACAGTTTTGCCGCCTCATCATGCTTGCCTGAGCTGTATAGTCGGTTCGCATCGCCCACTAGACGCCCAAATCGAGTCGCTTTGAATTCTGTAATCCAGCCTAGGTCGCGATCCAGCACATAAATGGCATCGTCATGACTTTCGATCGCTACAGGATTACGAAACGTACCTAATTGATCTCCTAGCTGACCTATGACATACAGCAAATTTCCATCTTCGTTATAGGTGAATACACGTCCACGTACAGAGTCTAATGCTCGATATACCCCGTTGCCAGCAATATCAATGTCAATAAAGGAGGAACGATTTTTCGTTAAATCTCCAATTGGGGCAAACTCACCATTCACTCGCAACACATCCACACCAGATGGATTAAGCTTTTTCACTAATGACAGCGATTTTTTGTCTGCGGTCGTTGTATAAATAAAGCCATCCTCATCTACATCTGCATTGTTAAATTCTAGTGGGATGAAACGAGCCATCTTTTCTCGTTGCGCCTTTGTAGCTATCGATTTCCAAAACAACTCAACAGGATCAAATTGTACGCGGTTAGTCCCCATAAAACCTGTAAAATTTCCGTCACTGTCAAACTCGATTAAGCCCTCATAGACACCTCTTCCCACGACATAAATGCGACCTGCCTTATCCACAATCACCTTTCTCGGAAAATATTCAAAGGTAGTGCTAATAACATCCGCCTTAGGCGCACCAATTTCCCGAACAAAGCTACCATCCTGATTTAATTCAATAACCCGCCTATTTTCGGTATCCGCCACATAAATCTGCCCTGCTGTTGTGACAAATAACCCTTCAGGTTTGTTAAACCCATCGTCTTTACCTTCATTTATAAAGCTCTTAATCTCACGAACCGTTTCCCACTGCTTATTTAAAATGACAATACGGCCATTGCCAGAATCCAGAACATAAATTAAGCCATCGGCTGATACAAATAGGTCTGTTGGGGATTGCCATGCGCCCGTCCCTGCATCGTCACCTGTAATCGCTCTAGAAGGAAGATAAGCAACTGGCGATTTCACTGACTCGCCCCAATAGTTGTAGGTATATCCCTCGTATGGCGCCGCCTGAGCCAATTGTGTGCTTAATCCAGCAAGCAGCAAGAAAGCGGACAGGATCAGTAGTAATACTTTTGCTTTCAAACCTAACGCCTCCTCGCTTTAATCCTTCATGCCAGACGTTGCCATCGTTTGAATCACGTTACTCTGCGATAACAGGAAGGTGACAATTGGCACCGTCATCATAATGACCGCAACGGCGGAACCTACACCTGCCCGAGCAATCCCGCCCGCTACAATCTGGCTCATCGCATAATGCATCGTCTTGAGCTGCTCACTGTAAATAAAGCTACCACCATCTGTCCCCCATAACATTTGCATCATTAAAATGAGTAGGGTGAGCCATGCGGGTTTCACAAGTGGCATCACCACTTTGAAAAAAATGCGATATTCACTTGCCCCATCGATTTTTGCCGCCTCAAGCAAGGCATCTGGGATTTGCTCCATAAACTGCTTCATCAGGTACAGTCCAAGTGGATAAGCAAAGACTGGAATAATCACTGCCTTATAAGAATCCATCCAGCCTAATGCAGATACAATCATATAGTTAGGAATTGCTGTAACATGTGGCGAAAACATTAACGCCAACACAATAATCGAAAACAACACCTTATGTCCGCGGAACTTATGCTTTGCTAGTGGATAAGCGGCTGCGGAAGCAAATAAAATATGTCCAAAGGTTCCAATCGCCGTAATAAATACCGTGTTAAAAATATATCTGGAAAAAGGAACCCATGAATTTTTCATCACCTGAAACAGGTCGCCAAAATTTTTAAACGTCGGGTTGCGAACAAATAACGTTGGTGGAAACACAAACAACTCATCCAAAGGCTTAAATGCGTTATTTACAACATAAATGAGTGGAATCGCCATAAAAGCACCAAAGGCGCCAAGTAACAGGAACAGCAAAAGGTCAACCTGCCACGAACGGTTAATTTTCCGCTTGAGATGTACGTTCAGCTTCATCTGCTATTCCCCCACTCTCTTCAACAGCTTTTGTACAATCAAGTTGGAGCCTAACATGAGGATGAATAACACAGTCGCAATCGCTGAAGCGTAGCCCATTTCAAAGCGAATCGTTCCGTAATCCATTAAGTGAGTTACGATCGTGTGTGCACCATACTGAACGCTTGGGAAACCAGCTAATGCCGTCGCTACATCTGCTACAGCTAGTGAGGATGTAATCTGAATAACCGCACCAAACATTAATTGGGGTTTCATAGACGGTAATGTAATATACCATAGCTCCTGCCAGCGGTTTTTCACCCCATCCATCGCGCCTGCTTCATACAAGGTACGATCCACCGTCTGCAAGCCTGCGATAAAGGCAAGAAAGCTAGTGCCTAAGCTAAGCCATAACTGAACGAGCATAATGATGCCAAGCATATATTTAGGGTCTTGCAGCCATAAAATCGGCTCATAAATCAGTCCTATTTTCATTAAAAAGCCATTCATAATTCCGTAGGAATCACCAGAAAAAATAATTTGCCAAATAAAAAATACGTTTCCCGAAATAGACGGGGCAAAAAATACTAGCGTCATAAACGCTCTGACCTTTGGATTCAGCTCATTAATGAGCCAAGCAAACACAAAACAGGAGATATAACTGACAGGGCCAGTAATGACGGAAAAAATGATCGTATTTTTGACCCCGATTAGAAAAACATCATCATTCCAAAGCAGTTTAGAATAATTTTCCCAACCGACCCAACGTGGAAACTCCAGCATATTAAAACTCGTAAAGCTGAAAAAAATCGAGACCAAGATAGGTAAAACAGTGAATACGCCAAACAACAACATATAAGGAGTTAGCAGCACATACAGATGCTTATCCCGCTTTACGTCTTTAACAAATAGGTTCCACTTTTTAGGCAAGCCTGCGGGCGATTTCTGGGGCCGGCTCATCGGTTCAGCTACAATTTTAACTTTTTGCAAAGGAGTCCCTCCCTAGTGCCTTCAGTCCAAATTAAACTCTTTTCGTTTCTGCTCGATTTCATAATCAATTTCTTGCACATAATCGTATAGAGCATCCGTCGAGTTGGTCCCGTTATTCACTACTTCACGTAACGCATTATCTAAATGTCGTCCTGTAAAGTACCCACCTGGCACCTCTGGGATTCCCTTTACCCATTCCCATTGTTCTTCGAGTCTGCGGTAGTCACGTGTTGGCCAAGGCAATTCTTGAAGCGCTTTCAAATTTGCCGTTGGATAACGTGATGCCGCTCCCATCAAGCCCTCCATCTCACGTCCAAAACGAACCTGTGCATCCTTGCTGACCCACCATTTCATAAACTTCCAAGCCGCATCCTTATTTTTCGCCTGCTTTAGCATCACCGTTGCCGTTCCACCACTCGCTACGTCTCTACGTATGGTGCCATCTGCTTGCTTGAAGCCAGGTACAGGTACGAATTCCCATAATCCTTTGATCTCTGGGGCAGATACGGATAAGTAGTTATAAAACGTGTAATCTTGAATGCCTACTGGCATTTCACCTGTTCTAAAGCGCATTGGAAAGTCAAAAATAAGGGGCAACTTGTAGCTCGTATAAAAGTTGGTCCAAGACTTAAATGCCGCTAACCCCGTTTCTGTGTCTAGCCCACTTTTTGCGCCCTCATTTAAATAAAATGAGCCATCCATTTGATATAACAGCATGGCATAGGCGCGATTGACCTCAAGCACAGGAACCCCTGTAGTCTGAGCCAGTGGGAATGCAAAATCCATATTATGCTTCTGTAGCACTGGAATTAGCGCATACACATCTTCCCATGTCTGTGGCGGCTTTACATTAAGCTGCTCCAAAATATCCTTGCGGTAAAAAAGCATATTAAAAATTTGCTGCTCTGGTAGTGCAAAAACTTGATTACTATAACGATAAGGCACTAATGCACTGTCCCTAAATTGTTTAATGACTTCCTCATAACCAGGGTACTTCGACAAATCCTCAGCCGCGTTCCGCATCCCAAAGTTAACGGGAACATCATTGCCCACTTGCATTGCTACATCAGGTCCTTCTCCAGCTAATGAGGCACGTAGCAAAACATCGGCGTTCACCAGCTTTAAATTAACGCTAATGCCAGTTAGCGGTGTAAACGTATCGTCAATCATTGCTTTCAGCACCTGTGCCTGATCTCGACCGGTTCCAATCCACACATCTATCGTTTGATCTGCGGCTGTCGTAGTGCCAATGGTGTTGTAGTCTTCAAAAAAAGAATGAAGAAAGGAGGAAATTTCATGTCCAGCCTTTTTAAGTCCAGAAGCATTGGCAGCAGGTAAATCGATATCTGGTGATGCTAGCGCTAAATAATCAATTTCAAGAGGTTGCTCGCGCACCTCTAGAATCCATGAGCCCACACTACCGACGTTAATTTTGAATTGAGAAAGTCGTTTTTGCACCGTATCTGGTTTCTCTGCTAGATCCGCTAATTGATAGGCGGTTTTATTTAAAATAGCTGTCTTATCACTTTTTTCTCCCGTCAATGTAATCAGTGCTTCAGATACTGCATATAAAACATCACTTTGCTCCTTAAATACCTTCGTCATGTCAGGAATTTGTTTATCTAATTGATAATCACGATAAGGATCAGGTACATTTCCTGTAATCATCAATATTTTCCGATACATTGCATTGATCTCTAGCACGCTATTTTCCACCTGACGGATCAGCGGAGCGATTGCGCCCAGACTCACCTCAAGCTTTAATTCATGCTTCCCCTTAGTCAAATAAAAAAGGTATGGCTCCTCATTCGTACCTAGCACATTCATCTGCCAATCGGAGTTATAAAAAAATGGAATTTGCAGCATTTCCTTAAATGGGGCCTCTCCATCAATTTGTAGGGATCGCGTGGAATAAATACCTCGCAGCAATTCCTGTCTGCTCTTAATTGCAATTTTGTATAAACCATCCTCGGGAACTTCCATCTCCCATGCGATCCACTGACCAGGTACTCGCCAATTGTTGCCTCCAATCGTATTCATGACAATTTTAGAAACATCATAAGGCTCTGTGGAGGGACTGGACCGATCTGTTATGGGATACAACGTTGGAGATGATTTATACACAGCATCTTCACCTTGAACTTTAATAAAATGACCTGTTGTCTCCTTGTATCCCTTAATCTCATATTCCTTAGCTACCTCCACGTAGGCAGGAGGCGATTTATAGTGATGTAGTTTTATTGAATCAATCACCATCGGTTCCCTCGTTGATAAAAGGGTCACCGTATGCTGTCCTGCTGAAAAATAAAACTGATACGGCTCCTCATAATATCCCTCTGTATCTCTAAATACCGCCTCCTGCCACCTCGGTGACTCCACTTGACGTGGGCGTAAATCATTACCGCGACTATCTTGCTCGATCTCGTCTTTTTCGTTAGCCCAGACGCGATGAAAGCTTAGATTACGTGCACTGCTAAATGGAGTTTGACCATCAATAAGCAATTCTCGCTCGATTGCAGAGCTTTTCCCCTCAATCGGAAAGTATCGGAGTGTCATATGATACAGCCCTGATTGCGGAACATTGAGCTCCCACGTTACAGAACCATGCTCCTCCGTACGAAGGAACTTACCAGCTTCCCCTCCAAGCTCAGTAATCAATTGAGGATTCATGTCCTTGGTGACAATGTAGTTAGCTCCCTGTATGACGATTTCATCAGTTGGGTGTGGCTCATTTTTATGCTTCCTCAAATAATGGTCATAGCTGTTTTCATCAGCGGAAGCTAAAGTCTGCTCTGAATTTACCGCATCAGAGGTTAAGCTTACGTTGGCGTGAGTATATTTTGCTCCTGAACGAGAAATAGGGAAAAGCATGATTATTAAGATTGCAGTGATAAGAAGCATACAGGTGACCGTCACTTTTGATAATGTAAGTTTCACCCATTTTCCCCCTTTAACTGACTAGCTAGTGATGATAATGGACGTAGTATTATTTCGTTATTTTTTTTCCTGCTCTACTTCCCCACGTAATACTTTTTCAGCTGCTGCTTGTGCAGGTCCAACAATTTGGGCAACACCAGTAGAAGGCGTTACTGCACCTTTCACGAACTTTTCAGTGATCGTATCCAGCTTTTCCTTTACGCCAAGTCCACCAAAACGTCCACCAAACACACGTTGAACCTTCCCATTATCGTTCATCGCATTTGCAATGGAGGCTTCATCAGGAAGGACATTTTCCAACCAAAGCCTGCGGTTTTCTGACCAACGGTCGAAGTCTTGCAAATCCTCCCACATTTTCACAATTACATCTGCATCCTTTACCCCTTTAGGAATCACATAAACTGCCGTTTGACTCACCTGATCGTAATAGCTTGTCGCCGCAGGACCTTTTGGCATATATACGTAACCCCACTCATCCTTCATCTTATCAAGAATACGTCCTTCGATTTCCCATAGCCCTCCTGGATACATCGCAATTTTACCTTCTGCAAAATATTTGGCAGGGTCCTCCCAATCGTTCCCTTCATTTGGCTTAATGACCTTATGTTCGTTATAAAGACTGTATAGGAAGTTAAGCGCTTCCATCGATTTAGGTGAATCAAACATCACCTTTTTGTTTGCCTCATCATAGATTTGGCCACCATTGCTAGCAATCAACATGTCTGACCATACATAATGAGCTCCCGCCAGACCGTATTGGCCTGATTTGCCATCACTTTTTGTGCCTTTTGTTAGCTTCTTAGCCGCATCTAGCATGCTATTCCAATTCCAGTTATCTTCATCCATTAATTGCTGTGGATCCTTCAGACCTGCTTCTTTAAAAATACGTTTGTTAAAAAACATGCCTGAATCGTTAGCGTTATACCAACCTTCCAGACCATAAATTTTATCTCCACCAAAAGATAGCGCTTTCAAAACATCGGATGCAATACGTGTATCTTTAAGATAATCATCGAGTGGCGTCAGGAAGCCGCCTTGCATAAGTCCCCAAATAAAGCCATCGGGCAGACGAACAATATCTGCAAAAGGCTCGTTTGCTAACACAGAGGAGGACAACTTCTCAGAAGTGGACCAATATTCAGTTTCAATATATTTAATTTTTACCTTGTATTTTTCTTCAACTTTTTTAATACGCTCACGTGCTAACTCATCGGCTTCAGAGTCACCCTTTGGCGTTGCATCCCACCAGTGAGAAATTAAAATTTCACGTCCACCCAAATCATATTTTTCTTCCTTTTCAGTCTCTACAGGTGCGGATACTTCTTTGTTTTCACTCTTATTTGCTGGTTTTGGTGTCCCTTCTTGTGTACCATTTCCACCACTACAAGCAGATAGGATAGTGATTAAAGCCAAAAACATAACAAGTAAATTCGATTTCCTTTTTTTCATCTCTTTCACTGTTAAGCACGCTCCCCTAAAGTTTAGTTAGAAATCCGACTCAAGCTTTTTAACGGAATACGCTAATATGCCCTAGATGGCCCTCCCCCTAACTTAGATTGTCATAAAATTGTCTTCAAAAAAAGCATTGGTATAACTAGTATATTTTAATGCAAGGGTTTTCATGAAACCCATTTCATTATATCCTTAATTTCCCTTTTTGGTCAATAAAAAAAGCCGCCAATCCCGCCCAAACGGTTGGAGGCCTTATGTTCATAAAAGCAATCAGAAAATACATCAAGTTAACTTACTGATCTTGGACGTTCTACAGAGGATACACCGTGAATATGAACCGTAGACCACTGTGGTCTTGTATGATCTACCCTTGCAATCACCACCGTCATATCATCATGGATCACATTACTCTGATAGCGAATAACGGACTCTAAGAGGCAATCTGCCATCACCTGTGGGTCATCATCCTGTACTTGCTGAATTAAGCGTTTGATCCACATCTCTTTATTTACGGCGTGACCTGGTGCATCATAAATGCCATCTGTCATCATAATGAGCGTATCCCCTGGAAGAAGCTGAACAGTAACAAGATCAATTTCTATATCTTGAATAATACCAATCGGTAAATTACTTGCCGAGATCGGAATAACTTCATTCCCTCTCTTAATAAAGCTTGGTGAAGAACCAATTTTCATAAATGTAGTCCGAGCTGAGTATTGATCAATTAATGCCATATCCACCGTAGCATATACTTCATCGGGAGAGCGTAGCATTAAAATAGAGTTCACAGATTTAATCGCAAGTGTCTCATCCATACCAGACTGAAGGAGCTGCTCTAGAATCGTAAGGGCTGTACTGCTCTCAATTCGAGCTCGTTCCCCATTGCCCATCCCATCACTAATTGCTACAGCATACGTGCCGTTGCCAATTTCCATCGCGCTATAGCTATCCCCAGATAATAAGTCGCCCCCTTTAGCTGTACCTGCCATTCCGGTATGGACCTCAAATAGCTTGGCTGATTTCAAAGTAACAATCGCTAACCCTTCCTTCCCCCCTAATGGCGTCTCCTGCACGACTGCAATATGCTCGCCTAAAATGTCTGATAGTAAAGGTGCTATAATTTTGCGGCATTCGTCATAACCACGAGTGTACGCATGAATCATCTCAATTTCTACGCTACCATGGTCAAGATTAATAATGTCTATGTTATGGATGGATAAGCCCATTTTCTCTAACGCCTCTCTAATTTGCTCCTCCTGCTTAAATAAAGCTTGTCCTTCACGTTTAATTTCCTTGGCTAAATCCTCCATTACCTGTGAAACACCAGACAATTGCTCCGCTACTAGCTGCCTACTATCATAAATTTGCCGCTTCCAATGCATGTCATGCTGGAACATATCATATTGTGATTTCATAAGACCAAGCACCTGATCACTTTTCGCACATATACGGCGCCACCCAATAGGGATTTCCTTCTCTGACATTTGAGGATCTTCCTCTACCGCCGTCATCATATCTGTCATGTACTTATAGGTTTGATAAAATTTTTGATCCCAGCAATTGTGACGTTTGTGGCAGGCCGCGCAAGCCCCTTCAGTCACTGCATTCATAAAATGATCCATATCCTGATCCCGCTTCGCCATTTCGCCAGATGTGGACATGACCCCAAAGCTTTTAGATAGCTGCTTAAACACCTCTGAAAATTGATTCACTCGCTCCGCAGTAATATCACGTACCCTTCTCGCATATTCATATTGAGACTCCGTATAATCCTTTGTTCCAGGTACATATTTAGAAATCATACTAATCATACTTGCGGGTGTCAGCAGGAAGACGGCAACGGCGATACAGCTTTCCCATGTCGACAACATAATGTCAGCTTGTCCAGGTAAATATACCGATAAGATCGATGAGCCTAATAACATGCCAAAGCCAACCGCCCATTTCTTCCCTTCACGAACCATCCCTGCTAACATGCCTGCAAAGGCTAGCAAGCTCATTTGATATAATGCAGAGGTATCTGCTAGGCTCAAGATTAAGCCAGTAATGACGCCAACTGAGGCACCTAAGGGCGCTCCTCCCACTAACGCAAATACTAAAATCAAATAACGAGATAATATATGTTCTACAGACAAGCCTGAAATTTCCCATCCCACAGAACCAGTCATCACAGAAGCAAGTAAAATGACGAGACATAATATTTCTTCATGCTTTAACTGGTAATGCTTCTTATGGTTGGATAATACGGGGATCGCCTGCATGAAAACTAATGTAAGTACAAAGCTTAAAATGGCATCCATCGTCATCATCGTTAAGCTATACCATGTCATTGATGAACCAATAACCCCTTCAAATAGCCCTACAAAAAAGGTAGACGTAAACACCATCAGCGGTGCATATGAAATATCCGATCGGTCAAAGGACTCTACGCCTTTAAGAATAAAATAAAAAATGAGCAGCTCCGCTGTAATCGACAACGCATGTATCGTAGAACCGGGTATCATTAATGCACCAGCTATAATGGACACGCCGGTTAGGAATGTCATATCCCTCCTCATAAATACGATAACTGCAAAAAAAGCGGCCGCAAATGGTGATAACTCGCCTAAGATGGTTGCTTTACCTAACAGAAAACCCATAAACATTAAAATCGCGTTCCACTTGTTGATTGAGACGATTTTTTTGAATTTATCGAACGCGGGCAAACTATTGTTTTGCCTTTTTTGTACGTCTGAGCGTTTTGCTTTATTCCGTTTAAAGCTTGGAAATGTAATGGCATTCCACTTTTCCATCATTTTTAGCTCCACCTCTTTTGGTTTTTAGTAAGGTATGTCCCATTATAGGTGGATGACTTCAGAAAGTTTGTCAAATGCAGGAGGTAACATTAAAGAAATTTACGACAAATTGAGCCTAACCTAAAAGAAAACACGAATGTAAGCCTACTCTATGCTCAAACGGGCTACTACGTGCATACGTTCGCTTACTAAAAAAATAATTTTAGCTCTATACCGCTTCATTACAAGCTCAAATAGCTAAAAACGCGTAATAACCTGTCGTCAAAAGCAGGAAGACGACAAAAAAATATTTAATTTCTTTTGGGGTTTATATTTAAATTGTGGTAGACAAGCCACTAACTCTAGCGGAGGAACAGAGGGATTCTGGAGAAGTGGAACGTTCATCTTTAAAATCCAGACTTCAACAATAAAGTTATCAATAAAAGAAATCTGGTTTTAACAATGATCGGAAGAACCCTCTGTTTTGTAGCTTCCATCTCTAGCCTTGTCAACCACAATTATATTTAAAACACAAAAAACCGTAGGCAATAACACTACCTACGGTACGTCTGATTTATAAAGTTAGATTACATACGTTTAGCTCCGCGTCCTCCACGTTTGCCTTCCGTATTTTTCTTCAAAGAAGATATACGCTCTTCGCTATCCTTAAGGAAACGAGAAACCTTATCTTCAAAGGTTGCCTTTGTTGCGGGTGGTTTAAATGAACGTCCACCACGGTCACGATTAAATCCGCCGCCCCCACCAGAACGCTCTCCTTCACGACCGCCTCCGTTAAATGGACGGTCTGGTCTTGGTGCACGAGGTGGTCTAACAGCTTCTACCGGTTTGTCTACGGCCTGTTTAATGGAAAGTCCGATCTTGCCGTCCTTATCGACATTAATTACCTTCACGGTAACTGCATCGCCTATCTTCAGATGATCATTGACGTCTTTCACATAGTTATCGGCGATCTCCGAGATATGAACAAGACCCGTGACACCTCCTGACAGATCCACAAATGCTCCGAAATGCGTGATGCCTGTCACTTTTCCTTCTAACTTGGTGCCCACTTCTATTGCCATAAAATAAAATGATCCTCCCTTGAAAATATACAGCCAGGCCTTAAAGTCTTGACTGCGGTGATTTGATTATAACTCAATGAATGAAATAAGGTCAACAGACGTATATCCCCTAAGGTTAATCATTTTTGTGATTCGTTACTAGGTATACGCACAGGAAGTTCACCAGGCTTATATAAACCGTATTTTTTCATCGCAATTTGCCCAATATACTCTGGATCCTGTAAGCGACTAATCTCATATTTCAATTGCTCCAGCTTCTGCTGAGTTTCGTCTAAAGAAGCCTTTGTTTCACTAAGCTGTTGAGATTTTCCAGAAATCTCCTCTGCTTGTACATAATAAGTATAACCTGCCCAAGCTAGAAATAAAACTATACATGTCACCCAAATTTTAAGCCGTCTACGTGCGCCAGCAGCATTGGCTGGAGTGTTAGGCTGGTTTTTTTGATTTTTTTTAATTGATCTGACCGAGCCCATCAAGACACCTCCATACATCATCAATTATTAGGAAAAAGTTTAGTCCATATTGTTACAATTTTATTCCATATGCTGTTTACCCATTTAGGAACAAAGAAATGTCTCCATAATGGCTTTGTTGCCCACGCAAAAAGCTTCCAAAGTGGAATCACTGTTATTTTACTTATTATTTTTGCAATGTTTACAACTACAGTCCACAGCCATAATAACAGCACCCTTAAAACTTTAAATAAACCAACTAATGGTGTTATGATCACAATGCTAAATATTTTTAGAATTAAGTTATAAATATATGAAGTCACCTTTATTAAGGTTACCACAATTTTTTCTGTGATAAAACTAAGAAATAAAAAATAGATCCATACACCTATAAAAAGCCCCAAAAATACGTAGAAGCGAAGCTCGCCAAAGTTGCTGTGATATAAATTATGAAAGACAAATAATGCTGCAGCAATCCAATAAACGACATCAAGCATATGATTAATGATATTGGCTACCTGTAGCCTGCCTGACACAATTCGATAGCTATCATAAATTACCCCCATTAATGCACCGGAAAACATCATCCACAATAAAGTTATCCACTGCATATGTAAATTCATCGGAGTAACTTGCCAAGCCACCCTTTACTAGATGACTTTGAACCAGGATCTATATATGAGAGCGAGTGGACTAAACCCTCAATACTTACTAAGCCCTGCTCCAGGTCTAAGTTTTTAATATGCAAATTTTGTCCTTTAATCGTTAAATGTCCCAACTCCGTCTGCAGCAAAAATTCTTCATTATCAAAACTTTCGACATTTATTACGCCACTAAGCTCAAGTAGCTTGCGATGTAATAAATGTAATTCCTGACGTTTTCCTTTATTTTGTTCAACCATAGCATGTACCCCCCTTCTTACAGATAGCTTATGGGGTACTTTGTCCATTTAGAACATGAATACGGAAGAAAAACTTCTATCCTACTGATATAAAAAAACGAATACCAAAAAAACTTCTGAATACAAAAAAACGCACTCCAATAATGGAGTGCGTAGCATCAACCTGCAATCATTAAAAATCGAGGACGTTATCTTTAGCTATAGGTTCTTCCTTCACTAAAGTATACATCGTAGCGGCCTCTTCTTTGCGGACATTATCCGCTAAACGTTCCACGCGGACTGTAACCAGCTTTTGTCCAAACTGTACAGTTAGCTCGTCCCCAACCTTAACCACCGTACTTGGCTTGGATTCGCGTCCATTGATAAGGACTCTCCCTTGTTGTGAGATATCCTTAGCCACAGTACGCCGCTTAATTAGTCTTGAGACTTTGAGGAACTTGTCTAATCTCATTATTTTACCGCTTCTTTTAGCTTGTTGCCTGCTTTAAATGCGGGAACGTTAGATGCAGGAATTTCAATTGTTTTACCTGTTTGTGGGTTACGGCCTGTACGACCAGCACGTTTGCGAGTTTCAAATGTACCAAAGCCAATCAATTGTACTTTATCTCCACCTGCTAATGCTTCAGTAATTTCACCCAAAAAACCATTTAATACAGACTCAACGTCTTTTTTTGTCAATCCACTTTTGCTGGAAATGTTGTTAATTAGATCTGTCTTGTTCATAATTAATGCCTCCTAAATAATTAAAAATAATAGTAATGCTATAAGCAGGAATGGGATCCTACTCATTTTTAACGTTGGTTGAACCAATTTTATCATAAGGTTTTCAAGCTGGACATACAATATATAGTTTTATATACTGCAAAAAAATGAAATTGATTCACTGTGTATGAATATTCTTTCTACAACTCAAAATTCCTGCTTGGTGGGTCATAATTATTTTGTAGTTGCTTTGGCTTCATTCCATAGCTCGTCCATTCTAGCCAGACTAGTTGCCTTCAAGGACTGTCCCTCTGCTGCTAACTTATCCTCAATATAGTGAAACCTAGCTTTGAACTTACCAATCGTTTTGGATAAAGCCTCTTCTGGATCAACATCGATGAACCTAGAAACATTCACAATCGCAAATAACAAATCACCAAGCTCCAAAGTTTTCTCAGTTGCACTATACCCTTCAGAAATGGCTTGCTTTAATTCGCCAAGCTCTTCCTCTACCTTAGCCCATGCACCATCCAAATGATCCCAATCAAAACCAACCTTAGCAGCTTTTTTCTGTAATTTATAGGCCTTCATTAAGGCAGGCAAATCACGCGGAATCCCATCTAACGCAGATAGCTTCTCAGGTTCAATTCCCTTGGCACGCTTCTCTTCCGCTTTCATCGCATCCCAATTTTTTAGTGCAGCCTCGGCATCCTCCGCACTAAGGTCACCAAACACATGCGGGTGTCGATAAAGCAGCTTTTCATTTAGACTTTGAATGACATCATAAACACTAAAAGTGCCTGTCTCTTCTTCCATCTGTGCGTGAAGCATAACTTGAAGCAATAGATCTCCAAGCTCCTCCTGCATATGATCTGGATCATCCTCATCGATCGTTTCAAGCACCTCATACGTTTCTTCGATTAGGTTTTTACGAATGGAAGTGTGCGTTTGAGCGATATCCCATGGACAACCACCTGGACTACGCAATATTTGAACAATTTCATGCAGCCTTTCAAAGCTACGCACCTGCAACGCCTCATCCAAGCTTCTTGGGACATAAATTAACGACAAATTGCCATACCCCGTATTTCGATCAAGCTCATATAATGGAATACGAACTACCTGTTCCTGTCCCTCTACCCCTAATGCATGGGCAACCACGACCTCATAGTCATCAGGGAATACCTCCATTAGACTAAGCTTCACATCAGATGCCGTAAAAGTATCATACACTTGTCCAATCAACGTATGAAGCTTCGGATTAACCTGACCTGTGATGACTGTAGAAGCATCAAGTAGCTGAAAACCATCAATTGGATCAAAGCCAAGACGTAAAAATGCCTCATCCAAAAAGCTTTCTCCGCCTGTTATGTGCAGGGTGATGCCTTCTAGTGGACAACGCTCCATTAATAGCTGTACGGTTGACTCCGCCACCATAGGATGCCCTGGAACAGCATACAGTACCTGATCTCCCGCTGGTAAGTCCTTTGCATAACTGACCAATAAATCAGCAATTTCTTGATACACCGAAGGAAAATCCTCATGCTTCTCATACACATGGTCAAAGGAAGTAAAGTCGATCCCATCGTTCTCTAGCCAACTAATGACTGGATGATCCTTACTGCGTGCATATCTATGCTGTGCGCCTTGTAGCTGCTTTAAAATACCAAGTGTGAGTCGATCAGAATCACCAGAACCTAAGCCCACCACACTAATCATTGCTCCCATACCTTTTCCACACTCCCGTTCCACTCATCCAAAGCAACAGAATTATACATGCTTCCTGTGAGATTATACATAAAAGTATATGCCATTTACAAATTTATCGCTTGAGCTTCCCAATCAGCTTTACAAGCTTTGGACCAATTTTAGGCAGAGTTAACAGCTCCTGCTGACTAATAAAGTTACTTTTTAGCAAGGTTAAACCAAATAATATGACACCTAAACAGACCCCCACTAGGCTATGGACTAAAGCGATAATACGTTTTTCAGGCAATATAAAATAAATGAACATATGCAAAATAAGTAAACCTATGGACATCACTAAGCAAGCAAGCATCGGCTTCATTAAAATTTGTCGTAAATTGAGCTTAATTACTTTTAAACGCCAGAGTAAATAAATATTAAGCCCTGCTGCTAACATATAAGCTCCGATCCCTGAAATTGCCGCTCCATCCCTCCCAAGTAAAGGGACAAGGATAAGATTCAAGCCTAACTTCATACTAGCTGCAATTAATAAATGGACAGCAGGAGCATGCACGCGTCCTATTCCTTGTAAAAGAGCCGCCGACACGTATGCTAGCGCCCCTGGGGCCGCTGTCCAGGCAATCCAAGCCAAAGTCCCTGTTCCAACATCATCCTTGTATAACATGACGTTAATCGGCTCTGCTAGCAATGCTAAGCCCATAGAGGAGGCTAACCCAATTAACCAGCACCAACGTAATGCTAAAATGCTTTGTTGCCGTATCCCCTCTTGATTATCTACAAGCTTGAGCTGCGCCAATCTAGGAATAAATAATACAGATAATGAGGAGGCAATCATTGTCACTAACTGCACCAAAGGGATACCACGGTTATATACTCCAATTTCATACATTGCATAGGCCTCACCATGGATATCCCCTAATAATCTAGGCAAGGTAAATGTATCCACTAGGCTAATCAAAGGAACAGCTAAGGCTGCCAAACAAATCGGCCACGCATAACGCAGCATTTCTTTTAGTAATGAATAATGATTTGGCTTGGATGGATGCTCTACCTCAAAATGGAATTGAGCTGGAGTTGGAATTTTATTTATCCCTCGTTTATATTGAATCCAATAGAGCAGCATGACAAGCAGCCCTGCAAAGCCACCCACCGCTGAGCCCGCTAACGCCCCACCAGCAATTACATCATCACTAGCCTGTAGACGATGAAAATATAAGAGCAGCACAATCATCACACCTACACGCACAAACTGCTCGATCACCTGCGAGATCGCAGTGGGTACCATATCCTGTAATCCCTGAAAATAACCACGCAAGCCTGCACTTAGAGGTACAAATAATAAGGCAGGGGCACAGGCTTGTAATGCTGGAATGATCGATTTCGTGCCAATGAGGACAGAAATTAGCGGCGCGCCTAAATATAACGTAATGGCACTTAAGCTACCCAAAATAACTAGCACCCATGTCGCTAATGATAATACTTGACATTGTCCTTGCCCATTTTGAGCAAGCTCTCGCTCTGCAACAAATTTGGCAATTGCGGTTGGAAAACCTGCTGTTGCGATAATAATTGCCACATTATAAAAAGGGTACACGGTGTTATAAATACCAAAAACACTATCGCCACCAATATTTTGCAAAGGGATTTTTTGCAGTGTCCCTAATAACTTCGTAATAATAGCCGCCGCTGTTAGTACTACTGCACCTTTAAGCAAGCCGCTAGAGCGTTTTTTACTAACATGATTATTTTTATGCATTATGTACATATCCTCCATGCACTTGTCATCCTTCATCATTATATGACGAAATTGAAGCAACACACAAAGGACATAAAAAAATAACACTCCCACACCATAGATTCAATATGAATTGGTGTAGGAGCGTTATTTCATCATTGTTCCATTTGCTTAGCCAAAAATCCGGCTGCAGTTTCAGCCATTTTAGACTCAAGCTCAGACATTTTAACGTTTTCTTCTCTGTTAAGCAGAATCACAGTACCAATTGGGTCACCGCCAGAAATGATTGGGGCGATAACAAAAGCAGAGATGCTTTCAGGATGATCCTTGTACATTTCATAAGTGCCTGCATTACTTTGTACTATAATTTTGCGACCTTCCATACTGCTCTCTAACATTGCGCTGATCGACTTGTCCAAATATTCCTTCTTGGAGGTCCCTGCCACAGCAATAATCGTATCACGATCTGAAATTAAAGTAATATGACCAGTGCTTTCATACAAAGACTCCGCATATTCCTTAGCAAAGTCACCAAGCTCTCCAATTGGAGAATACTTTTTCAAAATTACCTCACCATCGCGATCCACAAAAATTTCTAACGGATCCCCTTCACGAATACGTAAGGTTCTACGAATTTCCTTAGGAATAACAACGCGACCCAAATCATCAATACGGCGTACAATACCTGTTGCTTTCATTTACATGTTGCCCCACTTTCATCAAAGTTTAAACTTCATCTAAAAAAGCATGAAAGAAATCTGCTTAAATTGTGTTCGCTGTGATTCTGACCATAGTATTCATCCGTTTCCAAAGATTTATGCAAACAGTGGTGAGAAGTTATAAATATTTGGTTCTTAATAATATTTGGTTGATAAAATGGGGATGGTAGCTACGAAACAGAGGGTTCCTGCGATCGTTGTTAAAACCAGATTCCTTAGACTAACAGCATTATATATTGTTGGAATATGGTTTTAAATACGACCGTTCCACTTCTCCACAATCCCTCTGTTCCTTCGCTAGTTTGGGCTGGTTATCAACCAATTAATAAATGATGAACCAAATATTTATAGGTAAAGGACATAGGCCAAAAAAAGAAAAGAGACAGAAAAAGGACTAGGCATAACCTTACGGTCTTGCCTAGCCTTTTTATTTTTAGGGGATTTTCTAAATAGCCCCTTCATTTTGGGAATACTTTAAAACAGTTATAACAAATGATTATTTTCCACTGTTTGTTTTTTCAGAATTTGTCTTATCTGAATTTGTTTTATTTGCATCTGTATTGCCTTTTGTATCTTTGCTGTTACTGCTGTTTTGATCCTTTGTATCATTGGTTGCTTTATTGCCTTCTTTTTCATCTTTTTTTGTATCTACCTTAGGTAGATCAATTTTTTTGATGATTTTGTTTGTAACTTCACCAGAAATAAATTCATCCAGCTTTTTAGAAGCGATTTCTGTTTTTAAGACATCCTTTTCATCTTGGCTTAAATCATCAAGCTTTTTCTCCGTACGATTTTCGACCAAAATGATGTGGTAACCAAATTGAGTTTCAACAGGCTCGCCTACTTTACCGATGGGTTGAGTTAATGCTGCTTCCTTAAACTCAGGAACCCAACCACTTACATCTGCATTTTCATACAAGCCACCATTTTTGTTAGAGCCTGGATCTGAACTGAATTCATTTGCTAGCTTAGCAAAATCTTCACCCTTCGCTAATCTTGCCTCCAACTCCTTAGCTAGCTTCAAGGATTCCTCTGAAGTGCGAAGGTCTTTGCCTTCAGCGTCTTTAAGACCAAGCAAAATATGACGAACACTTGCGGTTGTATATTTGTCTTTTTCAGCTTCAAATTGAGTTTTAACCTCATCATCTGTAACCTTGTTAAGCTGTGTTTGTAATGCAGTGTAAGCACGTAAGAAGTAAGTTTTAAATTCTTCCTCAGTTACCTTTTGCGTATCTAACGCTTTTTTAAATGCCTCATCACCACCAGCAGATTGCTTCATCGCTTCAAACTGCTTGTCCGCTTTTTCTTTAGCTGCTTTTTTAGTTGCATCGTCCGCATTTTTCTCTAAATACGTGTAGCCAATCATTTGCTTAATCAAAAAGTCATGAAATTCATCGGTTTTAATGTAGCTTTCATAACCAGGCTGAAGTACAAGCAAAATACGTTCCTCAAGGTCAAACTGAGATGCCGTAACCTCACCCCCGTCATAAGTAGCAACTACATTTTCTTTTTTACCACATGCTGCAAGTACAGAAAAGGCCATAATTGCCGTCATGGCAACTAATAGCATCTTCCATTTCATTCGTTTATTTTGAGACATTTTGTAATTCCCCTTTCGATTTTAACGAGCTAGTCATCGCATCTAAAAACTGTTCTAGCAGCTCCATTAAAGCTTTATCTTCCAATCCTTTAATTTTTAAATGGACAGTTAGCTGTGCGCCTTGATTAAATTGTACACGTCTTCCATACATATTGCCAACTTCGACAATCCTCGACGGGATTAGCTCTTTTTCACGACCAGCTTGGAATTTAATGATCACATCATCCCCACGACGTTGAATGGAATCAACGCCAAGCTCTTTGCCATAAAGCTTCACACGGCTTACAGACAATAAATTAAGCACAGCCTCTGGAAGCTCTCCGAAACGATCCAGCATTTCGTCCTCCAGCTCCGCTGCATCATCAAAGGAAGACACCGTTGCTGTCTTTTTATAAATTTCAATTTTTTGAATGCTGTCATAAATGTAATCCGAAGGTAAATAAGCATCAATACTTAAATCAATGGTTGTATTTACCACATCCTGTGTAGGATTTGCTTCACCTAGCATTGTGACCTTACGGTTTTGGATCTCCTCTGCTAGCATTTGTGAATACAGATCAAAACCAACGGAGGCAATAAAGCCGTGCTGCTCAGCACCAAGTAAATTTCCTGCACCCCGTATAGACAGATCCCGCATCGCAATTTTGAAGCCTGATCCAAGCTCTGTAAACTCCTTGATCGATTGTAGACGTTTTTCTGCTACCTCTGTTAAGGACTTATCGCGCTGATACGTGAAATAAGCATAAGCAATTCGATTAGACCGTCCTACACGCCCTCTAAGCTGGTAAAGCTGTGATAGTCCCATTTTATCGGCATCATGGACAATCAGTGTATTTACGTTAGGAATATCGACGCCTGTTTCAATAATACTTGTACTTACCAATACGTCATATTCCCCATCAAGGAAATCAAGAATTGTTTTTTCAAGCTCCTGCTCTGACATTTGCCCATGTCCAATCCCAACTCTAGCATCAGGTACTAAAGCGGAAATATGTGCTGCCATCTCCTGAATACCTTGAACTCGGTTATAGAGATAATAGATTTGACCTCCACGCGCCATTTCACGTTCAATGGCCTCACGAACAAGTGCAAAGCTATGCTCAACAACATAAGTCTGCACAGGAAATCTATTTTCAGGTGGCGTTTCAATGACAGACAAATCACGTACACCTAACATTGACATGTGTAAAGTTCTTGGAATAGGTGTTGCTGTTAACGTAAGCACGTCTACATTGGTTTTAAGTCGCTTCAGCTTCTCCTTGTGCGTAACCCCAAAGCGCTGCTCCTCATCCACAATAAGTAAGCCCAAATCCTTAAATACGATGTCTTGGGATAACAAACGATGTGTACCAATAATGATGTCCACTGTCCCATTTTTAATCCCTTTGATCGTTTCATTTTGTTCTTTGCGGCTACGGAAACGACTCAAGGAATGGATTTGAATCGGATAGCCAGAAAAACGCTCGCGGAACGTTTCAAAATGCTGTTGTGCTAAAATGGTAGTTGGCACAAGCACCGCGACCTGCTTACCCTCGATTGCTGCCTTAAACGCTGCACGAATGGCGACCTCGGTTTTTCCGTATCCAACATCTCCACATAATAAACGATCCATCGGACGTTTCTGTTCCATGTCCCGTTTAATTTCTTCTATCGCCCTTAGCTGATCATGTGTCTCGTCATAAGGGAATATCGCTTCAAATTCCTGCTGCTCAGGTGTATCCTTTTCAAACCCAAAACCTGCTGAGGCTTGACGATCCGCATAGAGCTTAATAAGTTCATCCGCAATGTCTTGCACCGAGGAGCGAACTTTATTTTTTACCTTTGTCCAATCGTTTCCGCCTAGCTTATAAACCTTTGGCTCTTTATCCTCTGCCCCAACATATTTTTGAATGAGATCAATTTGTTCAATTGGAACCGATAGTTTGTCTCCACCTGCGTACATAATATGCATGTAATCTTTATGAATACCTGCAACCTCTAGTGTACCGATGCCAATATATTTCCCAATCCCATGATTTTGATGAACAACATAATCGCCAATCTTTAATTCAGTGTAGCTCTTAATCCGTTCCGCATTATCCATGCTTTTTGTTGTTTTACGAGTTTTTCGTTGCTTTTGAGAGAACATCTCACCTTCGGTAATGACAACAAGATGGATTGAAGGTAACTCAAAACCAGACTGTAGATTCCCTTGGATAATTGTTGGCGCTTCGATTGCATAGTCATCTAAGACGCGGCGCATTCTTTCCATGCGTTCCGTCCCGCTTGCTAACATCACAACATGCGCACCACTTTTTTTCCAACGCTCCATTTCAGATTTAAGCACATTCATTTGCCCATGAAAATCCTGCATCGTTCGGCTTACAAAGTTTACGATATTTTGAGGCTGAACATGAGGAACCTGACGTAAAAATAACGATAAAAATAAAGTTTGAAAAGGACGATGATACAACACACGATCACTTTCATGTGCAAGCTTAAGCTCAGGCAAGCTTTTACCATTTTGGAATAGGTTTAGATTCCATTCTGTTTCATCGCGCTCTAGCTGCTTGGCCGTCTCTAATAAACGTGCAGGTTCATCTAAAACAAGCAACGTATCAGGTGACATATAATCATATAACGTATGGTGCTCAGGATAAATTAAAGAAATGTATTTATATATCTCAGAAAAATAAATATGCTGACGCAACATCTCTATCTCTCTAGAGACTTCTTCCTTGAGCTTTTGCTTTGCTGTACGATCTGTCATCTTTTCAAGCTGAATCTCTAATCTTGCAAATACACCTTGTGCTGCTAACTCCAAAGCTTGACCTGAAGCAATAATTTCCTTGCATGGTGTAATATTAACTTGCTTGATTTGGTCAATAGAACGTTGATCGGTTGGATCAAATGTACGAATCGAGTCAATTTCATCATCAAACAATTCTACTCGATACGCTGAATTTGCTGTAAGTGGGTAAAAATCTATAATCCCCCCACGCACACTCATCTCGCCTCTAGACTCAACACGCTCTACACGCTCGTAGCCTAACTCAATCATGTTGGATAAAAACGAATCTAGCTCCAGATTACCGCCCACCTCAAGCTTAATATAAGCTTCTGCCATCACTTTCGGAGACGGAATGAATCTGCGCACACCAGAATAAGGCACCACAACAATCCCTCTAAAGTCTTGAGCGCATTGTAATAGTACCTCTATTCGTTGTGCTAACATTTCTGGGCTAGATACAGCCGATTCTGCCGCAACAAGCTCATTTGCAGGGTATAATAAAACCTGTTCATGCGAAAGCGCTTCCTGTAAGTCATCTGCAATTTTTTGTGCAGCAAACATATTATGTGTAACTACTAGCATCGGTCGATTTGCTTCTTTATGAAGTGCTGCTAGCATAACTTGTCTCGATGAACCAGATAATCCCGAAATCAATTGCTCCTTCATACCAGCATTAACGCCAGCTACAGTTGTTGCAAAATCGGAATCCTTTGAGAATGTTTCTAAAAGTGATTCTAACAAATGAGGCACCTCTCTTACTAAAAAATCCTGAATCAAAAAGGAGCCTTAGCAACCTGCCAAGACTCTATCACAAGCATAAACGATGCTAACCGACATGCGGTTAAAGCTGCCGTTCCTGCGGTGAATATAAGCCAATTTCTACCTATTCAAACTCTTTATCACTGTAGTGGATTAGAGATCAAAGCAAGCTCAGGGTGATTGCGTAATGCTTCTGAGCAATACTCACATGTAACCTTGACGTTTATATCACCATTTGAATCATAGGCTATTATATCTCTCCGCTCATCAGGGGTCAAGGAAGTGAAGCCTAGCTGTTGCTCTGTCACTTGCGAATCTTCAAGTCTACCAACTATCGTATTACAATGCCTACAAAGATAAGTTATAGCCATATATATGCCTCCTGAAGGAATGTTATGCCCTCAGTATGCCCTAAATGGTTACGGTTTAGCCTTTGCTAGCCATTAAATTTAGCCATTGTATGCTCAAAGGAGTTGTTTAAACTAAAGGTAACTGCATCTGCTGCCCGCTCAATACTATCTTGAAGTAATGGGAGCTCTTTTTTTGCAAATTTACTCAGTACATAATCCACGATGGCATAGCCAGGCTCAGGTCTAGAAATGCCCATTCTTACTCGATTAAACGTTTGAGTGCCTGTATGCTGGATAATGGACTTAATTCCATTATGTCCACCTGCACTTCCTTGATAGCGAAGACGAATCCTGCCGACCTCTGTATCTAAATCATCGTAAACTACAAGCATATCTTCAAGGGGCACCTTATAATAATCCATAAAAGCTCTGACAGATTCACCTGATAGGTTCATATAAGTCATCGGCTTAATTAGGGCTACCTTTACCCCATCGATCGTCCCTTCACCAACCAACGCTTTACATTTGCTTTGCTTAATCGCAATGTTATGTCTGGAGGCAAGCTCATCCAGCGCCATCCATCCAATATTATGTCTTGTTTTTGCGTATTGGCTTCCTGGATTACCCAGACCAACAATCCACTTCATTTTAACCCATTCCTCCTACCTACAATTTTGAAAATAACGATAGGGGTTCCAGTCACCCGAAGGAAACTGCAACCCCTGTATTTATCAAAACAGGAATCTTATTCGATTTCGAATAATTTACTGATGGAGAGCTCTTCATGCACACGAATGATTGCTTCCCCTAGTAGCGGAGCAACAGATAAAACTTTAAGTTTGTCTGTTGGATTAGGATGAGTAATCGGAATCGTATCCGTTACAACAACCTCTTTAAGCGGAGAATTCTCAAGCCGCTCCATTGCAGGACCAGATAGGACCGGGTGAGTACAGCAAGCATAAACTTCCTCAACTCCACCTTCCTTGAGTGCATTTGCACCAAGAACAATCGTACCTGCAGTATCGATAATATCGTCGATAAGGATCGCTGTCTTACCCTCGATATTACCAATGATATTCATCACTTCACTCACATTTGGCTCTGGACGGCGTTTGTCAATGATCGCGAGTGGCGCATTAAGGAAATCCGCCAATTTACGAGCACGAACCACACCACCATGGTCAGGTGATACGACAACTGGGTTGGTAATATGCTTGGAACGGAAATATTGAGCAAGAATAGGAACCCCAAGCATATGATCAACTGGAATATCAAAAAAGCCTTGAATCTGCATCGCATGCAGGTCCATTGTGATCACGCGATGAGCGCCTGCCTTTTCAATCAAATTCGCAACCAGCTTCGCTGTAATCGGATCACGAGAACGAGCCTTACGGTCTTGACGTGCATAACCATAATAAGGAATAACAACATTAATACTCTTAGCTGAAGCGCGTTTTAACGCATCGACCATAACAAGCAGTTCCATCAAGTTGTCGTTAACCGGCGCACAAGTAGATTGCACAATATATACATGGCAACCACGTACACTCTCAGATAATTTGACCTGAATTTCACCATCGCTAAAGCTCATAGTCTCAGAATCGCCCATCGGAATCCCGATATAATCCGCGATTTGATGAGCCAATTTAGGATTAGAGTTACATGTGAATATCTTCAGTTTAGAATCACAATAAGTCATAAATTAAAAACCCTCCGTGCTAGTCTTTGAAATCAAACTTTTATGCAAATGAAAAACCATCATTTTTACGATTCCTGTGTTCTTTGCTTTTTAGCTTTAGCGCGAGCACGAAGCTTGTCCGCATATCCCGCTTTATTTTCCTGACGTGATCTTGCAATGGCAAGATCGCCAGCTTTGACATCATGGGTCACGGTTGAACCAGCCACTACATAGGCACCTTCTCCAACCTTAACTGGAGCAATCAAATTAACGTTACTGCCAACAAAAGCATCGTCGCCAATTTCTGTCATAGATTTATTATATCCATCATAGTTGACTGTAATCGCACCACAGCCGATATTTACATTTTTACCAACCTTTGCGTCACCTACGTAGCTGAGATGAGAAACCTTCGCACCATCATCCAGTGAAGCATTTTTGATTTCTACAAAATCGCCCACCTTCACATGACTGCCTAGTTTCGCCCCAGGACGCAAATAAGCGAAAGGTCCCACCGTTGTACTAGAGCCAACAATTGCCTGGTTTAGTACAGAATGTTTCACCTTCGCACCATCATCAATCTGGCTATCTTCAATATCTGCAGAGGGACCAATTACACAATCCTCCCCAATTACACACTTACCAGAAATCGAAGTGCCAGGATAGATCACTGTATCTGATCCAATGGATACATCAGCACCGATATACGTTGAAGATGGATCTATAATACTTACACCATTCAGCATATGCTTTCGTAAAATGCGCTCACGCATTAAACGTTCTGCCTCAGATAAAGCTAACCGATCATTAACACCAATCGCCTCCGCATAATCTGTAGTCATATACCCTTGCACAATTTCGCCTTCACTTACAAGAATACCAATTACATCTGTTAAATAATACTCCTGCTGTGCATTTTGGTTTGTGACCTTCTCTAGGGCAGCAAATAGCTTCGCGTTGTCAAAACAATAGGTGCCTGTATTGATCTCATTGACAGCATCCTCTTCTGGGGAACAATCCTTTTGCTCCACAATGCGAACAACAGCACCATGTTCATTGCGGATAATTCGTCCCAGTCCTTGCGGATGATCGGTTTTAGCCGTAAGTATTGTTGCTGCTGCATCATTTTTAGTATGCAAGTCAATTAGAGCTTCTAGGCTTTCTGGTGTTACAAGTGGTGTATCGCCACACAAAACAAGTGTGATTCCTTCTTCCGAACCCAGAAGTGGCTTGGCCTGCTTCACTGCATGACCTGTGCCTAATTGCTCTTTTTGTAGCACATATTCTACAGATGTGCCTAGATAAGACTGCACTACTTCAGCACCATGACCTGTAATCACAATACTGCGTTCACAGTTGACTTTCTGCACCGCGTCTAGCACATGACTGACCATCGGTTTGCCGCACACAGGATGAAGCACTTTGTATAATTTCGACTTCATTCGCTTCCCCTGACCTGCAGCCAGAACAATCGCTAACCTTTTCAAGGCCCATGCCTCCTTCTACTAAACTCAATACTGAATATATCTCATTTACGAGAAAAAGAAAAGAGAGCCATAAGTGATGGCTCTCTTTTCTCAAACCCCAATTAATAAAAAAAACGCTTACTGATGCTTATGCACCAGCTTCAACAACAACTTCTTCATGCTCAGCAGCACGTTCGTATTCAGCCAAAACTGCAGCTTGAATCTTCTCGCGAGTGCCAGAAGAAATTGGATGCGCGATATCCCGGAATTCCCCGTCCGGAGTGCGCTTGCTTGGCATTGCCACGAACATTCCATTGTTTCCATCGATGACACGAATGTCATGAACAACAAATTCATTGTCGATGGTAATGGATGCGATCGCTTTCATTCTCCCTTCGGAGCTGACACGGCGAAGCCTTACATCCGTAATTTGCATATGTGTTCACCACCTTTTTCCATCAGAGACTTGGTGTAATATTCCACATAGCAAACGGAAATCCTTTTTTTTCATCAAATAAATATCCTAAAATCAGGAATTTTTTTTATTAAACAGACTTTTCGACATCGTTCGTCTTAATCCCGGAAATATCCCTATAAAATCGACAATTTTTTAAAACTTACCATCGGTCAAAATAATTGCCTGGTTCAACCACAATTTCTTTGCCTTTTGCATCCACCGCACGTAAGCTTGCTAAGCTCACATAATCATGGAGTAATCTTTGCTCTGATTCCACTTCACCCGACTCAACCAATACGCCTACACCCGCTACTTCCGCATTAAACTCTGCAAGTAGATCGACCATACCCTGAATCGTCCCCCCCGCCTTCATAAAATCATCGACGATTAGTACTCGTGAATGCTCCTTCAATGCTCTACGAGATAAAGTCATCGTATGAAGGCTTTTATGCGAGCCGGATACATAGTTAATACTTACCGCAGAACCCTCAGTAACCTGATGGTCTCTACGCACAAGGACAACAGGAAGGTTTAATTCTGCACCCGTAGCATAAGCAAGTGGAATCCCCTTTGTTTCAACCGTCATTATACAGTCAATACCTACACCGGCAAATGCGGTCGCAAACAGCTTACCTGCTTCGTTCATTAAAGAAGGTTGTCCTAATAAATCTGACATATATAAGTATCCGCCAGGTAATATACGATCTGGGGAAGCTAGCTTAACACACAAATCCTGAATAAAAGCTAACGCCGCAGCCCTTGCCACCATTGGAATATATTTTACGCCACCCGCAGCTCCTGCTTGTGTATTCAGTTCACCAATTCCTTCAAGTTCAAACACTTCCTTGATAATTGCCAGATCTTCACTAATGGATGACTTTGCAGATCCATAGCGCTTGGCAAAATTAGTTAGCGGTATCAATTGATGAGGACGGGACAATAAATACTGAGTCATATCTACTAAGCGTGCGCTTCTTTTTAACTTTGTCACGAAGCATCCCTCGCTAAATCCGAATATTTTATAGAAAATATACCACTTTTATACGTGTTTTTTCAAGTCTAATGAAGAACTTAATAAGCGCACTGCATAAACTTCCTTACAAAATCCTCGTAATCCGTTATAAATTCTTGGAACCTTAGACTCCTTAGAAACAAGTCCAAATACTGTTGGGCCACTACCTGACATCAATACGCCATCAGCCCCAAGCTTTTGCATCGTTTCCTTGAGATGAGCCACCTCTGGATACATTTGAAGCGTCACTTCCTCAAGAACATTTCCAAGCTCACCACAGACGTTATGGAACGATTTGGATTCAATTGCCTCTATCATTGACTTAGCTGAAGGATGCTGCTTAATTTCTGTGCTTCGTAGTCTGCCATACACATCCGCGGTAGATACATTAATCGGTAGCTTCGCTAACACGACCCAGCATTGTGGAGGGCTAGCGATCTCCGTTAGAATCTCTCCGCGACCTGTCGCAAGCGCGGTGCCACCTGAGATGCAGAAAGGAACATCTGAGCCTAACTCCGCTCCGAGCTCCATAAGCTCCTCATAGGGGATGTTTAGCCCCCACAAGCGATTTAAGCCACGAAGAGTAGCTGCGGCATCACTACTGCCCCCTGCAAGCCCTGCAGCAACAGGAATTTTTTTATCAAGGTGAATGTATACACCTTTGGTGACGTGATATCGTTCTTTAATTAATTTGGCAGCTTTAAAAGCTAAATTTTTCTCATCTAACGGAATATATCCTACCTGACTCGAAATAATAATCGTATCTCGTGGAAGCTCACTCATTTCTAGTCGATCTGCTAAATCGACCATTGTCATAATCATTTCTACTTCGTGATAACCATCTGATCTTTTATGTAATACATCTAGCATTAAATTAATTTTTGCTGGAGCCTTCTCATAAATTTTCAAGGTATTCACCTACCTTTTACATTTCCATCATAACCTGCTTAATATAGACTTAACATATTATAAAAAAAACTACCACTCACGTCTACGTGCAACACTTGAAATAAAAAATAAATGAAGCCCCAAATGGGACTTCATCGTAAAATTATGACTTGCGTGCAGCGGCTTCCTCAGCAAGCTGAATCGCTCTTTTGACCATGTTACCTGCATCCTTTGCCTTAATACCGCCCCAGCCTTCCTTTTGGACAGTATCATAAATACCAAGGTCCTTCGCCACCTCTACCCTTAACTGCTCTGACATCACTCTGCGACGATTTCTACTCAATGTAAACCCTCCTCACAGCTTTATTTCATAAGTTCAAATGAACTCGGTTATAGTATGAGGCTTACGGCTGAGTAACATGCAGTGGAAATAGTGGCAAAATCGGCTGTAAAACTTTATGTTAACGATTAACTACACAGAGAGGAGAACGCTATATGCAGAGGTTGTTTCGCTCGCTTTTAAAAATAAAATTTGGATTGAAGTAAGCTCAACTTGATAATCAGTGCTTAACAATGCCAATGTTGAGGTAAGAGGCTACGGTGCAGAGAGTGGCTTCAACCGCTGTTAAGGTCTCATTTTCTTTTTTAACAGCCCTTTGTATGGATGAAAATAAGACCTTAAAGGCGGCCGCTGACGCTTCTCCACCATCTCTCTGCCCCTCCGCTACGTTTGCTTATTGTTAAGTACTTATTCTTTAAAGTTAAGCTTAATCAAAGTAGAAAATTTATTTTTAAATGCAATTATTCCATTGCTCCACAATCCATCTGTCCTCCGCTTGTGCTCCTGTGCAAGTATCCGTTTAAAAAGTTTTACAGATCAATTTTTTTAAAAAAAGAGGATTACCGTCCCAAATGCGGTAATCTCCCTTTAATTAATAACCTTACTATTTCAATATTCAAGTTCACTCTTCAGGAAAAACCTAAAAAATCCTTCTACAAATAATACATAGTCACCAAAGAATAAAGTTCAGATCCAAACTACAGAGAAGCATACAAATTTTGTTCATATACATATAAAAAACGGCTTACGCCAAAGCGCAAGCCGCAAATGCAAAAAACATGATGTTTACGGTTTAACATACGGAATTCTAACTTCATCATTGGCTTCACCAATCATAACTTCCACCGATGAGGTTAAAATATCTGCATAACTGTAAGAAACACGTTTAAGTGTCTGATCTTCTTCATCCAATTTCACGATAAAAACGGATGGATACGTCTCTTCAAGAACACCTGTACGTTCAACAGTCTTACGACGACCACCATTCGCCCGAAGGGTGATTTTTTGTCCTACGTGAGCATCAAGACTGTGCTTAATATCATTCAGCGTATTTTTAGCCATTGACTGTGTCCACCTACTTTCTTTGCCCATTATACAACAAAGGAGGACAACTGTCAAATTTTAATAAAAATATTATTATATCAGCAGTAAAAAAGTATTGTCAATGATTTTTTTTGAACGCTTTGGTTTATTGTGAAGGTACAACATTTAATTTAGAGAGATCATTAAACCGTGGGAACCCCATGCGATAGCTTCCCCTTGTTTCAATTCCACCAATTCCCTGCAAGCCGCTAATCGTGTTATTGAGCACCTCACGCATCGGAATCGCATCTCGAATTGAAGTAAATGAAGCTCTAGCCGCAACATAAACAGGGTCAAGCGCATGAATTAATACCCGAGCAGGAGAGCTAGCAAAATTAGCCCCCGCTTGAAGTAAAGCCTCAAAATGGGATTGACAAGCACCCGCGATGACCGTTAAAGCATCGAAGTTACGCTCATATTTCCGGGCCTCTTCAACTGCATTCATAAAATGAATTGAATGTTTATAGCTGCTGAGATTGTAAAGGTCATGATTAGGGCGATTTTTAAGTACACCATCATGTCCAGTGATAACAACAATATCCGGTCTTATTTTGGGCAAAAGTTGACTTAATGCAGAAGCCATCTGTGTCTCATTCACATAATAGCCATGCGCAGGCACATGAAGCTGCTCATACAAGCTAAGACTCTTCTTTAAATAACGCTCATCGCCATCCAAATGCAAAACCTTGCCTGGTACTTCAAAATAAGAATCTGACTTCGCCTCAAGCTTCCATTCAGCCTGAAGCACCTCCTGATTCCGCTGCATAAGCTCCAGACGTTCCTCGTGAAGACGCTCCATGGATTCCGTTGCTTTTATAATTGCTCTTTTCCCTCGTTCACTGGTAGAAGATAACTCCACTTTGATTAAATCATTTATGGGTGCATCTGCCATCAGACGAAATTCTGTTCCTTTAATAATTGCTTTACGAGCATCCAGTTCTTCTACGCGGAATGTAATATCCCCACCATATGATCTACGAACAACCCAATCTCCTAATTTCATCAGTCCACCACCTCTATCCCATCCTATGGGCTAGTGCGGGGAAACGTTACTTCAAACCTGCTTGAAATAAAATATTACTTAGTACGGCAAATTCTTCAATACTTAGCGTCTCCGCTCGTCTGCTTGGTGTAATATTGGCTTCTGTCAATATCGCTTCTAATTGCTCACGGCCTTCTCCTGGGAAAAAGCGACTTTTTAAATTGTTTGCAATTGTTTTTCTACGTTGGGCAAATGAGGCTTGTACAACTTCAAACATAAACGCTTCATTATCCACCTGAACTGGTGGTGCTTTACGAACGGTTAGCTTAATGACAGCTGAGGCTACATTGGGCTGAGGGATAAACACGCTAGGTGGCACGATACATACAAGCTCAGGCTCGCTGTAATATTGAACTGCGATGCTAAGGCTTCCATAATCCTTACCACCAGGAGAAGCAGCCATACGCTCAGCAACCTCCTTCTGAATCATAACGACAATATGCTCAAGCGGTAGCTTTTCCTCCAAGAGCTTCATAAGGATCGGTGTCGTCACGTAATAGGGCAAATTGGCAACAACACTCACACCGTCTACTTCTCCAAACTGCGCTGCAAATAAAGACGCAAGATCAAGCTTCAGCACATCACCATGCACGACATCTACATGAGGATAGGGTTCAAGCACCTCGTCCAAAATCGGCAATAAGCGTTGATCAATTTCTACCGCCGTTACTTTTTTAGCCCGCTCAGCAAGCTTCTCGGTTAATGCACCAATTCCAGGACCAATTTCAAGTGCGCCCTTACTCTGATCCAGATTGGCAGCATCTACGATTTTCCCTAAAATATTTTGATCAATTAAAAAGTTTTGCCCAAGACTTTTTTTAAATGAAAAGCCATGGCGATTAATTATTTCCTTTGTGCGACGTGGTGTAGAAACATCTTCCCTCTTATTCATTTCCCGTATCCTCCAACCTCTCAAGTGCGTTTAAAAACTCTTCTCTGCTTATTTTAAAGACCGTTAGCCGTTTAAAAAATTGTTTACCATTACAATAACCAATACCTAATAATTCACCCATAATTTTTCTTCTCTCTGCGGCAGCTGGATGACAAATGAGTCCAGCATCAATGAGATCGCTCCATTCAATCATCCCTTGCTCCATACCCATCTCGCTACGAACACGGCTTAGCGCCTCTCTAATCGCCTCTGGTGAGGCATTCTCTACGCCAATATCACCACGATAGGTTGCTTCACTTTTTGTTAGAAAAGCATGCTTACAGCCCGGTACTCGATTTGCAACAATTTTACGTATACGTTCACCTGCATGATCAGGGTCTGTAAATATAATAACTCCCCTACGCTCGTGGGCTAATTCAATCTTTTTTAACGTGGTTTCATTAATAGCGGACCCACCGGTTTCAATCGTATCTGCTTCTACCGCACGACGTATCGCCACCGTATCATCGCGTCCCTCTACCACAATCACTTCTTTAATCAACCTATTACCTCCTACCTCGCCTAACCATCCACTTACAAATTAAAATATCCATACAACAAAAAAGAAGAGGATATCCCTCTCCTTTAATATATCACATATATTATCAACTCATTAATTCAGCTCTGGTTTGTTTGGACCAATGACATACACTGTACGTCCTTTTTTACGTCCAAAATTTTTAACATCTTTTAAGCTGTCATAATAGACGTCCATAATTTTCCCTTTAATTGCTCCACCAGTGTCTTCTGCACGACGGAAGCCAAGACCTTCAATGTACACCCACCATCCAAGTGGAACAAGAGATTTATCTACAGCAATCGTTCTACCCTCTTTTACTCGGTTTCCTGAGGCTGTTTTTGTCCCAATCCCGTCTTCCTGGCTGGAATAAGCAGTAAGCTGAACATTTTTTAATAGCTTTTTATATTTAAAAGAGACGCCGCCTTTATTTACAGATCCGCTATCGCTAATATCCACCTCGTCATTATTACGAGAAATGCTTGCAGCAAGAACGGCTGTTTTTGGCTCAGGCTTTGTACCAACTGCGATCACTTTTGTTTGTGCAGGCTGGTGAACTTCCTTACCTAACCAACGCTTAGATACAAATACCCCGTCTTCATATACTTTTTCGATGTTATGTGTAACTACGCCTTTAGCACCTTCTGCAAGGATCTTCGTTTGACCTTTCGTCAATTTAGGATCCGCAGTTTTCACAATTGTGAAAGGAACTTCTTCTTTTGTTTGTGCAGTTCTTTTGTCCACACGAACAACTCGAATATTCATATCAGCACTCAAAGCAGTGGTTAAAGCAGGTGTAATTTTATCATCAGGATTAATTTTAACACCGATTTCTTTTATAGCACCTTCAACATTTCCTTGTGTTGTATAATGCGTTTTGGTTGTTCCATCGAAAGACATTACGACTGGAATTGCTCGCTCAATTACAATTCGATCGCCATCCTTAATTTCATCAGTGAGTGCGATAGATACCTTATCCTCAGCCCTTAGACTAACCTTTTGTTCATCCAAAACGGCCTTCACTGAATCCTGTGATGTCTCCACATTTTGTATTGCGCCATCCACAACCAAGTATACACTTTTCTTACTATGACCATTCACCCAGATTAGCACGATTGTAGCTATAGCGATAATAGCTAGCCCAATTACTATAACCTGACGAATATTTTTGGGTCTCCACTGCATTACGTAAGACATGCTGGATGAGCGTGATCCATGGGTATTGTTCTTAGAGAAAATGCCCATATCTTCTCTCCTCCTTCATAGCCAAACTACTAACAAAAAAATCAATGAAGCATGTTAATAGGGCTACAATTCATAATTACGAAATGCACACATTTCCTGCATCTCGCTCCGTCTCCAGTCCAATCTGTTGCATCATCACCACCTTTGTTTTCCAAAGTATGATGAAACTATCACAATTATTCAAAAATAAAAGAAGCCTAAAGAAAGAGTTAGAGGAACTCCTTCGTGGCTTCTGAAAATTCCTGAAGTAATAGGATGCACGAGTTGCCTCTCTTAAGACGCCTACGAGGTTAGCTGTCGGGTTCGGACAAAAGAGAGCTGCCCTTTCTCAGTTCATTCGCTCATGGCGCAATGACCTCGATTTCACCCCTATGACCCACATACAGAAATCAATTATAGCTCGTAAAGTAAAAATTTTTAGGCAAATTACGTTTACAGCTATATTGGTTCCCCCGTTCTCTGTAACAGAGATTCAGCGAGACTGGTTACGGAAACATTAATCCGTGTTATTTGGATTACTGAAAAGATTCTATCCTGTTTAGATGCAGGTTGTAAAGGACGAATCAAGAACGTTTTTTTAAAAATATGGTTAAAATATTGTAATAAACTCCGTTTTGTTGGTTAAAAAGCATTAATATTTCGCAAATACTCATTTTTTCATCGGTTTATCTCCCGAATTCATCAAATGGAAAATAGTTCCAGCGCATTTTTCGTAGTTATTTGGGCAATTTCCTCCACAGAAATCCCTTTTAATTCCGCTGCTGCCTCTGCAACTAGACGGACATAAGCAGACTCGTTTCTCTTCCCACGAAATGGATGTGGCGTTAAATAAGGGGAATCCGTCTCAATTAGCAGACGATCTAACGGGGTGTTTATAAGCACCTCTTTAGGCTGCTTTGCATTTTTAAACGTAATCGGTCCACCAAAGGATAAATGGAATCCCATATTTAGACACATTTTAGCAATTTCCCAGCTTCCTGAAAAGGAATGCAGAATGCCGCCAACCTCACTTGCCTTTTCCTCACGCAAAATTTTCACAACATCCTCATGTGCATCCCGATTATGAATACAAATGGGCATATTCAAGCTACGAGCTAGTCCAATCTGATTGCGGAACACTTCGTGCTGAACCTCCTTGGGTGAGGTGTCCCAATAATAATCCAAACCAATCTCACCGATTGCAACCACCTTATTATGGCTACATAATTGTGCAATCCAGTCTAAATCCTCTTTTTTCATCGTAATTGCATCTTGCGGATGCCAACCAACAGCAGCATATATAAAATCGTATTGCTCTGCAAGCGCCATCGTCGTAGGTATCGTTTCACGATTAAATCCAATGTTAACCATGCGAGTTACGCCATTATCTACTGCACGTTGAATCGTTTCAGCACGATCCTCTTCAAATTGGATTGCGTCTAAATGTGTATGTGTATCAAATAACATAGCTTTAAATCCTCCTTAACTCCATTGCTCAAATAGTGCAAAAATATCAGCAGGGAAATGTGACTTTAACGCCAACACTTTATCATGCGGAAAGTACAAATGGTTTTTTCCCTTATGTAAACCACTTATAGAACGAACAATATCAGATACTTCTGAAATTTCGTGTATTCTTTCTTGACGATCCAGCAACAAAATTTGTTTTTTTAGGTTATCATTATCTGGACGAAACACATCATAAGGTAAATCTGTTGGAAAATCAATTTCCAAATCATATTCAGGATTTAATCCAACTTCTACAAAAGTATCCTTTATCCGATCTATTGTCTCCATATCCAACGCATCTATTTCTACATATTTATACAATTTACGATCTATAAATCTGGCACATAACGAAGACAGTAAATCATCGCCTTCATTACGCCATTGCATAAACGCAGTTTGAATTAAAGCTTCATCTAATAGTAGATAATCCTTTACGGAGATTTTCCTTCCAAATAAATGTGGTAATGGATGTGGTAAAAATTTAAATTCAAACCCTTCCAGAAATAACTCCCCTGCTCTACGGAAAATTTGCTTCAAAATGATATCCGAGCTACGTGTCACTGGATGGAAATAAATTTGCCAGTACATTTGGTAACGTGACATTAAATAATCCTCAACGGCGTGCATGCCAGATTGTTTTACAACGATTCTCCCTTGATAAGGTCGAAGCATTCGCAAAATACGGTCCATATCAATCGTGCCATAATTTACACCCGTAAAATAAGCATCGCGTAACAAATAATCCATACGGTCTGCATCCAGTGGACTAGACACTAAATTAACAATGATTGGCTTTTCGTAGTCTTTACGAATAACAGCAGCAACCTGTTCAGGGAAATGCTCACCCATCGTTCTTAAAACAGATCCAACCTCTGTGTCTCCTTTAATAATTTTAATCGTCCATTCTTCATGATTCATATCAAATGCATCTTCAATCGAATGTGAAAAGGGACCATGTCCTAAATCATGGAGTAAGGCTGCACATAAAGCCACCAGACGTTCCTCTTTAGGCCAATCTGGATAATTACCTCTCTCAAATTGTGAAATGATACGTCTAGTAATTTCATATACACCTAAAGAGTGTGAAAATCTACTATGCTCAGCGCCGTGGAAGGTTAGGTATGATGTACCCAGCTGTCTAATTCTCCGCAAACGTTGAAACTCGGTCGTATTAATTAATGCCCATATAATCTCATCTTGCACATGGATGTAATTATGAACAGGGTCTTTAAATACTTTTTCTTCGAGTAGTGGACGATTCATGACAACTCACTCCTTTAATATATGTGTTTTTATACATTTTAATGACTACTTTTGATAGAGTTTGTCTTCTTTTGTCGAATAATGTCGATTATTGAAACGCAATAGAATGAATTATGAATAAACTTTAATAATTCGCATTTCCCTTGATATATCAATGTTTTGTAACACCCTTTATAATTTTTAATTAGTAATTATAAAGAACTCTACCATAAATAGGTTGACTGATCTGGCAATGGTTGGTATTATAATTATCATAAAACAAAGAAGTTTGTCGAATAATGACGTATTTAATTTATAGCGAAAGGGGTTATCATCAGTTATGATGAAATCAACCGGTATTGTAAGAAAAGTAGACGAATTAGGGCGCGTAGTTATTCCTATTGAATTACGTCGTACTCTAGGCATCGGAGAAAAGGATGCGCTTGAAATCTACGTTGACGGTGAACGGATCATGCTGAAAAAATACGAGCCAGCTTGTATTTTCTGTGGCAATGCCGAAAATGTTATTTATTTTAAAGGTAAAATTGTTTGTCATGACTGCGTGACGGAAATTCCTGCCCCTGTGACAAATTAAGATTTTTAGTATATAATAGATTTACTTAAACTGTTAATTCTAACCTTTTCATATCTCCTTGGGGTCTTCTGTGGTAAGTATTTTACCATATGAAGACCTCCTTTTTTTGGAATTCATTTATAATTCAAGTAATAGATTCAATTTATTAAATATGATAACAAATATTAGAACTATTATAATAATGCCTGATAAACATCACGTTTAGATAACTCACGATCCTTAGCTACTTTTTTCATTGCTTCTTTACGTGAACATTGATCCTGCTGCTCGTAATGAGTCACGTGCGCCTCTAAGCTAAGCTCTTTCCACCATGCCTCTTTTTTTTCTCTAATAAGCTCTGGGTTTGCCCCTTCCACCACAACGCAATATTCCCCAATAGGAGGGTATTCTTCAAGCCATGTTAAGACATCACTTAAACTACCTCGTGCCATCTCTTCATATCTCTTCGTCAGCTCTCTTGCAAGGACTACCTGCCGATCCCCCCATACCTCTAGCAAGGATTGTAGCATTTTAATTAAGCGATGAGGAGACTCATACATAATTAATGTTCCTTCATAGTCTTGAGCTTGAACTAGCTTTGCTTCCCTATCCTTGTGCTCTCTAGGTAAAAAACCTATAAACTGAAATTGATCTGTAGCAAGACCCGATACGATTAACGCAGACAATGCAGCATTTGCACCAGGGATTGGAATTACAGATATTCCTTGCCCTAACGCCAGCTTCACTAAGTCGTGGCCAGGGTCAGAAATCGCAGGTAAGCCTGCATCACTCACTAATGCTAAATTTTTTCCTTCTATTATAAAGCGAATTAATTCCGGTCCACTTGCTGTTTTATTATGCTCATGATAGCTCAGTAATTTAGCAGGAGTGATTTCATAATGTGTAAGCAGCTTTCTCGTCTGTCTAGTATCCTCAGCAGCGATAATATCTGCTTCTTTTAATATTCGGATTGCTCGATAGGTCATATCCTCTAGGTTACCAATAGGGGTGGCCACCAAAAATAATTTACCGATTCCATGCGCTTGATTATCCTGATAACTTTTTTGTACACCTACACTCATCTTCTGTCCTTTCCTCCTTTCTTATCTGAATAATAAATATCCATAAATTCATTACCATATTTTCCGTCCTGATCATATACCACTAAAGGAGGCAAAATTCTTACCTCTGGTTTACCATCCTTTAATGCCTCAATCAATACCATATTCGCTTCAGCATCAATTCTAGGATGAATAAAACGAATACGTTTAGGCTCCAGACGGTATTTACATAATATCGTTGTAATTTCGGCTAATCTCTGAGGGCGATGCACCATAAATAGCTTACCACCTGCCCGCAAAAGCTGTGTCGCTGTAGAAATAACCTCCTCCAACGTACATTCAATCTCATGTCTGGCAATAGCCTGATGACGGTTAAGCTTAACATCGCCACTTGTAACAGGCATATAAGGTGGATTAACCGTAATGACATCGTAATAACCATGCCCAGTCTCATTCACTAACTGTCTCAAATCCCCTTCGCGAATACTTACCTGCTCCTCCAGCTCATTCATTTGTACACTTCGTCTTGCCATATCCGCAAGCCTTGGCTGTATCTCAATACCTTCAATTTTTGCTTTTGTGCTTGTCGTTAACAATAAAGGAATAACTCCATTACCTGTACACATATCCAATACTTTAGCTGAGTTAGGTACAGAAGCGAACCTTGCTAACAATACCGCATCCATCGAAAAGCTAAACACTTCACGACTTTGAATAATCCCTAATCCATCTGTCAATAAATCATCAATTCTTTCTTGCCCATACAACGGTACTTTTATCATGCCAACCTCGTCACTTTCTATAAAATCATAATTCGTAAATTACGTACTTGGACCAATATTGATTATGTCTTTTATCTTAAAAAAACCGTAGGAACAATTCCTACGGCTTGTTATTTATTCAGAAAAGAGAGACAAAACAGACAATCGCCTTCTGTTCGTAAATGCCCGTAATACACATTACAGATATGGAAACCTTCATGATACAACCTAGCTAGGTTATCATAACCTTCTCCAACAATATCTATAGCTTCTTCCTTACCTTCGGGTGATGGTAGTTGTTCTGAGTGTTTCTCCCCGGAAGGAGAATCTACACGAGCATCCCCATGATCCCGTTTTAAAATTTTCCGAAGCTGCTCATTTTCGAGCAATAGCTGTTGATTTTCTTCAACGAGCTTCTTTACCTCTAGCTTAAGCAAACCCAATTCGCCGTGAATTGATTCCATTTGCCCCTCTAATTCTTGCATGTGTGTAAAAATATCTTTTTTCTTCAAGTGCCCACCCCAGAGTCATTCTCTAAAGTCTATCTTGAACATCCTTATTTCACAACAACATCATCTAAGAGAAGTTCCTTGACCTTGCCAATTTCGAATAATTGTACATGTACAGAACGAGATTCGGCGTTTAATCCAACCACTTTACCTTCGCCCATAGATGTAATCACTAACTTACCTACGGAAGGAAGTTCTTCCTTCACACTTTCATAATTATCATGCTCAAATTTCAAGCAACACATCAAACGACCACATAGTCCAGATATTTTTGTTGGATTCAGTGAAAGGCTTTGATCCTTTGCCATCTTGATGGATACTGGCTCGAAATCACCTAACCAGGAGGAACAGCATAATATACGTCCACAAGGTCCAATACCGCCTAGCATCTTGGCTTCATCACGCACACCAATTTGTCTTAACTCGATGCGAGTGCGGAAAATGCTTGCTAAATCCTTCACTAGCTCACGGAAGTCGACACGTCCTTCAGCCGTAAAATAAAAAATAATTTTATTGCGGTCAAACGTGAACTCCACATCAACCAACTTCATCTTCAAATCATGGTCCTTGATTTTATTTAAACAAGTTGAGAAAGCATTCTGAGCTGCTAGCTTATTTTCCTCCACCACACTAGCGTCCGAATCGTCAGCAATTCGAATCACCTTCTTAAGCGGAAGCACCACGTCAGATTCGTCTACTTGCTTTTTACCAATCACGACTTTACCATGCTCGATCCCACGCGCCGTCTCTACAATAACAAACTGATCCTTTTCGACGGGTAGCTCTAGGGGATCAAAATAATATATTTTGCCCGCTTTTTTAAACCGGACACCTACTACAGTGTACAAAAACTAACCCCCTCGTATAGCACCCAAGCTTATCAATTTAATTTCATGCATATTTGCAAAACCTTTATGCGGGAGAAAGTTTGTTTCCCTTAATATGACATAGAAGAATGACGATGATTCATCTCACCTAAAGAAATTAGAAACTGTTCTAGGCAAAGTTGTCCATTCATATTTTGTCGCAGCTTTCTTTTGCTTTGTGCTGCCCATGACATAGCTTCAATCCACTGCTGTGCATTACGGGAAGAGGAATGGCTGGATATATAATCCAACTGATCCATAAAAACAATACCATCATGTCTATGATAGAGCGATTGGAGCATGTCCCTAAACCATAAATGGAACAGGCTAAACAACATATCCAAATGATCGCCCAAACCTGCTTTAAAAATGCTCTGCTGAGCCGTTACTAAGGGAGAACCACTACGGCCTGTGGCCTCCTTCCCTAATTGTAACATTACGTTTCTGATTTCTGCAAACCAATTCTGACTTAATAAATCACGACAAGCACTTATTCCCGCCACTAAATGTACTGCACACCTTGCTAAATTAACAGGATAACCTTCATCTACTAAAATTTGCAGCATTTCATCAGGAGCAAGGGGCGTAAATGGCACCCATTGTGCTCTAGATTGTATCGTTGGTAATAATGCCCGTCCATTATCTGTCATCAAAATTGCAACAGCTGGAGCTGGCGGCTCCTCCAAAAATTTGAGGAGGCTATTAGCAGCTTGTACCGTCATTTTTTCGGACTGATCTATCATGTAGACCTTATAATTACCAGCACTTGCTCGATAAGAAAATAATCGTTGTAAATCACGAATTTGTTCAATTTTAATACTAGCTGTTCCCTCAGGCTCGACAAGATGAAGATCAGGATGGTTCCCATGCTTAACCTTACGACAAGCTAAGCATACTCCACATGCACCCTGCTCTTGTCGATTTTCACAGACTAAGGCATTCGCAAATGCCATTGCCATCTCTTTTTGGCCACTGCCTGGTGGTCCACTAAATATATATGCATGTGACACCTGATGAGTACGAAGCCCATTTTTCAACATCGTCTTCGCTACATCTTGTCCAATAATATCGTCAAATGACATATTGTAGTCAATACCTTTCCATGGCTACAATTAGAAGCTTAGATTAATGAGCAATCCTCTAATTTCGCCAATTTTCTGCAATAAGTCTATTTTTCCTTGCTCACTGTTTAGCAATTCATCTGCCATTTCAAGCAAGGCCGCATCTACCTCATCAAGCAGCTTATATCGCTTACTACGTCCACGACGATCCCATCCTCTAGACTCTTTGATGGTAATGCCAGGGCGTACAGTATCCTCTAGAAACTTTTTGACAAGAAGGCGATAGGCCTTTAACTCTCTAATCGTCATAGATCGAGCTAGGCGATCGCCTTGGGTTTGTATTTCTTTAAATCTACGATCCAATTCTTGCTGTGTTGCCTTCTCACCATGATAATTCATCGCATCCGAGAAGCTTTTTGACTGAATGGGTCTAGCAGCATTATCCGTCACACCTAGTCCGCTTTTAAGCGGCCTATATCCCGGATTAATTTTCAAATGAATCACTGCCTATCTACATATATTATCCGTAGTATTTATACTAACATACTAGAAATGTTCAAATTGATCTACTGGAAGTACAAAAACCGTCGCCCCACCAACCTGCACTTCTACTGGTAGTGGTAAATAGGAGTCTGTTGTCCCACTCATCGGAGTAACTGGTGTAACCAATTGCTCACGAATTTTACAGCTGTTTCGAATGACTGCCATGACAGATTCTACCTGATTATCATCTACACCAATTAAAAAGGTAGTATTTCCTGCTCGCAAGAAACCCCCAGTACTTGCTAATTTAGTAGCTCTATAGTTTGCCTTTACAAGTGCGCTGGACAAGCGGTTACTATCCTTATCTTGAATAATCGCAATAATAAGTTTCATATGCAGTCCCTCCTTTAAATTTCAAAACGTGAATTTAATTTTTATTATTTGACATCGCTACTGAAAATTCCTCTAATTTCGCAACAAGCAAGCTATTCATGTCAGCAGCAACCTGTTCGATATTTCTAGCTGCATCAATCTTTTTAATGCGATTAGGGTACATCCCTATAACCTTATTATAACCCGCTCTGACCTTTTGGTGAAACTCTATACTTTCAAGATCTAAACGATTTATTTCTCTTCCCTTCTCCGCTGCAATTCTAGCTAATCCATCCAAGGGGTCCATATCTAAATAAAACGTAAAATCAGGCATATATTGGTCAATCGCAAAGGCATTTATCGATAATACCTCATCTATACCTAACCCACGAGCATACCCCTGGTAAGCTAAGCTACTATCAATGAAACGGTCACACAATACAACCTTACCTTCTTGTAAAGCTGGTGCTACCTTCTCAACCAAATGTTGTCTTCGAGCAGCCGCATACAATAAAGCTTCTGTTCTCGCATCCATCATCGTGTGAGCGGAATCCAAAATGACTTCTCTTATTTTTTCTGCAATCATAATGCCGCCAGGCTCACGAGTAATAATATAGCTTATATTTTTTTGTTCCAGTGTTTGGGCGAGCTTTTTTAACATTGTTGTTTTGCCGACGCCTTCTCCACCTTCAAGCGTAATAAATAGTCCTTTTCCTGCCATGAATAAACGGCTCCCCTTCATCAAAGCTTACAAACCTTTATCATTTTTAAACTAGGATCACAAGCACCTAAGCTAGTTGCATTTAATTCTCTTAATTGCATTATACGCTTTAGTATGTGTTCTGTAATCAATTCTTGTGGATATAATAATGGTATTCCAGGTGGATAAGGTATGATCATCTCTGCTGATTTTCGACCAACCCCTTGCTCAAGCGGAATCATTTCCGTTTTTTCATCTGACATAACAGATAAGCTAAACTGTACAGGCTCAAATCCCTCTTCTTCAACTAAACAATTGTTCCACGTGAAAAAATCATTTGCTTTGTTTTCTGTTTCTTCCATACTAAGTTGCTCCAAAGCTGCTAACAGCCTATCGGCATCCCTTGTTGTAGTTCCTTGCCCTAAAGCAAACACGACATAACGCTCATCACACATCTCAGGTATACAGCCCATCTCACATAACCTGTTTTGTAATTCGTAGCCACTCCATATCCCTAATGCATCACAAATTACAATTTTCAAAGGATCTTGTTTATCATATGCACTATACACGTTCTGTGCTCCTGCCTGCTGTGCATCTAATTTAACTTCCTGTCGTTCATCTACTTTTCGTTCCTCTGCCATCTGGGGTTCTGTTATCTTTAGGTTTGGACTAAGTATACGAAATCGCTTTAACTGCCCAATGCCTTCACGAAGCATCTGAGCAGCTATTAACGGCTCTGCAAAAATAGATTCCCCATGCGCCTCCAACATAAACCTAGTAATGTCTAATGAAGCCATAATAGGATAGGAAGGGCTTGAGCTTTGAATCATCGTTAAACGTTGCGCCAACAACATGCGATCTATATACTCCCCTTGAATATGTAGCATTGAGCCCATTGTCATGGCGGATAACATTTTATGCGTGGACTGAACAACGCCATCCACACCAGCACTTAACGCACTATTCGGAAAATCACCATGTAATCCAAAATGTGCACCATGTGCTTCATCTACAAATACTGGAATTCGATGACTATGACAAAGTTCTACGATATTAGCTAGGGTAGAAGATACCATTCCATAATAGTTAGGTTGTGTTAGCAATAAGCCCTTCGAATTTGGATAACGTTCTAGAGCCCTTTGGATGCTAGTAATAGAAGGAATCGTTGCTAAGCCACTTTCTTGATCAATTTCAGGCGTTAAAAAAACAGCTTTGGCCTGTGCAAGCATTAATCCGTGAATCACTGACTTATGTACATTTCTTTGTACTAGAATAATATCCCCAGGGTTGGTACAAGCACTTAATATTAAAGCCTGATTCCCTGCTGTGCTCCCACCTACTAAAAAAAAGGTCTGATCTGCACCAAAAAAACGTGCCGCGTATCGCTGCGCCTCTAATATTGCACCTTCCGGTTGATGCAAATTATCTGTACCTTCAATTTCAGTAACATCAATCTCAAGGATTGGACCAAATATTTCCTTTATCTCCGCAGTCCATGAATAGGCAGCTCCATTCTTATGACCTGGTACATGGAAAGAAATATCTTTTTTACTTTTATAATGTAATAAGGCGGAAACTAACGGTGCTTGTATACTATTTGTGTGCTGATTGCACATATCTATCGACTTTTTGTTTACCATGTGTAAATCCTTTCAATATATCATCAATGATGGAAGTACTCCCTCTAGTTTACCTTTGTTAAGTTCCCCTGCCAATATAAACAAAAATAAGCCAAAACAAAAGGACCTCTTCTCCCCTAAAAAGAATCGGCCCCTCTAAATATCATCATACATTCTCTTTCATCCAAATCTGCTTCATGCGGTGTATAAAAAAATGATATTTCTCCTCTTGTACGTCAGTACGTACCATCTCACTCTCGCAAGCATCACATATAAACTCAGAAACGATATGAATGCCATCTTCCTTTTGCTGTCCACATATAATACATGTGCATTTGGCAAGCTCATTCATTCACGATCCCACCCTACTCGTTTTACTATTAGTATGACACAGTTTCTATGAATTTAAACCCTTTCATAGTAACTGAATTACTATATACTATGTAGCACTAATGTTATAGGTGTCTGTACAGCATTAAATCTCAATTATTTCTCCACTATTTCCGATATACTAATTACAAGCCATGCATTAAAAGCCATTCAATTTTTTAACTTAAACGCAATAATATAACGTTAGCTTAAGGGGGATTGTGTGATTGATGACCGATCAATCCAATTCAAATGCAACATTTTATCATTATCGACTACTTAAAAAAATAATATTTCCTAAATCGTTTTTATTAAGTTATGTTATGCTACCGATAATTTGGCTTGCTGCCGAAATGATTGTAATTAGCTGGACAAGTATCTTCTATTTTATTATTGCTATGATCATTACAGCTTGGATTCAATATGTTATTGCACGATCTATACTTATTATTATTAATCACTCTTATCATAAGCGCTGGAAGTTTTCCTATCGCTTACCTTGGATCGGCTATATGCCAGATCAATATATTCCATACTCTAGCTTTCGTAAAGTGCATCTTCATACCGCGTGGATCGGCTGTATCATCATCGTAGCAATTATTCCATGGTCTCCCTTTGAATTTATGTTCTCATTGCTCTTCTGGCATTTATGGCTTATGGTGCCTAAACAGTTTACGATTACAGGGTTAAAGAGACAACCTAAGGATGGTGTTCTAAAATTAAATGAAAGAGACTTGTCCTACTACAAGCCATGAGACATAATGACATTACTGACTATAACTTAACAAGAATTAATTTCAGGGTTATTCAAAATCGAATTTCACATTCATTTTCATAACCATTAGATTAATTAATAAAACGGTCTATTCCCTACTGTAGCGGAATAAGACCGTTTATCATTTTAAAGCCTAATACTAGGCTACTATAACAAGGTTATCATGTGACATCTTAGTTCAGAGCTATAATCACTAATTAATGTTTCAAACTATAACTTTTAATATTATGGGTTGCTATCATTATTCTCTGTCTGCCCATTATCGTTATCATCACTGCGATTCTTACTAAATTCGCTGCTTTCAATTCCTTGAATGACTAGGTTACGATCCTGTTTTGGAACTAAAATCGTAAAGCCATTCTCTTGTACAGTTACTTGGACGATTTGATTGCCCTTTTCATATACAACGGTATTGCCCGCTTCAGTACTTTCCTTCTCTACCCAACCCCAGTCCAAAATGGTCTCTTGGTATTGTTCTGGAATCTTACCCTTCTCATGAATACCACTAAAAGTATATTGAATATAACGCATCTCAGAATTAGTCAGCATAGATTCAGAATGGGTTGCCTCTGCAGGGACAGGAAATGTCTTCTCCACAACAGCTCCTACATACTCATCCCAAGAAGGCTCAGAAGAACCACAGCCTGTAATGACAAGAAGCATGGACATGATCATACATAAAACCATACATGACATGTACTTCGTTTGTCTCACATTGATTCCCCTTCCCTAAACAAATTATAGGCCAAATTTCCTACCTAAGTAACCTACACCTTATTATAACGAGAACCACCCCAATAGTAATGACAAAAAAGTTACATTCATTTTGAAAGATACTATCTATTTTCATTCACTTTCACAAAGACTGTGAATCAACTATTCAAAAAGCTTGCTATCACTAGGGATAACTTTTGAAAGGGAAAATGAAAACTCTGGGAAGCCAGCAACATATGGCGTGTAATCATACAATTGGAAATATACAATTAAATTGCCTGGCTCGATATAAAAGTCAGCTTTGTTATCAATACCTTTAAAGCCACCAAAATATTCTATACTTTTCTCAAATTTCTGTTTAATGCTCTGATTGATGTCCTTCAGATTCTTATTATTCCCGACCACATCGGTAACCGTTAATTGCTTACCATCCTTCAAAGAGAAGGTGAGCGCCTTACGATAGGTCATGCCATGCGCCCCACCTGTAAAATCGTATTGCTCTAAAATGAGAGAAACAATACCCTTTTGATTATACGTTACAATATAGGAGCTACTAAACAAATATGGACTATTAATTTTTTCCTTTTCTCTTAGGACCATCTGCTCCTTTATTTCCTTCTCGTAAGCAGCAATCACATCTGTTATTTTCTGATTAATGCGCTCTTCAACCACACTATCTTTACTATAATTAATCTGTGGCCATGCTAGGTCTATATCAGTCCCATTTAGGCTTTCTGTTTTAGTTTGAGTCGTAAATGAAACATCATTTTGTTTAGCTTCCTTAATACTTACAATCCTATTCTTTGCATTCAAATTAGCCTCATAACCTAAATATTGCTTTAATAGCTGAGCTGGCACATAAAAGTGTCCATTTATATTAGTAGCTTGGAGATCGTTTAAATAGTATCCATTTAAAGTTAGGCTATTGTTATCTTGAACATCTATCGTAAACTGATGAAAATCTTCACCAATAGTATACATTTTCTTCGTGATATCGTAGCTTAATGGCATCTTTAGTGCATCTCGTAAAAAAGTAATTGGCACCCATGTCTTTCCATCCCTAATTATTCCAGTGGCTTTAATCGTTGTTCTATTAGATGCTGTCTCATTTGTGCCATTATATTGAATAGTGACCATAGAATTAACTGCTGGTGCTACCTTTTGTTGTACAATACCAGTCGCTTTATAACTTTGTGTTACAAGTGATGGTGTGGGTGTGGATGGTGCCGCTAAACCTTCTCCGCTTTGTAGCCATAGCCCTCCTAGTAATACACCAGTAGCTATAATACCCCTTTGCCATTCATGTTTAGTTTGTTTCTTTGTCATGGTTAAGCTCCTTTCAAAACAAATAAATCTCAATATTCATCGTCAAGGATTTTTTAAGATTGTATTTGTCCTTCCGACTTTGTTTTAATTTGCAGGGATCAACATAATAAGTTCTCCTACATTGGATATTATAGCTAACTATTTTATAAAAGAATTAACATTCGCCATGACAATTTAGACTTCTTTTAATTGAAAATCTATCATTTTTTTAACTCAACTTTTATTCAAATATAAAGATTTGTAACCATTACAATCAATAACAAAAGATAAGTGGTTACAGACACCTTTAAATTAATGTTAAACACAAAAAAACCACCACCGGATGATCGGCAGTGGTTCTTGTGCTTGGCGGCGTCCTACTCTCCCAGGACCCTTCGGTCCAAGTACCATCGGCGCTGGA
>NZ_JAGGKG010000024.1 GCF_017873435.1 Paenibacillus turicensis | reverse complement strand
AATCTTGCTTCTTTTAGACACTATAAAAACTCCCATCATGGTAGAAGTAGAATTTTTGTTTTTTCTACTGTCTACTATGATGGGAGCATATCAAAACCAGTAGGAAATAGCTCTTTATCTATTTATCGTTTTAGTCAAGCTCATTGGCATTGCCCTGCTGCTGTTTTTCAAGCTTTAGCCCATTGATGAAGGCTATATCTTGCTTTGACAGCTCAATTTTCTCCAGCAAATCAGGACGACGTTCAAATGTACGACGAAGTGCTTCCTGACGGCGCCACACCGCTACATTGGCATGATGCCCACTAATTAATACATCTGGAACCTTCCATCCTCTAAACTCCGCAGGGCGAGTATAATGAGGATATTCAAGCAACCCTGTACTAAAGGAATCACTTACAGCACTACTCGCATTTCCAAGCACCCCTGGCAACAACCTAGATACGCTATCTATGACGGTCATCGCAGGTAGTTCTCCACCAGTTAGCACATAATCACCAATTGAAATTTCATCGGTTACTAGATGTTCACGAATCCGTTCATCATAACCTTCATAATGACCGCAAATAAAAATAAGGTGGTCTTCTTGGGCTAGCTCCTCTGCTTTACGTTGTGTAAAGGTTTCCCCCTGCGGACACATTAAAATAATCCGTGGTGCTTTGACAGTTGCCACACCTCCCCCATGATCATCGGAAGCAACATCGGCAGCCAAAGCAGTCGCTTCTATCGTGTTAGCAGCTTGCTTAGCAAGTAAATCCTCAACCGCAGCAAAAATAGGTTCCGCCTTCAGGACCATTCCACCACCGCCACCATAAGGCATATCATCCACCGTACAATGCTTATTGCCTGCATATTCACGGAAATTAATCGCGTTTAGAGCTATAATCCCTTTTTGTTGTGCTTTACCTAAAATGCTAGAGCCAAATACACCCTCGAACATTTCTGGAAACAAAGTGAGAACATCCATTCTCATCATTATAACAGCCCTTCCATTAAATGAACCTTCACAATTTTTTGCTCAACGTCCACATCTAAAACAACATCATCGATTACAGGAAGGAGCAACGGTTTTCCATTTGGCATTTTTACTGTCCAAACATCATTTGCCCCTGGACGGAGAATTTCTTCAATCACACCTAAATCCGCTCCATCATCACCAACTACACGACAGCCGATAATTTGATGATAGTAATATTCACCTTCCTCAAGTGGGACGGTATTATCCTTCGTAACCTTAATTTCATACCCTTTGAATTTTTCAACTAAATTAATGTTATCAAAACCTTCAAAACGTACTAGGTACATTCCTTTAAGAGGTCTTGAAGCTGCTACCTTCACATCTACTTTAGCACCACTTTCTGGGTGAAAAAGGCTTAAATTGCTTTTAGGCGCAAAACGAACATCCGGAAAATCAGTGTTCAACAAAACCTTTAGATCGCCACGAATCCCATGCGTATTCACAATTTTACCCACTGTCAAAAATTGCTGTTCTGCCATACATACCTCCTACAACTTTGTGAACATGAATATCCTTATAATTGAACGAAAAAGGGCTAGGAATTCATCCTAACCCACTTTCGTATAACTTTAAGAGATGATATCAACGGTAACCCGCTTATCCATCTTAACGGCTGCCGATGCTACAACTGTGCGGAGGGACTTGGCAATTCTTCCTTGCTTGCCAATGACTTTCCCCACATCATCAGGATGTACAGTTAGCTCATAAACAATCAGGTGTTCCTTCTCCACGATCTCCACACGAACATCGTCCGGATGATCAACAAGAGCCTTCGCAATAACGCTGACTAATTGTTCCATATAGACCCTCCGAAATCAGCAATGATTACTTTTGTAATTTAGACTCATGAAATTTCTTCATTACGCCTGCTTTGCTGAGCAAGTTGCGAACGGTGTCAGATGCTTGTGCTCCATCTTGCAACCATTTCAACGCTTTTTCTTCATCGATGTTAACAACTGCTGGATTAGCAACTGGATTGTAGTAACCAATCTCCTCGATAAAACGACCGTCACGCGGGGAACGAGAATTCGATACCACGATGCGATAGAAAGGCGCTTTATGAGCACCAATACGTTTCAAACGAATACGAACTGCCACGAAATTCACCTCCTTCAAAAGATAAACTAGCCTTTATTTATTAACGAAAAGGGAACTTAAAACCACCCTTACCGGCTTTACCTTGCATTTGTTTTAGCATTTTGTTGCCTTTACCCTTTGAGCCCATCATGCCAGATAATTGCTTCATCATCCGTCGCATTTCATCAAATTGCTTAATTAAGCGATTAACGTCCGCTAAATTAGTTCCACTTCCAGCAGCAATCCGCTTTCGGCGATTATGATTAATCATGTCAGGATTTTGCTTTTCTTGCTTTGTCATGGAATGTACAATCGCTTCAACACGATCCATCTGCTTTTCATCCACTTTGACATCCTGCATTTGCTTCATTTTGCCCATACCAGGAATCATATCCATAATTTGATCAATCGGTCCAAGCTTCTTGACTTGTGCCATCTGCTCTAAGAAATCATCAAACGTAAACTCAGCATTACGCATTTTACGTTCCATTTCTTTTGCTTTGTCAGTATCAATCTCCGCTTGTGCCTTCTCGATCAAGGATAACATATCGCCCATACCCAAAATACGGGAAGCCATCCGCTCAGGATGGAACGGCTCTAAAGCATCAATCTTTTCACCTAATGCAGCAAATTTGATTGGACAACCTGTCACTGCTTTAACAGATAAAGCTGCACCACCACGTGTATCTCCATCCAGCTTCGTAAGCACTACACCCGTAAGTGATAATTGCTTATTAAAGCTATCGGCAACATTTACTGCATCTTGCCCTGTCATCGCATCAACAACCAACAAAACTTCATCTGGTTGTGTAACCTCATGAATCTGGCGAATTTCTTCCATCAACTCTTCATCTACATGCAAACGACCCGCAGTATCAATAATTAAATAGTCATTGTTATTGTCTTTTGCATGTTGTAATGCGTCGGATGCAATTTTAACAGGACTATTTCCCTCAGGAAGTGTAAACACAGGGACTTTAATCTGCTCGCCTAATACTTGCAATTGTTTAATCGCAGCAGGACGATAAATATCACCCGCTACAAGAAGTGGACGGTGATTACCTTTTAACAATAACTTCGCTAGTTTAGCAGAAGTTGTCGTTTTACCCGCCCCTTGCAAACCCGCCATAAGAATAACTGTTGGTGGTTTATTACTTTTAGCCAATTTTGATTGACTTCCACCCATTAACTCTGTTAATTCCTTATTGACGATATCAATAATAACCATACCTGGTGTAAAGCTATCCATCACTTCACTACCAACAGACTTTTCTTTCACTTTTGCTATGAAATCTTTAACAACCTTAAAGTTGACGTCGGCCTCCAGCAATGCAAGTCTTACCTCTCTCATCGCTGTATTGACATCCTCTTCGGAAACTTTCCCTCTGCCACGCAATTTACTAAATACATTTTGCAGACGGCTTGTCAATCCTTCAAAAGCCATATATCGTCACCTCCAACCATCATAACTTGTACAATATCTATTATAGCTGATGCATCTCTTTAAGCAAAAACTCCAGCTCAGTTTGTTGTTCCGTAGACAATTCGCTCTCCGATAATAGCTTCTTCGCCTGTTCAAACAAAGCTGTACGTTGTTCATGCTTATGTAGCAATTCCAGCTTTTCTTCATAATTTTCAAGCATGCCTTCTGCACGTTTAATATGTTCATATACAGCCTGACGACTGATCTCAAATTCTGCTGCGATTTCCCCTAATGAAAAATCATCATGGAAATAATATTTTAAAAAGGTCTGCTGCTTATCTGTTAGCAACTTCTCATAAAAGTCAAACAATAGGTTGACCCGATTCGTTTTCTCAAGCTTATTCTCTTGACTCATATGGGCACTCCCTCCGTCAAGGAAAAACACTTTACAGCGTATCAACGTTCTTTATCATACAAGAACAAAATCAGGATGTCAAGGAAATTCCCTTAACATCCTAATCTTTTTTTAAAATATTAATCCCTTTATCAAACAGGCAATAAATAAAGCAAAATCGCAAAGAAATGAACGATGCTTGCCGCCAAGACAAACAGATGCCAAATAGCATGATGATACGGGAAGCCACGCCATACATAAAAGATGGTCCCTAAGCTATACAATACCCCGCCAATGACGAGAAGCGCCATACCAGGTGCAGGCACAGCCGCAGTTAATGGGCCCCATGCAAATACAATTAGCCATCCCATGATCAGATAAAAAATAGTGGACATAAACAGGAATCGTTTTACAAAAAAAGCTTTAAACACGACACCTACAATCGCGATCCCCCACACAATCCCAAACAACGTCCAGCCTAATGGTCCACGAGCGGCGATCAGCATAAACGGGGTATAGGTTCCTGCAATATAAATGTAAATCGAAGAGTGATCAAAGATTTCAAATAAATCTTTAACCTTCCCTTCCTTAAAGCTATGCACTAAAGTAGAGCATGAATAAAGCAACAGCATACTTACCCCATAAACCGTAAAGCTCACGACATGCCAAGCTGTCCCTTTTATACTGGCAAACACAATAAGTAATACCAGCCCTGCTAAACTTAATAACGCCCCAATCCCATGCGTAATCGCATTGGCAATCTCTTCCTTTGGTTCATATGTGTGTGTATTAGCCATCTCACATGCACCTCCTTTATTTTCGCAAAAAATACAAATGTACTCTATGTTATACCGTCTCTTGTTGTTCGGTGTCTTCCTCTACAATTAAACCATCAAACAAACCATGTACAAATTGCGCTGAATCAAATGGTTGTAGGTCATCCATCTTTTCACCAAGACCTACTAATTTTACTGGCAGACTTAGTTCTTGACGAATTGCAATAACAATTCCACCTTTTGCGGTTCCATCCAGCTTCGTTAATACAAGCCCTGTTACACTGCTTTTTTCACCAAATAGTTTAGCTTGACTTAAAGCATTTTGGCCTGTTGTGGCATCCAGTACCATAAGCACCTCATGCGGAGCAGATGGAATTTCACGTTGAATGACACGGAATATTTTATTTAATTCTTCCATTAGGTTTGTTTTGTTTTGCAATCTTCCCGCTGTATCACAAAGTAATATATCCGCTCCACGTTGCTTAGCCGCCTGTACTGCATCAAACATTACGGCCGCAGGATCAGCGCCTGCTTGCTGCTTAATTACCTCAACACCTACACGTTCTCCCCACACCTCTAACTGCTCGATTGCACCAGCACGAAATGTATCTCCCGCTGCCATAATGACCTTTTTCCCTTGCTGCTTATAGTAATGGGCGAGCTTACCAATCGTAGTTGTTTTCCCAACGCCATTTACCCCTACAAATAGTATAACTGAAATCCCATCTGGATTTAAGTTTAGCCCGTTATCTTCATCACTACGAAGAAGCTCTACCAGCTTTTCTGTTAATATTGGCTGTAGGTCTGCTGGATCCTCAATTCGAGATCTCTTCACTTCATCACGAAGCTCATCAATTAAGTTCATTACTGTATTGACACCAACATCGGCCCCGATCAAAATTTCTTCAAGCTCTTCAAAAAATTCTTCATCTATTTTTTTACGTCCTGTAATGAGCTGTGTTACTTTTTCTACAAAGCCCTTCCGACTTTTCTCTAGCCCATCTTTAAACTGTTTCGTAATATTTTCTGTTGTAGATGTAATGCTTTCTTTTAGCTTCTTGAAGAAACTCATAATATCATCCTTTCAAAATGGCTCAAAATCAAAACTCTCATAACAGCTATTAAATTGAGCTTATAATAAATACTAGGGGAATTTTATACAATTCATATGCGATCATTATGCAATTTCAATGCTATCCTCATCCTCTAGCTTAACAGACACAAGCTTGGAAACGCCGCCTTCCTCCATCGTAACGCCATATAAAACATCGGCTTCCTCCATCGTGCCTTTACGATGCGTAACAACAATAAACTGTGTCTGTTCACTAAATTCCCGTAAATATTGGGCAAACCTCACCACATTAGCTTCATCTAGCGCTGCCTCAACCTCATCTAGCACACAAAACGGCACTGGCTTCACCTGTAAAATCGCAAATAATAAAGCCATAGCGGTTAAAGCACGTTCTCCGCCTGAAAGGAGCTGTAGATTCTGTAGCTTTTTACCTGGTGGCTGTGCAACGACATCTATCCCTGTTTCGAGCAGGTTCGTGGGATCAACCAATATTAAATCTGCTCGTCCACCACCAAAAAGCTTCGTAAACACAATAGCAAACTCACGTCTAATTTCATCAAAGGTTGCTTTAAACCGTTTAGACATTTCTTCATCCATTTCATATATTACTTGATATAAAGTCGTTTTGGCTTCGACTAGATCATTTTTTTGTTCACTTAAAAAGTCGTAGCGTTCTGACACGCGCTCATATTCCTCAATTGCCCCTAAATTAACCTCGCCAAGCATTGAGATACTTCGTTTTAACTCCTTCACCTCGGCTTGTGCTTCATCAACCTGCTCCGGTACCGGGTAACGAGATTTCGCCAATTCATAGCTCAGCTCATATTCGTCACTTAGTTTACGTAAAATATTGTCTAGCTCCACATCCAAGCGATTGACTTGAATTTCAATCGTACGTAATTGCTCCTCTACTGTTTTCAGCGCGGTACGTTGCTCTTTTGTTTCATTTTCGCCCTCTTCTAACTTCTTCACATAAGCTAAACGCGACGCACGTTTTAATTCTAGCTCCTCACTACTGCTTGCCTTTTTGAGCTTGAATTCGTTTAGTTGTTCGATTTGTTGTACACTTGTCTGCTCAATTTGGGCTAAATCCACTTTAATCGAAGCAAGAATTTTACGATTTTGCTCTAAACTCGTAAACATCTCTTTACAATCTGCTTCGGAGCGTTGAAACTGCTGACGAAGGGAAGCACATTCCTGATCCAGCTTACCTTCTCTTACCTTTAAGGAGGTAAGCATATCCTGCAATTCCTCTTTGGCAGATTCGTTAGCTTTGCGGGCAAATTCAGCCGCATGGATCGCTTGATGAATTTGTGCCTCCTGCTGCTCTAGCTGCGCTTTCATAGCCTCAGCCTTTATCTTACTTTCCTCAAGCTGCTTTAGCTCATTTAAATAATGTCCTTTTTCTTGACCATACAGCTCAAACTGCTCAGAAACATGGCGCCACTCATGATCAATTTGCTTCAAATCACTTGCAGCTGCTTGCTCCTCTGTACGCTTTTTATCTCCAGACTGCCGCAAGTGCTCTAGCTGCTCCTCTGTTTGACGAAGCTGCTGGTGAACATCTTCAAGTGATTTTTTGAGCTTGATCACCATGTCATCTGCTTCTTTTATATCTTGATCAAGCTGCTCAAGCTGACGTTTACGACCAAGCAAATTACTATTTTTACGATGTTGACTTCCGCCAGTCATCGATCCACCGGCGTTAACCACATCTCCCTCTAGTGTGACGATTCGGAAACGATATTGCAAACGTGCTGCCATTTTGTTAGCTTGCTCCAAAGTGTTGGCAAAAATAACGCTCCCAAGTAAACTTCCTACTATATCACCATATTTAGCATCAAAGGAAACCAGTTCTACTCCAACACCGATAAAGCCTTCTAAACCCTCTAGTTGCTTACGGTCGCTTGCTGAAATTTGCCTTGGGCGAATAACATCCAGTGGCAAAAATGTCGCACGGCCAAGCTGACGTTGCTTTAGAAAGGAAATCGCTTGTCTTGCCGTTTGCTCATTTTCCATGACGATATGCTGCATCGCTGCACCAAGAGCGGTTTCAACTGCTACCTCTAGCTTTTCAGGAACAGTAATTAATTCTGCAACGGCACCATGGACACCATGAAGCACTGATTTTCGTGCCGCTTTAAGCACTTCCTTAACACCAACAATAAAGCCATCAAAATCCTGCTCCATTTCCTTCATCGTATCTCGGCGAGAAACAAGACCTTCCCGCTTTTGCTGCCATTTTGAGATCCCGTTTTTACTATCCTCAACTAACTTTTGTAACGATTGCACACGCTCACTTTGAGTAATATATTCATTTCGAATTTGAGTAATTTCTTTTGTATGACTCTGAAGTCGCTCATTGATTTCTGCTTTTCTTTCTTTTAAACGCTCTAGCTCACTTTGCCACTTGGTCCCCTCTTCTTCTGATCGGGACATACGCTTATGGAGGCTTTCCTTTTGCTGCTCCGCATAATGAATTTCATTACGTGCTTGTGCCATTTGGTTAATAATCTCAAGCAGTTGACCCTTTAAGCCCTCCTCCTGCTCTTGACTAATGCCACCCGTAACAGAAATAAGCTTTGCTTCCTCTGCCGAAAGCTCCTGACGTAAAACCTTAAGCGCTTCCTCTGCCAAAGTATATTTAGACTTCACTTCCTCTAGCTCTGCAAGACGCGTGGCATAACGTTCTTCATTCATAGAGATCGTCTCTTGAAGCTGAGCTTCATTTTGCATTAGGTTACGGGTGCGTTCTTTTAAAACGTCCCTTTGACCTTCCGTCTTCTCAAAGCCTTCGGTATACTGAAGCAAATCATTTTGTAAAACTTCAATTTCCTCTTCTATTTTCCGCAAAGCAAGTCGGTCATTTTCAAGCTTTGCATCATGGGTGGACACCACCGTCGATAAGGCAAGCTTTTGTTCATTCAGCTTACCTAACTGCTCGTTAGCTTCACTCCAATTGTGATGGATCTGACCAATTTGGTATACGTATAATGCAATTTCACGTTCTTTTAGCTGCTCACGTAAAGCTTTATATTTTAGTGCCTTTTCAGACTGCTCCTTGAGTGGGTTAATTTGATCCTCTAATTCACTAATTAAATCATGAATCCGCAATAAATTTTGCTCAGTCTCATCTAGCTTACGCTTCGCTTCTCTTTTACGACTTTTGTATTTAACAATACCAGAGGCTTCCTCAAAAATTCCACGACGATCCTCTGATCTCGTACTTAAAATTTCTTCAATTCGACCTTGTCCAATAATTGAATAAGCCTCTTTACCGATCCCTGTATCCATAAATAACTCTGTAATATCCTTTAATCGGCAAGACTGCTTATTAATCATATATTCACTTTCACCACTACGATGTACTCTTCTCGTTACCGTAACCTCACTAAAATCAAGAGGTAAGGCTTGATCATTATTGTCTAACGTTAACGAAACCTCACTGTAGTTCACCGCTTTACGTGCATCGCTTCCTGCAAAAATAATGTCTTCCATTTTACCGCCACGTAGTGACTTCGCGCTTTGTTCACCTAAAACCCAGCGTATGCCGTCGGAAATGTTACTTTTCCCACTCCCATTAGGTCCAACAACAGCAGTTATACCACGAACAAACTCCATTTCTGTTTTGTCCGCAAAGGATTTGAAACCTGTGAGTTCAATTCGTTTCAAAAACATACGTTCACAATCACCTCTACCCGTTATTGTACCATAGTCATAGCTTCAAGCGTAGGCACGAACCTAAGCAAAACCATACCTTTAAACCAAGAAATGCGAAATCCCCACCTCTACATTTCATTCGTTAGAGGCAGGGATTTCGCATTCCTTATCATCATGGAGTTGACTTCAAAACTTCAAGCGCCTCTGCGGCTGCCTGCTGCTCTGCTTCTTTTTTGGAGCGTCCGGCTCCTTTCCCCAATGCAAGGCCATCCATCAATACTTCAGATACAAATTCCCGTTCATGGGCAGGCCCACGTTCTTCCACAATGCGGTACTCAAGCACACCCATGTTGTGGTGCTGAGTTAATTCCTGCAATTCAGTTTTATAATCGTTACTTTGCAGCTTTCCATTCAAAGTCAAGCCAGAAAAAACATATTGATGAAGAAATTCATTTACTTTTTCCAAGCCTTGATCCAGATACAAAGCCCCAACAAATGACTCAAATACATCTGCTAACAAAGCGGGACGTGTACGCCCTCCTGTCAGTTCCTCTCCCTTACCAAGCAATACATATTTGCCGAATTCAAGGCTTTCAGCAAACTTTACAAGTGACGGCTCACACACGATTGCCGCCCGAAGCTTCGTTAGCTCACCTTCAGGTCGGTCAGGGAAAAGCAAATACAAATGCTCGGATACAGTCAGTTCAAGGACAGCATCACCTAAAAATTCAAGGCGTTCATTGTCCTCGTTCTGACTGAACCGATGTTCATTAACATAAGAGGCATGCGTAAAGGCTTGCTTCAACAAATGCTTATTCTTAAATGAAATTTGAAGTTTATGCTGCAGATGCTTTAGATCTCCGCTCAACAGCCTTACCCCTTAATTTTCAAATTTTTTGAGAATAATTGTTGCGTTATGTCCACCAAATCCAAATGAATTGGACATCGCTACCTTAACATCGCTTTTTCTTGCTTGATTAGGAACGTAATCTAGATCACAATCCGGATCTGGATTTTCAAGGTTAATTGTTGGAGCGATAACGCCATTTTTCAAAGTCAGGCCACAAATAATTGCCTCAACTCCACCTGCTGCACCAAGTAAATGACCTGTCATTGATTTGGTAGAGCTTACTGCAAGCTTATAGGCATGTTCACCAAACAATTCTTTAATCGCTGAGGTTTCTGAACGATCCCCAGCAGGTGTGGAAGTACCATGTGCATTAATGTAATCCACCTCAGTACTCTCAATTCCTGCATTAGCGATCGCCATTTTCATAGCACGCAAAGCACCGTTTGGATCGGGATCAGTCATATGGTGTGCATCTGCACTTAATCCATAGCCAATCACTTCACCATAAATTTTTGCTCCACGTTTTTGAGCATGCTCCAATGATTCAAGAATTAAAATCCCTGCTCCCTCACCCATCACAAAACCATCACGCTCAGCATCAAATGGACGACTCGCACGCTCTGGCTCATCGTTACGTGTAGACATCGCACGCATCGCACAGAAGCCACCTAAACCCGTTTTGAGGATCGTTGCTTCTGCACCACCACAGATCATTACATCCGCATCGCCATATTGGATCATCTTCATGGAATCCCCAATGGAATGAGTACCTGTTGCACACGCGGTAACGGTTGTTGTATTAGGTCCTTTTGCACCGGTAAGAATGGAAACATGACCAGATGCCATATTCGCAATCATCATCGGAATAAAAAATGGACTCATCCGTTTAGGACCCTTTTCCAGCAAAATACTGTGCTGTGCTTCAAGTGTACCTAAACCACCAATACCAGATCCAATCATAACGCCAACACGCTCTGGATCTGTATCCTCTGCAATGTTTAGTCCGCTATCCTGAAGTGCCTTAAATGCACCTGCAGCTGCAAATTGCACAAAACGATCCATTTTACGTGCTTCCTTGCGATCTACATACTCTTCTACATTAAACTCTTTAATTTCTGCCGCAATCTGTGTTGGATAATCACTAGTATCAAATGATTCAATACGTGAAATCCCAGATTTACCTTGGGTTAAGTTGTCCCAAAAAAGGTCTAACTCCTGACCTAAGGAGGAAACTACACCCATTCCTGTTATTACTACTCTATGTTTCAAACACATTCACCTCTTATAGACTTCATGTGTAAATATCCAGTCATATATTTTTAATAACTTAATTACTTCATAATAGAAGGAGAAGTCCCGCCTACAATAAGGAGGGGGACTTAATACGACAATTAGGTATGAGATTGTATGTAGTTAACAACTTCACCTACAGTCGTAATCTTCTCTGCATCTTCATCGGAAATTTCAAGATCAAATTCATCTTCTAATTCCATTACTAGTTCAACAACATCGAGCGAATCAGCTCCCAAGTCATCTTTAAAAGATGCTTCAAGGGTAACTTCGGCTTCATCAGCGCCGAGGCGATCCACAACAATGCGCTTTACGCGCTCCAATACATCGGACATCCGGTTCACCTCCTCCTTGGTATTATACGAGAATTAAAGTCAAAATGCCATAGAGACACACTTTAAATATTACATATACATTCCGCCATCTACATGTAGCGTCTGTCCAGTCATATATGAGGCATTGTCAGAGGCTAAAAATAGAGCCACCTTAGCAATTTCCTCTGGACTTCCTAAACGAGCTAACGGAATCCCTGCAAGCATACCTTGACGCAATTCTTCAGATAATTGCTCCGTCATATCTGTCTCTATAAATCCTGGGGCGATACAGTTCACTGTAATATTACGAGACGCTAATTCTCTAGCAGAAGATTTGGTTAACCCTATAACCCCTGCCTTAGCCGCCACGTAATTTGCTTGCCCCGCATTTCCAAGTACACCTACAACCGAAGATATATTAATGATTTTTCCTGAGCGTTGCTTCATCATCGGACGCGTAACAGCTTTTATTCCGTTAAACACGCCCTTTAGATTCGTCTCAATGACATCATCAAATTCAGATTCTTTCATTCTCATTATTAGATTATCTCTAGTAATCCCTGCATTATTCACAAGAATATCGATACGACCAAACGTATCTACGACCTGCTTAACCATGTCTTCAAAAATAGCACTATCTCCAACATGACCTTGAATAGAGAAGGAGTCGACTCCTAACGCTTTAGCCTGCTCCACTACCTGCGTAGCAGCTTCAGCATTGCCAGCATAGTTAATGACTACATTTGCACCCGCTTCTGCTAAACCAAGGGCGATACTTTTCCCAATCCCTCGTGAAGCACCAGTCACTAATGCAACCTGTCCAGCAAGTAATTTACTCATTCCTGTTCCTCCTTTCCATAGAGTATAGTCATGTATGTTTATTTCAGAGCTGCAACTGTAGCTTCAAGACTTTCAAGATCTTGTACATTATATATTGCTACCGTTTTATCGATTTTTTTAATTAAACCTGCTAAGACGTTACCAGGTCCAATCTCAACAAAGGTGTCCACACCTTGTTCAATTAACCAATTAATACTATCCTGCCACAATACAGGAGAATACACCTGCTCCACAAGCAAACTACTAATTTGTGTGCGATCAGTGACAGGTCTTGCTGTTACATTTGCAATAACAGGCACTTTAGCATCTTGAATATTAATTGTACTAAGCTGCCCCTCTAGCTTCTGTGCAGCGGGCTTCATGAGAGAGGAATGGAAAGGACCACTCACTTCAAGAGGAATCGCTCTCTTCGCACCAATTTCCTTCACACGAGCTACTAATTGCTCCACGCCCTCTTTGCTTCCAGACACTACAATTTGACCAGGACAGTTCATGTTAGCTAGCTCCACTAATTGCCCTTGACTTGTAATTTCTTGACACAATGCTGCAAGCGCCTCACGTTCACCACCAAGCACTGCCGCCATTGCGCCTTGACCGCTAGGAACAGCCTGCTCCATAAACCCGCCACGCGCTCGAACAGTCGCTACTGCCTCTTCAAAAGATAAGCTACCCGCAGCAGTTAATGCCGAGTACTCACCAAGGCTATGACCAGCTACATAATCAGGTGTAATGCCATGACTAGCAAAGGCTTGATACAACGCTACACTTGTCGTTAACAATGCAGGTTGCGTATTCACCGTCTGCTTAAGCTGTTCCTCTGGTCCTTCAAAAATAAGTGAAGCTATATCAAAACCAACCGCTTTGTTCGCTAATTCAAACAACGATTTCGTTTCAGGTAAAGCCTCAACTAGATCTTTTCCCATACCTACACGTTGGGAGCCTTGTCCTGGAAATACAAAGACAATTTTAGCCATATTAGATGTCACTCCTTGCTACTCTTCTATTCATTTACCACACTAGGACAGAAGCACCCCAAGTTAATCCGCCACCAAAACCTACTAACAACACCGTATCGCCTTCCTTAATACGTCCCTGCTGAGCAGCTTCAACTAATGCAAGTGGGATGGATGCCGCAGAAGTATTGGCATATTTATCCACATTAATTACGCAGCGATCTTCTGGCAAATCAAGACGGTTCATCGCGGACTGAATAATGCGAATATTCGCTTGATGAGGCACAAACAGATCGATATCCTCTTTTGTTTTGCCTGCTTTACGTAATACTTCCTCCGTTGCTGAGCCCATGACACGAACCGCAAATTTGAATACTTCGCGACCATTCATGTAAATAAAATGTTTACCCTCTTGAACGGTTTCAGCAGACGCTGGCAATCTTGAGCCACCTGCTTCAAGTTTAAGAAGTGAACCTCCACTTCCTTCTGCACCAAGATCAAAGGATAAGAATCCTCTACCTTCTGGCACTTCACCTAAAATGACTGCACCTGCACCATCACCAAAAAGTACACATGTATTACGGTCAGTATAGTCAGTAATACGAGATAATGTATCTGCGCCAATAACTAAAGCATTTTTATACATGCCTGTACGAATCATGCTGCTTGCTGTTGCCATACTATATACAAACCCAGAACATGCTGCGGACAAGTCAAAAGCTGCCGCATTTTTAGCGCCCAATTTCTCTTGTAAAATACAAGCGGTTGACGGGAACATCGTATCTGGTGTAATCGTTGCAATGACAATCAAATCTAGTTGATCTGCTGTCATACCAGCATTTTCAAGCGCTTGCACTGCCGCATGATAAGCTAAATCAGACGTTGCTTGATCAGGTGCTGCGATGTGACGTTCACGAATCCCTGTTCTGGACACAATCCATTCATCATTGGTTTCAACTATTTTTTCCAAATCAGCATTTGTTAATATTTTTTCAGGTACATACATGCCTGTACCAATAATTCCTACTGAACTTAACGTTGTCATTATAAGTCACTCACTTCCGTATGTTTACTAACCTCATCCCCGATACTTTGAATCAGGTTAGATTTAAGGGCAATTCTAGCTTGACGAACCGCATTTTTCATAGCTTCTCCATCAGAGGAGCCATGTCCTTTTACAACGAGTCCACTTAAGCCTAGCAATGGCGCACCACCATGCTCCTTATAGTCCATTATTTTTTTCAAATTACGAAGAGAAGGCATAAGCACTGCTGCGGCAAGCTTATTTTTTAGAGAGCTTGTAAATTCCTTCTTCAACATTGAAAATAAAGAGCCAGCTGTGCCCTCTAAAGATTTCAGCATAATATTTCCTGAAAACCCATCACAGACGAGCACGTCACATACACCAGCTAATACGTCTCTAGCTTCCACATTCCCAACAAAGTCAATTGGCTGCTGTTCAATCAAAGGATAAGCTTGCTTCGTTAATTCATTTCCTTTCATCGCTTCAGTCCCCACATTAAGTAAGCCAACTCTTGGCTTCTCAATGCCATGTACCTTTTGTCGATAAATGCTTCCCATCAAAGCGTATTGTGCTAAATGCTCTGGTTTCGCATCCATATTTGCACCTAAATCTAAGGCAAGCATTCCTTTGCCATCGATAGTAGGAATCATTGGAGCTAATGCAGGGCGTTCAATTCCCGCCATTCTACCTACAACCAGCAACCCTGTTGTCATTAATGCACCTGTATTCCCCGCTGATATCATAGCATCAGCTTGTCCCTCACGTACAAGTCTGCCTGCAACGACCATAGAAGCGTCCTTTTTACGTCGTACTGCCTTAACTGGCTCGTCTGTCGCTTCTATTTTTTCTCCAGCATGATGAATGGTTAGGTTAGCAGGTCGCTCAGATAGTAATGGAGCAAGTACTCCTTCATCGCCTACCAAAATAACCTCAATATCATTCCATTCCTTTGCTGCAGCTAACGCACCTTCTACTGTACTAGCCGGTGCATGGTCACCACCCATAGCATCAATGGCGATCCGCATGGTGAATTCCTCCCTCATGATCCTCATCTACAGTGGAACGGTAGATTACGAAATTCCCTTGGAACACCATTTCTTCTCCAACATACGTAAATACTTCAACCTTTGCTTTCGCTTTACTGCCAGATAAAGGCCGAACATAAGCTTTGGCAATACATTTTTCGCCTAAATGTACAGATCTCACAAATCGGATGTCAGCCGAAAAGGTCAAAGCGATTTCGTCGTTAATGACGGCAACCGCAAGAGAATTTGCTTGTGCAAAAATATGATGTCCTCTTGCAATTCCAGTGCGAGAAAAAACATGTTCATCTGCAATTTCAAAAATCGAAATCCCACTTTTATCAAGCTGTAAATCAACAATTTCTCCAATAACTTCATGAAGTGGCAAGGATCTAACCTGGTCATAGGAGCGTTCAGCCATCAGCTTCATTCGTTCTCTAAGCTCTGGTATTCCTAATTCCATGCGATCAAGCCGAATCGTTTGTATACTTACTTTTAATTTCCGGGTTAATTCTTGATCAGTGATAAAAGGATTTTCTTCAATAATCTTGACAAGCTGCTGCTGCCTCGCCCGCTTTGGCAAACGTTCGATCGCGATCACCCCCCGGATTTGATATGACTAATATTAATATGACATAAGGATTTTGCATAAACTCCAATCGTTCTTTCGGCAACCTTTTTTATACGCTACCTTATTAGAATTTATGCTAAAGCCTTAAATTACATTAGAACCTGGTACTAAAATGTAGTATAAAGCATCTTGCCCCAAAAGAAAAGGAAAATCAGTTATCTTAAGGGACAAAGGTATCAAGAGATTAGCTTATTCACCCCTCCACACTAAAATACTATGCAGGGTTAGCCAATAATTTGTCCAAAAAAAATAGCACCCCACCAAAGATGAAGTACTACTTTAAGTTCGTGCTGTAAAACTGTAACAATTACTTGATAATTTCTCTTGCTTTGTATGTTCCACAAACTTTACATACATGATGAGCAAGCTTCAATTCTCCGCATTGTTCGCATTTTACCATGCCCGGCACAGCCAATTTGAAATGCGTACGACGTTTGTCGCGGCGCGTTTTGGACGTTCTGCGTTGAGGTACTGCCATGGTTCCCACCTCCTTATTCAGATAAACCATATTTCAGGTGAAGACTTTAAATTGATTTTCTAGCATAAACGGCTTCACTATTTTTAATTATAGCAAAAATTGACGTTTTGCGTTGAAATATAAGCTATTTATATAAACGTTATAAACAACTTACTTTTTGAAAAAATCGCCTAATGCTGCTAAACGAGGATCAATGACTTCACGATTACAGCCACATTCACCTTCATTTAAATCAGCACCGCAATTTTGGCAAAGCCCTTTACAGTCATCCTTACACAATACAGAAAACGGAAGATTAATGACAAAGGACTCTTCAATATATGGAGTGAGTTCCACAAAATCCTCCCCAATATACCATATATCCTCATCTTCTGTCTCTACATTTAGTTCTGGATTGTCTGTGTGCTTAAAGCGTTCATTGAAATCAACATGGACTTCATGGCTTAAAGGCTTTAGACATCTCGCACAGGACATATGTAATGTTGCAGATAATACACCATGCACATGAAGTACTTGATCGAGTCCAGTCTGCGCTTTTAAGTTTGCTTGAACCAAACTCACATCCTGAATATCTTTACGCCCTTTAATTAAACCACTGGCATCTACAGTTTCTACAATATTCATTGCGTCTGCAGAAGGAGCCATTTGACGGAAATAGATTTTCATCTACATATCACTCCAAACAAACAAAAATTATTATACCGAGTTTTCGAAAGGTTTGTCAACTACAAATACTTGAAACCCTCTTAAAAACATTGATATATTAGGTTATATTAAATCTAAAACTAAATTTTATGCATATGTTATGCAAATGTCTAGATTCATACTGAATAATCATTATACACGAGCAGCTTATATAAAACCATCCAGTAAAAAACAAACTGATTTAATATAATTTTATTAAAGGTAGGGATAGTTTTGAAAATTGCGGGCATTGTCGTTGAATATAACCCTCTACATCATGGTCACATTCATCATTATAACGAAACAAAGCAAGTTACCCAAGCAGACGCGGTTATCGCTATTATGAGTGGGAATTTTCTACAGCGAGGCGAGCCAGCTATTGTTGATAAATGGACCCGTACAGAAATGGCACTTCATATGGGGGTTGACCTAGTATTGGAGCTACCAGTGGCTTATGCAACCCATTCCGCACAATGGTTTGCCTATGGTGCTATAGCTTCTCTTCATGCCACAGGTGTTGTGAATGAGCTTGTGTTTGGTATGGAAAGTGATGAGCTTGAAGTCATGAAAAAAATAGCCCAACTTCTCAGTGAGAAGGAAGACCAGCTTAAGTCTTTGTTGGCAGACAAGTTAGCTACAGGCATGAGCTATCCTGCTGCTTTTAGTCATGCTGCTGCCTGTTTAGGAGAAACGGGCAGCTTGGGAAATCCAGATCACATTAACTCCATATTAACTCAACCTAATAATAGCTTAGCACTACATTACTTAATGGCTTTATATCAACTTGACAGTCCTATTGTTCCACGAAGCATCCTTAGAAAGCATGCCGCATATCACGATGCCAAGCCTAGTCATGATCATATTGCCAGTGCAACTGCGATTAGAAAAATGTTGCTTGAAGGTGGCGCTAATGAGGTAGCCGCTTTTGTACCCGATTACACCATGGATCTGTTAATAAGGGAAATACAAGCTGGACACTGTCCAATGACATGGGAGCATTTTGCAAACGACCTATGGCATGAGCTTATCCTAAGCTCCCCAAACGAATTACAACAATATCAGGAAATCGCTGAGGGGCTAGAGTATAGAATTTTAAGCTCAATATCCAAAGTGACAGAACCTAGCGTAGAAAAGCTATTAACGTTACTTAAAACAAAACGCTATACCCACACTAAGCTGCAACGTGCTCTTTTGCATATCCTTTTACGCCATTCCAAGCGCGATTTCTCTCAGCATTCACTTCAAGCTGGCCCACACTACCTACGTGTATTGGGCTTTAATGAGCAAGGAAGGACAATATTAAAAAGGATGAAGAAAACCGCAACTGCTCCAGTTGTAACCAGAGCAGCAGGTATCCAGCATCCCTTTTTACAGATGGATATAAAGGCGACCGCAATTTATTATAATGCGATGAAAAATAGATCAACCACAAACATCCTTCGTGACTTCAATCAACCACCAATTATGTTTTAATAGGATCTATAGTAGGAGCCACTCATTATATTATCATTTTGAGACTGGCTCCAGTTTTTCTAAATAATTTATTGCGTCATCTAATGTTTTTACAGATACAATTTTCATGTTTGTTTTTATACTTTCCGCTTTCGCCTTGGCAACTTCATAATTATCCTTAGGAACAAAAAAGATTTCCGCCCCTTCCCGATCGGCTGCAACAATTTTAAACTGTACCCCTCCTATACTACCAACCTCACCATCCTTTGTAATTGTACCTGTACCCGCGATTCGATGACCTTTACTCAAATCCCCTGGTGTCAATTGATTGTAGATTTCAAGTGTAAACATAAGACCCGCAGAAGGCCCACCAATCCGTGTATTTACAAACTTAACTTCTTCCTTATCATTGTTAGGCACAACATCCTGCACCTCGCCAACACTAACACCTAATCCTGCTCTATCCTTGTTATCTTTATCGGGTATAGGGACAAGCTCCACTTGCTGTTCAATAGGCTTACCTTCTCTTTCTATCTCCACAGAAACAATGTCACCTGCTTTTTTACCATGTAACGCATTAGTTAAAGCTTCAAAACCTTTTACTTCGGTACCGTTCACCTTTTTAATTACATCTCCAGCGGCAAAATCGCCTTTTGTCTTTACATCCTTTGATATTCCAACAATAAATACATATTGGGGTAAAATTTGATAATTCACACCTGCCTTAGTATAGGCAGCCATAATTGCGTTTGACTGTGAATTGCTCATGTAATATCGTTGCTGTACCTCATATTGCTGACGATCCCGATCTGGCTCCTTAGGCACAATTTCTGCATGTGGGTTTAAGTAGGATAACATTAACATCATCATATTTGCATAACTCACAGACACTGTCGTCAGCATAAATGCTCCCTGTTCCTGCTGATCCCCACCTTCAACCGAGACCATCGGTTTAATTTCTTCTGCTGTGCCAGGACTATTAATCATGTATGGCATAGGAATCTCAATAAGGACATAGGACAGCATGGCGATCACAACAATAAAAACCCCAAATCTTGCTAATGGTTTTGCTATAAATGATTTTGATTTGTTCATGAGATTATAAGTCTCCCTTCTATTCCTCAAGGTCTGTCCATAGACCAAGCTGCATAAGCATGTACTAAGGCATTTGGCATATAACTGTATCTATATTATAACCTTGCGTTGCTACAAGCAAATTCATATATGCCAACCAAAATATGAGGTGAATTTCCGATGAAACAAAAATGGTCAACCCTATTGCTAGCTACTGGAGCTATTTTATTAGTGTTTAGTATTATTTATTCCCCTTCGGCTGCTTTCAAGGCATCTGGGGAAGGACTTGCAATTTGGTGGCGAATTATTTTCCCTGGGTTGCTTCCGTTTTTAGTCCTCTCCCATATCCTTATTGCTAGCGGATTTGTACACGGAATCGGCAAACTCGTAGAGCCCTATACCAAAAGATGGCTAGGGCTTCCTGGCATCGCCAGCTTTATTATTCCACTCGGAATGACGGCAGGCTTCCCCGCTGGTGCTGATGCTGCCTCCAAGCTACAACGTCAAGGTCAAATTACTTCTACTGACGCAGAAAAAATTGCAAGCTACTCCCATTTTTGCAGTCCAATGCTGATCATTATTGTCATTGGTGCAGGGTTTGCTAAACAACCTTGGCTTGGATTATTTTTATTGGGTATCCATTGGATTGCAGGACTACTATCAGGTATGAGCACAAATGCTTTACTTCGTACAAAACAAGTTGAGCAAGATAAAGCAGTGGTACAATCTAACATAAAAGCTAGTCACAAAAAGCAGCCCTCGCGCATCAGGCTTGCAATTCGTAGCATGGAAGAGGCACATCAAGCAGATGGTCGTAGCTTCGGAAAGCTATTAGGTGACGCTGTTGGTACCTCTGTCCAAACCTTAATGATGATCGGCGGCTATATACTTATATTCTCTGTCATCATTTATGTACTCACAGACACACTTAAACAGCTTGTTCCCTCTCCAATGATTGCAAGCTTGCTAGAAGTACATCTAGGTTCCTTTTCGATCGTGACACAGTCGATTTCGTTATATCATAAATCAATTTGGCTAAGTGCACTGCTAGGCTTTAGTGGGCTATGTGCGTATTTGCAAGTACAGGCATTACTTAAATCAACAGGCACCATCGGCAAGTTTTTCTTTGTTCATCGTTTACTTCATGCCTGCTACGGCTTGGTTTTGACCATACTGCTATGGCGCCCAATAACTAGTATTGTTCCTGGAGCCATTTCCGCCTATAGTTATCAAATAGATGAGGCGACAATCACTTCTTATTTAGGTATCCCGTTACCTGCAATTAGTCAGCTTATTCCGATTTTACATTGGCAGCTGATCCTATTTACTGCGATAATCGCGCTCATTTTGCTATACTCACTACTGCGGAAGCCACAATCATCAATAAAATGACGGACTATATAAAAATATAACTCGATTACTGTTGCTTTTGCTTCGTATACTTAAGCTTTAATGCTTCATCTACCTCAGCAGGCACTAAGTCACTTACATCACCATGAAAGCTAGAAATTTCTTTTACGATGCTGGAGCTTAAATAGGAGTATTTCGGATTCGTCATCATAAAAATCGTTTCAACATCACTGTTTAATTTATGATTAGTTGAAGCGATTTGTAGCTCATATTCAAAGTCTGTAATAGAACGAACACCACGCACAATGACATGCGCTTGTTTATAATCCATATAATTAACTAATAGGTCTTGAAAGCTATCTATTTCAACATTGGGGATATGTTTAGTTACTGTTCGAAGTAAGTGGGTTCGTTCCTCCACACTAAATAATGGATTTTTATTCGTATTGTTTAACACAGCTACAATCAGATGATCAAATTGTCTTGCGGCGCGATTAATAATATCCATATGTCCTTTGGTTACTGGATCAAAGCTGCCAGGATACACTGCAACTCTAATGCTTTTGTTTGCTGTACTCATTTTACTAACTCCTCCTTGGTTGTTATTCCTTTTCTTGCTCACCTTGCTGAGAATCATAGGAGTAGATAGAAATTGCAGCTTCACCATACTCTGCCTTACGCCACATCCGGAAGTTTCCAAAATGCTCTGGGTATGTATATCCTGCATCGTGCTCCAATACAATGGTAGCGTCATGCGTAAGTAGCTCAAGCTCTGCCATTTGTTCCATCAGCTCATCTCCATGCTTTAGACGATAGGGCGGATCAAGAAACACAAGCTGAAACTTCATCGCTCTTTTGGATAAAACCTTTAAAGCACGTTTTGCATCATTTTTATAAACCTCTGCTTGATCACTGAACTTGGTCACTTGCAAATTATCGTGAATAGTTGCAATACTTTTAGGCTCCAAATCAATAAATACTGCATGCTCCATTCCACGACTCAACGCTTCAATGCCAAGACCACCTGTTCCTGCAAATAAATCAAGCACATTCCCGCCTTCAAAAAAGGGACCAATCATACTAAACAATGCTTCCTTTACTTTATCCGTAGTGGGACGTGTTCCAATACCCGGAACTGCCTTCAAATGCCGTCCACGAGCACTTCCTGATATCACTCTCATTTTACATTCACACCCTTGTCTAAAAATCCCTAAATAAAACCTAAACAACATAATCCGCTTCCATATCGTAACACAAAAACAAATAAAACTTGAAAAACGCAAATATTATAACATTTTTTTATGCTTACATGTATAAATCATTACAAATTGAGGCAGAATTAAACATATCGACATCAGCAAATGTCGTAGACAACCGCGGAGAAGACTTACGTTTCCCCATAAGCTCTTCATCCGGTTTCTCCTCTCCCATGATTCGAGACTCTTGGAAAAGGGTCTCGGCTTTTTTTGTGTGTGGCAGAAAGGTTGCAAATTTATCATTTTCGTAACTTGAAAAGCATTTAAGTTCATTCTGGATAAAAAAACACATCCGCTAGTTTTGGGATGTGTTCTTTATGTTATCAGCATACAGTATCAATTTTCTTCTTACTTGTCCTCCCATAATTCAAGATACTGAAGTACAGGGAGACACAGGCAACATGATTTCAAATGTGATTATATCCCCATCAACAGCAACCTGAATCTCACCCTTCATCGCATTTATGATCGTTTTAGAAATGTAAAGACCTAACCCAAGATGCCCTTGAGCCGTATTCATTTCCTCTGAATAAAATCGATCAAAGATTTTGTTGATGTTATTAGGTTGTATCGTAACGCCATCATTTTTTATAGTCAAAATAAAGTGATGTTTCTTTATTTCCATAGACATCACAAATAAATTTTTTGTGTATCGATAACAGTTGCTTAATATATTTTGTATCGCTCTATCTAATGGAAAAACATCAATCAACATCGTAGTCTTATCATTTTCTTCAATTAAATTCTGCAAGCTATAATGAATTCCTCTGATTTTACATTCTGATTCTACACTATAAATCATCTCTTCTGTCCATGTATAACAGCTAAACTTATTTAATGATAAATTTAATGCTTCTGGTGTTGCATAACTTAAGTTAAGTTGCTTAGACAAATCCGCTAAAACAGCAAGTTTATTTTCAATAATTTTTAAATATTGTTGCTTTTCCTCTGGTGTTTCGGCTAAGTCATCCTGCAACGCCTCTACATATGCTGAAATCGAGGCGATTGGGGTTTTTAAATCATGAGAAATGCTACTAATAAAATTTTTACGTTGAATTTCAAACAGTTGTTGTTGTTGCTGTTGTTCGTATAATTGACTTCGCATATGGTCAAATGCGGATACAAAGCTCCCGATCTCATCATTTTTACAATACACAATAGGATGAGACAAATCACCCGATGAAATCAATTGTGCCTCATTGATTAAAGTCTCTATTGGTTTAATAATCCGATTTTTAATATAAAAAACAACATATAAAGTAAGTGAAACAGAGGGAACCACTATCATAACAAGGAGCCATACGGGAAAGCCAGTCGATACAGTTAATGTCAAAAGTATAAGTGGTAAAATACATAGAATTGAACATATCAACAGTAGGTTATTAATAATGCTCTTTTTCATCGCAATTCTCCGTCAAATCGATACCCCACTCCACGTACTGTAGTTATTTCATGAAAAGGGCCTAGCTTTTCCCTAATTTTCTGGATATGGATCGTTACTGTATTGATATCCCCATACTCATTTAATCCCCATACATGATTATAAATCTGCTCTTTACTTAGCGCCTGCTTAGGATGTCTTAATAAAAAAATTAACAAGTCCATTTCTTTTGTTGTAAAATTTAGTACTTCATTTTCATCTCGAACTTGTCTAGCTAACAAATCAACGTATATATTATTAAACTGGAATGTCTGATGATGATTATCCCTAGTGGAGTAGCCTTCAATTCTTCTAAATAAAGCCTCAACACGCGCCACCATCTCCTTCATTGAAAATGGCTTTGTCATGTAGTCATCTGCTCCAAGCTTTAATCCAAGAACTTTATCTAGCTCCGTTTCCTTAGCACTTATTATAATGACAGGGACAATACACTCTAATCGAATTTGACGTAAAACCTCAAGTCCATCTAAATGCGGTAACATTAAGTCTAACAAAACCAGGTCAGGTTGCATTTTTTTAATCGCTTGTAAGGCATCATTGCCATTTACGATAATTTGGGCATCATAATGCTCTCTTTGCAAATACTTTTTAATCATATTAGCTAGCTCTAGCTCATCTTCAATAATGAGTATTGATTTTTTTCTCATAACAACTGCCTTTCCTTAACCCCCAGTGATATTAGGAAACAAACAAATCCTTTGTTTTAAATCGCTGTACCGTTATGCAAACTAGGCTTACAGATATTAGTACAAATATAGCCATAGTCATTAATATTATACTAGATTGTGTATGAGTAGCTACTGGCAGCTGAATAAGCCACATCGTAGGTAAATAATTCAAGATTTGCTCAACAGATTCAAGCACAAACATAATTAGAACCATCCCCATAGAAAGTCCAATTGTAACGACTTCACTTTCGGTGAAAATCATAAAGGCCATACTCATACTTGCAAAAAATAAAACACCAGCTAGTATCGCTACAATTTTGGGGATAACAAGGTCAAGGTCTACAACCCAAAGGTGGTCATGAGATACAAACATCAGTGTCGTGCCTGTAATGACTATAGTTAGTAAAAATAGAGCTAAGCATAAGCTTAATGTCAGAATTAATTTTGAAATCATATAGATGCTTCTACTTTTAGCATAAGGAAGAACTGTTTTTAAAAATTTATAGTGATAATCATTAGCGACAATCTCACATATCATATAACTACAGATTAACCATCCTATTGGACGAAACGTAGCTAGGACGCCATTTAGAACCTCAATTTCCGAAAGCCCTCTATTATACATAAAAACAGTATACAAAATACTAAATAACACTAGTGTAATCATTATAATGTGGTATTTTCCCTGAAAAAACATTTTTTTTAGTTCAAACTTTAATTGCTTAATCACTACGCCCACCCCCTTTTATTCAAACAAACAAATCCTTCTTTTTAAATATAAAATAACTAATCCATCCAAATAATAAAGCATAACAAATTAAACTAAACAAACTCATCATAATATAAGGGGATGGCTTCGTTAAAATATCCAAACAAAAGAAATACATCTGACGAATTAGGCTCCATCGGTTTATGATAGGGATTAATTCGAGATATTGACCTGCCATCAGAGAAACACCCAAAATTATAGTACTTTCTAGCAAATAATTGGATATCATAGCTACAACTAAAGCCATAAGTCCAAAAACAAAATAGGGTAAAGCTAGAGCTAAACCACTCTTTAAAGTTACAAAAACACCAGATAAACCACTATAAGTAAGAGAAGCGATAATAAGTTGATCCCCCCACCCAAAAAAGAGGGTTCCAACAACATACCCTAAACTAATCATTAAAAAGGAAAGAAAGATTGAAAAAACAAAAATAGAAAGGACTTTGCTAAAAAAATATTCATTTCTTGATACAGGTTGTAGCAGCTGTAATTTAATTGTTCCCGCGGTGCGTTCTTGTATAATAATTTGTCCAACATAAATCGCAATAAACACACCCGAGAACAAGTAACTCGCTTGTAAATGCTGAATTGGAAAAGATTGACCATTTCCTACTGTAAGTACGGTTAGTTCACTTCCATATAATTTATAAAATAATGCAGATATAATAAAATTCACGAAGTAAATAAAGGCATATATGAGTGTACTTTTAGCAGTTAAAAACCTTCTCACTTCAAAGGAAACCAGCGACTTTACATTGCTCATAATGACACCCCTTTAACAGACGAAAAAAAGAGCTGCTCCAAATTATTAACTGAATATTTCTCCAACAATTCATTTACCCTGCCACTCTCAATTAAAGTTCCTTTTTGAACAATAGCGACTTTGTTACATAAATCCTCCATCTCTCTAAGCATATGGCTTGAAATAAGAAAAGTAATATTATGTTGCTCTGCTAAGTGTCTCACTAGAGTCTTCATTTCATATAATCCCATCGGATCAACACCATTTGTTGGCTCGTCCAAAATAATTATGTCTGGATCGCTTAAAAGCGCGTTGGCAAAGCCCAGACGTTGCTTCATCCCAAGCGAAAAGGTTTTTACTTTATCATTTTTAGCATCCGTTAATTTCACAAGCTCTAGCACTTCATCCATTTTCGTAGATTTAATTTCTTTATTAGATAAGGTTGCGCTTAATTGTAAATTTTGCTTTGCCGTTATGTTCAAATAAAAAGCAGGATTTTCAATAATACTTCCAATTGAAGCTGTCGTTTTTTTGGTGTTGCTTGTAATTGAAATCCCATTGATGAGAATATCTCCCGCAGTGGGATAAACTAACCTAGTTATCATACGTAACGTCGTTGTTTTACCAGAACCATTTGGTCCTAAAAATCCATAAATATCCCCTCTTTCAAGACTAAAGCTTAACTTGTTTACAATCACCTTATTTTTAATTTTTTTAGTGAGATTTGTAATTTGCAACACAGGAATTTGGTTTGTTTTCACATTACTTTCCTCCACAACTTTATTTATAGTTCTTGCTTAAAAATGTATCATCTTAAAATAAAGTTACACTGGCGGAAAAATAAAGTTTTAATAAAGTGGATTCCAATAGTACAAGCAAACAAGATATATGATTCGCACCCCTACAATCTTTTTTGCATATTCTGTATTTTAAGTACAGTTATACGGAAGTAGGGACAAAGATGGCTTTTTCGAAAAAAAATAATAAAACGAAAAAACAATCTCCCCGTACAAATCCTAAAAAACCAAAGGGATTAGAATATACAGTGGCCGCGTTATTACTGACGGGAAAACTTAAAGTTGACTCCGTAGAAATATTCCGGGAGGCTTCCTTTGTTGTTACCCTAGTTGGTCAATATAATAGCAACGATATAAATCAAAACAATGTAGAGCAAATGGTTCAATTTCTTGATAATCATGGCGATTTAACATTTAACGATTTCATCAATGCTCTCAAAAAAAAGGCAGGTAATTAGGAGGGTAAATTATGGATAGCTTTGATGGAGTAAAATTTTCAGAGTTTTTGATTGTAATTATCCTTGTTAGTTTATTTTTTTACGGTTCAACAAATATTGACGATCTAACCACAGCTCCTACAACAACTTAATTGTTACCACGGGCATAACGCCGTTCCATACTTTCCTTCTTTCCATAAATTATAAAAAAGGAGGAATGATTATATGGAAGCCTATTACACATGTTGTCGTTACAAAAACAAAAAGGTTCGTCTCATGACCATACATGGTCAGCAATATGAAGGAGTTATTACAGATGTAGATAGAAATAACGTCTACTTGAAAACAGCAGGCAACAGGAATGTCAAGACTTCTGGACTTTATCCTAATTATTACAACAACTATAATAATGAAATTTTAACATTAAGTTTATTTACATTATTAGCCATCGTATTAATTTAAAATTAAAAAAACGTTAGTTTCATTTACGCATAATTAAAAGCACACAGTTCCCCTTTATAATGCAAAGGCAGAATTGTGTGCTTTTTGTAATTTATTTCTCTAGCAGTTTCCTTTATATTTCCCACAATCAAGTGGTGGACCTAAAATAACGGATTCTTGCAGCGGTGCGATCGCTCTAGCATAATCCTCTTCGTTAATGCAATAGGCTCGCCCAAGCACTTCCTTAGGTATACAGCGTAAAAAGTCTGAACCAAGCACAACGTCGGGCGTTGGCACATCAAATATAGTTAAAACATATACATCATTTGTCTCAGCAATAATCCAATGGAACCAGCCTTGAGGTAGAACTGCAACTTGCCCTGGCTTCAAATAATAAGCCATCACTTTTTGAGTGAAGGGATTAAACACTGCTGTAACAACCTCACCTCGAATAACGACCACCATCTCCGTCGCATTGGGATGCCAGTGTGGCTGAACAATAATACCCTTACTTAAGTACACATTAAAAAAGCCATTTTTTATTGCTGGAAGCTGCTCCCCAAACAATTGAGTAACACAATTGTGCGCATCACGTTTATAAAATACATATTGGTTAGAATCTGCCGCCAAATTTAAGTTTGGAGACTTTAAAATTGGGTCGATCATAAAGTTGAATCCTCCTCATGGGTTAACGTCTAATTTACGTTATGCAGCTTAGGAGGAATGTGCTACACAATAGCCTATAATTTGCCCAAGATTAGCCCAAAGATTTCAATAGCAGCGAGGTAAGCCACTGATCACTATTTCGTAATTGTTGTAAATCTTGACATAACAGCTCTGCTTGCTGACTTAATACCGATGGGGGGTCAATTTGTTCCAAATACCTACTTGTGAAATGAAGAAAAACATCAACCTTACGTAATAACATTAGTAACGGAATGGCCTTAATTTCCTCTTCTTCAAGCCTCACAAAATGACGGAAACCTAAACAAAACTGCTCAATATGTTGCTCCGAATCGACTCCCTCTCCATCTCCAAGTAAATCACCCAACAAAACTGCGATCTCCATTACCCTTACATCGTTTGTACAAAATTCAAAATCCAGCCATGCCTTGACTTGTCCTTGCTCAGTCAGTAAATTGGAGTGATTCAAATCCCCATGCACAAGTTGATGTGGTAGATTTCTAAGGTTATCCAGCTTAACTATAATCATTTGAAAGGCTTCACAAAGCTCAGCCAATGAACACTGTACATCCCGTAGCGAGTCTGGAGGATCATAACATAAGGACAATAATGTCTCATTTGTACACAAAGGATAAGCCTGCTTAAGCTCATAATAAGGAGGATAAATAGAAGCCCGTTCTAGCTTGATCCGGCTTAGCGCTAACGACAATTCCCCTGTGGCTTCACCAAGCACGCTTGGCAACAGCGCATCACGTTCCTCCATCGACGCTCCCTCTATATATTCAAATAAACAGGCATAACGGCCAGAGCCGTCAGAGACTTGAACAACAGTTTCTCCATTAAGAGCAGTTAGTGGTTGAGGCACTTGGAAAGTATAGGTTTGTTGCCCCAACAGCTCTAACACATGGTGTTCAAACTTTATTTTTTCTATATCTTGATGTGTGTTATAAATACGTACTACAGCTTGTTTGGGCCCCTCTTGTACAAAGTAGGTTGTATTATTCCAGCCACCCTTACCTTCTTTTTGCTGTCCAGTCCAATTTCCCCAATATTGCTGCACAATCTGTTGTACTAATGTGCTCATTCATAATCTCCTTTATATTACTTGCGCCACCTCTTTAATATTTTCAGCAGAAGCGGCTAATTGCTGTGCTGAAGCCGCGATTTCCTCCGTAGAAGCCGCTTGTCTTTCACTTTGGAGGAAGCAATCTGATAAGGTAACATCTAGCTCCTTAAAGTTGTTTTGGCTCGCATTTAGTATACCTTCGATTTCCTTTGTTGCTTTTGTACTAGAGTCCGCCATTTTTCTAATTTCCTTAGCGACAACACCAAATCCACTTCCATGCTCACCTGCATGAGCGGCTTCAATAGATGCATTTATACTTAATAAATTAGAGCTATCTGCCACCTGCTTAATAAAATCTAAAATTTCGTCTGTTTTGTGCAGTTCCTCAAGCACTTTTACAGCTAAATTTTGAACTTGGTTAATGTTATTCGCAAGTACAGTTGCAGTCCCTGCAATTTCATCAGTCACGGTTCTAATTTCACTGGAGCTTACAGCTAAATGCTCTGCCGCGCCATTTAAAGCAACCTGATTTTTAAGGCTAATTCCAATTGTAAATACACCCGTTACCTCTCCTGTTTCATTCTTAAGAGGAAGAGAAGTTGATTTAAATGGAGTACCATACACCGCTTCACCTATATTTGATGACACAACCTGCTCCGTAAGTAAAGCCTGTTTTACCCCACTTTTTTCAGGGACAGCCATCCCTTCATCTGCATGAATATCAATCTCTTTACCAGCTAAGTAATAAAGAAATTGCTCCTGATCTGTTAGCCCAAACATGACATCAAGCGGAAACACCTGCTGAATAAGCGGAAGTGAAATCGCAAGCGCTTCTTTAATTTGGTTTAAATCCGTTGTTTTATTGTCCAATGTAAACATCTCCTACGGTTCTGTTAACTACTGTGTGTTTTCGATTCTATGAGTCTTGCTTTCCTTCAACTGCACATAATAAAATTGCAGCAGCCATAGCTAACCGGCGATCAAATTGTAAAGTAGTATCTGCGGATAAATCTAAATCGAGCTTCGAAACAAACGGATTCATGTTGCGTTTATAAGTGGCAACCTGCTGTTGACCAATAAAAGTATAGTAGGTTTGAGGTATCAAACCAGATAAAAAGCGGCGTAAAAATGCCTTAAAACGACTATCTTCCTTAATTAACCCCCTTTCATTATCGTTATTGTCTAATATGATCCATTCATCCTTGAAGATCGATTTCATTCCTTTACGCTTTAATGCACCAACTGTCTCCCCGCTTTGACTATCAATGACATCATATGTAGCAGAAAAATCAATATAATTTCTTGCTTTAATTCTAATTAATTCTTGGGATTTATTTTCATCTGTATATATAGCAATATCCTCTTTCAATTTAAAAGCTTTAAGCTGAGCATACATGATCACATTTTGATTCTCATCAAAAACATGAAGCTTGGCCCCCACTAAAGCAATTACCTTTCTTCTAATGTGGTATTTAGTGTGAGTAAATCTAGCGTCCATACTTCCATCCTTCCCATCGCAAAAAATTAATTTTTGAAAATAAATTATGAAAATACATGAAGTTAATTCTATTATAGCGGGAGTGAGACAAATTCTGAATGAAATATCACACAAGTTCCATTTTATTCATATTTTTATGCTGAAATTTCCTAGAATTCTAATATGAATTATATGTAAGTGAATTGTTATTGATTTGTCCAAAGTTAAATATTAACAAATAAACGGAACACTGTTATACTGTTAAAAATCTTTTAGGGAGGCGTATCTATATCTATGTACAATCCACACAATAAAACGATCGAAACAACAAGACTGCTGCTTAGACCATTTTTAGCTTCAGATGCACCCATCGTGTCTGAATTATGTAATAACTACAATATTTATAAAAGTACACTTTCTTTACCTTATCCTTATAGTGAAAGTGATGCTGTAGCATGGATCGAAAGGCACGAGGGTAATTTCTCTAAGGATGTCATGTATCAATTTGCAATTACAGATAAAGTGACACAAGAGTTATATGGCGGAATTGGAATAAGCAACAACCAAGGTCATAAGCATGGTGAATTAGCGTATTGGATCGGTGAAAAGTACTGGGGAAAGGGAATTGCAAGCGAAGCAGCGAAAGCAATGATCGAATTTGCGTTTAATCACAAGAAATATCATAAGGTGTACGCAACGCATTTCGCTTCAAATCCTGCCTCTGGAAAAGTAATGCTCAAGGCTGGCATGGTACAGGAAGGTGTGCTTCATCAACATGTAAAAAAGGAAAACAAGTTTGAGGATCTCGTATATTATGGAATCATAAATCAGTAATTGACAGCCAACCCAAACTAGCAAAGAGACAGAGAGATTCTGGAGATTGTCTTGTATGATTTTAACAACAATTGAAAGTACTCTCTATATCGTAGCTAGCAGCCTTCAGTCATTGTCAAGAACTGATTTATATAATAGAGCCTATTTTTCCAAATTAAATTGCCACTGTATACCAAACTTATCAACAATACTGCCGTAAAGCTCGCTCCAAAATGTTGGCCCCAGCTCCATAATTACTTTTCCGCCTTCCTTTAGCTTTTCAAATGCTGACTTAAGCTCATCCGCACTTCTTAAAGTTAGGCTTAAGCTAAAATTATTCCCTTGTGTAAAGGGCATACCCGGAAAAGTATCTGAAAACATAAGGGTATTGCCACCTATACTTATGCGAGTATGCATTACTAAAGATTTAGCTTCATCTGGTATCGGGTGACTAGGATCTGGCTCCATTTCCCCAAAAGTCATAATATGTGGCTGCTCTAGACCAAAAACGTCTACATAATAAAGAACCACCTCTCGACAGTTGCCAGCAAAATTTAAATAAATATCAAGCGACATACACTCACTCCTTCAGAATAATTAAACATTGTCTTCATTTGTCCTATATTTCCACACATATTTAAGCTTTATGCACCATTAACCTCATATTTAGTTTTTGATCTATAAAAATATAAATTTCAAATAAAATTGAAACCATTTTAATAGATAAACGTAGAATTAGCTAGACACTAGACGATTAGGGGTCAAACTTTTTTTGGAGGGTAATTACTAACGATGATGAAACTAACCAAACGTATTTCTTTAGTGATTGTGGCTTTAACTGTTTTCTTTGCAATGGTATCACCGGATTTAGCAGATGCTAGACGTGGTGGAGGGTTTAAATCAGGCACTCGTAGCTATACAACAACACCAAAAAAGACAACAGATAGTGGAGTTCGAAAAACAGATTCATCAAAAAGCAGTACAGGAAGTACAAGCTCTACCGCTTCAAATGGCCGTGGATTTTTTAGTGGGGGTAGCTTGTTTAAAGGAATGATGATGGGTGGTATTGCAGGTTTACTATTTGGCTCTATGTTCTCAGGAATGGGAATGATGGGTAATATTTTAGGACTTGCGGTTAACGTGTTTGCTATATATATCTTAGTTATGCTAGTAATGGCATTATTCCGGAGAAAACAACCACAGCCCCAACCTTCCGATGATCGGGGTACACGTTACTAATGTCACGTATTATTTTAAGTATGGATGAAATCATCAATGCAATCTGTATTCATATTGCAGAACGAAATGACATTCAGCCTACTGAGGTTCAGGTGGAGTTAAGCTGGGAGGAAGATGCAGGATACAGTGCTGAAGTGTGGGCTAAAGCACGTAATCAGTTCATGTCTGAATCCCAAATGATTGAAGCAATCATTCGTTACGTTCACTCTGAATATCAAGCAAGAGTTTTCCGTCAGGATGTACAGCTCGATCTTGATGAAGAAATTACAGCAATCATAAAAGTATAACGGTACTCAATTTAAATATTATAATCAAATTACTTGAATTGAATCATTGAATCATGAAAAAGGAACTCTAGGGCAACCATTAATAGTTGGCCAGGGTTCCTTTTCTACTGCAACTTATATGTTATTCAAACTTAATTACGCCTGATGTATGAAGTAACACGAGTAGCACTAAGATTGGTGCAATATAACGTAGCATAAATAACCAAATCTTAAACCAAGTTTGATTTAACCCAGACTCTTCAGCGATATTTTTCCAAAAGTAACCGGCAAAAATAGTCACAACCAGTCCGATGAATGGAAGTAAAATGTTAGAAGCAATGAAATCCATTGCATCAAAGAAGCTTACACCAAACAGTGTTATATTTTTTGCTAAGCCAAGGGATAATGCCGAAGGTAAACCTAGTAGGAAAACTAAAATACTCATAGTCCAAACTGAACGCGAACGTGACCAACTCCAACGTTCCCTTGCATAGGCTACTGGAACTTCTAGTAATGAAACAGAAGATGTAATTGCCGCTATCGCAAGGATGACAAAAAATAATCCTGCAAAAACGCTTCCAGCAGGCATTGAAGAAAATGCAGCCGGTAAAGCTTCGAAAATTAGTGAGGGCCCCTTATCAGGTGCAATCCCAAATGAAAATGTTGTTGGGAATATGATTAATCCTGCAATAAAAGCATAGATTAAATCCCCTGCGCCTATAGCCAAAGCAGCGGTACCTAACGATTGCTCCTTATTAACATAAGCTCCGTAAGTCATTAAAATACCCATACCAAGTGATAAAGAGAAAAAGGCATGTCCAAGGGCAATTAGTGCCGATTCAGGACTTAGTGATGCAAAATCAGGCTTTAAGAAAAAATTAACTCCTGCACCCGCCCCAGGTAAGGTTAATGCTCGAATCATTAAAATAATTAATAAAACAACCATGCCTGGTAATAATACTTTATTAAACTTTTCTATCCCACCAGAGACACCTTTGATAACAACCCATGCAGAAATGAGAATCGATATTCCCTGCCACATGATAGGTAAGTACCCTGAGCTAAAGTTAGCAAAAACTGCACTATAATCGCTATCTTTAAATAATTGACCTGAAAAGGACAACATCGCATAATGAAGTGTCCAGCCAGCAATAATCACATAAAAGGATAATATAATAAATGGTGCAATAATCTGCAGTATCCCTAAGCCATTCCAACCCTTTTTCCCAGTTATTTTGGAAAAAGCGGTCGCTGCACTAGTTCGTGAGGTCCGACCAATCGCAAGCTCTGCAAGCAAAACAGGCAAACCTATAATAATTAAACATACGATAAATAGTAAGAAAAATGCTGCCCCACCATTTTCCCCTGTAATATACGGGAATTTCCACATATTTCCCAGCCCTACTGAGCTACCAATTGCAGCTAAAATAAAGCCTGCGGAAGAAAATCGTTCTTGCTTTTGATCGTTCTTGCTTTTATTTTTATTAAAACTCATCTAAACCTCTCCATCTTGTTCAAAATGTTGCATTCTACAACAACCCCCCATTTTATTGTAAAACACTTAACGTCTAGTATACCCCATCCCATTAACTTGTTAAAAGGATAAATTACACGCAATTTCATGGATTACGACATAAACAGACAAAAAAGCTCCACCCATATCTAGCATGGATAGAGCTTTTATAGCTATAAATAGATCTCTTCAATTAAAATGTTACGATTTTTTGCCAAATCAATAAACTCGCTACCCACCTTAACAAGTGGTCTAAAAATATCATTAGGATTATTGAGAACAATAATGCCCTCTTGTCCTGTATTAAGTAAAGCCTTTTTACTAAGAATGTTAGGTAATAAGTTTTGCATTAAAGCTTGAACAGGTCTTTCGTTTAGCTTACCAAATCCTAAATCATAAATCTTTTTTAATACACTTAGGAAACCTTGGCTCCCTTTTCCTTCATACTGTGATGTGAGTTCAACATAATTATTGGCAACGGCAACAATTTGAGAATAAGGATGAACTGCATTTTTCCCAAGCCCTAACGGATAACCTGTTCCATCCTCAAGCTCATGATGCTGTAATGCAACTAAGGCGATACTCCCATCAGACATGGAGTTACGAATAATATCATAACCATATCTGGTATGATTTCGCATTATTTCAAGCTCCTTACCTGTAAGCTCTCCGACATGATCTCGAATGGCATGAGGAACTTTACTTTTGCCAATATCGTGCAAATATCCAGCTTGACTAATTTCGTAGCTCTCTTCCTTAGAATACCCAAGCCATGTTGCTATGTAATAGGATAATAATCCAACTTGTAAGGAGTGATTATAAATTGTTTCGTCTTCACGTCCAAGATCAAGCAATAAATTAACTACATTTTTACGACTATCTATTTTTTCCAGCAATGTTTCTAGTCTTTCCTGCACCTTATCAGGATTAAATTTCCCTTTCACTAAAGAATCTAGAAAAATGCCTTGATATGCCTGAATGGTGTAATCAAAATCTTCCTTCAGCTTCTGATAAAACACCTCTTCTTCCGTTATCGTAGCTTCCTCTTTGTTTTCCTTTAATTCAATATCAATCAAATCAATACTATGGCGAATTAATAACGCAATTTCTTCATTTCGAATGACAGTCCCTTTAGCTAAAATATGTAGACCTGCCGAATTAAAAATATCAGATCGTAGCTTATCTCCTGTTTTCAAATCCATGACGTGAACTAACAAACGAGTAAGACCCCCTTCTATTCATCTATACCTATTAATATCGAATCAAAATCAACAAGACTAAATAGTTCAAAACACCCTTATTTGGGTAATTTTCTTACATAAATTGATGGGAAATCAAGAAAAAACAATCCTATAGTCCTATTTTTACAATAAGATAAAAAAATACTTCTCTAGTCAAGTTGGGCTTAACGACTAAAGAAGTATTTTTTATAATTGTAGATTGTTTAATTTCAAAATAATTTTTATGTTTATTTTGATTGCGATGAAGAAAATTGATTAATATCTACAAAAGGGGTAGCTCCACCTGTAACTTGGGGTAACTTGCCATCCCATTTTTCAAGTGCCTTCTCCTGAACCTCAATTTGCTTAAGCTGTACTAGCTCTGGCGTAACCTCTTGCTTTTTCAGTTTGAGCGCCTCTGCTTCTGCTTGTGCCTGCGCTACTTTTTGCTTCGCTTCAATTTCAATCCGCTTCAGATCATTGCTTGCTTTAAGTGCTTGCTGTTGTGCAACCTGCTTCGCTTCAATGGATTGATTAAATGCATCTGAGAAGTTAAAGTTAACGATGTTAATCTCATTCACGACCAGGTTATACGTCGCTAGACGTTTGGTTAAGTCCTCATTGATTTCCCCTGCAACCTTGTCACGTAAAGAAATGAGCTCCTCAGCTTGGTATTTTGCAGTTACTTCCTTAATAATTTCCTGAATGGCAGGATTTATAATAACCGTATCAAAATTAGCACCGATATCATTCATCAGCTTATATACCGACTCTTTATGCACAGAGTAGTTAACAACGACGTGCGTGGACACTGGCTGCAAATCTTTAGATGATGCTGTCGTATCTGTCTCTGTCTTCGCGACCTGCGTATTGACCTGAATTACTTCTTGGACAAATGGCATTTTCAAATGTAGTCCCGGTGTGAGTACTTTATCATTTAGTTTCCCAAACGTCTTATACAGTCCTACATGTCCGTATTGCACCTGTGCAACACTATTAGCCCCCACTACAATCAGCACAAGCACAATGATGATCCCGGCAAAAATTGCCCCTGGATTGGGGATCTTCTTTAAGTTTTTCGTCGTATTTGTTTCTGCTGCCATAGACTTCCCTCCATTAATCTCTTTCTTCTTTAAATCTATATCGTCTTTGTTTAAATTTATTACGGATGAGAAGGAGATATGGTTTCATTTATTTGCGGCGTAGCCAGACACGATCATCATTCCAGTTCACAGCAACAGGCATCTCGAAAAATTGAGATAATTGTTCATCATTAAATACTTGTTTTGTCTCTCCACTCCCAAAAACTTCACCTCTTCGAAGTAATAAGGTATGTGTAAATATAGGCAAAATTTCTTCCGTATGGTGTGTTACATATAATAAATGAGGAGCTTGTTCGCTAGTAGCAAGCTCTGCAATGCTATCAAGCAATCCTTCTTTTGAAATAAAATCGAGTCCATTTGCAGCTTCATCTAAAATCAACAGCTTAGGTGATGCCATTAGCGCTCTAGCAATAAGTAGTTTTTGTTGCTCGCCTTGCGAACAAGTAGCATAGGTTCGATCTTTAACATGATAAACCCCCAGTTGTCGCATCAATTTATCTGCACGCTCGTAATCCTCCTCAGCTGGAGATTGATACAAACCGATCGTTGCATATTTGCCACTTACGACAAGCTCTTGGCTTTTTTGTGAGCGATGGAGCTTTTCTTGAAAGGAAGAGCTTACCCATCCAATCGATTTTCTTAATTCCCTTAAGTCAATCTGCCCAAATTTGTGCCCGAATACCGAGATTTCCCCTGTCGTGGGCCAAATGTACCCATTTAGCATATTCAGCAATGTCGTTTTACCAGAACCGTTCAAGCCAAATAATGCCCAATGCTCGCCTTGATTCATTTTCCAATTTACGTTAGTAAGAACCTTTTTTCCATCTCTAACCCAGCTAATATTGCTCATTTCAAAAATAGGTGTAGTCATAATTTGGTGTCCCCCTAATCATCCTGTTAATCTATTTATTATTGTATCAGTCTTGTATAAACGTTAAATATACTATAAGCTAAGCCTCTAGCCTTAAGATTGTCAAGGTATTATACTGATTTATATTGGAGTGTGATTGAGCTTGAAACATAATATTTTACATTTACAACATATCGTAGAGCAGCATGACAACCTTTCACTGAAGTTAAACTGGGATATGTTAGAAGCACGTGATGATAATGAAAATAGCTTTTACCATCTGCATGAAGGCCAACTCGTTGGATTTTTGGCGTTGTACCCTTTTGGGGACAAGGTTGAAGTATGTGGGATGGTGCATCCTGATTACCGTAGACAGGGAATTTTCACTAAGCTGATTAAAGAAAGCATTACAATGAAGCTTGAGCAGCAATACAAGGAGATTTTACTGAATACACCTGCAAATTCATCATCTGGTGTAGCATTTTTACGTCAAATACCTTGTCAATTAGGTTATACAGAATATCAAATGAAGTATTACCCACTGGAGAAAACTGCTGGGACAGCTCAAAATGATAATCACTTAAATCAGTCAATTAAGCTAGATCCTTACCAACCTGAACTTCATCAACATTTTTTTGCGCAATTAGATGTTGACGGTTTTGGAGAAAGTGAAGACGTAGCAATCGAATATTACGAAAAATTAAGCTTCATAGACCAATCTCAATACTTTGTTGTTATGAAAGAGGATCAGGCCGTAGGGAAAATAAGAATTTCACATGAAAGTAAAGATGAAGTGTGGTTGTATGGTTTTGTCATTTCGGCAGCGATGAGGGGACAAGGAATTGGACGAGTTGTACTTGAGCATATTGTTGAGCGTGAATCTAAGCTTGGCGTAAATGTATGGCTTGAGGTTGCACTAAATAACGATCATGCTCGTTACCTTTATGAATCTGTAGGTTTTCAAGTACAACACGAGCAAAGCTACTATAAGTGGAGTCGTTCATTCTTTTATAGCTAAATGTAAAAACAGAGGTATTGTGAAAAAAGTAACTTCTTTCTTCCTAATGCACCTCTGTTTTTATGTTATTATGAATGGTAGTTTTTTTAAATCATATTACCTAGCAACTCTTGACATGGCTTACGAAATTAATGCCAAATTGCTGACATAACTCACGTTCATCTCCTGTAGGGGAATATTCAATTTTTAAGCCAGGTTGGGTGATCGTCCCCCCACGCTCTACAATCTTTTTTTCTAAAATATCTACCGAAGCACAAAATTGCTCATAGGTTGTATCTCCACTGCCAAAAGTGGCTGCACAAACTCCCGTTAAATCTAGCTCATCCATTTCCTCAAAAAAATCAAGGAATTCATCTGGCAGCTCTCCATCTCCCCAAGTGTATGCACCGATACAAAAAGCATCATATTCCTTTAAAATCGAAGCATTACAATCCATTGCATCCTTTACCGTCACTTCATGTCCTGTTGATTTAATGCCTTCCCCGATCAAATCAGCAATATCCTCTGTATTCCCTGATAAACTGGAATAGACCACAATATATTGACTCATGTTATGCTCCTCCAAATTTGGCTCAAAACCAAAATTAGTGGTTGCTCACTTCCGAGGAAAGCAGCTACGGCGCAGAGGGTGGCTTCTACCCCTGTTACAGACCTGATTTTCTTGGCTTAGATATTTATCGGTTGAAAAACAGGCTGTAAAGGCGGACGTGTTCACTTCCCCACCATCCCTCTTCCCCTTCGCTATTTTCGCTTCCTCTCAACCACTAATTTTAAGTTGAGCCCCAAATTTTAAATAAAAATCTTTATATTCAGTTTATTGATAATGATTATCAATGTCAACATAAAAGAGAGATACTAAACAAACGATACTTAGGGTAGCATGTCAATAGTCAAATGAGTTACAATAACATCACTATGGTTTATTTTATAGAAACGGTTAAATTGGAAGGATGATTAAACTTTTATGTATGTAGCAAATGAATGGATTGACTATGAAGTGATCGATACTGGAGACGGTGAAAAATTAGAACGTTGGGGCGATATTATTTTAAGACGTCCAGACCCTCAAATTATTTGGCCTAAAGGATCAGATAAAAAACTATGGAATGATGTACACGGTCACTACCACCGTAGTTCTTCTGGTGGTGGTGAATGGGAAATGAAAAAATCTATCCCTGATCGCTGGACGATTTCATTTAAAGATTTGCAATTTTATCTTAAACCAACCAATTTTAAGCATACAGGGTTATTTCCTGAGCAAGCTGCCAATTGGAGCTGGATGATGGACAAAATTAAAAATGCAAATCGCCCTATTAAAGTATTAAATTTATTTGCTTATACGGGTGGAGCTACCGTTGCAGCGGCTTCAGCAGGTGCCTCTGTCGTACACGTCGATGCGGCAAAAGGTATGGTACAGTGGGCAAAGGAAAACCTTACGTTGTCTGGTATTGGCGATCGTCCAGTTCGTTTTATTACGGATGATGTATTTAAATTCGTACAACGTGAAGAGCGTCGTGGCAATAAATACGATGCAATTATTATGGACCCTCCCTCCTATGGACGAGGACCTAATGGTGAAACATGGAAGCTGGAGCAAAGCTTATATCCATTCGTAGAATCCTGCTTATCTATTTTGTCAGATCAACCTTTGTTCCTGTTAATTAACTCCTATACAACTGGGTTATCTCCAAGTGTATTAAATAACATTTTAAGCATGACGATGAAGAAAAAATATGGGGGCTCCATTTCAGCAGGTGAGCTAGGCTTGCCAATTACAAAATCAGGTTTCAACCTTCCATGTGGCATTTTAGGGCGTTGGGAGGAATAACGTCTTGCATGATATTTCAATTTTGTATGAGGACAATCATCTGCTTGGCATCGTAAAGCCACCGAATATCCCCACACAAGAGGACAGCAGTGGAGACCTAGATCTATTAACGTTGCTCAAGGATGATCTTAAAGTTCGTTACCAGAAGCCTGGCAATGTGTATTTAGGACTTGTCCACCGTCTTGATCGTCCAGTAGGTGGGGCAATGATCTTTGCTAAAACGTCTAAAGCGGCTTCAAGACTATCCGACGCAGTACGAACAAGAAGGTTTGAAAAGCTGTATGTTGCTATCGTTAGAGGCGTTCCTACTTCACCTGAGGGAACACTACAACATTATTTGTTGAAAAACGAAAAAAACAATACGGTGTCTGTCGTTGCTAAAGGAACCCCTGGCAGCAAGGAAGCGATTTTAAACTATAACGTCCTTGGCACCACTTCAGGAGCAAACCCGCTGAGCCTTATTCATATTGAACTACTCACAGGTCGCTCCCATCAAATTCGTGTGCAAATGAATGCGATGGGTTGCCCACTGTATGGGGATCAAAAATATGGTACACAGGTAAATAAGCCTGGGCAGCAAATTGCACTCTGGTCCCTCTATGTAGGTGTTCCTCATCCTGTTACAAAGGAACCTATTGATCTGGTCTCGCTACCACCAAGGCAATTTCCTTGGAGTGAGTGGGATGAGGCTGTTTATAACCGTAAGTTGCCAGTGCTACGCAGTACACAGTAAGTACACAATAAATAACATAAAAGACACCACCATGAACATTGTAAAACTCAACGTTCTTGGGGTGTCTTTTTTTAAGAAAATAAATTTACTCTGAGGAAGCAGTTTCTTTCTTACTCGTAATTTTCCCCATTAAATAAATAAGTAGCTGCTGATTATGTGTAGATAAATGATCTAATATTTCATTTAAGTAAGCTCTTCGAACCTCGGTCCCTCTTTGTACTTCCTGTAATCCGCTCTCTGTAATATAAATCCATACAATACGACGATCTGCTTCATCCCGTTCTCGGCGTATAAGCTCGCTTCGCTCCATCCGATCTAACAGCATCGTCACAGCCGCTGGTGTGGTTGTGAGAAATGGCAACAAGTCAGATGGCTTTAACGAACCCTGCTCCACTAATAACTCAAGCACAGTGAACTGAGATGTCGTTAAAGTAGGTGCTAAATGCTGCTCCATGTGACTTTGATATTCCTTCATAAGGACATCAAGTAATCGGGCAAAACTGTCAGCATGCAATATCTTCGCCCACCTTCTCTAAATAAATGTATCTGACCTTTATTCGCTATGATGCTACAAAACTCCTGCCTACTTCCAAATTTCCCCTCACTTATAAGTAGGTTGTAACCTCGAAAATACTAATAAAAAAGCAGCTAGTCCAAGGTCTCCCCTATACTAACTGCTTAACAATAATTAATTGATTTCATTCCCTTGCTTATGAAGAATATCAATAATCTTCTCTTGCTTCTGCAATGGAACTAACTGCTTCCCAATCGATTTCCGATCGTCAATAGGTGACTTCTCAGAGCTAATTACATGTGCTTCTCCAGCTTCAGTAATTAAAACCAGTTCCAAGGCTTCTTTCGTATGGAACGCTTTAATTAAGGCATTGCCATTAGGCTTGACTCTTTTTCCTTCTTTAAATTCAAAGGTTTGAACGCCTTTGCCACCTCGGCTTTGAATTGGATAGTCTAGCAATAAACTTCGTTTACCGTATCCCAAGTCTGTAATGACAAGGAGTTCTCCTTCATCACCTTCCACCCAAATTGCGGTAGCAACATTGTCATTGTCTTTTAATGTAATCCCCTTAACACCACCAGCAACACGTCCCATGCTGTTTACCTCTTGCTCATTAAAGCGAATCGACATCCCTTGCTCCGTAATTAACACAATATCCTGGTTGTTGTGACTAACCTGAACGCTAACAACTTCATCTTGAGGACCCACTTTACAAGCCGCAACAGCACCAGAACGTTTTGTCTCGTATTCCTTCAGTTCTGTGCGCTTCACTTGGCCTTGCTTTGTGACGAAGACAAGACTAATGCCTTCTTCATCAAAGCTTTTCACTGGGATTACACTTATAATTCGATCCTCTTTCGACAACGGAATTACGTTAACAATCGCCGTCCCGTTATCCTTCCATTTAAACTCTGGAATTTGATGCACAGGTAATAAGAAGTATTGACCACGCTGTGTAAATACTAATATATTTTCAAGCGTATTCACTTCAAATAGATGTTTAATATAGTCGCCGTCCTTAACGCCACTCGTTTCTAGCTCACCACCCGAACGGGTAAATGAAAGCATACTTGTCCGCTTAATATAACCCTCATTTGATAACGCAACAAGTACATCCTCCTGAGAGACGATAACTTCAAGGTTAACCTTTAATTCTTCAATTTCATCCTGAATGACAGAACGACGGTCTACACCATATTTATCACGAATCTCTACTAATTCCTTGCGAATGACTGCAATTAATTTCTTATCACTTTCCAAAATACCACGTAGGACTGCGATTTTTTTCTGTAGCTCATCGAGATCCTTTTGCAGAGCAGTAATTTCGAGATTGGTTAGACGATATAGCTGTAACGCTAAAATAGAGTCCGCTTGGCGTTCAGTAAAGCCAAACATCCATTCTAGATTTTTTTGAGCATCCTGACGATTTTTCGAAGCTTTAATTGCGGCGATCACTTCATCCAATATATTGAGTGCCTTCACTAAACCTTCTAACACATGGGAGCGATCCTCCGCCTTTTCCAAGTCATATTGCGTCCGAAAAGTCACTACTTCACGTTGGTGAGCAATATAAGCCTCAAGCATCGCTTTAAGCCCAAGCTGTCTTGGTGCTTTTTTAACAATTGCAACCATATTGGAGTTGTAGGTTACCTGCAAGTCCGTTTTTTTGAATAGATAGGCAAGAATCCCTTGCGCATCAGCATCCTTTTTTAGTTCAACAACGATGCGAAGTCCATTACGCCCTGATTCATCACGAACCTCAGCAATGCCTTCTACCTTTTTCTCTAAACGAATACTTTCCATCGCCGTAACTAAACGCGATTTAACAACCTGATACGGGATTTCAGTGATGACGATTTGTTGCTTTCCACCACGTAAGCTCTCAATTTCAGTCTTTGAACGTAAATAAATTCGGCCTTTCCCTGTTTCATATGCTTGGCGAATTCCATCTTCGCCCATAATAATGCCACCCGTTGGGAAGTCTGGACCTTTTATAAACATCCTGATTTCATCCAAGGTCATTTCTGGTTTTTCCATCAGAGCAACACAAGCATCTATCACCTCACGTAAATTATGAGGGGGGATTTCAGTTGCAAAACCAGCAGAAATTCCACTAACCCCGTTCACAAGCAGATTAGGAAATCTTGCTGGCAACACAACTGGCTCCATCGCTGTATTATCAAAGTTATCTTTAAATGGCACTGTTCGCTTATCAATGTCTCGCAAAAGCTCTAAAGCAATATGCGACAAGCGTGCCTCTGTGTAACGCATCGCTGCTGCAGGATCATCATCCTGAGAACCCCAGTTTCCATGCCCATCGACTAACACATGCCCCATCTTCCAAGGCTGCGCCATTCTAACCATACCGTCATAAATCGAGGAATCCCCGTGAGGATGGTAATTCCCCATAACGTCCCCTACCGTTTTCGCAGATTTGCGATAAGGCTTGTCAGGTGTATTGCCAGAGTCATACATTGCATATAAAATTCGGCGTTGCACAGGCTTTAATCCATCACGAACATCAGGAATGGCGCGGTCTTGAATAATATATTTGGAATACCTGCCGAACCTGTCACCTACAACCTCTTCCAGATACGCTGGTAAAAAATTCTCCAACATGCTCAAATCAAGTCACCTTCTATTCCTCATACTCTGTAAAATCTACATTTTCAATAATCCAGTTTTTACGTGGATCTACCTTATCCCCCATTAGCGTGGATACTCGGCGTTCTGCTTTCGCAGTATCAACAATTTGTACCTGTAATAGTGTACGTGCCTCTGGGTTCATCGTTGTTTCCCATAGCTGGTCTGGATTCATTTCTCCAAGCCCTTTATAGCGCTGAAGCTCGTAGTTTTTTCCAAATTCCTTTAAATAGTTTTGTAGCTGCTCCTCAGTCCAAGCATATCTAACGGTCTCCAGCTTACCTGAACGCCTTGTGATTTTATATAAAGGTGGCTGTGCAATAAATACCTTACCTTCATCAATTAACGGCTTCATGTAACGGTAAAAGAAAGTAAGCAACAAGACTTGAATATGCGCACCATCTGTATCCGCATCCGTCATAATAATAATTTTGGAATAATTGCTGTCACCAATTTCAAATTCCGTTCCAATGCCTGCGCCAATCGCTGAAATAATGGCACGATATTCATCATTTTTTAAAATATCTGCAAGCTTCGCCTTTTCCGGATTCAGCGGTTTTCCCTTTAAGGGTAAGATCGCTTGAATTTTAGAATCACGTCCTTGTTTTGCAGAACCACCAGCAGAGTCACCTTCAACAATAAATAGCTCATTACGACTAAAATCTTTAGATTGTGCAGGGGTTAGCTTACCACCAAGGTTAGAGCCTTCACTCCGTTTTTTGCCTGAGCGCATCTCATCTCTAGCTTTACGTGCCGCTTCTCTAGCTTTAGCAGCCTGTAATGCCTTTTTAATTAAGGATTGACTGATCTGAGGATTTTCCTCTAAAAAAACTGCCAATTTCTCTGCAACAATCGCATCAACACTACTTCTGGCAGAAGCGCTACCCAGCTGATCCTTCGTTTGACCAACAAACTCCACCTCAGACATTTTCACGCTAATGACAGCCATCATGCCTTCACGTAAGTCGCCACCTTCAAGGTTTTTGTCCTTTTCCTTCAAAATACCGTTCTTACGGGCATAATCGTTCATGACGCGTGTATAAGCAGTTTTGAAGCCGGTCTCATGCGTCCCGCCTCCACGTGTAGGAATTGAGTTGACAAACGAAGCTAATGTTTCGGTATATCCTGCGTTATATTGTAAAGCAACCTCAACCTCAATATCATCACGCTCACCATAAAAATGCACAACCTCATGAAGCACATCCTTGCCTTCATTAAGAAATTGCACAAATTGGCTTGCTCCACCTTCATAATGAAACTCATCTGCACGATCAGAGCGTTCATCCTTAAGCACAACTCTAAGCCCTGAATTCAAAAAGGCAATCTCTTGTAAGCGCTCAGCAAGTGTTTCATAGTTAAAGGAGATTCCACTTTGAAATACTCTTTGATCCGGCTTAAATGTCACCTTAGTTCCTGTGCGATTCGTATTTCCAATTACTTCAAGCCCTGTTACAGGCTCGCCCACATGCTCATTTCCTTGCTTATCTACCCAATACTCAAAGCGCATACGGTGAATTTTACCCTCACGGTATATATTAACTTCAAGCCATTCAGACAAAGCATTCGTAACCGAGGCACCAACGCCATGGAGTCCCCCTGATTTTTTGTAACCAGAGCCACCAAATTTACCACCTGCATGTAAGATTGTATACACGACCTGCGGTGTAGGAATGCCTGTCTTATGCATCCCTGTTGGTATGCCTCGTCCATTATCAAATACGGTAATCGAGCCATCTCGATTTAACGTGATTTCAATTTTCGAACAAAATTTAGCTAAATGCTCGTCAACAGCATTATCAACAATTTCCCATACCAGATGATGAAGACCCGACGAACTCGTACTACCGATATACATACCTGGTCGTTTGCGTACCGCGACAAGCCCTTCGAGCACTTGAATGTCGTCCGCCTCGTATCCCGAGTTAGCACCACTAGGAACTTTACCGGAAGTGGCATCCGCATCGAATAAATCGATTTGTTCCGCCATTCATGCTCCCCCTTTAATCTTCTTTATGTAATACTTATGATTACTTGCTTACTTCATGCAAACAAGTGTTTTGATTCCTTGTACATTTTAATTCAAAATATCCTGTTTCGTAAAGACAAGGAATGAAACAAACAGTGACGCAATTCCCCACACACTTAAAACAGCAAGTGAAAATGGTAAAGTCATCCCCTCAATAGGCGCAGGTGAACCTGATAAAAAGTTTGTCAAACCAAGGTTTACCATAAATAAATATTTTGCACTGCTCCATGAGGATGCCATATTGGTCAAAATACTACCTGAAATTAACGTTGCCATCATAATGACAATGCTAGCTGCGGTACTGCGAACCAAAACAGACACCATAAATGCAAGCAAAGCAACGATTACACTAATAAACCAAATTAATCCTGCCTGCATAAATAAATACTGCCATTGTGGTACTGCATGCACATTAGAAATGTCCACCTCAGTCCCATTTAACTGGAATCCTGTAAAAACAGGTAGATTAAAACCACCATAACCAAAAAATAGTCCTGAAACAGCATAACAAATGATGTACGTTGCCACAACTATTAATGAGACAAACATCACTAACGTGATGAGCTTGCTTAGTAATATTTTCCACCTACGAATTGGACGAGTTAGTAGCATTTTAATTGTCCCATTACTTCGTTCAGAGGAAACGATATCAGAGCCAATCCCCATAATTAAAAGCGGAATCAACAAGGTCGCCGCGTTATTTAAAAACTCCTTCGTAAAGGTAATGCCACCACTTTGCTGCGGATTAACATCATTATCTAAGTAATATCTCATTTGCTGGATATAAATTTTACGATACTTTTTATATTCCTCAGGTACACGATCACTACCTAACGAATTTTGGTTATCTGTAATCGCTTGCTGAATTTGTCTACGCCAATCATCACCGTATTTATCCATTCTTTCTTGGGCAATACGCATTTGGGCATACGAAAAAATGGGCACCATGACAAAAAGAACAAGCAAAATCACATAAAAACGTTTTTTCTTAATCATTTTTATCGTTTCATTTTTGACTAGGTCTCTCATTCTATTCAATATGCTCACCTTCCGTTAGCTGCAAAAATAGCTGTTCTAATGTTGGGTTGATCCGTTGCACTGCCTTTACTGCAATTCCAGACTGTACAAGCTTCGCCACCATACCATCCACTAGACTCGTGTCCATCTTCGTTACAATCGCATCCTGAGACGTTCCTACTAATACAGAATCATCTAGCACATGATCGGTCTCATCTAGCATTGTGATATTGTCAGCTTGTAATACGCGGTAGCCTTGCTCACGAGGCTCAAGCTCCCATATAACGTAATTTTCTCCCCCTTTGATCAATTCCTCTACAGTCCCTACCGTTAAAACTCTACCTTGGCTAATAATTGCAACACGATCACATAACAATTGAATTTCGCTTAATAAGTGACTTGAGACAAATACAGCCATGCCTGTCCCCGCTAGCTCACGTATAAAGCTTCTCATTTCCTTGATGCCTTTAGGGTCAAGGCCATTGGTAGGCTCGTCCAATATTAAAAGCTTAGGTCTGCCTAACAATGCTTGTGCGATCCCTAAACGTTGCCGCATCCCTAATGAGTAGGTTTTAACCTTATCATGAATACGTGCATCAAGTCTAACAATTTGTGCAACCTCAGCAATACGTGCTTGATCAATCCCTGGCATCATTCTCCCAAACTGCTCTAGGTTCTCCCATCCTGTCAAGTATGTATATACTTCTGGATTTTCTACAATGGAGCCTACAAAAGATAATGCTTTCTCCGGATTTTTTTGCACATCATATCCAGCGATTTTAATGCTACCTTCAGTGGGACGGATTAAATCGACCAGCATGCGAATTGTCGTCGTTTTGCCTGCACCGTTTGGACCTAAAAAGCCGAAGATTTCACCTGGTCGAATATCAAAGCTAACGTCCTTTACGATCCACTTTTTTCCTATTCTTTTCTTTAAATGTGAGACGGATAACACTGGCTCAAGTTCACTTGTATCCGTCGTATTAATCATAGCTTTTTGCATGTTATCCTCCCCCTATTTTTTGACTAAGCCTTCAATATAAATACTTTGGACAATTCGCTGCGCAATGATCTGGTATCCATCCTGATTAGGATGAAAATGGTCACTGGATAAGTAACGTCCACCATTATTTACGTACAAATCAAAGGTTGGCACAACTAATGTATGCTCATATGAAGATAACACCTCTGAGGTTAACAAATTCCAGCTTGAAACCGCGCGATTACCAATCCCTTTCATATCTTTTAAATCTGTAAATGGATTATAAAGGCTAACATAAACAAGCTGTGCATCTGGATTAATTTCATTTAGTTTTTTTATAATCTTTTTAAAATTTTCACCAGCATCTCTAATCGCTTTTTCTAGATCATTCCATGTTGGTAGCTGTCCACCATTTTGTAAAGCCTGTGCACCTTGAAATAAATCATTACCACCAATAGATAGTAATATAACATTGGATTGCTGTAAGGCATGCTTTACTCCTTTTTCCTCTAACATATCCAAAAGACCCGCTGTCTTTAAACCATTGATGCCTAGATTATTTCTTAACTGAGACTCTATTTTTTGCTCCGTTAACGTCTGCACCGTTCGGCCTGCAAACCCAAGTCCCTTATCATCCCCAGTTCCTTTAGCTAAGGAATCGCCAATCGCAGTTACATCTAAATGGTTTTGAAGTGGTGGCTGCTGATCTGCCACACTGGGCGGAGAAGCTGCTGCTTTATCCTCTGAAGCACTCGTGGCGGCAGGATATAATATATCTTTCACGCCATACACAAAACCAACTAATAATAATATTGTAGCTAAACCAGACAATAAGCCTGTAATGATCCATATTCGAGATGTTGATCTCACCTGAGTCCCTCCTTGGCTGATATAAAAAAAGTAAATATTGTTTTTTTAGATTGAGTCTATATTATTAAACATAAATGTTCTGAAAACAATATGCAAATAAGCAAACACAGCATTCCAATAGGAAACTTGTGTTTGCTTATTCATTTTCTTATCAATTTTGGCTCTTTATTTAAATTAGTGGTTGACCGCTAACCCAAACTAGCGAAGAGACAGAGCGATTCTGAAGATTGTCTCTTAAAATCAAATTCCACCAATTAATTCACTTCAATAAAAAGGAATATGATTTTAACAACAATCGCAAGAACGCTCTGGATCGTAGCCAACCTCCAGTCGTTGTCAACCACTAATTTTTATATAGAACCAAAATCAGACCTCTATTTACCTACAAACTCCTGTACCCAATAGCCGTTGTAATAACCTACACCAATCAGTCCAAAGTTCTTATTTAAAATATTTGCTTTATGGCCTGGGCTATCCATCCATGCTTTAACAACTTCCTTTGCAGATTGCTGCCCTTTGGCAATGTTTTCTCCGGCATAACGATACGTAATATTGTACAAGTCCATCATATCAAAAGGAGATCCGTATTTAGGCGAGGTATGACTAAAATAATTATTTTTATACATATCAATTGCTTTATTTTTAGCCATATTCGTTAAATTTGTGTGTACAACTAACGGCTTTAGTCCTGCCTGCACACGCTCCTTGTTAACTAAATCAACAACCTCTGCAGCTCGTTCCTTCTGGATTTTAGCAAATGCAACTGCTAATTCTTGTTGTTTGATCGCCTTTGAGGTAGAAGCAGCATGTGCGGTTTCCCCACTAGACATTACAGATAATGTTAACAGTGAAGACACTAAAATAGAGATAAAAATCCGCTTAGTGGTTGGACTCTGATTCCTTTTTTCCATGTTGTATTGCCTCCTAAGCTCCCAAAATTTGTTTAAAATGAGTTCTTTCCTATTTTATCAGAATAAAGTAAGATATGCATGTGCAAAAATTGGAAGGTAAACTATAACTTTAGTCTAGTTTTTTTCCCAACCTAAGGCTGTTTTGTAGCGACCTAAATTGAAGTAACATAAGGATATACATTAAGGTTTAACGACCTCAAATGACTTGAAAACTGGGATGGAAGTGGTGCAAGTTATGGCTGGAACAAAAAATATTTATATCGTACTCAGTAATCCATGCTCATTTATAGCTAAAATGATCGGTTGGTATACAAAAGCACCTTTTAATCACGTATCGATCGCTTTTGATGAGCAATTAAACACAATGTATAGCTTTGGACGTAAGCACGAGCTAATTCCTATTTTTGGTGGGTTTGTACAGGAAACGATACACTCTCAGTTGTTTAAACAGGCACGTTGTGCACTATACAAATATACCGTAAATGAAGAAACCTACAACACAATGCAATGCTTTGTGGAACAATTTTCCTTAAACCAGGAGCGTTACAGCTATAATTATATTGGTATTATAGGCGTGATATTAAATCGAGAATTAGGTGGAGAGGACTCCTATTTTTGTTCTCAGTTTGTACATACTGTGCTAAGACAAGGAGGTATAGAGTTGATTGAAAAACCTGTAAAGCTTACTACCCCTTCTGATTTTGAGTATAATGAAGGGCTGGAGCTTATATATGATGGATGCTTAGGGCTATACCATGATACATTAAGAGAACAAAAAGTTCCCTCTTAACAAAAGAGAGTCATACCTAAAATGCAATGATTTTTAGGTATGACTCTTTTTTATTAAATATTTTTACTTAAGCGATAACCAGTACAGGTGTATCCTAAACGTTCATAAAAAGCACGTGCTTCGCTGTTATGCTCACCATAAGAAAGGTATAGCCTTGAGCTTCCTTGTTCTTTACTCCATTTTTCTGCTTCCTGCAGTAGTCTTTTACCAATTCCTGAAAGACGATGCTCTTCATCAACAATCATGGCTGTTATGCGGGTTACCGGCTTAGCCATGTCATGAGTTTGATATAATTTCAAGAAAGTTGTACCAACGACATGTCCATCTATTTCTGCAATCAAGCTGCACTCTTGCGGATGCTTATCAAGCATGGACAAATGTTCTTTAAGTACACTAGGTGTTGTAGGATAACATAGCTGGCGCATTAATGGTAACATTTCTTGTACATCATTAGAGCAACATTTTCGGATTACCAATGCTGGAGCAAAGGCTTGACTACTCATTGGACCATACCACCTTTAATAAATTTGCCGCTGCTTTTGCACGATTGCGGGCTTCATCAATTGTTTCTGCTGCACTTAAGGCTACTGCCATACGACGACCAGGTTTACAAAGTGGTTTACCAAATACGCGTACCTGTGTTCTTGGAATCGCTAATGCTTCATCCAAACCACCAATCTGAAAATGTACTCCTTCTTGACCCGCCTTCAATGTTGCTGAAGCACCTGCTGTTAGGAGCGTAACAGAAGGAATTGGAAAACCAAGGATAGCACGGACATGTAAAGCGAATTCTGACAAATCCTGCGTAACCATCGTTACCATCCCTGTATCGTGTGGACGAGGAGAAACTTCACTAAATACAATGCCATTGTCTGTTACAAATAACTCAACCCCAAATAACCCATATCCACCTAACTCATCTGTAATTGCAGTCGCCATTTGCTGCGCTTCCGCAAGCTGTGCTTGGCTTAATGGATGAGGTTGCCATGACTCAACGTAGTCACCATCTTGTTGAATATGACCAATCGGGGCACAAAAAGTAGTACCACTAATACTACGAACCGTGAGCAACGTAATTTCACTTGTAAACGGTACAAATGCTTCGACAATAACACGCATTTTTTTTGCTCGTGCACCTTCAAGCGCCATATTCCAACAAGCCTCAAGCTCATGTTCACTACGGCACACACTTTGACCTTTACCCGATGAACTCATCAAAGGTTTAATCACGCAAGGAAAACCGATAGAAAGTGCTATCTGCTTCAATTCTTCAAGGCTATTAGCGAAACCATATCTTGCTGTAGGTAAGCCAAGCTTTTCAGAAGCAAGTCTACGAATTCCTTCTCGGTCCATCGTTAATCTAGTTGCTGTAGCTGTTGGAACAACAAAAAAGCCTTCCTGCTCTAGCTCTAGCAGCATATCTGTGGCAATTGCCTCAACCTCAGGGACAATAACATCAGGCCTTATACGCTCAATAAGCGCTCTTAAGGCTGCACCATCGAGCATGTCGATCACATAACACTCATGAGCTACACCCATGGCAGGTGCATGTTCATAACGATCTACTGCAATTGTACGCACACCAAGGCGCTGAGCTTCGATTATAACTTCCTTGCCCAATTCTCCACTACCAAGCAGCATGATAGACTTGGCATTTTCAGATAAAGGAGCCCCCCACATAAAAAATGAAACCTCCCGAAATGAGATTTATGACAAATCTTGATGCTGATTTAACATGAAGTTAATACTTCTCAAACATTCTATCTCTATTTTCATGGTTTTTCACCAATTTTGCAAGGGGCTTCTATTAAATTTACAATCTTTTCGACAAATTGTTACAAATATCTAAATTGTGCTTCTACTAAACCATTATAAATACCCTGTTGTTCCATTAATTGGGCGTGACTTCCTGTTTCTTTAATCTCTCCATGATCCAACACAACGATTAAATCTGCATTACGAATCGTAGATAATCGGTGTGCCACGATAAAGGAAGTTCTGCCTTTAAGTAATACCTTTAACGCCTCTTGAATTTTCAGTTCTGTTTCTGTGTCAATGCTTGCTGTAGCCTCATCCAATATTAAAATTCGTGGATTCGCTAGCAAGGCTCGTGCAAACGACAGTAATTGTCGTTGTCCCATTGATAACGCGCTACCCCGTTCCTCAACTTCTGTATCATAACCTTTTGGTAGCTTCATAATAAAATCATGTGCATCTACAGACTTCGCAACTTCCTCTACCTCTTCATCAGTTGCATCGAGACGTCCAAAACGAATATTGTCTCTGATTGTGCCTGAGAAAATAAAGGTATCCTGAAGCACCACGCTAATTTGACTGCGCAAGCTTTGTACCGTTACATCCCGAATATCATAACCATCAATCGTAATGGCACCTTCTGTCACATCATAAAAACGACTTAGCAAATTGATGATTGTACTTTTACCTGAACCCGTATGTCCAACAAGTGCTACAGATTGCCCTGATTTAACATCTAAGCTAATTCCTTTAAGCGCTTGACGACCTTGTTCATATTCAAAAACGATATGATCGAATTTGATATTTCCGTTAATGTCTGGCAATGGACGTGCACCTGGCTTATCCGCGATATTTGGCTCTTCATCGATAAATTCAAAAATACGTTCTGAGGAAGCCATCGCTACGAGTAGCTGGTTATACATTTGTCCTAACCGATTAATTGGGTCCCAAAAATTACCTACGTAATTGGAGAAAGCAACAAGCAAACCAATCGTTAATTCCCCACTCTGAATAAGGTGCGTACCTAACACAAACAAAATAAATGTACCCGCACCACCTGTAATTTCAATCAGTGGACCAAACATTTGGTTCATGGCAGAAGCCTTATCCCATGACTTTTTGCTGTCCATATTCATATTATCAAAATAACGCATGTTCTCATGCTCTTGTGTATACGCTTGCGTGACTCTGATTCCTTGGATCGATTCATTTAGATGAGAATTGATTCTAGAGTTTTTCATACGTACATCTTGCCAAGCATATCTTATTTTTTTTCTGAGCTTAGTGGAAATAAGGAACATGATTGGTACTGTAATCATCACGGCTAAACCAAGCTTCCAATTGATAATTAATAATATAATAACGATCCCTAGAAGCTGAACACAGTCAATCATCAAATTGACTACACCATTTGTAAATAAATCCTGCAAAGAGTTTACATCATTCGTTACACGAACTAAAACGGAACCAGCGGGACGTTTGTCAAAAAAATTGAAGGATAACTTCTGAATATGCTTAAATAGATCAGAACGAATATCGTAGATGACACGTTGCCCAATAATGTTGGTGTACTTTATACGATATATCCCTGCCGCCCACTGGATTAAATATAAAACAACGATGGAGCTCGCTAAAATATACAATAAGGATAAGCTTGGTGTGCCATTGACGGGTGCGATCGCTTTGTCAATCGCCTGACTCGTTAAATAAGGAACAGTTAGCTTTGTAATTGTACCTAAAATAGTCAGAAGCGCAATTAGTGGTAATAGTTGCTTTGCATACGGCTTCATATAAGAAAACAACCGTCTAAACTGCTTCCAGTTAAATGCTTTGTCGATGATTTCATCATCCTGATAAACAAATCGACCTTCAATGGAGTTGTTTACTTTGTTTACTTTCTTTTTGGGTGCTGTTGCCTCTGTACTCATCAAGGCTTCACCTCACTTTGCCGTTCTTTCTGTTTTTCTAAATGATCTGCATACTGAATACGGTATACATCCTGATAAGGTCCCTCTACGTTAATTAAATCTGTATGCTTACCACGCTGAACAACTCGACCTTCATCTAGCACAAGAATTTCATCCGCATGTCTAAGTGAGGAAATACGATGCGCAATAATAAATGTGGTTCTACCTGCCATCACCTCTTGGAAGCCAGCTTGAATCTCTTGTTCTGTCTCCATATCTACAGCACTTGTAGCATCATCCAAAATTAGTATTTTAGGATTTTTTAATAAGGCACGAGCAATGGCGATCCGCTGCTTTTGCCCACCAGATAAGCCCATTCCTCTTTCACCAACGACAGTGTTATAGCCATCTGGCAGCTCCATAATAAATTCATGTGCCTTAGCTAACTTAGCTACAGCAACAACCTGCTCCATCGTGACGTTACTCATACCATAAGCAATATTATTTACGATACTTGAGGAGAACAAAAATGTTTCCTGGAATACGGTAGCTATCTGACTACGCAAGGATTTAATCTCAATATCATTGATGTTATGTCCATCGATTAAAATCTGTCCATCATTTACTTCATAAGCACGCATCAATAATTGAATAATTGTGGATTTACCTGAACCAGTTCCCCCTAAAAATCCGATGACAGAACCTGAAGGTGCTTCAAAATTAATATCCTGAACCGCCGCCATTTTATTGCCATAAGCAAATGTAACATGGTCAAAACTAACATTTCCTTGAATCTGTTCTGGTTGAAGAACAATCGCGTGTGGTTCATCTTTAATATCGATTTCATGATTTAAAATTTCAAGGACACGTTCCCCTGAAGCTTTTGATTGCGTATAGTTATTAATATGGAAACCTAATCCCCACATCGGTCCAATGATATACCAAATCAAGCTAAAAAATGCGACAAATTCCCCTAAGGTTAACTGACCCTTAATTACTAATGTTCCTCCACCAGCTAGCAATACAGCTACACTAATCGAAGCTAATAACTCCATAAAAGGGAAAAACCGACTCCATAACGTTGCGGCAAATATTTGGTTTTCCTTATACCGTTCATTACGAGTTGAAAACTTTTCAATTTCATACGGCTCTCTCGCAAAAGATTTTACTGTACGTACACCTGTAACGTTTTCTTGAACTGCTGTTGTTAATGAGCTCAGTGCCAATCTCATTTCTTGGAACGCTGGATGAATTTTACCTTCAAACCTTAACGCCACAACTGCAAGAAAAGGAATCGTTATGAGTGCCAAAATCGTTAGTTTCCAGCTAATTGACAACATGACAACAGAACCAAAGGTAACCATCAAAAATAAATTTAATAATTGGGCGAAGCCAAACCCAATAAAGTTACGTATCGCTTCTAGGTCACCCGTTAAACGTGACATTAAATCGCCTGTTTTAGCTGTATCATAATAACGAAATGATAAAAATTGTAGCTTCTCATAACAGGCATTGCGAAGACGATAAGCAAGAAAGTTACCTAAGCGTCCACCAAAAAAACCATGTAGAAATTGCAATATTGCTTTGAAAATAACGATAACGATCGCCGTTAAAGCTAGCCAAATCACGTCGCCATAATTACCAGGTATAATAACATCATCAATTAGTCCTCGTAATAACTGTGGCAAAACTAATCCTAATGCGGTTGCTGCTGCCAAGCACAACATCGATAATATTAAATAGCTAAACTTTTCTTTATAATAGATTCGTAATTGCCTTAAAACCTCCAAGTCTTTCCCTCCTCTACATCTCTAATCCTAGACTATGTACATCAGCGACATGATATCTATATAGAGTTGCCTTTTATAACCACCACCTATAATTAAACACATTTTATTTTTAATACACCTTTTACATGAAATATAACTATTCTACCTCACCCACAACATTCATGGAAGGGATTACATCATATTTATACATATAAAAAATCGGTCTTCGCGAGAAAGACCGATTTTTTATATCTACCTTAAAGCAAACAGTTCCTCGTTTGCCAAAATTAGATGATTTCCTTATTACCTTCCAACACATCTGATTCAGAAGGAATTAAAATTTCAAATACTTTACCATGCTGCAAAATAGTAATTCCTTTTTGTTTATCCTTCATCACAACAACCTCTGGTTTTACTGCCATTCTTTCTAAATAATGCTCAGGTACTTCCCCAGAATCACTGACGATTAAACCGTCAATCTCACGCTCATCATTTTCTTGCAAATCAAGGGCAACTACTTGTTCAAACACATCTGAAAACAATTCAAAATTGTCAGTGTATACAGAAATACATCTCATGCCATTCCCATCCTCTACTATTCATCTCTTTGCTTTTTAATACTCATTTCTTTGCAGCATCTAATACAAAGGTTTACCACTTTTACTTTTTACTTTTTACTTCTTATCTTTTCTGACTTGAAGCTGTTTCATACGTTTTTTTCCTTCACGACACACATCCAAAAGTGGACAATCCTCGCAGTTTGGATTTTGTGCCTTACAATGATAACGTCCAAAGAAAATAAAGCGATGGTGAGTTAGCGTCCATTCTTCTCTTGGCACCTTTCTCATCAGCTTTTGCTCAACCTCTAGTACGCTATCCTTCCAGGCTGCAAGTGCTAGCCGTTTACTCACACGCTCTACATGCGTATCTACAGCAATGGCTGGTACACCAAAAGCAACGGACATAACCACATTTGCCGTTTTCCGTCCCACCCCTGGCAGCTTGACTAGCTCATTAAGCTCCCTAGGTATTTTTCCATCGTACTGCTCAATAAGGATGGCACACAATTTTTGAATATGCTTCGCTTTACTCCGAAACAGACCTATGCGGCGAATATCCTGCTCTAGCTCTTCGATTGGAACAGCAACATAATCCTCTGGCTGCTTATACTTTTGAAATAAATCCACAGTCACTTTATTTACGGTGGCATCGGTACATTGTGCAGACAACAATACAGCAATAGTGAGTTCAAACTCATTATTGTGCACTAATTCACAATGTGCATCTGGAAACATGAGCCCAATCTGATCCAAGATGTAACGGACACCAGCAGCATTCATGTCTCCACCCTCTCCCTCACGTTCAAAATAACCGTCTTGACTCAGGGGTGAGCCCGCATCAAGACGGTTATTCACACGTAAATGATTATTGCTTTTCAACCTCAACTAATTTATCACCATTGAAATATAAAACAATTTTATCATTTTCCTTTAAAGTTTGTACAGATATTGTCGTATCTCCCTGATGAACATAAGTGTCAGCAGTTACAGCAAAGCGATAATTATTATCGCTCAAACTTGATCTAATGACAAGTATTTCTTTATTTAAATTGTCATAACGAGATACTTTTCTTTCAAGTGAGGTTAACACTTTAACCACGACTTGGCCTTCTGGACTTTTGCGAACCTCAACATGATCTGAAGTATTTAGTACCCCAATACCATTAGAAACACCATTATTTTTAATCACTTTAACATTGTTTGTTGCAAAGGATTCAGTACCACCAGCAAAGGTTTTAATTTGCAATGTGTTGTTATCTACACTTAACACTTTTCCTAAAGTAAGCTTGACAACTTGTACCGAATTTGCTGTCCGACCACTAAAATTAATGTTTACCGTTTGCCCTTGCGCTAAATCAGCAACCTTTAAAATAACGCCATTGTAATCCGTGATTGTTGTACCATCCACGTAAATTTCGTCAATAACTGAATTACTATCTAATACACGAATACGATTAGTAGAGCTATTTACAGATACAATCTCAAATTGAACTGCTGATTTTACAGCTAACGTTTGTAATGTATCTTGATTTGTACTTAACACCAATGTCACTGCATCGCCAACACGAAGGTCTGAAATCGTGGCACTGGATTTGCCATACAAGGAAACTGGCGGCTGTGTACCTTGATATGGGACAGTAACTGTGCTACCATCAGCAACTTGAATCGTTACCGTTTTTGCAGCGGTATTTGCGGAAACAAATGTACCATCATATTTATAAACTACGCTTAATGATAATACACGATCTCCAATTACAGTTAAGCTAATTTTTCTACCTTCTGTTAATAAGGATTCTGCCCCTGCTAATGTCGGTTGTGCAGAATTGTATTCTACCTTTGTTTTGTCATCTAGCTTGAAGGCATGTAATTTCTTATTAGAATCAATAACCATAAGTGCTTTTAGCTTAGCATCATATTTACTTACAGTCGCTTCAGTCAATTGCTCGGATTGACGACCTAACACTACAATCTTGGATACTTGCTCATCAGCACTGATTGTAAGTTCAATCTTATCGCCACCTCTAACATCTGCGATCAAATCACTTAATTTTGCATCTGTAATTCCTGTAATTTCAACTACCGGCTTATCTGCTAGCTTCTTCACCTCAGGTGTGCCTGCTGAATTACTGTACGTAATGAATGCTATACCATCTACACTTAGCAAAGTACCTGTAACTGTACGCTCAACGCCCTTGTTAATTTCAATCGCATCAACGATGCTATTTTTAACGCTATATTTGATAGACATGCCTGACTTCACATCAGCCAGTGTCAAGATTTGCGTCTGATAACGAACTAATGAGCTGCTATCCAGCTTAAATGTTTCAGTATTTCCTGCGCTATTTTTGATCGTAATTGTATTATTAGTAGTATCCACTTGTTCAACAACACCAGTATCATTTGCATTCACTACTGCTGATTTCACCTGTACAACCACTGGTTTGTTTAGACCAGAATACGTTTCGCGCTTTACAACCAATGTACTATCAGGAATTAAATCAGAAGCCTTGATCTTAGTCCCATTTTGATCGGTAAATACAGTTGAATCATCATACGTATACGTTACAGATTCATTGTCTACAAGCATCAGCAAACGATTTTTATCCAATACACGTAGCAATGTTCCTTCTGTACTTGTAAGCTGTTGCTTAGCATCTCTCACTTCAACGTATGCCGCAGAGCCCACTTTGTCGATAACTAATACTTTCGTAAACAATTGTACATCAGCTTTAGCAATTTTAGTCTCGGAATCTTTCGTGAAATAAACAGAACGATTATCTAATTTAAAGCTTTTTAGCTTTCCGTCTACTAGTAGAGTGATAGTTGAATCAGACAGCTCTGTTACTACCCCTTCAAAGGAGGTGCTGTATTTAGCATCAAAATGCTCGCCACCACGACTTAAAAAGGTTGCCATTTGGGCACGCGTTACGTTGCCCTTTGGATCAAATTTGTTACCTGCAACTCCATTAGCAAGCTCTAATTGTACAGCTAAATTCACATAACCTTTATTTTCATTGGAAATGTTATTAGCATCAGCAAAAGTAGAAGCCGTATTTGCTGCTAACTTCGCTTGAGACTCTTGTCCAATCGCACGGACTAAAATTTTAGCGACCCATTCTCTTGATGCTTTCTTTTTACCCCATGTTTCTTTTGCTCCTGTAAGCTTTAGCTCTTCATTCTTCTGAATTAAGTTTTGCTTCAGTGCAAGCTCTAAATAGGGCTTAAAATAGTTGTCTACCTTCAAATCAGTAGGAGCAGCTTCTCCACTACCTAAGCTATTCTCCATATTCATAAAACGAATTGCCATCGTGATTGCTTCTTGTTGTGTTACGCTATCACCCGGGCGGAAATTACCTTTATCCCCCAAAATAATCCCTTGTGAAGCCAGCTTATAAATATGCTTCTCAGCCCAAAAGCCACTTTTCACATCATTAAATATAGAAACAGCATTTGTTGCTGTATTTGAGCTATTATTGCTTGTATTTCCAGTAGTTGAAGTATTATCTGCAAAAGCAGCTACACCTCCACTTAGACACATGGCAGAAATCAAGACGGTTGAAACTAATTTTTTAGAATTACGCTTAATATTACGTTTAAATGAGGCCATTAATTATATCTCCCTTCAGTTCATAGATCAAAAGTTCATAGATCAAAGTTTAGTCATTCAGCATATGTAAAATGCTCATTTCAAAATAAACAGAAAGTATAATATTATACTTTCTGTTTTTGCATTAGACAACACACCAAACTATTCTATTCGACAAATTCTTTTCATTTCCTTTAAAAAAATAAAATTAAGTGTCTCGTTTATAGGTTAGTTCGTTATTGTGATCTCGTCATGGGATGCTCTAGCTCGACATGTCCCATCAATGTATCCACCTTGGCGCCATCTACAAGCAGCTCAATCTCTTTCACTTCTGTAAATTGAAACAAGGTGCTTTTAAGTGCATCAATTGCTAATGACTCACCACCTGAGCCCAATCTAGCTTCATTAGGGAGAGTGATATCCACAGTTACTAAACCGTCCTTAAATTGGGCAGTTTTAAAAATCACTTTTGCCCATAAGGAAATTAGTTTATCATCATTTGCAGATTGCAGAGATTTTAAAGCAGCAATATATTTTTCATTGTTGTCTTTATATGTGATCTCTTTAGATTCCTTCTTCAAATCCATAATTTGCTCATCAGTAAAATAGGCATCAATGGTTTCTTTCGTTTGATCTTCATCTTGTTCGTTTGGCTTTTGTGGATCTGCCGCCGCAGGTGTTGTTACATTACTATTCTTTTCATTATTAGGACCGGCAGTTTGTTGTTTTTGTCCACAAGCTGTAGCTAATACGATAACAGTTAATAACATCAGGCTAGATATCCATAATTTTCTCTTCATTTTAGTTTCCCCCTTACCCTTAGCCTATTTTACATCTAAATATTCTTTAATGGATGCCACAATTCCTGCTGCAAGCTTGTTTTGAAATTGTTCTGTATAAAGTTTAGCTTCCTCAGTCGCATTACTGAGATATCCCGCCTCGATTAATACAGCCGGCATTTGGGTTTCTCTAGTCACCTTTAGACTTTTAACGCGAACCTCACGATCCACTGAGCCAGTAGAAGATACTAAGTACTTATGCACGACATTTGCTAAAGGTAAGCTGTCAGGACGTGTATAATACGTTTCAACTCCATTTGCAGCGCTACTTGTAGACGAATTCGCATGAATAGAAATAAAGATTGTTGCCCCAATCCGGTTTGCTAAATCCACGCGATCCTGCAATGTAGGATAAACATCACGGTCACGTGTCATCACATATTCAATTTCTGACTCTTTTTTAAGCAAGGCTTCCACCTTCAAAGCCACCGCAAGGTTAAAATCTTTTTCATTACGTTTCTTGACGCTAATTGCTCCTGGATCAGATCCACCATGACCTGCATCAATCACGACTAACTTTTTACCGTTATTAACAGGCAAAGATGGATCATCACTTAATGTAATTGCTACCAAATTATCGTTATTTGTTGATATTGTATAATTGCTTGCTCCATTCATATCAATCACAACACGAACAGTAGAAGGATCTTGGCTAAACATAGCATACCGGATTTTATTGACATTAGCATGGTCTACTATATCTATGTAACCAGTATTGTTAGCATCTAAAACCTGATTAGCTGAAAAATTGTCTGCAAATGTACTGTATGGTAAATCTACTACAATACGATCAGGTGCAGTCATTTTAAAAATACTTGGTTTCACCTTCTTGCTTACTTCAATGTTTAATTGATTGTTAATAAATTGAATCCCGCCCACTTTGGCTAAATCCTGATTTTGATTAGGATCTGGATTCTCTTTTTTAGGACTTGTTAAATAAACAACTTTAGCCGTGTTATCCCACTTAATATCAAGTCCCATTTGCTCACTTACAAAACGCAGAGGCACTAACGTTGTCCCATTACTAATCATTGGTGCTAGAGGAAGTGTAACATTTTTACTGTTTACCTTCGCTACATTTTTGTCAATGACAAGCTGTAAAGTAGTTGCGTCCTGCTTTATCGTTACCGTGCGCGTGTTTTTATCCCAGTTGACCTCAAATCCCAGCTCCTCTACAACGACACGAATTGGAATCATTATATTTCCCTTAATATTTTGTACCTGCACATCCTTGGGCAAATTAAGGGTCTTACCATCCAGCACAATCCCTGTTTTTGAAGCAGCAAACCCATTTTGCGGGAAAGCCATTAAAAAAACAATCACAAACATTACGAACCAACTTGTTTTTTTCATCCGTCACCCCTACCATTCTCAATTTTTTTCTGATAAAGAAGAGAATCCCGCAACCTCTGTGTTTTACCAGACGACATATTAGACGTTTAGGTATGACAAAAGTTGCGGCCAGGCAACAAATTAAGTAGGATCTTCTTTTTTTACAATCCAAAAAAAAACAAAAAACCCCCTCTTCATCCTATGCAAAAAATTAAATCCAAAGGATAAAGAAGGGGAATTTTGTAAATTGGTTAACTTTTAATACTTATGGTTAACGTTATACCGCTTGGGCTGCTCTCTTTTGCTCATATGCTGTTATTAAATCCTCATGCTGCAACGTTAAGCCGATATCATCTAGACCTTGAAGTAAAAATTGGCGACGATGCTCATCAAGCTCAAATTTAATTTCTAAGCCTTCATCATCGGTGATCACTTTATCTTCTAAATTAATGTGAAGCTGATAACCTTCCTTCGCTGCTGTTTTTTGGAATAGCTGCTCTACCTGCTCTTCAGACAGCTTAATCGGCAAAATCCCATTTTTAAAGCAATTGTTATAAAAAATATCTGCAAATGAAGGTGCAATCACACAACGGAAGCCGTAATCTAAAATCGCCCAAGGTGCGTGCTCACGCGAAGAGCCACAACCAAAGTTAACTCTTGAAATCAGGACAGAAGCGCCCTCATAACGTGCTTTATTAAGCTCGAACTCTGGATTTACGTTACCTTCTGGATCAAAACGCCATTCATAAAATAAAAACTGTCCAAAACCTGTACGCTCAATCCGTTTTAAAAACTGCTTAGGAATAATTGCATCTGTATCTACGTTAACTCGATCAACAGGACCTACAACCCCTGTGTGCTTAGTAAATGCCTCCATCAGAATACACTCCTTTAATCGTTAATTACTGTCCTTAACTGCTATCCTAATATATTAATTAGCAGCAACCTCTTGCTTAATATCCCACTCACGTACATCAACAAAACGTCCTTCAATTGCGGCAGCCGCAGCCATTGCTGGAGAAACCAAATGCGTTCTTCCTCCACGACCCTGACGTCCTTCAAAGTTACGGTTAGAAGTCGAAGCACAACGTTGTCCTGGAGATAATACGTCAGGATTCATCGCCAAACACATACTGCATCCCGCTTCACGCCACTCAAAGCCAGCTTCCGTAAATATTTTATCCAATCCTTCTTGTTCGGCTTGAATTTTTACACGTCCAGAGCCTGGTACAACGATCGCAGTGACTTTATCTGAAACCTTATAGCCTTTAGCAATTTCAGCTGCAGCACGTAAATCCTCGATCCGACCATTTGTACAAGAACCAATAAATACATAATCAATGGCAATATCCTTCATTGGTGTACCTGGCGTTAAGCCCATATACTCAAGCGCCTTTTCAGCCGCTTTACGTTCATTTTCAGTTTCAAAATCAGCTGGATTAGGCACAGCTGCTTCAATGCTTGTTCCCATCCCAGGACTCGTTCCCCAAGTCACCTGTGGTACTAAGCTATCTACATCAAAATCGACAATACGATCATAGCTAGCACCTTCGTCAGTTACTAATTGAGACCATGCTGCAACTGCCTGCTCAAAAGCTTCGCCTTGAGGTACATGCTCACGTCCACGCAAATATTCAAATGTCACTTCATCTGGCGCAATCAGACCTGCTCTTGCTCCACCCTCAATAGACATATTACAAACAGTCATACGTTCTTCCATCGTTAAGCTACGAATAGCCTCACCTGTATATTCAATAACATAACCTGTTGCAAAATCAGTACCATACTTAGCAATTACACCAAGAATCATATCCTTTGCGGTTACACCTGGTTTACGTTTACCATTGAAACGAACCTCTAACGTTTTTGCTTTCGCTTGCTGCAAGCATTGCGTTGCAAGTACATGCTCCACTTCACTTGTCCCGATCCCAAATGCTAATGCACCAAATGCCCCATGTGTAGAAGTATGACTATCTCCACACACAATTGTTTTCCCTGGATGCGTTAAGCCAAGCTCAGGCCCCATGACATGCACAACACCTTGGTCAATCGTATCTAGGTCATACAAGGTAACACCAAAATCAGCACAGTTTTTAGATAAGGTATCAATCTGCTGTTTAGAAATTGGATCCTTAATGTTGAAGCGATCTTTCGTAGGTACGTTATGATCCATCGTTGCAAATGTTAATTCTGGACGACGTACTTTACGTCCCGCTAATCTTAAGCCTTCAAAGGCTTGAGGTGAAGTTACCTCATGAACAAGATGTAAATCAATATACAAAATACTTGGCTTGCCTTCCTCTTGAAAAATAACGTGATTGTCCCAAATTTTTTCATACATCGTTTTTTTAGTTGTCATTTTTAATCACCTCAGATAGGTTATCTTGAATTGAAATATTTCTAAAATAATTGCTATAAATCCTTACTATGAATCCCGTTTCTTTAATGATCCTACTATATCAGATTTTAAGTTATGTTAGAAATACATAGATGCTATCGTATTGATAGGTATTTCCTATAAGGGGAATCAAACTAAAAAAGTACCCCAAATTAACAAGGGTACTTAAGTATTTTATTTATAAGTATTTAATCCATTAATTGAGGCTTAATCTATAATTTTTATTGACCAACAAACAATACTGGCGGAAGGGCAAAGGGATGGTGTAAAAGCAAAGCGGCCGCCTTTAAGGTTATATTTTCATCAGACAAAAACAATTGATTCCAGAAAACAGAACCTTAACAACGGTTGAAACCACCCTTTGTACTGTAGCGGAATTGGTCAACACTAATTACAATTGAGCCTAAATTATACGCCACCTATAAGTTTAACTGAACAGCCTGTCCTAACTTATGCGATTCGAAAATCGCCTCCATTAGCTTCATGACCCGTAATACCTCTTCATTTTTTACAATTGGCTGGCTAGTTTGTTCAATGCTATCAATAAAATTATAATAAAATTCTCGTACGTCAGATTCTACTCTAGGCACTGGATTTATTGTAATTGTATCTTCCTTTTTCGTTCTAGGGGCCATCGTTTTAGTTAATCCTGCTCCAGCAACAATCGGCTCAGCATCTTTATGATCATCGACACGATCCAACGTTGCCACTTGACCATTCATACTCCAATCCTGTATGGCAGCTGAACCATAACGTCCAGTCACATACCATAATGGTAAAGGAATAAAGTTCGTAGTCCCAACCTCAACTAGCGCTGTTTTACCACTTTCAAAGGTTATGTAAGCCTTCATCCCGTCATCTACCTGATGTCCAAGAATATAACTTAATTTCGCATACACACTTGTCACAGGCTCAGGGAACAATAGTAATAAACGATCGAGTAAATGTACCCCCCAATCTAGCACCATTCCGCCACCTCGGCTTGCTTCATGTCGCCAATCTCCAGGAATACCTCTGGAGCCGTGTACTCTTGTTTCTAAGTAAAATACTTCACCTAATGTATTTTCGTCCATCAGCTTCTTCACAGCTAAATAATCTTCGTCCCAACGGCGATTCTGATGTACCATAAACAGCTTGCCTGTTTTTTCAGATACCTGCATCACATCTTCAATTTCCCCACTATTAAGCATCGCTGGTTTTTCACAAATAATATGCTTACCTGCTTGCATACCACGAACAGCAATGTCATGATGGTTATCATTTGGCGTTGCAATTAACATAATATCTACGGTGGCATCAGTTAATACCGATTCAAGAGAATCATACGTCTTAAAGCCTTGTGATGCAGCTTCATCTAATCTAGCTTGCTTAGTATCGTACATACCTGTAACTTTAATTCGATCCACCTTCTCAAGCATACGAACATGCTGACTGCCCATTCCCCCGTATCCAATCACTACTAAGGAATAGATTTTTTCGCTCATGTCATTCTTCTCCTTTGTCTGTGCTTGGGCGCGTTTGAAATCTCATTCAGGTTCATCTGTTCCCGCCTTTTCGCCCTCTACTGTGTTACTTTTCCTTGACTTACCCAGAGTAGGCCTACGTAAAAGTGCCTTGTATAGATCGAAAATTCACCAACATCTGCTCCCTGCCGGCTTTTCATTCTCACCCTAGAATGTTTGATTTTCTATGCTTATTACTATATCACAAAGCGAAACAGGTATACGCCTATTCCGCTTATAAATCTACACCCATCACATGTGTTAACGGAATGGGACCAATGATACGGCTATCCTTACTATGATTACGGTTATCTCCCATTACAAAAATATGATTTTCTGGAATCTCCCAGCTTTGATCCATCCCCGCCATCATCGGTTCTTTAATGTAGGGCTCATCTACTTCTTTTCCATTACGATATAGATGCCCTTCCTTAATTTCAATTTTATCCCCAGGCAAACCAATTACCCGCTTCACAAAAAAGATTTCATCTGATCCGTTACCTGAAAACAATTGCACAATTGGATTTTCTTTAATATCATCAAACAACGTGCGTTTACGATCAACACGACTATCAATAATGACAATATCCTCATAAGCAGGAAGCTTACTTAATGTATGCACTGTTTTCCAAGCAAAAATACGTTGCGTATCATTTAAAGTAGGTTCCATAGAATGCCCATCTACTCTGTAGGGTTGGATAACAAAAATACCAATAATAACACTAAGCACAAACCCAATAATGATGGATAATCCCCAACCACGAATTTCCTTCCATACTTTCACAAAAAAACCTCCTATAACAAGTGTTGCTTTATATTATACTCTAACACCTAGTCTCATTTCTAATTTCTTTGAAGTCACAGCTTAATTGATAGGTAGAACCTATAATGATATTATATTCTATAGCAAAAAACATAAATCAGGAGTGAGCAACACAATGGAATTTCGACAGCTTCAATACACATTACAAATTGCAGAAACCAAAAACTTTTCAAGAGCAGCGGAAAAACTACATATCGCCCAGCCTTCTCTTAGTCAGCAGTTATCCAAACTAGAGCAGGAGCTAGGAGTTAAGCTTTTTCACCGCAATACAAGCTCTGTTGAGCTAACCCATGCAGGCGAAAGCTTTATCACTCATGCTAGAGGGATCATGGATGCTGTGGAGCAATTAAGACAAGAGATGGACGATATATCACAGCTACGTGCTGGTCGTGTACATATCGGTAGTATGCCGATCACAGGCTCCCATTTATTACCGTATGTGTTGCCTGCTTTTAAGGCCGCTTATCCACACATTGACGTTACTTTGCTTGAGGACAGCTCCTTACATTTAGAAAAGCTAACGGCTGGAGGGGGAACCGATTTAAGCTTGTTATCCCTGCCACTACAAGAACCAACATTAACCTATGAAATTATAGGAGAGGAAAAAATTGATCTTGCGGTTCCACCTGAGCATCCTTTAGCCCAATCTGGTCAGCTTCATAAGTCAGTTAAGCTTGCTCAGCTAGCAGATGAACCTTTCATTTTGTTGAAAAAGGGGCAAGGTTTCCGTAGACTAGCGCTTGAATTGTGCAAGGAGGCGGGTTTTGAACCTAATGTCGTGTTTGAAAGCAACAATATGGAGACTGTACAATCACTAGTTGCAGCAGGCATGGGGGTATCCCTTGTACCACGGTTAATTGCACGTGCCAAAAGTAGTGAATTAACTCCGGTTTTTCTTCCATTAGATCCATCACCAAGCCGAACCCTGATTATTGCCTATCGTAAAGGACGCTATTTATCCAAGGCCGCTGAAGCTTTTATTGCTACGTTCCAAGCCGTTATGCCAAGTCATATGATTGAAATGCAGAAGGATACGGATCACGCCTAATTGAGTCAGGTATTTAAGTTTCGTTTAGAATTGTTTTGCAATGATTACATCCCCGTGGTATTCTATCAATAATTAATATTCATTAGCGCAATAAAGCAATAAAATGAATAAACACGAAACGTGTTGAAGGGACCAGTAAGAGTAAAACACAGCATTGCAGTTAGAGAGTAAATTCCACAGGCTGAAAGAATTTACAACAATGCGAATTCTCTGAATCCTACCCCTGAACGGCCGAATATACTTCGGACAGTGCCTCTGTTACAGGCTTAGAGTTGGATGAACAGATAAATCTTTCATCAACAAAGGTGGTACCGCGGAAATTAAACTTTCGTCCTTTGCATAAGCAAATGGATGAAGGTTTTTTTGTTATAAGTTGTTACTAAGGGAGTGAACCTATGTTACACCGGATTGTCATTAAAATCGGGAGCAGCTCGCTAACTACCCCTGAAGGGGGGATTAACGAGCAAGCGATTACTTATTTTGCAGCAGAGCTAGCAACTATTCACGCAGCAGGATATCAGCCTGTACTTGTTACTTCTGGTGCGGTTGCCGCAGGTTTTAGGGAAATGGGCTTTCTTGAACGCCCTCATTTATTACATGAAAAGCAAGCCGCCGCAGCCGTGGGTCAAGCCTTATTAATGCAAAAGTATAGAGAAGCGTTACACCAGCATGGTATCGTCACTGCACAAATTTTGCTAACTCGTTCAGATTTTCAAAATCGTAAGCATACCGGCAATGCGAGTATGGCAATTGAGGAGCTTTTAAAACATGCTGTTCTACCAATCATTAATGAAAATGATACGGTTTCCTTAAATGAACTGAAATTTGGCGATAATGATACGTTATCTGCGCTTGTTGCGAATTTACTTAGAGCCGAGCAATTAATCATTTTGACAGACATGGATGGTTTATACACAAAGGACCCTCGTATCGACCCTGCTGCGACTAGAATTAGCACTGTAGAGGATATTAATGAACATATTTACAGCATTGCAGGTGGGGCTGGAAGTGCCGTCGGTACAGGAGGCATGCGCTCCAAAATTGATGCCGCTAAAATTGCTACCCGTAGTGGTGTCCCTGTCTTTGTCGGAAAAATGAAGCAAGCAAATGAGCTACTCCACATTATTCAAGGCAAAGGAAAAGGCACCTACTTCTCTACACAAGCAAATGCCTTACCTCGCAAAAAACAATGGTTAGGCTTTTTATCCACCCCAATTGGTACCCTAGAGGTCGATCAAGGTGCAGAAGAAGCCCTGCTCCAAGGTGGACGGAGCTTGTTACCTGTTGGTGTATGCGGAGTTAAGGGGCATTTTCACGCAGGGGACGTGGTTGAGGTTGTAAATGCAAAACAAGAGCTGTTAGGTAGAGGTGTTGTTAACTATGATACAGCACAGCTTAGTGGGATTTTAGGATTATCGAGTGGTGACGTTATTAAAAAAATCGACGGCATACACCGTCTTGAAGTGATTCATCGTGATGAATGGATCTCATTAAAATAAATTTCGTTACACTTTAGGAGTATATTGAATTTTAAAAGGAGGATTTATCCATGAGTGAAGTCCAGTTAAAAGCAGAGTTAGCAGCAAAAGCTGCACATCGATTAAGTCAAAATACGACAGAGCAAAAAAATAAAGCCTTATTACTTGCCGCAGATGCTTTAGTGGAACAAGCCCCTTCGATTATTGCTGCAAATGAAGAGGATTTAAAGCATGGAAAGGAAAACGGAACCTCCCCTTCCTTGTTAGATCGCTTAGCTTTAAATGAGGAGCGCATTGCTGGCATTGCAGATGGTCTAAGACAAATCGTTAGCTTGCCTGATCCTGTTGGAGAAACCCTTGCCACGATTGATCGACCAAATGGACTGCATATTGTGCAACGTCGTGTGCCTATCGGTGTCATCGGTATTATTTATGAGGCTCGTCCAAATGTGACTGTTGATGCCGCTGGCTTGTGCTTAAAAACAGGAAATGCCGTAGTTTTACGTGGGGGTTCAGCCGCCATTTCCTCCAATCGTCAAATTGTAGCCGTCATTCATGAAGCACTTGCACAAAGCGATATCCCTGCGGACGCCCTTCAGCTTATTGAGGATTCAAATCGCTCCTCCGTGGACGATATGCTACAGTTAAACGGTCTACTTGACGTCATCATCCCTCGTGGGGGTAGTTCTTTAATTCAGCATGTCGTGAAAAACGCGACTGTTCCTGTCATTGAAACCGGCGCAGGCATTTGTCACACCTATATCGATAAAAATGCAGATCCTGCTATGGCAACATCCATTAGCTTGAATGCCAAGGCTCAACGTCCTTCTGTCTGCAACGCAATGGAAACCTTACTGCTCCATGAAGACTATGCACATGAACATTTAAATGAATTAGCATTTGCTTTTAAGGAGGCTAGTGTAGAGCTTCGTGGGTGTGAAAAGACATTAAAGCTTGTACCTTGGGCGAAGACAGCAACTGCTGAGGATTACGCAACCGAATATAACGACTACATTTTAAACGTAAAGATTGTCACCAACATGGATGAGGCATTACAGCACATTGCAACCTACGGTACAAAGCATTCTGAATGTATTGTAACAAATGACAATGAATTGGCGTCTCGTTTCCAACGTGAAATTGATGCGGCGGCAGTTTATCATAATGCTTCTACTCGCTTTACAGATGGCTTTGAATTTGGATTTGGTGCAGAAATCGGAATCAGCACGCAAAAGCTTCATGCTAGAGGACCAATGGGGTTACCAGCACTAACCTCAAGCAAATATTTCATTCAAGGCAACGGACAGATTAGGAGTTAACAAACTAAGGAAAGGAGTTATGCTTCATGACGATAAGGGATAACGAGAACCTAGGGAATCAAAAAAATGTAGGTAATAATGTAAACGTGGCAATGAATACGTCACCCACGATTTGCTTTTATGGTGCAGGCTCGATGGCTGAAGCAATTGTTCGTGGTCTCATTCATAATCAAGTGGTTGACGCAGGGCAAATTTCAATGCTCAATCGTAGTAATGAGACTAGATTAAATGAACTCCAGCAAAAATATGGTGTACAGGTTGGATATGAAGAGCAGACCAAGCATAAGCTGTTAAAAGAAGCAAATATCGTTGTGCTTGCGATGAAACCAAAGGATGCGGGTAACGCTATTAAAGCAGTTGCCCCTCTCCTTCATGCTGGACAAACCATCGTTTCACTCATTGCTGGTTTATCGATCGCGACGATTCAAGCATTACTAGGACAATCACTTCCGATTGCACGTACGATGCCAAATACATCAAGCTCAATTGGCCTTGGTGTAACTGGCTTATCTTTTTCCGATGAAGTTAATGAACAAGCAACTGAGCAGATATTAGCAATTTTTGAAGCTGTAGGTATGGTAGCTGTGATCCCGGAGGAAAAGCTAGACATCTTAACAGGGATATCCGGCAGTGGCCCTGCTTATATTTATTACATGATGGAAGCGATGATTGCAGCGGGGGTCGAAGGTGGTTTGTCTCCAGATCAAGCGAGGCAACTGACCGTTCAGACGGTTAAAGGCGCTGCTGAGATGATGCTGCATACAGGCGAAGAGCCTGCCAAGCTACGGAAGGATATTACTTCGCCAAACGGCTCAACTCAAGCTGCACTTGCAGTATTAGATCAAGGTGATTTTACAAATACCGTTAAGGCGGCTGTTCATCGTTGTGCAGCACGTTCGCACGAAATGGGCGAAGCTGTCAAGACATCGTTGCTGTAGTGTAGCTATAGCTATAACTAGTAAAATAGGTAATTTAAATAAGTTTGCTGAAGTTAACTTAATGTGTACACAGAAAAGGAAAGGAGAAGATGGAAATGGATTTTAGTCTCATTTCAACGGCAGAAAAGATAACCGTGTTAAACACGTTGCAGAGCACCTACCATGCCCTGCAACAAAAACATTGTTTTCCTGCAGGCTGTGGCAGCATTTCCATGAGAGTTGGCCCTTATGACCCTTTAAGCTACTATTTTGCAATTAATATGAATCCAAAAGAACACTCTCAGCCCGTTGTTGGCTCCATATCCTCTGCCTCCTATCCTTTTCAACCAAACTTTATTTTTATAAATGAAAAAGGCTTACCTTGTGAAGCAACCAAGGTTACTTCAGACAAGGAAGCCTCTATTCATGCAAAAATATATCGGTTAACGGGCTGTAATGCGATTTTGCATATCCATAAGCCACTACATTACGAGATTAGCGACCACTTTCATACGCAATCTTATGTTAGCTTGGATCATAACGAAGTGACGAGATGTGCCGATTTAGATTCAAGTCTAGATAACACACTTAATATTCCAATTTTCCCAGCTCTCTCTCAGCAAGAAATAGCAAATTGTATTACTCCGACTCAAATAGTAGCGAACACGCTTCAGCCAGACATTCCCATTTTATTAGGACATCAGCAAGGCGTATACGTGTGGGGAGACTCATTACCCCAAGCGATACAAAGATTGGAGGCCTTTGATTTTGCTTGTGAGCTAAAGAGACTTAGCATGTAGTCAAAATACTTACCCACTAAAAACGATTTAATCTTACCCTTAAAAAGTTATAAATTTCATCTGCTATATTGACATTGCAGCAGGATTCTAAGCCTTCAAATCCAGGAGAAGAGTTGGCTTCACAAATTTTGTAATGCTCCCCATCAAACAATAAATCAATACCTGCAATATCTAAATTCAGCAGACGTGACGTTTCAAGCGCCAACCACTCCACCTCAGGATTCATCTCAAACGGCTCTACAAAACCGCCTCTTGAATAATTGGCTTTAAAGCTATCATTCCCTGAAGTGCGTTTCATCGCTGCAACCGCTCGGCCACCAATCGTTATTACACGCAAATCCATGCCACGACTAGATTCCACAAACTCCTGAATAATCATTGTTGCATTTTCTTTGTAGGCGTTAATCATTTCTACTAGATCAATAAATTTGGATTTCGTCTCAGCTAAAAATACACCACTACCTTGCGATCCAGAAATGGTTTTCACCACGGCCGGAAACCCAAGATGCTTTTCAACTAATTCAACATCCACCTTAGAACGAATTAAAATTGTTTTAGGAACAGGCAGGTTATGCTCGGCTAAAATTTGAAGCGTATACAGTTTGTCCTTTACAGTATCGATGCTTTGTGAGGAATTAAACGTTCTGACCCCTAATCGTTCAAGATGACGAATCAATGCTAAGCCAAAGTAATTCGTACCTGCACCCATACGGGGTAATACAAAATCAGGTAATGGGAGAACTTCACCATCTACAAGCACACTTTTACGATCATCCCGGGTGACAATTAATTCAAATTGCTCTGGTGCAAGCACCCTTATTTCAATGTCCTGCTCCTGAGCTACTTCAACAAAGCGATCAATTTCAAACGTTTCCGCCTTCACTTCATTATTTGAAGGTCTATAAATGATCCAGCCGATCAGAGAAACTCCCCCTAATTTGAATTGGTGCTACAAGCTCAGTATATCAGCCCAATATAAAATATAGCTACTTTATTTGTTAAATAAAATGACTAATTTATGCTGTGGAGCTTTTCTCCATTGCTATTTCATTAGCCGCATGAATTGCTGCTTGCCTTACTTTTGCCCTTTTCTTAACAGGATCAGCAGTAAAAAATTCAGAAATCTGTGCAATATTTAATAAAGCAGTACATGCCGCCGCCTCAGCTCGTCTTTGTTCATGAAGGAGACATAGACATACCTGATAGCAATATACTTGATACTCCTTTAAAATTGTAACCCTATCCTCTAATTTCATCTGACACCATCCTCTTGCTCTTACTTACCTTAGCACTAATGGACGTTCCGTAATTAATGCTGAGACGACCTCATTCATTTGTGCTACTAAGTACTCCATCAATTTTATAACTGTCTGAACGATACAATTCTTGCCCTGCTAGCTTCATCAGGCGTATATGTAAAGCCCTAACCATAATATAAGACGTATTGGAGGTGCAAATCGTTTACGAAAAATAAATAAAAATATAAAAATAAGTCTTGTTCAGTATTTTAATTTGTTTGATCCATCTTTTTCTGCTTTTCCTGTAATATTTTTTGCAGCTTCTCAATTTCATTTTGAGATAAGTCTACTTCCTCAATAAAATTTGCTACCAACCTGTTAGACTTGCCTCCAAACACACGTTTAATAAAAGATTGGCTCTCTGCCCACACACATTCTTTCTCAGATAGTAGTGGGTAATAATTATAGCTTCGACCTGTTTTCTCAAAGCCAATAACCTTTTTTTTCAATAATCGATTAATAAATGTTCGAATGGTTTGATCACTCCAGCCATATTCCTTGGGAAGCAAGCCCATAATTTGCTCTGCTGTAATTGGGTTCTCCCTCCAAATGATCTTCATAATTTCCCATTCTGATTCAGAAATTTTAGGCATCATATCCATACTGTAACCTCCATCATTTACTAACAAGTTTCACCTTTTACAAGTGTAATAGTTTTATTTTAGCATTAATATTACAAATGTAAATTCAAAAAGTCAAGCTTCATCCAATTTTTGTATACTTGATTCTTCACCTGCATTATAATGAGCATAGCTTAACAACATTGGAAAATTGATGCTAGATAAAGGGGAAATGAACATGGATGAGCGGCTTATTTTCAATGAAGTTGCCGATAAATATGAAAAGTATCGTCCACAATACGTACCTGCCTTATTCAAAACCTTGATTGAATATTCCAATATTAATGGAAAATCTCATGCCCTTGAAATTGGCATTGGCACAGGACAAGCAACACGACCTATTTTGGATACAGGCTGTCAGATTACTGCAATTGAGCTTGGGGACAAACTTGCGGATTATTCAAGAAATAAATTTAGTCAATATGCGAATTTAGACATTAAAAATATCCCCTTCGAGGAATACGAAGGAGATCAGGACAGTTTTGATCTCATTTATTCTGCAACTGCATTTCACTGGATTCCTGTAGAGCTTGGATTTCCAAAGCTGTTTAACCTGCTCAAGCCTGGTGGTGCCATCGCTTTGTTTTGGAACCGTCCTTTTGTAGGTAAAGAGGATGATCCACTACATCAAGCGATTGGGGAAATCTATACAGCTTTACGCCCAGATTCTAGTCGAAAGGTACTTCAGCATGAAACAAAGCGCTATGAGAGAACGATTAGTAACATTTTAAACTACGGCTTCACTGATTTAGAATTTCGTTTGCTTCATCATGAGCGCCAATTTAATGCAGAGGAATACGTTGCTTTGCTTCAAACTTATTCAGACCACGCAATGCTTTCAAAGGACCTTAAGGGTAAATTTGAAGATAGGATAAAAGAAGTCATCCTAGCACATGGGAACGAGTTACAAGTATATGATACGATTGAATTTTATTTGGCTAGAAAACCAGAATTTATTTGACTATCCACAGTGTAATACAACTGTAAGAACAAAAATAAAGGGCATTTGTCTACGACAATCATGCTCTTTACTTTCATCTCAAGTATCTTTGCTCCAATTTTAATAGAATATATCTATAGCCAAGAAAAATAAGTTTAATAGTAGTTTAGATGAATAAAATTCTAAACACCCCTTGAGTTTTTAAATAAAGGTAGTTTCAGTTCATTACATTACTAATGGATACTTAACATAAGTATACTACCCTTTAACGTTTTAAATAGCGAAACTTTATCTTGCTAATATGTACCTCTAAAAAGAAAAGTAACAAACAAAAAGCGTGAGAACTCAATCGTTCTCACGCTGTTTTTGTAATAAGCCTTATGCTCTACCCGCTCGGAAACGCTGGGTATACGCCTTGGCATCCTCAGCAGTTTTAACTCTATTACGACTCCACTCTAATAAAATCCGATCGATGTAACGAAAATGAACTTTACCAGCAAAGACGGCCTCTTTAAGAGATAACAAAATTAACTCTTCAGGATAAGCATCTTGATCCAACCATCCCGAAATCGTTTCACATTCCATTGGTGTGAGTGGTCTAGCAAATTCCTTCTCAAAAATAGCAAACAAGTTACGTGAAGCTTCTAATTCCTCGTCGATATCATCCTGTAAGTCCTCAGACGTACCAGATTTAAGGTTTTTAGAGCTCTGATGAGCAGCCTCACGTTCTTCTGCCATATGTTGTCCTATTTTTTGATATATTCCGGTTAAATTATAACGTTCAGAATGAATTCCCGTTGTTGGATCTTCCATTTCCTCGATCGTAATCCAACCGCTCTGCATAAGATGTCGCAAAGACAAGGACAATTCGTCTGACGTCATCCCTGTGACCTGTTCTAATTGTAGGATGGAAGGAAATTCATCACGCTGATTTTGTTTAAAAGCAACCAATTCCAGTAGTAAGACAAGCTCAGACATTTGTAAACCAAGCTTACGATAATGCATAAGCAACACAGCTGGAACTTGGACAGCCTCCATTTCAAGACCATAGGAAATGCCTTTAGCCCATACTTTCCACGCCTCATTCATAGCCATATCCTTTACCCTCCTTCACATTAACCGAAGGCAGAGCTACAAACCAACGGTTATGGATACAAACGGTACAACATACGAGGGAACGCAATCGTTTCACGCACATGGTCAAGTCCACATATCCACGCCACTGTCCGCTCTAAGCCAAGTCCAAAACCGGAATGTGGAACAGAACCATACTTACGAATATCCATATACCATTGATATGTCTCCATAGACAAGTTATGCTCCTTGAAGCGTTCTTCCATTAATGCTGGATCGTCGATCCGTTGAGATCCACCAATAATTTCTCCGTACCCTTCTGGCGCAATCATATCCGCACACAATACAACTTCAGGACGTTCAGGATCTGGTTTCATATAAAACGATTTAATTCCTGCAGGATAATGAGTAATGAATACAGGCTTTTCATACCGTTCAGCAATCGCGGTTTCATGTGGAGCACCAAAATCTTCGCCCCAAGGAATATCAAAGCCTTGTGTATGCAAATATTCAATCGCCTCATCGTAAGTAATACGAGGGAACGGTGCTTGAATATTTTCGAGCTTACTAATATCCCGACCTACTGCTTCAAGCTCAGGCTTACAATGTGTAAGAACAGATTGTACAACATGGCTCATGAACTGTTCTTGTACCTCTAGACTTTCTTCGTGCTCTACAAACGCCATTTCGGGTTCGATCATCCAGAACTCGATAAGATGTCTACGGGTTTTGGATTTTTCTGCACGGAACGTTGGGCCAAAGGAATACACCTTGCCAAGCGCCATTGCAGCAGCTTCCAAATATAATTGACCACTTTGCGTCAAATACGCATCCTCATCAAAATATTTGGTCTGGAACAAGTTTGTTGTGCCTTCAGCAGTAGTTGGCGTTAAAATTGGTGGATCTACCAAAGTAAAACCATTTTTATCAAAAAACTCTTGCACAGCAGAGATAATTTGAGCGCGAATAACCATTATAGCACGTTGCTTTGCAGAACGAAGCCATAAATGACGATGATCCATCAGGAAGTCCACACCATGCTCTTTTGGCGTAATCGGATAATTTTCAGTTAAATGAAGCACCTTCACTTCGGTTACAGTCATTTCGTAGCCTGAGGCACTACGTGGCTCCTCACGAATAACGCCTGTGACATACATGGAGGATTCCTGTGTCAAGCTTTTTGCAGCATCCCAAGTTTCCTCAGACACTTCACTTTTTACGACAACAGCTTGAATATACCCTGTTCCATCTCTAAGCTGTAAGAACTGGATTTTACCACTGGAACGTTTATTATTTAACCAACTACCGATCACGACGGTTTCCCCGACGTGCTCATTAACCTGACGGATCACAGTTTTGATCGCCATGCTTTAACCTCTCCTCTAACGATACAATATTTTATTATTTCTTATTTTCTTGTGCAATACGAAGTGTATCACGTGCAATGACAAGCTCTTCATTTGTTGGGATTACCAATACTTCTACTTTAGAATTTGGTGTAGAAATACGACGTGGATCACCGGAACGAATTGAGTTCAATTCAGGATCAATCTCAACGCCAAGGTAAGTTAAGTTTTTACATACCTGTTCACGAACGAAGGAAGAGTTTTCACCAACACCCGCTGTAAATACGATAACATCCACACCGTCCATAGCAGCAGCATAAGCACCAATATATTTACGAAGACGATATTCATACATTTCAAATGCTAACGTTTCGTTTGGTTGTCCTTCATGTACACCATTCTCAATATCACGCATGTCACTACTATTACCAGAAATCGCAAGCAAACCACTATGCTTATTAAGCATGGAGTTCACTTCACTGAAGCTTAATTCTTCTTTGTTCATGACAAAAGTAACGATTGCGGGGTCAATATCACCACTACGTGTACCCATCATCAAACCTTCTAATGGAGTTAGACCCATAGAAGTATCCACAGACTTACCACCTTGTACAGCAGTAAGGCTAGCACCGTTACCAATGTGACAAGTAATAATCTTTAACTCTTCAAGTGGTTTGTTTAAATATTCAGCAGCAATATGGCTTACATAAAAATGGGAAGTACCATGAGCACCGTAACGACGAACATGATGTTTTTTGTACAATACTTTAGGTATTGGATACAAATACGCTTTTTCTCCCATCGATTGGTGGAAAGCCGTATCAAATGCAGCCACATGGGGCACGTTTGGCATATTTTTCTCAGCAGCAGTAATCCCCATAATGGCTGGCGGATTATGTAACGGAGCCAAATCAAACAATCTGCGAATTTCAGATTTAACTTCACCTGTAATGAGTGTAGAGTCTGTGAAGGATTCACCACCATGAACAACGCGGTGTCCCACAGCATCAATTTCACTAACAGACTTAAGCACACCATGCTCTTCATGTGTAAGCATATCAATAACTTTACGAATCGCTGTGTTATGCTCTAAAATTTCGCTAACTTCTGTTACTTCTTCTTTCCCTGTAGGCTTATGGGTCAAAATCGAGGAGTCCATACCAATACGCTCTACAAGTCCTTTAGCAAGTACAGATTCGTTTGTCATATCATATAGTTGGTATTTAAGGGACGAACTTCCGGCATTAATAACTAAAATTTTCACACTCGCTCACCATCCTTGTTGTATTTAAAGAAGCCTTCACCTGTTTTTACACCTAGATGTCCGGCACGTACCATTTTCTTCAATACATAGGATGGACGATATTTAAGCTCGCCAAACTCACGGAACATGCGCTCTAAAGCAGCGAGTACAGAATCTAGTCCAAAACGATCCGCCATTTCAAGAGGTCCATATTGGAACTGATAACCGATACGCATAGAATCATCGATATCTTCTTCTGTTGCAACACCTTCACCTAGTACATGTAATGCTTCATTGATCATCACACACATTATACGAGAAGTAACAAATCCTGGAGATTCGTGCACCATTACCCCACGCTTGTCCACAATTTCTTCTACAAATGCTTTTGTAGCTTCAAAGGTCTCGTCAGACGTTTTAAGACCACGAATAATTTCAACGAGGTTGATTTTAGCCACTGGGTAAATGAAATGCATACCGATTACACGCTCAGGATATTTCGTAGAGCCTGCAATTTCAGTTAAGCTTAATGTGGAAGTATTGCTTGCAAGTAAAATGTTACTTGGGCATACTTGATCAAGCTGATGGAATACTTCTTGTTTTGCTTGCAAATTCTCAGAGATGGTTTCGATGACCATATCACAAGTTCCAAGCTCTGCAAAATGGATTACTTTATGAATTTTTGACATAATCAGTTTTTTTTCAGACTTGGTAATCGCCCATTTTTCGAGCTGCTTATCAAGACTAGTTTCGATCATATTGTATGCATGATCTAATTTTTCTGGAGTTTCTTCCACTAGTAGTACATCTAAACCTTTAGCCGCCAACATCTCACTGATGCCTTGGCCCATTGTTCCGCCGCCAATAACACCTATCTTTTTGAAGTTCATTGTTTTAATGTCTCCATCCTTTCGTTTGCTACACATTTAATATTGTACTGATTATGTCGAAAGATACATAGTACCCAACATATAATAATATCTTAGCACGAAGAAAAAGTAAAAAAAATTACCGGCACAAATTTTTATGCCGGTAAATTGATACTGTCACTAAATTGACATCGGAATTGCTCTCCAGATAATCTTTCCTCTCTCATTAACACCTCTAATGACGTTTCAAAGACGATCGCATGCTCCAACATTTTTCTTTTTGTCCTATCAGCAAGCTGATCCAGAATAAGATTACTCTCCTTTAATAACACGTCTTGAGGTAACATTTCCATATTAACAATACCTAGCGAGGTCATGCCAGAAGTAATCATCGTATTTACAAGCTTTAATGCCTGTTCAAAGTCGTTGCTTGAGCCTGTACTACGCCCACCATAATATATTTCTTCCGCTGCCGCCCCAGCTAAAGCGACGATAATTTGTCCCTCTAAATATTCCTTTGTATATAAATATTTATCATCCTGAGGATTATGACGTACATAACCAAGTGCACGTCCTCTAGGGCTGAGTACAACTTGATTCACACTGCCTGGTGCAACAATTTCCGCCGCTACTGCATGTCCAAGCTCATGAACAGCAACCCGACGTTTTTCCTCCTCTGTCGACTTTCGATCACTTTGCTCTCCCATCATCACCTTATCAATCGCCATAGATAGATGACGTTGCTCAATATAAGCATTATTTTCACGCATCGCATAAATTGCCGATTCATTCATGACACTTTCTAGCTGCGCTCCAGAAAAACCATAACATTCCTCTGCCGCTTTCGCTAAGCTTGTTTCTTCATGTAAAGGCTTGTTAAGTGCATGTAGCTTCAAAATGTGCTCGCGTCCACGCTTATCAGGCAAATCAACCTGAATGTGACGGTCAAAACGTCCTGGTCTGAGCAAAGCACTATCTAGCATTTCCTTCCGGTTGGTTGCAGCAATCAGCAAGATACGCGGTGTAGCGACGGAATAGATGCCATCCATTTCAGTGAGCAATTGATTTAACGTTTGATCATATTCACGTTGTCCGCCACCTTCACGCTTGCCACCAATAACATCAATCTCATCAATAAAAATGATTGCACTATCCTTTTTCTCTTGGATTGCTTGCTTTCGTGCATCCTTAAACAAATCACGAATACGACCTGCACCAACCCCCACGTACATTTCAACAAACTCACTTCCTGATGCTGCTACAAAAATAGAATTCGTATAGTTTGCCGCAGCCTTTGCCAAAAGCGTTTTCCCTGTTCCTGGAGGTCCTGTGAGCAAAATCCCTTTAATTGGTCTAATGCCAAACTTCTCAATCTCATCACGTCTCACCAAAAAGTCGAGCGCTTCTCTTAATTCATTTTTCGCACTTTCTTGTCCACCAATTTCATCAAAGGTAAGCTTAGATGTTGGCTTATTATTTTTATTCCGGCCTTGGGACGCCCCAATCGCCACGCCACCACCACGCAATTTATTCACTACATACATCGCTAGAACAAAAACGAGAGCTGCAACGAGTGGAATAATGTTAACACCAATAAAGGCTAGGAAAACAAGGAGCACTGGTGTAAAGCCAACCAAAATTTCTGGGATCCACTTACGCATTGCTCCACACTCCTATCTTTTGTGGGATACGAGGTAATATGACAAATTTGCTATGCTGTCCCTCAATAAGACTAATATATATATTCGTATCATCGATTTGTGCATCGGCTTTTACATTCTGATTGCCTTTCTCTAGCTGCTTCATCGCAGCCGTAATTTCAGTATATTGTTTATTTTCCATTGCTTGCGCAACGGTAAATAACGTCTTTTCCCATAATTGATCTAAACTTTTAGAGGAATGGTTTTTAATATCTATATTCAATTTACGATTCCCAATAATATCTTTGCCTTGTTGTTCAATTTGCTTCACAATATCAGCTAAATTTGCCCCTGACTGTAGGTCAAGCTGTACATTAACATCGGAACGATCCACAGTAAATGTGGCGTCCTTTACACCTTCATGTTGCGTAATTATTTTGTTAAAGGGTTGATTAACAGCGTATATACGATACGCATACCAACCGCCAAATAAAATACAAACGGAGAGAACAATAGTTGCTAAGATCGGAATGATACGTAATTTCATAGTAAGTTTGCCCTCCTTGTGTATATCTTTTTCATACAAAAAAGTATAGCACAAAGTATATACGGGGCGATCAAAAAGTGTGAACTTATTTCAAATTTTAAGCATGTAATTATAACCAATCACTTTGAGCATGGCACCGTTCTAACACAAAAAAACGAGTCACAATATATGTGAACCCGTCTCAGCTTATGCCTCAATCTTGAAATTAGTGCTTGACCGCTTAACCTAAACTCTAGCGAAGAGACAGAGAGATTCTGAAGATTGTCTCCCTCCTTATATTTCATTTTTCTTACGCTAGCTCGCTCATTCGCAGAATATCATTTGTTA
>NZ_JAGGKG010000023.1 GCF_017873435.1 Paenibacillus turicensis | reverse complement strand
TGTAATCTGCATGCGCATAAAAGAAGAACATCGGAAAGCCGTATGAGGGAAAACCTCACGTACGGTTTGATGAGGAGGGGCTGAAAAAAAAAAAAACTCAGCCCTTTACTCTAGTGAAATTTGGCTGTTGGGCTTTCCCGTGGTTTAACGGACTAAAGGTCTAGCGGTATAAAGAATTAGTCAATATCAGTTTGAATTGAAATAAGGACATTTGAAAGTAACTGAGATCGCCATTTTAGCTATGGAGTAATAAATCGTTTTTTATCATTCTACTTGATTTGCCCAGAAGAACTTTTAAAGGAGGATAAACATGCGAGTCGCATTATATGCAATAAGAAGAGTAGATTCAACGGCTGATCATGCTATGTCATCGTCTAACCATGCTAGCAAAATAATGGATAAGTGGGAGCTGCTTGTTAGTCTAAATATGTGTATGGACATCTTATGGTGGAGTCATTGGGAACAGTGGAATCAAAAAGATCAAAGAGACAAAAGAGATCAAGAACAATATAAAAAAGAGTTAGAACACAAACAACAATATAAACAACTTAAAGAATGGCAAAGGCATCAAGAACACCCAGAAAATCAAGAACAACCTCAGTGTCAAAAACATCAACAACATAAACAGTATCAAGAACAAGATCAGAATTACAGTCATGATCAGAAAAATGACTATAAATTTGCTCCTCCTGCTGCGATGCTTTTGCTGTCTTCCGATTTACCGCTAGGCTGGGCGGTCATGCTACGGGATAACTTTATATATCAATCTCAAATGGATCAATGGACAAGCTCTGCTTGGCTAAAGTATTTAAATGAGCAGTTACAGCCCTTGATGAAGGAGGAGGCTGTAACATTAAAGCAACAGCTTGGTCGTAATAGTAATAGATTTGATACAAGAGAAGCTGGTGATATCAGCAAGAAAACCAATAAAACTAATAAAAGCAAATCTACTTATAGGTCCAACATGCCGGTATGGTTATGGAGCCTGAATCAAGGGCTGACAATACAGGGCAGAGCTATGGTTAGTGAGATTACAGTTTATAAATCAGATGCGCTTGAAAATGGTCCTTCAGACCTCGAAAAGCAGGACGAGTACTTTCCACATTTATTGCTAGAAGATGGGAGCTTAAATGCAGCCGCGGCAGGTTATATTGAGGCTGGTTCTGATCGGTTATCCAATTTACTGGCGGGGCGCTCTTTGTTAGAGCAGGAGCTTTTGGTGCTACTGGAGGGCAGTGATGAACCGAACAAACATCTACCCCAAGAGACATACATACAGAGCCATGTAAAGCATCAGATAAATTCACAGGGAGTAAATTTACATTCTGAGGGGAGCGCCATGTCACTTCGTGGCGCATGGCGCTTGCTGATGCAACACGCCCAACTGCGTGGGCGTGTGGTGCTGACGTCTGCTGTTGCAGTGGCACACAGCAGACAACGGGGAGCCTCCGATTACGCTACTCAGCGTGGACATGATCGTGATCGGAGGCTCCCGCGCTTGCGCCCAGCTGCACTGTTAAAGTGGGCAGCAAGGCGCAAGCTGGTGTACCGCTGCCGACGTTGTGGCAGCGGGGTGCAGGTCCGCACGCCATGCGGCTCGTGCGGATCACTGTGCTGCGCCTATTGCGAGGCGTGCCTGACGCTGGGGCGCAGCAGGGCGTGTGCGCTGCTGGTGCAAGGCAGCGCACACGAATTGGCTGTGCCGATGGTGGCACAGCCCGAGCCTGGTGCTGCACCTAGCACAGCACCTAGCGTAACCTGCCCACATACAGCAAGTGATGTGGGCAGTGCACCTAGCCCCACCGCGTCCGTATTGGACAGGTGGGGCCTGAGTCCAGCGCAAAGCGCAGCCGCAGGCGCGGCGCTGGACTTCCTGCAAGGAGCGCCACACGTTGCACGTGTGGGGCGCTCCCATTGTTTGCGATTCTCGCTTTCCCATTTAGCGAATGCTCCTAAGTCTCTATCACAGCCACGACAATCACAACAGCCCAATCGCTTTTTGCTATGGGCAGTCACAGGAGCAGGTAAAACGGAAATGATTTTCCCGTTACTGGCCTACGTGCTAGAGCGAGGGGGTAGAGCGCTAGTGGCTACACCCCGCCGAGATGTGGTGCTGGAGCTAGCACCAAGGCTTAAGGTCGCCTTTCCAGACGCTCAAATTTCCACCTTATATGGCGGTAGCCCAGAGCGCTTTAAACAAGGGAATTTAGTAATTGCAACGACACATCAGCTTATGCGATTTTCCCATTGCTTTGATCTAGTCGTGATAGACGAGCTAGATGCTTTTCCCTACCATAACGATCCAATGCTTGCCTATGCAGCAGCTCAATGCTGTAAACCAAATGGAAAATACATTTTATTATCTGCGACTCCACCCATTACGCTCCAAAAGGAGGTTCAAAAAGGGGTTTTACCCCATGCGAAAGTACCTGCTAGATTTCATGGACACCCTTTGCCTGTACCTAAGCATATTGGAATGAAAGGAGTTAAGTTCGTTTTGCGTACCAAGCAATTACCCCCTTCACTGATTGCTTCCTTACGCCATTCTGTACAAAGGGGAGCGCAAATCTTTATCTTTGTTGCACGAATTAGGCACATTCCACCACTAATTGCTGTGCTAAAACGATATTTTCCAGCATTAGCGATAGAAGGCACATCTTCAGAGGATGTCGATCGAGCAGAGAAGGTATTACGTTTTCGTGACTGCGACATTCGAATGCTGGTAACAACAACGATTTTGGAGCGTGGCGTAACGGTCAAAAAAAGTGATGTGTATATTTTGGATGCGGATAGTGATCTATTTGATGAAGCTTCCCTTGTGCAAATGGCAGGACGTGCGGGACGCTCCAGTGATGATCCAGCGGGGCTTGTGATTTTTTCATCTTTAGATTGGACAACCTCTCAGCGCAAAGCAATAGCTCAAATTAAGCAGATGAACACCCTTGCAAGAAAACGAGGGTATTTAACCAATTAAAACTGGGGGCGAATCTTATGACTATAAATCCAGCAATAAATCATTTGAAAAATATAAAAGACGGCTTCTACCAGCTATTAGCACCTAAAGGGAGATTTTGCTTACCTTGCGGAAAGAGGATTACGGTTGTTCTGCCTCATTATCCAGAGCTATGTCAGACTTGCTTTGAGAAAATTCATTGGATAAAGGAGCCACGATGTTTAATTTGTGGTCGTCATGTAGGTTGCCCTGATTGCACTAGGAGAGATGACGCTTATAATCAAGCGGATCATCGTCACTTTAAGCTTCATCGTAGTAGTGTTGCCTATAGCGCTGAAATGTCTGAGTGGTTAGGTAGCTACAAATTTCGGGGAGATGAACGTTATGCGTCTTTGCTAGCCAAAATGATTGTACAGGGAGCTAAAACGATGCAGCAACAGCTTACTAGTAAACTATTAACTAATGGACCACTAACTAATGAATTACTAGCAGATGAACCAACTAAAAAAAGTTCAATGTTTTATCAACACGATCTGTGTCGTCAATCCAACCAATTCAATCAAACCAATCAGTGCAACCAGTTGAAACAGACCTCTCAACCTTATAAAATTTTCAAATTGCTTAAAAATAGGGCTTTTAAATGGGATGTAGTCACCTATGTCCCAATTAGCGCAGAGCGGATGAAGGAGCGGGGTTTTAATCAGTCTTTCCCTCTTGCTGATGCAGTAGCTAAGAAGCTTGGTGTACCTCTTTATCCTTTACTAGAAAGAACGATGGACACAGACAAACAAAGTCATAAAAACAGATATCAGCGCCTACAATCGATAGCTTCTTTATATCAACCTGCAGCCCATTCAAGGGAGTATATACAGCAAACACATCATTCTAATACATTCAATAATTCGCATCAAAAAGATCAAAGTTTAAACATTTTGCTCATAGACGATGTATACACGACTGGTAGTACGTTAAATGCCTGTGCACTTGCACTAAAACAACTTGGTCAAGACCTGCAAATCCCAATTGAAGTATATGGTCTCACGTGGGCTAGATCATAGCTTTTAGGCCTATACGATAATTTAGCTATATTCTTTTTTGTACATTCATATTTTGCATACATTGCTACTCGATTTAGACCTTCTCAATATTTAATAAGCATCAAAAAGCATGATATAATTAGTACGAAAGTAGTGATTTTTAAAAATGACAGGACTACTTAATCCAAGCAACGATTTTGTGTTTAAACGTATATTTGGGAGCGAAGAAAACAAGGATGTGCTGTTAGCATTTTTAAACCTTACCTTTACGGAAGCGGGAAGGCCTCCTTTAAAAGAAATTACATTACTTAACCCTTACACCGATAAGGATGCGCCACTCGATAAGCAAGCTATTTTTGATATTTGGGCTCGGACGGAAGCTGGTGAGCACATCAATGTGGAAATGCAACTATTTAACAAGTATGATATTGAAAAGCGTACATTATATTATTGGGGCAAACGCTACTCTGCCCAACTCCAAGAAGGACAGACATACAAAACACTGAAAAAATGTGTCACTATAAATATCTTGAATTACTCTTTTTTGCCTAATGAGCATTACCATAATACGTTTCACCTAAAGGAAGATCTTACAGCGATTCAGCTTATTGATGATATTGAAATTCATTTTATCGAATTACCAAAGCTAGATGGCTTGGCTTTGCCTAAGCATAGTGGACTTATAAACTGGTTATTTTTTCTGAAAGGAACAGATAAAACAAACTGGGAGGTATTACAGATGAACGAACCTACAATTAAAAAGGCGATGAGCACCTTAGAGTTTTTAAGTCAAGATTCCGAAGCGAGAATACGTTACGAGGAGCGGCAGAAATATTTGCATGATGAAGCTTCCGCGATGGAATGGGCGATGGACAACGGGGTGGAGAAAGGACTAAAGAAAGGGCAAGAGCAGGGCGAACACCGAAAGGCTTTAGAAATTGCAAAGAATTTGCTTAAGGAAGGGCTTGCAATCGACCTGATTTCTAAAGCAACAGGGTTAAGCGAGAAGGAAATTATGTCTTTGAAGTAAGGCTCACAGTACGTTTCACCTGGGAGGTATTGCAGATGAACGAACCTACAATTAAAAAGGCGATGACCACCTTAGAATTTCTAAGCCAAGATTCCGAAGCGAGAATACGTTACGAGGAGCGTCAGAAGTATTTGCATGATGAAGCCTCCGCAATGGAATGGGCGATGGACAACGGGTTAGAGAAGGGATTAAAGAAAGGACTAAAGAAGGGGCAAGAGCAGGGCGAACGCCAAAAGGCTTTAGATATTGCAAAAAATATGCTTAAGGAAGGTCTTGCAATAGAACTGATCTCCAAAGTAACGGGGTTAAGCGAAAAGGATATTTTATCTTTAAAATAAGGATTTATTGGTCTAGTGTTAAATTAAAAACCTAAGCTTTAACACAACCAGTTTGTACCGAACTTTTTACGTTTTAATATGCTTTTTACAAAAAATGATAAAATCTATGGACGAACACTGTGAATATAAGGTAATCTAGCATCAATACTATGTTTTTTTGAAGGGAAGAGTCGGAAATGGAGATGAATGTCGGCAACTGCCCACGTTGCGGGAGATTATTTGCGAAAAGCTTTAGAGAAGTGTGTCAGGCATGTATAAAGGAAATTGAGATGGAATATGATAAATGCTTGCAATATCTCCGCGAAGAAAAAACAGCAACCATTCAAGAAGTATCTGAAGCTACAGATGTATCCATTAAACAAATTACTAAATTTATAAAAGAAGGCCGTATTTCTGTTGCAAACAATCCCAACATGACCTACCCTTGTGAGGTATGTGGGATTTTAATACGTGAAGGAAATATGTGCGATTCCTGTAGACAACGCCTAACACGGGACCTTAGATCAGCACAAGAGGAAGTCAACCAAGCACAGGATCAGAAAAATGTTGGACCTAGGGCTTATGGTGCGCTTGACAAGTTTCGTAGTAATTAGTGCTTATTCACGACAAAAAATAGCATAATATTCTTCATAAACCAAACATTCGCTATTCATAATGTTTTAAAATCCGCCGATAAACTTATTAAAGATTATCGGCTTTTTTATTTTAGTTGCCATTTACACCCTTAAGACATGTTAGGGGATACTTGCTTAACTTACATTTACATGAGGTAATAAAAAGCAAATAAAACGGAACGTGATAACAAGAACAACTTAAAAATGAGCTTACGATACTGTCATGGATAACATGAATAGCGTGAATAAAAATGAATTAAAGATGAATGAGATTCATGAATTATTTTTTTGAAAGAAGGGTGGAGCGTATGAAAATTAATGAGACTGGACGAATTGGAGCAATGAACAGCTACCAACGTCAAATCGATTCACAACGTCAGGAAGTAAATAACAAAGCAAAACGCAAAGATGAAGTGTCCATTTCAGCAGAAGCAAAGGAATTACTACGAGCAGGTGAGGAAATGCAAATGAATGGTTCAGAACGGGCACAACGGATTGCAGAACTAAAGGAGCAAGTCTCCACAGGTACTTATCGCGTTGAAACAGGCAAGCTTGTTGAGAAGCTTATTCCGTATTTTAAGTCCTTTGATCGGGAGTAGGGGGCAGCGATGACAGTAGACCGCCTTATACACACACTGCAGCAGCTAGATGATCATCATCGTGAAATGATCGACATTGCCAACGAGAAAAAGCAGGCTATCATCAAGGATGACGTAAATGGACTCATTCAAATTATGAATCAAGAGTCTCGTGTTTTAAAGAAGATTGAGTTATCCGAGGCTGAGCGCATTGAGTCTTGTAATCAGTTGTTAAGAGATCGTGGGATAAAATCTCAGCTTAATTTAACGATCACCGAGCTTACTAGACTGGTGTTTGACCCAGAGGAAAAGCAAAAGCTACAACAAGCACAGCTACAGCTATCCACGACACTTGCCGAGGTGAAGCAAATCAACGACTTAAACCAGCAATTGATTCAGCAGTCGCTAAGCTTTTTGGAATTTTCATTGGAGCTTTTTGGTGGAAGACAAGATCAAGAGGTGACATACCATCATCCCGCAGATAAATTTGGTGGGGTGCAGCGGCCAGGGTTATTTGATACTAGAGGATAGCAAATTTTACAGATTGATAAATTAATTTTCACACTTTATAGACTGAATTTGGTTAGGGGGAAAATGACAGGTGGCATCTACATTTCATTCGATTGAAACAGCAAAACGCAGCTTGTTCACACAGACGGCAGCTTTAAATACTACAGGTCACAACGTGGCAAACGCCAACACAGCAGGTTATTCCAGACAAGTCGTTAACATGAAGGCATCCATCCCAATGGAAGCTTATGGTATGCTTCGTTCCACAGCACCTGGGCAATTAGGGACAGGGGTAGAATTTGATTCCATCATGCGAATTCGTAACGTATTCCTAGACGCACAATTTCGTGGTGAAAATAGCGGAAACGGAAGCTGGACCGTTCAATCTGAAACTTTATCAAAAATAGAAGGCATTATGAATGAGCCCTCCGACACAGGGATTCGTCAAGTGTTAGATAAGTTTTGGAAATCATGGTCTGATCTCAGTAAAGACCCTGAAAATGCAACGGCTCGTAAAATCGTGCTAGAAACTGGCGCAGCGATGACCGATGCGATTAATTATATGGATCGCCAGCTTAACAATTTGACAGCAGATTTAACAACTAGCATTGGCATGAAGGAAACCGAAGTCATTAGCTATTTGAACTCTATTGCTGATTTAAATCAATCCATTTCACGCCTAGAAGGACTTGGCGACGATGCCAACGATCTTCGAGACCAACGTGATTTAATTACAGATAAATTATCTAAAATCATTAATATTACCGTCACGGATGGAGATACAGGCTACAACATCATGATGGGTGGCACATCCCTTTTACAAGGAACTGCTGTTCAGGTACAACCTTCTCCAGCGGGGAACCTAGATGCGTCATTTTTAATTCAAGGCTTTGCATCTAATAACCTTCAAGGTGGAGAAGCCTTTGGACTCATCCTCTCTCGTGACAGCTATGTTGTAGATACTAAAAAGCAACTAAACGATTTAACCAACACCATTATGAACGGTACAATTAAGGATGTGTCTATTCCAGCAGGCTCTATGTTGCCTGAAGGTACAGTGGTTAACAAAGATACTACGGTTACCGTTAACGGTGTAGATCAACTTGTCACAGCAGGTAATCCATTACCAGCAAATAGTACGTTAAAGGAAGCTACAACAATTGATGTAAATGGCTTTAATGGCTTGCATCAGCTTGGCTTTACACTAAATGGAACCACGGATCGTGGTCTACCGTTTTTTGTTGGAACTAGCGCAGGGACAATTGCAATTAACCCATTAATCGCAAATGATTCTAACCTATTAGCTACCTCTTTGCGGACAGAAGCCACAGGTACAGGACAAGCGGTTATTAAAGGGAATAACACATTAGCGTTGCTATTATCTAGCCTTAACGAAACCAAGTTCACAGCTGGAGATGGCACACAATCCACAGTGAACTCCCAATATGCAGCAATGGTTGGTCAGCTTGGGGTTAAAGCAGAAGAAGCAAAACGTCAGGCAGAAAACTCCGATGTGTTAGTGACACAAGTAGAAGCACAACGTCAATCTGTCAGCGGTGTATCTTTGGATGAAGAGTTATCCAACATGATGAAATTCCAGCATGCTTATGCCTCTGCGGCACGTTTTATGACCACATATGATCAGCTTTTAGACAAACTCATTAACTCTACAGGTGTAGTAGGTAGATAAGGAGCTATAAATTATGATACGAGTCACTTCAAATATGCTAAACAACCAAATGCTGCTTAACTTGAACCGTAACGGTGTCAACTTAAACAACCTGCAAACTCAGCTCACCACAGGACGCAAAATCAACAAACCTTCCGATGATCCAGTGGGCATCACCTATTCGATGCGTTATCGGGCGGAGTTGTCGTCCAATGATCAGTATCAGAAAAATGTAGATAGTGCGCAGTCTTGGTTGGAATATACAGATACAGCGATAGGTCAGGTAGGAGATATTTTGCATCGTGTAAAGGAACTGACGGTTCAGGCGTCTAACTCTACCAATCCTAAATCTGCATTGGATAGTATTAATACAGAAATTAAGCAATTAAAAGAACAGTTAATTGATATTGGCAACAGTAAGATTAACGGTAAGTATATTTTTAATGGTCAAACCTATGATAAAAAGCCTTATGATTTCCCTAAATTGGCAGACAATCAATCAGATACGTCTACAGCAGGAGATTTAACTACAGATACAGGCGAAATCAATTATATTATTGGCGACAATATTCAATTATCCGTGAACGTTACTGGAAGCGATATTTTTGGTAATCCATCTGAAAAGGATGGAGATCACATCTTTACAATGTTAGATCGTTTAAGTACTGCTCTTGAAGCTAGTGACTTTGACACCATTTCAGATCAGCTTGACCTTGTAAATACAAGACTAGATAAGGTATTAACTGCTAGATCTCAGGTTGGTGCTAAAACAAATCGAGTTGACCTTATGCAGGGACGCTTAAGTGACTTAGAAATTAACCTTAATAATATGCAAGGTAGTGTTGAGGATGCGGATTATGAAAAGGTTTTGCTGAATTCTAAAATTCAGGAAAGTATTTATAACGCTTCTTTATCTACCGGAGCGAAAATAATATCTAACTCTTTAGCTGATTTCTTGCGGTAGGTGGTGAGGAAAAATGATTCCACAGCTTCAAATTCGGCAACAACCTTCATTGTTATCCATTGAGTCAACAAAAGCATCCCTTACAATGCAGCAGCAACGTCCAGATTTTAATATTGAAACGAAACAAGCTGATTTGCAAATTGAACAGCCTGAGCCCACAATGGAGATTGACCAACACGATGCTTGGCGAGCATATAAGGGGGGACACCCACTTGAGATGAATCAGCAAATATATTCTAATTTGCAGGGTTTATTTCTCCAAGCGTTAGCTAAAAAGGTCGAACAGGGTAACCAGTTAGCGGAGTTTCATAAACCTGGCAATACAATTGCAGAGGTGTATGGAGGGGATTGGAAGCGAGATCCTTTTGTAGAGTTCAGGGGTCCTGCGTCCTATGACAACGTACGTATACACGTGCAACGTAACAATCCTATTATTCAAGCACAAGCAAATGCACCGCAAATATCGGCTAGAGCCTATCAGCCTGATGTTCAATTTCAGCCGGGTAATCTGAATATTCAGGTTAAACAATACGCTTCGGTGGAAATTATTCCACCAAATTTGGATATAGTAATGTAAAAAAATAATGATAAAATGTCATGTAATCATGTAAGGATAGCTGTAGCGGAGGTGTTTGGAAAGTCCGACTATGGCTATTTTTGTTACTAGAGCATTGCTATAACTTTTATATAAACTATGACTTTTAATATAAATGATGTAGGTATATAGTCTAGATAATTAGGGAGTTACAATATTTCAAAAGTAAGTTAAGAGTTGAGAGTTAAAAAGATATGGAGTTGGTTATTATGGAAATTACAACAGCACAATTCGGTAAAATAGAAATTACAGAGGCTCAAATCTATCACTTTCCAAAAGGTATTCCTGGATTTGAAGACCATAACCAGTTTGCCATTATTGATATGGAAGGCACACCATTTTCTTACCTACAGTCTTTAGTAGAACCTGAAATATCCCTGCTTATCACTGACCCATTTGAGTTTTACAAAAACTATGAATTTGAATTGCCTACCCCTGTCGTCGAGGAGCTTAAACTAGATAATGCAGTTCAGATCAGAAATGTAGTAACACTACAAGAGCAAGTTCAGCAATCTACTTTAAATCTATTAGCTCCACTTATTTTTAATACAGAAAGCCGTACAGCAAGACAAGTTATTTTGCACGATACTGCATACACGTCACGTCATTTGCTATGGGCGAACCACTCGCCTGAGAAGGGGGCGTAATCCTATGCTTGTTTTATCTCGTAGAAAAGGCGAATCCATCGTTATCCAAGACAACATTGAAATAACAGTCCTTGGTATCGAGGGGGATAACGTAAGAATTGGCATCACAGCCCCAAGACAGGTTGACGTATTTCGCAAAGAAATCTACTTATCTATTCAGGAGCTAAACAGACAATCCGTTACACATGGACAAGTGGATATTACGAAGTTGCTAGAGGAATATAATCAATCTTCGGAGTCTGACTCGTAAAATAGGCACTAAAAAATTCTTGGGATGAAGTACGAAGTGAAGTAACACTAGAGATGAAGAGTAACTTAGCGGAGAGGCAGAGGGATTGTGGAGAAACGAAGTGTCCGCCTTTAAAAAATGATTCCTACATTTGAGAACTAATATCTAAGGAATCAGTTTTTAACAGCGGTCGGAACAACCCTCTGAATTGTAGCCCCTCAAATGTCCGAAAATTTTTTTAGAAAAATAGTCCATTTGCTCTAAAGTTCCTAATTCAAACTGTCGATATATGTATAAGACGCTATTTCGGAAGGGCGGCCGACCTTAACGAAAGCAAGCGGACCACAAGGATGTGGAATAAATTTATTTCAGGGAGGAAATTTACTCATGATTATTAACCACAATATTGCTGCATTAAATACTCACCGTCAATTGGGCGCTAACACTGGTGCTTCTTCCAAAAACTTAGAAAAATTGTCTTCTGGTCTTCGTATCAACCGTGCTGGTGACGATGCTGCTGGCTTGGCAATTTCCGAAAAAATGCGTGGACAAATCCGCGGTTTGGATATGGCTCAAAAGAATGCTCAAGATGGTATTTCTTTGATTCAAACAGCTGAAGGTGCATTAACAGAAACTCACAGCATTCTTCAACGTATGCGTGAATTGGCTGTTCAAGCTTCTTCCGACACTAACGAAGGCGTTGACCGCTTGAAACTTCAATCTGAAGTTGATGAATTGTCTAAAGAAATCAAACGTATTTCTACTGATACTGAGTTCAATAACCAAAAAGTATTGAACGGAGATTTCGAAGATAAAACTTTCCACATTGGTGCTAACTCTGGTCAAAGTATTAAATTGACTATTGGAGATATGAGCAATAAACAGTTGGGCGTTAATGGTTATACAGGTGCAACTACTGCTGGGGACTTTGTAATTAACAATAGAGATAATACTGAGTTCACTGTAGCTATAACATCTAATGCTGCAACTTCTAATGATGCAGTAGATAGAACTAAAGCAGTTATTGGTACTGACGGAAATATTACTGTTACTCTTGCACAAAAAGCAGGTACTTCAACAGCAGCAGGGGCTATTACTGCAACAAAAGATGATGTGCTCAATGCTTTAAAGGCTGCTGGTCTAGATGTTAAATTTAATACTAGTGTAGATGGTTCAACAACAGCAGCAGCTGTAGCAGCAGAAACTGTAGCAGCAGGGGTTGAAACTGATCAAGTTGGTGTGAACATCTCATCTCAAACTGCGGCTGACAAAGCAATCACTACAATTAATAATGCTTTGAATAAAGTATCTGAAGAACGCTCTAAATTGGGTGCGAACCAAAACCGTTTGGAGCACACTATTAACAACCTGGGTGCTACTTCTGAAAACTTGAGTGCAGCTGAATCTCGTGTTCGTGACGTAGATATGGCTAAAGAAATGATGTCCTTCACGAAGAACAACATTCTTACACAAGCAGCTCAAGCTATGTTGGCACAAGCTAACCAACAACCACAAGGCGTATTGCAATTGCTTCGTTAAGATTAGCTTCTATTTATAGAAAAAGAGATTCCAAAGTGTTGGAGTCTCTTTTTTATATTTTACTTTACTGTAATTCTCAATATTTATATATAATGCAACTATACATGAATGTAAATACATATTTGGTTTTATAAAAATATATTATATTAGTAAAAAATAAAAATAAAATTTTATTATTAAAAGCTAATATAGGTTGATGCACTTACCGACATATACATTAATAAGATATTAGAGAATGAGAGTGAGCCTATTGACTACAATATCACTTTGTATGATTGTGAAAAATGAGGAAGATGTATTGGAACGTTGTTTATCAAGCGTAAAAGATAAAGTGAATGAGATTATTATTATTGATACTGGCTCTATAGATGATACAGTTGAAATTGCTAGAAAATTTACCGATAAAATATTTGATTTTAAGTGGATAGATGATTTTTCAGCTGCCCGTAATGAATCTATAAAATACGCCACATCAGATTATATTTTGGTAATGGATGCGGATGAGTACTTAGATAATGAGGCTGATTTAAATACTGATTTAATACAAGATTGCGATTACTACTATAGTAATGTGAAAAATCTATTATCAGGAGAACAAGCATTTACACACTCAACAGTTCGTATCTTTAGAAATAATTTTAACTTTAAATATGAGAATCGACTTCATGAGCATATCAGCTTAGATAATGGAGAAATTGATTATAAAGTTGGAAAATCTAAGTGCATTATCTATCATACAGGTTATTCTCAAAAAAGAATGAATGAGAAAGATAAACATAATCGAAACTTAAAGTTAATGTTAAAAGAAGTGAAGGAAAACCCTACTGCATTTAATTTATTTAATATGGGGAAGACCTATTTATTAGTGTCTGATTATGCTAATGCAGCTGAGTATTTACAACGAGCATATCCTTTAAGTTTAAACAGAGTCTATTTTCCAGAGCTATTGATGAGACTAGCTCAATCTCTTTTTGAAATTGGCAATCAAAATGAGGCGATTTCCGTGTTGAAGGGTGGAACAGTATTGTTCCCTGAAGAAACTGAAATGAGATTTACTCAGGGATTACTTTATAAAAGGGTATTTAATTATAAAGATTCAGAACTTTGTTTTCTTAAATGTTTAGAACTGGGTGACAAAGGGACAACAGTAACTGAAGGAAGTGGAGGTTATTTAAGTCATTTACAATTAATAGACATATACCTTGAATTAGGGGAATTTAATAAAGCCTATTCTAACGCTTTAAAAGCCTTAAAAGAAAAATTCATTGTGTCGGTAGCAAAGTATCTCCAAATTAGTAAGCAGCTTAGTATCCCATTAGAAGAAGTGAAGGTATCTATTAATAAGTTATACAAAATTGAGAATGTTAATGATTTGCAGTTTTTAATTGAAATCTTATACCGAGTTCGTTCTCCTTTATTTAATGATTATCTTGAGAAATATAATGTAGAACCACAAATGCATGTAATGTTTGTTGCTAAACTATACAGTAACAACTATGAAGAAGCATTTGAACTTTTAAACAATATGGATGATATCAATTCTGAAATTGCTATGGATGTACTAATTTTTGCATATATGCTTAAAGATAATTCTTTACTAAATAAAATCCAATTTCATTTGAACTTGGGCAAATCAGAAATGAAATTAATCAAGCAATTATTAAATAGAGAAAGTCTATCCGGACATATGAATACAAATATTGAGAATATCATTTTCTATTTACTAAAAGAATTAATTGTACTTAAAGAGTTTGAGGTGTTCCAATCTTTATGTGAACAATTAATTAGTTATGATAATAAATATCAAATTAAACTTAGTGAATTGCTAATTCAATATAGATTTGATGAACTAGCAATTGATATGTTAAATCAAACTTTTAAAACTGAAACGAATAACACAACTGTATTGCGCTTATTAGGAGATTTGTGCCTTCGTAATAGATATATGGAAGATGCTGAATTCTTCTATTTAAATTTAATCAAACTTGATTGTAGTTATAGTTCATACGAAAGAGTATATAAACTATATGAATCGTTAAATGATACTGATAATGCTCTTAAGATCAAGCGAGAGATAGCAACTAAGTTTCCTCTTGTTAGTTGGGCTGAAGAAAGCATATCTTAAATTATAATTTAATAATAGCTGTAGGATGATTTGTTTCTTACTTCCCCTAAACCAAATCATCCCATCATCCGATATAACAAATAGTAGGATCATTTGAGGGAAGGTGTAATGATGAATCTGCAAATTTCATTTTCAGGAACTCAAGGTGCGAGTTCAAGCAGTTATCCCCCACAACCTAAGATGGACACACAAGAAGTATTACCTATTAGAAATGGACGTGAGTTACACAACGCAGAGCTTCAAGGGCGGTTAGTTTCGCTAGGTGAAGAGGAATTAATCCGTTCCATAGATAAAGCAGTGAAAGCTTTGCAAGGTCCAGAGACCACAGTTGAAATCAGTGTGCATGACAAAACAAATGCGATCATGATTAAAGTATTAAATAAGGATACAGGTGAGTTACTTCGTGAAATCCCACCTGAGAAGACTTTGGAAATTGTAGCGAAGATGATGGAATTTGCAGGTCTCATCATTGATGAACGTTTATAAGGAGGTATAAAAGATGAGAGTTTCTGGCTTAGCATCAGGTATGGATATTGACGCAATGGTGACCAAGCTAATGTCAGCACGTCGTACGCCATTAAATAAACTCAATCAAGACAAACAAATTTTAGAATGGCGTCGAGATAACTATAAACAAATTAATAGTGGCTTGGTAGATTTTCGTCAGAATAAACTGTTTAATTATCGTTCTACTTCAGCGATGAGTATTTATTCTTCAGAAGTAACCGGAGATAAGGATGCTATCAGTGTTAAAGCTCAAACCTCGGCCAATATGGTACCGATGGAGGTTAAAGTAATTAGTGTGGCAGAGCCAACTACAGTGAAATCTGAGAAGCTTGCAACAGGAGTGAGTACATCTTCAACATTGAGCTCACTTCAAGCAAGTGGATCTGAGCCTTCCGAATATTATATACAGACACCAGGTAAGAAAATTACTTTTTCTGGATCAGACACGATTAAAAATGTATTGGATAAGCTAAATGGGGATAAAGAAGCTAACGTTTCTGCTGTATTCGATGAAGCTTCTCGTCAAATTATTATTAAATCAAAATCCTATGATGGTAGCGTGGAGATTAAAGGGAATTTAACTGCGAAGATGGAAACGGATGCTAGCCTAACAAGTCCAGGTAAGGCAGCAGAAGTAGAAATTAATGGTGAGAAATTCAAACCTGCTGGCAATATGCTTACTGTAAATGGCGTTGAAATCACATTATTACAAAAAAGTGCCGATAATGCTACCTCTACCATCTCTACCAGAGCAGATGGCAAAAAAGCAATTGAAACGATTAAATCCTTTATTGAGGATTACAATTCATTAATTAAAACGATGAACTCTAAGATTAGTGAAAAAAGATATAAAAATTTTGCTCCTTTATCTGCTGATCAAAAAAAGGAAATGAAGGAAGACGATATCAAGCTTTGGACAGAAAAGGCACAAAGTGGTCTTTTACGTGGGGATACCATCATAAGTGAAGGTTTATCCAATATGCGTAATATTTTAATTGAGTCCTCTGTGAGGCTTGGAGATAAGACAATTTCGCTTCCAGACCTCGGAATTACAACAGGAACGTACACCGAAAATGGAAAGCTATACCTAAATGAAGATAAATTAAAACAAGCAATTAGTGACCATCCTGATAAAGTAATGGAGCTTTTTATTGGTTCTTCGGATGGAAACACTAAAGGGATCTTTGATAAATTATATGATACAACCTTAAATACATTAGGTAGAATTTCCGATAAATCAGGTACATCAAAATATAGTAGTGACCTTACACAAACCTTAGATGAACAAAGTACAATGGGTAAAGAGCTAACTGATTTAGATGATCGGATTAAGGCACTGACTAAAAGGCTCACCTCAATGGAGGAAAGCTACTATACGAAGTTTAATGCCATGGAACAAGCCATCAACAAACTAAACTCTCAAACATCCAGCATCACGAATCTATTATCAAATTGATAAAAGTAACTAGGAGTGAACCATAATGATAACCTCTCCTTATGATAGATATAAGCAATCCTCTGTGCAGACCTCTACACCAGCTCAGCTATTAATTATGCTGTACGATGGTGCAATTCGTTTTATACGTGGGGGCATTGCTGCAATTAATGACAAGGATTATCAGAAAAAAAATGAGCTCATTGGTAAAGCACAGACTATTGTCAGTGAGCTTAGAGCTTCTTTAAACCATACTTATGAAATATCAGCGCAGTTAGATAAGTTGTATGAATATATCAACTATCTACTGATTGAATCCAACATTAGAAATGAAGTTGACAAGGCTGAGGAAGCTTTAGGATATTTGTCTGAACTAAGAGAAAGCTGGGTACAAGCCTCTAAGGAATTAGCGAGTGGACAAAACCAGTCTCAAGTGAATGCCAATGGATGAGTTAATTCAACAACTGGATAATTTGGATCAGAAAATGGTTGAAAACAGCGAAAGTGCTTCTCATGAAGACTGGACAATATTTATAAATGATAGAGAACAGATCATTAATGAAATTATCGCTTGTGAGGCGGTTAATCACTTAACTTCAGAGCAAAAGGTGAAGCTAACCAAAATTCAGTTTCGTGAGGAACAGTTAAGACTTACTATGGAGCAACAGAAGAAAGAAGCTGCAGAGTGGCTACGTAATCGTGGTCAAGCCAAGGTACAACGTAACGCCTATGAAACTGCTTATGCTTCTGACAGTATTATTATGGACCAAAGAAACTAATATGTTATATAGAGAAGATCAGAGAAATTAAGAGTTCTACAATTTTCTCTGATTTTTTAATATTGAGAGCATATTATACAAGCAGAATGTATTATAGACTAGGGGGATTTAAATGGATGGAATTTTAATTAAAATAAAAAATGAGATTGAAAATAATAATACAGAAGCTGCTATGGTACTCATAAAAAGAATTGAGGAAGGTTATGAAAATGATCCACTGTTTTGGAATTTGAAAGGCTTGTTATTTTCTAAATTAGATGAAAAAAAACTTGCTATTAATTGCTTCTCAAAAGCAATGATCTTAGACCCCAAAATAATAATGGGGGAGAATAAGGAAAATATAAGTAAAGTTAATATAATAGAAAAAGATTATTCCGATTTACATGATGAAGATTTTATAAATAGTTTAATTGATGCTCTAGATCTCATGATTTCTATTATCAATATTTATGTAAATGAAATTAAAGAAAATGAACTAAATGAATTTTTGACTATTTTAGAAAAAATTTTACTGAGTTTCAAATTGCCTGATCAGCAAACTGGTAGATTAAAGCAGATTGTCTTCTCGAGAGGGATACCAAGTTTAATCATAAATATAGAAGAGTGTCTCGAGAATTGTATTCGACTCTGTAATGAATATGATTACAAGAATGTTATGGGCTTGTCTGAGTTTACATTACTTCCCATGATGGCAGAATTAAGAGAGGAAATTTACTTTTTTAATAAAGTACTACCATATCCCAATAATTTAGATTTGTACTACAAAAATGAATTTGCTTCTGGAAATTCTAATGTTTATGCTTTAAGATCAATAAAAACTGGTAAGTATAAGTATGAAGTTTCGATAATGGTACTTGCATATAATAAACTTGAATATACTAAACTATGTGTAGAATCCATATTAAAGCATACAGTAGAAATTGATTATGAATTAATTTTAGTTAATGATGGTTCTAATGATGCTACTAAAGAATATTTTGAGAATATTTCATATTCAAATAAGAAAGTGATTACTTATAATAATAATAATGGTCCTATGCTTGCCTTTCTTATAGGTGCACGAACAGCAGAAGGACGTTTTTTGGCTACAGTTAATAATGATGCAATTGTCACTAAAAACTGGCTTAAAAATTTATTGATTTGTTTAAATTCTGATCCTAAGAATGGAATAGTTGTCCCTATAACAAATAATATATCTAATGACCAAGTAATATCTGTAGAATACGAAACTTTGGATGAGATGAATGAGTTTGCAGAAAAATTTAATAAATCAAACGAAAATTTATGGTTTGAACGAGAAAGACTTTGTCCTTTTATTAATGTAATTCCAATGAATGTATACGGAAAAGGGATTTGTCCTGATCGAATATATCAATACGCTGAGTTTTCTGATGATGATTTATCATTACAACTTCGTTTACAAGGATATAAACTTATTTTGGCAAAAGATACTTTTTGTCATCATTTTGGAAGTATATCCTTAGGTGAAGCTCAGAAAGATAGTAGATCGCTAGAACTTAGTAGAGATATCTTTAAGCTTAAAAATAAGATAGACGCATGGAATGATTTAAAGAATAACATGAGTGACATATTAACAAATATTAATTTTAGTGGAAGTGGATCTCTGAAAATACTGTGTGTTGATCCTGGATTAGGAATGATACCATATAAATTGAGGAATTTGCTTAAAGAAAATAGCAATTACTCAAATGTAGAATTATATAACTTTTCAACTAATGAAGAGTTTAAAAGTATTTCTTTTAATTTATTTGAGAACTTTATTTATTCCCATTCTGACGAAGAACTTCTAGAAAGGTTTTCAGGTATTCAATTTGATTTCATCTTATTTTGTAATCCATTTGAAGACTACTTAGGTGGAATTAAGATTTTGAAAGATATAAGATCTCTCCTATCTAATAAAGGAGAACTTAGATTTATGATAAATAACCCTTTCAGTGCATCTAGTATTATAAATTTACTTTCGTTAAATAATAGTTTTTTTGGAGAAAAAATGGTAAAAAGTTTTATTTCTCCGAATTATATTGAAGAATTACTCTTTGTAACTGGATTTAATAGTATTAAAAAGATAGGGATTATATCTGATAATAATCAATTTGCCCTAAAAAGTATAAATAAAATAAATTTGTTGCTAAATTCCAATAAAGGTGAGGAAAATAATTTTTTCTATAACTCAGAAAAGATACTCTTTGTAGCTAAAAATGATAAAAAAAATAATTAGAGTATATAATCCTTGTTTTGCTCTTCTTATTTTATGATGATAAATCAAAAAAAAAAATTTAATAAATAATAGGATGTGTCTGTAATGAAAGGAATTATTTTAGCGGGTGGATCAGGTACAAGACTACATCCATTAACTAAAGTAACAAGTAAACAATTATTACCTATATATGATAAGCCGATGGTATATTATCCATTATCTACTCTGATGCTCTCTGGTATAAGGGATATACTCATAATTTCTACTCCACATGATTTACCGAATTTTAGAGAACTATTAGGAGATGGAAGTCAGTTTGGAATTAAATTATCCTTTAGGGAACAACAACATCCTGAAGGCTTAGCTCAAGCATTTTTAATAGCTGAAAGCTTTATTAAAGATGATTGCTGTGCTTTAATTTTAGGCGATAATATTTACTATGGTAGTGGACTAATTAAAAAACTAGAGGAAGCTGTTTCTAATGCTTATGCTGGTAGAGCAACAATATTTGGGTATTATGTAAATGATCCTGAACGTTTCGGTGTAATGGAATTGGATAATGAAGGGGTATTAGTTGGCCTCGAAGAAAAACCGAATACTCCTAAATCAAATTATTGTGTTACAGGTCTCTATTTCTATGATAATCGTATAATTGATTATGCTAAAATGATAAAACCATCCTTAAGAGGGGAATTAGAAATAACTGATATAAATCGTTTGTACTTACAAAATGAAAGTCTTGATGCTCAATTGCTAGGTAGAGGTTTTGCGTGGTTTGATACGGGAACAATGGATAGCTTAATGGATGCAGCAGATTTTATACGGACCGTAGAAAAACGACAGGGTGTAAAAATATCCGCTCCAGAAGAGATTGCATTTAGGAATGGATGGATCTCTAAAGAAAATCTTGTTGATTCTTCCCTGCTATATGGTAAATCGCCATATGGATGGTATCTAAAAAAAGTAGCTGATGGAACGTTCATTTATTAACTGGAGGTAATAATGGAAAAAGTAAATACTGATCATCCTGAGTTATTTATATTAGAGCCAGAAGTTTTTAGTGATAATCGTGGTTGGTTTATGGAAAATTGGTCCGAAGAGAAATTGTCTATTTTAGGAATTGGTTATAAGTTCATTCAAGAAAATCATAGTTTTACCAAAAAAAGCGGGACAATACGTGGACTTCATTTTCAGATCAATCCGTGGAGTCAAACAAAGTTAATTCGGTGTACTTCAGGATCAATTTTAGATGTTGCGGTTGATCTTCGTGTAGGTTCACCATATTATCTTAAGTGGATTGGAGTTGAATTAAGCAGTCTAAACAAAAGACAGCTTATTATTCCTAGAGGTTTTGCACATGGTTTTCTGACATTAACAGATAATGTAGAGGTCATATATAAAGTTGACAACTATTATTGTAAAGAGTCTGATCGTAGCATCAGGTATTCTGATCCAAATATTAATGTGAGTTGGGGAATAGATAAGCCTATACTATCATTAAAGGATTCTAGTGCTCCATTTCTTAGTAAAAGTGATTGCAATTTTTTTTATGAAGAGATATAATCAAAAATTTTAATAAATAACTTTTGAACTATAACATATAACTTGAATAGTGAGGCGGTTTAATGTCTATCCAATTATTTGTACCTACTTTTGATGTTGAGGGCTGCTTAGAAGAAATTAGAGAATGTTTAGAAAAGGGATGGACAGGTTTAGGATATAAAACTATTGAATTTGAAGAAAAATGGAAGGAGTATACTGGTCTAAATAATGCACATTTTCTTAACTCCGCAACTTCAGGACTGAATTTAGCATTTGATATTTTAAAAGAGAGATATAACTGGGATAATGATTGTGAGGTAATTACCACACCATTGACTTTTGTCTCATCTAATCATGCTATTTTATTAGCTGGTTTAAAGGCAGTGTTTGCTGATGTCGATGACACTTTATGCTTAAATCCCAATGATGTTGAAAAACGTATTACTCCGAAAACAAAGGCAATATTATATGTGGGTTTAGGTGGTAACACTGGGCAGTATGATAAAATTGTTTCATTATGTGAGAAATACAATCTTAAACTTGTTCTTGATGCTGCCCATATGGCGGGTACACGCTTAAATGGAACTATTCCAGGAAAAGAAGCGGAGGTTGTTATCTATTCTTTTCAAGCAGTTAAAAATCTCCCCACTGCTGATAGTGGAATGATATGTTTTAAAAAATGGGAATTAGATCAGATTGCAAGAAAAAAGGCATGGCTTGGAATAAACAAAGATACATTTACTAGAAGTAATTCAGAAGGCAATTATAAATGGCAATATGATGTTGAATTTATCGGTCAGAAGTATCACGGTAATTCAATCATGGCAGCTATCGGTATTGTACAACTCAAACATTTAGATAAAGAAAACTCTTATCGAAGACAAATAGCAGAATGGTATATAAAAGGATTTAAACCATATAACAAATTAATTAAAACTATAGAAATCCCTATTAATTGTGATTCTTCTAGACATCTATTTCAAATTATTGTTGATAATAGAGATGATTTAATTGAGGCACTTAATAAAAAAGCGATTTATCCAGGTGTTCATTATACTGATAATACCAAGTACTCTATGTATAGTTATGCTAGGGGAACTTGTCCTAATGCCACCTTTATCAGTGACCATATCCTATCTTTACCAATGCATCTTCAATTAGATTTTAATGATGTACAAGAAATAATTAATACTGTTGTGAACTTCGTTCGCTCGGGGGTAACCTCGTGAAGAAATTTGTAGTAATTGGTGCAAATGAGTCAATAAGTCCATTAATAATTAAAGCAAAAGAAATGGGATTTGAAGCTCATGTGTTTGCATGGCAGACAGGCGATATAGGGGAAACTTTGGCCGATGTATTCTATCCAATTAGCATTGGAGATAAGGAAGAAATATTAAGGGAATGTAAAAGGATTAAACCTTGTGGAGTCGCATCCATAACATCTGACTATGCTGTACAAACTGTCAATTTTCTTCAGCGTTCATTAGGACTGAGAAGTAACGAGGAAAAAGTAGATTTAGTTGTGCGTAATAAATACCTTATGCGTCTTGCCCTTGAAGCAAATAAAATAAAGAATCCTTGGTTTATGAGAGTTGATTCAAATTTCGATACCAATTTTAATAATGCTGAAGTTATTAGAAAGAAACTACCGCTTATCATTAAACCTACTGACAGATGGAGTAGTAAGGGAGTAACAAGGGTTGATGTAATGGAGAGTTTTAATGCCGCTCTAAACCGTGCTATTAAAGAGTCCCTAGAAGAAAAAGCTATAGTGGAAGAATATATAGAAGGGCCAGAGTATAGTTGCGAGTGTATTTCTTATGCTGGTATTCATTATTTTTTAGCTTTTACAAAAAAATATACTACTGGTAGTCCATTTTATATAGAAACTGGACACATGCAACCATCTGATATACCTAATGTTATTCAGAAGAAAGTTGTTTTAGAAGTATTTAAAGCTTTGGATGCATTGAATATTGAGTATGGTGCATCTCATACTGAATTTAAATTATTAAGCAATGGAGAAATAAGAATAGTTGAAATAGGAGCAAGGATGGCAGGAGACTGTATTGGAACAGATTTGGTCCAGATATCAACAGGGTACGATTATGTTAAAATGGTATTAGATGTTTCGATGGGCAATGAGCCTTGTTTTAAAAAAAATACAGCACCCAAAATAGCAATAATAAAATATTTAGTAGATCAAAAAGACTTTGAAATTTTTGCTGAAATTAAGGCAAAGTACAGACATTATATTTGGCGTAGTTCAATGACTAACGAGCATTTTAGATTAATTAAAAACTATGACAGTACTTCAAGACTTGGTTTTTTTATATTAGCAATTGATTTAAACGATCTTGCAGCACAAAAATTCCTTTTTGGAATCCTAAAATAAGTATTAGAGGATAATTATGAATCATAAAAAAACTATTATTTTTGGTAACACAAGGTTTGCAATGCTAATTAAATACTATCTAGAATCAGAACTAAATGAAAATGTGGCTTGTTTAACTGTAAATAGAAGTTTTATTAATAATCAATATTTAAATACTAAGATAGTGCCTTTTGAAGATTTAACATCTTTTTATCCCCCTGAGGAATACAAAATTTTACCAGTTATCGGTTATAATAAAATGAATGAAATTAGATACAGAATACATCAAGATATTAAGTTGAAAGGGTATGAGATATCCTCATTTATTCATCCTTCCGCCTTTATAGCAGAAAATGTAGAAAAAGGTGAGGGGAATATTTTCTTGGAGCAAACATTGGTACAACCATTTGTTACTATTGGCGATGGGAATATTTTTTGGAGTAAAGTAAATATATCTCATCATGCTAAAATAGGAAATTTCAATTTTTTTGCGCCTTCTGTTTCTGTTTCTGGGGATGTATCTATTCAAGATAAATGTTTCTTTGGTAATAATTGCACTATAAAGAATAGTGTATCTATTAGTAGTTATACTTTAATTGGAGCCGGATCATATGTATCAGAACATACAGATGAATTTTCCACTATCGTTCCTATTAAGAGTCAGAAATTATTCAATAAGAAAAGTATTGATATTAAACTATTATAATTAAGCTAACTTCTTAAATTTAAGGATCAAAAAAATCACATAAAATCTTGAAATGGAGTGAAAATCTCCATCTATGAAACGTGGTCTAAAGTGGCTAGTTGAATAGAAAGTTTCACTTAAATCAAAACAAGAAGCAAAAAATATTATTTCCTTAAAGAAAAGAAAATTATTGTTTTTAAAAGTTTAAATATACTAATGTATCAATAACAATATGCAAATGTAAATATACTAGCTCTTCATTGTATTAATGGTTAAATTGTATGTTTTAATAGAAAGGTGAGTTTAATTTGAGAACAATTTTGGTAACTGGAGGAGCAGGCTTTATTGGAAGTGCTTATATTAAGTATATGTTAAATAAATACCCTGATTATAAAATTATCAATGTTGACGCTCTAACTTATGCTGGTAATTTATTAAACTTGCACGAAGTAAGTTCAAACTATAATTATATATTTATTAAGGCAAATGTAACAGATAGAATAGCTATAGAGCAAATATTTGAATCTTTCAGAATCGACTATGTTGTTAACTTTGCTGCCGAGTCCCATGTGGATAAAAGTATTGATAATCCCGAGCTTTTTTTAAAAACTAATGTTTTAGGCACTCAGATTTTGCTTGAAATATCTAGAAAGTACTGGGTATTAAATTCTGAAGATAAATTCTCCAGAGAGTATAGACACGGAGTTAAGTTTTTACAAGTTTCTACGGATGAAGTATATGGTACATTGGATAATGATGATGAGCTTTTTGTTGAATCATCTTCTTTAATGCCCAATAGTCCATATTCTGCTTCGAAGGCGAGTGCTGATATGTTTGTTAGGTCATATTATGAAACTTTTGGACTACCAATAAATATAACGCGTTGTAGTAACAATTATGGACCAAATCAGTTTCCTGAGAAATTAATACCCCTTATAATAATTAATAGTCTTAAGGGTCGTCGTATTCCAATATATGGGGATGGTAAGTATATTAGAGATTGGCTCCATGTTAATGACCATTGTAGTGCTTTAGAAAATGTACTTCATCATGGTAGCCCAGGAGAAATATATAATGTTGGTAGTAACAATGAGAAAGAAAATATTGAATTAGTAAGGTTAATTCTAAATGCTACAGGTCAAAAAGAAAATTTAATTGAATTTGTTCAGGATCGCCCTGGGCATGATAGAAGGTACGCAATAAATAATAATAAAATAGTCAAAGAATTAGGTTGGCAACCTAAATATTCTTTTGAAAAGGGATTGCTTGAGACTATTAAATGGTACGAAGAGAATAATACATGGACAGAAAGTGTGTTATCTGGTGATTATTTGAAATATAATAGTTATAGAAGTAAAATATCTTAAATTCGATATAGTTCCTTTTATATTAAAGTAACTTACACAAACCTACATTTTTTTACAATAAAACATTTTCTTTGGTAATTGACACATTGGAACCGATGGTGGTATAGTCAAATTGTGGTTATTAATCACACTTTTATTTGAAGATGAAGGGAATGTTAGTGCATGCAAGGTAAAGTAAAATGGTTTAACGCAGAAAAAGGCTATGGTTTCATTGAAACTGATGAAGGCGGCGACGTATTCGTACACTTCTCAGCAATCCAATCAGAAGGCTTCAAGTCTTTGGACGAAGGTCAATCTGTTGAATTTGACATTGTTGAAGGCGCACGCGGACCGCAAGCTGCTAACGTAATCAAATTATAATCATCCGGCACAGCCGACCTACATATATGGGATATGATGGTTAGCGTTGATATGTGTAGCTAAGACCTTAGGAGATTCATTTCTCTTAAGGTCTTTTATTGTTTAAGCACTTTATTTTTGCATTTAATATTCAATCTCCTCTATTCTTATTCAATCCATCTCTTTTGTTAGTTTATTGAAATTGTTTGACGCATGTTCAAAGAACACAGTCCAAACAATAAATGCTCTTAACGATCTTTTCTTTTTATCTTTGTTCTATGTTTGCGCTTTGCTTTTCCTCTACTGCCTCCCCCGTGTAAAGGGACCGAACCTCGAAAATACCGTACCTAGATACAGCCAACAAGCGAAGGGAGAGAGGAATTCTGAAGAAGCGAAGCGGGCGTCTTTAAAATCGGACTTATACCATTAAATGTTTCATCTAATCCAATAAATCTGATTTTAACAACGCTCGAAAGAACCCTCTCCCCCGTAGCCTCCCACCACGCAGTATCTAGCCACAATTTTACGTTCAGTCACTTTACACTCCTTTTACATTACACTAACACCTGTGATATAATAAAGGTGCAAAGCAAAGGAGGAGTGCCCTATGAATTTTAGTATTCGTGGACAACAGATTGAAGTGACTGAAGCACTTAAAGATTATCTCGATAAGAAGCTCAGCAGACTAGACAAGTACTTTGATGCACCCCCCACCTCAGAAGGTAACGTCACTCTTAGTGTCGTTCGAGGATTGCACGCGGTAGAGGTAACTATTCCTCTTACTGGAGTTGTGCTTCGTGCAGAGGATCGTAGCGATGACATGTATGCATCGATGGATGCAGTCGTGGACAAGCTGGAACGTCAGATTCGCAAGCATAAAACGAAGATTAATCGCAAGTTCCGCCAAGAAGGAAGTCTTAAGACTTTATTCGTAGAAGGAACTTCCAGTGATAATGAAGAACTAGAAAACGATGAATTTGAAGTAGTACGTACAAAGCGCTTCACCCTGAAGCCTATGGATGTAGAAGAAGCCATATTACAAATGAATATGGTTGGACATAATTTCTTCGTATTTTCTAATATCGACACTCGCACTGTTAACGTCGTTTATAAACGAAATGATGGTAAATATGGTTTGATTGAACAAAATTAAACTTCCTTCATCTAAGTTAAATTCGTGAATATTTTATGAATGAAACCTTGATGATTTACTGAAAATGTCTGTATGAGCCTTTATCCGTCCTTCGGATGAGGCTCTTTATTCTTAATAAACTATTTTAATCAGTAGTCGCCAATATATGACGTTATGCGCTCTTATGTTGCGACAAGTCTTACAAACTGTTACAATTTAGGCAAATGATTTGTTTGTCGTGAAAGGGGTTAAACATGCTAGGATTAGTGAAAAAAATCTTCGGCGACGTTAATGAACGTGATGTCAAACGTCTCATGAAGACAGTAGATGTTATCAATAAATTAGAACCCGATTTTGTGAAGCTCAGTGATGAGGCATTACAAGGTAAAACAGCAGAATTCCGCGAACGCCTTGAAAAAGGAGAAACCTTAGATGATCTTTTACCAGAAGCCTTTGCGACTGTAAGAGAAGCATCCAAGCGGGTTTTGAATATGCGTCATTTTGACGTACAGTTAATTGGTGGTATGGCACTACATGAAGGCCGTATTGCTGAGATGAAAACAGGTGAAGGTAAAACACTCGTGGGAACCTTGCCGGTTTATTTGAATGCACTTTTAAGCAAAGGTGTGCACGTCGTTACGGTCAATGATTACTTGGCACAACGTGACAGCGAGCAAATGGGACAAATTTATAACTTCCTAGGGATGACGGTTGGCGTTAACCTAAATGGAATGGAACACGTAGACAAGCAAGATGCTTATGCATGCGATATTACTTATGGTACTAACAATGAATTTGGTTTCGACTATCTGCGTGACAATATGGTGTTATACAAAGAGCAGATGGTTCAACGTCCGCTCTATTTCTGTATCATTGACGAAGTGGACTCCATTTTAATTGATGAAGCGCGTACACCGCTTATTATTTCTGGACAAGCTCAAAAATCAACTGAGCTCTATTATGCTGCGGATCGTTTCGTGAAGCGTCTCGTTGCAGAGGAAGATTACACGGTTGATATTAAAGTGAAGGCAGTTTCCTTAACAGAAAAAGGGGTTGCCAAAGCTGAAAAAGCATTTGGAATTGATAACTTATACGATCATACAAACGTAACCTTGAACCACCACGTAGTCCAAGCTTTAAAAGCGAACGCAATTATGCGTCGTGACGTAGACTATGTAGTAGATGAAGACGAAGTTAAAATCGTTGACGAATTTACCGGTCGCCTCATGGCAGGACGTCGTTATAGTGATGGCTTGCACCAAGCGATTGAAGCGAAGGAAGAGCTAGAAGTACAAAATGAAAGTATGACATTGGCAACAATTACGTTCCAGAACTACTTCCGTATGTACCAAAAGCTTGCCGGTATGACAGGGACTGCGAAAACAGAGGAAGAAGAGTTTAAGAAAATTTATGGTCTTGAAGTGCTTCAGGTTCCTACCAACAAACCAAACCAACGTAAAGACATGCCGGATGTTGTTTACAAAAGTGAACAAGGTAAGTTCCGCGCGGTTGTTGAAGGAATTGTAGAGCGTCACAAAAAAAATCAACCTGTGCTTGTAGGTACAATTTCGATCGAAAACTCCGAGCTATTATCTGATCTTCTTAAACGCAAAGGCGTAAAGCATAAAGTACTCAACGCGAAATTCCACGCAGAGGAAGCGGAAATCATTTCTCGTGCAGGGGAGCCAGGTTCAGTTACGATTGCAACGAATATGGCGGGTCGTGGTACCGACATTTTGCTAGGTGAAGGTGTATCCGAAGTTGGTGGCTTGCATATTATTGGTACAGAGCGTCATGAATCTAGACGGATTGATAACCAGCTTCGTGGTCGTGCAGGACGTCAAGGGGACCCAGGCTCCACACAATTCTACCTTTCACTTGGTGATGAATTGATGCGTCGTTTTGGTGCGGACAACGTACTGAATATGATGGAGCGTCTTGGTTTTGAAGAAGACCAACCGATCGAAAGTAAAATGATTACGAAGGCGATTGAATCTGCACAAAAACGTGTAGAAGGTAACAACTTTGATTTGCGTAAAGTCGTCCTTCAATATGATGATGTGATGAACCAACAACGTAACATCATTTACAAGCAACGTCGTGAATTGCTAGAATCCGAAAACGTGAAGCAAATCGTCGTCGACATGATTAAAGCAGTGATTGAAAACATCGTTCAAGCTCATACGACTGCGGACATTCCAGAAGAATGGGATTTCGAAGCCATTGCTGAATATGTAAATAACAAGCTATTAGATGAAGGTGCTCTAAACCGTGATGACCTATGGGGCAAAGAGCCTGAGGAAATGATCGAATTCATTTTTGACAAGGTTATGGTGAAATACGATCAACGCGAAGAAGCAATGGGCTCTGAAATGGTCCGTGAATTTGAGAAGGTTATTGCACTTCGTGCGGTAGATAGCAAATGGATGGATCATATTGACCAAATGGATCAGCTTCGTCAAGGGATCCACTTGCGTGCTTATGGCGGTACTGACCCACTTCGTGAATACCAATTCGAAGGCTTCGAGATGTTTAATGCGATGGTCGCTAGCATTCAAGAGGAAGTGGCTACCTATATTATGAAGGCACAAGTAGAAACCAATCAGGAGCGTCAAGCGGTTGTAGATGAGGACAAAATTTCTACAAGCGGCGAGCCTGCGGAGAAACGCCCAGTGCAACGTAAGGAGCAAGTAGGCCGTAACGACCTTTGCCCGTGCGGAAGTGGGAAGAAATACAAACATTGTCACGGACAAAATGCTTAAATACTAAATTTTCAATTGCTGAATTGTTTTATCGCTTAATTTGCACTTAGGAAGGTGACTTCACGAACATGATCGATGCCAGTTTTAAACAGGACCTACGTCAGATTGCAACCAAATTATCTAACCTTAGGGGGTCTCTTTGACTTAGATTATAAGCAAGAGATGATCGCCAACTACGAAGAGAAAATGGCTGCACCTGACTTTTGGGATGACAACGATAAAGCACAAGCTTTGATTGCCGAAATGAACGGCATTAAAGGTGCGGTAGACCAGTATGCTGGTTTGCAGCAGGAGTGCGACGATATTGAGCTGATGCTTGAGCTAGCTGAAGAGGAAGGCGACGAATCTCTACTTAAAGAGGTTGGCGACTCCATTACAGGACTCAAGAAGAAGCTAGAAGAGTTCGAATTGCAGCTACTGCTAAATCAACCTTATGATAAGCTAAATGCGATTTTAGAGCTTCATCCAGGTGCAGGGGGTACCGAGTCTCAGGACTGGGGACAAATGTTACTTCGTATGTATACACGGTGGGCGGAGAAGCAAGGCTTTAAGGTAGAAACGTTGGATTATTTGCCGGGTGATGAAGCTGGGATCAAAAGTGTAACCTTGCTCATTAAAGGCTATAATGCGTATGGCTATTTAAAGGCAGAAAAAGGAGTACACCGTCTAGTGCGGATTTCTCCTTTTGATTCCTCTGGTCGTAGACATACTTCCTTTGTATCTTGTGATGTTGTACCAGAGATTACGGATGATGTTGATATTGAAATCCGCACTGAGGATCTGAAAATAGATACCTATCGTGCAAGTGGTGCAGGGGGTCAGCACATTAATACGACCGACTCTGCCGTACGGATTACACATATTCCTACTGGTGTTGTTGTAACGTGTCAAAACGAACGTTCGCAGATTAAAAACCGTGAGCAAGCGATGACAATGTTACGTTCCAAGCTATATGAGCGTAAGCTAGAGGAACAACGCAAGGAATTAGATGAAATTCGTGGTGAGCAATCTGACATCGCTTGGGGTAGCCAAATTCGTTCTTATGTCTTCCACCCGTATAGTATGGTCAAAGACCATCGTACTTCTGTCGAGACAGGGAATACAGGTGCGGTGATGGATGGAGACTTGAATCCATTTATTGATGGATATTTGAGAAGTCAAATCCGTACAAGTGCAGAAGAATAAACATATATCACATTTCTTTCCACTTATGTAGCGATTGCTGAATAATTCCTATGCTTTGGACGTAAGATGAGGTGCTTGAGTGCCTTAACTTGCTGACAAAGTGTAGGAATTTTTATTGAAAAGAATAAAGAAATATGAAGATAAAATAAAACACAATAAGAGCAATCGTAACATTGACAGTAGTACTAAGAGAACTTTGGAAAGATTGAAGGAGTGACAAACTGACGTGCCGCCTAAAACACGTAAACGGAGATGGACTGATCATTTTCCGATCGAAGGACCAGCAAGACATGCATTAGATAGCATTATGATTATTATCGGAGCCTTTATTACCGCAACCGCCTTTAACTTGTTTATGGTTCCTGCACATATCGCATCTGGAGGCGTATCGGGGCTATCGATCATCGTACAAAATCAACTTCATATTGAGCCTGCGTATACACAGTGGGCGCTGAATATTCCTTTATTTATTGCAGGCTTCTTTATCCTTGGGCGCAATTATGCGATTCGCTCCTTGCTAGGGACAATTGTATTGCCTTTATTCGTATTTGTAACAAAGGACTGGAGTGTGCCTACAACAGATCCGTTGCTAGCTTCCCTATATGGTGGTATCGGTGTAGGACTTGGCTTAGGTATCGTATTTCGTGGTCGTGGCTCTACCGGTGGCTTGGCAACCCTTGCGCAAATTGTGCAAAAGTTCTCTGGACTTAATTTATCCCTTTGCGTGATGCTGATGGATGGAACGGTCATTATATTAGCAGGCTTTCTCCTGTCGCCTGAAAAGGCTTTGTATGCACTTATTGGGCTTTATATTACGGGTAAAGTGATTGATATGGTCGAGCTTGGACTTAACTATACAAAAGTCGCCTATATTATCGCTGAAAAAAATGATGAAATCTCAGAAGCGATTTTGACCACACTAGATCGTGGCTTAACCAAGCTTAGTGGGCAAGGTGGCTACACAGGAGACGATCGACAAGTCTTAATGGCAGTAGTAGGTCAAAGCGAAGTTACTCGACTAAAGAAGCTAGTGCAAACCATTGAGCCAACGGCTTTTGTCATTATTACGAATGCTCATGAAGTATTAGGCGAAGGGTTTAAACGAACGTGAATTTATAAAGTTACAGCAGTATAAACAAAAATAAATGCTCCACTCTAGATAGACTGGTTTAAAACAAACCAATTACCTAGAAGGGAGCATTTTTTGACTTTAAGCATATTTATTTTCAGAAGCATCTTTATAACTTTGTTGATAATTTATTTTTTATCTCTCTTTCATTTCAAAGCTAAGATTTCTTCCTTAGTTAATCCTGTTGTTTCAATAATAACCTCAATACCAATCCCTGCTTTAAGCAAGCCTTTAGCAATATCCAATGCTTTTTTTCGCTCGCCTTCTGCTAGCCCAAGCTGCTTTCCTTTTTCGATGCCTTGTTCAATTCCTTTATCTAGAGCCCATTCCATAGCAGACGCTTCATCATGAAGGAACTTTTGGCGTTCCTCGTAGCGGAGTCGTGCTTCTCGATCCTGACTTAAAAACTCTAAAGTTGTCATTGCCTTTTTAATTGTTGGTTCATTCATCTGTAGCACCTCCCAATTTGATTTATCTGTTCCTTTTAAAAATAATAACCAATTTACAAGACCGCCTTCAAGGGGAACAGCTGATTTATCTAGCTTGGCTAATTCAATAAAGTGAATCTCTATATCATCAATTAACTCAATGCCTGTTTTGTCCTCCCTTAAATGAAAGGTGTTATGGTAGTATTCATTTGGTAAAAAGGAGTAATTTAAAATGTTAATAGTAACGCATTTTTGAAGTGCTTTATATGTCTGTCCTTCCTGTAGCTGAGCTGAATATCGTTTACCCCAATAAAATAATGTTCGCTTTTCAATATCATATTTATTGAACAGCTGCATTTCCACATTAATGTGTTCACCTGTTTCAGTTTTTGCCCAAATATCAAAAATAGATTGTTTATCCAGTGGGGCATCCTTATCGGTGTATGGGTTTAATAATGTAATTTCTTTTAAAGGAGGACTCCCTGCTTCTGTAAAGGTACGGTTTAAGAACGCTAACAATACATCCTTATTTTCTTCACTCCCGAATATTCTTTTGAATACAAAATCATTTTGGGGATTAAGCAGTTCGTACATCTGAGATCATCTCCATTTCTGTCTTAATTATAACATGCATAAACGAAAAAATTGTTAGCTCGGATTTTGTCAAAAAAATAGAGCTTCACATGATGATAGATAAGAGTTGTCCCTTACGCCTACCCACATGCAAAGCTCTAACTATATTCACTACCTGTTAAATCTAAAATTTGGCTAAACCCCAAAGTTAAACGTTTGATAAAAGCATTCAGTAGCGAAGGGACAGAGCGATTGTGGAGGAAGTCTTTAAAGTCTGATTCTAACCTAAACCAGTTCATTTAAAAGAATCAGACTTTAACAGCGACTGAAACAACGCTCCGTACCGTAGCCACCCCATTGCAATTAGTCAAGCATTAAGCTTTAAAACAAATTCCCAACTATACTTGAAGCACCAAGCTGGAATGCTTTCGTCAAAACGTACAGTAAAAACAAGGATGTAAAAATAGCACCATAAATAAGGTCGAATTTCCCTGCATTTTCTTGTTCCTTACGTGCTGTAAGTAGGGGATAAATGTGAGCAATTAAAATCGTAGATATCCCAACAAAAAGGAAAAACAAAGTGATGGAATAACTAAAATCAAGTAGTGCAAAAACTGCTCCAAGTAAAAAGGCTCCGATTGCAGGTACAAATAACACGCCAATCTTTGAGACAAGCGTTAAATAGTCTTTTTTGATTTTTGCTAAGTGCAAAATACCAAATGTGATCCCCGTACTAAGTATAAACGCTACTAGAAGGTAGATAAACGGTTTAATCACAAAATTCAAAAACGAAGGAGAACCAAAAGGATTATGACTCAAAATAAAGTATGGAATTAAAGGCATGATGAAAGCGGTAAGCACAATTGAAATGATTGCATTAATAATATGCACACTAGTGACCTGTTCTACTGCTTTGGAAGGTGATTTGAGTGTCTGCACAAAATAGCTACCATATTGCTTACTAATCGAAATGCCTTGCTTGTAGGCATCACTATCTTTGATTTTGTTCCATCCATTGGAGACGGATTCTTTGAATTGATTTTCAGTTGTAGTATTGTGAGTAGATGAAGTTGCGGCGGTAAAAGCAGCGGCATTTTCTCCAGTAACTCCACTAGCTCCAACAAGATCGCTATCTCTGTTCAACTCATTACTGTGAGCATCATGAACATGAACATTTGGCTCATTAGTTTCACCGTGCCCACTAGCAGATGCAGACAAAGGAGCCCCACATTGCCCACAAAATTCCCCTTGCTCATTATTAAAACCACATTGCGTACAAATCATAAAATAAAAACCTCCTAATTTACTAATATTTTTTATGTAAAGAATATATTGTGTCCGTAAGCACCAGGTCAATGTAAAAATTGGAAAATACTTCTGGTTAGTATGAAAAGTATCACAATCATTCCAATTATACAAAACCCCTCTTTTCCTTAACCAATTGGATAGGTTGTTAAACAGTAAATATCAAATATTAGATATTAAATATTAATAAAGCATAATATTAGCTTAATTGTTTTAGTACTTGAAAATGAAACTAGCTACCTACAAGCAATATATAAAAAATAGGATCTTAACAGCGGTTGAAGCCACCCTCTGCATCGTAGCCTCTTACTTCAAATATTTTCAAGTACTGATTTTGATAACATGTCATAATTTCATGATTGTATTTATATAAGTATAAATGTATAATAATACATACTTGATTACGGATTATACATGACATAGAAAGTGAGGAACGAACTGGTGGCAGAAGATAAACTAAAGGTAGCAATTGTAGGTTCCACAGGATACGGAGGTGTGGAGCTCATCCGATTTTTGATCGAGCATCCGCATGTGGAGATTACTTCGGTTATTTCCGCCTCCAGTGCGGGAGACTTCATTACAGATGGGTATCCTCATTTACAAGGAATTGTTGTTCAGCAGCTAGATGGAGTTGATCCCGCTCAAATTGCGGCAAAAGCAGATCTTGCATTTACAGCAACACCATCTGGAGTGAGCAGTAAGCTAGTTCCTACTTTATTAGATGCAGGGCTTCAGGTCATCGATTTATCGGGTGACTTTCGTATACAAAATCGTGAAGAATATGAGGCTTGGTACAATCACCCTGCCCCTTCACAACAGCTATTACAGGAAGCGGTATATGGTTTGGCAGAGGTGTATAAGTATGAGATTCAGCGAACGTTCCGTCTATTATCCAATCCCGGCTGCTATTCTACTACTTCATTACTAGGTTTAGTTCCGGCAATTGCGGCAGGCTGGATAAAGTCTGACAGCATCATAATCGATGCCAAATCTGGTGTATCTGGTGCAGGACGCGGAACAAGCTTAATGACGCATTATGCGGAAATTAATGAGAATCTTAAAGCGTATAAGGTGAATAAGCATCAGCATATTCCTGAAATTGAACAGGTATTAACCGATGTGGCAGGCGAAGAGATTAAAGTTACCTTTACCACGCATCTTGTGCCAATGACAAGAGGGATTATGAGCACGATGTATGCACAATTAAATGATCAATATTCTGTGGACCAGTTTATTGAGTTATATGAGCAATATTATGCAGGTAGACCATTTGTACGTATTCGGAAAAACGGAACATGGCCTGCGACAAAAGAAGTGCTGGGCTCGAACTATTGTGACATCGGTTTTGCTGTAGATGAAAGGACAAATCGTGTCACGATTATTGCGGTAACGGATAATGTCGTTAAAGGAGCAGCAGGGCAAGCGATTCAAAATCTAAATCTATGGATGGGCTGGGATGAAACAGCAGGACTTAAAATGTCGCCAGTGTATCCTTAACTACAAAAAAATTATAAGTATCTTATAGGATTGTCATATAAATTAGTGGTTGACACATCACGAGCTAGCGAAGAGACAGGGGGATTTGGGAGAAGTGAAACGTTCATCTCTTAAAACCAGATTGCAACCCTCAAGCTATTTTTTAATATAAGGAATCTGGTTTTAACAATGATCGGAGGAACCCTCTGTCTTGTAGCCCTCCATCTTCATTATTGGCAACCACTAATTTTTATTTATATCCAATATTTAAATTAGATAGATGAAAAGAAAGAAGGTATCGGCGTGGAGCAGCCATTTCAAATTCAATCAAACGGGGGAGTTACGGCACCAAAGGGCTTTTTGGCAGGAGGTCTACATGCGGGTTTGAAGAAAACAGACAGGAATGACCTAGGTGTCATACTTTGTGAAGTGCCCGCGGTGGCGGCTGCGGTGTATACGACAAGTATTTTTCAAGCGGCGCCATTACATGTGACTCGCAATAGTATTGCAGAGAGTAACGGTTACTTAAGAGGAATCGTGGTGAATAGCGGAAATGCCAATGCGTGTACAGGTGAACAAGGAGAGAAGGATGCGTATCTTATGCGTGCAGAGGCGGCAGTAGCCTTTGGTTTTGCAGAGCATGAGCTTGCTGTTGCTTCAACTGGGGTAATTGGTGAATTGCTTCCGATGGACATCGTAACTGCTGGTATCAAAAAGCTACCGACTGTGCTTGAAGCTAACGACGAAGGGGCAGAGCAGTTTTGCCAAGCGATATTAACGACGGATTTGGTGAAAAAGGAAATTGCAGTCACGCTCCAGGTGGACGGAAAAACGATCACATTAGGTGGCGCAGCCAAAGGCTCAGGCATGATTCACCCGAACATGGCGACGATGCTTGGCTTTGTAACGACAGATGCCGTTATTGAACCAGCGGTATTACAGCAGCTTTTGCGTGAGGTGACAGACCTTACTTTTAATATGATTACAGTGGATGGCGATACGAGCACCAACGATATGCTGCTTGTAATGGCAAGTGGGCTTGCTCAAAACGAAAGCTTAAACCCAACTCATCCAGCATGGGACAGCTTTGTAGCTGCATTCCGTCACGTCTGTGAGTATTTGGCTAAGGAGATTGCGAGAGATGGCGAAGGAGCATCGAAGCTAGTTGAGGTCCAGGTGCATGGCGCAGTCAGCGACAATTCAGCGAAGGCGATTGCTAAAACGGTTGTAGGGTCCAGCTTGGTGAAAACAGCGATTTTTGGCGCAGATGCGAACTGGGGTAGAATTATCGCCGCGGTAGGCAGAGCAGGTGAACCCGTCAATCCGAATACCGTAGATATTCAGCTTGGTGCTATCGAGGTATTAAAGGACTCACGTCCAATTCGTTTTGACGAAGATGAAGCTTTAGCTTATTTACAAGGAAAAAATGTGGTCATTCAAGTGTATTTGCATCAGGGGGATGGCTCGGCAATCGCTTGGGGTTGTGATTTAACTTATGATTACGTGCGGATTAATGCGGCGTATAGAACGTAAAATATGCAGGTATAAAGCTCAATCCTAGTGAAAGTTTAAGTTATGATTAATATGAAAATATAAGGAATGCGAAATATATAAGAAGTACCATTGCAAGTTTGAAAGTTGAAAGTTGAAATTTGTACACTGGATAAGCTGAAAGGGGACGCTTGGTGCATGACTAATTCAAGTAATTCAATGTTTGTGATGAAATGTGGAGGGAGTACCCTTGCAGAGCTGCCGACCTCCTTTTTCGAGGATTTAGCGAAGCTACAAGAGCAAGGTGTTCAGCCTGTCATTGTGCATGGCGGTGGTCCTGCGATCTCTGACAACCTAACGAAGCTAGGCATTGAGACTAAATTTGTAAACGGATTAAGATATACGTCTGAAGCGGTTTTAGATGTCGTTGAAATGACCTTGTCCGGCAGCATTAACAAAAAAATTGTACGCTTGATCCAACAAGCAGGTGGCAAAGCGTTAGGCTTATCTGGTGTAGATGGACAGTTAATTACAGCAAAACCAGTTGCAGCCCATGCTGAGGTCGGACTAGTTGGAGATGTGGAGTCTGTTAACAAGACTTTGATTCAAGGGATAGCTACTTTAGGGTACATTCCTGTTATTGCTCCTGTAGGCGTAGATGCTACTGGTGGAAGATACAACATCAATGCGGATACTGCCGCTGGTGCAGTGGCGTCGGCATTAGGTGTACAGCAAATGATCGTAGTCACCGATGTGCCAGGCATTTTAAAAAATGTAAATGGTGAAAAGCGAGTATTGTCTACCGTAACAGTACAGCAAATTGAAGATATGATCGACACTGGCGAAATTTATGGCGGCATGATTCCAAAGGTGCGTGCGGCGATCGCATGCATCAGCGGACAGGTGAAGCAGGTTGTCATTGTTGATGGAAGTGTGCCTAATATTTTAGGCAAAGTATTATCAGGTGAAAGTATAGGTACGACGATTACGAGAATGGGTTAGTCATTATGGTCGATATAATTTCAAATAAATAATTATCCTTGAGAGGTGAAGTGTAATGAGTCATACTGAAGCGCAAAGCGCATTGTTTCCAAGCTATTCAAGATATCCATTGTCCATTGTAAAAGGGGAAGGCAGTTATTTGTGGGATGATCAAGGCAATCGCTACTTAGATTTTATGAGTGGACTTGCGGTGGCGAATTTGGGTCATGCCCCTGAAAAGGTGAAGAAAAAGGTGCAAGCGCAGTTAGATGAGCTATGGCATGTTTCAAACCTATTCCATATTCCTCAGCAGGAGCAAGCGGCAAAGCTACTGACAGAAGTCAGTTGTGCTGATGTTGTCTTTTTCTGTAACAGTGGGGCGGAAGCGAATGAGGCGGCAATTAAATTAGCGCGTCGTTATCATCAAAAGGTGAAGGGAACAGGCGCATATGAGGTCATTACCTTCAATCAGTCCTTCCATGGACGGACATTAGCGACTTTAACGGCGACGGGCCAAGATAAGGTGAAGGATGGCTTCCTTCCACTGCCAGCAGGCTTTAAGACGGTTCCTTTATATGATTTGGATGCTTTGGACGAGGCGATTTCAGATCAGACAGCGGCAATTATGATCGAAATGGTGCAAGCAGAAGGTGGCGTATATCCGGTTGAGCCTGAGTTTGTGCAAGCATTGTCCGTACTTTGTAAGGAAAAAGGCATTTTGCTCATCGTTGATGAGGTGCAGACTGGAATGGGACGTACAGGGAAATGGTTTGCGCATCAGCATTATGGCATTGAGCCAGATATTTTCACCTCGGCAAAAGGGATTGCAAGTGGCTTGCCCGCAGGTGCGATGCTTGCGAAGGAATATTTACGTGAAGCCTTTACCCCAGGTACACATGCTTCCACCTTTGGTGGGAATCCAGTCGTATCTTCGGCAATTATTGCTACAATTGAAACTATGCTAGAGGAAAATATCCCAGATGCGGCAGCAAAAGCAGGCGATTATTTAAGCACAGCATTGCATGAGGCACTTAAGGATGAACCTTTTGTCAAAGGGATTCGTAGCTTAGGTTTGATCGTGGGGATTGAGTGTGAAGGGCCAGTAGGTCAGCTAGTATTAGAGGGACAAAAAAATAAATTGTTATTTGTAACCGCAGGAACGCATGTGATTCGTTTATTACCTAATTTAAAGGTAACGACAGAAGAAATCGATCAGGCTGTTAGCATATTAGCTTCAATTATAGCTACCCATACTCATAACCAAAAGGAGGCGGCGAAATAATGCCACTATTACAAGGAAATCATAACATTAACCTAAAAGGTCGTCATTTTCTCGAAATGGACAATTACACTACAGAGGAAATTCAATATTTAATTGATCTTGCAATTGAAATTAAGGATAAGCAAAAAAACGGGATCGCCTACGAGCCGTTAAAGGGCAAGACAGTAGGACTTATTTTTGAAAAGTCATCAACAAGAACGAGAGTTTCCTTTGAAGTAGGGACGTATCAGCTAGGTGGGCATGCTTTATTTTTAAGTAAAAATGATATTCAGCTAGGTCGTGGGGAAACGATTGCCGACACAGCGCGTGTGATGTCACGTTATTTAGATGGCATGATGTTGCGTACGTTTGGTCATGATAAAGTAGAGGATTTGGCTCGCTTTTCCAGCGTACCTGTTATTAACGGATTAAGTGACCTTGCTCATCCATGTCAGGTGTTAGCCGACTTCCAAACGGTGTACGAGCATAAAGGCACCCTTGCAGGCTTAAAGCTGGCTTATGTGGGGGATGGCAACAATATGGCACACTCCTTAATGATTGGTGGCGCTAAGTTAGGTGTCCATGTTACCATTGCTTCACCAGAGGGCTATCAGCCTGATCCTGCTGTTGTTGCAGTGGCAAAACAATTTGGGGAGCAAACTGGGGCAAAAATTGAAGTTGTTGCTGATCCGAAAGAAGCTGTGCAAAATGCAGATGTCATTTACACTGACGTATGGGCTAGCATGGGCTTTGAAGAGGAGCAAAAGGCACGTGAGCTTGCATTTGCAGATTATCAAGTGGATGAACAACTTGCTAGCTTGGCTAAAAGCGATTATTTATTTATGCATTGCTTGCCAGCCCATCGTGGTGAGGAAGTAAGCGAAGGGGTTATTGATGGCGATCATTCTATCATCTTTGACCAAGCCGAAAACCGTCTTCATGCGCAAAAGGCATTGATGGCAGCTTTGATGGGTTAATTTTAATTTATTATGGATACATCAATTAGATAAAATAAGTTAATATAAAATAAGATGATCTAGATATAACTAGATATGAAAATAAGGTTTTGGAGAAAAAAGCAGGAGGTCGTATTACAATTATGGCAAAGCAAAAAATCGTGTTAGCTTACTCTGGTGGGCTTGACACCTCTATTATTTTAAAATGGCTAAAGGAAACCTATGATGCAGAAATCATTGCCTTTACGGCAGATATTGGGCAAAAGGAAGAGTTAGATGGTTTGGAAGAAAAAGCATTAGCAACAGGCGCTTCCAAAGTATACATCGATGATCTTCGTGAGGAATTTGCGAGTGACTTCATCTTCCCAATGTTCCAAGCTGGTGCATTGTATGAAGGTCAATATTTGTTAGGCACAAGCATTGCGCGTCCACTTATCGCAAAACGGATGGTTGAAATTGCACGTGCAGAAGGTGCTACTGCAATTGCTCATGGAGCGACTGGGAAAGGAAATGACCAAGTACGCTTTGAATTAAATGCGGCGGCAATCGCACCTGAAATTGACGTCATTGCACCTTGGCGTTTGCCTGCGTTCCGCGAAGCGTTCCCAGGACGTGCGGAAATGATTGCTTATGCTGAAAAGCATGGTATTCCTGTAACAGCTTCGGCAGCGAAATCTTATTCCATGGATCGCAACCTGCTACATATCAGCTATGAAAGTGGCGTGTTAGAGGACCCTTGGTTTGACGCTTCTACACCTGAAAATAAGGACATGTACCTGCTAAGTGTTTCCCCAGAGGATGCACCAGATCAAGCGGAATATTTAGAGCTTGAATTTGAGCAAGGTAATTGTGTTGCACTTAACGGTGTAACCATGAATCCGCTTAGCATTATGGACAAGCTGAATGAGCTTGGTGGCAAGCATGGCATTGGTCGAGTGGATATGGTGGAAGACCGTTTTGTTGGTATGAAGAGCCGTGGCGTATATGAAACACCAGGCGGAACGATTTTATTTACCGCACATCGCAAAATGGAATCCATCACGATGGATCGTGAAGTGATGAATTTACGTGATAGCTTGATTACTCGCTATAGCACACTTGTATATAACGGCTTCTGGTTTGCACCTGAGCGCCTTGCCCTGCAAGCCTTAGTGACAGAAAGTCAAAAAAATGTAACAGGTACTGTACGCGTGAAGCTATACAAAGGAAACATTATTGCAGCTGGCGTTAAGAGCCCTGTGAGCTTGTATAACCCGAACATTGCTACAATGGAAGCAGATCCTACAGAAGCGTATGACCAAGGCGATGCAACAGGCTTTATTCGCTTAAATGCCCTTCGTTTAAAGGTTAGTGCGGGTGTGGATCAAAGTAAATAATTGATTTTTAAGTAGCCCTATTTTAAATTAGTATTCGACATCAACTGAAGGCTGGTAGCTACGATCCAGAGAGTTCTTGCGATTGTTGTTAAAATCATATTCCTTTTATTAAATTATATTTATTGGTGGAAATTGATTTTAAAGACAACCTTCAGAATCTCTCTGTCTCTTCGCTAGTGTTGGGTTAGCTGTCGAGGACTAAAATTTAAGAGTAAGCCTTTAGAATTATAAGTTATATGAAATACGCTTTAAAATGCTGGTTTTGAATGAGGAAAGGTTCTTCTGGCGCTGAGGTGTCCAGAGTCCTTTCTTTTTCACTTCTTTTACAGTTGATGACCATTAAGTCACTAAGTTATTAAGTGATAAAGTTATAAACTAATAAATTTATAAAGTCTACAGAATCTTTATAAATTTAAGTCTATAAAGTTAATAAATTCAAGTCTATAAAGCTTATAAAGTTAAAGGAGTGGTAATATGAGTAAGCTGTGGGGGGGACGCTTCACTAAGCAAACAAATCATTTAGTGGAGGAGTACACCGCATCGATTAAATTTGACCAAGCACTGGCACTAGAGGATGTGCAGGGGAGCTTGGCGCATGTGACGATGTTAGGCACTTGTGGTATTTTGCCACAGGAGGATGTAGAAAAGATTAAAGCAGGACTACTTCGTGTGCAAGAGAAAATTAAGTCAGGCGAAGTTGAATATTCTGTCTCTGATGAAGATATTCATATGAATATCGAAAAGCAGTTGATTGCAGAGGTAGGCCCTGTTGGGGGCAAGCTCCATACTGGGCGTAGCCGTAATGACCAAGTTGCGACAGATATGCATTTATATTTGCGTAAACGTGTGGTGGAGTTTGTAGGGCTATTGCATGATTTGCAGGAGGCACTGATTAATCAAGCGAAGCAAAATCAAGCAACGATCTTGCCTGGCTACACTCATTTACAGCGTGCACAGCCGATTTTATTTGCTCACCATTTAATGGCGTATGTGTCCATGTTCCAACGGGACATTGAACGTTTACAGGATAGCTACAAACGCATTAACGTGTTGCCATTAGGTGCGGGTGCGCTTGCAGGGACAACCTTTGCGATCGATCGCCATCTATCAGCAGAATTACTTCATTTTGATGCCGTTTATGATAACAGCTTGGATGCAGTGAGTGATCGTGACTTTATTATTGAATTTTTAGCAGATGCTTCAATCCTGATGATGCATTTATCAAGACTAAGTGAAGAGCTAGTATTGTGGAGCAGTACGGAATTTAGATTCGTGGAGCTAGACGATGCGTTTTGTACAGGTAGCAGCATTATGCCTCAAAAGAAAAACCCTGATGTACCTGAGCTCGTACGTGGAAAAACGGGACGTGTGTACGGTAACTTAATGGGGCTGCTTACAGTGTTGAAGTCCTTGCCACTTGCGTATAACAAAGATATGCAGGAGGACAAGGAAGGTATGTTTGATACTGTGTCGACGTTACAAGGGGCGTTACAGCTATTTGCTCCAATGATCGCAACGATGAAGGTCAACGCAGAGCAAATGCGTAATGCCGTAAATCAAGATTTCTCCAATGCGACAGATATCGCTGATTTCCTTGCTGCAAAAGGACTTCCTTTCCGCCAAGCGCATGAGGTCATTGGGAAAACAGTATTGTATTGCATCCAAAACAATAAATATTTGCTCGACCTAACAATGGATGAATTTAAGCAATTTTCACCGTTGTTTGACGATACCATCTACCATGTATTACAACCTGAGACTGTAGTTAACGCACGTAATGTTTACGGTGGTACTGCTTCTGGACAAGTTGCCCAAGCGATTGAGAGAGCAGAAGAACGTCTTACTGCAACACATGCATGGGTGCAGGAATATTTGGAAAAAAGCAAGTAGTATAGATAACTAGAATTAGTGCTTGGTTTGGAGAGAAAAAAATTTTAAAGGACTTTTCTACTCATTAGCGAAAAGGTGCATTCACCTTTGTAACTAATAGTTAGAAAAGTCCTCTTTAATTTAGGTTTAATTTTCAAATCGGTGCTTTGACCAACATGGAACCAGCGGAGGGGCATGGGGATTCTGGAGAAGCGTCAGCGTTCGTATTTAAAATTGGATTTTACCCATTAGTATATTCAAATAAAAAATCTGATTTTAACAACGATCGTAAGAACCCTATGCACTGTAGCACCCACCTCCATTCGTCAAAGACTGATTTGAGATTGAGCCTAAATTATTTCATATTAAATGTAGCGTTCCCTCCCCGCCAGCCACCCAAACAACACCGTCACAACAGCAAATGCCGTAATCACAATTAGCGGGATATTCCAGCCTCCTGTCAAATCATGCAGGAAACCAAATAGGAATGGGCCGATGGCGGCGAGAAAATAGCCGACACTTTGTGCCATGCCAGAAATTTGTGCGGCTTGTTCTCCAGTGCGTGTACGCAAGGAGAAAAATAAAATAACTAAACCAAAGCTTGTTCCACACCCAAGTCCTAATGCAATCATAAATAATAAGGTAAGGGATGGACTACCAAACAAAATCCCGCTGTAACCGATCACAAAAAATGAAGCGGAAAAAAGGGCTAAGCTAGTTTGACTGCGAAAACGTCCACCGATGATAGGCATAGAAAAGGAGCCAAGCATACACGCAATTTGCATATAAAAGAGATACAATCCTGAGGTTTGATAGCTAATCCCCTTCTCATAAAAAATTTGTGGCAGCCAAGCGATACCCACATAAAACATTAAAGATTGTAGCCCCATAAATAAAGTAATTTGCCATGCTAATGCAGATTTCCACATCGATTGGAATTTCACACTTGTATCGGTTTTTACATTAGTTTTTGTATTGAAATTAACGCGAGTGGCATTATCCGTATTTTTCCCACCCCAAACTACAGCGATCCACAACATTGCAGCACTTGCTGCTAAAATGACCCACACCCCAAGTGAACCTCTCCACCCCCATGCTTGATGGGCCAAAAATGGAGTAATCCCTGATGAGATCGCTCCCCATAAATTCATGGAGGAAGTATAGATTCCTGTTAGTAGTCCAACTTTGAGTGGAAAATCCCGTTTTATAACGCCAGGCACAAGTACATTACATATACCGATCGTAACTCCGATTAAGGCTGTGCCGATAAACAACAGCAAGATCGAAGGCATAGAACGCAAAACAATACCCACACACATTAACAGCATGCAATAAAGCATCGTTTTTTCCACACCCATTTTACGGGAAACGCTTGGTGCAACTAAGGAAAACAAAGAAAAGGAAAGTAAAGGTAATGTAGTCAAAAGTCCTGCAAATGTATTTGATAATCCAGTGTCTCCTTGGATATTGCTCATCAAAGCTCCAACACCTGTAATTGGTGAACGTAAGGTTGTAGCAGTTAACAGAATCGCTGTTATAATCAGTATCGTTGTTTTTAGTGTTTTTGTTGATGGGGTTGAATTCAGTGTGCTAGGGCTGGAGCTTGAGTTTTTTACTAACGTGTTACTGTTCATGGCAATTAACCTCCTACCATATGTCATTACATAGTACATTGAACCTAACATAGCATACGGAGGTTGGACAGGCTATGCTTTTTTCCACGGTTGAACTAAATCCGCTTTAATAAGGCGGTATAGCAATAATTGAAGGGTTCGCAGGATACGTATCCCGGAACAGCTTTTTTTTCTCCACTATTCTACCAGCTACTATTTTTACACGATAGGAATCGATAATATAGCCGTCGTTGCCCTTTGTAATGATCTCCTTTTGCCCCTGTGCTAACGCTTGATTAATAACGTATTTAGTTGAGGTAGGAATCTTTTTGATTTGCTTCGTTTCGATCTCATAGCGTACATCTTCTGGTATATTGCCAAATAGCTTAATCGTAATGATTCCTTGCTTAGCTGAAGCTTTAATTAACATGTAGTGCTTCGTATTATTTTTGAAACGAAAATTGATATATCCTTTGGCAAAGGTGGCATCCTGACCCTTAGGCACATAACTAACAGGTAAACTATGATTTCGACGCTCTACAATCTCAAGTCCACTTTGAACCGCGGCATTATAAAGTGTGCTGGAGATTTGACATATCCCCCCGCCTATCCCTGTCACTAGCTTACCTCCGATAATGACAGGGGCTGAACGGAAGCCAAAATTCACCTCAGCTGTATCTATCACCTTTTCATAATCAAAAATTCCATTAGGAGCGAGTATCATCCCATCCAAGGTTTGCACTACTGAACTCAAATTGTGTATGCGACCTTCACTGCTATGGATCGCAGAGGTGGAATACATCGAGATTTTTCGCTCAATGCCTTGTGCTTTTAAAGAAGCAAGAGTTACTTTAGGAGCTAAAGTTTTTAACGGAACCCCTATCTCTATCGCCGTAGGCTTGTTCATTGGAAACTGCTTAGGCAAGCTTGCATATAAAGAAGGAATAAAGCTAGACCAATCAATACGCTGAGCGACTTTGTCAGGTGAATATTGAATCAGATCGTTATCCGTAATTGTACGTACTGCATCCACTGGCATACCTAAATTCTCTTTTTCCCATGTCGGGTTAAACCATTCACGAAGCTTTGTCTCATCAATTTGCGCTTGAATACTCCACTCCTTTGGAAACTGTGAACGAACTCGCATTCTTTTCCATAGACTTCCTTGAGACAGGGACGCCATCGCAGCACGGAAATCATCCGTATGGTAGGTGATGCCACTTTGCTTAATCGTGGTCTCGATCTTAATCTTGTTAGACTCTTTAGTTTCCTTGGCTCCCATAGTTCCCGTAAGTTGATTAGATCCAGTATTTTCATTGATATAGTAGACCATCGGCTGCTGCTCTAGCTGTAGCAGACGTTGATCAAGTAAAGCTAATGCATCCTGTGGTGCTAACCCACCTACTGGCAAACCCCCAACCATAATTCCATTAGGGATGGTGCGTTGATTGGCATAAATATGTAGGGCAAATAATCCTAAAAGGTAGGCAAGGAGTAAAAGAATGAGGATTGAGATCAGCGGGTGTATTTTTTTCATGCAGTCCTCCTGTATACCTCAAATAGTTGTACATGGTTGTACGTGTACATGTTCATGTATATGCAATGGGTCAAGCATTTATAAGCTGGGTCGTGTCTGAAAGTCACTCAAGGTCATCTATTCCCGCCTTTTCGCCTCTTACTGTGTTACTTTTCCTGGGCTCACCCCAGTAAGCCTGCGAAAAAGTGCCTTGTATGAATCAAAAATTCGCCAATATCTAACCCCCGCTGACTTTTCAGACACACCCTAATCTGGCGAATGAATGAGCCAGTGAGAGTAACGTGTGGTAGAAATTGGATGTAGCTATTAAAAGTATAGTTCTAAAGCAAGGGTACTCAAAAGGTAACAAATTTGTTACAATAAATATCGTAATTATGAAAATTCCTCATCTTTTTAAAGGAATTCGCTGAATCCTGTCGAATAAATACTAAGTTGCATACATGGAAAATGACATATTTTTAAATATAGTAGGACGTGATGAATTGATCGAAATGCAGGATGTATGGAAAACGTACCCTACAGGCGCACATGCTTTAAAGGGTGTCTCAGTTAAAATTGACCGTAATGAATTTGTGTATTTGGTTGGACCTTCTGGCGCAGGAAAATCAACTTTTATGAAATTAATATATCGTGAGGAAATCCCGACTAAGGGACAAATTTCTGTAAATGGATTTAATATTGGCAAGCTTAAGCCACGAAAAATTCCTTATGTTCGCAGAAATATTGGCGTTATTTTTCAAGACTTTAGATTATTGCCTAAGATGACCGTTTATGAAAATGTAGCGTTTGCCTTAGAGGTTATTGAAGCACCTAAACGTGTCATTAAGAAAAGAGTTAATGAGGTTTTAGATCTAGTAGGTCTTAAAAATAAAGGTACACGTGATCCTTCCCAGTTATCTGGTGGGGAACAGCAACGTGTAGCGATTGCAAGAGCAATTGTTAACAATCCGTCTGTTATTATTGCGGACGAGCCTACAGGTAACCTTGACCCCGAAACATCTTGGGGAATTATGCAGTTATTGGACGAAATTAATTTTCGCGGGACAACGATTGTGATGGCAACGCATAACAAAGATATCGTGAACAAGATGCGACGTCGAGTAATTGCGATTGAAAATGGCAACATTGTGCGTGATGAAATGAGAGGGGAATACGGCTATGAGTTTTAGCTCCCTTTTCAGACATTTTAGAGAAGGCTCTAAAAATGTATTTCGTAATGGCTGGATGTCCGTTGCCTCCATTACTTCTATTATTGTGTCTTTGTTTGTGCTTGGCGTCTTTCTTTTACTCGTCTTGAATGTGAATTCGTTTGCGGATGAGGCGGATAGTCAGGTCCAAATTAGTGTGTATTTATCAGGGGACGCAGATCAGGAAACTGTAGAAAAGGTACGAGGGACGATTGCAACTATGACTGAGGTAAGCCGAGTTACCTTGATACCTAAATCGCAAGGCTTAAAGGACTTTAGAGAAAAGCTTGGTGAAGAATCTAAGGCATTGCTTGAAGGCTATACAGAGGAAACAAATCCGATTCCTGATACTTTAAAGGTTGAGGTTGTGGAGCCAACAACAGCGCCATTTGTAGCTAAAAAAATCGAAGCCTTGAACGATGATTATACAACCCAGCCGATTTACAAGGTAAAGTATGGTCAAGGCACGATGGAAAAGCTATTCAAAATTACGAAAGCCATTCGTAATATCGGTTTTGCTTTTGTAGCTGGCTTAGGAGTTATGGCAATGTTTCTAATTTCCAACACGATCCGTGTTACGATTTTGGCGCGTCGTCGTGAAATTGGCATTATGAAGCTGGTGGGTGCTACCAACACCTTTATCCGAGGGCCGTTTTTTATCGAAGGCGCCCTTATTGGGCTGATTGGCTCCGCGGTTTGTGTCACTGTTTTATTTTTAGGATACAATCAGTTAGTTGCTGCTGTTGCAGGAGATATTACCCTCGCCATCCGCTTAGTACCATTACATGAGGTAGGCTTTAAAATTGCTGTTTTATTAGTGGGGATTGGACTGCTTATTGGTGTGTGGGGGAGCTTAATGTCAATTCGTAGATTTTTGAAGGTATAAAAATAAATTTAGTCTGAGAAAAAGGATGGGGAATTAAAGTTGAAAAAGTGGATCTCAATGATTGCCGTTATCGCTTTAGCCGTAGTAGTTTTTCAGCCCGTCAGTGGATCAGCAAAAGGGAAAACCATCAGTCAAATTGATAAAGAGCTTAAACAGCTTCAAGAAGCTGCAAAAAAAGCAAAGGTGCAGCAAAAGCAAGCGGAAGATAACAAACAGCAGGCACAGCATTATGTGAATAAAAATGAAGATTTCCTTCAACAAGTTATGCAGCAAATGGATAAGGTGAGTAAAGAGCTTGCACAAATTTCCGTTAAAATTCATGATACAGAAGAAAATTTGCGCCAGACTGAAGGGCAATTAGAGGAAACAAAAACTCGCATTGAAGAACGCTCCAAATGGCTTGATTCCAGAGTGAGATTAATGTATACAGATGGCAATGTTTCTTATCTAGATGTTTTATTATCGTCCACTAGCTTTACAGACTTCTTAGAGCGCGCAGATTCATTGCAGGCGATTGCGAATCAAGATCAAGTATTACTGAATGAGCATAAAAAAGATAAGGAATTGTTTGAAAACCAAAAAGATCAATTAGAAAAAGATTTTACAGAAATTAAATCACTATATGCTCAAGCGGAATCTCGTCGGAGCATTTTGGAAGAAAAAGAAATTGAAAAACAACAGCTGATTGAAAAGTATAATGCAGAAATCGATGAATCCGATGAAATTAGTGAGGAGCAAGAGGCTTTACTTGTAGAGCTTGCAATGAAACGTGCTGCATTGGAAAAAGAAAAAAACAAGCTAAAAGCAGCTCAAATTTATACGTATAAAAATAAAAAGAGTTCAGGCTCTAGTAAATCTAGCACCTCTAGCTCAGGGGGCTTTAGTGGCAATGGTGGGTCTATGGGCTTGCCTGCAAATGGTGCCAGATTGTCTTCCGGCTATGGAACGCGGGTACATCCTATTACGGGTAAAGTTAAAAAGCACACCGGGATTGATCTTGCTGCACCACAGGGCACCGATATCCATGCCGCTGCAGGTGGCGTTGTGATCGTAGCAGAATGGTGGAGTGGCTATGGAAATACAGTTGTCATTGACCATGGAAATAACATATGGACATTGTATGGTCATATTCGTCAAGGTGGGATTTCTGTAGAGAAGGGCCAAACTGTTAAAAAAGGTCAAAAAATTGCGGAAGTAGGAAGCACAGGCAATTCGACCGGCCCTCACGTTCATTTCGAGGTTCGTATTAACGGTACGCCAGTAGACCCGATGCCATATTTGTAATAGAATAGATTTATATTCATAAAAGCGGATATCCTCCAAACGGAGTGATCATCCGTTTTTATTTAGATCATTAACCTTGTAGTAGACGCATTTGTTTTCTTCATAAATATTAAGGGTAAACTATACGTATACTATAAAGGTTTTAGGAATATCTTTACATATCATTTTAGGTGGTGGATACCCTTATGTTCAAAAAACGCACAACAATTTTATTAATCGTAGCTTCTGTGTTAATAAGCTGCTCGCTTACACTAACTTTGACGGGCCAATGGGATGGGATTATTTCAGGCTCTAAATCTCTTGTTCGGGAAGGTGTAACAGGAAGCACAAATGGCACTTATGTAAATGGGGCATCGTCAAATACATCAAAAGGTGTCAATAAAATTGAAGCTGCAATTAAATTGGTAAACGAAAATTATTTAGAGAAGATTGATCAAAATAAACTAATTGATGGTGCAATTGAAGGAATGATGAGCGCATTAGGTGATCCTTTTTCTTCTTATATGGGACAAGAAACGGCGCAGCATTTTTCAGAGCAAATCGAAGGCTCATTTAGTGGCATTGGTGCTGAGGTATCCATGGAGAATGGAAATGTAACTGTAGTTTCTCCGATCAAAGGTTCGCCTGCTGAGCGTGCAGGGATTAAACCCAAAGACATTTTATTGTCGGTTAATGGTGCCTCATTTGAAGGGTTAAGCTTAAATGAAGCTGTTGCTAAAATCCGTGGACCTAAGGGCACGGAAGCTAAAATCAAAGTAAAACGTGCAGGTGTGGAAACGACATTAGAATACACCATCATTAGAGATGATATTGCAATGGAAACTGTAAGCTCTCGGATGGAACCAGATGGCGTTGGTGTCATTGAAGTGACGGAATTTTCCATGAATACAGCGGAGCGTTTTCAAAACGAAGTCGCCGCACTTGAAAAGCAAGGTATGAAGGGGCTCGTCATTGATGTACGTAACAATCCAGGTGGTGTACTTAAGGTTGTTATTCAAATGGCAGAGCAATTTGTAGAAAAGGGTAAAGTGATTGTACAGGTTGAAGATAAAAACGGCAATCGTGATCAGACGTTGTCCAACGGAAAAAGCAAAAAATATCCGATCGTAGTTGTGACCAATAAGGGAAGCGCGAGTGCTTCGGAAATATTGGCAGGTGCGCTGAAAGAATCGGCAGGCGCCAAGCTCGTTGGTGATACGACATATGGTAAAGGGACAGTTCAATCCAGCTATCCAGAGGAAATGGGTGACGGCAGCTTAATTAAAATTACAATTGCCAAATGGTTGACGCCAAAAGGGGAATGGATTCATAAAAAAGGAGTTGCACCTGATATTAAAGTTGATCAGCCAACTTACTTCTCTGTTGCTCCAATCAATAAGGAAAATTCATATAAATTTGACATGGTTAGTGCTGATGTGAAAAACGCACAACAAATGTTAGTTGGACTTGGCTATGATCCTGGTCGTGAAGACGGTTATTTTGATAAAAACACAGAAAATATGGTAAAGAAATTCCAGTCTGCAAATGGCTTATCCGCCTCAGGGGTTATCGATACGAAGACGATTGAAGTGCTAGAAACGAAGATAGCTAAACAAATTAATGACGAAAAAAATGATACACAAATGAATACGGCGATTGCAGAAATTCGGAAGGAGATTGCTGCTAAGGCGTCGAAATAAAAAGAGGGCTGCATTGCAGCCTTCTTTTTTCAATCTTTATTTCATTCGCTTAATTCAATCGTCTAAATTTCAATGAACTAATCACAAATAAGGAGGAGATTCCCTTTTGAATATATGGTTAAATACATTAAGTCATATAGGTGGTGCATTAGGAGAACTGCTCCTAAATCCATTTTATTATATTGCTATACTTTTCATCGTGCTGATGTATCGTAGACAAATTTCGGTAGAACGTAAAATGTTTCATACGCGACTACAGGGACTTGGGAGGTTAACTGGGCGTAACTTGCTTGGCGGTTTACTAGGTGGACTAGCTGTGTCTATTGTATATATGTTTGTTGGTGTTAATTTATCGATCGAAGCTATCTATTACATTTGGATCATTTCGTTTGTTTTAATGCTCTTTTCGATTCGGTTTATTTCTTTAATTTATTCCGTAGCTATATTAGCAATCTTACAATTTGTACTTCAGCTTACACCTATTAGTGAGGCTCAAACTTTCTTGTATAATGTACAAGCCACTATTTTAAATATAAATATTCCTGCATTATTTTGTCTTGCAGGTTTGCTGTATGTGGTAGAGGCGTTTCTGATCAAATGGCAATCAGCTAAGTTAGCTGGGCCTATATATATCGAAGGTAAACGTGGTCGTCAAATCGGTGGCTACCAAATGCACCTTTATTGGGTAATGCCGTTGTTGTTAATGGTTCCAGCTACTTCAGAGGGAATGGGACTACCTTGGACACCTTTTTTTATAGCGGGTTCAGGAGGAAATGGTTATATGCTGATGGGGTTACCCGTCATGATTGGGTTTACGCAAATTGTCATGAGTTCGTTGCCGTCTCATAAAGTGAAGTTAGTTTCGCGGCGCGTGTTTATTTATGGGCTAATCGTGATTGCATCTAGCTTTATTTCATTATGGTGGAATCCGTTTACTGTGTTCACATCCATTTTGGGGATCGGATTATTAGAATGCTTAGTTTGGCATGGAAAATCTGAGGAACGTCAGCAAGCTCCGCTTTTCCTGCATCCTCAAAGAGGCTTGAAAATACTTGCCGTACAGCCTGATAGCCCTGCACATCAGCTAGGCATATTACCAGGGGAAACCTTATTGAAAATTAATAGCATCAGGTTAAATAAACAAGAAGATCTACATGCTGCGTTACGTGTTAACCCTGCGTTTTGTAAGCTAGAGGTCTTAAATTATAGTGGCGAAAGTAAATTTTTGCAGCGTGCTATTTATGACGGCGATCACCATCAGTTAGGTATGATCTTAGTGCCTGATGAAACCTCACAGGAAGCTTTAACGAACAAGAGCCTATCACTAAGCTTCTGGCAGATGTTAAATACTAAGCGGGGGTTAACAGGAAAACGGAGTCAAAGTTACAGTCAAAGTCAAAATAGAAATCAAAATCAAAATCAGGCACATGAGCAGAAGGAAAACCCTCGAGAAGACTGGCCACAGTCAGACCACGCAAATAAGACGATACAATCGTAAGAAACTAAAAAAGAACTATTACACTTTGTTAGGAGTGGGGATTGCCTTGATTCCCGTGACCCCTAGGACATGTAATAGTTCTTTTTGTTAAGCTTTTGTTAAGCTTATTGCTGTAATTGTCTAAGCACCGTGATTTCTACGCGTCTATTTTTTTGTCTGCCTGCTGAGGTATTATTGTCCCCTGCTGGACGTGTGTCAGCATATCCGGCATATTGGAAGCCCTCAGGATTCAAGTCCTCTTTATCAATAAAGTAACGTAATACAGATAAAGCACGTGCACCAGACAGCTCCCAGTTATCCGCATATTTTGATTTGCTTGTAATCGGTAGGTTGTCGGTATGACCTTCAATGCTAATCATCGTCTGCAATTGCTTGAACAGGCTTGCTAACCTTTTTAACGTTTCCGTAGAATCAGATTTGAGGTTGGCTTGTCCGATGTCAAACAAAAATCGATCGTTTAGCGTAATCGAAATTCCTTTGGGTAAATCATTTACGGAGATTTGATCCTCTAACTTATTTTCCTTAATGTATTGCTCAATCATATTCATGAGATTATTTAGTTCTTCCTCTTGCTTTCTAAAAGCAATTTCACGCGCTGTAAGTGGCTGATTTTCATCTTCTTCTTTTTCTACCGTACCCGTACTATTATTTTCTCCCTTGCCCTTATCTCCTTTACCTCCACCAGCGGCGTTGCCAGACAGTGAATTCCCACCATCCAACAAGCCTGAGCCTTCATCTAAAATGGAGTTACCACTTTTAAAGGAAGATTGCAGAGATTGAGTAATCGCTTGGTATTTTTCAACATCCAATCGACTCATTGCAAACATCACGACAAAAAAGATGAGAAGCAACGTAATCATATCCGCATAAGTTAGCAACCATCGTTCATGGTTGGTACTAGAAATCCTTTTACGTCGTCTTGGTGTTCTACTCATATGTCCTTCTCCTCAGATCGAGGGGATGGATAGCTCGTTTTTATGTCGTTTACAACAAATGATTCTACCTTACGACGCACTAACAAAGGATGCTCGCCATTTTGAATCGAAAGGACACCTTCAACAATCATTTCCATTTCGTTAAGCTTGTCTTCCCCACGCGTTTTGATTTTTGAAGCAATAGGTAAAAAAATCAAATTGGCGCTTGCCACACCATACAGTGTAGCTGTAAATGCTAAAGCAATCGATGAGCCCAAGGCGGCAGGATCAGTTAAACTAACTAATACATGAATCAGTCCCATTACTGTTCCGATGATCCCCATTGTTGGCGCATAACCACCGGCGGCTTCGAAAATTTTTGCATAGCTTTCATATTTTTTTTCGGTCGCGTCCATTTCATATTCTAAAATTTGCTTCAGTACACCTTGCTCCGTTCCATCCACAACAAGCTGAATACCTTCACTTAAAAATTGATGCTGGCTATTAAGTGTTCGCTTCTCTAGTGCAAGCACGCCTTCACGCCGCGCCACAGAACTCATGGCTGAAATTTCATCAATAATTTCGTGAATATCCTCTTTTGGTGAAGTAAAGGCAATCTTAATCGCATGTGGAATTAACTTTAATCTGTTTGTAGGAAAGCTAATAATAATAGCAGCAATCGTACCACCAAAAACGATAACAGCAGCAGTGATCTGCATTAAACCACTAATTTGTCCGCCATCCCATAAAAATCCACCAACCAAGGCAGCAAAGCCAATAATTATCCCAATTAATGTGGATATATCCATCTATAATACAACTCCTATTCTAATACTTACCGATTGCATCTAATAGATGAAAAGGGTATAATCAATGGGAACAAGTATTCTTATTTGATTTTATAAATGACATTCTTTAAATAAATATCGGTTTTTTTGCCGATAACTGTTATACAAGAGATACAAGTAGCAGCTCATTATTTTATTTTAGACGATAGGGTGATGTTGGACAATGAGTGATATTGTCTTTAGCGATAATAAATTTGAATTAGTGTCAGAATATAAGCTACAAGGTGACCAGCCAGCGGCTGTAGATGAACTTGTAAATGGTGTCCTGTCTGGACAAAAGCATCAGACGTTGCTTGGTGCGACGGGAACGGGAAAGACGTTTACAATTGCGAATACGATTGCTCGTTTAGGTCGACCTACGTTGGTGATTGCACATAACAAAACATTGGCAGCACAGCTTGCCAGCGAATTTAAAGAGTTTTTTCCAAATAACTCTGTAGATTATTTTGTTAGTTATTATGATTATTATCAGCCAGAGGCCTATATCCCCTCATCAGATACGTATATTGAGAAGGATTCAAGTGTAAATGAAGAGATTGATAAGCTACGACACTCCGCGACAAGCTCTCTTTTTGAACGTAGAGATGTCATCATCGTAGCGAGTGTGTCTTGTATATATGGCTTAGGGTCTCCGATGGAATATCGTAATTTAGTATTGTCTTTACGGGTGGGGATGGATCGTCCAAGAAATTCAATTTTAGGGCGATTAGTTGATATTCAATATCAACGTAATGATCTCAATTTTGTGCGCGGCACATTCCGAGTACGAGGGGATATTATCGAGATTTTCCCAGCGTCCAAAGGAGAGCAAGCGATCAGAGTTGAGTTTTTTGGTGATGAAATTGAACGAATTACAGAAATTGATGTGTTAACAGGCGAAATTATTGGCGAAAGAGATCATGTTGCGATTTTCCCTGCTTCTCACTTTGTGACCCAAGAGGAAACGATGCGGCGTGCGCTAGTAAATATAGAACGTGAATTAGAGGAACGGCTTGAAGTATTCCGTAGTCAGGGTAAATTACTCGAAGCTCAGCGTTTAGAGCAACGTACAAGATACGATATTGAAATGATGAAGGAAGTAGGATTTTGTTCAGGCGTTGAGAACTATTCAGGGCCATTAACGTTCCGAGAACGTGGAGCAACCCCGTATACGCTGATGGATTATTTTCCTGATGATATGCTCATTGTTATTGATGAGTCCCATGTAACCTTGCCGCAAATACGTGCGATGTATAATGGGGACCAAGCGCGCAAAAATGTGTTGGTGGATCATGGCTTCCGCTTGCCTTCGGCGCTGGATAACCGCCCACTTCGTTTTGAGGAATTTGAAGGAAAAGCGGATCAGCTTATTTATGTCTCAGCAACACCGGGTCCATATGAGCTAGAGCATTGCAATACGATGGTGCAACAGATTATTCGTCCAACTGGTTTGCTAGATCCGATCATTGAAGTGAGACCAACTAAAGGACAAATTGATGATCTTATTACGGAGATTAGAGCGCGGATTGAGCGTGATGAGCGGGTGCTCGTTACCACCTTAACGAAAAAAATGTCAGAAGATTTAACAGATTATTTAAAAGAGGTTGGCATTAAAGTGCGATATTTGCACTCTGATATAAAAACATTAGAGCGGATGAGCATATTACGTGATCTGCGTCTAGGTACGTTCCATGTTCTAATCGGAATTAACCTGCTGAGAGAAGGGCTTGATTTACCAGAGGTATCCTTAGTTGCTATCTTAGATGCCGATAAAGAAGGCTTCCTTCGTTCAGAACGTTCCCTTATTCAAACGATTGGACGTGCGGCTCGTAATTCAGATGGCCGTGTAGTGATGTATGGCGATCATATTACTGACTCAATGGATAAGGCAATTAAAGAAACAGAGCGGCGTCGTACAATTCAAATTGCTTATAATGAAAAACATGGGATTACACCACAAACAATTCGTAAAAAGATTCGTGATGTCATTGAGGCAACTAAAGTGGCGGAAAGCAAATCTGATTATCTTGCAGGTGCAACTACGGCTAAAATGTCTAAGCGTGATCGTCAAGCGATGATTGGGCGTCTAGAGGTAGAAATGAAGGAAGCGGCTAAAAACCTTCAGTTTGAACGTGCAGCTGAGCTGCGTGATGCGATCTTAGAGCTGAAGGCGGAATAATGAAGGGGATGAACATTTGTGGCAATTGACAACATTATTATTAAAGGTGCAAGAGCAAACAACTTGAAAAATATCGACATCACGATTCCACGCGACAAATTTGTAGTTTTAACTGGGCTTAGTGGCTCAGGAAAATCATCACTAGCGTTTGATACGATTTATGCGGAAGGTCAACGCCGTTATGTCGAATCGTTGTCTGCGTATGCACGTCAATTTTTAGGACAAATGGAAAAGCCCGACGTTGACTCCATCGAAGGCTTATCTCCTGCCATTTCAATTGATCAAAAAACAACAAGTCGTAACCCACGTTCAACGGTAGGGACTGTGACTGAAATATATGACTATTTGCGGTTGTTATTTGCTCGAATTGGTCACCCTCATTGTCCTGAGCATGGTATCGAAATTTCGGCTCAAACGGTACAACAGATGGTTGATCGCATTATGTCTTATCCTGAGAAGACAAGATTGCAAATTTTAGCTCCAGTCATTTCGGGCAAAAAAGGTGAGCATAAAAGTCTATTCCATGAAATTTCTAAGCAAGGGTTTGTACGTGTGCGTGTGGATGGCGAGCAACGTGACCTGTCTGAAAGTATTCAATTAGATAAAAATAAAAAGCACTCTATTGAAGTTATTGTTGACCGTATTATCGTAAAAGAAGATGTGCGAACTCGTTTAGCTGATTCGATTGAAACGGCATTACGCATGTCTGAAGGTCAAATTTTAATCGATATTATTGGTCAAGAAGAGCTACGTTTTAGTGCGAAGCACGCTTGTCCAACCTGTGGATTTAGTATGGATGAGCTATCTCCACGTATGTTTTCCTTTAATAGTCCATTTGGTGCTTGTCCTGAATGTGATGGGCTTGGTCTGAAAATGATTATAGACCCTGATCTGCTAGTTCCTGATCAAGAGAAAAGCATTAATGACGGAGCATTTGCAGCATGGGCAGGCAGTACGTCCAACTATTATCCTCAGTTTTTGAAGGCAGTGTGTCAGCATTTCGATATTCCGACAGATGTTCCTGTCTCTCAATTAACTAAAGAGCAGATGGACAAAATTTTACATGGTACAGGGGATGTAAAGGTTCATTTCCGTTTTGAAAGTGACTTTGGTGGCTCAAGAGAAGCACACATTCCTTTTGAAGGGATCATTCCAAATTTAGAGCGTAGATACCGTGAAACGGCTTCCGATGGGATCAAGGAGTTTATTGAGCAATTTATGAGCTCTAAGCCATGTGGCACATGTAAAGGTCATCGCTTGAAAAAAGAAATTTTAGCTGTAACGATTCAAGAAAAAAATATAGCCTATGTTACCTCCCTATCCATCGGTGAAGCGTTGCAGTTCTTTAATGAACTGGACATTACGGAGAAGGAACAAGCGATTGCTCATATGATCTTAAAAGAAATTAATAGTCGCCTTGGCTTCCTAGTTAATGTTGGATTGAACTATTTAACGATGAGCCGTGCAGCAGGCACATTGTCTGGTGGAGAAGCACAGCGGATTCGCCTTGCCACACAAATTGGATCTAGCTTAATGGGCGTCTTGTACATTTTGGACGAACCAAGTATTGGTCTACACCAACGTGATAATGATCGATTAATCGATACGTTGGCACATATGCGTGACATCGGGAACACATTAATTGTTGTAGAGCATGACGAAGATACGATGCTTGCCTCTGATTATATTATTGATATTGGGCCAGGTGCAGGGATTCATGGTGGAAATGTTGTTTCTCAAGGTACACCAGAAGAGGTCATGGCAGATGCCAATTCTTTAACAGGACAATATTTAAGTGGTCGCAAGTTTATTCCTGTCACGGATCAACGTCGTGCTACAGATGAGCGCTGGATCGAAGTGAAGGGTGCAAAGGAAAATAATCTTAAAAATATTAATGTGAAATTCCCGATTGGTGTATTTACTGCTGTGACAGGGGTATCCGGTTCAGGGAAATCTACGTTAGTGAACGAGATTTTGTATAAAACATTAGCTAGAGATTTAAATAGAGCAAGAGTACGTCCAGGTCAATATCGTGAAATGAAGGGACTTGAGCATGTAGAGAAGGTCGTTGATATCGATCAATCTCCAATCGGACGTACACCTCGTTCTAACCCTGCTACGTATACAGGTGTTTTTGATGACATTCGTGATTTGTTCTCACAAAGCAATGAGGCAAAAATTCGTGGCTATAAAAAAGGTCGCTTCAGCTTTAACATCAAGGGTGGTCGATGTGAGGCTTGCCGTGGTGACGGTATACTCAAAATCGAGATGCACTTTTTGCCAGACGTATATGTCCCTTGTGAGGTTTGTGGTGGCAAACGCTACAATCGTGAAACACTTGAAGTTAAATATAAAAACAAAAGCATTGCAGATGTGCTAGAAATGAACGTTGAGGATGCGGTAGAATTTTTCAAAAACATCCCTAAAATCCATCGTAAGCTTGAAACGTTGTTAGATGTTGGTTTAGGGTATATCAAATTAGGACAACCTGCAACAACCTTGTCAGGTGGAGAAGCACAACGTGTGAAGCTAGCATCTGAATTATACCGCCGTAGCACAGGCAAAACGATTTACATTCTTGATGAGCCAACAACAGGTTTACATGTGCATGACATCGATCGTTTACTTAAAGTGTTACACCGACTTGTAGATTCAGGCGAAACCGTACTTGTCATCGAGCATAACCTCGATGTCATCAAAACCGCCGACTACGTCATCGACTTAGGCCCAGAAGGTGGAAGTGGAGGCGGAACCATTATCGCAACAGGTACCCCTGAACAAATCGTGAAGGTGGATACCTCCTACACTGGACGTTACCTTGGCCCGATCTTGGAGCGAGACAAAAAGCGCACTGCAGAGCTCGAAGAGATGGAAAGCGCACAAGTCATTTAAGTTCTTAGATTTGTTGGTAAATTAATATCCCACTACGAAATAACCTATCATAGCATTTATGGTAGGTTATTTGTGGGTCTGTGATCTTTATAAAAATAATGAGCCCCGCCATATTGGGGGCAAAATTATTTAATTGCGGTTGACAATCAGCTCCAAGTAGCGAAGGAGCAGGAAGATGGTGTAAAAGCGCCATCCCCCCTTAAGAAAGAACAAGAAATGAATTGTTCTTGTTGGCTTTAAATAATCAGCCCCCTATATTGGGGCGCATATTATTTAATTAGTGGTTGACAATCACGGCAACCTAGCAGAGGGAAGGGGATAGTGTAAAAGCGCCATCCCCCCTTAAGGAAGAACAAGAAAAGTAATTGTTCTTGTTGGTTTTAAATAATCAGCCCCCTATATTGGGGCGTATATTATTTAATTAGTGGTTGACAATCAACCCACAGTAGCGGAGGGGCAGGGAGATGGTGGAAAAGCGATAGCGGCCGCCTTTAAGGTCACATTTTCAACACTAATCACACCTAATAACAGAAAATGAGACCTTAACAGCGGTTGAAACCACTCCCTGCACCGCAGCTTCCATCCCCAACATTGTCAACCACTAATTAAAATTTACATCCCAAACAAATTATAGCACTAGAGTCTAAACATAATGTCTGCTACACTTAATAAGTTAAAACTAATATGCTGTCATTTATATTAATGTCTGTCGTTTATATAAATTTTGTATATATAAATATTGAAATTTTTATAAAGCCAAGGGAGGATCTATGGAATTACGTAGACAAGATGTGGAATTGTTAGCCCCAGCAGGTGATTGGGATTGTATGAAGGCGGCTGTGGCAAATGGTGCAGATGCCATTTTTTTTGGAGTAGAAAAGTTTAATGCACGTGCGCGTGCGAACAATTTTAGAATGGACGATCTACCTGAGGTTATGAGCTATTTGCATAGCTATGGCGTAAAAGGTTTCTTGACCTTTAATATTTTAGTATTTGAAGATGAGTTAGCTGACGCTAAACATTTGATTGATATATGTATTGATGCAGGTGTGGATGCGGTAATTGTGCAGGATTTAGGTCTTGTGAAAATGATTCGAGAAATTTCGCCCGACTTCCCGATTCATGGCTCTACGCAAATGACTATTACTTCACCAGAGGCAGTGGAATTTACAAAGCCTTGGGGAATGGAACGGGTAGTGCTTGGTCGTGAAAATAACCTGAAACAAATTCAGAAAATTGGGGAACAAGCGAAGCTTCCAATGGAAGTGTTTGTTCATGGCGCATTGTGTGTGTCCTACTCTGGTCAATGCTTGACATCTGAAATGTGGGGCGGACGTTCTGCCAACCGTGGGGAATGCGCACAAGCTTGTCGTTTGCCTTACGATCTTATGGTGGATGGCGTGCAAAAGCCGATGGGAGATGTTGCGTATTTATTGTCCCCTAAAGACCTTGCGGCGATCGATATTATGCCTGAACTGATCGAAGCTGGTGTGACTTCCTTTAAAATTGAAGGTAGACTAAAAAGCCCTGAATATGTAGCTAACGTCGTTAGTAAATATCGCAAGGCAATTGATTTATATTTTGACGGAAATCACGAGCGTCCTTCTAGAGAAGAAATTCGTGAGCTACAGCAAAGCTTTTCGCGTGGCTTTACCCATGGTTTTTTAGATGGGACTAACAACAAAAAGCTTGTCGAAGGGACTTTCCCTAAAAGCCGTGGTGTCTATCTTGGTGTCGTAGAGAAAATTTTGCGTGACGGCGTGGTTTGTAAGCTAGAAGCACCCGTGAAGCGTGGAGATGGTATTGTATTTGATGCGGGCGATCCGACGCAAAAAGAAGAAGGTGGACGGATTTACGATCTTCGCCGCAAAGGTGTGAAGCTAGAGGGCGAAGCTGCTGAACAATGGATTGTAGACATCGTACCAGGACGTAATGACATTGATTTAAGAAAGGTTCATGTGGGTGACCGGATATGGAAAACAAATGATCCTGCGCTCGATAAACGTCTTCGCCAGACGTATGAGACGGACAAGCCTTATCGTGTTTTCCCTGTGCATGTGAAAGTGACTGGCCGTGCAGGCGGATTACTTGAGACCGTATGGACAGACGTAGAAAAAAATGTGACGGTACAGGTTAATTCTGAGCTTGAGCTTGATATTGCCCAAAAACGTCCGATGGATGCGGCATTATTAGAGGATCAGTTCGGAAGACTAGGTGGGACGATATTCCAGCTTGAAAAGCTAGAGGTTGACCTTCTTGGTGATGTGATCGTGCCAATGCGTGAGCTAAATAGCATTCGTAGACGTGCGGTTGAGCTGTTAGAAGGGGAAAGACCTAAACCTCCTGTATATGTTCGACATGCAGATGCTAATCCTTTGGCCTCACCTGCTGTAACACAAAAGAAGGTTTCATATGGAGAAGCAAGACTTACGGCGCTATGTCGTAGCTTACCACAGGTAGAAGCGGCATTAGAGGCAGGAATTGAGTTTATCTATGCTGATTTTGAATTTATTAAGCAATTCCCTGCTGCTGTCGAAGCAGTGCGTGCCGCTGGCAAAAAGATTGCGTTAGTGACACCACGTATTCATATGCCAGGCGAAAATGGTTACCATAACAACATTTTACGACTGAAGCCTGATGCAGTATTAGTACGTAATACAGGCGCGTTGTATTTTTACCTGCGTCATCGTCAGGAAAAACCAGATGAATTCCATCCACAAATTATTGGTGATTTCTCTTTGAATATTGCCAATCACAAAACGGTGGAGTTATTTTTGGACAGTGGTTGTGACATCGTAACGCCATCCTATGACCTTAACATTCAACAAATGGTGGATTTATTAGATCAAAGTCAGACGGATGCGATGGAGGTTGTCATTCATCAGCATTTGCCGATGTTCCATACCGAACATTGTGTATATTGTACTTTTTTAAGTGAAGGGACAGACTTCACGAACTGCGGTAGACCTTGTGAGGAGCATTCCGTTTCCTTACAGGATCGTATTGGGATGTCACATCCAGTTCGTGTTGATGAGGGCTGTCGCAATACCGTTTATAATGCGATTGAGCAATCAGGAGCAGAGTATTTAAAAAACTTTATGGAGCTAGGTGTGGCGAACTACCGAATTGAATTTTTGGAGGAAACACCACAGCAGGTGCATGAGGTTATTGATTTATATAGTAAAGCGATGCGTGGCGAAATCAGCGGAACACAAGTGTGGAAAAAACTAAAGGCGACAAACCAGCTTGGTGTAACACGTGGACAGCTTATCAAATAAAGGAGTGCATACGTTTAAATTATGGTCCCTTTTACTGTTAATGAAATGAAGGCATGGTGTGGGAAAACTTCATATCAACGTGGGGAAAAGTATGTGCAAGAGGGACGTGTCACTGCCTTAACGCACCATGGACAAGGGCAATTTGAAGGGACGGTTGCGGGGACAGGAAGCAAGGTATATACCGTGCAGGCCTCTATTTTGCAAAGTGGTGGCGTCCAAGCGATGTGTAGCTGTCCTGCGGCAGCGTCCTATTATGGCTATTGCAAGCATGTTGCGGCAGTGTTAATTACGATTCATAAGCTATATCAAGGCAAAACGACGTTACGTAGCAATTGGAATGTACAGACTTCATATCAAGGGGATCAGATTGTCGCAAGCAGTCTGATCTCTTTATTTCAATCAAAGAAAGAGCAACCCAAAGAGCAACCCAAAGAGCAACAAATAGCATTTCATCCCCATGTTAATCATGTTCAAGCACGTATACCGCTACAGGTAATGTTTATTTGTAAAGTAGTCCAGTCTTTTGGTCACACATCAAAGCTTGTCATAGAGCTTAAGCTTGGTGTAGATCGCCTGTATGTGGTGCAAAATATCGGTGAGTTTCTAACCTGCTTGGAGGCGGGACAAAGCTACCCATTTACAAAGAATTTCAGCTATCAGCCAGAGCTTCATCTTTTTCAGCCAGAAGATTTGAAATTACTTACTCTGTGCCTGAGATGTTATCAAAGTGAAGTCATTTATGATGACGTTCAGGATCGTTCCTCAGGATGGTCTCGTTCTTATTCAAAAAAAAGAAACCAACGTCAGCTTGTTATTTCTCCACTAGTCTGGAACGATTTAGCTCGCCAACTAAACGAGTCAAAGGTGCATGCTGTAATAGAAACGCTAGAAGGAAACATCATTCCTTTTACAGTGGGGGATACCAAGCTCCCTGTTTCTTTTGTGCTTTCATACGATGAGATCGAGAATAAATATACACTGTGTTGTCAGCACTTTGATCGCTGTCAGCTATTAACTCTATACCAATGTGTTATCTCTGATGAGGGAATTACAGTTTTGTCTCCTGAGCAAATGAAATTAGTTTATGAATTATACCAGCTATTGATTGACAAGCAAAATGAAGAGCTAGTGATCCCAAATGAACAAATTGAAGCATTTATGTATTACGTCATTCCTCAGCTTGAGCAGTTATGTGAATGTGATATTCAGTCTGGGGTGCACCAGCAGATCACATCGCACAAACTGATTGCTAAGCTTTTTTTGGATCAGGATGTAAATGGATTACATGGGAAGCTTGAATTTCATTATGGTGATTACTGCATAGATCCTTGGCTGTCATCGGAGCAGCGGGAGTCGAACGATGGCGTCATTATTATACGTGACATGGAAGCAGAGACAACAATTAAAGATCTCTTTCACGCCTCCTCTTTTATAGCTGAAGCTGGTGAATTGATTGCAATGCGAGATGAGCATATATATGAGATTTTGTTTCAATTTGTCCCACAGCTTAGAGACGGCCATGATTTCGTAGAGGTGTATACTACACCCGCCGTAAAACGAATGTATTATAAGCCCATCCATCCACCTAAGCTTAAAATAGACCACAGCAATCATCACGATTGGCTGGAGGTTAGCTTTGAATGTGAAGCGTTAACGGAGGAAGAGCGACATCAAATTGTGTTGTCGATGCTTGAAAAGAAAAAATATTATCGCTTACCTGAAGGTGCTTTTTTATCACTGGAGTCACCAGAGTTCCAAAGCTTTCAAGAAACGTACAATCAGCTTGGTGTAAGTAAAGAAAGTGTAAAACAAGCACAAGGTGGCTCCATAAACGTTGCAATGTCTTCTATTTTTCAGCAGGAATTTAAGCCAGATGAGGACGGAAGCAATTTTATCACCTTTGGAGATGCCCTACAAAATATGCTACATCAGCTTCACTATCCAGATACCCTTGACCTACAACCACCAGCATCAATAACCTACCCATTGCGGGACTATCAAGTGCGAGGATTTCGATTTATGAGTGTGCTGGGCAAATATGGGCTAGGTGGTATTTTGGCGGATGATATGGGACTAGGTAAGACGTTGCAAAGTATTGCATTTATTGTGTCACGTATAGAAAATAGTGATGGCATTATGAGAGGCCCTGGAGGTTCCTTCGACCTCGATCCCAATAACACAGCTCAGAAGACGCTGATCGTTGCACCCGCATCACTAATTTATAATTGGGCAGAGGAATTTGGGAAATTTGCACCACATATTTCTGTTGAGGTTATTGCAGGGGATAAAGCGCAACGTGAAGCAATCATTAAACTTGATGGGACCGCTTCTGCTTCGGTGTGGATTACAACCTATCATACTTTACGTCTTGATATTGAGTTATATGAAGGGATTCAACTGGATTGTCTTATTTTAGATGAGGCACAGGCGATAAAAAATGCAAGCTCACAAACGGCGCAAGCGCTTCGTAAGCTTTCAGCAAATTGTTCGTTCGCTTTAACAGGGACGCCGATTGAAAATAAGCTTGAGGATATGTGGTCAATTTTTCATATTATTTTTCCAGCATTGCTAGGAAGTCGGAGACGGTTTTTAGAGCTGAGTTCTGAAAAGATTAGCAAAAGAGTGGCTCCATTTATATTACGCCGTTTAAAAAGGGATGTATTGCAGGAGTTGCCGGATCGCATTGATTCTACAATGCATACCGAATTATATCCAGAACAAAAGCGACTGTACCAAGCTTTTCTTTCTAAACTTCAAGAAGATACAACAAGCGATTTAAACCAAGGTGGATTTCAAGCGCACCGTATAAAAATTTTAGCTGGCATTACGAGATTACGGCAAATCTGCTGTCACCCCTCACTGTTTATGGATAATTATGAGGGTGGCTCATCTAAGCTAGAACAGCTACTTGAACTTGTAGAAGAGGCTTGTGCTAGCGGAAAACGAATACTTATATTTTCACAGTTCACATCGATGCTGCAGATTATAGGCAATGCGCTAGAGCAACAAGAAATAGAACATTTTTATTTAGATGGGTCCACACCATCCAAGGAGCGTATTTCCTTATGTCACCGTTTTAATGAAGGAGAACGTTCAATATTTCTAATCTCTCTGAAGGCTGGAGGCACAGGCCTAAATCTTACAGGAGCAGATACGGTAATCCTATACGATTTATGGTGGAACCCTGCCGTGGAGGAGCAAGCAGCTGGTCGTGCACATCGCATGGGACAAAAACAGGTTGTGCAAGTGATTCGCCTAGTTACAAAAGGAACGGTTGAAGAGAAAATATTAGCCTTACAGGAGCGAAAGCGTACATTGATGAACGAGGTTGTCTCTGCTGAGTCTATGGATTTTATGGACTCAATGGATTCTTACAGTACAATGACAACCTTAACTGAAGAGGATGTCCGAAGCCTACTTATGATCTAAGTAGGCTTTGTTTTTAATTATTTGATTTATTGGAGCAACTTTATGTTTGCGATAAAAATTTTAAAATTAGTGGTTGCAAATTCTACCCTGAGCGAAGGGGCAGAGGGATGATGGAAAAGCGGTAGCGGCCGCCTTTAAGGTCACATTTCTAACTGTTTTCATACATATTCAAAAGAAATGGGACCTTAACAGCGGTTGAAATCACCCTCTGGACCGTAGCCTCTAGCATGGAAAGTTTGCAACCAATAATTTTCCTTTTATCACACACATAACTATTATTTATCGCTTTAAAAAATTTTGTTTATATGCTATAATGAAAGCGTAACCAAAAATGGTTTTAGGGGAGTGTCTATCATGTTGGAAGGTTTCCTCGAAATGGAATCATTGGTGTCACGTGTTCATCAAAATTTAGAGATCGAGGGATACGAAGAGTACTACAAGCTGGAATATGGCACAGAGCGTTTTCTACACACACCAGAACCTGGAGCAAGAAAGGCGGAATCCATCGAGTCTGAAAAATCATTTTTACGTAAGCTCTGGATCTTTTAATTTACACTAACATAAACTACTCAAAAAAATAATTCTAAGATCATGTTTTCATTTTCAATTACAATATAAAATTTTATTTTATATAGGCTATCTTTATCGCTGTGTTGGTTGCAGAGATGAAGGTGGCCTTTTCTTATGTTGATTTGTTAGTTTTAAATGAAACCTTCACAATTACATCTGAAAGAGATGTTGAAATAAGGAAATTAATGAAAGTTGTAATATAGGGTAAAGTTTAAAATGCTTATGCTATAATGGCTAAGATACGTACATACTAAAGAAACCATGTAAATCCTTTCTTATATTTTTCAAACAACTTTGGAGGGTACTCTTTGATGAACATTCGTAAAGCAATTATTCCTGCTGCCGGGTTAGGTACACGATTTTTGCCAGCAACCAAAGCAATGCCAAAAGAAATGTTACCCATCGTTGATAAACCAACGATTCAATATATTGTGGAAGAAGCTGTAGCTTCGGGAATTGAAGATATTATTATTGTGACGGGAAAAGGGAAACGTTCCATAGAGGATCATTTTGACCATTCCTATCAGCTTGAGCAAAATTTAACAGAAAATGAAAAATGGGATTTGTTAGAGGAAGTTAATAAATCAACTACATTAGCAGATATTCATTATATTAGACAAAAGCAACCGCAAGGCTTAGGACATGCAATATGGTGTGCTCGCAAATTTATCGGGGACGAGCCCTTTGCAGTGTTACTAGGAGATGACATTATACAATCCGATGTTCCTTGCCTAAAGCAAATGATTGATGTTTTTACAAAGCAAGAGCAACCTGCGTCCATTGTTGGTGTACAAGAGGTGCCTTGGGAAGAAGTTGATCGGTATGGTATTGTGGCGGGAGAAAATTTATCTGAGCGACTCCATTTAGTTCAGCAAATGGTTGAGAAACCTGAAATGTGTCAGTCTCCTTCTAACTTAGCAATTATGGGTAGATATATTTTAACACCACAAATCTTTAATATTTTAGAGGGACAGCAGGCAGGCATAAATGGAGAAATTCAGCTGACCGATGCAATTTTTAAATTGAGCAAGGAGCAACGAGTGATGGCTTATCAATTTGAAGGTAATCGTTTTGATGTCGGAGATAAGCTTGGATTTATTAAGACGACCATCCATTTTGGTTTACAAAATCCAGCACTACAGACTGGTTTGTATTCTTATATGAAGCAACTGCTTGACGAAATCGGAGATAAACCGTGCAACTAGGGTGCTTCTTATCTCATAATATGAGTGTTCCCCTTCTATGCGAACATTGACAGTGTGACGAGGGTAAATTAGACTAGAATAAGATGAAAAATGATATTATTTACGGCGGAACGGGGCGGGTGATTGGTCCCGTTTTTAAGTTGAAGAGGTGCAGTAGTGAAGCAAATCGTTGCGAATTGGCGTCATGTTTTTAAACTTGATCCTGATAAATATATTGATACGTTGGCGCTTGACACCGTATGCCTGTCAGGTACAGATGCGATTATGGTCGGGGGTTCAAGTGGAGTTACGTATGAAAATACCGAGGATTTATTAAATCGCCTTCGCAAATATGATTTGCCATGTGCGCTTGAGGTGTCTAATCTGGAATCGGTTGTTCCTGGATTCGACCTTTACATGGTTCCTATGGTATTGAACACAGCATCAACAACTTGGCTCATTGGTCAACATGTGAACGGGGTTGAGCAATTTGGCTTTATGATTCCTTGGGACAAAATTATTTCGGAGGGTTATATTGTTTTGAACCAGGATTGCACTGCTGCTAAGGTAAGTGAAGCTAAGACGTTACTTCATTCCTCTGAGGTGTGCGCATATGCCCAAGTAGCAGAGCGTTTACTCCATATGCCTATTGTGTATCTAGAATACAGTGGCCGTTTTGGAGATTTGGACATCGTTGCAGATGTAAAAAGAACCCTCGATGAAACTCAATTGTTTTACGGTGGGGGGATCACCAATGCGCTTCAGGCTCAGCAAGTCGCTGCACTTTGCGACACTGTAGTGGTAGGTAACATTATTTATAATAATTTAGATGCAGCGATCTCTACGGTTGAAGCAGTAAAAAATAGCAAATAAATAGCAATAGCAATAAATTGATAGACAAAGTAGTGAAGTAATTTTTCTGAAAAAGGAGCAGCTTTTATATGCAAACTGTAAATATACATGATGCCATTGCCCGTCTTAATCCTGAGCAGCGTAAAGCAGTCGAAGATACCGAAGGCCCGTTGTTAATTATGGCGGGTGCTGGTAGTGGAAAGACTCGTGTGCTTACGCACCGTATCGCCTATTTAATTAGTACACGTAAAGCACCACCTTGGGCAATTTTAGCGATTACATTTACAAATAAAGCAGCTCGTGAAATGCAGGAGCGTGTCTCTAAGCTAGTAGGGGCAGAAGGTCGGGACATTTGGGTGTCCACGTTTCACTCCATGTGTGTTCGGATTTTAAGAAGAGATATTGAACGAATTGGATTTACCTCTAATTTTTCTATTTTAGATTCTACGGATCAATTATCTGTCATAAGAGCAATTATGAAGGAACAAAATATAGATACTAAAAAGTTTGAACCCAAAGCGATTCAAGCGATGATTAGTGCTGCTAAAAATGAACTGATTACACCGCAAAAATATGAGCAAAATAGTACAGATTACTTTGAAGGTATTGTGTCTAAAGTCTATGTGAAATATCAGCAACGTTTGCGTAGCAATAATTCACTAGATTTTGATGACCTCATCATGAAAACGATCGAATTGTTTAAGGATGTACCCGATGTACTTGATTTTTATCAGAAAAAATTTAAATACATTCATGTCGATGAATATCAGGATACGAACCGAGCGCAATATATGTTGTGTAAGCTGTTAGCAGCTGATCATCACCGTATTTGTGTCGTAGGGGATAGTGATCAATCAATTTATCGTTGGCGTGGTGCAGATATTAGCAACATTTTGAATTTTGAAAAGGATTATCCCGATGCGACTACGATTATGTTAGAGCAAAATTATCGTTCTACCTCGACGATTCTAAATGCGGCTAACAGTGTAATCGCCAATAATACTGGTCGTAAGCCTAAGAAATTATGGACGGACCAAGGCGACGGGAACAAAATTAAAGTGTATCGTGCGGATTCTGAGCATGCGGAAGGTTACTTTGTAGCTTCGGAAATTGTTCAAAATGTGAAGGATGGCGGGCAATATCGCAATCATGCTATTTTATATCGCACAAATGCGCAGTCGCGGGTCATTGAGGAAATTTTAATTAAATCTGATATCCCCTATCAAATCGTGGGTGGGATTAAGTTCTATGACCGGAAAGAAATTAAGGATATTTTAGCTTACTTAAGACTATTATCGAATCCAGATGATGACATTAGCTTAACAAGAATCATTAACGTACCAAAACGTGGCATTGGTGATACAACGGTCGGTAAGCTTGCTGCCGCTGCTGCGGAGAGAAGTACTTCTATTTTTAAAGTTTTAGCTACAGTAGACGATTTAGGTTTTGCTGGAAGAACACGTAATGCGCTTGTTGAGTTTTATGATATGATTGTTGCCCTGCACGGGATGACAGAGTTTTTGTCCGTGACTGAGCTCACCGAGCAAATTCTTGAGCATAGTCAATACCGCGTTGAGCTTGTACAGGAAAACACGTTGGAGTCTCGCTCTAGACTAGAAAATATTGATGAGTTCCTATCGGTTACAATGGAATTTGAACAAAATAATGAAGATAAAACATTAGTATCATTTTTAACCGATTTAGCTCTTATCGCTGATATTGATTCCATGAATGACAACCCAGAAGAGGACGATAATGCAGTTGTTTTAATGACGATGCATAGTGCTAAAGGATTGGAGTTCCCGAATGTGTTCATTATTGGGATGGAGGAGGGGGTATTCCCGCACAGTAGAGCTTTTTTAGACAACGAAGAGCTGGAAGAGGAAAGACGTCTAGCCTACGTAGGGATTACACGCGCAGAACAAAAGCTATTCCTGTCCTGTGCCCAATCTCGTACATTGTATGGTCGGACTACCGCAAATCCACCTTCTAGATTTTTAGAAGAAATCCCTGAGGAGCTAAAAGAAGATACTAAGGTTGCTCATGATCGGTATCATCGGGCAAATCGGGCAGGTGGCGCATACGGTGGGAAAGGTTTTGAAGGAAATGGTGGTAGTAACTTTGGTTATCGAGCACAGAATACTGCACAAGGCCAAGGTTTCTCTACATCTACGTCCTCATCCACTTCCCCATCGTCTCGTGTAACAGTTACAACTGGGTTGCCAGGTGCTTCTGCCTCTAAACCACAAGGTGCTGCTTCAGGTGACTATCAGGCAGGCGATAAAGTATCCCATGGGAAATGGGGAATTGGCACCATCGTCTCCATTAAAGGTTCTGGTAATGATATGGAATTGCAAATTGCATTCCCTGCACCAGTTGGCGTGAAACGTCTACTAGCAGGCTTTGCACCTATTACGAAAGTACAAGTGTAAGGATGGCTTGATTTTTAAAAATTTGTACTTGCGATACACAAACTAGCGAAGGGGCAGAGGGATGGTGGAAAAACATAGTGGCCGCCTTTAAGGTCAGATTTTTATCATCTTTAAACAAAATTATTGAAAAAATTGGACCTTAACAGCGGTTGAAACCACCCTCTGCACCGTAGCTTCCAACCTCTAATGCATGTACTGATTTTTATATTGAGCCAGCATGATACTAAATTATTATTTAACCTTCTAGGGGGTAGTCAACTGACCATGGATGCCATGTTGAAATTGGAACAATTAGTAGAGCAATTAAATCACTATAACTATCATTATTACACTTTAGATCAGCCTTTAGTGAGTGATAAAGAGTATGATGCTTTATACGATCAGTTGACGGCACTTGAAGCAGAGACTGGGATAGTTTTGCCTGATTCCCCAACAGGAAGAGTAGGCGGCGAATTGTTAAAGGGCTTTAAGCCACATCGTCATCTTTCCGCCTTATGGAGCTTAGATAAAGCGCAAAACCAAGACCAGCTTTTGTTATGGCACCAACGTGTTTTAAGGCTGATCGCAGACTATAACTTGAAAAATCCTGATACTCCACTTCCTTCGCCTAGCTATGTTGTTGAATTGAAGTTTGATGGGTTAACGTTGAACCTAACGTATACTGATGGGAAGCTTGTGCAGGCCGCAACAAGAGGCAATGGCGTGACAGGTGAAGGGATTTTATCCCAAGTGAAAACAATCAAGTCCGTTCCGCTCACCATTCCTTACAAGGAAGGCACAATCGAGGTGCAAGGTGAAGGGATCATGAACCTCTCTGTCTTGGCAAAATACAATGAGACTGCGCTAGAGCCTTTGAAAAATGCACGTAATGCCGCAGCAGGTGCATTACGTAATTTAAATCCAAAAACAACTGCGGAACGTAAGCTAAGCGCCTTTTTCTATAACGTGGGTTATAGCGACAATGTCACCTTTGCTACCCACCAAGAAATGATGGATTTTTTGAAAGAAAATCGCTTCAAGGTAAATCCGTATGTATCCTATTACGATAACTTTGAACAGGTTGCCGAAGCTCTTGCTGACATTGTTGAGCGTCGTACCACGTTAGATTATTTGATTGATGGTGCTGTAATAAAAATTACTGATATGCGCACTAGAGAAATATTGGGGTATACCGATAAATTTCCGCGTTGGGCAGTTGCCTTTAAGTTTGAAGCAGAGGAAACAACTACAATTTTGCAATCGGTCGTGTGGAACGTTGGTCGTACAGGTAAAATTACGCCACTTGCCAAGGTAGAGCCTGTAGAGCTTGCAGGCGTTACAGTACAAAACTGCACACTTAATAATGTTGGCGATATTGAACGGAAAAATTTAAAGAATGCTTTAGGAACTAGAGTATTTATTCGTCGCTCCAACGACGTTATTCCCGAAATTTTGGGTAAGGTAACTGAGGAGCAGGATGGGGAAGAAATAGAGTATCCGACCACTTGTCCAGCATGTGGTTCAGCTTTAGAACAACGTGGAGCTCATTTGTTTTGTAACAACCGTTTAAATTGTAAACCGCAAATTGTAGCGAGAATCACCCATTTTGCATCCAGAGATGCGATGGATATCGAAACCTTTAGCGAAAAAACCGCCGAACAGCTTTATTTAGAATTAGATGTGCATCAGCCTGCTGATTTATATACCTTGCAATTTGAGGATTTAATTAAGCTAGAGCGCTTTGGAGAACGTAAGGCACAAAACCTGCTGGATGCATTGGAGCAAAGTAAAAGTAGAGATTTAGCTTCATTTTTGTATGCTTTAGGTATTCCGAATACAGGGAAATCAACAACAAAGGCACTTGCAGATCATTTTAAAAGCCTAGAAGCAGTGATGGGAGCAACCGTAGAGGAATTAATTGCTTTACCTGATATTGGTGGCATTGTTGCAGAAAGTATTGTTTCCTATTTTAAAGACCCAATACTTTTAGATGGTATACAACGTATGTTAGCGCTTGGTGTAACACCTGTACCCCCTGCCGAGATTGCACCTCCACCTACAGATTCGTACTTTTCTGGAAAAGTGGTAGTCTTAACGGGAACCTTACACCAATTAACTCGTGAAGAAGCAACTAAGCGCTTAGAAGCATTAGGCGCCAAAGTAACTGGAAGTGTGTCCAAGAAAACGGATCTTGTCATTGCTGGGGAAAAAGCAGGCAGTAAGCTTGCTAAAGCTAGGGAGCTTGGTATTGAAGTGATGGACAATGAAGAGGAATGGATGAAGTTGCTTTAAGCTTTAAAGGAATTATGAAATAGAACTGGTTAGAAATTAGTTAGAAATTGATGTTGTTACACGTTTTATAACGTGATTATTAGGTGCTTGAAACATTTTGTTTCAGGTGCCTTTTTTGTATTGGATTAAAAACTTCAATTTTTAACCATCAATAACTATTTTGAAGGAGGAAACGTTATAGCGATGTGTAATGAAAATTGAAAAAATTAGGAGATGGAATAGAAATGAAATTACGAAATATGATGATTTTATTTATTAGCCTTTGCCTGCTTTTAGCAGGTTGTACAACTCCATCCGCTCAAAATAACAAGGATACAAAAAGGGTGCTCAAAGTCATGTATTGGGATGAAAGCTACTTTTTTCAGCAATATGGAGAGTTATTTACGATGCAGTATCCAAATACAGAAATTCAAGTGATAAGCACTGGGCAACTATACAATCAGAAGGATGAAAACGGAAATGATATTAAATATGATAAAGCTTATTCTGATCTAGTTGAGAAGGAGAAACCAGATATTTTATTAATGGATTCTAATCTTTTTCCACAATATGCTACTGAGGGGAAGCTAGCAGACCTGGGAGCAATGGTTGAACGTGATAAATATGATTTGACTACATATTCCCAAGGGATTTTGGAGTCACTTAAGGAAAAGGGAGAGGGTAAGCTATATGGTTTAAGCCCTGCTTTTCGGAGCAATGCGATCTTTTATAATATTGATTTGTTTAAGAAATATGGAGTTGATTTACCCCACGATGGCATGACATGGCAAGAAATTATGGATTTAGCCCGTCGTTTCCCTACAGATGGTAGTAAAGAAGAACGTGTATATGGCTTTGCATTGGATCAAAGTAGGAATTTGAATACTGTAGGAAGCTTAGCGCTTAATTTTGGGGATACAGCAGGAATTAATCTTCTTAATGGTAAAACTAAAAAAGTAACAATGGATACAGAGTCATGGACAAATATATTTAAACTTGCTGTAGATGCTGCTTCGTCTAAGGCAATATATGACCCTAATACAGAAGACTATTCTGACATTACAACAAACGAAGACTATTATGAACGTCAACCCTTTCATATGGGACGTGTAGCTATAACCGTACAAACAAATGAGTTTTTGCGGGATTTAAGTGAAGTTAGCAAAAATTCAAAAAAATATAAATCGTTTGAGCTTGGGCTCGCAGCAGGACCTGTTGATCCAGCCAATCCGACAAAAACTAATGGCGCGTATTTGAACGAAATCTTTGCTATATCAGCGGGGTCACCTAATATGGAGGCGGCATGGGATTTTGTGAAATTTGTGAATGGAGAGGCATTTGCGAAGGTTAAAGGGAAGTCATTAAATATGGGCTTACTCGCTCGTGAAGGGATTAGTAAGGATTACAATGGGATTTCACTAGAGGCCTTTTATAAGCTTAAACCTGAAATGGCATCAGATTTTGGTGAAAACTTAATCCCATCTAGCTTTTATGAGCCTTATTATAAAGTGTTAAAACGTGAGACTGAGCTGTTACAGGATAACAAGAAGACAGTAGAGGAAGCATTAAAAGTAATGCAAAACGAAAGCCAAGCAGCGTTAGATCAAGCCTTTAAGGATCAGGAGACTAAAAAGGCACCAGAGGATAAAAAGTAAATATCAACTAACCAACTAACAATTTTATTAATCTAAAATAAATCGTTTCCCGTCTATACTATGTAGTTAAATTTTTCCAAAATATTTGGAGGTAGGAAATGAAAATCAGAGGATTAAATACGATTGTCTTCATGTTGGTAGTTGTTTTACTAGTTGCAGGATGTACTTCTCCATCTGGTCAAAATAAAAATGAGGAGAAACAAAACCTCAAAGTAATGTACTTTGACGAAAACTATTTTTATCAGCAATACGGTGATTTATTTAGTATGAAATATCCTAATATTGATGTTGAGGTTGTGAGTACTACCAAAATAAGCAATGAGTCTGTTGATGGGGAACAATATGACTATCAAAAAGCATATTTAAAATATATAGAAAAAGAGCAACCAGATGTTTTGCTAGTAAACCCAGATTACATTAGCAAAATTGCAGCAGAGGGGAATTTAGTTGAGCTACAGCCACTCATTGACCGTGACAAGTATGATATGACGACCTATTCTCAGGGAGTATTGAACTCCATTAAGGAAATGGGAGAAGGTAAGCTGTATGCGTTAAGTCCTAAGTTTGATGTTAATGCGATTTTTTACAATGCTGATTTATTTAAAAAATACGGTGTAGAACCACCACATGATGGAATGACATGGCAAGAAATTTTAGATACCGCTCAGCGCTTCCCTACAGATGGAACTGAAAAGGAGCGAATCTATGGTTACGGATCGAATAGTGGGACAAGCCTGGATCAATTAGCTACAGATATAGCAGATGCTCAAGGCCTTAGCTATTATAATGGAAAAACAAAAAAGATTACTATGAACACTGATTCTTGGAAAAATATTTATAAGATGGCAGTGGATGCGGTAGCAAGTAAGGCGGTGTACACAACTAATACCACAGAAGGCTTTCAAGGTTCAAGTATGGAGGAGTATTATGCAAGTCAGCCCTTCTTAATGGGGCGTGTGGCTATGACCGTGGATGGAAGTTATTTGTTAAGTAATATGAAAGAAGCAGCAAGTGATGTAAAGGAATATAAAGGCTTTGAAATTGGCATAGCAGCAGGGCCTATTGATCCAGCTGATCCAACCAAGACAAATAGCGGTTATATAAAAGAGTTATTTGGGATTCGTGCTGGCTCGCCAAATATTGAAGCGGCATGGGATTTTATTAAGTTTATAAATGGAGAGGAGTTTGCAAAAGTAAAATCTAAAACGTTAAACAATGGTTTGCCAACGCGAGAAGGTATTAGCAAAGAATACAACGGTGTTTCTTTAGAGGCGTTTTATAAGCTACAACCTAGAGTAACATTGGAGGATAATGATTCCATACCAAATGATTTTTATAAAAATTATCGTGAAATTTTACAAGGTGAAGTGAAGCTTCTGGAAGAGAATAAAAAATCAGTGGAAGAAGTATTGAATATTGTGCAAAATGAAGCTCAAAACGCATTAGATCAAGCTTTTAAAGCCCAGGAGGCTCAGAAAAAATCAAAATAAAAACATTAAAATTACAAGGGCCTAAACGCAAAAATAGCATAGCAAAGAGTATCAATTATGACATGAGTGAATCTATCATCTATCAAGTTTATGAAACCAAAGTGTGTAATTATACGTCTATATATTAAGTAATACAATTTTTCTAATATTTGGAGGTCAAAAATGAAATTCAAAAGGTTACATAAGATTGTGATGATTTTGACATGTATTTTACTAGTTGCAGGGTGTACTTCTCCTTCTGGCCAAAATAAAAATGAGGAGAAAAGAACAGTAAAGATCATGTTTTGGGATGAAAGTTATTTTTATCAGCAATACGGTGATTTGTTTAGTATGAAATTCCCTAATACAGAGGTTGAGATTGTCAGCACGAACAATTTATATGATCGTTCTGATGAAAGTGAGGAATTTGACTATAATAAAGCATTGGCTAAGTTTATAGATAAAGAGCAGCCAGACGTTTTGCTTGTAAATGCAGGCGCAATTAAAAAGCTTGTAGCAGATGGAAAGCTAGCTGAGCTACAACCACTGATTGATCGTGATAAATATGATATGACAACGTATTCACAAGGTATATTGGAATCCATCAAGGAAATGGGGGATGGGAAGCTATTTGCCTTGAGTCCTAAGTTTTCATCTAATGGAATTATTTATAATGCAGATTTATTTAAAAAGTACAGTATAGAACCGCCTCATGATGGGATGACATGGCAGGAGATTTTAGATTTGGCACGCCGTTTTCCAACAGATGGAACTGAAAAGGAAAGAATTTATGGTTATGGTTCACAATATAACAATAACCTAAGTGAACTAGCATCAACGATAGCTAATGAGCAAGGACTTAAGTTTTATAATGGACAAACAAAACAAATTACATTAAATACCGACGCATGGAAAAATGTTTATAAGATGGCAGCGGACGCGATAGCAAGTAAAGCTATCTATACTGTCACTGGGGATGGCTTCCAAGGTGGTAGCATGGAAGAATATTATGCAAGTCAGCCGTTTTTAATGGGACGTATGGCGATGACTGTAGGTGGTAGCCATATTTTGGAAAATATAAAACAAGCAGCAGATAATATGAAAGATTATAAAAGCTTTGAAATTGGAGTTGCGGCAGGTCCTGTTGATCCTTCTGACCCAACAACCACTAACAATGCTTATATTAATGAGCTATTTGCGATTCGAGCAGGTTCGCCAAATGCGGATGCAGCATGGGATTTTGTTAAATTTGTAAATGGTGAGGAATTTGCAAAAATAAAATCAAAGACACTTAACAATGGCTTGCCAACGCGTGAAGGCATCAGCAAGGAATACAAAGGGATTTCATTAGAAGCGTTTTATAAACTTAAGCCTAAAATGGCATTGGATAGTGATAACGAACTAACGTCAATTCCAAGCAGTTTTTATGAAAAGTACCAGCCTATTATGGCACGTGAAATCAAACTTCTTGAGGAAAATAAGAAAACTGTAGATGAAGCATTAAATACGATACAAACGGAAGCGCAAGCAGCACTAGATCAGGCTTTTAAGGACCAAGAAGCAGAGAAAGCACAAAAAGATAAAAAATAATAACTGTATCATCATCATTTTAAAGCAAAAGATCATTGAAAATACTTTCAATGGTCTTTTTATCTATCAGCTATCCAACTTTGGAGGTAAAAATGAATTTCAGAAGACTACAAAAGATTGTGATGATTTTGACATGTATTTTGCTAATCGCAGGGTGTACTTCACCTGTTCAAAATAAGAAAGAGGAGAAACGAACAGTCAAAATCATGTATTGGGATGAAAATAATTTTAATCAGGAATACGGTGATATGTTTAGTATGAAATTCCCAAATACCGATGTTGAGATTGTCAGCACAGATAGATTATATGAACGTGAGGAGGGTGTGGAATTTGACTATGATAAAGCATTGGCTAAGTTTATAGATAAAGAGCAGCCAGATGTTTTGCTTGTAGGCTCAGCAGGATTTGAAAAGCTTGCAGCGGATGGAAAGCTAGCGGAACTACAGCCGCTAATTGATCGTGATAAATATGATATGACAACGTATTCCCAAGGTGTATTGGAATCAATTAAGGAATTGGGTGAAGGGAAGCTATTTGCTTTAAGCTCTAAGTTCACAATTGATGGAATTATATATAATGCAGATCTATTTAAAAAATACGCTGTCGAGCCACCACATGATGGGATGACATGGCAAGAAATTTTAGAATTAGCACGTCGTTTTCCAACAGATGGAACTGAAAAGGAAAGAATTTATGGCTATGGTTCACAATATGGGAATGACCTAAGCGAATTAGCATCAATGATAGCTAGCGAGCAAGGATTAAAGTTTTATGATGGGAAAACAAAAAAAATTACCCTTAATACAGACGCATGGAAAAAAGTGTATAAGATGGCGGCGGATGCGATTGCAAGTAAAGCGGTTTATACTGTTACCGGAAATAGTTCACAAAGTGGTAGCATGGAAGAATATTATGCAAGTCAGCCCTTTTTAATGGGGCGTATGGCGATGACTGTAGGTGGTAGCAATATTTTGGAATATATAAAGCAATCATCAACTTATGTAAAGGATTATAAAAGCTTTGAAATCGGGGTTGCGGCAGGACCTGTTGATCCTTCTGACCCAACTACCACTAACAATGCTAATATCAATGAACTATTTGCGATTAGAGCAGGTTCGCCAAATCTGGATGAGGCATGGGAGTTTATTAAATTTGTAAATGGTGAGGAGTTTGCAAAAATAAAATCAAGGACGCTTAACAATGGCTTATCAACCCGTGAAGGCATCACTAAGGAATACAAAGGGATTTCATTAGAGGCGTTTTATAAGCTTAAGCCTAAATTTTCATTGGTTTATGATAACGAATTAGCATCGATTCCAAGTAGTTTTTATAAAAAATACCAGCCTATTAAAGAACGTGAAATTAAACTTCTTGAGGAAAATAAGAAAACTGTTGATGAAGCATTAAATACGATACAAACGGAAGCGCAAGCAGCGCTAGATCAGGCATTTAAGGACGAGGAAGCGGAGAAGGCACAAAAAGATAAAAAATAATAAGTGTAACCATTATAGTCTTAAGGCAAAAGATCATTGAAAATACTTTCTATGGTCTTTTTTTAATTCTATCTTCTTTCACTGATGTGAAACTTAAGTGTCTAGTTAATCGTGTCTATTATGTAATACAATTTTTCAAAAATTTGGAGGTAGAAAATGAATTACAGAAGGCTACAAAAGATTGTCATGATTTTAACCTGTGTTTTGCTAATCGCAGGGTGCACTTCAACTGCTCAAAACAAGAGTGAGGAGAAACGCACGGTCAAGATCATGTTTTGGGACGATAAATCTTTTAATTATCAATATGGCGACTTATTTAGTGCGAAGTATCCAAATACTGAAGTTGAAATTGTTAGCACTAGTTCATTATATGAGATCAATGACAATGAAGAATTTGATTATAGTGAAGCATTAAATAAATTTATTGAAAAAGAGCAGCCAGACGTTTTGCTACTAAACCCAAGTGATATTAAAAATTTAGGAGCAGGTGGCAAACTAACAGAACTACAGCCGCTAATTGATCGTGATAAATATGATATGACAACCTATTCTCAAGGTATAGTGGAGTCAATTAAGGAAATGGGTGAAGGAAAGCTTTTTGCCCTAAGTCCAAAGTTCTCAATTAATGGAATTTTATATAATGCTGATTTATTTAAGAAATATGGTGTGGAACTACCACATGATGGAATGACATGGCAAGAGATTTTTGATTTGGCTTCTCAATTCCCTACAGATGGAGATGCAAAGGAGCGAATTTATGGATTTGGAATACAAAGTGGTACTAACATAAGTGATTTAGCAACTAGAATAGCTAGCTCACAAGGCCTTACTTTCTATAATGACAAAACCAAACAAATTACAATCAATACAGATTCGTGGAAAAATGTTTATAAGCAGTCATTAGACGCAATTTCAAGTAAGGCGATCTATGTAAGGGAAGGTGATGGCTTCCAGGGTGATAATATGGAGGATTACTATGCGAGTCAAGCCTTTTTAATGGGGCGTGCAGCGATGACGATAGACAGTACCTTTATGCTAAGTAACATTAAAGATGCAGCAAAAAATATGAAGGATTTTAAGGAATTTGAAATTGGTATCGTAGCAGGACCAGTTGATCCATCGGAGCCGACAAAAACTACAGGTGCACATTTAAATGAATTATTTGCAATTCGTTCGGGTGCTACAAATGTGGATGCAGCATGGGATTTTATAAAATTTGTAAATGGTGAGGAATTTGCAAAAGTAAGCTCGAAAACAGTTGATAATGGATTATCTGCACGTCTTGGATTTAGTAAAGAATACGATGGAGTTGCCTTAGAACCATTATATAAGCTACAACCTAAAATAAAATTAGATGACAGTTTGGGTGGCTCCATTCCAGCAGAATTCTTTGAAAAATATAATATGATTTTAGAACGTGAAACTAAGCTTCTTGAAGAAAATAAGAAGACTGTGGCTGAAGCGTTAAATGCGATACAAACGGAAGCGCAAGCAGCACTAGATCAGGCATTTAAGGATCAAGAAGCGGAAAAGGCACAAAAAGATAAAAAATAATAGTTGAAACAAATGTGTCTAGTTGTCCGTCTGTATTATAGTATACAATTATTGAAAATTTTGGAGGTAGAAAATGAATTTCAACAGGCTACATAAGATTGTGATGATTTTGACAAGTATTTTGCTAATTGCGGGGTGTACTTCACCTGCTCAAAATAAGAATGAGGAGAAACGAACAGTCAAGATTATGTCTTGGGATGAAAGCTCCTTTTATCGACAATATGGTGACTTATTTAGTATGAAATATCCAAATACTGAAGTTGAAATTATCAGCACTAGTAAGTTATATCAATCAATTGAAAATGAAGATTACAATTATGATGAAGCTTTAACTAAGTTTATTGAAGAAGAGCAGCCAGACGTCTTACTACTTAACCCGAGCGATATAAACACACTAGGGGCAGGTGGAAAGTTAACAGAAATACAGCCACTCATTGATCGTGATAAATATGATCTGACAACCTATTCCGAAGGAATATTGGAATCAATTAAGGAAATGGGAGAAGGGAAGTTATTTGCTCTAAGCCCTAATTTCAGTATGGAAGGGATTTTATATAATGCAGATTTATTTAAAAAATATGGTGTCGAGCCACCGCATGACGGAATGACATGGCAGGAGATTTTAGATTTGGCACGTCGTTTCCCGACAGATGGAGAGGCAAAGGAACGAATTTATGGCTTTGGAACACAAGATGGTACAAGCATAAGTGATTTAGCATCTACAATAGCTAGCTCACAAGGTCTTAGTTTCTATAATAAGAAAACAAAAAAAATTACAATCAATACAGATTCGTGGAAAAATGTTTATAAGCAGGCATTAGATGCAATTTCGAGTAAAGCAATCTATGTAAGGGAAGGTGAAGGCTTCCAAGGTGGGAATATGGAAGATTATTATGCGAGCCAACCCTTTTTAATGGGACGTGTAGCAATGACGGTAGACCGTACCTATATGTTAAATAATATTAAAGATGCAGAAACATACATGAAGGATTATAAGAAATTTGAAATTGGTATCGCGGCGGGTCCAGTTGATCCATCCGAGCCTACAAAAACTAGGGGTGCATTTTTAAATGACTTATTTGCTATTCGTGCAGGCTCTCCAAACTTGGATGCAGCGTGGGATTTTATTAAATTTGTAAATGGTGAAGAATTTGCAAAAGTGAAATCAAAAACAGTTAATAATGGATTGTCCTCACGTATAGGCTTTACTAAAGATTACAATGGAATTTCGTTAGAACCGTTATATAAGCTTCAACCTAAAATAAATTTAGATGAAAATTTACGAGATGTTATGCCAATAGAATTCTATAGAGAGTACAGTCCGATTCTAGAACGTGAAGTTAAGCTTCTTGAAGAAAATAAGAAAACTATAGATGAAGCACTAAATACGATACAAATAGAAGCACAAGCGGCACTGGATAAGGCAGTTAAGGATGAAGAGGCAAAAAAGGGACAAAAAGATAAAAAATAGTCGTGGAATTATTACTTTAAGCAAAAGATCATTGGAGATACTTCAATGGTCTTTTTTATTATATAAAAATAGTTGCGCAACAAAATAAATTATGATATATTATTTCATGTCGCTTTAAGCAAGAAAATGTCAGTCGCTTTTAAAGAATTGAAAAAAGTGTTTGACTTTGAAATGAGAAAGTGATAGCATATATAAATGTTCGACAAAAAAGTTCTTTGAAAACTGAACAAATGAAATGCAATATCAATGAAATAGAATCGTCAGATTCAAAATGAGCTTATCGCTCTTTTCAATAACTTTATTGGAGAGTTTGATCCTGGCTCAGGACGAACGCTGGCGGCGTGCCTAATAC
>NZ_JAGGKG010000022.1 GCF_017873435.1 Paenibacillus turicensis | reverse complement strand
ATTAGGGAATGAATGTACACCATTCGGAACCCAGCATACAGGAGGCGCTTTTTTTGTTCAAACCTCAAATTAATTCATTACAGGAATTGCTCCTAATATTTTAATTTAATTAAGGCTCATTATTTAAATTAGTGGTTGACAACATCCCAACCTAGCGGAGGGACAGAGGGATTCTGGAGAAGTGGAACGTTCATTTTTTAAAACCAGATTTCAACCCTCAAGTTGTCATAAAATAATAAGGAATCTGGTTTTAACATGATCGCAAGAACCCTCTGTTTTGTAGCCTTCCATCTCCAGCATTGTCAACGACTAAGTTTAATTAGCTCCTTAATTAAATGTGTACAAACTTACATTGACCGATGGCTTGTAATGTATGAAGCTCATTTTCTGGAATAATAATAGACTGCTCTGCTTGCAAAACAAACGATTGATTGCTTAGAATCACTTCTAGTGTACCTTCGAGCATGTATACTAATTTATCAGTAGGGGAGCATTCTGAGCTAATGCTTTCATTTTCAGCTAAAGCCAACAAAACAATATCTTTATCCTGCCCCAAGGACAAATGTCTACTATTGATCTGGTGCTTACGATATTGAACAAGCTCCTTGAGCGTAAATGGTTGCCCATTCTCATGTTTATTCAATGTCATTCTCCTTTCTAAGCATTGAATTTGAACCACTTATTTCATATAATAATTTCATATAGCAAGTGAGAATCCTTCTCAACTATTATTACAATAACAGGTTTCACATTAAAAATCCGTTGCCATGGCAACATGGAGGGTAGTGAATACATGAAAGATTATATGCCATTTTTTGAAAATACAGATTTATTTCGTGATTTCTCTACCGATGAGATCGTTGCGGCATTATCCTGCTTAGAAGGAAATATTCAGAAATATAAAAAAAAGGATATTTTATTTATGCAAGACAAGCCATTAACTGCTGTAGGTTTAATTTTGCGTGGTACCATATATTTAACGAAAGAGGATGCTTCAGGTGCCTTCTCCATTTTTTCAGAGCTGACGGATGGCGAGCTTTTTGGAGAAACAGCTCTTCTATTTGAACAGGAATATAGCGGGTATGGTGCGTATGCGGCAGATGATAGTGAAATCTTATTTATTCAGATGCAAAATATTACGAATCCAAGTGGTTCTTTATGTGCTATTCGTGGCAAGGTTATTGAAAACTTATTAGCATTGATCGTTAAAAACAATCGACTCCTTTACCACAAATTAGATATCGTATCTCATAAGTCATTAAGGCAACGTATTTTACATTATTTAGAGCTTCAAGCTCGTCGAAACCACTCCTCCTCATTTTCTATTCCATTTACAAGAGCTGATCTTGCAGATTACCTCACTGTAGACCGTAGTGCCTTATCCAGAGAGCTACGACGTATGGAGCAGGATGGACTTATCAAATATACAAAAAATAAATTTGAATTGATGCAGAAGGCTTAATAAGTTTTCTTTTTGACATCACAAAAACTCCCATCAAGGTAATAGTAGAGTTTTGTTTTTTGTACTGTCTACTATGATGGGAGCATATCAATTTAGAGTTTCGTTACACTTCCACAGCTTCAATTACTGGTGCATGTCTTAATGTGTTACTAATTGTGCAGATGCGCTCCACTTGTGTAATTAGCTTACTTTTATAGTCCAGATCAAGAATTGCTGGCAATTTTAGCTGAACATGAAAATGAGTAAACCTACTTTTTACACCAGGTTCTTTGGAAGCAATCACATCCACCTCAATTTCAGTCGGATCAATGTCAATCTCATCTCGCTCTAACAAATTACGTATTGTAATAGAGATGCACAGCCCTAGTGATGCCTCAAGCAGTTCCTTGGGATTTAAGCCATGCTGGTTAGGTGCATTTGAACCAATAAGCTGTAATCCTACCTCATTATATATTTCATTTTGATCGTTGTTGATTTTAATGGTTGTCATGTCTAATCATACTCCTTTAATTAAATGACAAGCTACTTTATGATGAGCGTTTCTTTGTTCTAAAACAGGTTTTACCTTTTTGCACATTTCAGTTGCCATTGGACAGCGAGTATGAAATACACAACCAGTTGGAAGAGATAACGGAGATGGAATTTCTCCCTGCAAAACAATTCTTTCCTTTAAACGGCTTTGAGTAATATCAGGAACTGCTGAAAATAATGCTTTCGTATATGGATGCTGAGGATTTGCAAATAAATCATCCGTCAATGCTTCTTCTACAATGGTTCCTAAATACATAATGCCAATTCGGTCGGAAATATAGCGCACTACACTAATGTCATGTGTAATAAATAATAATGTCAGCTTCCTGCTCTGCTGTAATTGCTTTAGCATATTTAAAATTTGTGATTGAATGGATACATCTAGTGCAGATACAGGTTCATCACAAATCATAATCTCCGGATTAACAATCAGTGCTCTTGCTAAACCTAACCTTTGACGTTGTCCTCCTGAAAACTCGTGTGGATAACGAAAATAATGCTCAGACTGCAGTCCTACAGCTTCTAAAATTTCAAATACTAATTGCTGACGTTGTTTTTTATTACCCATTTTATGAATGATTAATGGCTCTTCTAAAATGGCCCCGATACGCTTGCGAGGATTTAAAGAAGAAAAGGGATCTTGGAATACAAATTGAATATGTCTTCGCAATTTGCGTAATGCTGCTGTGCTGAGCTTAGTCAGATCCTGATTTCGATATAAAACCTGTCCCGCGGTTGCTGGCGTTAACCCTAATAAAGTACGACCTGTTGTGCTTTTCCCAGAACCAGACTCCCCCACCAAGCCATAGGTTTCTCCTTCATATAAAGCAAAACTAATTCCATTTACAGCATTGATTTGCTTTTTATTTTTTAATAAACTGCCAAAGGAAGACGATACAGGAAACTTTTTTTCTATCGAAATGACTTCCAGTAAAGGATCACGCGTTGATGTGGCTACCATACACCGTTCCTCCTTCATGGATGTGATTTATGGATGCGTAATGCCAGCACTTTACGCTATGTCCTTCTATTACTTGCTCCATAGGCGGTTCTGACTGCATACACTTCTCATCTGCAAAAGGACATCTAGTCGCAAAACGGCAGCCCTTAGGCACATTTAATAAGGAGGGGACTGTCCCTTTGATCACATTTAAAGGCTCGTCTCGATGACCATCCAGCTTTGGAATAGATTGAATCAAGCCTTGAGTATATGGATGAAGGGGAGTTGTAAATAACCTATCTGTCGTCGTATCCTCCACGATTTGCCCTAAATACATTACTTTTACACTCGTGCATGTTTCAGCTACAACCCCTAGATCATGAGTAATAAATAATACTCCCATACCTAATTGTTGATTAAGCTCAATAATAAGTTCAATAATCTGAGCTTGGATCGTAACATCAAGCGCTGTTGTTGGCTCATCGGCAATAAGTAGCTTCGGCTCACAAGCAATTGCCATTGCAATCATTGCACGTTGCTGCATCCCTCCTGACAATTCATGGGGATAGCTTTTGGCACGAAGCTCAGGAGAAGGAATTCCTGTCAACCTTAAAAATTCAATTGCTTTACGTGCGGCTTCTTTTTTTGACACCTTTTGATTCAGACGTATTCCTTCCGCAATTTGATTACCTATACTATACAAAGGATTCAAAGAGGTCAGCGGATCTTGAAAAATCATCGATATCTCATTCCCACGAATGTGACGCATTTGGGATAGTGGCAGGGACAAAAGGTTTTGCTCCTCGAACCATACTTTGCCTTCATAATCAACATGATCTGTGTGCTCAAGCAAACGTAAAAGAGATTGTGACATCACACTTTTGCCACACCCTGACTCTCCCACAATACCAACAATTTCTCCTTTATGGATTGTAAAGCTCACACCATCCACTGCGGTCATTTTTCCTCGTTCTGTATGAAAGTGAGTCTTTAAATCATCCACAATAAGGAGAGGCTGCTTGTTCATAATAATCCCCCCTTTTCTCTGTAGAAGCCTGATGATAATACGTAACAATATAATTTATTTTTTTAGCCTTTGCTTCACATGTGGATCAAGCAAATCACGTAAACCATCACCTAGTAAATTCAAACTTAACACAGAAATAATCACGGTTGCCCCAGGGAATACGACCATCCACCAAGCTTTATATATGACTAACTTACCCGCTTGCAAAATGTTCCCCCAGCTTGCTGCTGGTGCTGGAATACCTGCACCTAAAAAGCTAAGTGCTGCTTCAGAAATAATCGCTTCTGCAAATACGAATGTAGCTTGAACTAATAAGGGAGATAAGGCATTTGGAGCAATATGAAGCCAAATAATCCGTGTATGACTTGCCCCCTGCGCTTCCATCGCTTCGATGTAGGTTTGCTCTCGAATGACTAGTGCTGTCGAACGGACAACTCTTGCAATATTTGGTGTAAATACAATCGTTAAGGCAATAATCACATTTAAGGCGGAAGCACCAAGTGCAGCCATTAACGCAATCGCAAGCAATATGCCTGGAATGGCAATGAGGCCATCACAAATTCGCATTAATATATGATCTAATGTCTTATAGTAGCTTGCATATAAACCAATAATTAGCCCGAAGGTTGAGGAAATAGAAGCTACAACTAAACCTACTCCTATCGATACACGGGTTCCATACACCATTCTAGTAAATAAATCTCTACCAAATTCATCTGTACCTAACCAATGCTCTGAGCTTGGCATTTTCAAACGATCTATGATACTCATGTCAGTAGGATTCGTGGATATTAACAAGGGTCCAAATAAGGCAATTAGCAATAATATCACAAATAAAACAGCACCAATAATAAGTCCATAATTGGATTTTATCCGCTTAAATCGCAAATCACGTTGTTCTTTTTTTAACTGCTTTCGCAAATTAATCATGTATTCTTTATCCTGTACTGTATTCATAGAACCCTCCTATTTACGGTCCAAACGAACACGAGGATCTACAGCACCGTATAGTAAATCGATCAATAGATTGATACCAACATAAATCAATGTAACGATAAGCACTACACCTTGAATCACTGCAAAGTCTCTTCTCACAATTGAATTTAAAATAAGTTGTCCTAATCCAGGAATGTTGAAAATGGACTCTACCACTACTGCCCCCGTCACTAATGTTCCAAAGGTTTGGCCTATCACTGTCAAAATGGGTAAAAAGGCATTACGAAATGCATGCTTTAATACTACGCTGCTTTCACGTAAGCCCTTGGCTCTAGCCGTTTTTATAAAATTCACATGAAGTGTCTCCAGCATAGAGGAGCGCGTCATGCGTGTAATTAATGCGGCTTGAATACTGCCTAATGAAATTCCAGGCAATATTAAATACTGAATATGGTTCCAGAAACCGTTACTTAATGGCTCATATCCTGCTACGGGTAGCCACTGTAGCTGCACCCCTACAATCAGCATTAAAAACAAAGCAAGCATAAAGCTTGGAATGGCCATACCAAGTAATGAAATTCCCATAAATGTTACATCTATCAGTGATCCTCTTTTGTACGCTGCCATTATGCCAAATGGAATTGCTAAAATAAGTGCAACAAGCTGAGCCAAAATTGCTAATGACAATGTAGGTCCTACATGCTCTGCAATGGCATCAGCCACAGGCTGATGCATAAAAATAGACTCACCAAGATCACCTCTAGCTACATTACCAAGCCAATGTATATATTGCTCATAGATCGGACGGTCAAAACCAAGCTGTTGATTTAATGCCTGAATATCCGCTTGTGTTGCTTCCATACCAAGCATTGTAGCGGCAGGGTCACCCGGCGTTAAATGAATGATCATAAAAATGACAATGGTAACTACAAATAATACGGGGATGATAGATAAAATTCGTTTGAATAAATAAGCAAGCATAGCCCTCCCCCTTCAACTGCATGATGTGATATTAAACAAGTAGGATGCTTCAGGTTGCAGCTGCAGCCTGAAGCATCCTTGTTAGGGGGTCCTTATTTTGCAGCCTTCGCATTCCATACGATAAAGCTATCTTGTACTGCAAATCCTTCCACTGACTTGGTTGTAGCAATGACACTATTGTAATGTCCAATGACAGTTGCCGCGCCAAACTCATACAGGAATGATTGTACAGATTCCCATTCTTTTTTAGCTTCTTCAGGTGTAGCCGCTGCACGAATCGCAACAATGCCATCTTTCACCTTAGCTTGATCTAGTCCTGCCCAATCTGGAGTTACGACCAGCAATTGAGGAGGGGTTAATTGATAACCTGTGCTTGCTACAAATAGATCCCATTTACTACGATCGTTTTTGGTTTCAAGGAAGGTGGGGAAATCATAGTTTTCCACTTTAACATTGAATCCAACCTTTTTCAGTTGCTCTTGAATAACTAAAGTTGCAGTGTACATTTCAGCATAGTCTTTTGTCGTTAAAAGTGTAATTTCTTCACCTTTATATCCTGCTTCTTGAAGAAGCTGCTTCGCTTTGTCAGGATTATTTTGGTTATAGTATTCTTTTCCTGCTTCCGAAGCCCACTGTGCTTGCTTCAAGTTTGTATAGCCTGGAGCCAATGTATATAGATCAGGTTTTACATAGCTAGCTAGCATAATCTCATCATCGTTTAATGCAGCAAGAACAGCTTGACGATATTTCTCATTGGATGCCAATAAACCTTCTGTTGTGTTTAAAAATGCGGTTAATGCGCCTCCTGTATAGGACTCCAAAGCAATATTTTTTTCAGCGGCTAATTCATCATAGTTCTCAATTGGAATACTAGCTGCAACATCATATTTACCTGTCTTTATGCCTGCAATACGCGTAGATGCGTCAGAAACAAAATAGAAATATAGGTTTTCAGTTGGTGCTTCTTTTTTACCCGAATATCCACTTGCTTCTGTGTTTAGTGACTTGTAGTCTTTATATTTTACTAGATGAATATATTGGTCTTGCTTCCATTCCTTAAATTCATAAGGGCCTGTTCCCACATATTCCTTCAGCCCATCAGCAGTAACTGCATCTGCAATTTCCTTAGGCATAATAGCAGGGAACTGAGCATGAGAAGCAAGTAAAATCAAAACATCAGAGGTTGCTTTTTCTACTACCAGCTTGACTGTATATTCATCTACCTGTTCAAACTTAGCATTGGCTAATAGCGATTTCGCACGTGAGGAGGTAACAAGCCAACGATTCATGGATGCCACTACATCCTCTGCTTTCATCTCTTTGCCATTATGAAAGGTAACCCCTTTCCGAAGTGCAAAGGTATAAGTTAGACCATCTTCACTTACCTTTACAGACTCTGCAAGTTGAGGTACTGGCTCATAATTTTTATTTAACGTATACAACTGTTCAAAAATATTACCTGCAGTATCGAACGTGACGGCAGATACAGTTGCGGCTGGATCCAGTGTTGGAGGCTGTGCCGTAATCGCAATGTTTAATGTATCTTTGTATTCTTTTGTAACTGTCCCAGAATCTGTACTTGGTGTGGAGTTATTAGCGTTATTTGTACTTGCTTTTCCACATGCAGCCACAACCAGCGACAAAATTAATACGACAGACAATAACCCAATTCTTTTTAGCTTCATGTTCCATCCCCCTGATGTGAATTAATCCCCATTTAACTTATCGGAATAATGATTAAAAAGAATATATTATAGTTGCTTTAAACTGTCAATCATAAATTTCAAAATGAAAGAATCAAAAAATGAGAGCACATTCTTTTTTCAAAGAGTGCGCTCTCATTTAAGTTTAATAAATTATAGTAAACCAACCATTTTCAGGCCATGTAAAATTCCATCTTCCTCAACACGCTTGGTTACATATTTTGCGGCTGCCTTAGCCTCTGGCAACCCATTGCCCATAGCAACACTATTAGGTATGCTTTTTAGCATATTCACATCGTTTAATGCATCTCCAAAAGCGTATTGATGGTCTAGTGCGATTCCTAATCTTTCAGTTAGTTTAGAAACGCCGACCGCCTTAGAACCTCCACTAGGCACAACATCCGTTGCATCGATCCCACATCGAACGAAATCAAACGCCTTGAATACTGACTCATAATACTTTTCTTCCTCTTGGTGGCACAAAAGTAAGGCTTGATAAATTTTTCTGTTTTTATAAAAGAAAGGATCATGTTGCGGAATAAACATTTTGTGTTGTCCAACTGAGGTTCGTAACAATTTCTCCTCTGGCATGTTGGCCTTCATGTCTTGTGCATCGACATATAAAACAGGATGTTCATGCTCTAAAGCAAGCTCAGTTAACATAAATAAAGCATCTTCATCTAATGCTCGATCATAAATCACTTCATTTTTTAAAACAACATAAGAACCATTACAACTCACATACGTATCAATCTCTAATTCCTCACGTATATTTTGAAACATAAACGGTGCACGTCCTGTTGCAATGGCAACCTCATGCCCTAAGCCTTTCAGATCCATAATCGCTTGCTTTGCAGAAGGAGGAATGTTTTTGTTAGCATCAAGCAATGTGTCGTCAATATCAAAAAAAATAATCTTTTTGTCAATCATGTTCCCACCTAACTTTCTATCCATCAATTTTCAAACATTAGTCCCCATCATTATAATTGATGAAACGCGTTACAAGTCAACTATACACAAGTAATATGTACGCAATAATAACGTATTGTTAAACATTTATTTTTGCCCAATATTTCTTTTCAGAGACGGAAATGGAACACGACTTACCATTAAAAAGGATAATAAACCTATTATAGGTACAAATATCCAAGGATTTAAATTCTCACTAAGTAGAGAGGACAACGCTAGCAATAGTCCTGCAGCCGTAATCGGCATGCCTACAAATCCTGTCGATGGAGCCGATAAGTTAAAACGTGCCAGTCGTAACGCCCCACAAGCTATAAATAGAACTACAATCACTATACCCATCCAATCAATATCACTTAATTTAAACAAAAAAATTAAAAATGCAGGTGCGACCCCAAATGACACTATATCCGCTAAAGAATCCAACTGCTTACCGAAGTCACTACTGCAACGAAGCCATCTTGCTACTAAACCATCCATCACATCACAAAAGGCTGCAACAATAATCATGATTAACGCTGCCGTATACATCATTTGTATCGAAAAAAATAAAGATATTGCTCCAGTTATTAAATTTCCGATCGTAAAAAATGAAGGTAACCAACTCCACTTCATTTGCATCTCTCCCTTATTAGCCAAGCTTATCATTTCTATAAAATAGAATAGCATGTATTTAAATTTACACTCTTGAATCATAAAAGTAACTACTACCTTTACGGATGAGAGGTGTAAATGTTACAAATATCATCAATTTTTTTATTTTTTCTCCTTATCTAAGCTTTGAACAATAACGGTTTTGTTTCTGCCCTCCTCCTTAGCTTGATAAAGTGCAGTATCTGCAAGATGAAATAATTCAGTGGCACTATTTGCATGAAAAGGATATACAGCAATTCCTACAGATATAGTAATAGGATGATCAAGAGACATATCCGTTTGTTGAATCGCGATTCGAATTTGCTCTCCCATCAAAAAGGCAGTACGATTATTTGCATTAGAGAGCATGACTACAAATTCTTCGCCACCAAACCGTGAACAGACATCGTTTTCTGTTACCTGCTCTATAATGGCAGATGATACTTTTTGAAGAACAATATCTCCAGTTTGATGTCCATATGAGTCATTAATCACTTTAAAATGATCAATATCGATCATTAAAATCGCGAAGGGATGCTGCTCAGTCACCCATTGCTGGATGGTTTCCTCAAACATTCTGCGATTTGTTAAGCCCGTCAGCACATCCGTTTTTGCTTGATACACTAGCTGATCGTGTTGACGTTGGAAGTTTCGGATAGCCCCTACTACCGTTCGTGTTAATACATCTGCTTCCCTATTCCAATGTGAATGTAGATCAGGGATTGCAATATTCCCTTCTTCTAGCTGCTGAATTGAATTCGCTAAAATAACAAACGGTCTAGCCAAATGTCTTGCAATCCACATTACAACCAGCATTAATAATAAAATAGGGAACAAAATATTCGTAATAAGGACTTTTACATGGTTTTCTAGCTGCTCATAAATATTTTCTGTTGGAGAAACAACAACAATTCCCCAATCCGTTGAAGGGGATTTAATAAAGCCAACCAAAGATTTCATACCTTGGTGATCAACATACTCCTGCTTCCCACTTTTACCCCCTTGTAACTGCTTAATAATATAATTTGAGCTAATGTCTACCCCAATAAGATCCCTCTCAGGATGATAAAGCAACTTCCCAGTAGAATCGACAATATAAAAATAAGAGGGGTCATCTTTTTTTAATTGGCTACCAAACATTTTATTAATAATATTCGTTTCCTGTAAATATACAGTTCCACCAATGATACCTTGATATTCGCCTTTTGTATTAAATATAGGTTCACTAATGAACACAATTCTGCGTTTTGTTGTTTTAGTTGTGTATACTTCAGAAATATAAGGTCTTTGAGAATTTATAGCTTTTAGCATCTCATTTGAAGTAACATAAGTGCCTTGTGTTCCTATACTTTTAGGTGAAATCGTGCTAACCAATGAATTTTTATCGATGACTGCAAGTGAATTAAAATAGTTACTACTGTGCCGAATTAGCTCTAATTGATTTTCTAAGCTTTTGGCATCTAACGATTCTCCAGAATCACCAATCACATCTGCTGCGTATTTCAAGCTTGATTGCATCGACTCAAATAAAATGTCCATCGATTGACTCATCTGGGTTGCGTTAGAGTAATTTAACATTAATGTATTGTCAATTAACGATTTTTTTTGGGTTTGTGTGAAGGAAAAAATAGTGATGGAAAGTGTGATTAATAAGGAGAGGCTTACAAATCCAATAAAAATAACCGGCAAGCTTATCCTCTTTTTCTTAAAAAATGAATGATGCTGCAAAATCATGAATGTGCCCCCCTCGGACAACGGATACTTGCATTGTATCTTTTAGACAGCCATAGTATCCCCGTCCTGCGCTGAAAAAACAAAAATGAATATTATTATAATAATACCACCTCTAACTATAAAACTCAGTAGGAGTTTTGTTGCATCATTCTTTTAAAATTAATTAAATCATAACAAAACCCACAGCATCTATTTTTAGCAAATAGAATACTATGGGCATTGTTCTTAATTATACCTGTATTTGGGAGGTAGGTATTTTTTAATTTGTTTTACGTGCAATTTTACTTTGAACTGCAGCTTCAGCAACTGCTGTTTTAATACGTTCAACAACTCGAGTATCAAATGCATCTGGAATAATATAGGTTTCACTTAATTCTTCATCTGTAATTACGGATGAAATGGCTTTTGCAGCTGCAAGCTTCATTTCATTGTTGATGTCACTAGCTTGGGCATACAAAGCACCTTTAAAAATACCAGGGAAGCATAATACGTTGTTAATTTGGTTCGGATAATCTGATCTTCCTGTTGCCATCACACGAACATGTGGTGCTGCCAAGGCAGGATCAATTTCTGGTGTAGGGTTTGCCATTGCAAATACAATTGCATCCTTATTCATATTTTGTACGTCTTCAACTTTAAGAATGTTAGGCGCTGACACCCCGATAAATACATCTGCACCTTTGATCACTTCAGACAACAGGCCATTTTCTTGATTTGGATTTGTGATTTTTGCAAATTCATTCCAATGCTCTTTATCGTATTGGATATTAGATGAAATTGCTCCTTCACGATCCACACCTATTAGATTTGTTGCCCCTGCTTCTAACAGCATTTTAGAAATCGAGATTCCTGCTGCGCCACAGCCATTCACGATAATTTTAACTTCATTAATTTTTTTGTTACATACCTTTAACGCATTCAATAGTCCTGCTAACACTACAATTGCAGTTCCATGCTGGTCATCATGAAAGACAGGAATATCTAGTTCTGCTCTAAGCCGTTTCTCAATCTCAAAGCAACGAGGGGAAGAAATATCCTCCAGATTGATACCACCAAATGTTGGTGCAAGTGCTTTTACGATTGAAATAATTTCTTCTGTATCTTTGGTATCCAGACAAATAGGTACAGCATCGATATCTGCAAACTGTTTGAATAATGCCGCTTTCCCTTCCATTACTGGCATTGCTGCCTTAGGGCCAATGTCGCCAAGTCCTAATACCGCTGTTCCGTCTGAAACGACCGCAACCGTATTTTTCTTGATCGTTAAATCATATGCTTTTTGTTCATCACGAGCAATCTCCAAGCACACCTTAGCAACCCCTGGTGTATACACCTTAGACAAATCATCTTTAGTCACAATTGGATGCTTTAAAGTAACTTCTACTTTTCCGCCCTCATGTAGCTTCATAATTTCTTGGAAACGCTCCACGATATCTCCACCGCCAAGCTGTGCAATCGCCTTTTCAATCCCTTGTTGCTTCTCTTTATCTTCTATACCGATATTAATATTTTCAAAAACAAGGCCTTCTTCTATTTTTACCTGAACCTGTTCCATACTTCCTTGATACTTTTCTACAATCTTTTTAATATTATCAATGTAATTGCTATCACTATTGTATTGGACCTGTACAGTAAACACATGAGAATGATCGATAACTTTATTCAAGCTGATCGCCTCCATAAATTGTTTTTATATTTTTACTTAAATCCGTATAACTTAACCGCCCCATACCGCAATCAATAGGGTAGCAGCTACAACGGTTAGTGCGCCACCAATACGAGTTGAGATTTGAGCAAATGGCATTAACTCCATACGACCAGATGCAGAAAGAATTGCAACGTCACCTGTTCCGCCTAAACCACCACGGCATCCTGTAACGATTGCTGCTTCAACAGGGAACATGCCTACCCATTTGCCTACAAAATATCCTGTAACAACCATTGCGACAATCACTGTTGCACATACAAGGATGTAAGGGATTGAGATCAATGCTGCAACATCATTTAATGGAATGTACAAAATACCTAAACCAACCATCAACGGCCATGTTAATGTACCAGATACAAATTTGTACAAGTGATAAGCACCTTGCTCAATTTTGTAAGGAAGCAATTTACTTATTTTCAGTAAGGCTGCTCCAAAGATCATTAAGATTGGACCAGGAATACCTACTACTGGCGCTAATAATGTGCCTGTAATAAACAAGGTACAAGCGAATAAAAGTCCTGCTCCCATCAATGCAAAGTCATATTTTTCTGCATCATAGTTGCTTCCGCCCATTTTGTTACCATTTTTTTCTTTTACTAAAACACCATTACCTGTAATCGACGGGTTTTTATCCGCCATTCTTTTTAATACGCCGGCACCAATAATTGCAAACACGTTACCAATAACTGCGGCTGGAATCATTTGAGCAACATAGCTGCCTGATTCACCACCAAGAATTTGAGAAAAGGCAATTGACAATGGTAAAATCCCTTCACCAACACCACCACCGATAATCGGAATGATGATGTAAAAAAGTGTACGGTGCGCAGTGTAGCCAAATAACATCCCTACGCCCATACCAGCAGCGACCGCAGCAACAGTACCTGCAATCATTGGAACAAAAATACGGATAAAACCATCAATCAATGTTTTTCTATTCATCCCTGTAATACTACCTGCTACTAAACAAGCAATATACAAATAGAGGAAGTTAGACGTTTTCATTAAAGTGTGTACGGAATCAATAATAGGTGGATTTAATATGTTCCAAAAAACTAGGAAGGACGGAACCATTAAAGACAAAATTGCAGGTCCACCAATGTTTTTAAGAATTGGCAACTTAAAGCCTAAATCGCTTAAAAGTATACCCATAATCATAATAACTGCTAAACCGCCAATCATATCGTTTGGCAAACGGCCTAATGCTGCTGCTGAAAATATAATTACTGCAAAAACTACATAAATCGGAAGCGGAATAACTCCAACCTTCAAATGTAATATTTTGTGAAACCAGCCTTTGCTTTCTGTCTGTGCATCTACATTTTGTGACGCTCCACCAGAACTTCCTTGCGGCTGTAGTACCTTGTTCATGTAATTTGACCTCCTTGTAATCTTCTACAGCCCCATCATATCGTCTTTGTAAGCGCTTTTGTGATTGTTTAAATATTGGTATAGTTTTTAAAGTTTTTAAAGCAAGCGCTTTCATAAAAACGTGTTGCATGCAGCGAAAGGAGGTTGCTACGTGACAGAGGGTTGTTTCGAGCGCTCTTAAAATCCGATTCCTTCATTTATCTATAAGGTTGGAATCGGATTCTAAATGCGCCCATTTCATTTCTCCACAATCCCTCTGCCCCTTCGCTACTTTCTAGCTGCATGCAATGGACTATTTTTTAGTGGTATACTCGCCACTAAAAAATATGTCAAAAATGGGGGTGTCGCCCCCCACCCCGCCCCGCATATGTGAATACAATAATAAATAATTTAAGCTCAGTATCCTTCTTAAATTATTTATTAATTAAAAAAGGGCATTACCAGCGATTGATTCCAGTAGGAATATCGCGGTAATGCCAATGCTGTAATCTTATATCACATAAAAGTTACCAAACTAAAATAACTATATAAGCTAAAAAAATATATTAAATTATAAAGTACATTGTATTATAAATACTTTCTTATCTCTTGGTGTCCTTGTGGTGTGACACGGTATTTTTGCACGGGTCTGCCTACTGCGCCATAGACATGATCCATTTCTAAAATGCCACGCGCCTCGAGTTCTGTTAAATACTTCCCTGTGGATACACGCGATATGCCCGCAGCAGCGGATAGCTCCTCACTTGCAAACCATTCGTTTGAAAGTCCTGATATTGCTTTCCATATCGTTTGTAGTGTTTGTCGAGTCAACCCTTTGGGGAGAGGTGCATTATGGGTAGCACCTGGTGTTGGATGTGTTAAGCTATCTAGCTCTGATTGTACTATTACTTCACTGCTTCTAAACAATTTTGCGCGATCTCTGTACGTTTCTAATGCAGCGCGTAAACGATTAAATTCAAATGGCTTAATTAAATAGTCTACTGCACCATTGTGTAAGGCTTGACGTATGCTTGCTGTATCCTTTGCCGCCGAAATTACGATTACATCCGTTGTTAAAGATTTATTTCTAATTTGGGATAAAAGCTCCAAACCATTACTTCCAGGCATATAAATATCAAGCAATAATAGATCATAGGTTGTTTTCTCCATCATACTTAATGCTTCTTCTACCGTACTCGCCCAACCATCCACACGAAAGCCAGGCGTCTGCTCGGTATAAAATTTATTCATTTCAGCAACCATCGGATCATCTTCAACGATAAGTACTTTAATCATTTGTCCCCCATTTTAACTTGGTACGGTATCCGTACTATAAATTCAGTTCCTTGATTTGGCCCACTATGACAGCTAAGCTCACCACCTAGCTTTTTCACACTTCGCATTATTAAGTATAAACCAATCCCTCGATTTTTCCCCTTTGTTGAAAAGCCTTGCTCATACATTTGTTTCATCGTATCTTCCGATATTCCTTTTCCGTTATCCCGTACAGTCACTGTCATCACTTCATCTTCGTACCTAAAGCCAAGTGAGACTTCCTTACTCTCCGCATCATTAGGTGCCTCTAATGCATTTTCCAGTAAATTACCAACAATCGTAACAAGCTCATGCGACGTTTCTGGATCAGCACATTCTAGCAAAACACCTTCTTCCAATATCGTAATTTGTGCGCCTGTCTCTCTTGCTCTACTCAGCTTGCCTAATAAAAATCCTGCCATTACAGGGTCCTTCACCTGTTTTACAAGCATACCTGCCTCAGATTGAAAGTGCTCTAAAATATCACTTAAATATTGATCTAAGCGATCATATTTGCGCATATGGTTAAGTCCTACTAATACATGGAGTTTATTCATAAATTCATGTGTTTGAGCCCGCAAGGCTTCGGCATACAAAGAAACACCAGATAATCGTTCCATTAGCACATCAATTTCTGTCTTATCTCTAAAAGTAGCAATTGCACCTTCAATGACACCATGCACCTTCACAGGTACAATATTGACAAGCAATGTTAGTTCCTCCTGATCAATCGCAATATCATTTAAAGCCTTACCACTTGCAAGTACCTTATCAAGGTGCAGCAAATAACATAGATCTGTTTGATTGTCTTCATCAATTCCCGAAATTTTTAATAATCTTTTGGCAGCCGCATTAATTAACGTAACCTTCCCCGAAGTATCTACGGCGACAATTCCCTCTTTTGCAGACTGGAGCATTGCACTTCGTTCTTCTAAAAATCTTGATATTTCCTGAGGCTCCATCCCAAACATTAACCGCTTTAAGCGACGCGCTAATAATACGGCACCTAATCCTCCAAGCGCACCACCTGCTAACATCCCCAAATAAAGAATCCAGCGATTTTGCTTCACAGCAAGCTTTACAGTATCAATGGGTAAGCCTACGGCAACAACACCTAGCAACTCACCTTCACTAAAAATGGGTGAAAACGCTCGCACAGATGTGCCTAACGTGCCTTGTGCAATCGAAATAAACTCCTTCCCATGTAACGCCTCTCCTTCATCGCCCCCTGCGAAATGTTGCCCGATTAAGTTTGGATCTGGATGGGACAAGCGAATTCCTTCCGCATTCATGACAACAACAAATTGCACATCATTTAGTTTGCGCACCTCTTCTGCAAAGGGCTGTACCGCAGCAATGTTCTCTTTACCACTTAAAGCCGCAATCACAGTAGGTGCCTTAGATACTGTCCTTGCGATCGTAACGGCTTTTTGCTCTAAATTTTCGGTTGTAATATTTGAAATTTTACTACTAAACATGAAATATACAGTAAAAAGGACGACAACTAAAACACAACATACCATCAACGTAATTGTCGTTTGCAGCTTTAACGTGTGTTTTCCTATTTTCAATAAGCTCACCTATCATTTTTTCTTTGATTATATCTACCCTTGTCCAAAATGTCTGTATAAATTATGTGAAGCCACAAGGATAGCAACAACTATACTCATGGCTTCTTTTCTCTCTATTGGCACTTTGGGATGATATGTATGAAATGGAATTGCTATTCAAGTTCATTATAATACGACAATGGAGTCTCTGTATACATTTAGAGCAAAGCATCAAAAGGAAGAAAATGAGAAATAGAAGGATTGAGATCACATTTTTATGTTATCGAAGTCGTCCCCTGCTTTAATCTGAATCCTCAAATGAGAATCGGTTCTATCCTACAATGAAGATGTTCCTAATCACATATTACGAAAGGATGTATATAGATGAAACCAGGTTTTGAAATTAGCAAGGATGTTTATTGGGTTGGCAAAATTGATGATCGTGAGGTTCCATTTCATCGTCTATTATTATCCAAAGGCACTACGTATAACGCCTACTTACTTAAAACTGGAAAACCAACGGTGATTGATACCGTAGATATGGAGTTCGGTAGAGAATTTGCAGAACAAATCTCAGAGCTCATTGACCCACTTGATATTGCGTATATCGTCATTAATCATACTGAGCCAGATCATTCTGGTGGGATTGCAGCACTAGCATCCAAAGCAACAAATGCCACAATTGTATGTACAGAAATCGCAAAACCTGAAATCCAACAAATGTATAAATTACAACACCGCTCCTACTTAACGATTAAGGATGGCGACACATTAGATATTGGGGGTAAAACGCTACTATTTAAGGAAACACCTTATTTACACACTGAAGAAACGATGATTACGTATTGTGTTGAGGATCAAATTTTGTTCCCTTGTGATATTTTTAGTACCCATGTTGCTACTTTAAAATCCTTATTTGCAGATGAAGCTGGTTTTGATATATGGGATGATTTCGTTGGTTATTATAAAGCGATTATCCATCCTCATCGTAGATATGTAAGTACATTGATGAATGCCATTGAAGATTTGAAAATTAAAATGATCGCTCCTTCTCATGGCTTTATTTTACGTAATGAAATTGGCAAATATATTGCCTTATATGGGGAATTAAGCACAGAAACGAAAGACGACAAAAAAGTAGCCATCGTGTATGCGACACTTAAAAATAACACCAAAAAGATTGCCCAGCAGCTCAAAGCTCATTTTGAGGAAAGTCATATTGCTGTAGAGTTATGGGATGTAGACAAATCAGAGGAAGACGACATCTTAAAGAGCATTGAAGCCTGTGATGCTGTGTTTATCGGTAGCTCAACAAAGTATGCCGATATGACGGGCAAGCTAGAAAGCTTATTACAAAAGCTGCCTGAGCGAAATCTTGAAGGAAAGCTAGCTGCTGCCTTCGGTTCTTATGGATGGAGTGGTGAAGCAATTGAGGTTGTACAGGATTACTTAAATTCAACCAATATGGATGTACAAAGCACATCAAATGTAATTAAAACAACTGGAATGACACATGTGGAGTTCCCAATTCGTATCCGCTTTACACCAAATGATGAAGTTAAAAAGGAAAAGATTAAACATGCGGCTAACTTTGTTTCAGACCTGCTTTTAAGCGCAATCTAAGTGCAATCTAATTGGTAATTCAGTTCATTTTGCTTATCAGATTAGCTTCACTTAGTAAATAAAGGAGAAATAACTATGGAATTTTTAGAGACACATCGACATTTTGTTATTATTGGCGGAGGCGTGGCAGGATTAACTGCGGCAAAGGCAATTCGTGATCTTGATGCAGAGGCACAAATTAGCATATATGGAGAAGAAGCGGGGTTACCATATAATCGGATCAAATTATCTAAAGCTTTATTTAGCGATTTACAAAGCGATAAGGTACTTATAAAAAAAGAAAAATGGTTTGTACAAAATAAAATTGATTTTTATGCTAGCACTAAAATTACTTCTATTCAGGCAATAGATCACACCATCACAGCTGAAGGCGGACAAACTATTAAATACGATAAGCTTTTGTTATGTACAGGTGCACTCAATCGCATCTTAGAGCTTGATGGTGCTAGTTTACCTCAAGTACACCAGCTCCGATTCCGTGAGCAAGCGGAACAGCTTAAGCAAGCCCTCGCTCCCCACGATCGCGTCTGTATAATTGGCGGAGGAATCCAAGGCATTGAAACGGCATGGTCACTACATCAAGCGGGTTATCATGTCACCATTATTGAACAAGCCCCACGCTTAATGGCTCGACAATTAAATGAAGAAGCGGCTGAAATTTTGACCAAACAGATTGAAAGCTTAGGTACTGCTGTCATTACTGGAACAGCAGTAAACAAAATTATTGGCACGAATCACGTTGAAGGCGTTGCACTTGCAAATGGGGAAGTGGTTCCTTGCAAGCATGTCATCTACTCCATCGGGATCATCCCAAATATCGCATTAGCACAACAAAGTGGAATTAGTGTCGATAGAGGTATTATCGTAAATCAGCATATGCAAAGCAGTGTCGACGATATTTATGTCGCAGGGGATGTTGCACAATTTGAGGGCAAAATTGATGGCTTATGGAATACCGCAATGGAGCAAGGCAGAGTTGCAGGAACTAACATGGCTGATACAACAGCAACCTACCAAGCCCTTATCCCCATGACTGTATTTACTGCGTATGATATGCCATTGTTTTCAATTGGGCAAGTTGACAAGGAAGCTTGCACTAACAATGATTGCAGCACGAAGCTAGAGCAAAAGCAAGGAGAAGCCCCTTACAAAAAATTGTTTGTGGAGGATGGCATCATTTGTGGAGCTATTGTATTTGACTCTGTTATTGCTGCAGCACCTTATAAAGAAGCCATTGAGCAGGCGCGTAGCTACCAGCCTTCTGTCGTTGGCAAGTACTAATTTCTAAATAAAAGCCTTTAAATAAAATATATATTATAAAATTTTGGAGGGTTATTAAAATGAAAAAGTATATTTGTAAACCATGTGGCTATATTTACGATCCAGCGATTGGTGATCCTGATGAAGATGTAGCACCAGGCACCGCGTTTGAAGATCTTCCCGAGGATTGGGTTTGCCCAGTATGTGGTGAGGATAAAGACGAATTTATACCTGAAGAAGAATAAAAGATACCATAGGTAGGAACAAACAAAGTCTGATTTCATCAAATAGATTTCATGAAATCAGACTTTAGATAAGGCTCTTTATTTAAATTAGTGGTTGACAACCACTTTTTTAATCCACATACTCATATAACTTATCCGCATCACAAATCGTTATTTCCCTTGTCCCATTAATCTCAATAATTCCATCTCGCTCAAATTTTCTAAATTTACGGCTAATTGTTTCTCTCGTTACCCCAACGTAATTGGCCATTTCCTCGCGAGATAATGGAAGTCTAATCTTCGTTTTTTCTAATTCACGTTTTCCATATTTTTTACCCATTTCTATGATCATATAGGCGATTCGAATTTCTGGATCACTGGTCGCTAAGCTTTGTGCCAAATTTTCAGTTGCAGCTAATCGTCTAGTAATTGTCTCTAGTAGTTTAATTGAAATCGCTGGGTTTTCCTGAATGATTTGCTGCATAGCCGCTTTGGTTAATAGGCAAATTTCTGTATCCTCTAAGGCATAAGCGCTAAAATTGCTTGTCTCTCCACTATTAAAAATGCTTAGCTCTCCAAAAAACTCCCCTACGGAAAGCACACGTAAAATTTGCTCTTTCCCTTGGGCAGTAATTTTCAATAGTTTTACATAGCCTTTTCTAACAATAAATAACGTCTCAGAGGGCTGCTCCTCTAATATTAACGCATTGCCCTTCTTATATTTTTTATGTTTAATCATGGCACTGATTTTACCTAGCTCTTCTTCTGACAAAGACGAAAAAATGGGAACCTGACGGGTGCATAACGCCTCACTACAATGATAACAAGTATTCATTTTCCTTTGCTCCTTTCTATATTTAGGGTGCTTTCTTTAAGGATGATGAAAATAAAAAGCAACCCCATTCAACGATGAATCGTTAAAGGCGGCTGCTGACATATGTTAAGTTACCTCTTCTTCTATCTATCATGCCTTTATTTAAACATATCACATCAAAATAGGCTGATCTTTGATTGTAGTCACACCAACAGTATGATTAGTATGTCAATTCTCACAGGTTATCACTCCTAACTGTTGTTTATTCCCCATTTTAATTAGGCAAAATGGAGATAGGAACGGTGTATACCTATGAGCTACAATATATGCATAAAGAAAATGAGGACGAGGTGTAAAAAATGGAACATATATTACTCGTTGAGGATGACCAAAACTTTGTTTTTGGTATTAAATATACGTTAAGCAGTGAAGGTTACAACGTCATAGTTGCAACTAGCTTACAAGAAGCAAAAGCAGCATTAACGATTCATACTATTGATCTCATCTTGTTAGACGTTAATTTACCTGACGGCTCTGGGTATGAACTATGTAAAGAAATTAGACAATCCTCTGAAACACCGATTATATTTCTCACTGCACTGGATGAAGAAGCAAACGTTGTTGCAGGGCTTGATCTCGGTGGGGATGATTATATGACGAAGCCTGTTCGCACGAAAGAGCTGCTTTCTAGAATGAAGGCTGTAGCAAGACGCAAAAAAAAGTCTAGTGAGCTTACAACAAAAAATAAATTAAAATCAGGGGAAATTGAGGTACGTATGCAAGAAGGTGTTGTATTGAAGGATCAGAAAGAAATAGCCTTAACAGCACTTGAATACCGCCTTCTCCTTATGCTTTTAACCCATTGCAAGCAAATTTGCAGCCGAAGTATGATTCTCCATCATTTATGGGATATGTCTGGTGAATTTATTGATGATAACACCTTGTCTGTTCATATTAGAAGACTACGCGAAAAAATCGAAGAGGATCCTGCAAACCCTGTATATATTACTACCCTACGAGGCATCGGATATAAATGGAATGTAGATGTAATAGGTGAGCAGCTATGATAACAATAATGCGAAATCCAGAATGGAAATCTATCGCCTTTAAAATCATACTTTTTCAGCTTATGTTAGGGTTCATTTTATTTATGATGGTTAGTCATCAACTCCAATCCATTAAACAAGGAATTGTAGACAATAATGCCGCATTAGTTGGACATTTGTTACAGTCTGAACCTAAGCTTAAAGATGAAATCATACCTTATATTACCCAAGGCGCTCAGTCACATGTAATTGCAGAGGGTAGAAAAATACTTATGCAATATGGATATGATGAAAATATGGCTGTTCAAGATTTAAATGTCCTTTCCAATTCATCTTTACCCCTAAGTACAGCCGTAGTGGTCATCTTATTTGCTGTTCCAGTTTTACTATTATTACTGTGGGAATACCGTAAAGTATTTCAAAAAATTCGAAATGTCGCCTTGGCGGCAGAATTAGTTGTTGAAAAAAAATTCGATATACCTTTGGTGGAAACAGCTGAAGGGGATTTAGGATGGTTAGGACGTAGTTTTAATATGATGGCGGATCGCTTAAATCATAGTCTTGATTTACTGAAGCAGGATAAAATATTTCTGCACAATCTTATTTCCGACATCTCTCATCAACTTAAAACCCCATTAGCTTCACTCATCGTCTTTAATGAGAATTTGTTGAATGACCGCAACATGAAGGAGGACATGAAGCTTACCTTCTTAGAGCGAAGTCGTCAGCAGCTTGATCGAATGGAATGGCTCATTGTCAGCTTGCTGAAATTGGCACGAGTTGAAGCCGGAACGATCGTCTTTCAACATGAGCGTATTAACCTTGGGCAAGTAATTTATGACGCAACCAACACCTTACAATTGTTAGCTCAGCAAAAAAGACAACAAATCATGATTGTCGGTAATGATAAATTGTATATGCACGGGGATAACAATTGGCTAAATGAAGCGTTTATTAATCTCATCAAAAATGCATTAGAGCATAATAAAGCAGAAGGAACAATTGATATTAGACTAGAGGAAACGCCTCTATTTTATAACGTTACTATTACCGATTATGGGGAAGGAATCACAGAGGAAGATTTGCCTCATATTTTCAAACGCTTTTACAGAGGGAAAAACTCCACTAAACCACAAAGTGTTGGCATTGGCTTAGCTTTAGCTAAATCAATCATTGAGGAACATGATGGTATGATCCAAGTTAAAAGTCGAATTGGTGAAGGCTCTACATTTACGGTTTCTTTTCATAAAAACTGAAAGCTAATCAAAATTAATTTAAGTTAATAAAGCGAAGCTTACGATATTGTAAGCTTCGTCTTCACGTTAACGTAAGATTACATGGATACACTGTTAACTGTAGACAATACAAACATGTGGAGGAAGCACTAATGGAAATCGTTAAAACAATAAATTTATGCAAGTCTTATGGAAATTCAGATATAAAAGTCGATGCCTTAAAAAATATAAATTTGACTGTAAATCAAGGCGAATTTGTAGCTATCGTTGGCGCAAGTGGTTCAGGGAAAAGCTCTCTACTTCACTTATTAGGTGGTGTAGATCAACCAACAAGTGGACAGGTTTTAATTGATGATATTGATTTATATACAAAAAGTGAAACAGAGCTAGCTTTAATTAGAAGACGTAAAATCGGCTTTATATTTCAGTCTTATAATCTGATTCCGGTTCTATCCGCAGAAGAAAATATGAAGTTGCCTATGTTACTTGAAAACAGTCAAGCAGATGAAACTTATGTCGAGGAACTATTGGATATGTTAGGGCTAACGGAACGACGCCATCATTTACCGTCTCAATTATCTGGTGGACAGCAGCAAAGAACGGCGATTGGACGAGCATTAATAAACAAGCCTTCTATTATTTTGGCAGATGAGCCTACTGGAAATTTAGATAGTAAGCATAGTCAAGAAATTATGGACTTACTCACTTATTCTGTAAAAAAGTACAATCAGACGTTAGTGATGATTACCCACGATCTTCAAATTGCGCAGCAGGCTGACGTAGTTATTAAGATTGAAGATGGTGCATTACAGCAGCAAGAGGTGAAATGAATATGAACAATTACACTGGACTGACTGTAAAATATTTAAAGGGACAAAAGAAAAGAACATGGCTAACCATCCTAGGTATCGTATTATCCGTATCTCTACTTACCTCTATTGGTACAATTGGTGTTAGCTATAGAGACAAGTTGATCCGCCAAAGTATACACGAATATGGGGATTACCACGTCTCCTTTAATAACATGTCAGGAGAAGGAATAAATAAACTGATTTATAATGCTACTATAGAGAAAACGGGAATCGTTAGTCGAGAGGGTTATGGGATCATTAGTCAAACTAGCCAAAAGGAGCAACAAGAAAACCCTAATGCCGCACCCTATCGTTATTTGAATATAAAAAACTATGATTCTACAGCGATGGACATGCTCCAAATCCAGTTAGAATCAGGTAGACTTCCTGCTCGTCCCGATGAGATCCTGCTTCCTAAGTGGAGCCTAAGTCTTTTTCCACAAATGCCTATAGTGGGTAAACCAATGAAAATACAAATGGGAACACGCATCGATGCATCAACAGGAAAAGCAAAAAAAATTGATGGGATTGGCGATTTTGGCTGGAGTCTTGATGAGAAATTTCGCCCTGAAGTCCAAAAGGAATTTACTGTTGTTGGCATTATGAAAACAGGCAGTAATTTAAATGGGTCTAGTACTTTTATTTTACCTGCGATTACTTTTAAAGCTAACACCTCATTTGATCACAACCAAAAATATTTTATTTATGCAAAAATGAAAGAAATGAATCATATTAAGGACAAGACAGAAGCTATTATGTCGTCCTTACAAATAACTGAAGCTGAGCAAGGTTCAGCAGTTGAACTAAATCGTAACAACTACGTTGATAACGTAAGGGTCGAATATAACAATGCCCTACTAAAGCTTTATGGGCAAAGCACCTATAAAGGAGTTAACCAGAGTTTGATCTGGGCAACAGTTGCAGTGATTCTCCTTATTATGATTTGTACAATAGCTGTCATTTACAATACCTTCCATATCTCTGTATTAGAACGAATTTCACAGTTTGGTATACTGCGATGTATAGGTGCAACCCCTGCCCAAATCCGTAATATTGTGTTAAAGGAAGCGACCTTACTTAGTCTTGTTGGTATTCCAATCGGAATATTTACAGGCACGTTGTTAATGAAGTTATTATTTTACAATATTAGCTTGTTATCTCTTGGTTTCTTTAACGATATGAAGATGGTCATCTCTATCCCTGTCATCCTTGTTGCCGGTTCACTAGGGCTGGTGAGTGTGTACTTATCTGCACTTGGTCCAGCAAGACAAGCTTCTCGTGTCTCTCCTCTTGACGCAATAAAAAGTGCAGGGGCAACTAAGGTGGAGCATATTACTAAATTTAAGAAATCCAATTCTAAGCTTGGTCTTAAGACATTAGGGATTGAGGGTCAATTCGCAAGACGTAACCTTAAACGGAATCAAAAGCGCTTCCGCATTACTATTTTCTCGATGGCAATTAGTATCTTATTATTTATTGTTCTAAGCGATGTTGTTAATATCCTGAAGGAATCGTTACAGGTTTCAGGTTCTAAGTACTCTTATTCTCTTATTTATAATAGAACCTCAGGACATATAGATGAAGGCATTTATAATAAAATAACAAGCCTAGATAGCGTAGAGAAGGCCTATAAGTTTTACAATTCGCAGGTAGCGGCAATTATCCCACAAGATAAAATAAATCCTAATTATCGTAAGCTTAATAAAGAGGGCTTTAATGTACCTGAACAAAATGGTTATAGAACTAGCAACAATTTTATTCAATCCTATGGTTACAATGGTTTAGATGATTTCAAAGACAAGCTAACCTCTGGAACAATTAATAAAGAGAAGATGGATGCTGAGAATGGGGTTATCATTATTCAAAAAATAAATGTGATAACAGACGAAGGCAAACAAATCATTATAAATCAAACTAACTTTAAGGTTGGGGATAAGATTCAAATCCGTAGCATGGGAAGCATTTATGAGGGGCGTTCTAATCACAATAATGTTTACCATACTGTGACGGTAGTAGGTATTGCCGACCATGATCTGTTATCTGATCAGTACACGAATAGTGTGATTCGTACATTTATTACAACACCTAAAGTATATAACAAGGTTATAGGCGCAGATTCATACAAAAGAATTTTTATTTTAGCTGATCCTGAGAAAGCAAGTGAACCCATTACCACCTATTTGCAATCTGTTGTGGACAAGGATGCTGGTTATAGCTATAACGATAGAGCTACGGAATTGGCTGAGGCAAAAAATGATACAATCACGACAGCAATATTTTTGTACGGATTTATGGGTGTCATTATTTTAATTGCCTTCTTAAATATTTTAAATACGATGAGCACGAATCTTATTCTTCGTACGAAAGAATTTGCTGTCTTAAAATCAATCGGAATGACGCAGACACAAATGACAAAAATGATCTTCCTTGAAGGCATTTTTTACGGTGTGATTGCAGCCATTTATGGGTCTATTGTTGGTACAGCTATCAGTTATGGTGTTCATTATTTATTAGCCAATGCTATAGATATGGGCTGGAGTATTCCTTGGTTTAGCATTTTCATTTCGTTCGTTGGTGCAATTTTAACTACTATTTTAGCAAGCTTGTGGCCGCTTCGTAGACTACGTAATACAAGCATTGTTGAATCACTACGAGGAGAAAATTAGGAAATGAGTCTCCACATTAAAGAAGACATTGTCACAGAGTGGCAACGTCTTCTTTATGTATAGGTAACTCCAGTGTAACCCCGCAGCCACCGTCAGCAAAATTATAAAATGCTACAGTACCCTGATGTGCCTTCATAATTTGCCGTACAAGAGTAAGTCCAAGTCCATGGCTATCCAACTGAACCAAGTCAGGTGGGGAGTTCAACATCTCAAGCTGCAGAGTAGAGAAACCAATTCCACTATCGGCAATTGTGATCTGACAGGTTGCATCCTCTTGATGAACAGCAACAATAATATGACAGCCATCAGGATTATGACGAATACTATTGGACACTAGATTTTCAATAGCCCGTTGCAATAGCTTTTCATCAGCAATAAGCTGAATACGCCCAGCATCTGGTTTCACATCAATCTCAATAGTATATGAATGATTTAGACTACTATTAAGAAAATCCACTACAATACCTCTAACTATTGCGGCAGGTGATAATGTTGTTAAGTGAAGTGGCTGCATATCATATTCTAGTTTGGATACTAGATTTAGATCACTAACTAATGTCTTGATCTTTTCCGTTTGACTACGAATAATACGCACCTGTTCCTGCTCTTGCGAAGGTAGGTTTGAATTTTCCTCTAGTTGACTTGCATAACCCATCACGATGGATAATGGTGTACGAATATCATGGGAAACCCCTGCAATCCATGTTGTTCGTGCATCATCCCGTCTTTGCAAAGCTGCTTCCTGTTGTTTTAGTCGAGCTGAAGTCTTGTTCAGGCCTTGTGCCAAATCGCCTAATACCCCACGTATCGGAAGCTGAACCTCTTTATTATTCGCAATATCTTCAATTCCATTGGCAATAGATCGAAGTGAACGAAACAAACGAAGTCCAAATAACAAGGCTAACAATAACGCCGCTCCAATATTTGCAATTAATACACCTAACATCCACTCAGGTAACTGCTTAACAACATGCTGAGGCATCTCCATGTTTTTTTTCCAGACACTATCTTTAGGGGCTCCAAGCACAAACAAGCCCTCTGGATGCTGCCACACATACACAGGATATCCTGCCAAATACCAACGAGAAAAACCCGCTACCTCTGAATTCGTATACTTTCTTGCCATGTTTTGAGGCAAATGTTCAGACCATATGACTTCTCCACTTTGATCAAGCAACATCGCCCACTCAAATTGCTGCTCAAGCTGCTCTCTTCCTTGTTCTGTAAAAGAAAGGCCCCCATTGTTTTTGGTTAAGTGTTTTGCAATTTCCGCCACATTCCCTTGCGTTTTCCCGCTATCATAGGTTCCAGTAATCCATACAAATGCAACAATAACATTCAGTATAAGCAATAGCACAGCAACGGTTGCCGCTGTAGCAACATAACGTGACAATACTTTGAGCATCCCTTTCATTGCTCGCCCTCCAGCTTCAGCTTATACCCTAATCCACGTACAGTGAGAAGATAACGGGGTTTAGATGGCTCTGGCTCCAGCTTTTCGCGTAAGCGGCGAATATGTACCATGAGTGAATTTTCATACCCATACAAGCCTTCCCCCCACACCGCATGGCATAAGCTGTCCCCTGTTACAATCCGTCCACGATTTTCATATAGCTTCTCTAAAATGACAAACTCCTTTGCCGTTAAAGATCGCTGCTCTTGCTCACCTCTTAGTGCATCTCCCACTATAATTGTACCGCTATTTAAATCTACCTTTGTGTCTTGCAAATAAAAAATGGGCTTGTGATCTACCTGCTTGAACAAAACAGGGAAATAAGCGCGATTGAGCACAGACTTAAGACGTAATAATAGCTCTCTGTGTAAAAACGGCTTTGTAATATAATCATCTGCACCTAGACCCAAGCCAAGTAGACGATCCTCATCCTGATCTCTGGCCGAAAGAAACAAAATAGGAACTGGGGAATGCTTACGAAACTCAGACATTAACGAAAATCCATCTCCATCTGGCAGCATTACATCCATAAGTACCCCATCCGGTTTTATCGAAGCAAATAAACGCCTTGCTTGTGCGCAATCCGCAGCAGTAAAGACATGTTCAAAGCCTTCTTGTCGCAATATATTTTCAATCATCATTCTTAAATCAGGTTCATCATCTATAATTAAAATCCGACTCTCAAAAATGTTATTCATATGCTAGCACCTATACTTTTTTCTAAATTTTAAATTCATTATAGCCTATTCCTATACAGGATTGAACGAATAGACAAAAGCTTAAGGTAAATGAAAGGTAGCTGAAAGTTATGTGAAAGGACGTATTGCTACACTAGAAACAAATTTGGAAAGGGAGTTGTTTTTAGTGGCAACCATCATTAAGACACAAGGTCTATGTAAGTTATATGGTAAGACCCTTCGGGTAAAAGACCTCGATTTATCAGTCCCAGAGGGAGCTGTCTATGGCTTTCTTGGACCAAATGGCGCTGGAAAATCGACCACTTTAAAGCTTATTCTTGGGTTAGCTAAACCAACGGATGGAAGGATTGAAGTGTTTGGCAAGGAAATGAATAGCCGTAATCGCTTATCTATATTAAAAAACGTAGGATCACTCATTGAATCCCCTAGCTATTATAGTCACCTAACCGCGGAGGAAAATTTAAAAATAGCTCAGACACTACGTGGCGTACCTGAAAAGGATATTAAGCGGGTTTTGAGCATTGTTAGACTGGATAATACGAAAGGAAAACCAGTAGGACAATTTTCATTAGGGATGAAGCAGAGATTAGGGCTTGCTTGTGCCTTGTTAGGGAATCCGAAGCTACTGATTTTGGACGAACCCACAAATGGACTTGATCCTGCTGGAATTCAAGAAATGCGCGAACTGATCTGCTCCTTGCCTCAGCAATTTGGCATGACTGTCGTTGTCTCTAGTCACCTGTTAAGTGAAATCGATCAGATTGCTACAAATGTCGGAATTATTAGCCAAGGCGAGCTTGTTTTTCAAGATAAGCTACCCACTCTTCATGAGCGAAGTCAAGCCCATTTAGCGCTTAGAGCAATAGATAATGCAACTGCTACACAGGTGATGCAATCTATGGGTATTCATTGTGAGTTTAAGGATGGATATATTATGTTACCTCATATGTCAGATCATTTACTTGCTAAAATGACACATATTTTATCTGAGCATGCTGTTGGGATTGTACGGATTGAGGAACGTCGCAAGAGCTTGGAGGATATCTTCCTTGAGCTTACAGGAACGGTGGTGAGTTTGTAATGAAGGCACTTTTAGCTGAGTTTCAGAAAACACGCAAGCGTAAAATATGGGTCATTATCGCTGCACTTATCGCTGTAGAGCTATTATGGCTACTATGGGCCTTTCGAAAAATGGATAACACCGAGCTGGCACAAGGCTGGAAACGTTTTATGTATCAGCTTCCCTTGCTTAATGCACTTATTATGCCCGTTGTTGCTGCTGTTACTGCCTCTAGGTTATGTGACATAGAGCATAAAGGCAACACCTTTAAGCTGCTTCGTACCTTTCTCCCTGCTGGAGTAATATTTGATGCTAAGTTTGTTTGTGGTGCGCTTTATATGTTAGCTGCAATTTTGCTTCAGGTTGCTGTCATGATTGGATATGGTAATGTAAAAGGCTTTACTGAACCATTTCCATCTTTAATGCTGGCTTATTATTTACTATTTGTTGCTTCTGTCAGCCTAACACTTTATTTACTGCAGCAAGTATTATCGCTCTTATTTAGAAATCAAATGGCTGCATTAACCGTTGGCCTACTTGGTGGCTTGTTTGGTCTATTTAGTATGTTTTTTCCGCAATGGCTGCAAAAATTAATTCCTTGGGGATATTATGGTGTCTTAATGGTTGTAAATATGACCTGGGATGAGGCAACTAGAGTGAGCACATTTCAGTGGCTACCTGCCAATTGGTCTGGCTTTTTCATATTACTTGTTGTGTTTGCTATTGTATATGCGATAGGTCGAAGTGCATTTGTAAGAAAGGAGCTATAATGACATGCTAAAAGCGACAATAGCCGCAGAATGGTTAAAAATGAAACGTAATCCTGTTTGGCTTTCCTTTATATTACTGCCGATCTTACCGGCAATTATGGGCACCTTTAACTATTTACAAAATCAAGCCGTTTTACAAAACCATTGGTATAGTTTGTGGACTCAACATACTTTATTTAATTGCTACTTTTTTATCCCTGCCTTAATCGGGGTGTACTGCTCTTATTTATATCGTATGGAGCATACAAATCATAATTGGAACGCAGTAATGACAGCACCTGTTCGAATTTCGTATTTATATTTTGCTAAACTTTTTACTGCTTCTGTGATGGTTTGTTTGACTATGGTTTGGATTGGTGTGTTATTTATTGCCTCTGGTTGGTTAGCAGGTGTCAGCGGCTCGGTTCCTATTAATTTATTGGGATGGTTGGTCAGAGGGGCATTTGCAGGTATTGTAATTTGTGCAATCCAGCTTATTTTCTCCTTAATCATTCGTAGCTTTGCTGTACCTGTAGGAATTGCATTGATTGGCGGATTTAGTGGCGTGGCATTTTTATCCCAAGGCTTAGGTGCTTATTACCCTTATTCCTTACTTGCTTTAGGGATGAACGCAACAAATCCAGAGGGTGCGATGCCAATTAGTATGACTACATTTATATTAAACTGCCTTCTATTTATTTTAGCTTGTTGGCTGTTTGCCAGCCTATGTCTAAAGAAACGTGATGTGATTGCAGGGTAAAATAAGGCTCTATTTATAAATTAGTACTTGATAACCTCTAGTGGGTGGTAGCTACGCTCCAGAGAGTTCTTGCGATTGTGTTAAAATCATATTCCTTTTATATTGAAGTAAATGTATTGATGGAATATGATTTTAAGAGACAATCTTCAGAATCTCTCTGTCCCTTCGCTAGTTTGGGTTAGCGGTCAAGTAACCAAAAATAAATTAACATTATTTTTCGCTCAACTTAAAATCAAGACTTGGCAATAAGCTAACCAAGCGGAGGAGTAGAGAGATGGTGGAAAAGCCATAGCGGCCGCCTTTAAGATCACAATTTCATCATTTTAATACCTTTTGATACGAAATTGGGACCTTAACAGCGGTTGAAACCACTCTCTACTACGTAGCCTCTTACCTCTTACTTTGTCAAGTACTGATTACTTACTTTTTATAAACATCCTTCATCATTTCTCTGTTTTTCTTTATAAACAGGTCATTATGTGAGGAAACCATACCATATTCCCTTGCGTCTGGGGTCACGAATTTTTTCGCTTTATTCACTGCATTTGCTGCATCCTGAAAAGCACCCGCAATCAAATGTAGCTTGCCTTCGTAATTTAAAATATCTCCAGCTGCATAAATACCTGGTACAGAAGTTTCACTCATGGAGTTTCCAGCAACCCAGTACTCCTCCACCATATCAAACTTCACTTCACAATTTTCAAGTAACTCCTTATCACGATCATAGCCATGACTTATAATGACTTCATCCACAGCAATCTCGATTTCAGAACGATCTTCGCCTTTTTCTAGCAATACTGTTTCGATTAATGATTGATCTTGACCAGCGATCAGCTTTTTAATCGAGGTATTAAATAAAACTTCAACACCATTACTTTCCAGTTTGGAAATATCCGCTTCATGTGCTTTAAGCTGATCCTTACGGTAGGTCAAATATACTTTATCTGCAATTAATGACAATTCATTTGCCCAGTCTACCGCAGAGTGGCCCCCACCTGAAATTAATACCGTTTTATCTTTAAAACGAGCTAACGATTTTACGGTGTAATTTAAATTCGTCACCTCAAAGCGTTCCGCTCCTTCAATCTCTAGCTTCGTAGGATTTAAAATTCCGCCACCAATCGCAAGTATAACCGTCTTGCTTAAATGTTGATCCCCTGATGCAGTATGTAAAACAAAATGTCCTTCTTCCGCTTGTGCAATCGAAGTCACCTTTTCACCTAATACTACTTCTGGATCAAATGTAAGTCCTTGCGCCACCATCTGCTCAATAAGTTGTGCACCAGGCACAGGTGTTATTGCACCCACATCCCAAATCATTTTCTCAGGATACACATGCACCTTCCCACCCAGCATCGGTTGGAACTCGATAAGCTTTGTTTTCATTTCACGTAAACCACTATAAAAAGCAGCAAATAATCCCGCAGGACCACCGCCGATAATCGTAACATCCATTATTTCATGATTCATTATGATATAATTCCTCCCAATTATTGATAATGATAATGATAATTATTATCATATATATTACGTTATTATTTGCTAAACTGCAATCCCAAATAAAATATCGCCTAATCCTTACTTTTCGAAATCAGCCACGATTAGCATATCAATATGTCTTGCATTTCTTAATAAATAGTGGACAAGGGTTTCTCTAAATATAGTAAGCCACCAAGGTTTACGAGATTGTCCGATCAAAAGCTGAGTTGTGTGTACTTTATTCATACGGTCGAGGAGATGCTTATGAACTTTTCGATGACTCTCAATCTCCGTTATCTCCATATTTCCCCCAAGTTGTTCAGTGAGTAATCGTAACGAGTCAAGAAATTTTTGCTGTTCATTGCTTAAGGTAATTCCACTTTGAGCGTAATGAACAACCCATTTAGCTTTTAAGCGATGTGCAACACGAAAACCTCGACGTATCAGTTTTTCCGCACGACAATCTAAATCTACACATACAAAAATAACCTCTTCCCTACTCCATGCCCCCCTTAATGCGGCATCACGATCCCACGCCTCTAGCCGCTCATCCACATCATCTGCAATTTCTCTTAAAGCGAGTTCTCTCAGCGCAATAAGATTGCCAAGCTTAAAAAAGGAACTAAGCGCTTGATCAATTTTTTCCTGTGCATAAATTTTCCCTTCTTGCATTCTTGCCTGAAGCATTTGGGGTGTAACATCGATTAATTCCACTTCATTCGCTAATTTTAAAAGTGCATCTGGCACCGTCTCACGCACACGTACTCCTGTTAATTGCTCGACCGCGTCATTAAGGCTTTCTAAATGCTGCACATTTACCGTTGTAATTACAGATATACCTTGCTCTAGTATTCGAACTACATCCTGATATCGTTTGCGAGTTGCACTACTAGGTACATTGGTATGAGCTAATTCATCGATAAGCACGACTTCCGGATGACGGACAATAATGGCATTTGTATCCATCTCTTCTAAAATAGTAGTTTGATATTCTAGCTTCGCACGAGGGATTATTGGCAAATCACCTATTTGCTCCTGCGTTTCTTTTCTCCCATGCGTCTCTAATAACCCAATTACGACATCAATGCCTTTTTGAAATAGTATATTTCCTTCTTGTAGCATCTTATATGTCTTTCCCACCCCTGGGGCAGCACCAATGTATACTTTAAAAGTCCCCCTACGAATGCAGTCCACCTTTTGTTGAAGCTCACTATCACTTAACCGATGGAACCTTTTTTCTTGTTTTGTGGGAGTCGCTTTCACTGGGAGAATTCGTTCTCCTTCCTCCAAAGCCCGATCAGCCATGAGAAAAATATCAATGTTTTTTGATTTTCTAAGTACACGATTGGCGATAGAACCTTGCCAAATTTCCTGCCACACACTTTTTTGGGAATGTCCCATTACAATTCGGGTCACATTATTTGCAGTTGCATACCGAACTAGTACAGCAGGAAGTCGCCGTATGTTAGCTAAAGCTATTTCGTCAAAACTAACTTCAATCCGTTTCACTAACTTTTTAATGTATTTTTTAAAGTCTTGTTGTTCCTTCGTTAACGGCTTATTATTTTGTACAAATGAAACTACAGCCAAGTCACCACCAAGGCGTTTCGCAATCTGTTGCCCTCTTCGAATGTATAAGGAGCCATTCCAATGGTATTGTGCAGATACTAAAATGCGTTCTGTTGCACCAGATGCACCAACTAACCCTTGCTCCTCACGATGCCTATCTAATGAGTCGTTAACTCCTTCCGCCACAAGCCGTAAGGCAACTTCTCTTAGCACAGCAAGGTTCCCTTTCTGGGCTAACGCAGGATTGGGGTAATTACCCAAAATACCTTCTTCGATTCGTTTTAAAATGGTCTCTGGAGAAACATCAATGAGTCTAACTTCATCTGCTAACTCTAACGTATCTAGTGGAACAGTTTCTTCAACCTGTATTCCTGTAATTTTATATATAATTGGCTTCACATCAGCAAGTTCATATACGTTAACCGTCGTAATTACGCTAATTCCTTGATCCATTAAATATTTAATATCCATTAGACGCGTTTCAAATCTAGCACCGTCTCTGTTACGGTGTGCCAATCCATCTACAAGCAACACCTCTGGGTTGCGTGCAACAATATCATCAATGGGCAAATCCTTTTTCTCTAGCTCCCCCCTCCACCAATGAATACTTGGAATACGCTCTAGCTCATCCAGTAACTGCACAGTCTCCAGCCTTTGCATCGTAGATACGGCACTACAAATGACATCGATCCCTTGTCTTTTAAGCTGTAGCCCTTCCTGGAGCATATGATAGGTTTTACCGGAGCCGCTGACAGCACCAATAATGATCTTGAATTTGCCTCGATGTAGCTGATCGATAGAATACAATATCTCCTCTGGTGTTTTCCGTTTGAAAGGCGCCATGGTTAACCTCCAGCTTGTATTTTGGAATAAACCCAAATTAATATAAAATCTTAATTCCCTTGTTGCTGCTTAGAGAGTGCAAGATTTAATTTTAATACGTTAACACGTGGCTCTCCAAAAATCCCCAAGTCGCGCTCCTCTGTGTTTTCTCTCACTAATTCTTCTAATTTATGAGTAGATAGGCCTGTTAATTTACTAATTCTAGGAATCTGTACAATAGCTGATTGAGGTGTAATATGTGGATCAAGGCCTGAGCCTGAGTTTGTAATTAAAGCGATAGGCAACTGACTGATAGGAACATCTGGGTTATTTATTTCCCATGTCTCGATAGATCCCTTGATTCGCTTCATTAATTCCTCGTTAGAAGGTCCGTAATTGTTAGAGCCTGACGCCTCGGCATTAAACTGAATACTAGAAATGCGACCTTGGAAAAAATGCGGATCACTAAAGCTTTGCCCGATCAATTCGGACCCGATAATTTTACCATTGCTATCTGTGACCAAGCTTCCATTCGCTTGGTGTGGCATAAACAATTGAGCCAGCGCCGTACTAAGCAGCGGATATATAATTCCGCATAATATGATGAACACAAAGCTAAGCCGAACAGTCCCAAACCATGGTAGGTGCTGTGATCTATTTTTAGTCGTTTCCATCGTTTTTTCATTCCTTCCTATTGTTCGCTAACCTTACACCCATAAATGAACAAACAAATCAATGAATTTAATACCTATAAACGGGGTAATAATTCCGCCCAAACCATACACTAGCAAATTACGACTTAACAATTTAGCCGAGCTCATCGGCTTGTAGGAAACCCCCTTCATCGCTAACGGAATAAGCAGCGGAATGATGATAGCGTTAAATATAAGTGCTGATAAAATCGCAGACATAGGTGACCCTAATGCCATCACATTAAGTATCTTCAATTGAGGAATAGCTACCATAAACATGGCAGGAATAATAGCAAAATATTTCGCGATATCATTTGCAATACTAAATGTGGTCAAAGCACCACGGGTCATCAGTAATTGCTTGCCTATGGCAACTACCTCTATAATTTTGGAGGGATCAGAGTCCAAATCCACCATATTAGCTGCTTCTTTTGCTGCCGTAGTACCACTATTCATCGCTAACCCGACATCTGCTTGTGCTAGTGCAGGGGCATCATTTGTACCGTCCCCCGTCATAGCAACAAGCTTTCCAGCCGCCTGCTCCTTTTTAATGACCGCGATCTTATCCTCTGGCTTGCTCTCTGCTATAAAATCATCCACGCCTGCCTCAGAGGCAATCGTTGCCGCGGTTAATGGATTATCACCAGTACACATAATCGTTTTAATCCCCATTTTTCGTAGCTGATCAAACCGTTCTCGCATACCAGGTTTTACAGTATCCTTTAAATAAATCAAGCCAACGATCACGTTATCGACAGCCACAGCTAAAGGTGTACCACCCGCAGATGCAATTTTGTTTCCCTTCTCATCTAAATCTTCGGGAATCATTCCTCCGTTGCCACTCACCCAACTTTTCACTGAATCCACTGCACCTTTACGAATCTTTTGCCCATTCTGTAAATCCATCCCACTCATCCGAGTTTCTGCTTTGAATTCAACGAATTGTGCTTTATCCGCAACCTCAATAGTAAAAGTGAATCCTTCTTTCTTCACTAGTTCTAATACAGAACGTCCCTCTGGTGTCTCATCCTTTAACGAGCTAATGGCTGCCCACTGAGCCACAGACTCTACAGTACTATCGCCGACAGGGATAAATTCACTCGCCATCCGATTTCCAAACGTAATCGTTCCTGTTTTATCTAAAATCATTGTATCGATGTCACCTGCTGCCTCCACCGCTTTGCCTGACATCGCAAGCACGTTAAAACGGGTAACCCGATCCATTCCCGCAATCCCAATTGCAGACAATAAACCTCCTATTGTGGTTGGAATCAGACAAACGAGTAGCGAGATCAAGACAAGAATATCCAGTTTTATTCCGAGATAATCTGCCATAGGCGCCAGGGTCACGACAACAATTAAAAATATTAAAGTCAGACTCACAAGAAGCGTATTTAGTGCGATTTCATTTGGTGTTTTTTGACGCTTCGCACCCTCAACTAACGCGATCATAACATCGATAAAGGTGTGCCCAGGGTCACTAGTTATGCGCACGGTAATTTGGTCACTAACCACTCTAGTTCCGCCGGTTACCGAGCTAAAATCTCCACCTGCCTCTTTAATGACAGGGGCAGATTCGCCCGTTATTGCGGATTCATCTACAGATGCTAATCCCTCGATGACTTCTCCGTCACTTGGTATCATCTCGCCTTGAGCTACAATAACGATATCGCCTTTAAGCAGCTCCGTAGAGGGTATAGTTATCAAAGCGCCTCCTACGAGTTTATTTGCCATAATTTCTTGTTTGGTCTTTTTTAAACTATCTGCCTGTGCTTTTCCTCGACCTTCTGCTAATGCTTCTGCAAAGTTAGCAAACAACACCGTAAACAGCAAAATAAAAAACACAGCAATGTTAAATCCGATTTTATCCTGTGTGCCAAAATAGCTAGGGAACAAGATCATTAACAATACAACAAATGTCCCAACCTCCACCACAAACATCACTGGATTTTTCACCATTATGAGTGGATTACACTTTATAAAGCTGTCTATTAGAGCTCTTTTTACAATTCCAACAGAAAGCATACTTTTTCGTTTCGCATTCATGTTCATGTTCATCTCTTCACCTCATCTAGTTCAGGAGTACCAAATGCTCTGCAATTGGGCCAAGCACAAGCGCGGGTAAAAACGTTAATGCACCTATAACAAGCACAATTCCAATTAATATCCCCGTAAACAATCGCGTATCGGTATGGAATGTTCCAATCGTTTCTGGAACCCACTGTTTCGTAGTTAAGGAGCCTGCTACCCCAAGCAATGCAATAATTGAAATATATCTACCAAGCAACATGACCAAACCTGTAGTCATATTCCAAAATGTCGTGTTGTCCCGTAATCCTTCAAACCCAGAGCCGTTATTTGCTGCTGAAGAGGTAAATTCATATAACACTTGCGTGATGCCATGAAAGCCAGGATTACTAATCGCCCCTTTGCCAAGCTCTGTTATAAAAGCAATCGCAGTTGGCGCTAAAATTATAAATGGATGAACTAAAATCGCAATGGCAATCAGCTTCATCTCTTTTGGCTCAATTTTCCGCCCCATAAATTCAGGTGTACGTCCAACCATAAGCCCACATAGGAACACGGCCAAAATAGCATACATTAACATGTTGATTAATCCTACACCATCTCCACCAAATACATTGTTTAGCATCATAAGGATAAGTGGCACAAGTCCTCCAAGAGGTGTTAAGGTGTCATGCATATTATTGACTGAACCTGTTGTTGCCGCTGTTGTAACGGTTGTAAATAATGCAGATTGGGCAATACCGAAGCGAACTTCTTTCCCTTCCATATTGCCAATAGTAGCATCTACACCTAACGCATTGATTGCTGGATTACCAGTTAGCTCAGACGTATAGGATAGTGATAATAATGCTAAAAATAAGATAAGCATCGCACTAAAAATAACCCAACCTTGCTTTTGATTTTTTGCAAATCTACCAAATGTATAAGTTAATGAAGCGGGTATGCACCACATCGCCAAAATGTGAATAACGTTTGTAAGTGGACTTGGGTTCTCAAATGGATGTGTAGAATTCGCACCAAAAAAACCACCCCCATTTGTACCCAAATGCTTGATCGACTCCAGCGATGCGACAGGGCCAATCGCAATATGCTGTGTTGCTCCCTCCAACGTGGTTGCTTCTATTGTAGGACTCAATGTCTGTGGAACCTTTAAAGCAACTAGCAGCAATGTTACTATGATTGCCATAGGAAGAAGTAGTCTCGTTTGTACTTTAATAAAATCAACAAAAAAGTTACCTAATGATGTCCCTTTACGCGTTAAGCCACGAATAAAAGCAATAGCAACGACGATACCAGTGGCAGCTGATGTAAACATCATCATCATAATGACCGCCATTTGTGAGAAGTAGGTTAACCCTGTTTCCCCGCTATAATGTTGTAAGTTTGTATTGGTCATAAAGCTGATCACTGTGTTGAAACTTAGTGTAGGCTCCATGTTCGCAATGCCATTGGGGTTTCCAGGCAATATATTCTGAACTCGCAAAATCAAATAACTAAATGCCATAAATACGATATTAGTGACTAACAAGCTTAGCGTATATCGTTTCCAGCTCATCCCCTCTTGATTTTTTAAGCCTGCAATTTTATAAATTAATTTCTCTAATGGGCCAAATACTTTATCTGTTTTATTGTACTGATTAGAAAAAACATGATAGATATAACTTCCTAATGGCTTTACTAATAAAATCAAAATTATAATGACTATCACCATTTGCAAAATGGCCATTTCATGACCTCCTCTAACTAATAAAACCACACCTCTAAAATTTCTCTGGGTAAACTAGTGCATAAATGAGATACAGAAATAACAACACCGTCAAAACATAGACAATGATCATGACTGGTCCTCCTCCGCTTCCCCTGTCAACCTCCCACACCAGGTTAAAAACAAATAACATAACAGTATGGCACAAGCTAATGTTCCAATCATGATGAGATCCAGCATGCCATTTCCTCCTTTAAAAGAAATTACTTTTTATTATGAAATCCCTGCTAGATACTCAGAGTACCATGACCAGCATTAAGTCAGGATTAGAGCCTTCGGAACGAGATTAAGATTGCATTAAGATTTCTGTGGGGAGTCTAAGTAATACACATTTTCTCCTAAAGATTCATTGACAGCGTCTATAAAAGCGTTAGCTAGACCTGCATCATCCAGCTCATCCTGTTCATCCATCTTGGTTATGTTTTTTTGTGCCAAAATTAAAATTTGGTTGATTTTATCTTCATTAAATTGATAATTTTGTAACATCATTTCTTTTACACCTTGATTAGATGCTCCATTTGCAAATGCAACCGCCGCCTTGTATACATTGCAATCCTCGTATTGCTCCAACACCCCATTACTTTTGCTAAATTGATGGACAAAATCCATATATGCGAAAAACTTCTTACCAGCAAAAAAGATAATCAAAACAACGCTTAGCTGCTCAATATTTTTAATAAGCTCATACATTCTCATTGATCTTCCTCCCCTTTATTCCTAGAAATTGGATACACATCAATCGTAGCACCCTAGCCATTAACGTAGGATTAAGGTTTAGAATAAGGGATTAAGGAAAGATTTAGAAAAGATTTCGAATAGTTCAAAAAAGAAAAAAGAGCCCTTAAATCAGGACTCTTTCTGTTATTCTAAGCTACTTACTGCCGCCAAAATTTTAGTTCTAATCCTCGTTAATCTGCAACATTCGATAACCAATCCCAATATGGGTTTGAATGAGCTTTTGCTGACCTGAAGGTTCAATCTTTTTACGCAAAGTTGCCATAAAAACACGTAAAGCAGGAATATCATAGGGATGATTCCCCCATATTTCATGCAAAATATAATTATGCGTGAGCACTTTACCTACATATTTAGAAAGTAAGCATAATAGCTTATATTCGCTTGGGGTTAGATGGATTTCCTCATCCTGTAGCCAGACGCAACCTGCGGCATAGTCTATTTTAAGGACACCGTTTATAAAAATAGAGTGATCATATTGCTTTTCCTGGACATATTGAAGTCTTCTCAGGCTCACCCTCAACCTAGCTAACAGTTCCTCTACACTAAATGGTTTCGTTAAATAATCATCTGCGCCTGCATCTAACGCCTCGATTTTATCGCGATCCTCACTACGCGCACTGACCACAATAATCGGCATGTTTGACCACTCTCTCACTCTACGGATAATGTTTACCCCATCCATATCTGGTAGACCTAAATCAAGGATCATCAAGTCAGGTTGTCTTGTAGATACCTCCATAATGGCAAGCTCCCCCGTTGTTGCCGCTTGATAGCGATATCCTTGTGTCTCTAACGTTGTAGTAATGAGCTTTCTTATTGGCTTGTCATCCTCAACAACGAGAATAAATGGTTTATTCATCAAAATTCACCTCAGCAGCTGGTAATGTAAACCAAAAAACTGTCCCACAAGGATAATGATCGCGTAGTCCAATCTTTCCTTCATGAGCCTCAATAATAGATTTGCATAGTGAAAGGCCTAATCCTAAGCTACGCCTTCCATCTACATTAGATTTAAGCGTATAAAATGTCTCAAAAATTTTAGGTTTGTCCTTATCAGGGATACCAGCTCCAAGGTCTGCTACCTCAATCAGCACATTCTGATTTTCCTGTCTAGCTGAAATCGTAATTGCTGTGCCCACTTCTGTATATTTGATCGCATTGTCAATCAAATTAATTAATACTTGCACAATTAAGCGAGAGTCCATAGCTGCCATAAGTATTTCATCTGGCAAATTCATATTAATGATATGATTTGCTTTTTCACGTTTGACATGCTGCAAGGCTTCTAAAATGACATCTTCAATCACTTCAATTTGGAAATTAAAATTTAAAACTCCATTCTCAATGCGGCTAATCGCCAGCACATTTTCAACTAAATGATTTAACCAGACTGAATCATCATAAATATCAGCATATAGCCCCTTTACCTGTTCCTGACTTAACACTGAGCCATTACTAATTAGAATGCCCGCATTTCCTGAAATGCTAGTTAATGGGGTACGCAAATCATGAGAAATGCCACGAAGCAAATTGGCTCGAAGCTGCTCCTGTTCTATTTGTAGCGATATACTTTTTTGATGCTCACTAAGGTACTCTTTATCTAATGCAAGCGCACATTCACCAAGCATCGCAATCATTAAGCTCTTCTGGAAAGTATCTACTGGCTCTTGCTCCCCTAAATCAATCGCTGCAACGGCATGTACTTTTTCACCACTACGAACAGCAAAATATAACCACCGAACATTGGAAAAAGTATCCGTTGTTGCCCCCGCTGATTTATTATTACGTAATACCCAGTCAGCTACAATATACTCCTTATCTGAAATAAGCCCTTGCACCTGCTCTGCTGTTAAATCTGGCTTAGCAATTAAAATAGGCGATTCCGTTTTGTCATTATGAACAGGATAAAAAGCAACTGTTTTATCTAACAACTTCACCATTTGTCGTGCTGTTTCCTCCATAATTGCGGAGGCTGAATTCGCTTGCTGTAGTTTACGACTTGTCTCCAGCAAAACCTCTGTGCGATATGCCTTCTGAGCAGATTGTCGCGCTTGCTTGCGTACACGTATCGTCAGTGTACTTGTCATAAAGGAAGCAATCAACATGACCACAAATGTAACAATATAGCTTGAATCATACGCTTGAAACGAATAACGTGGTGCTGTAAATAAAAAATTGAAAATTAATACACTAATGATTGAGGTGATCCCACTGTAGAGCCTTCCCTGCGTAACCATTGCGTTTATTAATGCCCCTAAAATAAATACAGTAATAATATTCGCTTCCCGGAACCCTAACGCTTGGAACCATAAGCCTGCTAATGTACACATCAAAAGAATGAGTGTTGTTTTAAAGGCATCCATCCATGAAAAGGAGGATTCAAATTTACGGATAGAAAACTTTCTTTTCTCCTTGTAACGTGAATACGGAATAATATAGGTTTCGATGTTAGGTTCAAGACCAATTAGCTTATCTACGATTGTCGTTTTTGAGAAGCTTCGCTTACGCTCTGGGGAACGTCCCAATACAATTTTAGATACCCTACTTGTTTTCACATATTCCGTGATTTGCAAGGGAATATCATCCCCATAAACAGTCGCAATCTGCGCCCCTAATTGCTCTGCTAATCGAAAATTATCTCTTAACCCTGCCGAATTAAATTTTTCATCCTCTTTACTTTGGGTAGTTTCTACATATAAAGCTGTAAAACGAGCATGAAACACCTCCGCCATTCGGGCTGCTGTACGAATCACCTTTTTGTTAGATTCTGCGGCTGAAACACATACTAACAGATGATCTTTAATAGACTCATCGTTTTGTTTCGTCTTCATCGATTGCTGTGAGGCAATTCGCTTTAATTGTTGAGCTACAGTACGTAGTGCAATCTCACGTAACGCAAGTAATCTCTCTTTTTGAAACAACAACTTATAAGAAGCCATCTCTTTTTCACTTTTAAAAATTAAACCTTGCTCGTATCTAGTCATTAATTGCTCTATATCACAATCAATAAACTCTATAAAATCTGCACCATCTAATACATGATCCGGAATTCGTTCAGGCTCAGAAAATGCAATATAGGGAGACACGATATCTGTTAAACTCTCTAATTGCTGTATATTTAGTGTAGTGTACACATCGATTCCCGCCTGAAGTAGCTCCTCAATATCTTGATATCTTTTTTTATGTCGACTACCTGCTTTATTACGATATCCTAAGTTATCCAAGACGATTAACTGAGGTTTTCTAGCTAATGCACGATCTAGATCAAAATTATAATTAGGATAAGACATTCCATGATGCTCGATGAAAGGTAAATGCTCAAACTGTTGTAAAAGTGACTCAAGGCTATATTTCTGATTATTTTGAACGCAACCAATAATGACATCCCTACCCTGAACTAATTCCTTGTGAGCATTACATAACATCGTAAAGGTTTTGCCAACCCCTGGTGAAAAACCAATGAATATTTTCAAAGCGCCTCTTTTATTGTTGGCTTGATTTCTCGTTGCCTTTACATTCTGTAAGACATCTTCGGGCTGATGTGACATTCCTTCTCCACCCGCTTTCTAAAATTAAGAAATACTTTTAATAACAGTCAGAATGCTTCATCGGTCAGTATATCATGTATAATATCAGGATCGTATTATAATATCGCAGCTCGCATTAAGAATGTATTAAGATTTTGCAAATATTTTTTATTTATTTTCACATGCTACTAAGAAGTTATTTGTTATAATAGATTTTACGGATTCACGTATGCTTTTTGCTTTGGATACATTAATTTATTTCAACTAACGGATGGTGCCCTTCATGAGAAAAAAAAGTGTCATTATTACAGCCAGTATACTTTTGTTGCTAATTACTGCGACTAGCGTTTATTTGCTTCAAAATAAGAAAAAGGATAACCCTACTCCAGCTTCTACCTCTGATTTTGTAACAGAAGACTATTTCATTTATGATACCGTGGTAAGAGTCAAGGTTTTTGGTGAGAAGGCAAATGAACAAACATTAACAGATATCGGGAATTTACTTCACGATTTAGACGATAAAATGAACAAAGATAAGGTTGGTAGTGAAATACAGCAAATTAATGCTGCCGCTGGTGTGTCTGCAGTTAAGGTCTCCCCTGATTTGTTTGAGTTAATTGCCCGTTCTATTAAATATGGAGATCAAACCAATGGTTTTTTTGATATCGCAATTGGCCCTCTCGTTGACTTATGGAAAATTGGGAACGAAGGTGCACATGTTCCTAAGCAAAACGAAATTAACACTGCAATGGCACTAACCAACTATAAGGATATTGAATTAAATAAACAGGAGCATAGTGTCAAGCTCTTGCGTAAAGGTATGGTGCTGGACCTTGGTGGAATCGGGAAAGGATACGCCGCGGAACAAATTAGAGCGTATTTGCTAAAAAATGGTCATGTAAGTGCCTTAATCAACATGGGAAGTAGTAGTATTATTACGGTAGGTAAAAAGCTGAATGGCTCGGATTGGTTATTAGGCATTCAAAATCCAGATCAAAGCAGAGGTAACTCCCTTGGAACAATAACCTTAAATAATGAGGTCATTAATACGTCTGGTGTTTACGAGCGTTTCTTTATACAGGATGGTGTAAGATATCATCATATCTTCGATCCTCGAACCGGTTATCCGATTCAAAATGGACTAGAAAGTGTAACCATTATCGGCAAGGATGCCGTTGAAGCAGAGGCGCTTACGAAAGGGATTTTTGTGATGGGCGTAAAAGAGGGGCTTAAATATATTGAAGGTTTGGATGGCGTTGAAGCTCTGTTTATTACAAATGAGCAAAAAATATACGCCACCTCAGGGTTAAAGGATAGATTAAAAATTACGGATCCAGCTTATACCGTAATATACTAATTGCTTCAAAAAAAGCTGTGCGAGCAATTCGCATAGCTTTTTTTGAAGGATTACTTCTATTTTCTAAGCTTAATTTCCTAAGCTTCTATCTTCTAGGCTTTAATACAAAATTCCACACTCATTATATAGAATCGTTAATCAAGAGTATTTATTTCCTGTTCACAAAATAAAACATTCATTGTCTCAATGTCCTCATTGGAATATTCAACAATAATGTCATAGTTTGATTTCCTTTTTTTCTCATTTTTCGTTTTATTCTGTAACTGGGTCAGTATGAAGATCTTCATCCGGCTTTGTAAAAGCCCATCGTGTAAAGGTAACCTCTAGACCTTCTCGTGTTGGGGAACAAGTGTAAGGCCCCGCTTGATTCCCTGTCTCATAAGGGAAACGAGCAACGCGAATCGTTCGCCAAGGATGATTTTGAGTTCGAGCACGTATAACAACCGCATCTTTTATAATCGATGCACGAAGCGTAACCTCTTCATCCATCCAATCAGGAACTGCTGCAAGTGACCAATCAGAGTAGCCATTTGTAACAACTGCGGATACCTGCGGAATTCCATCGTTGATTTCCACTCCACATTTAATCCACTGCTCTGGCCCATGATAGAGTAAAATCCCTGCTTGATCATATAGCTCTGTAAATGAAGATAACAAAAAGGAAACTTCTACGGCTGTACTTTTATCCCACTCTTCTAACAATGCGGCGCCATCCTCAAATTCAAAACCATATAACGTCTTTTTCCAAAAATCTCTTCCTTTTTCAGGTGTAATTTTAAAGAAATCGCCTTCTTTTTGTGCAGACAATGGTGGATTAAGCCATTTCCCTGATTCCCAGTCCATTTTTTTGATCATATAGAATACTCCATCTCTTTTATCATTTATATTGCACATTATATAACATAGCATGAGGGTTGAATATATTTAGCAACCTTAAATCAATCTATAAGCTTTTTACCTAAACAGTAACAATATATAATAGATGGTGCTTTCTAGCGATGAGCTCGAATAAAACTAAATCTAGCCCCTCCTAAAGGAGAGTCAGAATAAATAAGTTCACCACCAAGATGACGTGCTATTTGTAGACTGATCGCTAAACCCAAGCCTGTTACACCGTTTGCCCCAGTAACAAATCTTCCAAATACTTCTGTACGCTCAGACTCTGCCAAACCCGGGCCATCATCATCCACATGCAGTACCCATCCTTCATTGGTTTGCTCGGTTGTAACCACAATTTGACTGATTGTATGCCTAACTGCATTTTGAAGTAAATTTAAAAGGATACGGAATAATTGCTCCCCTGTCGTTTTGATCCCAAAATTATGACCCGCAAGCTGTAAAGATAGGTTACGCTCAACAACAGCCGGAGTCATTAAATCAATGGCTTCCTGTACCAAATCCTGCACATTTATCTCCTCTTCAGGCCAAGCCTCTTCCAATGCCTCCAATTTGGATAATAACAATAGCTTATCTACCATTTCAACCAGCCTACGGGACTGAGAAGTAATGACCTGTAGCCCATTTTCCTGAGATACAACACCATCTCGAATGGCATATACATACCCGTTAATGGACATCAATGGTGTTTTTAACTCATGTGATACATTTTGTAAAAATTCAATTTGCTTTTGATGATGAGAAGAGATTCGGTCAGCCATTAGCTGAAAAGTATGACTAAGCTCACCAATTTCCCCTTTTTCATCGATTGAAAAGGAACTTATAGCAGGATGACTTGGCTCATATTCACTTACCTTCTTTTTCAAACGATTAAGTGGCTTCACAATTTGAGAAACGGTAAGTAAACCAATGCAGAGAATAACCGCAAAACTAGCTCCCGTTGCTAACAAGGTTGTTTTAAGAATGGAGCCTGCTAATGCTCTTACTGATGACAAAGGAGAATAAATTAAAATTCGATACGGTGTATTTTTTAATTCTGCCTGAGCATAAATTATTTTTGTCCCTTGGAGTGAGCTTGTTCCTTCACCATCATGACTTTTAAAGTGAAAAACTGTCCCTTCTTCTTTAATATCGCTAGCGGCTATAATTCTATGATTTTTATCAAACACTAAGTAATCCGCATCAAGCATCACATCACGCACAATATATTTAAAGCTTGTTCGATCCAAATCCTTTAAATCTCCACTATTTAATATTTCTAAAGCTCGGGGAACTTGCTGATGGAGCTGATCCTTGGCTTGGTTTAAAATAAGATCATCAATGAGATGGATGAACAGCACAATCGTAATTGCAATCGTTGCTAACATGGCAGCAGACATGGAAAATAATAACTTCCCTCTAATCGTCTTCATATTATACCTGCCGAACCGATACTTTATAGCCAAAACCCCATACTGTATCAATCATTAAGGTAGAATCAGATTCAGAGAGCTTCCGGCGGACACGCTTCACAAGATCATCAACCACCCTAATATCCCCTAAAAAGTCATATTGCCATATTTGCTGAATGAGGTGCTCCCTCTCAAAGGGTCGTTCAGGATAAGACGCTAAAAATTGTAACAACTCAAATTCACGCGAGGTTAATGGAACTTCCGCCTCATTGATCATTACCCGACGAAATTCAGGTTCAATCCGTACATTGCCGATCGCCCAGCCTTTATCTTTAGAAGACTCTTGACCTTTGCTATGTCCATAACCAGCCTCGGAGAGACGAAGCATCGCCTTGACTCGACCTACTAGTTCACGTGGATTAAAGGGCTTGCTCAAAAAATCACTACATCCTAATTCCAAGCCTTGTATTCTATCATTTTCCTCTCCACGTGCGGAGATCATAATAATAGGCATTTCAGTAAAGGAACGAAGCTCTGTCAGCAAGGTCAAACCATCGATACCTGGTATCATAATATCTAATATCATACAGTCTGGTGATGACGATCTCACAAACGGAATCAGCTCTTTCCCATTCAGAAATGAAGTAACCTCATACCCTTCCTTACGTAAATATTCGGATAGAAGCTGTAAAATAAATTGATCATCATCCACAACGACAATTTTCTGCATGATCCTTCTCTCCCCACGACAAAATAAAAACTACTAACGATATTTTAATAGAACAAAAGACGGGAGTCCAATGGAGCTCTCGCCTTCTGAATATAAGTGAATATTAGATGAAAATCTTAAAGCTTATATTATTTTTTCTTAGTTACTGGAGTAGTTGTTTTAGTTTCTACTTTTTTAGTTGGTTTCTTTTTATTGTTGCTTACATTATTTTTGTTTGCACTTACATGTTTTTTGTTCACTGTTTTGTTAACTTTTTTTTGATGTTTTTTGCTTTTAATTGCTTTATGCTTTTTGCTAACTGCTTTGGCTTTTTTCACTACTTTTTTGGGAGTCTTTTTTGTTGTTACTGCTTTAGTTGTTTTCTTAGTTGCTGGCTTTGTAGTTGTCGTTTTTATTGCTGGTTTTGTAGTTGTCGCTTTTTTAGTTTCTGTTTTTGTAACTGGTGTTTGCTTGGTAGTCGTTTTTGGTGTAATACCTGTTGTAGTTTTCTTTTCTGCTGCTTTATATGCAGGTGCTTTAGTTGTGCTGCTTGAGCTTGTTACTGATGATTTCACAGGTGTCTTGCTATTTGAAACTTCCGAGGAAGCCGCAAATGCGCTTGTACCTGCGCCCATCACGCTAATTGCTGTTAATAATGCTGCTACTTGTTTAGTCCACTTTTTCATAATTGAATCACCTCTTGTTTGGATTTGTATTAAGAATAACAACCAAATTGGGCAATTCTATGAGATATATATGTAAAAAGTATATGAAAAAGAGGCTCAATCTTGAGATCAGTGCTTGAGGCTAACTCAGACTAGCGAAGGTTGTCTCTTAAAATCTCTGGATCTTAGCTAACACAATTAGCAAAATTAACCTTCGTTTGTAGCGGCTTTAAGCTTAAGTTTTTCAACCCACTCATCATCATTCCAAACGTTAGGATTGTTGATGACCTGACCAGCTCCACGTATAGTCATGTCATAGCTATCCTTTGCACCACAATACCAATCTACAATGACGAGCTTCCCCTCTTGATTTTGGACAAGGAACTCCGTAACTTCACCATAACCACCTATGTCATGCTGAATAGCCGCTTTTAATTTCAAATATAAATACTGATTTTCATCATCCACAAATTTTACCTCATCACTTATAAACTCAACATTTGTCACAATGTTACTCGTAAGGTCATGCTTTACAGCAAGATTATACTGATCTTTTATTTTTTTAGTCGTATATTGCTTTAAATTTTCATTTAAGAAATAAGCATCTGCATCAAACTCTGCATGATTCCAAATTGCTTTATAATATTGAGTTAATGCCTTTGTCGTCATTTTATACGCGGTTTCATAGTCCTGAATCGATAATTTTTTATCCTCCTTTGCTAAAAAAGCAGGAGATATCTTCGCCTCTGATTTATTCTGATCACCGTTAGTTGGGGGAACCATCGTTGTGCTATTCTCCACCTTAGGCACATCATTTGCCTTCATATTATTTGTAGCAGTATCACATGCACTTAGAGCCAATAAAAGTACAAGAAACAAATACAAACGTTTCATATCAGTCCTCCAGCTTCCTTGGATTTATATTATTCCAATTTTATACTATATAAATCTATTTTTCTATCTTCCATGCAGATGTATCCCCCATGCTAAATACATAAATTAAAAAAAACTTATAAAATTCATGTCATTACCACAAGAATCTTTGAACATCCTTTCATAGATTAATTTTGAGATGAAATTTACTCACTAGTAATCTCTCACAAAAAAATTATAGTTATGGAGTGATAAAATGGGTACTGTCGTTATTAATAATAGTTCTCCGTTTTTATTCGGATATAATAGTGCTGAGCCACGTGGATCAGGTACTACAAACTTAGCTGGTGGTTTTTTCTTTTATTCCAATAATCCAGAATCAGTTTCAAAAACAGCCCTAGCTGATAACGGTTATTTTTTAAATCGTGCACCAGTTAAAGGTACAGGTCAGATTTATACCTGGCATTCTAACAAAACAGGTTCTTCAATCACTAACTGTATCCTAATTCATAATCCTAACGCATTCCCAGTCAAAGTTTCCTCGTCTAATTATGGTCTTACAAAATTTTCTGGAGTCCAACCAGATTCTAACGCATGGCTTTCTTTCTGGAACACAAGTATGTCTTCCCCCGTTACAGTAACCATTCAACCAGGTGGATACGGAAATATTTTTCTACAAAATCAAATTCCAAATGATGGCGTATTTGGCATAGTAGCTCGTGTAAGTATAACTAATGCTCAAAATAATACTGATGCAAGTGTTACCTTTTGGGATTTAGCTTATATTTCAAATTCAGGAAATGCAAATGCTGCCGCAGCTGTAGACGGATCAAACCGAGTTCGTGGAATTGGTCAAGGTGGCTATTGGAATACAACAAACTTTAATTCATTAGCCCCAACTGATTCAAAAGGAAAATATTATACACTTGCTGCTGCAGGTGATACCTTTAACGGTGCTGATGTACCATGGATAGCAGATTACAGCGGTGGGGCATCTGGTGGAATTTTAGGAAACTATGGTCAACAAATCAATATAACATTGCCAATTAGAAATACTAGTACCTCCTCACGTAGATATCAAATATTCATTGGTAGTTCAGGTGGATCACTTTTCCCTTGTTTCTACTATAAAGGAATTGGATATAGATACTCCCCTTCTAATCAATGGGGGAATGTTCCAGGATGGTACGGTCTAGATATCTTGGAATTACAGGTTGGTGGCTTATCAACCGTATCAGAATCTTTCCAAGTTGTTGTACCAGCAGTATCAAGTACTCCCCTGGTAATTGGGGCCAGAATTAAAAATTAAATAAGAAAACTTATCACTTAAACAGTTAAAAAAATCAACTGCCGAGAATCTCGGCAGTTTTTATAATCTATCTAACTTATTTTAAGCTTACTGTTACTTTCCTTTAACCTGCTGGTGAAGGACCATTAGGCTTAGCTAAATAAGCAGAAACAGGATGCTCAGTGTATATACCATAAGCATTAGCATTTTTTCGATATGGAGCGTAACCCCAGTCATTCGCACCCCATCCTCCCCATGTTCCATTACGGAGAATTTCAACTTGAGACCAGGTCGCTGTATTGTGTTGGACATACCCATATTGATCCTTACAACCATGTGTGTATGCTACACGAGCTGTTGTTGGTTGAGATTTATGATTGGGTAGATCATACACTATTTTACTGTTCACCCATAGTTGAGACCGCGATCCATTTTGAGTAGGTACAAGTGTAAGTAACACTGTATCTCCAAATCCAAAATTGTAGCCTAATTCTGAAACGTTTTTAGATCTCCAATAAAGGTTGTCTCCACCTTCAAAAGCACCACTATTTAGAAAAAGACGAAAACCCGCCTTACCATCCTCTGCGTAAGGTGTCCAAGAGATACCACCTTCAAGATAATTATTATAAATTAAATAAAAATTCACATAGTCATCATTCCGTGTTCCATTAATAGGGGAAGAACCAACAATAATATTAGATGGAAGCTTTATTTTAGCTGATATTCCTTGATGTGTCGTTTGTAAAGATTCTGAGCCACATAAACGATCATATTTAAAAGTCACCATGTTTACTCCTCCTTATTTCTGAGATACATTAATAGATTATTCAAAAGATAAAAGAATATCTTGGATTGAAAACCTGAATATACTGCCTTTTTGTATGCAAAAAAAGAAGTGCCCCATCATCATGGGACACTCCCTAAATATTAATCTATAAACCGTTTCCCCTTTAAATCATTGCCTTTACAACACTTCCCCGTTACTTTCAATCACTTGCTTGTACCAGTAGAAGGAATCCTTACGATAGCGATCAAGCGTGCCATTACCTAAGTTATCCTGATCGACATAAATAAAGCCGTAACGTTTTGCCATCTCAGAAGTTGAACAGCTAATAATATCAATTGGTCCCCAGCTTGTGAAGCCCATAAGTTCTACACCATCTGCAACGGCTTCCTTCATTTGCTCAATATGCGCACGTAGGTAGTCGATACGATAGGAATCATGAATAGAACCATCTTCTTCTAACACATCTTTTGCGCCTAAGCCATTTTCTACTACAAATAATGGTTTTTGATAACGATCATACAAGCGATTTAGTGCAATACGCAAACCAATTGGGTCAATCGGCCAGCCCCATTGCGATAGCTCTAGATGCGGGTTTTTAATTTGACTAACCAGCATACCAGAGTTGCTGTTATCATTTGGATCGTATTTGCCAATGTAGGTCATATAATAACTAAATGCAATAAAGTCCACTGTGTTATTACGAAGAATTTCATCGTCACCAGCTTCCTTCACGATTTCGATACCTTGCTCCTTAAAGTAACGATTCATATAAGATGGATACTCTCCACGTACCTGTACTTCTGGGTAGAAGAGGTTCATTTGATCTTCTTTTAACGTTTGTAACACATCTTCAGGTTTACTTGAAGCGGCATATGTCTCCAAGCGACAAATCATACAGCCAATTTGCGCATTTGGCATTTTTTCTTTCCCACTTTTCACCGCTAACGCACTTGCCACAAATTGATGATGTGTCGCTTGATAACCGACCTGCTCCTTGCTACCCTTAATTTTATCCTCTAAAATTCCGCCACCTGTATACAAGCTTGTAAGCATCATGTTCATTTCATTAAACGTAATCCAATACTTTACTTTATCCTTGTAGCGATCAAATAAAGTATTTGCAAATTTAAGATACAGATCTATTAATCTACGATCTTCCCAGCCATTATATTTTTGTGACAACGCAACTGGCATTTCATAATGAGAAATCGTTACTAATGGCTCAATGTTATATTTTAATAGCTCGTCTAACACCTTATCATAAAAAGCTAACCCTGCTTCATTCGGAGTTTCCTCTTCTCCAGTTGGGAAGATACGTGGCCATGCGATCGACATACGGAAAACTTTAAAGCCCATTTCAGCAAAAAGTGCAATATCCTCTTTATAACGATGATAAAAATCAACCCCATTACGCTTAGGGAAATAAACATCTGTATCTCCACTCAAATATTGCTCAAGCTCAACAGAGTTAACATCAAATGTGAAGTCCTTACCATTACGTGAATCGTAGGGAATAAATGGAGCCATATCTGACGTAGACAAGCCTTTCCCATCTGCATCAAATGCTCCCTCTAACTGATTGGCAGCCGTTGCTCCTCCCCATAGAAAACCCTCTTGAAATTGTGGTACTACTGTTTTTTTCAACATTATATTCTCTCCTTTTTGTATAATATAAAATTTAAATCATGACCAATATCAATCATCGATGTGAACGGGAGTCATCAGCGGACAGTGAATAAGAGCAAATCACTCACTGAAATCACCCCTTTCACATGTACAGGGACTACCTCAAGATAATCAGGTGTATTGGTCACTATAACTGGAGATACAATTTCAAGCCCTGCCGCCTCAATTTTGTCTAGTTCGAAGGTCATCAATACATCACCTTGGCGTACCTCTTGGTCTACAGACACCCTCACATCAAAATGGTTTCCTTTTAAAGAAACTGTATCTAACCCAACATGAATAAGTAATTCAATTCCATCATGAGAGCGCAGCATAATAGCATGTTTGCTTTTCGCAATCATCGTCACAACTCCATCAAAAGGAGCTCTTACGATTCCTTCACTTGGCTTTATCGCAATCCCTTTACCTGTTAATTCCTTAGAAAATGTCTCATCTGAAAGCTCATTTAGTGGAACAAGCTCACCTGCTAATGGACTCATAACCTGCCCCTTACGGTCTGCTATGGATAAAACCTTAGTGTCTTCATTGGATGAAACGCTTGGATTTATTTTAGAATTGTTATCTTTTACAACATTAGCTTGCTCACTCTGATTCGTTGGAGCTCCATCCTCCCACCCTAAAATCAATGTGAGTGTAAAGGACACTGCCATACTAAGAAAAAGTCCAATTAACGCATACACAAAATTTTTCATGCCTCCGTCAGGCTGAATGTAAAGCGGTAAAGATAATAAACCTGGCACTGCGAAACCAAAGCATTTTAACCCAACTGCTGTAATAAATCCGCCACCCACTGCTCCACCTACAATCGAAGCATAAAATGGCTTTTTCAGCTTAAGTGTAACGCCGTACAATGCGGGCTCAGTAATTCCTAATACAGCGGAAATTCCGCTAGATAACGCAATAGATTTCATGGTTTTATTTTTTGTTTTTAAAAATACAGCGAAAACTGCACCTGCTTGACTCATATTTGTGACTAGGTTGATTGGTAATAACAACACGTCATAGCCAAGCTTACCTAAATTTTGCAATGTGCTAGGAAAGAAGGCATAATGCATGCCTGTCATAACAATCAGAGGCATAAGACCTCCTAAAATAATTCCTGTAAGTGCCCCTGCATGGGCAAATAGCCAAGAGGTTCCTCTCTCTAAATATACCCCCATAAAGTTGCCCAAAGGTCCGATAAAAATGAGAAGAATTGGCACTGTAATTGCTAAAACTAGCATTGGTGTGAAAATAATTTTAACTGTAGCCGGAATGAATTTATCCACGAAGCGGTACACGTAACTAAGTAACCATACTCCAAGAATGATCGGAATGACCGACTGCGAATAATTTACAATCGATACATTTAGCGATAAAAATTGGATCGGGTCTAGCTTGTTTGCGTTAAATGCATCCAAAATGGTTGGATACATCAAAGTCCCTGCCATAGTTAATGCCAAATATTCATTGACCTTAAATTTACGTGCCGCAGATACCGCTAATAGAAAAGGTAAGAAATAAAAGGCTGCATTTGCAATCATACTCATGACCTGAAACTCGCCACTTTGTTCCTGTAATACATGTAAAGATACTAAGAGTGCCAATACACCTTTAAGCATCCCAGTACCCACAATCGCAGGTAAAACAGGGGTGAAAATCCCCGAAATGGTATCTAACACCGCGTTAATCCCTCTGGCTTTAGGTTGCGATTGAGCGCTATGCTCGTTAGACGATGCAGGGGACCCACCTTGCTCCAGCTGTGCTTCAAGCTCCTCGTAAACAGCGGCAACATGATTGCCAATGACAACTTGAAACTGATCATTTTGGAATTGTGCACCTAATACGCCATCCAAGCTTGCTATTTTTTCTAGCTGTACCTTTTTCTCATCGGCAACATTAAAACGTAATCTTGTAATACAATGCCAAGCTTGATTAATATTGCTGCTTCCACCGATCAAAGAAATAATTTCTTTAGATAGCTCTTTATTATTCATAAGAAGTTCCCCCTTATATGTTGAAAACACAAAAAACCAAATGCTTCACCTGCCCATATTGAATATAGATCTATATGGATCAGTAACATTTGGTGGTGCCTGATTTGACTCAGTAACACTCCATATTTAATTTATTTAACAATATAATTACAACAGTGGACCATCCTCATCTGCACTTGAAGTTACCCTTTCGATGTGTATCATCAGATAAACCATTTCATCTGCTGTAATATTGAACCCATAATTTTGCTCCAACATCAGTTTTAATTTACTGGCACACTCAAAGCTCTCAGGATAACGTTGTGATAATACTTCAAACAGAAAATTTTCATCCTTAAACGATAACGATTCTTTATTAAACTGACGAACAATAAAATAGCGCAAATGCGTTATAAATCTTGAAAAACTGACGGATTCCTGTTCCAAGCTAGTTTGAAAATGCTCCATCATTACATCTACAATTTCGTTAATAATTTTTGTGATTTTAATCGTCTGATCCATACTACTACTGCCATATTGGGCATTTACAAAGTGAAGCGCGATCGAGCTAGCCTCTGATAAAGGTAAGATTACACCAAATGTTTCATTAATGAGTCGCACCGCTTCATGACCTACAGCATATTCCTTGGGGTACAGATGACGGATGTCCCAATGTAAAGGATTTTGCATTTGAACTCCTTGCTTGGATCGCTCCAAAGCAAAATGAATATGATCTGCCAACGCTAGCAAAATGGAATCATTTAGTGTCTGGTTTAAAAAGTCTTTACCATATTGAATGATACGTTCAGTGACATCAATCACTTGAAGCGGAATTACATTAAAAAACTGTTCAATCTTATGGTATTTATCATCCATACCAATACGGAAAGTTTTTTGAATCGTCGCTGGATCAATAATTTGATCCTTGACCTTTTTAAAACCAACGCCTGTCCCAATAATAATGATCTCACAGCCATCATCATCTACAGCCAAGGCTATATTGTTATTTAACGATTTCCTAAATTTCATCTCCCCCACCTCCTTTACGGACAAAAACTAAAAAGCACCACCATAGTATTCTCATAAACAAAGGAAATAAATCCAATGTTATGAAAACAAATGGTGGTGCCTGATCGCATCAGTGACACTCCGTTTATATTGGTATTGTATACGCACGATGTAATCGTTGTCAATGTAAGTTTTTAGGTGGTTATCAACCACTAATCAATTCAGTGTCTAACAACTCCTGCTTGTACTAATTTAACGCCATTTGTTAAACAATCGCCTACAGGACATGTATTTTCCACAAAGGCAACAAACTCCTCTGTTTTCTCCTGGCTTTCGGTTGTCGTAAAATGCATCACATAACGAATTTCTTGAAATCCATTACGTACATCCGCCAATCCCATAAACCCATCAGGATCTAAATCCCCTTCTAGCTCAACATGAAATTTTTCATAGGAAAACCCAAAACGTTTGGCAAACGCGGCAACCACAATCGATTGGCATGCCCCAAGCGCACACAAAAGAGCCTCAACTGGGTTCATGCCTTGGTCTGTTCCACCTAACTGCTTAGGCTCGTCCATCAAAATTTTGAAGCCACTGGACTCCGTTTCGACCTGTAAACCTTGCGGTAGCTTTGTAGCAATAGCCTTAAATGTCGTTAACATAAAACAGGTGACCTCCTAGTGTCTTTGAGAAAACAAAGTTAAGTTTTGGAGATTGTAGCATCCTTATTTTCTAAAATCAAGAAAATTGTACGCTTGTACTATTACAAAACAAAGCTTTTAAAGCGGAGTTATGTGAGAAATCTTAAGGTAATGTTAAGGTTAATCGTGATTAACTGAAAGGTAGTAGAACTAAAATGAACCTACAGCTCAATGCTAAGATGAGCTAGATGAAGGGAGAAAAAATGAACAAATCTATTTTGGTTGTAGATGACGAGAAAGAAATTCGTGAACTGCTTAGGTTATATATAGAAAAGGATGGCTATTCCGTAATACAGGCTGAAAATGGACTCGATGCACTCACAAAAACTACCACCCTCTCGGTTGATCTAGCTATCATCGACATTATGATGCCAGAGCTTGACGGCTATCAGTTGATCAAAAACCTGAGAGAACGTAGCAATATTCCTATTATTATCGTAAGTGCTAAAAGTGAAAATCACGAGAAAATATTAGGGCTTGATCTTGGTGCAGATGATTATGTAACAAAACCTTTTGATCCTTTAGAGGTTATCGCCCGTATCAAGGCTCAGTTACGTCGCTATGACGGAACAACAGATGTTGAGACTCATTTAACTTTACTGACTGCGGGTGAACTGAGTATGAATGTTTCTAGCTGCACGCTTAACTGTGGTGACGTAAAAATCTCACTGACCGCTACAGAATTTAACATTATGAAGCTATTTATGAAAAGTCCCGGACGTGTATATACCAAACAACAAATTTATGATGCTGCATGGCAGGAGGGAGTTATTGTTGATGACAATACCGTCATGGTGGCCATTAGTAAGCTACGTAGCAAACTTCCTGTTAATTGCGCTGTATCCATTGGAACAGTCAGGGGATTAGGTTATCGTCTGGAGGTATTCACATGAAGAAAAAGCTAAGTTTCCAACGTGTAATCATTCGCAGATTTATAGGCTATACCATAGGAATAGCACTGACACTTCTAGTCTTGGAGTTTCTATTCAGTCTAATTACATTAAATAACGGGATGAACTTCTCAGAACTGGCTTCCTCCCCTCTCACTGAGGGGACAAAAACACTACAAATCATGTCTTCAATTGTATGGATACTCATTACAATTTCGGTGTATTGTATAGGAATTATTCTTTTCGGGCGTGGTATTAGCAAAAAAGTTATGGAACCAGTCCTGAAAATGGAGGAGGCATTTAAGAAGGTTACTGCTGGAAATTTAGATATCACTCTCGATTTCGAAACAGAAACAGAATTTGGTGAAATGCGAGATGCTTTCAATTTTATGACGCAAAAGCTGAAAGACTCCGAAGATCAGCGAATGATCATGGAAAATGAGAGAATGAATCTCTTCTCACACATTGCCCATGACTTAAAAACACCCATGACAACAATTTCTGGATACGCGGGGGCCCTAGCAAATGGGTTGGTCGAGGAACCTGACAAACAGCGGGAATATCATTTAGCAATTAAGGCAAAATCTGCGCAGATGAATCAATTGATAGATCAGTTACTTTCCTATTCCAAGCTAGGAACGCCTCAATATCAACTAAATTTTGAGAACGTTGACCTTGTAGAGTTGCTTCGTGTATCTTGCGCCACTTTATTTGGAGAAATTGAAAGCAAGTTAATGAAATTAGAGCTTCAATTACCAGACAACGCCCTATATTACATGGCAGATTCAATAGAGATCACTCGTGCCATTAGCAATCTACTGACAAATGCCATCCATCATAACCCAATGGGTAGCCTATTGGCCGTAAGTCTAAAGGATGAACCTCATCGTATTGAGATACAAATTGCCGATAATGGAGCCGCTATCCCAAAATATATCTCTCGGAGACTATTCGAGCCTTTCGTTTCAGGCAGTCATTCAAGAAGTACCAATAGTGGATCAGGACTTGGACTTGCCATTGTGAAAAAGGTGATGGAACAGCATTGCGGTGATGTTTTCATATTGGACGCCCCCTCCCCTTATACTAAAATGTTTGTCCTGAGTTTTCCCAAAGTTATTGGACACAGAAAGATAGAGGGATGAAAATGTATCAAAAAATAATCAAAAACGATATGCGAAAAAGTAAGCTAATTACTGTAACGATAATGGCGTTTATCCTTGTTGCTGCTATGCTAACTGCTTTGGCTGGATCACTGACAGTAAACCTTTTTGGGGCAATCGACAATATGCTTGTTTCAGCAAAGTCAATTCATTTTATGCAGATGCACACAGGCGAGATCGACATGGAGCAATTGCGGCACTTCGCGAAAACGAATGACAACGTAGAAGATGATCAGGTGCTTGAATTCCTCAATATCGAAGGCTCGGATATTGTCATTGGGAAAAATTCCCTTGCTGGTAGTGTACAAGACAACGGGCTTTCAGTACAGGGAGAGAAATTCGACTTCCTCCTTAACTTAAATGGCGAAGTTATTCAGCCTACTGATGGCGAAATCTATGTCCCACTCTATTACATGAAAGAAGGAAAGGCTGTACTTGGCGATACTGTAAAAATCCATGGTGTTTCCTTTACTGTCGCAGGATTTTTACGAGATTCTACAATGAATGCGGCATTGGTAAGCTCCAAGCGATTCCTTGTGAGCCAAGCTGATTTTGAAAGAGTTCGTAAATTCGGACAACTAGAAAACCTTATTGAGTTCCGGCTTACAGAGAAGGCTTCCTTCCCGGCCTTCGAGGCAGCCTACCTTGATGCAGGTCTTCCAGCAAATGGTCCACCCGCCATCACTTACAGTCAAGTGAAGATGATAAATAGTATTACGGACGGAATCATGATTGCAGTGCTTATTTTGATAAGCGGGCTTGTTATCATCGTAGCATTTTTGTGTATCCGTTTAACACTATTGGCTAAGATTGAAGAAGATTATAAGGAAATCGGAGTACTCAAAGCGATTGGGATGCGGGTATCACAAATAAAAAAGTTATATTTTGCGAAATATGGCGCTATGGCAGGAGTAGCCTGCATGCTAGGGTTTTTGTTCTCCTTACCACTCCAAATCCCTTTTATGCAAAACATCCGCCTATACATGGGCGAAAGCGGGAGCCCTTTTCCTGGTTTACTTTGCAGTTTTTTAGGGGCCGCATCCATCTGTGGAGTTGTGTTACTGTATGTGAACTATGTATTGCGTCGCTTCCGAAAAATATCTGCGGCTCAGGCGTTACGATACGGCTCAGCGCAGGAAGATTCGAAAGTCCCCTCCCTTTTCCGACTCAGCAATAACAAGATCTTTTCTCGGAATATCTTTCTTGGAATCAAGGATATTCTTTCTCGGAAAAAGCTATATGTTACCATGCTAATGGTACTCATTATTTCCTCATTCATTATGATTGTGCCACAAAATATTAGCAGTACGGTTTCTGCAAAAAGCTTCATCACCTATATGGGCATGGGCATTTCCGATGTTAATATCGCAGTGACACGAACACAGGTAGAGAATGTTTTAGGGAAGGCAGCAGAAGTTGTTACTATGCTGAAGGAGGATCAGAATGTTGAGAAATATGCTTCGTTTACCAGCATGATGTTAGACCGAAAAGCTGAGAACGGAACAATAGAGAAGCTACGAGTAACATTTGGTGACTTTTCCACTTTTCCTATCACTTACTCCAAAGGCCATTCGCCACAATCGAAATCAGAACTCGCCCTCTCTGCTCTCAGTGCCCAAGACATTGAAAAAACGATTGGTGATGAAATCACTTTAATCGTTGATGGCGTAGAAAAAAAATTGATGATTTGTGGAATTTACTCTGATGTCACCAATGGTGGTCGAACAGCACAAGCTATTTTTGATGAAAATAACGGAGATGTTTTAGCCGTCAACATTGCAGTCACATTTCATGACCGCCAAAATATAAAGGCAGCCATAGCACAATATAGGGAAAGGATCCCCTTTGCTAAGGTGACTGGTATCGAAGAAAGCATTGGACAGATGCTTGGGTCTATACGACACGCCATCAACATGGCTTCCACTGTTGCTGTCGGGACAACAGCCCTGCTAACATTACTGGTGACAGCGCTATTTATGAAAATGCTGGTAGCAAAAGATCGTTATTCTATCGCTATATTGAAATCAATTGGCTTTACCAATTCGGATATTCGCAGACAATACCTGACGCGTTCAATCACTGTATTAGCACTGGGTGTAAGTATTGGTACGATTTTGGCAAATACGTTAGGGGAGCTGGTTGGTGTGACTATCGTTTCTTCCTTTGGTGCATCCACATTCCACTTTATAGTGAATCCGTGGTTTGTCTACCTCATTTCTCCCTTACTGATTACCGTTTGCGTCTTCGTTGCCACCATAGTAGGCGTTTCTGGAATTCAAGCAATAAAAATTTCTGATCATATTAAGGAGGCTTAACATCATGAATGCCCTACTTACAGGTAAACTCATTAGAGGTAAAAATATTGTGAAAACCTTTAGTAAAGGTAAGGAGCAGCTTAAAGTGCTAAATGAAGTAAACGTAGACATAGCCCAAGGGGAGTTTGTTGCAATTATGGGGCCTTCCGGTTCAGGAAAATCTACACTACTATTTGCGCTTAGTGGTATGGATGAGATTACAGATGGATCGGTGAGATTTGGTGATACCGAGCTTTCTAAGCTTCGCGAAAATACACTTGCAGATATTCGGCGAACTAAAATGGGCTTTATTTTCCAGCAGCCTACGATGCTGAAAAACTTAAATCTACTAGATAATATTATTCTTCCTGCCTTGCATAGAGGGAAAAAGGACACAGCAAAACTTACACAAAAGGCAAAAACTCTTATGAAAAAAACCGGTATCGATACACTTGAAACCAGAGATACTAAAGAGGTTTCAGGTGGTCAGCTTCAGCGAGCCAGTATTTGCCGTGCCCTAATGAGTAGCCCAGACATATTGTTTGCTGATGAGCCGACGGGTGCACTTAACTCAAAGTCTGCGGATGAAATCATGAAGCTACTGGGAGAGATCAACCAAGAGGGGACAGCGATATTGCTTGTAACCCATGATCCAAAAGTCGCAGCAAGGGCTGACAGGGTTCTATTTATGAAGGACGGAAATATCGTTTCAGAGCTGGTACTTCATAGGTTCAACGACAAAGATATGGCGGTAAGAGGGGAAAAGGTGCTTACTAAAATGACAGCTGTTGGGATTTAATCATGTTTTCATAAAATAACCTTTCGTATTTGTGTTCTGTGATACGAAAGGTTATTTCAATATATACAGAGCTATTTATCAAGAAAATTACTAGTTTAAACTACAAATAAGAAATAATTTGCGGTTTAATACTACTTTCATATCGGTCACTAACCCCAAACGACATATATTTATAGGTCCAAGCGGCTCTACCAATATTGTAATGCTCAAATACACCATTCACATCCTTATACCAGTTAACTACACTTTGTGAAGGGGCATGCTCAATCACCCCGTACTCTCCACAATATAGATAAACATCACGTTCATTTGCAACCTCAATCGCACTAGAAATCATCGCCTCAATATATTGCGGACCCATTTCTTTTAACTCTTCTAAATGCAATCCTGATCCATAAGCTCCGATTTGTTTTGCCGTATTGCGATAAACTTCGAGTTTACCAGGATACTCCATATTACTTTCAGGCATGTTTTCTACCCATTCCGCTTTTTGGTGAGTAAATAAAAATGGCTCATAGAAGTGAAAGTTATAAACGATATTTTCATCATAAGGCGCATCTAGTAATTCAAGGGTATGCACACTGTTCCACTGAATTCCCCCGATTACAATTTTGGTTTCAGGTGCAAGTTGGCGAATTTCTGTAATTGTTTTAAGTGCTAGCTGATTCCATCTGGAGCTATCCTCTTCTACGATTTCATTTAAAAGTTCAAAAGCCACCGTATCCTTATATTTAGCATAACGAATCGCAATTTCCTTCCATATTTGGATGAAACGCAGCTGAAGCTGCTCATCGTCAAACAAGGAATTTGTTGCTGCACTATTAAACGAAAAGCCTGGTGCTTTATGTAGATCTATAATTAAATTCAGGCCATTTTTAGTGCACCAATTCATACAGTCATCTATATACTTAAATCCAGCATATGCTTCCACATTTTCAGTTTTCTCAATGACCTCATGATCAACTGGCAAACGGACATGGTCAAGTCCCCATGATGCTATCGTTTCAATATCCTTTTCAGTAATAAAACTATCATAATGTGCATGATTATAAGGACATTGTGACAACCATCCTCCTAGGTTAATGCCTTTGGAATAGCCATTCCATATTTTCATAATGTGACTCATCTCCCTTTATATTATCATTCATTTCCTCCATACCACTATCTTTAGCATAAATAAACACCTTACTTTACGAAATAACACATTGTGCTTAAATACTAACCTATTGTGCAGACTATATTATTTCTCAAACTTATATATAACTCCTGTAAGCTGTTCAGATACTTCCCATAGCTTTTGTGAGATATCAGTTTGATAGAGCTTATTGATAATAGGGTCAAGCTTCGGGTAGCCCTTTCTTCCACCACGTCCATCAGGTCCAATATATTCACCTCCACTGATATTTAGTGCAGTTGCGCTATATAGGGAAGGTAATGCTCCCATATCGGCAGACTGACTTGCAAGATTGCTAATCATTCGAAGCAAAGGGTTCGCTCTCTTACCAGAGCCAAATGACATCAGATTTGTATTTGAAAAACCAGGATGACAAGCTATACTCATTGTGTCCAATTGGTGCTCAGAAAGCTTATTATTTAGTTCTCTTGCAAACATCATATTTGCTAGCTTACTTTGACCATAAGCTTTCCAGCCACTATAACCTTTTGACCCATCCAAATTATCAAAACGAATCGAAGCACTATGAGCAACTAAGCTACTTACGGTAACCACTCTTGAGGAAGGTGTATTAAGGAGCCGTGGTAATAGTAACCCCGTCAATGCAAAATGCCCTAAATGATTACAGCCAAATTGGGACTCAAAGCCATCGCTTGTCAGCCTATAAGGTGTATTCATAATCCCTGCGTTATTAATAAGAATGGAGAGGGTTTCGTATTCATGAACAAATTGATCAGCAAAAGACCTGATCAAATCTAAATCAGACAAATCAAGCCTCATCAGCTTTACGTTAGACGTCGGACATACTGTTTTAATATGGTTAATTGCAGCTTGTCCCTTCTGTAGGTTTCGAACTGCAACAATTACCGTTGCATTTTTTTGTGCCATCGCTGTTGCCGTTGCAAGACCTAATCCACTACTTGCTCCAGTAATAATAACGACTTTCCCGGTTAAGTCTGGCATATTTTCCTTTGTCCAATTCTCACTCATACCTAATCCCCTCCACAAATGTAATAATTAGATACAACTATAATACAACCATATTTATACAGAAGCTATTTTGACTTTTGCTTTATACTTATTAAGGCTTTCACCCGATACTCCTGTTAACAAAATAAAAGCTAATGAGAGGCAGAAGGGAAAATGAAGGAAAGTATAGTGATAAAATAAAAAAACGCTTAATTCTTTGATCTTTATCAGAATCATTAAACGTTGTAAGATTGCAAAATATGATACATTTACTTAACAGCTACTTCTTTGTTGAAATGATTTAAACATTATCTCTTCTTACATTTGTTTTAACTCAAATTTATTATCCTATCTATTCTTAACAGATTGTTCTAGTTTACTTTGAGCCTCAGACTTTACTGCTGCTAATGCCTCATCAAGGCTCTTTTGCCCTTTTTTTACTAGTTCTAATTCTCTACCTAGGATCGTAGCAAAATCATTAAAAAATGAGTCCGGTAGCTTTCCCCAATCGCTACTTCGCTTTAGTAGCTTTGCCTTCAGCTTATAAAATGGCTCCAGGCTTATTCCTTCATACTCCTTCATAAATCCTGTTCGACTTAACAACATCTGTTGACCTAGCAATAATTCACTAGATTTAGAGCTGGCCTCAGCATATTCTTCTCCACACACATACTTAATAAATTTCCATGCTGCATCTTGATGAATGGATTCTATATTAATAGCAACTATATCGCCTAATGTCACATACGTGGATGTTGGGTCATGGGGATCAACAGGTCCAGCAGCAATACCGGTTTCAAAAGATGTAACACTGTTCAAATCCTTTTTTAAATGTTCCATAAGTCCTATCGTTGTTACAGAACCGATACGCATAGCCGCATGTCCCATCAAAAATGGTTGACTATCAACAAACTCCTCTTTGGTGCCACTAGTGAATAAATCATCCATGGAATTAAAAATTGCTCCAGACTGATCTGCCTGAATTGCGGTCTGAATTAATTTCTTCCAAGCCTCTGTATCAATGGTCACCTGCATCTGATTGGTATTCACAATGGATAATCCCTCGGTTTGACTCATCTTATCAATCAGTGTAACTAAATCCATAGGTGATTCGTAAATTTCCCCACTGCTATATCCATAAACTTGTTGCTGCTTCTCCCCACCAGTAGGGAATTGAAGAGCAAGCTCAATTATATCGTACCAGCTCATACCATCCGTTGGAAACGCTAGACCATATTTCTTAAACATATCCTTGTTATAAAATAACGCTTTGCTTGAGAAGGATGGAGTAAGTCCATACAATTCACCACCGCCCAATTCACGTAACTGGTCCACTAAACCAGGAACGAAGTCTTCCAAATTGTACTTATCTCTTGTACTTAATGAGCTAAGTTCAGTTAGGTTACCTTCCTTGATTTGATGCTTAAACTGATCCACACTCATAATTAATATATCTGGCTGTTCTTTAGTGATAAAATCTTTGTACACTTCTTCCTTCGTCTTATCCCCCATGTCTTTGTAAATATCTGCTTCACTAATAACTTCAAATTGGATATTTTGATGAAGTGTTGTATACCAATCCCCATATTGTTTATAAAATAATTCAGAATTTGGAGAGATAACTTTAAGAGTTGTCTTTTCTTGCTGCTCCTTAGTTTTACCTGGTACCATAGAATTACTTGTGCAACCTACTATTAATCCACAACTAACAACAAGCATTGTAAGTACGCGTAACCATGTTTTTTTCATTTATTGGCTCCTATCTTTACTTCAACACTCAGAATCATCATTTAAAAGGTATTGTCTTAAAATCCTCCCAATTAATTATCATGTCTTTTCTTATGTTATTATTGGACTTCCCCTCACTATTTTCTCCAGTCACTTTCTTATCAAGCATGACGTTATCAAGTGCAACTTGTAAGTCTTGTTGAATGGTCTTTAATGCTTCATCAATAGTTTTTTGGGACTTCTCTACTTGCGTCCATTCTCGCTCCATACATTCCCAATATTTATCATTGAATTTATCTGGGATAACATTATTAGGATCATCCGCATAGCCATTCGATAGCACCGAGGTTAAGTGATAAAAAACATCTAGGTCAATTCCATTAAAATCACTTTTATGTCCCATACGCGAAGGAATTCCGTTATCAGGTCTTCTCGCTAATTTACTTGCCACTTCATCCCCTTGCATAACCTTCAACAATTCCCATGCAGCCTCTACATTAGAGGATTTGGCACGAATGGCATATACATAGTCATTATTCATATATAAATCTCTTGTTACTTCTCGGTTAGTTTCATTCACGGGACCAACTACCATTCCGATCTTAAAAGGTTTGTTATCTGATTTTCCACTTTTTATATAGTCGAGTGCACTATAAGCATAGATAGGTTCGTCAGAAATTAATATCGCTTGTCGCCCCTGAACAAAGGGTTGCTGTTTATCGAAATCTTCATCCTCATTAAATCTTCCAATAAGAAATGAGTTTGATGATAAAGCCACTTTCGCTTGTTGAAACGCTTGTTTCCAACCTTCTGTATCCATTGTTACTTTCATAGTATTAACATTAACTGCCTTTAATCCCTTAAATAAACCAATGCTTAGACCTAACCCTAATAAGGGATTTTCTTTTGATAACCCAAAAGAATTTAGCCCTCCGTATATTCTCGATTGCTCATCTCCATCAGTAGGAAATTGTCCTATTAAGTCAATTATTTCTTGCCAAGTCATTCCATCGTGTGGTAACTCAACCCCATACTGCTCAAACAAATCGATATTGTAATAAATTGCTTTTCGTTGAAATGTAGGTGCAAAGCCATATAACCTTCCACCACCTTGCTCCCTTAAAAGGCTAGTAATAGAAGGAAAAATTGTATCGATATTATAATGATCCCGTACTACTAACGGATCAAGTTCTAACAAAAAACCATCCTGCGACAACTGATTGTATTCATTCATACTTAAGTAAAGAACATCCAGTTCCTCCTGCTCAAAAGATTGCTTTAGCTTTTCTAAGTAGTTCGATTCGTTACCCTCAAGTCCTTTACTATCATGTCTAACAAGTTTAATCTTAATTGAATCATTTTTGGCATGGAACATATCTCCATATTGATTATTAAAGTATCTGTCTTCCTTATCGTAGGTCATTACTTTCAGCTTTGTAGTGTCTGATGTTGATAAGCTTGTACAACCAGCGAATCCCCCCATCATAAGTGAAATTATAAGTAACAATAAAATTAATGGTTTTAACTTCCTCAAGCTGATTCCTCCATGTTTAACAAAATGTAGATTAATCTGATTAATCTAATTTTCACTCTATATTAAATGTGAATAAAATCACAAAAAATCCCTAGTTAACATTATTTATTCCCTACTATACTATCAAATGTCTAAAATCAATAATTAAAAAGTAGTGTAAGTATAGATTAAAATTACTCACATAATACTCAATCCAATTTTATACTTCGCACTACTCCAGATATATCGGATTTCTTAATCATTTAGACCACCATAAAAACACGCCTCCACGATTTTATCTTCATAGAGACGTTATGTTTGAAACTGAATATCAAATCATCTATCCTATTTTCCTATTTTCCTATCTTTCTATCTTTCTTTCTATCTTTCTTTCTATTTTTCTTTCCTATCTCCCTCCTTCATCTTCTTCCAACGAACCACTGTACGCAATATTTTCTTTTACATCAGTGCTGGAATCATCTACCCATACGTGTGGCTCACGACTGTCAATAAATTTCTGCAAACGTTCAATGCGTCCACGCAAAGCCTGACAAACTCTAAGACAACGGGCTTCATTTACAAAATGTGAACCATTAAAAATGGTTTGCACCTCTTCTTCAATTCCATCTAATAGAGAAAGGTCTAGCCAATCGAAGGAGGTTACTAGCTTGATTTGTTCGTTATGATCAGACTTAAATGGTTTACATGTCAGCTTAGCATTTGCGGCAACCAAACCAAGGGGATTAGAAAACCAGAGCGATGAACCACTATCGTAAATTGGCGCTGGCCCAACCCACTCCAAGGTTTCTACATTGCGAATTACGCCAAAATTATTCTGATGTCGATCTTCATTTGCAATTAAGTAATCAACCACCATCATCTGGTCAAGTGCCTCCACAATACCGGTAATGCCGAGTGCTTCACAACAGTTCACATAATGCTGATACACAGATATATGATTCCGCTTTTTGCTAGTTTGCATTATGTACCATGCTGTGATGAGTTCTGTTCGTGGAGTTATTAAATTTTCACACACGCTATAGGGGAAACCCTCATGCTCTATCAACGTGTAAGGAACATGAGGTATACCGAGACGCTCCATAATCTTGGTGGCAATAACTTCATTATATGGCTCCTGCTGAGTCTCCCCGCTTCCCCCTTTCAACAAGTAACGCTTTCCATCTATCATCGTCCATTTCTTTTTTAACCAGCCATCGGTTGTGTTATCTGGTGACATGAAACTGATCACATCAGATGAACCTTGCCCAATTAACACATTCCCTACATCCTCCGAAAAAGGATTGTGAAAAAAATTAACGACATTCCATTCCAACTGTGATTCAGATGGGGAAATCCAATATTGATCAGTCAAACTCAGCCCGTAGCTTTTATCTAGCAATTCCTGTGTTATAGACATATTCAATTTAAGCAATGCTTCCTTAATTCCGTCACGGGTAATCGGAATCGCACGTTCCCTCCACCATTCATTTAGTGCTGCGCGATCTATGTTCCTCTCTTTAACACGTACCCCCACTGGCACATGTTGTGGTGCATAAACCTGTCTTATCGCTGAGATGGAATTAGTCGCTTCATCGAGCTCAATCTCAGCTACAGGTTCACTTTTGTGCATGAGTGTGTAAAATTTATGCCAGGATTCAGCCATCCTTATTTCCTCCACTCCTTGATTATTTAATTTGTATTTTACATTTTATTTTTTATTCAATCTATGAATTGTATTTCAAACTATATACCCCGAGGATGTAAAGTCAGAAACAAAAAAAGCCCACTAGAGAAATTCTCTAATGGACCCATTAACTACATTAATATGCTTCCTTCATCCTCTATGCGAGAGATCTCACCTCTTTTTGATTAACTGTAAAAAACTTGTTCCATATTCCGGTGCTCCAATACCTACATATTCCGCCATCGTTGCTGCGATATCAGCCATCGTAGTCCGTTCTCCTATAAATACAGGTAGAGTTTGCTTACCTATTATTAAAATTGGTGTCTGTTCCCGCGTATGGTTAGAGTGACCGATGGTGGGATCATTGCCGTGATCAGCCGTAATAATGAGCAGATCTTCATCTCCCAGCTCCTTAATAAAAGTTTCTAGGAACTGATCCGATTGTTCGAGCACCTCCTTATACCAGAGGGAATCCTCTTTATGCCCAGCAAGATCGGTTTCCTGCACGTTGACCAGAAATACTGCATTATGTTCAGCTTCCTGATACTTTTGGTTAAACGTGGCCAAAACTTCCTTCGTTTCTACTACAGGATCACTGAACCCATTAGCCTGAATAACATCCGCCGTTTTTCCAATCCGATACACTGGAATTCCACTTCTCTCCGCCATGTAAGCAAATTGCTTCTCAAACTCCACCCCATAGCCAAGATGCACGACTTGGTAACCTTCACCATACACATTGGCTTTGGGTGCGTCCACCCCCCATTGGCCTGGATTTTTTTCATGTACAACCGATAAAATGACATTGATATCTGTTTTTTTGTTGCCAAACACTATCACCCTACTCGTGTCTATATTGGCACGGACGACTTTTCCAATCCTCACAACTTCATCAAAAGCTAGCAGATTCAAATCCCCTACCACATTGATAATATTACCTAGCTGTGACTCCAGATTATCCCCCACAACAACAGCTCCCTCTACGAGCAAAACGGTTGCGCCAGCAATGGGAGTCTCCACTCGATATCCCACTGCTTCAAGTGCACACTTAAGCACTGTACCAATCTCTGACATTAGTCGTGTTGCCGGCATCCCTGGTTTACTACCCATCAACTCTTGATGCCCCATAAAAGTATCCGCTCCATAATGAGCTAGATTGCTGCGACCATATGCCCCAAGCGGCTCTCCGATATCATCCACCAGCTTGCCAAGACCCAAGCTATACAGAACTGGAATATTTAACGGCACTGTTTCTCGAATATGTCTATACGTATGGGCACCAACATCTTCTGGCTTAAGCTTATGGCAATCTGCCATAGCTCCAATACCAAATCCATCCAGCACAAACAAGGTGAGTTTTCCCACGTTAAATCCCTCTTTTCTGGAAATGAACCAATTCAGGTTTGAGGCTATTTACCCCTCTTATATAAGCGACATGGGCTCTAGTTACAAATATTTGCGTACGGAAGGCATAAATCACGGTATCCCCAACCTTCATTGACTGCTCGTGATCTAAACAACCATAGTAATCAATATTTTCCGCAGAATATTGACTGATCTTTGCCCTTTGAGTAGTAATCTCTTCCGATGTTGCACCGTATAAGGCCTGCTGCATATGCGAGCGAGCATAAAAACCTCCAGCAATCGTATATGCGTACTCATCGTCCATATGCGAAATTTCCGAAACATAGACAATACTTGGAATTTCAGCAAGTTTATCGTTGTAAGCATGAAGCGGTGTTGTACCTGTCAGCGCATGACCTGGCTCGCCATGTGTGACGCCATACCGTTTCAACAGTGGAATAGTATAGCAGCTTGTTGCACTAGGAGCGTTCACCTGCTTTACCTCGATGCCATGCGACGCTAAGGTTTCTACTGAAGTAAGTAGTGTCTGCAAATTCGATGTGAAAGCAAAATCCGTATTTTCCGCATTAATTTGTAGCACGGGAAAGCTGGTAACCCCCACAATTCGTATTCCACGTAGCTTCAACATTTCAGGTAGCAACGAATTCAGCTCATGCAGTAAAAACCCGCCGAATTGTCCCGGAAAAATAGCATCTCCTGGTGAGATGACTCTCAGTATGACATCCTGTACATACCCAAGTGCCAAAGCGGCATCTGACAATTGCACAGCTCGTTCCAGAGAAAATAGGGTTACCACCTCTGGCTCCATTTTGCTCAAAACATCACTCCACTGGCTTTTGCCGGGCTGTACGATATGTCCAATATTGCCTATACTACATCCAGCCTTGGACAGTGCGTAAGCTTCATCTATATCAACAGCCACAGCTTGCTTTATCCCGCTTCCTTCAATCAGCTTTCCAGCAAAACCCCCACGGCCAATCTGTTTGGTCATATAATAGAGCTTCATGTCATGCTCAATCGCTGTTTCCGACAGAACTTTGGCATTATGCTCAAGCCCGTCCGCATCAATCACGTACGTATTAGGGGGGATCTCCCCCCTCTGGTGAAGAAGCATCGCCGCTGTGATCAATCCCTCATTCCGTTTTAAAGTCATATCTATAAACATTGGTTTTACCCCCTAAATTCCTGCAGCACATTTTCTAAAATGCGGATAACCGTATCTGCCGAGGCTTTCATTGGGTTAATACGCAGACCATACTCCTTAAGCCTTGGTTGACTCTCTAGAAAGCTTCCCGATACTCTATAAATCATCGGTATCAGCTCAAAGCGAGATTCCGCCCCTACTGGATAAGTAGCCGCACCATAGTGGGAAGCACGTTCAATAATTAATGATGCAAGTGGCTGCTCCAGCTCTACAATAACGTTTTTTGATTGGGAATTGGTGATATATACTTCCTTGATCCCTGCAACTTCGCCGTTTGCTAGACGATGACACAACTTCTCCACCTGTTCGTTTTGAATCGCCAGCATGACCGGAGCAAACACCATACTACGTAGCAACTCATGTGCTTCGTACCCCTGAACTTGGCCACCACCCGAATAGTTGCTAGCTTGTAGCTTCTCGATCCCTTCCTGTTTACCGATAATGACACCGATCCCTTGTGGACCCATTAGCTTAAAACCTGAAAATGTAGAATAATCTGCGCCATATTCTGAACCGATTCCCTGCATTTTCATCGCACAGTAGTTATCATCGACCACAATTGGCAGATCAGGTCGCTTGCTTTTAACAAACTCAATTAGTTTTTGGAGCTCATACGTATCCGTCGGCTGCTGTCTTGCATGCTGAACATAAAACACTTTGGAAGTCTGATCTTTTTCTAGCAAATCCGCCACAGCATTCATGTCGTTGAAATCCGTAGCAGACTGGCGAAGCCCCATTAAACGGAAAGTTTCCTTTGTCGTGGTGTACATCGGAGCCGTATGAACGATAACAGAATCACCCGGCTCGACTAGCACACTTAAAATCCCTCTAATTGCTCCGGTACCACTTCCCCTTGTCAGTGCACACTGCTCTCCACCAAATGTCCGAGCAAGTACCTTTTCAACTCGAGCGGTAGTTAACGGTCTGTTGTATTCAGGATGCAATCCGACATCTCCAATTTGAAAAAAATCATTATTGGTAAATTCCTTAGTAATTTCGTCAATCAATTTAAACTGCAACTGTTGCGCCTGCTCCATGGTGCGGTTTTTCAATACAGATTGTTTATATCTCATACTGAGGTGTCACCCGCCTTCCTGATGCTGAATGCCTGCTGTGGATTGGTTACCAACAGCTTATTGATTATTTCATCCGCTATTCCCCTGCTTTGTAATGAAGGTACAAATGATCTCAATACTACATCATAGCCCTGTCCTCCACGTGCACGCAGGTGCGATTTCCGTGTCAAATCGGTTGACAACAGCAGTTGGTTCTCAAATCCATGATCAATAAACTTTAATAAGGATTCCAAGCGAGCCTTGTCACTACGATAGTTTTCCTTCCCAATGGTATCCATCGCAACATAGGCACCAGCTTTCAGCACCTCCAGTACCACATCATCATGCTCGTTAAGATCTTGGTGTCCGATAATAATTTGATCTAAAGGTATACCTTCTCTTGTAAATAGCTCAATCTGCTCCAGCGCACAGGTTCCAAGCGTCGTATGAGTAGAAAGCGGAAGACCTGTCGCTACCGCGGCTACGATGGCTCCATGAAACAACTCTATTTCTATCGGTTTGAATTCGTTCAGACTACTCCCAATCTCACCGATCACGCCAGGCTTGATTCCTGTATTCTCAATGCCATATTGTATTTCCCGAATCATCCAATCAGCGAACTGATCTCGTTTCCATTGCAGCTTCTCCTCAGGAATAAAAGGATCTTTATAGCAACCAGTGCTTGCAATAATATGAATGTTTGCAGCCTTACTAATCTCAGCAAGCTTGCTTACATCCCGTCCCATTCCATCATTAGTTACCTCAACAATGGCACGTCCTCCATAACTATAAAAACTTTTCAAATCATCTAATACAAGTTTTGTATCCTGCAAGCACGTATCCTCATTTTTCTTAATCCGGCTCAAATCCACATAAAGATGCTCGTGACACGCACAAACGCCAAGTTCCTCTGGTTTTATTTCACCAAGCACGGTTTGAATATACATTTTTCTCTCTCTCCTCTCTCCTTACAACGGCGGAGTATACAGGCCTAGTAGAACTAAAATGTTCCCTATAATACCAACAGCAATCGCTCCCACAGGACCTACGGCCATTCGTACAATTGGACGTCCTGCTACTTCATTCAACAAGTAGAAACCTGCAATTCCAAAATATCCAAGCCCCGGTACGATGGCATTAGCCGCATTGGCCCCACCAATCAAAAGTGCAATCTCAAGCACTCTGGTCATTGCATTTCGGATGCTCTCCCCAGAAGAACGGATTCCTGGATAACGATCCAAAAATTTAGCCATTTTCGACAACAGCTGAATTTCCAAGAAAATAACGACCGCACCAAGCAGTGCTGCAATAAGCGGATTTGGTGAAAATATCCCTACTCCGAATACAAATGTAAATCCAACCGGACCAAACACACCGGTAGCAATTGCCGTACTAGCAATAAGAGGGACAAATCCAATCGCTTTGGCTAATGCGGCAATACCGCCCTCTGTAATTTTTCCATCTGCCAGTAAGCTTAACGAGATTGGATCGCCAGCAATCAGCAGGAGATTAGTGGCAGCCGCGGCCAAACCGCCGCTGATCATAATAATCCACGAAAACTTTTTAATTCGTTGCACACGGTCTGTGAACATCGAAGCCAATGTTGATAAACTCTGATCGTCAGATTTTTCCTTCATTGCAAATGCAATTAAAAATACCATGCCCACAATCAGCGCAATGCCTTCGGGACTCAAAACAACCGGCGTGCCATCAATTTGAATAAGCTGTTTAGTGTTACTAAAGACAGCAATTTGTCTAACCAACGCCGCTGCTAGAAAAGCGATAATACCTTTCTTGACCGAAAATTGTAGTGCAATGGCGAGAGCAGGAAACACCATAAAGGAAACAACAACAGGCTCGCCGATCTTGTTAAAACCATCAATAAAGTTGAGCGGAAGCAGTTCAAATGCTTTAACCACCGCTTGAAGTCCAAAATAAATGCCAGCACCATACACGCCACCAACCACACCAGCAATAGCTGTACTTAATTTCCCACGGTTGAAAACTAAACCGATGATATCTGTTCCTAGCAAAATACTGTGAATAAGCAAAATGCTAGCTGAAATCGAAATAGGTAAACCGTATCCGATCACAAGCCCAAAGCTCATGGCAAATGCGGTAACACCTAACTCCTTTCGACTCATTCTCCCTTCGAGATTTTCAGGGACAATAGGTCTAAGACCATCATTAAATACAGCAATTCCTAAATTGGCCATAATAGCAGTTACCGTTCCTAGCGCGATGATTAACAAAGCTTCCAACATACAATTCCCCCCTTAATTTTGATATAACTCCTATTTGGTAAGCGCTGTCATAATAAGCTCAACAGCTTTGTCTTTATGATCACCAGTAAATCCAAATGCTTTTGCACCTTGAGCGACAGCCTGATTTACTTTCTCTTGTGTTGGCGGCTGACCAGGCATGGAAATCGTTGCACAATTTGGCTTGCCAACAAGAGCAATCGCCATAGCTAAAGCACCGCCTCCCCCTGTATAACAAGCGCCCAAATAATAATCAGCTTGTCCCGTTTTAAGTGCCATTGCAGCTTCCAGATCGTTTTTAACAGTTACTTCAACCGCATCCCCGCCGTATTGTTTAACCAATGCCTCAATTTCCTTCTTCTCCACTTGTCCACCAATAACAATTTTCATATGTGCTCTCCTCTTTTCCGAAAGTATTTTTAAAGATGCGAAGCATTAACAAAATGCATGATCAGATATTGTCGTTCTTCATTAGGAAGCATAATGCTCATCTGAGACTCGATCCAACTTACGTTTTCAACAGCTTGAGAGAAATGCGGAGATCGTCTGATTTCCTCCATGATATCTTCTGGTGGAGCAATCAACTCTTCTTCTCGCTCTATACGTGTGACAGCCATGGCGAGATGAGTAATTAGCTTAGTGTATTGCTTTTCGTTATTTGCATTAATAAATTTTGAAATTGTTGCCTCACACAGCTTCATAGCGCTTGGTGTGATGGTATTAGTAGTAAATAAGATATCAAGTCTTTCTCTTAAAGCACTCACTTTTCTTCACGCTCCTCTTAGTATAGTTCCCCTGTAAAAACCAAGCAGAGGAATTGATCCTTGATCTTATTTTTTCAATATACAATATTCTGTATTTTGTATTGAACTAATCATATCATCGTGTTACATTAAGTTCAATAGTTTATAAGCAAAATTATTACTCCAGGAGGAAACAATTATGTTTAATATACTTAGAGTACACGATGAGGAACAATTTAATGAAACAGGGGCCGCTATAATTGCCAGCCTGCTCCAAGCAAATCCCAAAGCGGTTTTAGGTCTAGCTACAGGGAGCACGCCAATTGGAGTATACAATAAACTGATACAATTATATCAAAAGGGCCTGCTATCCTTCCAAAACGTAACGACCTATAACCTTGATGAATACGTTGGCCTCCCCAAAGATCATGAGCAGAGCTATTCCCAGTTTATGAAAAAGCATCTGTTTCAGCATATAGATATTGATCTCGCTAATACGTTTATTCCCGACGGAAACTCCGGAGATGCCGATAAAGCCGCTGCCCACTACAACTCATTACTTGAAAAGTCACCATTTTTTGATCTGCAACTACTGGGTATCGGTCACAACGGACATATTGGATTCAATGAACCGGGCAATGAACTAATTGGAAATACGCATGTCGTTTCCCTTCATGAATCAACACGTGTAGCCAATGCTCGCTTCTTTTCATCGCTTGAAGAGGTTCCGACTCAGGCCATTACGATGGGGATTGGTGCTATATTACATGCCAAACAGATATTACTCCTTGCCAAAGGAAAGGAAAAATTGGACGCACTACAAAGGGCTATTTATGGTCCCATCACCACTCAATGTCCAGCATCATTTCTACAGGTTCATCCCCGTGTCCTTATATTGACGGACGCCGAAGCAGGCGCATTTTAAACAAATACAATCTCAAAACATTGACAGGCCAAGCCATTGCATATCGCAGTGGCTTTTTTGGGTACCACCATTATAAAGCGCTTACAAAAACAAATAGCAAGAAATTGACCTTGCTTATTCACAAGTGATTATATACATCAGTATTTGGGTATACACTTGCCAGATTCCACATCCTGTTGGGTTTTTACAATTTCAGCAGTTGATATCAGGTTAAACAAATACTCAATCTTCTTATTATTTTTGCGTATTACGCATACAGCCTGGCTCATTTCGTTGTCCATCTCCAAAGCTTCTGGCGACGTCAAGCCCGATAAATGCAAAGAACTGCTCTCGATTTCATCCATATTCCATACCATGGCATCTATTAATTTTGCCTTCAAGTGTTTCAATAAATGCATGTAGTTCAAATTCACATACTCCACATTTCGTTCTTTCACTTCCAATTGGGTCAAAACCTGTTGGTCAATTGAATAACTATCAACGCCGATCTTCATCCCATCCTCAATTTCGCTCTTATCCTCGGCAAAAATAAGTGCATGACGAGAAACATACGAATTGGGGCCAAAATCTTTCACAATCATCAAATCATCATTTTTTGCCACAGCTTCATTCGCTGAAAACTTAGATACAAGCGCAAAATCGTATCTCCCCTCCAACACATTGTTTATGCGGATGGTTGCTCCTCTCATAAATGCGGAATGAAGAGACAGACCTAACTTTTCAAATACTTCATGCAGTGCAGTAGCAAGTCCTTCGTATTTACGGGAGTATGGCAAAGGCATAACGCCTACAATATTATTTAAACCGCAGCATTGAAGCAGTAAATTCACATTTTTCCTTCTAAGAAATGTTCCCAAGTGTCCTCTTGACTCTAAAGAGATGCAGTGAGTCTCTTCCAATTTTTTTAACACACTTTGTACAGTACCCCGTCCTACATTATACTTTTGAGACAAATCATCTATTTTAGGAATTCTCGAATCTAATTCGACAAACAGAAGCTCTTCAGCAACTTTTTGAATGACTATGCTGCTTTTCGAGTTTAGCCCTTCAAACAACAATAACTTCCCCTTTCAATATACAATATTCTGTATTTTACATAGATGGATCATATCATCTTCAAATTGTAATTTCAACAAGTATTTTTAGAAAAAACTTCTCTCGAATTCAATAACGTTCGTAAACATTTTACGCTCTCAACTGACTAAAACCTCCACATGAATAACGATCAGATAACTCATAAAAAACCATTTTTTCATTTAACTGAGGGATAGGTCTGAACAGGCTTCCCAAAAGCTCGCCTTTTTTTAATATCAGACTGTTGCGAAAAGACATTTCATCAAAATCTGTACAATTAATCTTGAGACACATGAACCAGAATACGGCCAAGAGCTTTGAATTTCAAAATATCGAACGGAATCTCCATACTCGATTTTGCTCAAAATAGCAGCAAGCATATTACCGCCTACAGGATCAACGGCAGCTTGCCATTGCTGTTCACTTGCTCCAAGTGATTTCAAATAATCAGCAGCATCCAAGTTCCCTGTGCTAGCGACTACTTGATAGCCTTTTTTATGCAGCATGGGCATAGCTGCACCACCAACACTACCAGTTGCTCCCGTAACCAAAATTTTTTCTTTCTCAGGTGATACTCCATTATCTCCTAAACGCATAATGACTAATAAATCAGAGATACTATTCCAAATCAATGAAGGGAAGTATGAAGAATGTTTTGTGATATACTTAATTTATATTAATGGATAATAAACACTCTCAAATTTGATACTGGAGGAATGATCTTGGAGCAAATAATTGACATGGCTGAAAAGTTAAAGCTATTAAGTGATAAAACAAGGCTCACTATACTGGCTTTACTAAAAGATAGAGAACTATGTGTTTGTGAACTTGTTGAGATTTTAGAAATTTCCCAACCCGGTGTAAGCCAACATTTAAGAAAACTAAAATCGCAGGGTATTGTAAAGGAAAATAAGCGTGGGCAGTGGGTATACTATTCCTTGAACGTAAAGGATAAGCCTTATATTAAAGCAGTATTAGACTTCACGCCTGATCCAAAAAGCATTTTATCATTCCTAAACAAAGAAGAAATAGCTCCGGTTTGTAATTAATATTTCTTCTATTGATTATATAATTATATGATTATATAATGATTTACGAATATGTTTATTTGCTGAATCCAGCTAAAGGTGAAATTGGAGGCTTAAAATGGTATCCATTGTATTGGCATGTTTTATTTTCTTAATTACATTAACGTTCGTAATTTGGCAGCCAAAAAATTTATCCATTGGCTGGTCCGCTTGCGGTGGTGCAGTATTAGCACTACTTGTAGGAGTTGTCGATTTTCAAGATGTCTTGGACGTAAGTCAGATCGTCTGGAACGCAACATTAGCTTTCGTGGCTATTATTATCATTTCATTGATTTTGGATAGGATTGGTTTCTTTGAGTGGGCCGCGCTACACATGGCCCGCGCTGCCCATGGGAGTGGCATACGTATGTTTGTGTTTGTCAGTATTCTTGGAGCTATAGTTGCTGCATTTTTCGCCAATGATGGCGCAGCACTCATCTTAACACCTATAGTATTAGCCATGGTTCGAGCATTAAATTTTGATGAGAAGAAAGTATTTCCCTTTATTATAGCAAGTGGATTTATTGCGGATACCACTTCTCTCCCACTGGTCGTCAGCAACCTGGTTAATATCGTTTCGGCTGATTTTTTTGGTATTGGATTTAGCGAATTTGCAAGCAGAATGATTATTCCAAATTTATTCTCTCTTATTGCCAGCATCTTAGTGCTTTACTTCTTTTTCCGCAAAAGTATTCCGCAGCGTTTTGAGGTGATTCACTTAAAAGCACCTGCAGATGCCATTAAAGATGCCTCAATGTTTCGGCTATCTTGGTATGTTTTAGCTGTTCTGATGATTGGATATTTTGTCAGTGAGTTTATGAAAATTCCCGTCTCCCTCATTGCAGGCATCATTGCACTCCTCTTTTTGTTAATGGCACGCAGAAGTCACGCTGTTCACACTAAAGAAATAATTAAAAGTGCTCCTTGGGCAATCGTATTTTTCTCTATTGGAATGTATGTTGTGGTGTATGGTTTACGAAATGTCGGATTAACCACTTTACTTGCCGAAGTCATTCACCAAATTGCGGATCAGGGGTTGTTTATTGCAACGATGGGAATGGGCTTTATTGCTGCTATTTTATCCTCTGTTATGAATAACATGCCTACAGTAATGATTAATGCTCTTGCCATTGACGCTACTCAGACTTCAGGAGTAGTTCATGAGGCTTTAATATATGCTAACGTTATTGGCTCAGATCTTGGCCCTAAAATTACACCGATTGGCTCATTAGCAACTTTACTTTGGCTACATGTACTCGCGAATAAAGGCGTTCGCATATCTTGGAAAACCTACTTTAAAACAGGAATAATCCTCACTGTCCCAACGCTATTTATAACATTGCTTGGTTTGTACCTGTGGTTAACCATTTTATAAGGTTCACATATAAAGGAGAAGATAATATGGATAAGAAAACACTTTATTTTTTATGCACAGGAAACTCTTGTCGTAGTCAGATGGCCGAAGGTTGGGCAAAAAAGCATCTAGGGGATCAATGGAATGTGTTCAGTGCAGGAATTGAAGCACATGGTTTAAATCCAAATGCAGTTAGGGCTATGAAGGAAGTAGGAATTGAGATTTCAAACCAAACTTCCGATATAATTGATACTGAGATTTTGAACACCGCTGATTTGGTTGTAACTCTTTGTGGCGATGCCGCAGATAAATGCCCTATAACACCGCCTAAAGTGAAACGTGAGCATTGGGGATTTGATGACCCAGCAAAAGCCCAAGGCACAGATGAAGAAAAGTGGGCTGTATTTCAACGTGTACGTGATCAAATTGGTGAAAGAATTCGACGGTTTGCTGAAACTGGAAATTAACCTTTATGCTTATTTGAAACAAAAGGCGCAGGACAAAACCTAAGCCTCTAGAAGAAAAGTGGAATCGCCATTCATATTCCACTTTTTTGTATTTTTTATGTTTTGCACAAGAGGGGTTATCTTCTTGTGCAAACCCATTTTATTTTCAACCTTTAAACATAAGGACACTTCCTCTGGTTGTGTTTGGGCCTGTTGACTTAATTTTACCAGAAGGTGTTTTTTCTTTGATAAAATAAAGAAAACCAATGAATTTTTACTTATTGTAAACGTTCATCGTTTTTTTATCTTTAGGCATTGGTTTTGTCACAGCCTCTAAAAAGCCAAATAGTGGGTAAAGTCATCCGTCGATGTCCTTACCCACTAATCTTAGTATGTTTATTTTAACTGTTTCGGAAAGTGTAATGTAAACCGAGTGCCCTGATTGATTTTACTCTCGACATAAATACTGCCGCCGTGTGCTTCTACGATAGCCTTTACGATGGCCAAACCGATTCCGGCACCGCCTGTTCTGCGATTCCGTGATTTATCTCCACGATAGAAACGCTCAAAAATATGCGGCAGCTCATCGGGTACTATGCCTGTACCTGTATCTGAAATGGTTACGTTCGCATGATCTGCGACTTCAAAAATCCTAACATGAATTGAACCTTCGCCGGTATATTTATATGCGTTATTCAACAGGTTAACAAAAACTTGAACTAGGCGTCCAGCATCGCCGATAATAACAACTGGTGTTTCTTCCTGAATGTTGAGATCGATCGGTTTCTCGCTGAACTGAGCTTTTACCGTTTCTTCGGAATCTCTGATCACCTCAAGCAGTCTAACCGGTTCTTGTTTTAGCTTGAGCATCGGATTTTCGACCGCTGACAAGTTCTCCAAATCATGAATAAGCTTTACTAACCGGATAACTTGCCCATGACACACCTCCAATTTATCAGGAGTCGCTTCCCATACCCCATCTTGAAAAGCTTCAATGTGACTTTGGATCGTGGCAAGCGGTGTACGTAATTCATGGGCAATATCGGCCGTTAAATTTTTTCGTAACTGATCTTGTTGCTCTAGTTCATCTGCTAAATGGTTTAAAGCGAGCCCCACCTCCTCGATTTCCGTATGACGGTTTGCCAATACAACACGAGATGACAAATCCCCTTCCTTCATTTGAGTAGCTATTTGTTTGATGCGTAATAAAGGTCTGCTTAGGCTATTTGCCATAAGTACGCTATAGATTGTTACACCGGCAATGGCCAAAATAAACGCCACCCAAAGTAATGTGTTAAATAGGTTCAGAAACTGCCGGTTTTGTGTCTCAAAATTGCCTGCAAGTCCCTCAATTTCGATCCTGCCGATCTTCACATTATTTTTTGTAATATCTCGCGTTATTACTTTCGTATTTATAGTGCCTTTTTCAGTTAGTTTAGAGGCATGCATCATTCTCCCCATAGATTTCGTATCCCAGATTAAATTGCCTCCAACGTCATAAATTCTCACGATATAGTTCCGAAGCATAGCTTGATGTGAGATAGACATAAAAGAAACCTCAAACCATCCGCCTGCAATTTCATCATAGGATCCTACCAAATCTTCGACAATCGTATCTACCTCTGCCTGTTGCTGAGTTTGCGTATACCTTCCAAATGAGTAAGCCATGACCAGATAAACAATGATCATGATAAGCAGCAGTGAACCGAGGCTTACGCCTAAATGCGAAATTAACAGTCTTTTACGCAGTCCTCCGCTATTCATCAGGGACCCCCTGAAATTTATACCCCACCCCATAGACCGTAATAATAAACGATGGATTTTTCGGGTGATCACCGATTTTTTGGCGGATGTTCTTGATATGGACATCAATTGTTCGTTCCATACCTTCAAAATCATCCCCTTGTATCAGATTAACCAGTTCGAAACGGTTAAATGCTCTCTTCGAATGTTTGGCTAAAATTTCAAGTAATTTAAATTCAATGGGGGTAAGCTGGACGCTTTCGCCCCTGACTGTTACTTCATGCCGTTCCGGATCGATGGATAGGCGGTTCCCACCGAAAGAAATCTTTTTTTCCTTCAACGTATATCCCGCAGACTTCGATCTTCTTAGCAAGCTGATAACCCTGGCCATCAGTTCCCGAGGACTGAACGGCTTGACAAGGTAGTCATCTGCTCCGATTAATAGACCATGAACAAGGTCGTCTTCACTACTTTTGGCGGTCAACATGAGGATAGGAGTATCCGATTTCTTTCGGATCGTCTTGCAAACATCCTCGCCCGAAAGGTCCGGAAGCATTAAGTCCAAGATGACTAAGTCAGGTTGGAGATTCTCAAAAAGCCGAAGCGCCCCCTGTCCTGAATCTGTTTCATAAACCAGGTAGTCCTGTTTCTCCAGGTAGGCTTTAATGACGTGGAGAAGGCTTGGTTCATCATCGACAATTAAAATTTTTGTCCGTTCCATACAAATCCCTTTCATTAAGTAGAGATAAGACCTCACGTAACTCGCGAGGCCTGTCTAAATTCGTAATTAGAAGTTCATCATATTCCTAAACATCTGAGTATTGTTCATCATACCTTTAACACCCCGGCCATTGCCACCATGGCAGCTATTATACATCTCCCGAATTTGTTCCTCGGAGAGATCCGGGTGCATTTGCTTGGCATGCGGCAACATTTGTTCAAAGGTGATTTGCTTATTTGCTTTACCGCTGTTGTCGGTGCCGTTTTCGGCTGTAGCCGCATAGACACCTGCCGTTCCAATCCCCATAACCAAAGCCATCGTTGCGATTCCAATCCATAGTTTTTTCATTAGTATCTCCTCCTTATGAATATAATATAAACAATAAATATGAAGAACTAATTTATACATTGTGAAGAAGTTATAAAGATCAGTTATTGAGCCCAGAGAGCCGATAGTAATCCCGATGGAAAGCCCTATTTGAGGAAATGACATGCCACGCAATAGGAGGCCGATACGATTAAACATGCCAGCCTCATAGATATCCTAGAGTATATCTATGGCAATACGTTAGGGTGTCGCATTAAGCGATATATTACGCAGCTTTTCCATTCTGCTCAACAGACACGGTTTTAAGCCAAACTGGTATCACGACCTGCGCCAACTTATTATTAGCCAGCGGTGTAAGCATGAAAGAGGTTCAGGAATGGCTAGGGCGCAGTGATTACGTAACATCGGCGAGTATTTACTCAAATTTGGTATAAAACTCAAACAAAAAAAGCCCATTTGAGAATATCTCTAATGAACTCTTTTACTTATACCGGTGAGAGGACTCGAACCTCCACGGTTTCCCACTCGATTTTGAGTCGAGCGCGTCTGCCATTCCGCCACACCGGCTTATTAAGTTAAATGGCGCGCCCTGAGAGATTCGAACTCCCGACCTTTTGATTCGTAGTCAAACGCTCTATCCAGCTGAGCTAAGGGCGCATTTTAAATTATGGAGCGGACGACGGGAATCGAACCCGCGACCCTCGCCTTGGCAAGGCGATGCTCTACCGCTGAGCCACGTCCGCAATTTATGATGCGCGTAGAGGGACTTGAACCCCCACGTCGTTAGACGCTAGATCCTAAGTCTAGTGCGTCTGCCAATTCCGCCATACGCGCGCATTCATAAAAGTGAGCCATGAAGGACTCGAACCTTCGACACCCTGATTAAAAGTCAGGTGCTCTACCAACTGAGCTAATGGCTCTTAATAAGAGAGTCTTTTTAAAAATTTTTAATGGCGGAGCCGACGGGATTCGAACCCGCGGTCTCCTGCGTGACAGGCAGGCATGTTAGGCCTCTACACCACGGCTCCACACTAATAAATAATTTTTAATTGCGGGGACAGGATTTGAACCTGTGACCTTCGGGTTATGAGCCCGACGAGCTACCGAACTGCTCCACCCCGCGTCAATAATATAAAATATATGGTGGAGGCTGAGGGGCTCGAACCCCCGACCCTCTGCTTGTAAGGCAGATGCTCTCCCAGCTGAGCTAAGCCTCCATATATAAATGACCCGTAGGGGAATCGAACCCCTGTTACCTCCGTGAAAGGGAGGTGTCTTAACCGCTTGACCAACGGGCCTTAATGGCTCCCCGAACAGGACTCGAACCTGTGACAACTCGATTAACAGTCGAGTGCTCTACCAACTGAGCTATCAGGGAATAGATTCCATGAGAT
>NZ_JAGGKG010000021.1 GCF_017873435.1 Paenibacillus turicensis | reverse complement strand
TGGTCGGGATGTTGAAAAGTATAAGAATGATATTTTTTACTCTTACACAGCCAACTTAGCTAATTCCAGAGAAGCCCAAGCAAAGGCTATAGCGGATAACGACGAATTGTATGTAAGTAATGCAATGAAAGTAATGGGTCTAATAGATCATTATACAAGTGATTGCGGAATCGACTCTTGGGCTGTATCTAGGTTACTACAAGCGTCCTCACGTCAAATATCAGAAGCAGCGTATATACGCTGATGGAGGTACAACAGAATGAATGAACAAATGTTTGTGGCAAAAAGCATCGAAGATTTAATCAATATGAGTGTCAAAGAAGTAGAAGAACTTGTGAATAACGATTGCTATACAGGTCAGAATCTAATTGACCTTCATGCAGAAGTGCGTAGGTTACACGCCATATTGAATATTCCTGTTAATAGTGTTGCATCAAAAGAAAATATATTAAAAGGCATTGAGGAACGAGTCCAGATGTTAAGAGAGTTGGACTAACCCATAACATTACAGGAGGTACAGAGCAATGGAAGATGATCAAGTGGTTGACTATGAACAATGTCCTGTTTGTGGAAATAAACAATTAAAAATACATGAACAAGTGGCACATCAGCAAATTAGGTCGGCTAAAACTGGAAAGATACTAAAAAAATTAGAAAATGAAGATTTAGAATGTTGGAATTACCTATGTAATTGCGGTTGGGTAGGAGAATTAATTGTTCCATAACCCCTATAAGGGATAACAAGAAAGGATTGATGTAAATGAGCGAACCAAAAGTGAGACTATCGTTGTTACAGGACGATGTGCAATTAAGCTATATGGATGGCGGTATATATACGGCGCTTGAATTAAAAGAATCATTGGAAGATGAAAGGAATCGTAACGATCTGAGCAACAAAGAATGGTACTTGTGTTCAAAAAAAGAATGGAATCCAGACCCAAAATACATGATGGAATTGTACGTAGAACATGAAGAACACAACGTTCCTATGTATGAGGGGTGGTACGAAAGAGCAATGGAATGCTTAACGGAAGAACACTATAACCAAATACAAGCTATTTTAGATGATGCCTTTAAGAGTGAATCAGTTTCTAAATATTACGCACTAGATGATACAAAGGTAATTATTGATATTTGATAAGGGATAACAAGGAGGGGAAGCAAATTGAAATATGATCTTGTGCCACTGGAACTATCAGAAGCCCAAGCCTTTGTTAATAAGCATCACAGACACAATGTAGCACCGCATAGAGATAAGTTTAGGATAGGTCTAGCATGTGATGATGAGTTGATAGGCGTTGCAATGGTAGGTAGACCAGTAGCAAGACATAACGATGACGGCATGACACTAGAGGTAGTTAGATTATGTGTCTTAGATGGCTATAAGGACGCTTGCTCCAAATTATACGCTGCAGCTTGGCGAGCCGCTAAAAATATTGGTTATCACAGGTTAATAACTTACACACTTAAAAGCGAGTCAGGCACAAGCCTAAAGGCGGCAGGGTGGAAAGTTATTGGTGAGACGCAAGCACGTCCTAAAGGATGGGATACACCTAGTCGGCGTAGAAAAATGGCTGAGCGGTATCCTACAGAGCAAAAAACCATTCGGGAGATTGATTAAGGGATAACAAATAAAAGGAGATATACCCATGGCTAGTGGATCACTAGTAGGAGATTGCCCTTACTGCGGTAGAGTGATATTTGAAGATGAATGGACGCTAGACAAATATGGTGAACTTGCACATGTAATGTGTGATTACAAAGCAATGCTCATGAGGGCAAGAGACGAGAGATTAGCAAAGGAGAGAGAGGTATAAAACCTCTTTCCCATAGGAGGGGATAAACAGTGACTAAAGAAGAGTTGGAAGAATTGAAGAAAGAATATGCAGGAACATATTTAGTGCCAGCACTTATCCGAGAAATAGAAAGGTTGAAAAGGAAGTGCGGTGATGAATGAAACAGTAAAAGCAAAGTCATATTGGGTATGGACAGAAAAGGCAGAACAACTTAATCCTAACCATTCAAGGGCAGGGGAAGCTATTTGGTATCACCACAAGACGGAAGCACCTAAAGCATGGTTAGACGAGGGATTAATAATAGACTCGAGTAAGTTTGTGAAGGAAGGTCAGACAGATATATTTGATTTCTTGTGAGGTGGTAAGATGCACCAACAAGCCGTAGAAACGTTTATTGATAAGGACGGTATCAAAGTCACCAGAACCCATCTAAAGAGACGTATAAACCAGTTTTACACAGATGTAGACGGTGACACAGTATATGCCTTATATGAGGATATAGACGGAGATATCCACTATAGATACATCAACTTTGATACGGACAAATACAAGATTAGTGCAGGACGATTCGAGAGCGAGTTTACGAGATTGGAGGAATAGCGGATGCAATGGGCATTAGAACATCCATGGTTAGCTTTTATACTTGGTGTGATGCTTGCATTGATATTGAGTGATGCGGTAACCAACTATTTTAGATATAAATTTGCTAAGTTAGCTCAAAAAGATGTAGATAAACACAAATAAATGGTCAAAATAAACGACTTTATATTCAAAATAATGAAAATAAGTGCAAATGAGGTGAATAAATGAAAAAAGATGCCTACCAATTATCACTCATGGAAATTGACCGCAAAGAAACATGGGAACGTACAGAGCAGGAGTTAGCAAGAGCCAACACTTATAAAAGAGTGGGGTTTGTAAGAAAGGAAATAAAGAACACACCTAACTATGAACCTAGAGAACATCAAGGAACCAACGCTATAAGCAAGCCAGCGGAAGATATAGCTGTCTGGAACGTAGACAACGAACAAAGGTTGCGTCAATCCTATGATCGTGTAATGAGGGCTATAAGCGGTTTAAAGAAGGTAGAGAGACAGATTATAGAGCTTTACTACCTTGGCAACGAAGAGTTAACAGACTACAACGTTTACAATGAACTGCACATATCAGAGCGTAGTTACTACAGACGTAAATCAAGAGCAATCTATCAACTAGCTTTTGCCATGAGACTAGAGGTTTACAAAGAAGATTAAAAAAAGTGGCAGTAATTTGGCAGGATATTGGCAGGTTGTTTGCAAATAAATGAGATACAATAGTATTGTGATAAATATATAGGACACCACAGAGGTAAAGATACCTCATTAACTGACCTAAAGAGTCCATATACATTGTGGTGCAAAGCTCCTGTATATATCTGATGTAGGGTAAAAACAGGTGAATAGCCATAAAAACGTTGTTATCCTACATCTTAAATTAGTTATCCACAACCTTTTATATAGCCATCCTTAGGGGTGGCATTTTTAATTAGTATAACTTACTTAATCATATAGACACTCCACTCTTGCATGGTACATCAACCTCCTTTATCGTGACTGTAGCGATTAAAGAGTGGATCACAGGGGCATACCGCAGCCTAAGTAATGCGGTGTACATAACTAGTATGATATTATCTTAGTGAGGTGATATAAATGGACGAATTTCACAAAGGCAAGAAAGTTGTCAGTAAGTTTTACTGGATAGGAATTCCGACGGAAACTAGCTTGTTTCCTGAGTATCAACCGCCTAAATGGTTTACTGATGCAATAAAAGATGGTCTTGTTGGACTAGGTGTAAATTGGTGTGATATTAAAACGTCAGAGGGTTGGGAACAACTATTTTTAGGAGACTACTTATTAAAACTAGATGATGGAAGTATATACCCTAAAGAACCAGAGTTATTCAGGGTAATAAATTCTGCGAGTGATTATCAAGACAGAAGCCCATTAATTAACAAGTCTCACCGATATGTAAGTGAAGATTTAATGATTGATAATAAAAATGAAATAGAAAAATGGCTAGAAAGCGGACAAAAAAGAGTAAATGAGTTCTATAAACAAAAATTGAAAGAAGATCCTGATTGGAAACCTAAATTCACACAAACTAGTACAGAAGTAGCAAATACACAAGGTGGATTAACCTATTCAACAAAACTTATTATTGAATAATCAACACTGGTCGCCATTAGGCGGCTTTTTTGTACATAAGAGACTATATAAAAGGGGTGATAATATGCAGATATTAATCAAAGAAATTGCATTAGACCAAGGTACTATTTACTGTGATGGAGCTACATTTTCTTCGGTTGTGCATGGAGTTAAGATTGAATGTGTAATACAGGGTAGAACTACACATGCTGAATTTAAAATGAATATTAGAACTGATCGGGTTATAAAAAGTAATGGCATTCCTGATTATGAATCTACTGTGAGACGAGAATTGAAACAGATTCTTAGTGCATTAGAGGATGGTGCTAACAGTGAGTAACGATATCGTTGATTTTGGGGAGTTTACTAGTGATGTTTACAGCGGAAATCTAACAGTTAACAAGGCTAGGGAATGCTTGAACAAACAGGCACTAATGATTAAAAATGATAAACAGTATAGCTATATTCTTGTTATTGCAAAGGATTGGAGACAAGCTGCGTTCCTGTGGGGATATGTAAGAGATAAGTATCCAAAAGATGCTAGAGTTAGGTTTGTGAGTAGGAATGAATACATGTTAGATGGTCTATGTGCTTGGAGGATGGCTATTGTTTTCCTTGGAGAGTATGAAACTAATCTAATGGCTAGTCATCCTCGAATTAAGGGATTTATAAACCTTGGTGCAGATGTATTTTATGAAGAGGTGGATAAATGCTAAAGGAATTTAGATGTAGCAAATGCAATAAGCTTCTTGGTAAAATAGAGGGCAGAGCAGAAATTGTATGTACGAGATGCAAGGTAATGAATGAGTTCAATGTACCAACTGAGATAACAAACATGCTGGATACGGATGAAGTTGATGAACAACTCTACACATTTTATAGGAGCAACGGCTTAGAGGTAATTAAGAAGAATGTTGGAGATGCATCTACTTGTTGGGAATGCAACCAACTTCACAATGACAGTGGGAGACAACGTTGCTCAATGTATGACAATGCAATCATTGAAGATACATCAGATAAACATTGCTTAGACAGTGTTAGATGAACCAGAGACCCTAGAGGCCCAGTGTTCAGCACGCCAATTAAACGGCTGCTGAGTGCTGGGCTTTTTTTGTTGCCTAAAAATAGAGGAGGGATTGAGTTGGAACTAAGAAAGCGAATATGGATGTTCTTCCATGGCTATAGACGATTAACAAATAGAGTTATCTATAAGTATATGGCACAAGCAGAGTATCCACACTTTAAAGGTTTTGAGGGAATTAAAAGTACTTTTAAATATTATCGAAGATTCGGAGATGTGATCGTGCCTTACAGTGAGACATACCTCAGTCAAAAAACTCTAGGCGAAATTAAGATGTACCACTATCACTGGATTGATATCGCTCAAAAAGAAAGGTTGATGAGCAATGGTTAACGACGAGGATTCTACTGCCAGAGAAACGGTAGATGTAAACGAACCTGCTCCATTGATCATCGATGAGTTAAGTGAGTGGACAAGAGAACGATATGAGATCAAACCTATCATCATAAGTAGATCAGAAGCAGTGAAGCTTGTGGTTAATGATAAGGAGTGCTCAGCTGCTAGCATCATTGCACTTGCGGTTGAACAGTTGAGAGTTCATCCAAGTGCATTCAATCGAACTTGATTATGAAAAAGGTCAAACCATTTTACAAATCAAAAGAGTGGCGCAAGTGCAGAGAAATGATTTTGATAAGAGATCATTATCTTTGTCAATCTTGTTTGAAAAAAGGAATCATTAAATCAGCCAACACAGTCCATCACATTAAACAGCTTGAAGATTACCCAGAGCTTGCATTAGAGCCTACAAATCTAGAGAGTATCTGTCCTGCTTGCCACAACCATGAACATCCAGAGAAAGGCAGGAGAGAGAAAGAACCACAGAAGAAGCGTAGTGCTGTAGTGATAGTGAGTAAAGCCAACCCAGAGAGGTGGTGACAGAGATAGTAGATAGAAGGAATAAAGGTCATACGTAATGAGACGAACGCAAATATAGTTTTAAGGCGTTTTGGTGCTGGGATGTGTTGTTTGTCTGACTAAATGAAAATATAGCCCCCCTGCCCCGAATTTTGCCGTTTTTGAAGGTTCGGGACCGGTGTGGGTCCTTCGTTTTCCACGCGGATAACTTTTTCATGAAAGGGGGGTAAGCCGAAAATGGCAGAACCAACAGAAAAGGCATTAAGAGATTACCTTGGTGATTCGTATCAATCATCTGACGATCAACTGATTAAGTTGTATGTAGAGACTCATGACTTCTATCGAAGGTTAAAAAAAGAGATTGACAAATCGGAGTTGATGTATGAATACACCAATAAGGCTGGGGCTACTAACTTAGTTAAAAACCCTTTGTCAATCGAATTAACAAAAACGGTCCAGACTTTGAATAATCTGTTGAAGTCGTTGGGACTAACGCCTGCTCAGCGTAAGAAGGTTGTGAGTGAGGATGACGGGGACGACTTCGACAATTTCTAAAACGACTGGAATTATACATGTACTGGCGAAGCCATCAAATGAATTGTTGGCTAACTGGTATGCTGAGCAGGTTGTAGAAGGTAATATAATCGCTTCAAATAAGGTTGTTTTAGCCTGTAAACGGCACTTGAATGACCTTAAACGAACAGATATAGAGAAGTTTCCGTATGTTTTCGATGAACAATTAGGTCATAGACCAATCCAGTTTATTGAGAAATATTGTAAGCCATCAAAGGGGAATTACAAACAACTCATTCTACAGCCTTGGCAACATTTTGTGTTAGGTAGTTTATTCGGCTGGGTTCATAAAGATACGAAGTTAAGGCGCTTTAAAGAGGGCCTTGTTTTTGTTGGTCGGAAGAACGGTAAAACAACCCTAATTTCTGGTGTTTCTCTCTATGGAGTGAGTAAAGACAATGAAAAAGGGGCAGACATACCGCTTTTAGCCAATTCTATGAAACAAGCGCGTTTGTTGTTTGATGAAGCTAAAGCAATGATCAAATCGTCGCCAGAATTGAAAAAACGATTCAGACCGCTAAGAGATGCAATTCATTTTGATAAGACGTTCTCAAAAATAGAACCACAAGCTTCAGACTCAGAGCGTTTAGATGGTTTGAATACTCATATTGGTGTGTTTGATGAAATTCATGAGGCTAAAGATTACAAACTTATCAATGTCATTAAAAACTCTAGAGGGTCAAGAGATCAGCCGTTATTAATCTACATTACAACAGCAGGTTATCAATTGGATGGTCCATTGATTACTTATTATGAACAAGGTTCTGATGTTCTTGAGGGAACCATCATTGATGAGAGAACATTCTATTACCTAGCTGAGTTGGATGATGAATCTGAATTTGAAAATCCTGAAATGTGGATTAAAGCTAACCCGAACTTAGGGGTTTCAATCAAACTAAGTGATATGATCGAGGATTGGGAGAAAGCCAAACGGATACCGTCAGAGCGTAATGATTTCATCACAAAACGATTCAACAGATTTGTTAATAATGCCGAAGAATCATTCCTTGATTTTGAAATATTGAAGAAAAACAATAAAGAACGCAATTACGATGAATTAGCTAACATTTCATGCATAGGTGGTTTTGATCTATCAGATTCCGAGGACTTCACAAGTGCTTGTTTGGAGTTCCCAATCGTTGAAACGGGTGAAGTTGTTGTTTTATCTCATTCATGGGTTCCTGCTAAAAAAGTTTTACTGGCAAATGAAAATGTAGATTACCACGAACTAGAGAGTGAAGGACTTTTGACTATCATTCCAGGAGAATACATCAAAAAAGAATATATCTATGATTGGTTCGTAGAAAAATCAAAGAAATTCATGATTGAGAAAATCACATATGACCAAAACAAGGCATTTGGATTAGTAGAGTGGTTGAATAATTATGGTTTCGTAACTGAGGTGGTTCGCCAAGGGCATACGACATTAGGTCCTGCTGTTGATGATGTCAAAGAGAGGTTTATTGATGGCAATGTGATTTTTAACAACAATCGTCTTTTCAGATGGTATGTCAATAACGTGAAGATGGTTGAAGATAGAAATAGAAATAAATTGCCTACAAAAATTGGTCGCTACCGTAAAATAGACGGTTTTGCGGCTTTTTTAAATGCTCATACTGAGGTCATGAAAAAGATGGTAGTCCAAACTGGTGAGGGGAACATTGAATTTATATCAATTAATGATCTCTAAACATGGAAGGGGGTGGAATTTTGAAATGGTATCAACGTGTTTCAGGAGCAGTTAAAGCGGCTGTAGCAGGTTGGAAGGGTGCTGGATTCGATATGTCAGCATGGGCAGGTAGAACTTTCTGGGGAATTGATAACAGCAAACTTGCAACGAATGAAACGATATTTAGTGTTATCACTCGTTTAGCTAATACGATGTCTGCTTTACCTCTAAAGCTCTACAAAGATTACGAGGTTGTTACAGATCATCAAGCAGCAGATGTGCTTATTAATAACCCTAACCCCAATATGGGAGGGTACGAATTAATTAACAAGCTTGAAGTATCCAGAAATGAGAAAGGTAATGGATATGCTGTAATTGGTCGTAATCTTCTTGCTCAACCTGTGTCTATCACACCAATAGACCCTGATTTAGTTACACCAAAGATCAATTTAGATGATGGAACTTTATGGTACGAGGTTAATGCACTTAAAGGGACGTATTACTTCCATAACATGGACATGATTCACGTTAAACACATTACAGGTGCGCCAAGGTGGAAGGGCATAAGTCCTTTGAAGGTACTCAGGAATACGTTAGAGTATGACAAGGCTGTCCAAGAGTTTAGTTTATCTGAAATGAAGAAAAAGGACAGTTTCATCCTTGAATATGGGGCTAATGTTGATAAAGATAAAAGACAAAAAATCATTGATGATTTTAAGCGATTTTACAATGAAAACGGCGGTATTTTATTCAAAGAACCTGGCGTTGATTTGAAGGAAATTGAACGTAAATATTTTGCGTCTGACACGTTGGCATCCGAGCGGATTACTCGCTCTAGGGTAGCCAACGTTTTTAATGTTCCTGTAAGTTTTCTGAATGACAGCGAGGGACAAAGTTATTCATCGAATGAACAACTGATGATTCAGTTTGTACAAATGAAACTTACGCCAGATGCACGTCAGTATGAGAATGAATTTAACCGAAAGTTATTGACACAACAAGAACGCCGTAATGGGCATTATTTCAAGCTAAATATGGGCGGGTTATTACGCGGGGATATGGCGGCACGCACAGCTTACTATCAAATGATGTTACGTAGCGGAGGGCTTAAGCCAGATGAGGTTCGCAGGTTAGAAGATCATCCTCCAGAGGGTGGTATGGCTAATAAGCTCTGGATCAGTGGTGATTTGTATCCAGTTGACATGGACCCAACACTTCGCAAATCCTCAAAATCCGAGAGAGGGGGTGAATGAAACGTGAAAAAAGGGCAGGAACAAAAATATTGGAATTTTAAGGCGTCCACTAAGGAAGGTGAGGGTGACCTTTATATCTATGGAGATATTGTCTCATGGCAGTGGGATGATGATGATACTAGTGCAAATAGTTTTAAGCGTGATCTTGATGCTTTAGGAGACATTACAACATTACGCCTATATATAAACTCCCCAGGGGGTTCGGTCTTCGAGGGAGTGACTATTTATAACATCCTTAAAAGACATAAGGCAAGAGTTATTGTCCATGTTGATGGATTAGCAGCTTCCATTGCATCTGTCATTGCAATGGCTGGTGATGAAATCCATATTCCACGTAATGCCATGATGATGATCCATAATCCTTGGACACTCACATGGGGCAACGCTGTTGAATTACGTAAGGCTGCTGATGATCTTGACCGTATTGGTGGAAGCATGAAACAAACCTATCTGGATCGTGCTGGTGACAAGTTGGATGAACCAAAGCTAACTGAGTTGCTAGATGCTGAAACGTGGCTTTCTGCTCAAGAGTGTTATGATTATGGGCTTTGTGATTTTGTTGGTGATGCAAACCAAGCCGCTGCATGTGTGAGTGATGAGTTGTTTGCTAAGTATCACAACGTACCAAGTAACCTTGTTTCAAAAAAATCAAATGTTTCAAATGATTCAAAAAATAAGGGAAATCAAGAATATTTAGAGCGCATTCGACAATCAACTGCACTTGAAATACAAAATATTAATTCATTTATCGGGGGTATTTTAAATGGCTAAAACTTTATTTGATGTAAAAAATGATTTGGTTACTATTGGGCAGGCTTTAGCGTCTGCAAAGCAAGAAAAGTTGACAAAGGCATCTGATCCTAATGCTAGTACGGATGAGATTACAGCCTTAGAAACGAAAGAACGAGGTTTACAAGCTCGTTTCGATATTTTGAAGAATGAGCATGATGCAATGGAAGCTGACCAAAAGGCATCTTTAGAAGGAAATAAAAACCTTGTTACCGCAGAGCCGAAAGCAAGAACAAACATTGCAAAGGCAAGCTTAATTAGAGCTACTGTACGAGGGGAGTCTATTGGTTCTGAGGTTAAGGCTGCTTTAGGTGACAATAACGGCACTGGTGGAGATAAAATCCTGCCTAGCACAATGACAACGGAATTACTGCATGAACCGTTTGTTAAAAACCCTATTAGAGAAGTTTCAACAGTGACAAGTGTAACAAATCTCGAAATTCCGAAAGTTGGTTTTACACTTGATGATGATGATTTTATTGCTGATACCGAAACGGCCAAAGAATTAGAAGTTGAGGGTGGTGTAGTTAACTTTGAACGTCATAAATTCAAAGTGTTTGCGCCAGTGTCAGAGACAATCTTAGAAGCAACCGACACAAATTTAGTACAAACAGTCGAAGGCGCTCTTCGTTCTGGGCTAGCTGCAAAAGAGAAAAAAGTTGCATTTGCAACAGCGCCAAAAACTGGTGAAGAACATATGTCATTTTATGCAACAACGGGTAGTCCAGCAGTATCTGTAATTAAAGAATTAACGGCTGCTACGCTTTATGGAGCAATCAAATTAGCTATTGCTGACCTGCATGAAGATTTTCGTGAAAATGCGACAATTGTTATGCGGTACGCTGACTACATGGACATTATTGAAACGTTGGCAAATGGAAGTGCAACATTATACCAAGCACAACCAGAACAAATTCTTGGTAAGCCTGTAGTATTTTCAGATTCAGCTATCTATCCTGTTATTGGTGATTTCCGTTATTCGCACTTTAACTATGATCCGAAAGTACTCTATGATCGTGACAAGAATGTTCGTACAGGAGTTTGGGATTTTGTATTGACAGCATGGTTGGACCACCAAATTAAACTTAAATCCGCATTCCGTCTTGCAAAAAAGTCATAACTCCTTCACTTGCTACTTTAAACCCAACAGGTCAAGAGGGAGAGCATGAAGGTGTGAACCACACTGAATTTGAGTTGTTGGACGGTGACGGAGAACGTATATCCCTCGCAACAGGTAATGTAATATATATCAAGAAAAATGGCGTAAACCTTGCGCCAAACAATGATGAAACATTATGGTTTAGTGATAGCAATCTAGCAGGAGAGTATCTGTTTGAGGTGCTGACGGTAGGCGGAAAGTTATACACCGCTACACTAGACTGGATACCAACTCCATAGGAGGGTGAATAATGCCTGTAAGTATGGAGCTTTTAAAATCGCATTTAAGAGTTGATGGAAGTGAGGATGATGAGTACCTCGCTTTTTTGATGTCTTCAGCAATGGAATACCTCTTAGAGGCGGGTGTTCCAGATGAGAAAAAGGAGACTGCCAAGTATCAACTGGCGGTCATCCTTCTCGTTGCTCTGAATTATGAAAACCGCAATCCAGGGATTGAGATAGATACGTTAAACGTGTCACTCCAATCTTTAATATTGCACCTGAAAGAGTGGTGATATATATGGCTAAATATCCTGTTTTAAAGAAGTTTCGTGATAAAGAAACACGAAATGTTTATGAAGTAGGCTCTGCTTATGAGACGGATAATAAGGAAAGGGCCAAAAAACTTCAAGCTGGTGAGTGGGTTGGTAAGGAACTTAAACCTTCTAAGCCCAAAAATAAGCCTGATCAAGTAGAGGAAGGTGATCTGCTTGGCAACGAAGCTGACCAATCCGAAAAAGTACAATCGGAGGATAGTGATTCAGAGTAAACAGACAACAACGGATGACGAGGGTATTTCAACAACAGAGTGGAAAGAGTGGATGCCTTTATGGGCTTCTCGCAAACCTCTTACTACCAGATGGAGAGAAGTATTTAAAGCCGATGGCCTGAATGTCGATAAGATGGTCCAACTCGAAATTAGATACAGGACAGGTATTACACCAGATATGCGGATCATTCATGGCAAAAAGCTTGTAGATGAGGTTGAAGTTGACCGTATTTACGATATTAAAGCCGTATTAGATGACATTAAAGGTGATGGTACTGAAACTGTGATCATGGCTTTGGAGCGTGATAACGGATGACAGGTATGGAGATTACAGGTATTGATACCATGCTTGCGGACATTCGTAACAGGTTTCAAGGTGGCGCTAATAAGGTTGAGAGGGTTGCTTTGAGGGCTGCTGGAGAAGTTATTGCCCAAGAGGAAAAATCTATCGTGGCTGTGTCGGATCGAGATGGGGTTACACATATCAGGGATGATATTTATGTGACTAGAGTTTCCAGAAAAGATGGCATGAAATATGTCCTTGTAAAGAACTCCAAAAGAACAAGTTGGAGAACCCACTTTGAAGAGTTTGGGACATCTAAACAGTCGGCTAGACCATTTAAAGAACCAGCTTTCCAAGCTCGAAAGGGTGCGGCGTTGCAAATAATAGCTAACACGTTCAGAGAGGGGCTAAAAAGGGGTTGATAGGATGATTACAGACGCTAAAAACAAGGTCAGAGCATCATTGTTAAGTAATACCAACTTAGTCTCTATACTAGGCGGTCAGCGTGTCTATCAACTAGTTGCACCTAAAGCTGATGAGTTTCCTAGGATTACCTTTTTTGAGGTGGATAATAGAGACTCAGATTTTGCAGATGATGTGGCTTATGCATCAAGTGTCACTATGCAAATTGATATTTGGTCCAAGGGCAGTACCTCTGCTATCGCTTGTCAAGTTGACCGAACGATGAAGGAACAGGACTGGGGAAGGACATTGTCATTAGATCAGTATGAGAAAGATACTCAGGTCTATCATAAAGTTCTCAGGTATCGAACGAAAATGTTAGAAAACGAATAAAGCAATTATTTAGCGCCTATGAAGGTGCTTTTTTATTTTAACTTAGGAGAGTGACGAAATGGCAGGTAAAAAAGAGATTCCCGTTGGTTTAGACCAACTCTATTATGCAGTCATGACAGACGAAATTACAGAAACATATAGTACACCTAAACGGATTTTTGGTGCGATCCAAGCCACTATTACACCATCTATTAACTCAGCAACCTTATATGCAGATGATATTGCCTATGACACTAATAGCGCTATGGGTGATATTGCAGTAGCCTTAAACGTGGCTGAAATCCCTACAGAAGATCAAGCAACATTGTTAGGTCATGCAATTGATGATAACGGCGGTTTGGATCAGAAGTCTACTGACCAAGGTCCGTATGTGGCCATTGGATACCGTAGACGACTTGCGAACGGTAAGTACCGTTATACATGGTTGTTTAAAGGTCGGTTTACGTTAGGGGCAGAAGAATCAAACACAAAAACGGATACACCTGCATATCAAACACCTACCCTCAATGCAACCTTTATCTCACGTTCATCGGATAGCAGATGGAAGTATACAGTTAACGATGGCGACACAGGTGTCACACCAGAATTCTTGGCTACATTCTTTAGTGAGGTATACATCCCAAATTAACACCTCCACTTGAAGCAAATTGGAGTCCAACAGGTCAAGAGGGTGAACACAACGGAGTTAATCACGTTGAGTATGAACTGAAGGATTTGAGTGGAGTTAGAATTTCCCTCGCAGCAAGCAATTTGATTTATATCACAAAGAACGGGGCTCCTTTAACGCCAAATGCCGATGAGACATTATGGTTTAAAGAAACAAATCTTGCTGGCAGTTATGAATTTATTGTTATGACAAAAGCAAAAGTAAAATATCGTGCTGTCCTTGAATGGATACCAACACCTTAAAATAGAGGGCTTCTGCCCTCTTTAATTATATCTAAGCGGAGGAATAACCATGGAAATTACATTAAAGATCAATGGAGAAGACAAAACTTTTACCCAATCATTCATTCCTGCAAGAATATTTAGAAAAACTATCGTAATTCAAAAAAAATTGCAAGGTGAGATTGACGAAACTGTTCTAGATGCATTGATTGATTACATCGTTACCCTATTCGGTAAACAATTTAGCGTAGACGAGCTTTATGATGGCTTAGATGCTCGCCGTCTTTTAGATGCAGCAATCAAATGTGTTAATGAAGTTGTTTTTGGCTCATCCGATGCAGTAGGGGCGGAGGAAGTTGACCCAAACGCATAAAAGAGGACTATGATCCTCTGGATTTTATTAATGACTTATATATAAATCTATTAAAACAAGGATGGTCACTCGGTCAAATTGACGAGATGGACATCTTTTTTTATTTCCGTTTATTACGACATGTCAACAGAAAAGAACAGATTGAAAGAGAAAGCATCCTTGATCATATGGGACTGTGACGGGCAGGGGGTGAGATTTAATTGTCTGAAAATATAGAGGTCGCGGGACTGGTCACACGAATAGCAATTGATGATACGGGGCTAGAAAAGACACTATCGGGATTAGATAGGCAAATGAAGCTTGTCAAGTCTGAGTTTGATAAGGGGTCTAGCATATTAAAAGCTTATGGTAATGATACTGAGAGCTTAAAGCTCAAATCAGATGCGTTGTCTAAGCAAATGGAAGTCCAAAATGCTAGAGTTAGCACTTATCAAGCTGCTTTACAAAAGTCTAAAGATAATATGACTCAAAATAGCCAAGCAGCCGAAGCCTTAAAGCAACGTATCGCAGAGACACAAGCAGCATATGAAGCAAGCGCCAAGGCTACAGGTAAAGAATCTGAGGAATCTCAGAAACTTAAAACGGAGTTAAGCAATTTAAATCAAGAGTATCAAAAGACCGCTAAGTCTGTAGAGAGCAATTCCAGATCTGTAGATGATAACACCATCAAAGCAAATAAAGCCCAAACAGAGTACAACAGGCTTGCTTCTCAGTTAAATAGCACTAATGCTGAAATTGCAAAGCAAGAATCGGGATGGCAGAAGCTATCACAGACATTAGACGGAGCTAGTAAAAAGTTAAAGTCCGTTGGTGATGCCATGTCAACCGCAGGACAAACGCTCACCATGACCGTCACCGCCCCATTAGCCGCCGCTGGTGGATTGGCTACAAAGGCTGCTATTGACTATGAGACTGCCTTTGCAGGAATCAGAAAAACAGTAGACGCGACAGAAGCACAATTTTCCCAATTATCTACTGGTATAAGAAACATGGCTAAAGAAATACCAGTAGCCGCTACCGAAATCGCTCGTGTCGGTGAAGCGGCGGGGCAGTTGGGTATCAAAACTGAAAACATCTTAGGATTTAGTAGGACAATGGTTGACTTAGGCGTTGCAACAAATATGAGTAGTGACCAAGCCGCTACAGCTTTAGCTAGATTAGCTAACATTACTCAAATGCCACAGAATCAATTTGATAAGTTAGGAGCTACAATTGTTGCTCTCGGTAACAACCTAGCCACAACGGAATCTGAGATCGTTGAAATGGGGCTTCGCATAGCTGGTGCGGGTAATATAGTCGGATTGAGTGAAGCGCAAATTTTATCATTAGGTGGGGCGCTTTCAAGTGTCGGCATAGAAGCCGAAGCTGGCGGGACTGCAATTTCAAAGTTAATGATTAACCTTGCATCTGCTGTAAATGGTGGAGGTAAGGAATTAGAACGGTTTGCCGCTGTTGCTGGAATGACATCAGCACAATTTACAGCAGCATTTAAAGATAATGCAGCCGAAGCCATAGTCACGTTTATTGAGGGACTAGGAAAAATCAATGATGCTGGCGGGAATACATTCGGTGTCATTGATGCGCTAGGGTTATCTGAAATCAGATTGCGTGACGCATTGCTTCGTTCGGCTGGTGCTGGTGATGTTATGCGAGATTCCTTAGAGCTTGGCAATCAAGCTTGGGAAGAGAATGTGGCATTAACAAACGAAGCAGAGCAACGTTATCAAACAACCGCTTCACAATTACAAATATTTAAAAATCGATTAACGGATATCGGCATCACATTGGGTGATGCTTTAATCCCTGCTCTACTTAAATTACTAGATAGCTTACAGCCGTTAATTGATCAATTAGCAGCAGGAGCAACTTGGTTTTCAAAGCTTGACGATTCAACACGCAATACGATTGTTACTATTGCTGGCGTTACAGCGGCAATTGGTCCTACTTTACTCGTGTTCGGCAAGCTGTCTACATCAATAGGCAATATGATTGGTTTATTTTCAAAATTTAGCGGAGCAACCGCCGCCGCTTCTATTGCATCAAAAACCGCAGCGGCATCCACCGCCGCATTATCGGGTGCAGCAGTAACATCAGTTGGAGGGTTAACGGGAGCAGCCAAAGCCGCTAACGTGCTTCAATTTGCGGTTAAAGGTTTACTTGGTCCCGTTGGCGTTGCTATAACGGCGTTGTCAGCGCTTGCCGCTGTCTTTGCATATGTACGCAATCAAATGCAACCAGCAATCCCAACAGTGCAACAGTTTGGCGCTCAATCGGAGAGCGCTATGAATAAAGCTTCGGGCAGTTTTGAGAGATTTAGAGCTAGTACGGGAAAATCCCTTGGAGAGACTACAAAAACAGTCGATAAAAACGCTAAAGCAATTGGCGACAGTATCGTCAATAGCGTGGATAAAGGTACGAAAAAAGCGGCGGGAGCAGCTAAAAAGAATCTAGACAAGATGACCGATGATCTTAAAGATCAGGTCGATAAAATGAAAGAGATTGTCAGCAAAGGGACAGATACACTTAATAAGCTTGGTGATGCTATTGTCACCGCGCTGAAAAAGCAATATGAAGAACAGGAAAAAGCTCAGACCGCTGCAATCGATAAAAAAATCGAAGCAGAGAAAAAGGTGTCCGAATCGGTCACAAAAAACCTAGATAAAGAGCTTGAAAATCGAACCAAAGCTTTAGACAAGCAAAACGATGCAGAAAAGAAAGCTTCTGATGCTCGTTTAAAGATTTACGATCAAGAATACAACCAAAAACTAAAGCTAATAGACGAGGATTTATATAACCAAGTCAAAGGCTTGCAAGATCAGATTGACGGTATTGACGCTCAAACCGACGCGGAGGAAAAGGCAGCTAAAGAGCAAGAGCATCAAGCAAAGGTTGCGGAGTTAAACAAACAACTTCTAGCCGCAGAGACAGCCGAGGAAAGAGCAAAAATCCAAGCTGATTTAAGTAAGGTTTTAGCCGATTATGATCGGGCGCAATTACTAGAGCAACGCAAAGCACAAAAAGACGGTCTAAAATCTCAGATTGATGCCGCTAAAGAAGTGGCTGCCAAGAAAAAAGAACAGTTAAAAATTGAATTAGATAATGATAAAGAACGAGAAAAGGAACGCCTTACTATTTATCAAGAGGGATTATCTAATCAAAAAACTGCTCTCAAAGACCACTACACCGACCTGAAAGAAAAAGAGAAGGAACGCACTGAATCTGTACAAACGGAGCTTACAAAGCAAAAGGAATCTGTCAAAGAACATTTTGACGAGTTGACCAAGACAGAAAATTTGCAAGCGGAAGCTCGTAAGATGATCATCGGAAAACAAAACGATGACATCATAAAATTACTAAAAACCTATAATCCTAAATGGCAAGATGCAGGACAATCCTTCGCAGACGCTTTTAAAAATGGGCTTAACTCTGAAATGAAAAGCATGAGTGATGCGGTCAAGGAAGCTGTTAATATTGCGCCTATCATTGATGATCAAGTTAGGTCATTAACGGCATTGGAAGATAAATTAAAAGCCATTCAATCCAAAACCAGTAGTGCAGGCGGTGGCGGAGGTGGGGGCGGTGGCATTGCTGGCATCGGGGCGGGTTTCGATGCTGCTTCGCTCTCTGCTGATAATTTCACCGATTCCGTTGTTAATGGCGTTGTTCCCGCAATGGACAACCTTGGGGATTCGGCAGAAGGCGTGGAAAACGAGGTTGTTAATGCCTTCCTTGGACTCAGAAACAAAGCTATGACTGAGTTGTACACGCTACAATGGTCTGGACGTGCTGTAACCCAAGAGACAGCCGCTAGTATAGCTGATACTTTCTTTGCTATGGGTGATCAAGTAACTGCCGAAATGACAAAAGATCATGAAGAGCAGTTATCCCAAATGCAGATATTTCTTGCTAACTCGAAAGAGTTAACGGAAGCAGAAAAAGAGGAAGCTCTACAACGTTTGAAAGATGCTCAAGCATTACAAGCGCAGGAGGTTGAAGCTGGTCAAAAGAGAGTAGCGGAAATCATGTCTACTGCTCTAGATGAAAAACGTGGAATTACAGAAAAAGAATATACGGAAATCATGTCTATTCAGGAGCGCTTAACAACGGATGCTGTTAGGGTTATGACTAACAACGTAGATGAGCAAAAGGCATTGTATGAACGCCTAAAACGTGAAGCATCTGACCTATCAGCACAACAAGCAGCTACTGTTGTACAAAACAGTATTAAACAACGAGATGAGACAGTAAAAACAGCAGAAAATCAATATCAAACCGTTGTTGCTCAGATCGTTAAGCAACGTGACGAAATGGGGACAATTTCAGCAGAGCAAGCAGAAAAGCTTATAAATGAAGCTAAAAGACAACGAGACGAAACCGTCAAACGTGCGGAAGAAATGCACAGTCAAGTTGTAGGGGAAGCCAAGAAACAAGCTGAAGCGCATGTTAACCAAGTAAATTGGGAAACGGGAGAAATACTCTCAAAGTGGGATGCGTATTGGAAAAGTGTAGGAAAGGTCTGGACTGGAATCTATAAAGATGCAGAAAAAACCTTCGGGGACATGTGGTCATCCGTAACAACCACAACAACAAAAATTAAAGATGATGTGTTAGGCATTTGGGATGAGGTAGTTAACTTTTTCAAAGGCATAGACCTAAGTGAGATTGGTAGTAACATCATGGGTGGTTTAGCTAGTGGAATGACGAAATCTACAGATAATCTAAAAAATGTTGCTCGTCAAGCGGCTAAAGGAATATCAAAAGAAATGCGTAGTGAGCTTCAAACTAGATCGCCATCTCGTGTAACAATGAAAATTGGTAAAGATGTTGGAGAAGGTTTGGTTGTTGGTCTAAAAAGCAAGCTCTCAGGAATCGAAGCCCAATCTCGTAAAATGGCAAGTGCCGCCGTTCCAGCCATGGAATCATTAGAGTTTAGTCCAAGCGGTGCTATATCCTCTTCCGCAACTTTAGATAAAACAACATCAGACACATACAACTTTGATGGCATGTTTAGGGATGCTACGTTTGTTGTGCGTAGTGATGATGATATCCGTAGATTAGGACAGGGGCTTGGTAGTTATATAATCAACAATGCTCGTGGGCTAGGGGGTGCAAAATGAATGCAGACGTAGTTTTAACTCTAGGTGGTAAAACGCCTAGAGAGTTAGGCATGAGGGTGCTAAGAGAGTCGCAACGCCCTATTGCACCTTCTACAGTCGATAACCTAGTGACTGTCCCATACATGCATGGAGCATATGATTTTGGGGCTTATCTTGCACCAAGACAACTAACATTAGAGTGTGCTTTAGTTGCTAAAAACTCAATAGAGTTGCAACAACTTATATCTGCCCTAGCTAGGTTTTTAATTGGCGCAGATGGTAGACCTAAGACAATGCCTATCATATTCAGGAGTCAGCCCGACAGATGGTATATGGCTAGGTATTCAGGGGATTTACAGATAACGCGGGTAGTTGGTTTAGGGACGTTTACTTTACCATTTACAGCCTATGACCCCTTCGCTTATAGCACCTACGAATCAATTGATATTAACGTGGATAATGAAAATATCAATGTAGACAGTGATATATCTGTTGATACTGCTTACACATTTGATATTTCAGGTCCTGATCAACTGAGTGTGACTAATAATGGTAATCAAAATGTGGAGCCTGTGATTCAGATTACAGGTTCTTTTAATTCACTTTCTATCACGCTTGGGGACGTTACATTTACTTATAACGCTCCAATTAGCGGAACTTTGGTTATAGATTTTAAACGTAAAACAGCAATGTTGGACAACGTAAATGTCCTTCATAACACGAACGCTAAGTTCGGTGAATTACCCACAGGTGTATCAAATGTAGATATCGCAGGGACTGGACTTAATATATCTATGTCTATTATTTTCAGAAATAAATTTATATAAGGAGGTGGTTTTGTTTGGCAACTATTGAACAGATATTAGGACAGGATAACGGAAATATGCCAGATTCCCTTAGGCAGATGTATCCAAAGGTCAATCGCAACTTCAACCGTTTGAATACTGAGCTTACGGATCATAAAGCTGATACATCCGTTCACCTTACTCCAACTAAGGACGCTAAGCTAGCAGGAATCGAAGAGGGGGCACAAGTAAACCAAAACGCAGTATCAAAGATTAACGATGTAGAAGCATCAACACCAACAGATCAGTTTTTTATTGTTGGTGGTTTAGGCATTACGGTTTCTACTAACCCAACAACTAAACAAATCACAGTAACAGCCACAGGGGAAACTGCGCCTGCTCCACATGGTGAGACCCACAATATCGGTGGAGCTGATGAAATACCAGACTTAGAAGAAGCCTTAACAAAAGCTAATCTAGCAGAAGCATTAGTTAGTGAACTACAAACAGACCTCACAGGCCATATTGGCGAAACAATAGTAGATGGCGCTCATGGTCTTGATGGCACAATCGCAAAGTTTAAATCAGGGTCTGGGACGTTTATAGACAACGATACATCACAAACATTTACAGATGCTTTTTGTACACCAACTAGCTTGGTGACAGTGGCCATTACATCAGCAACTAAACCGCAAGGCGTATGGACAGTTGAATCGAACAACGGCTCATTTACAATCACAAGCACTAAGGATGAGACTGACGATATTACCTTTGATTATTATATCCAAAAGGCGGTGATATAAGTGCGCGGTATAGTAAAAGGTGGTTTAAATGATAGTGGCGGTGGAGGTCTGTGGGAACATGATTGGTCTGCATACAATACACAATATGACTGGAACACAAACAACAGCAAAACGGTTAGTGGAAAAAGTTGGGGCGAACTGCTTAATATATCAGGCGAGGGTTATTTAACGTTTTTAAGAGTGTCTGGATCTAGCTTTTTTTCTACTGGTGTGCCATCAGTTAGATTAACAGTGGATGGAAATGTGGTTATCTTTGATGGACTGCCAGAATCTACACACAATCGTACAGGGAATATAGTATATCAACCAATAGTGTTTAAATACTCACTGAAAGTAGAGGTTTATAATAACGACACATCAAGTAGACAGTATGCAAGTATATACACATGTCTTATAAAAAATAATAATCCCAACAACGGTGAACAAACATTGTTATCACAAAGCTATCGCAAGGTTGCAAGAAATGATACAAGTAGTAGTGCAATTACCGAAATTATAAACGTTACAGGATCTGGTTATCTAACTGGAATCGAAGTCTCAGCACACCTGTTATCGGGCAGTTCTGGTTTTACTCAAATGTCACTTATTGTTGATGGTAGTACTAAATATTTTAATATGATTACGCTTAATTTGTTTTCGTCAGATTATAGTCTCCATAGTTTTATAGGGCCCATCAGATTCAATAGTAGTCTTGTCGTCAGTCATCTTGCTAGTTCTTCGACATTAGTTGCTTCATCAAGAGTGTTCTATACGTTAGATTAGGAGGGATAGTTTTTGTATAAATTAGTTAGCGGACAACTATATAAAATAGAGAAAATTCCTACATCAACACAAAACGCAGTAATAACTACACCGTTATATCCAGTGGTTGGTTATGATTTAGAAGAACCAATTGAGTTTGATAGTTATCCAGAAAAAGAGGAACGTGAAGGAAAGGTAGCCGAATTGCACTATAAAGAAGGTCAACTCATTTGGGTATATACAAATGAACCAGAAAAGGAGTTAACCGAAACTGACGTTATCGGAATCCAGCACGTTAAATTACAATTAACTGTGTTGGAGATGAAAAAACAGTTAGAAACATTAATCGCAGATAGCGAAAAGAAAACAGCAGAGATTATTGAATTGACCACACAAAATCAAGTATTGGGATCATTGCTAAGTTCATTAAAGTTACAAGTTTTAGCAATGAAGGGAGGTAATGATGCCAGTGTTTAATACCCCATTAGATATGTACCAATATTTTTATGATCGTAAATGGATCACAGAAACTCAATTGAGGTCATGTGTTGCGCTTGGCGAAATTACCGCTTCTGAATTTCAAGTAATAACAGGAAAACCTTATAAATAACACACACAGCGCCTAAAGGCGTATTTTTTATGTCTTTTTCAGGAAGGAGGTTTTACCTTGATTACAATTCTTAATTCTTCTAAACGACCGTTAGCGGTGTTAGAGGAATATTTTGATGACTCGATCACTGAGCAAATAAACAGTTCATACACACTAACCTTTTCCACCTATCTTGATGATCTAAAAAGCCAATACATTCAGGTTGGCAATTTGGTTGAGGTAGAGGAACAGTTATTCAACATTATCCATCACCGCCGTACTCGCTCAGATAACGGTCAGGTAGTTTTAGTTGTGGAATGCGAACAGGTCAGCTACGACCTTCTATTCCGTAAATTCGAGAGCTTCATACATGCCAATACACCAAGCAACCTATTAAGCATGGCTTTAGATGGCACAGCCTTTACAGTCGGTACAGTTGAGCTTACCAACGTAGTCAGTGTCGATCTAAAGGAAGCTACCAATGCAAGAGCCGTTCTCATGGAGATTGCTAGGGTTGCGGAAGGGGAATTAAAGTTTGATAAATATAACGTTTCCCTACAGCGCAGGAGAGGGAAAGAGCATGGCGTACAATTCCGCTTGGGTAAAAACCTGAAAGGCATCATTAAGGACGTTAATGGACAGTCGGGTGAGGTTACAACGGCGTATGAAATAGATGTCGTGGAATTAAATACCTTGCCTGAATTTAAAGGAATTGAAGAGTTTGGCTTGGGAGATACAGTGACTATTATTGATGAGGAACTTGGCATAAATGAGCGTCAAAGAATCATTCAATATACCTACAGCCCAAGAATGAGAATAAACAGTAAGGTTGTCATAGCCAACTCCATAGAGGGCATACAGGACACTATCTATCGTATAGAGCAGACAACAGTCGCTAAAGATAAATACTATTACAATACTCGAATTGGTCCCGAAATTGGCTTTGAATCCATGAGGTGGGACAAGAAAGCGCGTTCCGTCATGAATGGTGATGAGATCAAAATACAAAAGGGCAACGGTGCTGGCAGTTGGACAAATGCTATCTATATGGATGCTAATGGGGATGCTAGATTCACAGGTATTGTAGAAGCTTCTCAGTTTAAGGGCGGCACTATTGAAATTGGATTCGGTAATCAAGTGTTTAAAGCTGGTTCTCAGGGCATTTGGTTAGGTAATTCGGAATTTGAGAATGCGCCATTCAGTGTAAGTATGCAAGGGAAAATGAAAGCTAGGGGAGCGGAGTTTAGCGGTGATATATCAGCATCTACAATTAATGGTGGTACTATCAACGGTACTAATATTAATGGGGCTAATATCAACGGTACGACAATTACTGGTGGTACGATTAATGGTAGCACTATAAGCACAAGAGTAGGAAATGGCAAAGGCATAGAACTCTTATCTGGTTATTCTGACATAAACATCTATTCAGGTGTGAGTGTTATAGAGTTGGCATTTGCTATACAAGACTTATTGGGTGACACGCAACTATATTTTAAACGCGATGGATATATAGGGGCTAACAGACAAATATTTATTGATGCGCCAGGTGGGGTTATTATTAACGGAGAACGAGTAGGTGGATGATAATTCCTGAAAATCATGTATAATTAATGCAAAAAGGGAGGAATTATCATGAAAAGAAAGACTCAAACTATTCTGACTTTGATTTTAGGAATCGCATTAGGCACAACAGGAACTGCTTTTGCAGCACCAGCAAAACAATTAGTACAAGCAACTTTTGATAAAATTAATTTTGTTGTTAATGGTGAATCTAAAACGTTAACAAACGATCCTTTAGTTTATAAAGGTGTGACTTATTTGCCGATGCGTACCATGTTAAATACGTTGGGCTACGAAGTTGGATATGATGCTAAAACAAAAACAATATCTGCAACCTCAATTGACGAAAAAAACCAAGAGGAAAAGGACAAGGAAGATATGAAGCTAACCGATCTTTTGCCAGTCGAATCAAGGATTAAAGATTTAAAGGAATCCATTAAAACATCTGAGGAGTTAATTGATAGAATAAAAGATGGAATTAAAGAGATTGAAGCTAACACCAACTATACCAAGGAACAAAAAGAGCAGATGGTGCAAAACTACAATCAACGTATTAAAGAACGAGAAGAGGTAATGGAACGTTATAAGAAAAAGCTTGTTGAGCTAGAATCTCAAAAATAAATCAAACCAAACTAAAGTCTCGCCAATGGTGGGGCTTTTTATTATGCCTAGAAAGGGTGAAGGTAATGGGGTTTATAGGTGGTACGATCAATGAAAAGGAATTAAAAAAGGACGAATTAAGCGCTATTGAATTGTTAGTACGTAGAGTCATTAGAGAAGAGTTAGCCGATCATGATGTTTTAAAAGAGCGAAATACAACTATCCCACAGGAAACATTAGACTGGATGGAAGAGGTAGGAATAACAGAGCTAGGACGTTCCTTTAGTTATCATTTACCGTCAACAGGAATGATATATTCAAAAGACTATTTGAAAAATACCCCGCTTGAACAAATCAAGGCAGGGCATGAAAGAACAGTAAAAAGTAAAATGGACAATCCTAGAGAAAAGGAATAATGCTTTTTATTTTGGCTAAATAGTCTAATAAACCATTCAAACCATCTTTAAAACGATTTTCCATATAGACAATGCCTTTATCGCTGAGTGAAACTTGCCACGCTATATCGTCAGCAAATACAGGTATATCTAATAACTTTGCTTTTCCTAATTCTCTACAAGCTGAATCGACATCAGATTCATTCCATTTAGGGGCAATGTTATTAAAAATATCTAGGGAACTGCCGAAAGCTATCGCTTCTTCCTTAGTAGCACCATCCTTTCTTGCTAAGGAGTATTTCTTATAGAGTAGACAAATTAGTGCATCAGATTCTTTAGTTATTTCAATATTCATGTAAGCACCTCCCTTCTAAAATCGGTAATTCGACATATTGGGAGGTTTTTCCTTGCAAACATATATTCGAGAGGAGTCTTCACATGGCCATAATTATCCCAAAACTAGCAATAGAAATTGAACCAACTGTTTCTGACGTGTGCGCTGTAATCACAGCAGTACAGAATTATTATCCAAATGAAGAGCTTAAGTACTTTGAAGCTATTCAAAAGGCTATACAAAACAGAATTGATGAAATTAATAGAGAGAAGGGTGAAATAGGGTGCTGTGAAAGTACAGAACACCAGCATATTTAGAAGGATATGAAAAAAATATGTCGAATGAAATAGCTTGAAGGGGATGAGTAACAAGATGGAAAATTTTATCGGTACAGCATTGTTCATACTTCCTGGCTTTATGATGTACTTTTGGATTCAGTCATTTGGTATAAATCCTGTAATAAAGCACACACCGATTGAGTTTACTACTGTATCAGCATTACTATGGATTCCAGTGTCTGTAGGTACACTTTTACTTCATAATGTTATGTATTATGTTTTTAAATGGACTGGTGAAATATATCAAGTCTGGAATATAGGCGAACTGTTAGAAGCAGCCCAAAACCCAGCGTTTTTACTATGGTTTCTTATGTTGAGCGCTTTAGTAAGTTATGCATTCAGTTCATTGTGGGCTTTATATGGGATGAGTAGATTTAGAGAAATAATTAATTATATCCGCAGAAAAAACAATCTAGCTGAATTTTCTGAAAACACGTCAGTATGGGATGAGTTATTCTTAAAGAACGAACCACAGATTGTTGCTATTGGGAAAATTGACAAACCCGAACACTATCTCATTGGTGAACTTGGAAAGGTATCTAGAACTTTCGAACCTGAAAGAATTAGTTTGAATCATGTGGATTATGTTACTCGTATCGTAACGAGAAGAAAAGTCCCAGTTGACAAGATTTTTGTGGATGTCAAATCAGGGACTTATGTAAAGATTTTTGATTCAGAGGAGTTTAAAAAAGCACAGAACTCAGTAGCTTATGCTACTTTTTTCCCCCAGAATTCTGATCGGGCTTAGTTATCATAGATGGCTTTTCGACTGAACTCTGTACATGTTTTGAATCTTTTGGTGGTTTGTTCTTGTTCTTATCCATTGCAAATCTCCTTAACTATTTTTTGGGTGGCTTAACTAACGACGGTTTATCAACTGAACGTTCTTCTCTTGAAGGTTCAATCATAGATGGCTTGTTTGTTGATTCAGTTGTACTGCTTAGTGTTGTTTTGTATGAAGACATTGATATGTTCTCCTTTCTTGAAAATTCACCTTCAAATCTCATAATTCGACAGTATAACTGAGTTTTCCTTTTTATCAAAACGCATCCATAAATTTTGGAACGTCAATATAGCTTGTGTTTTTTTGTTTATCAACAAGTGTAAAGTATTTAGCAATAATCACATATGAGAAACGCCTAAATGAGCGTGTTTTTGTTTTGCCCTCTGAGCCGATCAGGGGGCTATTTTAATGGAGAGAAGGAAACTGAATGGATTACAGCGTTTTACTAGCAATCGTAGGAACTATTAGCGCCATGACATTAGGGTGGTTAGGAAAAGCTAGAACAGCAAAAAAGGATGTAGTAGAGGATGCAGGCGCAGTAATCACGTTACAAAATAATGTTGAATACATTCGGCGAGGTGTTGATGATATAAGGCTGGATCAACGTGTGCAAGCTCAGAGGATCGACACTTTAAGCGAGAGAGTGACAAGGACAGAGGAATCAACCAAGTCACTACATAAACGAGTAGATAAAATGGAGGAATGATAAACATGCAAAATCAAAACTTAACTGAGGTATTAGCCTTTGCATCTGTATTGGCTGTATTTGTGTTGGCGTTAGTGCAGTTGGTAAAAGCATCGGTAAACGTGCCTAAAAACGTATTGCCGTTGGTTGGTTTAGTGATTGGTTTGATCGTGGGTGTGGTTGCTTATCCATTTACAAACCTAGAGTTAGTATTGCGCTTGTGGTCTGGTGGATTAGCGGGATTAAGTGCAACTGGCCTATTTGAGTTAGCGTTTAACAAGCGTGAAGGCACAACAAAAAGTGGTGAGGATAAGTGATAACCAAAGGCAATTTTACGCTACTAGAGCCATCCGAATTTAAAGGGTGGCTTGATATTCAAAAGATCACAAGACCAATAACTAAGCTGCAGGTGCATCATACATGGCTACCTAACTACTCTACAAGAGTTAACCAAGACCATTTTAAGTGCTTAGAGGGTATGCGTAACACTCACCTACGTAATGGGTGGAGTGCAACAGGACAGAATGTAACGGTCTTTGAAGATGGCAAGATTGCTATCAGCTTAGATCGTGACTTAAATAAGACGCCAGCAGGAATTAAAGGAGCCAACACAGGCGCATTATGCGTTGAGATCATAGGTAACTTTGATAAAGGCGGTAACATCATGACAGACGCACAGAAACAGGCTGTAACGCACTTGTACGCTTGTTTAGCTATCAAACTAAACATACCTGTAGATACGTCACATATCGTGTATCACGCTTGGTATACAGCAAGTGGTACATGGTTAGGAGACCATGTACAAGGAAAGTCAAGCAAGACATGCCCAGGTACATTATTTTGGGGCGATGGCAATACGATAGCAGCCGCACAAAAAAGTTTTATCCCTACCATAAAGGCAGAGGTAGAACGTATAAAGAACGGAGGAATTAAAGTGTCAGAGGAAAAGAAAGTGCCTGTATGGAAAGAACAGGGCAAAGAATGGCTTGTGAAGAACGCTAGTATCAGTAGTGATTGGAAAGCAGATGAACCAATAGATGTAGGTACGTTAGGAACAATACTAAGTAGGTTGTTTACAAAATAGAATTTAGATGCTATTCTCTTTTTTGAAAAATAAACAATAACTAAAAACCGAAACCAAAACAAAGACAGAAAACAAAACCCGAATAGAAGCATTTCTCTTCATTTTTTAAAATAAGGGGGTGTGACTATGGCATACGGTCTAGTTTCTGGTAACTTTTATGCTAGCATAGGTTATGCAAGTGTTATTTTTATTGCATTATTATTACTTGCTATCTTATGTTTAATTGATGACAACACGAAAGAAAACAACTAGCATAACTAGAAGCCCCTAAATGATAGGGGCTTTCTTTATTTTAAATATGGTTTATGATATTTTTCCTCAGCATCTTTACGAGCATTAACAGCATCGTCAATATTAGCAAAGTATCCTATTGTAATTTGTTTACCTGTAACTCCTATGTAAGCCTTCCACTTTTTGCGTGACTCCATCCACATCACGCCTTTTACGCCACTCTTGCTATCTTTGTGAGCCTTGGCAATAAGTGCAGACTTACGAGTACCGTCTATTTGATCGGATACTATGTGTTTTTTTACTCCTTTGTCTCTTTTGGCAATCCTCTTGCAACCACAGCTTTTATACATTCCCGCTCTAAGGCTACCAGTGAGAACGTAGGTGGTTTTACCACATGTACATTTACATTCCCATGGAAGTGATTTAAAACCATGGAGATCATCAGCTAATCTTATAGCTGTAAGTTCTCCAAATATCTGACCAGTTAAATCAAAACGCTTAGGCATCTTGATCAACTTCAAATCTGCTTTTCAGCCAAATCGGACGCCCCTCGAACATCCCATCGGGTACATACTCCCAACTACCTCTATAGGTGGGTTTGAGACTTGCTAAAGCTGACTTAGTAACGTTTTGACGTGTTGTACCAAGCCACTCTGCAAGCCATGTAGCACCAACATATTCAAGGGGCGGTGTTACTTTAAACGAGTAACGCCTGCTGGATTATCCCAATCACATGAAGTTGATTCGTCAGTTGTTTCGTAGTCGATTACAGACCATGCAATGATATATTCATTTCCTTGTGCATCAAGAGCAGGAGCGGTGTACATATCTCCATTATCATTAACATAAGGGTCTTGTGTAGTGCGTAGTTCTTTGTCTTCCCATGTGATGATTGTTGAATTTGTTTCGTTTAATTCGTTATAAGTTGCCATTGCCATATCCCCTTTAAATTTTATTTTCCGTATCTCTTGCTGTTGATATAACTATAACATAAAAGGTTGCGTTACGCAACCATAAATATTGAGCAATAAAAAACCACAGAAGCATAATAGCTAATGTGGTCTATATATCCCTTACCTTGTGGTTGGGGATTTTTTTATTTAATATTCTTAAGTATTTATAGATATTATTCAAATAATATCAATTGTTGTTAAACAAAAATAAGAGAATATATACCTGTAATAATAATCAGATATTAACTATAAAAAACCCTCGAATGGATATGATATAATTACCTAGCAAAGAAAAAAATGGGGGATAATTCAATGCAGTATATTATATATACAGATGAGTCAGAAAAAAAGGGGAAATACTTTGGAAACTTTTATGGAGGTGCGTTGGTAAGAGGAACTGATTTTGCAGAAATAAATACTAGTCTAAATTCAAAAAAAGAAGAATTAAATCTATCAGGTGAAATAAAGTGGCAAAAAGTAACTGGGAATTATTTAGATAAGTATATTCAAATGATAAACCTATTTTTTGATTATATAGCCGCGGATAAAATAAAGATAAGAATTATGTTTACTCACAATATGTATCAAGCAACAGGTTTAAACGAAAAACATAAAGATAATGAGTATTTTTTACTATATTATCAATTCTTTAAACATATATTTGGATTTCAATATTCTAACCCTGGAATGAAGCCTGCATCATTATATATATTAATGGATCAGCTTCCTGATAAAAAAGAAAAAAATGATGAATTCAAGAAGTTTATTTATGGACTACAATATCAAGAAATCTTTGTTGATTCAAACTTACATTTCAAAAGTATGGATGACATCGGAGAAGCTACATCACATGAGCATGTTATTTTACAGTGTTTAGATGTTGTTTTGGGGTCAATAGAATTCAAGCTTAACGGGAAGGATAAAATCATTCCAGAAGGCGAGAGAATTAGAGGTAAAAGAACTAGAGCTAAAGAAACACTATACAAGGTAATTAATAAGAGAATTAGAGAGATATACCCCAATTTTAACATAGGCGCCTCTACTGGATGCAAAAACCAATCTGATAGATGGGATCATCCGTATAGGCATTGGAAATTTGAACCAAAGCATTCCAAAGAAAATAATCAATATAGACCAAAAAACAAATGAGCCCCATCTCACCTACTAAGTAGCCCACGTGGAACGTAAGCCTTCGGTAACGATCAAGCTCATTTATGCTTTAATTATAACTATAAAAAAAAGTAATTTCAATACTTTAGTGCAACTTTTATAATATAACCAGAAATGATTTTAGATTCAAGTATTATTTTTGCGAGCCGATGCCTATAAAATTAAGAAGGTGTCGGCTATATATAAAACTGCTGTAGCTCCATTGGTACGGCGGGATTTTTGTATTTGCTAACATCTAACCCCAAGTATTTCTCCATCAATATTCTGCAGCTTGCGGTCGCTGTACTCCAAAGCAAGTGCATTTCACTGTGATAACCCTTGCACATATATTTAGCTTGTATGGCTTTATCCGTCTTTAATTCCTCGTATACCTTGATTCCGTTGGTACGCATGTACTGGCGCACCTCTTTAAGCTCCTGATGTACTTTATCCATAGCTTGACTAATTAGCTTTACATAAGGCTCAGACGTCTTAAAAGCCTGCTCAGCAAGCCTGATATCACGATCAAAAGCAGACAATACCAAAGGCAATAATAAATATAGTTTTACATTATGTTTATCTTCCATTGATGCGTACATTTTAATACCTCCATAATGCGAATGTATGTTCCTATTTTACGCAATACAAGGTATAATATGCAAGAGGTTTTATTTGTCCTCTGCTTGTCCTCCTATTGTCCTCTTAATGTCTGATTGTACGCACATAATTAGTGTTACCTTATAAGTAGATAAACTTGATTTTGCAATGAGATAATTGGATATATTTACGCGTTGATGCTCCTTACCCCATATTGATACAATAATTTAATTGGACACTTACAACTTAGATCAACATAAGGGGTTGTCAACATGTTTTTAGCTGTATCAAAAGATATCACTGGATCAAGGGGGCTAACATTGATATCCATTGAGGATGTTTTGTATATCTCATTTGCCAAAAACAAAAGAAGGGTTGCAATACATTTAGCGTGTGGTGTCTGTTATGTAACTGGCACTGTGGCGTATTGGGAGTATGTTCTTAACAATACGGGATTTTGCTTTATAACTGCATCTAAGGGTGTAGCAATTAATGCTGCAAACGTGATTGCTGTTAGTAAATTATACAAAAAAGTTATCTTTGAAGACAGTGCAATCGAGATACAAATATCTCGAGATAGATACGAAGAAGTTTGTGAAAAATTAACTATTTGCAACGATAATATTTACTTTCTTTGAGGATAAAATTCCCATTAATCAAATGTCGAATTTTGTAGACGAGTTGTCGGACAAGCCGTTGTTTACAAGGGGTTAATAATGTTATTTAATATAGTTAATAGTTGGTTGAAAATAATCAAAAGAGGGAGGTGTTGGAAGGGTTTTAACTAATTAAAAACTTTAAATTTTTAAACATTTTGGGGTGGGTTGTACGAAACTTTAATCAATCATCTATGTTGTATCTATTTTGTATACAATCCGATGGGAGAAGCTTATCGCTTCTTGAGAGACTCCCATTCCCACTGGTACAGGTCTTCCATGGTACAACCCAATACATAAGATATAGTTTTCATGACGGCTGGGGACATCTGTAGTCTGTTATTCGCATAGTGTGAGATCACTTGACGAGAGTATCCCGTTCTCCTTGCTAGCTCTGATTGGGTTATATCACGCTCTTTGAGTCTAACACGCAATAAGCATCTCCCCTCGGTAAATGGCAAGGGGGACGCTCCTTTCAATATTTTTCTTCTATTATACTACATCGCTAACGACTGGAGAGGATAGTGTGATTATTAATTATTTGGAGCCTTGGATTAAAAATCGTACCGAGGAAGTAATCGCTGATTATGAAGAAAAAAAAGTAGATGTTTATAATGTTTTTATTAGTAAGTTAGAACTTATAAAGATGAAGACTGTAGATAATGATATTTCTATTATACTTTTAGAGTTAGAAGAATTATTCAACCAACATCAAGAAGAATTAATTTCAGAAATTTATCATCAAGCTTTTGAGGAATCTTTCAACGTAGCTCTATCCATTTATAAATAAAAGGCATCTGCAGATGATTGCCCAACCAATCACCCAACAAATGCCCAACGTTTTAATATATGATAATACTGACAACTACAGAAAACAATTATCTTTATGAAATAACACAGACATAATCGTCAGTAATTACATTATTTATAGTAGAAATATCTTTAGAACTCAAGTTCACCCTTGGGAAAGAGATCAATACATGACGTTGTACTAAAATTATCACTAGTCATTATATTAAAGAACACCTCTTTACGTCGAAGGTTCAGTGGGACTGACCCTAAATGCGTAGAGAGGTGTTTTGTTTGGAAGCATGCTGAATTAATTGCACACAGCTTAGAATTTGGATTGAATTACACCGTTGATTTCATCGTTGTTATGATCCAAGTAAATCCGTATTTATCTATAACACTACCACTTTTTCCGTCTTCATCTGGAGGGGGATTTGTAGACAACTCGCTTAATATGATACCATCCTCTGAAAGAGCAGAAATTACTTTTTGTGCAAATTGTTCATTTGGCAAATAAACATGGATTGACACTCTGTTTCCCGTTTCAATTGGATATGTAACGTCAGCCCCACTAATAGTACCATTATCAGTTAACTTTAGCTGAGCGTGCATCACCTTCGTTTGATACTCGCTACTTGTAGGTGTAATGGAATGCTCGGGTATGTCTCCGTGTTGGAGCATGAACTTCGACATATATTGAATTTCCCCGTTAAAAATAGCTTCATACCATAAAAATGCTTCTTCACAATCTCCATTAAAACTTAAATAGGGTTCGATCATAATAAGATTCCACATCCATTCGTAATTTTAGTTGCTTCAAATACCACAATTTAACTTTTATTATATGCCTAGTATTTGAAGGGAGATTGTAAAAAAGCGACATTTTTATCTTAATTGTATTAAGGTTTGTTAATCGTTCTGAAAGATCTCCTTTAAAATTCGGTATGCTTTGTGTTGATTACGCTCCGGCTGCTCCAATAAAAGTGAAACACTTTTTATAATCCATGGATAGTCGTGAAGTGGCTCTAGCGTATCTTGCTGGAATAAGAGCAGAACGTTAATTTTGAGAGCGTCTGCAATTTTCTCCAAAGTTTCAATTTTAACATTTTTTTCTCCGCGTTCAATTCGCCCTATGTATGACCCGGTGCTGCCTATACGCTCAGCGATTTCTTCCTGAGTTAAATTTCGCATAGTACGATAGTAACGGATTCGTTCACCAATCATGTGAACCGTGTTTTTTTCATTCATTTAATAACCTCCATAACTCCTATATGAAAAGTGTAGACAATGGCTGTAAGCGGGTGGAGGTACATATAACAACTACTTGCTGTCGAAAAAAGGTCTTTTAAGGACAGTTTTGTCGTGATAGGATAGTACTGTGGGGACGGGAATCAGTTTTAAACTATATCCATTACATAAACAGAACAAGATATAACTTAAACATTTGATTACTTTTCCACTGTCTAGATACTACCATACTAGGAGGAATAATTGTGAAACAGCTTAAGTTTAAGTGGGGAAGAAACAGTTTTAAAACTGTAAAAGCAAAAACCTTATTGGTGTTGCTACCAGCATTTTTAGTTACTTTAATTGCAATATCCAGCGTGTCTTATCAGTATGCAAAAGGAATTATTACAAGTATCATCGAAGAGAAAATGGATGTACAGCTAGGTGAAGTATCTGCACAAATTACGTCTAGCATCCAAGCACATAGTAAGCTACCAGAGGTGGTTGCAAATACAGTACAAAGTCAAGCCGATACCTATACATTGGAGCAATACCAGACGATTTTAAAAAATGCTTTAAGCTCTAATAAAGATACACTTGGAATGGGGATTTATTTTGAGCCTAATCGTTATAAGTCAGATACCCAATTCTTTTCTACATACGCTTATCATGAAGGGGATAAAATTGAGACTACTGAGAAATATAGTGACCCTTCTTATAATTATGTACAGCAGCCTTGGTATACAAACGGTACCAAAGAAAAAAGTATGACACCACCCTATTTCGATCAGACGCTTAATTTAAGTGTAGCTACTGTCACTGTACCTTTTTTTGATAAGAATAAATCTTTACTAGGTGTTGTAACTGGGGACTTAAATTTAAGCACCATTCAAAGTTATGTACAAGAGACTAAGGTTGGCTCTGGAGGTTGGGTTACTTTATATGATGAAACAGGATTGTATCTAGCAGGACCTGATGAAAATAAATTACAAAAGGTGCAACTGGAAAAGGAAAGCAATTCTGAATTAGCAGCTTCAGCAAAAGAAATACTTAGTAATACAAGAGGGATGGTTAAATATACAGAGGATGGTGAAACCTATCGCGTCTATCATGAAAAGGTTGGGGCTGGGGTAGGTTGGGTTTTAACGATTACTGTTCCTGAAGGACAATTGTTTAGTCCGTTATATACATTATTAATGTGGATTGCGATTATTAGTGTTATTGGTATTGTCGTTTCAATTGCAGTTGTTTTAGGATATAGCTCTAGAATTTCTAAGAACCTTGGCAAAGTTAGCACTTTAGCTAAAAGCTTGTCAGATGGCGACTTTACAGCACATCTTTCTATACCTGGTGAAGATGAATTCGCACAAATGGCACATCATCTCAATGAGATGACGTTAAATATGAGAGATTTGTTGGATAATATCAACGAAAGCTCGCTTCAGATGGCAGCCTCCTCGGAAGAGCTGAGCACAAGTTCTGAGGAGTGTAGCAAGGTCACGCAAAATGTGGTATTGGCAATCCAAGAGGTAGCCTCCGGCTCAGAGACCCAAATGCAATCAACAGAAGAAGCAGCGCGTGCGATGGAAGAAATGGCTAGCGGGGTTCAGCGGATTGTAGATAGTTCATTAGCTGCTTCGCAAACAACAGGAGATCTGAGTGAACAAGCACAGCAGGGTGGGCAACAAATGATAGAAACTGCTGCATTGCTGAAGAAAATGGAAGAAGAGTCTATTCTTACTTTAGGACTTATTCAAAAGTTAAATGAGCATTCCCAAGAGGTTGGGAAAATCAGTCACCTAATATCAGAAATTAGTACACAAACGAATTTGTTAGCTTTAAATGCTTCGATTGAAGCGGCTCGTGCTGGCGAGCATGGTAAAGGTTTTGCAGTTGTAGCAGATGAAGTTAAAAAATTGGCAGAACGATCTAAGGAAGCTACAAATGGCATTATTGCATTAATTGATGATATTCAAAAAGGCAATGAAGCAGCATCGAAGGCAATGACTGATAGTAGTGAGCAAATTGGTGAAGGTGCGGCGAGAGCGGCGGAAGCAGAGCATATTTTTCAATTAATAATTGAAGGTTTGGCTAATATTACAGTGCAAAGTCATGAAATTTCATCATCGTCTCAACAATTGATGGCAGGTGCGGAGCAAATTAATTCAACGGTGGATCAATTAGCACATATTGCTAAGGAAACCGCGGGCCACGCGCAAACTGTAGCCGCATCCTCTGAAGAGCAGCTTGCCTCGATGGAGGAAGTTGCCTCGTCTTCGATTAGTCTTGCGCATTTAGGTGAAGGGCTTCAGGAGCAAACCTCTAAGTTTAAAGTAAAATAGGCAATATGTTGCATTGCAAAAGCTAAAACCTCAATTAGTATTTAAGAACTCCTTTTATTTTTATATAAATAGATGGGGTTCTTTTTTATTGTATCCGAGGGATGGAATGAAAGAATAATTTTTCCTTTTACTGCACACGCTATGAGCGTAAAAAATGATCTTATTTTAATTATAAAAAGGATGCATAAAATGAGTACACAAGCAAAGGGTGCAAAGCAAAAAGAACAGGTTGAATTGACCGGGGATATTGGACTGGATGAACAGCAATTACGTGCTGTTTTTTTGCACTGTTCTGATATTATATTTCATTCCTTTGAGACTCATAATGGTACTGCCGCTTTGTGCGTATATTGTGCAGGTCTTTGTAATGTGGAGCGATTGGAGCGTCAAGTATTAGCACCACTACAATGTCAAGATGAAGAGATTGAGTTGCGATATACCGAACAAGATACCACAATGACACATCATATTGAACCGTACAGAGCAAAGGAAACACAACAGGATTTGAAACAGGATATTCCTGTTTCCTCAGCTCAAGTGGTAAGCACTGTGGGGGAAGCAGTGGAAGCAATTTTAGAAGGGGAAACCTTAGTTCTTGTTGCTGGAAAAGCGGGTGGGACGGTATATCCTTTTGTTCAGGATCATTCACGCACGCCAGAGGAGCCTGTTGCAGAATCTACAGTTCGTGGAGCGCGTGACGGATTTACAGAATCTCAAAGTATGAATTTATCGTTAATCCGTTTGCGTATTAAAAACCCTTCACTAAAAATAAAATCACAAGTAATGGGAAAATATACAAGTACAAAAGTAACACTTGTCTATATGGAAGGGATAATTACGGACGACTTGGTCAAAGAGGTGGAAGCCCGTCTTAATAAAATAAAGCTAACTGATGTGTTAGAGAGCCAATGCATTGAAGAACCCATTAGCGACCAGCCCTATTCACCATTTCCTCAAATGATTGCAACTGAACGTCCAGACGTGGTTGTATCCAACCTGCTTGAGGGACGTTTTGCTATTTTTGTAGATGGAACGCCGTTTTGCTTGGTGGCACCAGTTACATTGTCTGCGATGCTGCAATCGCCAGAGGATTATTATCAAAATATTTATATTACAATTTTTATTCGCTGGTTGAGATATTTCTTTTATATCATCGCTTTGCTGCTACCCTCATTTTATGTTGCCATTACCACTTATCATCAAGAGATGATTCCTACTGTATTGATGCTGAGTATTGCAAGAGCGCGTGAGGAGATTCCTTTTCCTGCATTAATCGAAGCGCTGATTATGGAGATTTCATTTGAGGCGCTTCGTGAAGCGGGGATTAGATTACCGAAGCAGATCGGTTCAGCCGTAAGTATCGTAGGTGCACTTATTATTGGACAAGCTGCGACCTCGGCTGGGATTGTATCGGCTCCAATGATTATTATTGTTGCAATGACGGGGATTGCTTCATTTATGATTCCACGGTATACAGCAAGTATAGCTACGCGGATTATGAGGTTTCCGATGATGATATTAGCAGGCACATTAGGTTTACCCGGTATTATGTTAGGGATTATATTGCTTGTGATCCATTTAAGCAGCTTACGCTCATTTGGTACCCCTTATTTATCGCCAATTGCCCCAACCTCAAAATCTAGGTTAAGGGATGTGTGGTGGCGGTCCACGTCTTGGAAAAAAGGGAGTTAAACGATATGCTTACAGACCAAGGTAAAATTTCAGCCAATCAATTAGCTTTTCTAGTTTTTCCAACTATAATTGCTACTGCAATATTATCAGTTCCGAGTATCACGATGCGTTATGCCGGGCATGATATGTGGATTTCACCGATTATTGGCTCAATATTTGGCTTAGCAACCATTGGTTTGTCTATCGGTCTTCATCGTCTCTATCCTGGAAAAACCCTTATTCAGGCCAGTCCTTACATATGTGGCAAGTGGATTGGAAAAATAGTGAGCTTTCTCTTCTTATGGTTTTTTCCACATTTAACGGGGCTTGTCATTCGTCAGTATGGTGAATTTATTACTAGTACAGCATTACCTGCTACACCGCTATATGTTGTTATGGGAACAATGGTTATTGTGTGTGCGATAAATGTAAGATTTGGAATTGAAGTCGTTGGCCGGACAAGTCAAGTTTTTGTAACGTTAGTTGTAATATTATTTTGCGGTATTTGTTTGCTCTTAATTGGGGAGCTGGATCCCGCCGAAATACTTCCATTTATGGAGCGTGGAATTTTACCTAGCATGAAAGGGGCGATTGCACCAGCAGCTTGGTTTAGTGAATACATCATTATTGCGTTTTTAATTCCAAATGTAAATCAGAAGCAAGGACTTACACGCTCCATGCTGATCTCACTGCTAGTTACAACCATCGCTATGATTGCTAGTAATTTATTTTGTTTGTTTTTGATGGGAGATTTGACAGATAGCTTTGCTTATCCATTTATGATCGCGACACGCTATATTACGATCGCTGATTTCCTACAGCATATTGAGGCGGTTGTCATTGCGATTTGGATTTTTGGTATATTCGTAAAAATATCTGTGTTTCTTTACATTTTTGCGACTTCAGTAGCGGAGTGGTTAGGTATGGAGGATTATAAGCCAGTTGTTTTTCCATTGTCCTTTTTATGTCTGGTTTTTGCCTATTGGGTCGTTTCAGATCAATCCAGTGCAGCTAGCTTGTTAGGCGCAGCTGCAAATATATATACGTTAGCCTTTTTGCTGTTTATACCCGCTATGCTGTATGCCGTAGCCCTTTTAAAACGGCTATTTCAAGGACGGAATAAGGGAAGTGAACCATCATGAAATGTAAGCAAAAGCTTGGTCATCTTCTCTTCTTTATTTTGTTGTCATTTAGTTTATTATTGACAGGCTGTTGGGGGCGGAAAGAAATTAATGATTTAGCGATTGTTCTTGCTACAGGGCTTGATTATAAAAATGAAAAGGTACAGTTAACGGCGCAAATCTTTGTTCCCCGTAAAGGCGGAGGGACTGAAAGTGTAGGTAGCACAGGAGGTAGCCCGAGTGGGCTTACGATGATTCATAAAGCGGAAGGCTCCACAATTGCAGAGGCTTTAAACCGGCTACAAAGAAAAGTATCTAGGGAGATGTTTTGGGGACATTGCGAAGTGATTGTTTTTAATGAGGAGGCGAGCAAACAAGGCTTGCGTGAATATATTGATTTTTTTCTTCGCTATCCTGAATTTCGTGAGCATGCTTATGTTTTTTCAAGTAAGGCACGTGCGGAGGAAATATTGGCTTTGCTTGATCCTTTGGAAAGAAGCTCAGCAGAATCATTACGTGAAATGGCAAACTTAGGACTTGGTGCAAAAGTGACGTTATTAGAGCTAGTACGTTCAATAGATGGACCTAGCAAAACGGCGCTGTTATCTCGTTTGTTAATTTCACCTCTAGAAATTGGGCAAGAAAACCTGGCAACTACGCCTTTTTTTAAAGGGATTAGTTTGTTTAAGGAAGGAAAGTATGTACGTACTGTGGAGGAACCGCTTAGTGGAGGCGTATTATTACTTTCAAATGAACTTAATAACTTTATTATCCCGATTAGCATTAAAAGCAGTAAAGGCGTTATCGCCATTCGCTTAGATAAAGCAACGGTAAGTATTCAACCGCACATCAAAAATCAAAAGTGGAGTGTAAAAATGCTGGTTAATGCAAAAGGAGATGTTGTATTGAATACAACAAATGTTGATTTGGCGGATCAAAAAGCGATATCAGAGGTTAGACAAGCTTGGAGTGATCGGTTAAAGGAATACGCAGAACAGGCAATTGTATTCTCACAAAACGAGTTTAAAGCTGATTTATTTAAAACATCAGTTCAATTTCGTAGATATTATCCGAAGCAATGGCAAGCGCAAAAAAATAACTGGGAAAAAATATATACGGAGATGGACATTACTGTAGTAAACAAGGTTGTCATTACCCATACAGGTAAGTCAACGGAACCACAAGGCGAAGGGAAGACTAATTAATTCAGACTTATATAAGACTTATATAAGACAGATATGAGAAATGGAGGCGCCTATGAAAGGGTGGTGGATCATCGGGATTTTATTGATATCGGGTATTATTATGGTGGGAGAAAGCAATAACTGTCAACAAAAAAGGGCTAAAATTATCATGTATTCCATCACGCTTGGGACGATGATCTTAGCCATTACCCTTGTTTTTCAACCTAATCTACCAGGGCCAACGCAGGTCATTAAGCTCACCTTTGGTTGGGTGGATAAACTAATGAAATAGATGAATGAAATAAATTGAATGAAGTAAGGTACAGCAGTCAGGTTTGTTTAAAACAGGCTGTTGTTTTTTGTTTAGAAGCTGATTTTTTTTGGATTAAGCGCTTGACCTTAGCTCAGACCTAAGGTTTATACTTGGGATAACTTAAGTGTAGCCGAGACAGAAGGATAAAAGAGCAAAAGGAGTGTGAGCATACATGAAGGATGAAATTACAATTAGTGAGCTAGCAAAGCTGATGCAAGTGTCTGTACATCAAATTCGTTATTTTGAGGAAAAGGGAATTTTGATGCCTGCTTATATTGCTGACAATCAATATCGTATGTATGGGATCGATGAAATTTATCAGCTTGCACACATTTTGCTGTTACGGAAGATGGGGTTATCGGTTCAGGTCATTAAGGAATGCTTCAGGGGCTTATCTTCGGTTCAAATGAGATCGCTATTTAGCCAAGCTTTAAGTGATACAGAAGCCGCAATAGCACAGCTAATAGATACAAAGTCCTTTATTACAAGACTTTTACAAGAACAAGAGTCGCTTGATGATAAGAAGAATGAAGCTGAGAATGAGACTTTGTATTCCATTGTTCATCGTGAAGAGATGGCCTTATCGTTATGGTTTCGGATGCAGGAGCCAGCTACGTTAAATGCCAAGCTACTTACTCAGCAGCAAGGAAAAGTACCTAATTTGTTTGAAGCAGATATTCATTATGTATACGATCAGTCGGGGAGTGTCGGGATTTATACACCTAGTAATCAAGCAAATTACAATCAAGAAAGTGACAATATAGCAAGTGGTGATCTGGTATTACCAGTGGGTACTTACTTGTCCCGTCAGTTGTCAGTCACAAATGAGATGGAGCTAGATGAGCATATCTCTCAATTCTATGCTCTAGTTACACATCAAGGTTATGATGAGGATGTACCGCTTATTATCGTTGAAAAATCATATTTGTCGCTGTTTACACCTCAGCAAATTCATTATGAACTATTACTCAAATTGAAGGAAAACAATAAGGTTTAAGCTAGCTTAGGGGCTTGGATTTTAATCGTCAATTGTTTATATAATATGGGAGGAATTATAGTGACCCTATTTATTACTATAGAGCCAGTTCAGCCTGAGCTTTATCCATCTGTAGGTCAATTAATGGCATATGGCTTTGGATACAAATTTGAAAATTTAACCTCCCTTTCTATAGAGGAATTAGGCTTTACTTTTACAAAATTACTTCATTATTTACCTCAGGAGCCTAACAACTTACGTATTGTAGCTAGGCAGCAGGGAGTGGTGGTAGGCACTATGTGTATAAAATGGAAGTTGATAAAATTTAATGAATCTAATGGATCTCATGGATTTGATGAACGTAATAAATCTATTGATTTTAGCTGGTGGAATAAATGTAATAGCATTGGCAATTGGAAATTATTTAAATTGATCACAGGATTGTACCTGCTTCAGCACAGCCCTAAACTAGAGGAATGCTACATTGAGGATTTAGTGGTTCACCCTCAGCATCAAGGTAAAGGGATCGGGAAACAGCTCCTGCAATGGGCACACCAATTCATGCGGCAATCTGCTGGAATGACTTATCTTAGTCTACATGTTGCAAGCCATAATCATAAAGCGATTCAGCTATATGAACGGTATCAATTTAGTCAACAAAACTGTGATAACAGCTTGCTCACAGCATTATTGCTAGGTGAAAAGAGATGGAACTACATGACCCGCAAAGGAGAACTTTATGCTTAAAAGAAAAAAACTATGGATTTCAATTCTCATTACATTGTTATTATTTACGGGGACAGGCCTTTATATTTTACAGCAAAGTACGTTTAATATTGTAGAACAGTCAATAGAAATTGATGCTCCACAAGGCAAGTTGACAGGTACACTTGCTTTGCCTAGACAGTATACGGGGAAGTTAGGTTTGGTTTTATTTATTCATGGCGACGGTGCTATTGATGCGGCGCATAGTGAAGGCTACAAACCGTTATGGGAAGCGCTAGCTAAGCAAGGTTATGCTTCGTTGTCATTAAATAAACGAGGTATTAACGGCTCAGAAGGAAATTGGTTAGATCAAAGTATTGATGATCGGGTTGTCGAAGCGCAGCAAGCATTGGCATGGGCAAAAAAACAGCCTATGATCGATGATACCAAAATGGGGGTATGGGGCGCTAGCCAAGCGGGTTGGGTTATTCCTAAGCTTGCAGGCAAGGAAAAATTAGCTTTTAGCATTTTAGTTTCACCTGCAATTAATTGGCGTACACAAGGAGAATATAATACACGCAGTCAAATGAAAAAGGACGGCTTTAGCTCAGAAGAAATTAAGAAGCAAGTCACGTATGAAAATGAGATTAAAGGTTTGTTAGATAAAAAAGGTTCATATGAAGAATATATGAAGCTTGCGCGTAAGGATGATGTGATGTCTAAGGAACGGTGGAACTTCGTAGTTAAAAACTTTAATGCTGATGCTACAGCAGATTTAGCTAATTTTAAAACACCAGTGCTATTATTGCTTGGGGAGGATGATGTGAACGTAGATATTAAAGAAACGGAACAGGTATATCGTGCAAAAATTTCCCCTGAATCGTTGCTTCATGTAAAAGTATTTCCTAACACAGAGCATTCGATGTTGCCAACCTCGATTGCTGGCTCTGAGTGGAAAACGACATTAACCTTTTTATTTGCGCCAAGAAGCATAACGGCAGAGGGGTATATGGAGGAGGTCACGCAGTTTTTAGGAAAGCTTAAGCCATAAATTAAGTTCTAAAAAACCTGAGGCTATTCTGCAAAACAGCTTCAGGTATTCAATATGTTTTCTAACAACTAACTTATATAGCAAACACGACACATGATCTGTGTCGCGTCGTTAAACTATCTTTAGTCTATTCATTCTTATTAGTCATATTAATCAAGTAATCAAATACTTGAGTGCGCAGATGCTCATCGAGCTTGCCAATCCCCATAATCTCGGAGAACCATAAACCATCCATAGCTAATCGAATAATTGTTGCGTTTACCGGGTTAATTCCATCGTTTTCAATATTTTTTTGTATGACTTCAAACTCTTTCTGATATATAGACCTAAATTTAGGATTCATCGTTAACGTTGCTATCATTGATTCATTCATTCCTACATTGTCTCTGTCGTGATTTAATGTTGTCCCGAGGTATGCCCGTGACCACTTTCCAGCATCTTGAGTTTCATTTGATACTCTTTGACGGAGATCTTCTAAAAACTGTGCGGTGGACTCTTCAGCCAAAGCATGAATGAGCGCCTGTTTACTGGGGAAATGATGTAATACCCCTCCTTTGCTTACCCCTGCCTCTTTTGCAACAAGCTCAATAGTTAAGTTGTTTGTTCCTAAATCCCGAATAACTTTTGCTGTTGCAATCAGTATTAACTCTCTTCTGGAAGTACTCCGCATTCTATCACCTCTAAATCTATTATCTGATATTTAGCTTTTTAGTCCAACTTTTTCTTTTTTATGCTCCTTAATCATTAAATAAGCGATACTGAATCCTCCAACAATTATCACTCCCGTCGAGATCATACTCACCGAATTAAAAGCATAATTAAAAGCCTCTTTAGCATGATCGACTAGTAAAGCTGCTTGTTGAGTCGGAAGCTTTTCAGCAGCTATTAGCGCTTCATCCAAACTGTCCACTCCCATTGTCGGAGAGAGTCCATTCACTGGAACAAAGCCGCGTGTGTAGAAGAATGCCAATAGACTTCCAAGAATACCTACACCTAATACGCCACCTATTTCATACGATACTTCTTCAGTGGATGCCGCCATACCTGCTTTATCTACCGGCACATTGTTCATTATTGCATTAGAAGATACAACTCCTGAAGCTCCTAAACCAGCACCTAGCAAGGCCAAAGAGAAGACTTCAAATAAAGTGCCTTGATTTAGTGAAGCTAAGTAGCATACCATGCCCACGGCAGAAAGGGATATTGTGATAAGCAGAGTACGTAATACTGAAAACTTGTGTAGAAAGTAGCCTATTGCAAGCCCAGAAATAAAGGATGACACAGGGATCGCAAGCATGAACAGTGCAGATTTGAGCGGAGAATAACCTAAAACTAACTGATATCGCTGAGTAAAAATCAGTTGAGTCCCAACCAATGCAAATGTTAGAAATATTGCCCCTAACATCCCTCCTAAGAAACGCTCGTTTCTGAATAATTTAAAATCAATTAGCGGGCTGCCCATTCGTTTTTGTCTTCTGTAAAATAACAACATTGCAGTTGTCCCAATAACCACCGATAAAATAGCGACTCCAATATGCCCATTTCTCATTGTAGCTTCTTTAATTGCGAAGATCACGCCGATAAGACCTATCATAATTTGAATAGATCCAAACCAATCCCACTTCTTGTTTGAATGGCCTTCATCTTTAGGGACAAATTTAAACGACAAGAAAAAGGCAATGACTACAATTGGTACATTTATTAAGAAAACGGCACCCCAATGAAAGTGTTCAAGCAAAGCGCCCCCGACAATCGGGCCCAAACCTGCACCACCAGAGAAAACAGAACCCCATACTCCAATTGCAAAGTTTCTCTCTTTTTCATCCTTGAAATTAATACGAATAATTGAAAGTGTGGCAGGCATCATCATAGCAGCGCCAACTGCTAAAAATATTCTACCTACTATTAACATTTCCGGGCTGGAGGAAAGAGCTGCTGCAAGGGAAGCTGCACCAAATACCAGCAGACCATTCATAAAAATACGTTTATGACCAATTCGATCTCCTAACGCGCCAATGCCTAACAAGAGACCCGACATAACAAGTGGGTAGACATTAATAATCCACAATTTTTCGGAAGCAGTAGCAGCAAGATCATGGGTCAATGTTGGCAATGCTGTGTACAGGATCGCCATATCTAAAGAAATAAGTAATAATGCAACTGAAACAATAGATAGCATGATCCATTTATAAGTTGAACTCATTAACAATCTCCTTTGCACATAATATTTAAGTAAACCGTCCAGACGGTATAGTTATTTTATCGTATAACAGTTTTATATGTCAATAAAATTTATAAGTTAGTTACTAGTACTATTCCCAGCAAATAGATGCGAAAAACATAATTTTGGTGCAGACCAAAACACTAAGAATGAATTGAAACTATAGGCGGATTAATTATCGAAGCAAAAACCCCCTAGCCTTAGGCTAGAGGGTTGAAAAAAATTAGACTTTAACCTTTTCAACGGCGATCGTCATCGCAGCTGTTTGTTCTTTAAATTGAGCAGATATATCTATAATTGCATTAAACATTTTGGTTTGACTCTGAATTAGACAATAAATTTGCTCCGATTGATCAGCTGCATGTGAAGAAATTTGCGATATTGTCTGAGCTGATGCAGTGGCCTCTTCAGTGCCTGCGGAGATTTGTTGTGCAGCGGAGGAAACCTCCTCGATACGCCCTGCAACAATCTTGAAAGCTTCTACCACCTGTTTAAAATCCTGCTCAGCCTTACTAGATAGGTTGACACCCTCACTAATCTCCTGTGCAGTCATATCCATTTGCTCACTAATTTGCTGTGATTCCTGCTGGATGCCTAAAAGTAACTTTGAAATGACCTGTACAGATTCACTAGATGCCTCCGCTAGTTTACTAACCTCGTTTGCAACAACAGAAAATCCTTTGCCATGTTCACCTGCTCTTGCAGCTTCAATCGAGGCATTAAGGGCAAGTAGCTTTGTCTGTGAGGCAAAATTTTGTAATGTATATAAAGCTCCCCCAATTTCTTTGGAGTAGCCATTTAATAGGCTTACCTTTGATACCACCTCGCTAGCAACCAGCGAAATATGTTCGATTTGATTTTTCATGCCTGACATATTTTCTTTACCAGACTGTGCTGTAAATATGGCGCCTTCTGCTGTATCTAACACATCAGCGGAGGAATCTGATATTTCAATAATGCCTTTTGCTATTTCTTCCATGGCATGAACACTGTCACTTGCACTTTGCTTTTGTGTATGTGCACCTTGTCTAATTTGTTCTACCGAGGTATCTATCGTTTTATTCATAGACTTCATTTCTGTGGCATCTTGTTCAAATTTATCGGTTGTAGCAGTGAGCAATGTAGTTGTAGCAGTAACGCCCGCAACCATTTCACTTACCATTTGATTAAGATTGTTAGACATATGGGTCATGATTTGATATGTACTGCCAATTTCATCTTCGCTTCGCAAACGATAGCCTTGAAGAATTTGGCTGGCTTCGGCTAGTTCTCCATTTGCTATTTTATTGACGCTTGCTTTAAGTGGATATAAGGGACGTAGGCCTCTAATGATAAACCAAGTCACAATAATAATACCGACGAATGTAAGTAACAGAAGTATGGCATATAGCGGGATACTTGATTTTAAAATATCAGCTTGAATAATATCCAATACACCCACAGAGGTATCAATACCTACCACGCCAAGTAAAGAGCCATTTTGATCTAAAATAGGGGCGTAGGATGAAATATAGCTACCATACTCCTCATTATGAATGATAGAAGAGCTAGCAGCCTCTCCTTTTTGTAACTGCTGTACTGCTTCTGCTGGAATATCAGTTAATTCATTAATATCTGAGGCCTTTTGCTCATCCATAATTCCATCTACCATCATAAGTGGTGTACCCGTAGCATCGATTTTCACAAAATACACATACATGGCTCCGATGCGCTCACGAAATGCGTTTAGTTCCTCTCTAATAGATAGAAACTGCTCGTTTTTTTTCGGATCTTGTGCAAATTGAGCATAGGTAGCAGAATCGAGATGCTTTACATAATTTTGTGCAATTTTAACATTGTAGCCCGAAATCGTTTCCTGAGTAGCCATCTTGATATTAGCTAGCTGTAAAAGTAGACTTCCAGATGAAAGAACTAATATAACGAGTGTAACAATGGCAACAATACGTGCAACTAACCTTCTCTTAAAAAATTTGAACAAATGACCTCTTCCTTTCACTAGTGGGTAGACGCTATAAGTTGACGGGAAGAGGGGAGCCTCATTCTTTTGCTTACTGCTTCAACGATTCTACCGATCCATAGTAAGCCTCATCAATTTTTTTCATTATATGATGACTGCTAAATGCTGGCAATACTTATTTAGTATAATTTCATTGTAGAACATTATATTTTTCTTAATTTAATAGTGCACTTCATCTAATTTTGTTTAGGTATTGGACTTAAATGCTCATGAATCAGTAGCCAGTTGTCTCCTTCCTTCACAAATACATTGGTTGCTCTACCATATCCACTGGCATAATTCCCATTAATATAGCCCTCATAAAAATATGTATAGGTGCAGGTAGCAGATTCGCTGTCTTGGTGTAGCCATTCTACATCTCTAGCTTCGTAATTTTCCTCTTTTACAGTTTCCCATGCATTTTCAAAAAAGGCTTTAATCTCCTCGTGATTTGTACAGGTTTGACTCGTAAAAAAATACTTCGCATTAGGGTGGAGTATTTTCCTTACTTCTTCAAAATCGTGTGTATTGGTTGCCGCAATGTAATCTTTTAGTATGTTCATGTTAGACTCCTTTTTGCTAGATTTAAAATTTTTATTTAAAATAAAGGCTCTATGATTGAGCCAAATTTAATATATCATATTTTAAAGGAAAATACCCATTACTCAATAGTTCTGTAACGTTTAATCTTCTCGCTTTTAAATAATCACAAATTTATTTTTATACAAATGTTGACGCTTTCATAATTATAAACTATACTAACCTTAATTAAATAACTTAGACATGTGACTGGTAAAGCAGGCAGGATCTAAAATGGACAAAAGCTTATTTTGTCGTTTTAGGTCCTTTTTTTGTACCCATTTTCCAGCATATGCATACAGCAAAGGAGAATGACAAATGGATTATAAGCTGACTGCATCTGAAGTGTTGAAGCATGTAGGTGGAAAAGACAATATCTCGCAGCTTGAGCATTGTTCTACGCGATTAAGATTTTCTCTGCATGATTATAGCAAAGTGGATGTAGACCATTTACAACGTGTTCCAGGTGTAATTGCTGTAAAAATGATAGGTCAATGTCAGGTTGTTATCGGTAACGATGTCGTAGAAGTATACGATGAAATTATTGAATTGTTAGGGGGCATGGGGCATTTGTCTGGGGCTGGGGCCTCAACAAGTACATCCAGCTCAACGAGCTCTAAAAAAAATATCGGAAGTGTTTTATTAGATTTTATTACGAGTATCTTTTCTCCGCTTATTCCAGCGATTGCGGGTGGAGGGATTTTAAAATCGGTTTTGTTACTTTTAGGATTAATGAAATGGATGGATCCGAGCGGACAAACCTATCAGCTTTTATTCCAAATTGGGGATGCGCCACTATACTACATTCCATTGTTGGTAGCGGTTACAACTGCTAAAAAGTTAAAGGTGAATCAGCTTGTTGCCTTATCTGCGGTAGGGGCATTAATGTTGCCGAAGGTAACAGCCATGATAACAGAGGGCGCAATGTTGTTTGGCTTCCCAATTAAAAACATTTCTTATGCTTATCAGGTTTTTCCGGCAATTCTAACGATTCTTTTATATGCTCAGTTAGAAAAGTTGTTTACTCGTATTTCACCTAAAGCGATTCGGATTTTCTTTGTACCGATGATGTCATTAGTCATTACAGTGCCGATTTCTTTGTTGTTATTAGGACCACTTGGCTATACGCTAGGCGAAGGCTTTTCATCTGTGATTGTAATGCTGTTTAGTAAGGTGGGATGGGTAGCGACTGCACTTTTAGCTGCTGTGTTACCGTTTATGGTCTCAGTTGGGATGCACAAAGCATTACTGCCTTATGCGATTACATCTGTAACGACAACTGGAAAAGAATTATTATATTTACCCGCTTCCTTAGCTCATAATATTGCAGAGAGTGGCGCTTGTTTTGCCGTTGCGATTCGTACAAGGGATAAGGAACTTCGTTCCACAGCCATATCCGCAGGTATCTCTGCCTTGTTTGGGATTACAGAGCCAGCCTTGTACGGGGTCACCTTACAAAATAAAAAAGTGCTGGGCAGCGTCATGATTGGCTCTTTAATTGGCGGAGCGTTTATTGGAATTGTTGGAGTAGAAGTGTATGTATTAGTAGGGCCAGGCCTAGCAAGCATGTCGATGTTTGTATCAGAAAGCTTGCCTCAAAATATTATTAATGCTTTTATTGGACTCATTATTTCCTTCGTTGCTCCATTTATTATCTTGCTTATTTTTGGTAAGGATCGCAAGGATAAAAATCAAAACCAACAGATGGCTACAAATACCGTGCAACAAAAGACACAAAAATCACAAGAAGTACAAGAAATTAAAAGTCCAGTCATCGGTCAACAAATTTTAATAGCTGATGTAAATGATGAGGTATTTTCAAGTAAGGCAATGGGTGAGGGTGTTGCGATTATTCCGTCCAAAGGCGAATTGTATGCACCTGTTGATGGACAGATCGCGGTGGTCTACAACCGAAGTCATGCGATTGCGATGAAAATGGAAAATGGTTGCGAATTGCTGTTTCATGTTGGGATTGATACGGTTAGACTTCAGGGGAAATATTTTGAACCTGTCGTCAAAGCGGGAGATATGGTCAAAGCAGGTGATTTACTGTTAAAGTTTGAAATAGACAAAATTATAGAAGCGGGATATGATCCTGTTACTATTATGGTTGTTTCAAGTAAAGATGATTATGACGCACAGGTGGAGCCACTACACCTCTCTAAACGTGAAGTAGGCAATACAGATACTGTGATGACGATAACGACTAAAGGGGGAGAATAAAATGAGTAAAGGATTTTCAGAAACATTTTTGTGGGGTGGCGCTATTGCCGCCAATCAGGCGGAAGGTGCATGGAATATAGACGGAAAAGGACTCTCTGTCGCTGATGTTGGTTTGTACAAGCCAAATGTAGATGTAGAGGATTATGAAGGTCATCAAGCAATCTCGTCTAAAGCGATTGAAGTTGCAATGCAGGACAGAAGTGATAAAAACTACCCTAAGCGTAGAGGGATTGATTTCTACCATCGTTACAAGGAGGATTTGGCGTTATTTGCGGAAATGGGCTTTAAGGCATTACGTGTATCGATTGCATGGAGTCGCATTTTCCCAACAGGGGAGGAAGCGGAGCCCAATGAGAAAGGCTTACAGTTTTATTTTGACTTATTTACTGAAATGAAGAGACTTAATATTGAACCGATTGTTACCTTATCTCACTATGAAATGCCGTTAGCATTAAGTGCGAAATATAATGGCTGGGTAGAACGAAAAGTTGTTGATTGCTTCGTGAAATTTAGCAAGGCATGCTTTTTACGCTATAAGGAGCTAGTGAAATATTGGCTTACCTTTAACGAGATTGATAGCATTCATCGTCATCCGTTTACGACGGCGGGGATTGTGCCTGATCGTTGTCCAGAGGGCAAAGAGGAAGCGGTTGTCTATCAAGCACTTCATCATCAATTTGTAGCCTCAGCATTAGTTACGAAGGATTGCCATGAAATTATACCAGGCAGCCAAGTGGGTTGTATGTTGACCAAGTTAACTACGTATCCTAACACCTGTAACCCAGAAGACGTTGCAGTCACCCTGCAAAGAAATCTTCATAACTATTTTTACGCTGATGTACAGGTATTTGGAGAGTATCCCGTCTTAATTGAACGTATGCTAGAGCAAAAAAACATTCACATTCATATGGAGCCTAATGATCGGGAAATCTTAAAACAGCACACGGTGGATTATGTTTCATTTAGCTACTATATGTCGTTGACAGAATCGGCAAAGGAAGGGTTAGAACGCACATCTGGTAACACCATTATGGGGGTTAAAAATCCTTACTTGCCTTCTACGGAATGGGGCTGGCAAATCGACCCTGTTGGCTTAAAAATTTCATTGATTGAATTATATGATCGCTATAAGAAGCCGTTAATTATCGTGGAAAATGGGATGGGCGCAGTGGATCAGGTGGAGCCGGATGGTTCTATTCATGATCATTATCGGATTGACTATTTTAGAGCACATTTACAGCAAATGAAGGAAGCGGTAGAGGCGGGCGTTGATTTGTTTGGCTACACAAGCTGGGGCTGTATCGACCTCATTAGTGCCTCAACCTCACAGATGTCTAAACGGTATGGTTTTATTTACGTTGATCAAGATGATGAGGGGAATGGAACATTGGCACGTAGCCGTAAGGATTCCTTTTATTGGTATAAAAAAGTAATTGAAAGCAATGGACAAGATTTAGATTAGTGCAAGTTCTTTCTTAAAGGAAGGTGATTGCGGTGATCAAAATAAAAAAGGTTCTCAATTCTAGTGTGGTACTTGTGGAGGATCAGGATCAAAAGGAATATATTTTGTTTGGCAAAGGCATTGGGTATGGGCAAAAAAGTGGAGATATTGTGCTAGAGCATCAGGCGGATCAAATGTTTGTTCCAGTCGAGCATATTCAAATTAAGCAATATCTTGGCTTGCTAAATGCCATTGCCCCCGTCTATGTAGAGCTAACCCAGCAAATTGTTGTCTATGCAGAGGAGCAGCTTCAAACGAAGCTAAATACAGGGATCTATTTTACACTGATGGATCATCTTAGCTTTGCAGTAGAACGCTTCAATAAACAAATTAATATTACAAATAAAGTGTATTGGGAAATTAAAAATTATTACGCTGAGGAATTTGCAATTGGACAATTTGCCTTGAAGCTAATGAATGAAAAATTAGAGATTAACTTGCCCAAAGAAGAGGCAGCCAATATCGCCTTCCATTTAATTAATGCTCAGAGCGAAAAAAAAGAGTCACAGGATGCGATGAAGGTAGCCAAAATGATTGGGAGCATCGTTAATTTGGTGAGATATTCACTGAACCTTGATTTGGATCACGACAACATTCATTACACACGTTTTATTACGCATGTGAAGTTTTTTGTGGAACGCTTTTATGCTCATAAATTGTTAGATGCAAAGGATGATATCTTATTTAAGCAAATTGCGAATCTTTATCCTGAAGCGATGGATATTGCGTTTAAAGTAAAAGGGTATATCCACCAGCTTAACGAGGTAATGATTCCAAATGAGGAGCTTACTTATCTTGCCGTGCATATTCATCGATTAATTTCCTATAATCAGCTTCAGGAATAAGTGGATAGAAAAAGAATAGGGTTGTAAGTTTACAATATATAAACTGTAGAATGTAGAATTTAGCAAGAATCCGGCCATGTTGCTTCTAATGTGGCTGGATTTTTTTGTTGTCAATGATGATCATGGTCTACAGGTTCAAGATATTCAAGCCTAAACTAAGTGGTCGATTCTTCCATTGAATAAAGAACAAATGTTCGCATATAATACAAATAGATGTTCGTATATTTGAACTGGAGGGTAGATATGACAACAAAGAAACGTACGATCATGCTGATTGATATGCAAAGCTTTTATGCCAGTGTGGAGAAGGCGAAATACCCACAATATCGAGACTTACCTCTTGTTGTAGCAGGGGATCCTGCACGTAGATCGGGTATTATTTTGGCAGCTTGTCCTTTAGCCAAAGCCTATGGGGTAACGACCGCGGAGCCGTTATGGCAAGCGCTACAGAAATGCCCAGACCTTGTTATTGTTCGCCCTCATATGGAGCAATACATTGCGAAGTCGATGGAAATTAAGCATATTATTGAGTCCTATACCGATTTGGTTGAGCCTTACAGTATTGATGAGGTATTTGCAGATGTGACGGGATCACTCCATTTTTATGATGGGGAGGCGTATGCCTTAGCTAAAAAAATTCAAGCACATATTTTACAGGATACTCAAATATTTGCCCGGCTTGGAATCGGTGAAAACAAAGTAGTTAGTAAGCTGGCTTGCGATCTCGTTGCTAAAAAAACAGCGGACGGTATTTTCATTTTAAATAAGGAGGAAATGCACCAGCATATTGGTAATAAGCCGATTAGAGGCATGTGGGGGATTGGCTCCCGTATGGAGAAACATTTGCAAAATATGGGGATTGAAACAATTGAGCAGCTCGCCTCAGCTTCATTAGGCACATTGCGTAGACGTTGGGGTGTAAATGGGGAGGTCATTTGGCGTGTGGCAAATGGGATCGATGATTCACCTGTAAGCAGGTTAAGTCATCATATCCAAAAGGATATCGGCAATGCGATGACGTTGCCTAGAGATTATATTCATGCCAAAGATATTGAAATTGTCATTCATGATTTATGTACAGAGGTTTGCCGAAGAGCAAGGAAAAAGGGAGTTGCAGGAGGGACTGTTGCACTAAGTGTGAGTGGGGCTGATTTTAATGTGCGAACTGGCTTTCACCGACAAATGAAGCTTTGTGATCCAAGCAATGTTACACAGGAGGTGTATGAAGCGGCTTGCAAATTGTTTCATCTTCACTGGGATCGCCAGCCTGTACGGGGCGTTGCGGTTAGCTTGTCAGGACTCAGTTGTGACAAAATAGGTCAACTTACATTGTTTGGCGATAAAGAGCATTGGCGTGCCGTAGATCAGGTGATGGATCAAATTAAGGATCGCTTTGGAGAAATTTCAATATTGCGAGCAAACTGTTTAATGCCTGCGGCACAAGCGATTGATCGTGCAGATAAGGTTGGGGGGCATTATAAATGAGTAAAAAGCTTGAAGGCAATGGCTTGTGGGAATCTAGTCGGATGATGTTGCCACAGCATAAGGAAGCTATTATTCAAGATTACATGCGACACGAGCAGCAGGTCTGCCCCATACTAGATGAGCAAGCGCTAGAGCAAATTGAACGTGCATTAATTCGGTCCTTTCGTGAGCGGAGGAAGGTGACCCTTCATATATTTAATCCTGTTAAGTGTGAACAAGTAGAGCTAGAGGGGATGGTAGCTACGATTCAAACTGTAAAAAAAGAGATTAAACTCGCAATAGCGATTGGAGAGTGGAAATGGGTAAGGATGGAGCAGATCATTTTTGCAATTATAGATGATGAAGTAAATGAAGCTTAAATAGCTTAAAATTGTGCCAAATTAAATCTAGTTCCTATTCACTGTCAAGTGGTTCACTTTTATATTTTTATTGCAGAAGAAGTAAGATAAGTCTAGAATAAGAATGTATGTTCTGTTTTGTATTTATTTTTGAATTGGAGTGATGATTGTGCTTCAAGATTTGGATCGGAAGCTGTTACGTTTATTGTTTAATTTTAGTCGCCAGAAGCATAGAATGCCCATGTGGGTAGAGCTAGAATATAAGATGGGATTAAATAAATCACAAATTATTGTTGGATTGCGACATTTAGTTGAGCAACAATACATTTTTTGGCCAGATAATCCTGATTTAAGTACGATTGTGGTTTTGGAAGTTGAGGATCGGGATAAAGTGGCGGGCACAAATAGTGGAGGCATGACCTCTAATCACACTAAACCCAAACAATATCAGGACAGTAATTTAGATTACTGGACGAAATATTAATAATATTAATTTAGACTATATGAAAAACCAACTAAAAAGAAAAATGAAGAAGGGTACTGACTTAATGTCTAGAAATATATATAATGAATTGAACTCATATTGAACTGAGGTAAAATTTAAGCACTGTTCAATCACATATAGTATTGCTCAAGTAAAGAGGTGGAAGTCATTGAATCACACATACAAAGTAGTTAAAACTAATTTGGAATTATTTGCGGCGGCGATATGTGAAGCACATGTTTATGTCGTGTCTATTGATGAGGAGTACCGTGTTAATTTTGAGGATTTTGGGGGCACAGTACAGTTAATTACCTCAGACATCGTTAGAATTTCAGGAAAAGAATTTTCGCGCAAGAAGTACCAGTTTAGAGTAGAGGTTGCTAATGGAGAGTAGTCATTCGAATGATAGGTTAATAATAAGAAGATGAAGGGCGCTGTGATTATCTAGCTTAGCCCTTCTTTATTTAGATATGACTTATTTTTTTTCGTGAAGTTAATCGATAAGTAATTAAAGCAATGATGATGTAGAAGCAAGCATAAAGCATCCAATCATCAATATAAAATATCATCTTTGCAAAACTTTGTGCAGTAAATAAGAGAGGAAGGAGTACAGGAATTATTAAGCCTAAATAAATATTTTTGTTAAACTTTTTACATAAGTAACCAACAAGAATTGAACCTAATGGACCTATTACTAGGGTGGGTAATAGTGGGTTCAAATCTTTAAACCATATATATAACATTATGTCCGCCTCCATTCCCCTAAATTATCCCACAATGTAATTCCATTCACAATGTTTAGTTAAGTAATTAAAAGCAGAGACGCCTATAGTAATTCTGAAAAAGAAAAAAAGAAGGGATATCCCTTCTTTTTTTCTCCTTATGTAAATAACTAGCCATTATATAGCTAATAGTATTAAATCTTAATATCTACATTTCCACCAAGATGAGGTTGCGCACTAGTTTCCATAAGCTTAGTTAAAGCCTGAGTTTGAACGGATGTCTGATCTTTCACCATTTTCATCAAGGAAATACCAACGTCCTGTTTTAAATTAGCTTGTGATAACTGTGTAGAAAGTGCAGCAATATCCATAGTAAAACCTCCTGTTGAAAAACATGTAGTTTAATGAAGTGATGTAAAGTATATCAATACTATATCACTAAAAGCTTAATCAGTAGAATTAAATTTTTTCTGATTGAGCATACGTTGATATTCATTTAAAACTTGATCCAGCTCTGTACTAATTTTAATTACCTCAGGATCGGTTAATTGCTTTGCTTGAAAAGCATTCAGCTGTTGGCGAAGCTCCTCAATTTTGTGTAATATCTCCTTGATTTCGTCCATTTTGATCATATCCTTAGCATTGGATTGAATATCTAAGTAAAAGATAATTCTTATAGCTATCATGACCAAAAGGATAAGAAAATATGACAAAATGAATATATTACTAATAACTAATCTTAACTAAAATTAGTGCAAGTCGCGGAACAAACCAATAACCTTACCTAAAATACTTACATTTTTCAATAAAATTGGGCTCATATCAGGATTTTCTGGCTGTAATCTAATATGATCACGTTCTTTATAAAATGTTTTTACTGTAGCTTCATCTTCTTCTGTCATCGCAACAACAATGTCACCATTTTCAGCAGTATGCTGCTGTCTAACAATGACGTAATCCCCATTATGAATTCCAGCTTCAATCATACTATTTCCCATTACAGACAACATGAAAACTTGTCCTTCTCCACTATAATGCTGAGGCAAAGGAAAATAATCTTCGATATTTTCAGTAGCTAAAATAGGAACACCAGCAGTAACCTTACCAATGACTGGTACACGCGTCACAGTATGTGCAAATAAACTAACATCATGATCCCCATCTTCTTGAGCAAGTAGCTCAATCGCTCTTGGTTTAGTTGGGTCCCGACGAATAAAACCTTTTTTCTCTAGGCGATCCAAATGACCATGAACAGTTGAACTAGAAGCCAAACCTACAGCTTCCCCAATTTCTCGAACAGAGGGAGGATAACCCTTTAACCGAACTTCACTACGTATAAATTCAAGAATAGCCTGTTGACGGCTAGAAACCTTTGACACAATAATCAACCCCATCTAATTAACGTATTAGTAAAATTATAACATGGAACCCTCGTTCGCACAAACATAAGTTCTATATAAAAATACTGTTGTTATAGGCTTTTTTGGTTTTTTGAGTACAGAGAAGAGCAAAACTAGTTATTCTATACGTGAAAAAGTGTGTAAAAAAATAAGAATATTTGTTCGTAAAATATATTGAAGCAAACAAGTGTTCGTGATATAGTATAGAAAAACAAGAACGTTCGTTCGATTCGTTCGAAAAAAAGAGGTGCGATCATGTTAAAATATAGTTCATATCAAAGCATTTATACTCTACCTGCTTCACAGGACAATTCGTCAACTAAAATTTCAAACTATGCTACAAAGATAAGTGGAATCAAGGGATTTAAAAAAGTGTGGCGGGTTTTGGGGATAACAATCCTATTTATGTTAATTTGTACTGTAGCAGTGAAGGCATTCGAGTCACCTGATAGAGCTAATAATATAGAAAAAGAAATGGTGATTATACAAGCGGGTGACACCTTATGGCAGCTTGCGACACAATACAAGCCAGAGAAATGGGATACAAGAGCATTTATTCAGGTCATTCAAAAGGCAAATAATATGAAAAATAGCGTTATACATGCAGGCGAGGTTATTGCCATACCAATATTGGATTGAAATTTATAGTTTTACAGTATAAGTAAATCTAAGAAATGTATTTAATGTTATGAAATGCATAAAAAATAATGAAGTTTAATGAGCTTGGGCAGTATAGGTGAAGTTGCCTTGACAAGCTCTTTTAGTCGTGTCAAAGTAAAGGATGAGCGTCTTAAATTGTTGTGAAGTGCTAAAGATAAGTTACAGGAGGAAATTATGGATATTGATGCTTTGGTAGAACGAATTAATCAGCTTGCTCGTAAGCAAAAAGAATCGGGATTAAATGAAGAGGAACTATTGGAAAGAGCTAAATTACGTGAAATTTATTTACAAAATATTCGTAAAAATTTCAGACAGCAGCTTGAATCCATTGAGGTAGTTGATAAATAATACAAAGTTTTGTAGGAGGAAAATGAATGGGGTCATTTGATAGGAAGGTAGAACGGAATCAAGTTCGTTTGAAGAAAAAAGGAATCAATGTAAATACAAATCGTGGCTCGGGCGGCGGTGGAGGCGCGATGATAGGGTCGCGTGGTGATGGTGAGGTTTTTAAAGGAAGAAAAATTGTGCTACCCGTCACTTTAAGTTTAATTGCGATTTTATATGGAGGCTTAGGGATAGCTACAAAAGCAACAGGGGCAGACACTGCAATTTTCTGGATTACAATTGTTTTGTATTTGCTTTTGTCGCTCGTTATCTTTTTAAGAAAACCATATCTTCGTATTCACAAAAACTTCTTATATACTTCACGTTTTAATCGTGACTTAATGGTGGATGCCGCTAATATTGATAAAATTATCATTAGAAAAGACCAGATTGTTGTTGTTCCTAAGGGCAGAGGATCAAAATGGACGTTTAACCGCATCCGTAATCGTTTTGATGTTGCAGCAATGGGAGATAGTTTAGAGAAATTTGGATACACTCATCAGGTTAAAGTTATAAAAGAATAGTTTTGTATAGGATAATTTGGGGAGGAAGATGTGTTGTGACAATTAAGGCTGTATGTTTTGACTTAGATGATACTTTATTATGGGACGATAAAAGTGTAACGGAAGCCTTTGAAGCAACATGTCAAGTTGCACACCAGGAAGCAAACGTTGATGAAGCGCAGCTAGAAGCCGAAGTTCGTAAAGAAGCTAGAGCGCTATATGCTACATATGAACCCTTTGCTTTTACAAAGATGATTGGTATTAATCCTTTTGAAGCTTTATGGGGAAATTTCTCAGCAGGAGAGCAGCCTGAATTTCGTCAATTGGAGCAGTTAGCCCCAATTTATCGTGAGGAGTCTTGGCATCGTGGTCTTAAAGCTTGTGGTGTGGATAATAGAGAGCTAGCTCGTAAGCTTGCAGATCGATTTGGTATTGAACGTCGCAAGCGCCCTTACGTATATGATAATGAAACGTTTAAAGTTCTAGATGAATTAAAAGGTAAATATAAATTATTGCTTTTAACAAATGGTTGTCCTTCATTGCAACAAGAAAAAATAGATGGTGTGCCTGAATTAACACCTTATTTTAATCACATTATTATTTCGGGTACATTCGGAAAAGGAAAACCAGACTCCTCCATCTTCCATCACGCACTTGAGCTGTTAGATGTAAAACCAGAAGAAGCGCTTATGGTTGGTGACAAATTAACGACTGATGTAAAAGGTTCTCTTAGCGTTGGAATGCATGCAGTGTGGGTGAACCGTACTGGACATATCCGTAATGATGAAATTGTGCCAAATTACGAAATTAAACATTTATCAGAGTTGCATGATATTATTGCAGAAAATGCTTAAGTCTAAGCTGATGCAATAACAAAAGAAAGCTCCTTTTGATCCTTAAATGGATTGAAAGGAGCTTGATTGTTTTGCTGCGCTTTTATATTGGTCTCCATTCTGATAAACTAAAGCGTGAACGTTTTGAAGTCTAGATCATCAATGGTAAATTATTTGTTACAGAATGTTGACTAAAAAGGATGATAGTTCATGGAACTTTATTTTTTAGGTACAAATGCAGGAGTCCCTTCACTTGAACGTAATGTTACTTCTGTGGCGCTACGTTTGCTTGAAGAAAGACGCTCATTTTGGTTAATTGATTGTGGGGAAGCGACGCAGCATCAAATTTTACGTTCGCCATTAAAGCTGAGTAAGCTTGAAAAAATATTTGTAACTCATTTGCATGGAGATCACATTTTTGGTTTACCTGGACTTATTTCAAGTCGTGCCTATCAGGGCGGAGATACGCCTTTACAAATATATGGCCCACACGGATTAAAAGCTTTTATTGAAAGTGCACTAGAGATTAGTCAGTCTCATATTAACTATGAGCTTGAAATTATTGAGCATGAGGGTGGGGCTATATTTGAGGATGACCGTTTTTATGTTGAATCAGCCCTGCTTGATCATCGAATTGCTAGTTATGGTTATCGTTTTGTAGAAAAGGATCAACCAGGTAAGTTAAATATGACATATTTAGATTCCTTAGGGATTAAGCCTGGGCCCCAGTATGGTCAGTTAAAACGTGGGGAATGTGTGACTGCGATAGATGGAACTATTGTTATGCCAAGTGATGTTTTAGGTGAACCTAAAAAGGGACGTATTGTAACGGTATTAGGGGATACAAGACCTTGTGCTGGTGTAGCGATATTAGCGAAGGGTGCAAATGTATTAGTGCATGAAGCTACATTTTTACACGAGCTTGCTTCAACTGCTCATACTTATTATCACAGTACTGCCACTCAGGCGGCAGAAGCTGCAAAAGAGGCAGGCGTTAAAACTTTATACATGACGCATTTCAGCTCAAGATACAAATCTGAAGAGCAATTAGAAGCTTTAGCAACAGAGGCGCAGCACACCTTCCCTGCTTCTCAATTGGCACAAGAACATGTCTTGTACCCAATAGAACGCACCTAACTACTGAAGCTATCTAATAATTATAGCTCATTGTTGCTGTAAATAGTGGTTGACAAACACCTGAATTAGCGAAGGGACAGAGGGATTCTGGAGAAGTGCAACGTTCGTATTTAAAACCAGATTTCAACGATAAATTATAATAAAAGAAGGAATCTGGTTTTAACAACGATCGGAAGAACCCTCTGTTTCGTAGCAACCATCAACATCTTGGCAACCACTATTTTCTTGATTTTGAGCTATAATTATTACCCAAATTATTTTCCGGGAAAGCGCAGGAAATGACACTGTTCTTGTACATGCTTCGATGGTGTTCGACGCAAAATAGACAAAATCAAATAGTATTGTTATAGGCTACATAAGGGGGGATTGTCTTGGCAAGCTGGAATGCCTTTTTAATTGATTTAGATGGAACTTTATATCATGGGAGTCGTATTATACCTCATGCGGAGCAATTGATTCATGAGCTTAATCATTGTGGTAAGCCTTATTTGTTTGTTACAAATAACTCCTCACGTACACCAGAGGAAGTAGCATTACATTTGCGTGAAATGGGTATCCCTGCCTTACAGGAACAGGTTTGTACCTCTGCAGTAGCCGCTGCGGATTATATTAAGCGTACGAAGCCCGCTGCTACAGTTGCGCCTATAGGTGAGCATGGATTATTGACCGCCTTGCATGAGGCTAATGTATCGATAGAATGGGAAAAGCCAGATATAGTTGTTCAAGGCATTGATCGTTCTTTTACATATGAAACATTAAGCAAAGCAATGAACTGGATCGCCAACGGAGCTGAGTTTATTTTGACAAATCCCGACCTGATGTTGCCTACGAAGGAAGGTTTTGCGCCTGGCGCGGGTACACTTGGAGCAGCTATTGAAGCGGCTACAGGGAAAAAACCAACAATAATAGGAAAACCCTCTCGCATATTAATGGAATATGCAATTCATAAGTTACAGCTCCCAAATGAACAAATTGCTGTGATTGGTGACAATATGCTAACAGATATTTCAGCGGGTGCTAATGTAGGATGTGGCACTATATTAACTTTAACAGGGGTTACAAATGCCAAAAATTTGGAATCCTTTGAACAAAGGACAAATTTAAAAGCAGATGTGATATGCAATGATCTTATAGAAGTGATTGATTTAATTAGACAGTGAGTGAAAGGATAGATAAACATGCCGGAACTACCAGAAATGGAAAATTACAAAATACAGCTTTCTCAGCACATTTTAGATAAAAAGATAACAAAAGTAGTTGTAAATAGACCAAAATCTATAAATACAAGTGTAGAGCAATTTGAGGCGGAGCTTCAGGATAGACATGTCATTTTTGTAGAACGACGTGCAAAGCATTTAATTTTTCACCTAGATAACGGTAGACGTTTAGTGCTTCATCTTATGTTAGGTGGATTGCTATATTTAGGTTCTGACGAGGATCGCCTTGATCGGACCACACAAATTGAAATTTCCTTTGGTGACAAAGTGTTATTCTTTATTGGGCTACGACTTGGTTATTTGCATTTGTTAACGGCGAAGGAAATTGATGAAAAGTTTGGTCATTTAGGGCCCGAGCCACTACATTCAAAAATGACAGAATCTAAATTTATTGAGCTAATTTCATCACGAAAAGGAAGCATTAAAACGACGTTAACGAATCAAGACGTCATCGCCGGGATTGGTAATTGCTATGTTGATGAGATAGCTTATGAGGCAAAGCTTAGACCAAGTGTAAAAATTCAAAATTTAAATGAGCAAGATTTACGCGAGCTATACCATGCAATGCGAAAAGTGTTGATTACAGCAACACAAGCAGGAGGATACATGGAGTCTCCGCTTATGCAAGGCGATACTTTAACAGGTGGCTCTAATGATTTGTGTGTTGTTTACGATGAGGAGGGCAGTGTATGTCCACGTTGTGGAGATACTATTGTAAAGGGAGAAATTAACGGTAAAAAAATGTTTTATAGTCCTGGCTGCCAGCATGAAAAATAATGTACCTCTGTATGTAGGAGGTCATCACAGTATTCGGACTGGATTCGCAGGTGCAGCATTAACTGCGATGAAGCAGGGAGGGAACTGCTATCAGTTTTTTTCAAAAAATCCACGAAGCCTTACTGTAAAAGATTTTGACAAGGCTGAGGCCACAAAATGTAAAAAAATTTGTAGAGAGAATGACATTCTCTCTGTTATTCATACCCCATATCCAAGTAATTTAGCGGTAGAGACAAATGCTTCGGATGACCAGTTTAATCGTACCACTGCTTCATTAAAAAATGATTTGGAAATTAGTGAGGCGTGTGGGTCAATTGGAATAATTGTTCATTTTGGTATTTATAAGGGAATTAATCTCTTGCAAGGATACCAAAATATTATACAATGTATAAATAAAGTGCTTTCACACTGGCAGGGCAAGTCTATGCTTTTGCTGGAAAATCAAGCAGGTGATCATGGAGACATGGGAATCACCATTGAAGAATTAACTAAAATTCGTAGTTTATGTGAGAAACCCGAATATGTTGGGTTTTGCCTGGATACATGTCATGCATTTGCTTCAGGAATGTGGGTTGGGGATCAGGATAATAACTTTGTCCAAAAGGCTCAAGAGTATAATTTTTGGGCGGATGTTAAGTGTATTCATTTTAACGATTCGCAATACCCTGCTCTGTCCCGTAAGGATCGACATGCAAGACCAGGAGAGGGGTTTATTGGTCAGAAAGGCTTTGAATACTTTTTATCCATTCCTGAGGTACGAACTAAGCCAATGATTATCGAGAGTAGAACTGGAAGAGATGGAACATATAGAGAAGATATTGAAAAGGTTAGACGCTGGGGAGAGCGACAAAACTGTTAATACCGCGGAAGGGAAGATCTTAATTGATTCATTTGTATATGGATGATTTACGACGATGTCCTAAAGGCTTTACTTTAGTTAGATCGGTAGAGGAATGCTTGCAGGTACTTCGTGAGGTTGAGGTTGATATATTATCTTTAGACTATGATATGGGACCAGGAGAGCCAACAGGAAGTGAAGTAGTATCAGGCATGATACGAGAGGGACTTTATGCAAATGAAATTTTTCTGCACACGTCCAGCATGTATGGCAAAAGAAAGATGTATGAGATGTTATATCAAAATAAGCCAGAGCATGTTACCTTGCATGACGGTCCAATTCCTTTTTCTCGTTTGGACGATATAGCAAAAGAAGCAAAATAGAAGTTGGGGGTTAAATTTTGAATCAACTAGAAAATGAAGTCATAGATGAACCAGCATTTTCAAAATTAATATGCACATCTAACCATGGCTTTGCTCCATATGCTCAGGAAGAACTACATCGTTTATTTGGTTCTGTCAAATCAAAAATGCTTGTTCCTGGGGAAGTCATGTTAGTCAGCCTACAGCATGAACTTAAAGAGATCTACGCCGTTATGGAACGACAAGAGCCGATCTTTTTGCGTCATATGTTTGCTGTAAGCTGGGAATATGAGTATGATGAAGTGTCAGGTGATGCTTGGTCGTGGTTAAGTGAGCTAAATCAATTTATTGCTTCGCATAGCTTTTTAAAAGAATCAAATATAGTAGTTCAGGTTCGTAAGTCTACACAGTCTGTATGGCAGGATAGCCCTGCAGAGCTTAAAACAATCATTCAGGATGGTTTAGGTGATTTGGGTGCACAATTTGTAGTCAAAGATGCAGATTATGTCATTTCAATATTTGCTGCGCAAAATGGGGTGTACGCTGGTGTTGAAGCAGTAGGGCATCAGTTGTCTGACTGGAATGGTGGAGCGATTCGTTTTCAAAAGGAAGAAGGGCAAGTATCCCGAGCTAAATTTAAGCTGTTAGAGGCTGAGGTTAGCTTTGGTATTCCATTCTCCTCCTTCCACAATGCACTTGATATTGGTGCTGCTCCTGGGGGCTGGACTTCTTTTTTACTAGAACGTGGATTAAAGGTTACAGCGGTTGATCCAGCTAAAATGGCACCTTCTGTACTTGCTTCACCAAACCTAACTTATCTGAAAAAGAACGCAGATAGTGTAAAGTTTAACGAAGGACAGTTTGATTTGCTAGTGTGTGATATGAGTTGGAGTCCAAAAGGGACAGCAAAACTAGTCATTAACCTATTGGATGCACTTCAGCCTGGAGGTACAGCAATTGTAACGGTTAAGCTACTGCATAAAAAGCCAATGGCACTTATAAGTGAAATTATAAGCATGTTTCAGGATGCAAGACTCCAAGTCCAGCGTGCCAAACAACTAGCACACAATCGGGATGAAATTACTTTATATATGATTAAATATTAACATCGTTAATTAAATCTGTGTTTGAAAAGCATGTTGACAGTTGGATTATATTAACATATACTAATTTCAAATTAAAGCACAAAAATAACTTAGCTGGGAAAGCATCCCATGCAATTATTTATTTGGTAATGAACCAGATGGATAGTTGGATGTGGAGCTTTCCCTTTTTTGTTGTCTTACATAGGGGGTGAATCGTTGAAGTTTATGCCACAGCTTACTTCAGGAGACGTTGTAGGAGGTAGATATCAGATTTTGCAGGTTATTGGTGTAGGTGGAATGAGCAGAGTGTATTTAGCTGATGATATGAAGCTATTAGGTAAACAATGGGCGATTAAGGAAAGTGGTGTAAGTGATGACACAGGCAGGGCACTTGAAGAGGAGGCTTCGTTGTTAATTAAACTAAGTCATCCTAGATTGCCAAGAATCGTTGATTTTTTGTGGTCTAATGATAGACAGTACTGTTATTTAGTGATGGACTACATTCAGGGCATACATTTAGATCAGTATATAAAAGAAAAAAATAAACCTATATCTGTAAAGCAATTAGGTCATATTGGATTAAAAATAGGGGAAGGGTTGCATTATTTGCATAGTCAGGATCCCCCCATTATACACCGAGACATTAAACCATCTAATTTGTTAATAGACGAAGATGAGGAGGTCCGTTTTGTAGACTTTGGAATTGCTCGCAGCTATAAACAAGATCAAGTCAGTGATACGGTGAAGCTAGGGACAATTGGTTTTGCCGCTCCAGAACAATTTGTAGGAACTCAAAGTGATGGTAGAGCTGATCTATACTCTTTAGGTGCGGTATTGCTATTTTTAGGTACAGGCTGTAAATATAGTGAACTAACACAGGAAGCGGAGGAGTTGTTTTCCAAACGAGGCTATAGTCTGTTATTGCCTGTGGTTCAATCTTTGATGCAGCCTAACCCAGAGGATCGTTATTCATCGGCAGATATGTTTATTCGGGTATTACAGAAGCTAGTGTTGCAAAAAGAAGAAATATTAAAGGAAGGGAAAACTAATCTTATTGCTGTAAGTGGTGTTTCACAAGGAGTTGGTGTTACACACACTGCGATTACTATTGCACATTCACTTGCAAAAATGAGTTATCGAGTTGCTATTATCGAGCTTGACCCGGCTTCAACAGCGTTTGAACGTATATTTTCAATTGTAGAAGGATTTGAATTTCCTGAATTCAGCAATGCTTTAGAAATACAGATCAATCGTGTCTTTTATTTTAAACAACCAACTAGAGCACAGTATATTGGACTATTGGCACAAAATTATGATTATGTCGTTTGTGATCTTGGTACAACTAATAATCCATATTTGCAAGAAGAGTTTATGCGTGCAGATATCGCGTTTATTGTTGCGGCTGCGGCAGAGTGGCGTAGAGCTGACATAATGAGATTTATGGAGACACATTCAGTGATGCTGAAGCGAGATTGGATATGTGTTGTCCCCTTTGCTCCAGTACAGGAAATCAAGGAGATGAGGCGACAAAGTAAAAGTTTAATACATCATCTACCTTTAGATTTAGATCCATTTGAGCCTGGAGAGGAAATGAAGACAGTAATCTTAGATTTACTTCAGCAATGGCTAATCCCTAAACGTAGGTTAATTGCGTCAATTGCTTTGTGGTGGAAAATGAAAAGGACAAAAGGAGACGACTAAGTTGAAACGTTATATTTTTGCAGGTATAAGTGATAAGCATGAATTTCTGCTCTATTTGAGTAAAATATTATCCTCAGCTAATAAAAAGGTATTGCTAGTAGATGCTACTGCTTCTGGTAAATACGGCTATTGTATTGGTAGTACTGAGTCCAAGCTAAGATTAACACCATTTTATGGCTTTGATGTAGCGGCAGGCTTTAAGGATGAGCATGAACTTAATAAGGAGATATTTGAATTAGGTGGTTTAGCTGGTGCTTATGATTATTTATTAATAGATATTAATGATTTCCACTGTGGTTGTTACGATGCTTGGTATTCGGCGGATGCCGTTGTTTGGATGTCAACGTTTGATCGTTATGATATTGAGCAAAGTAAGCAATGGTTCCAGCAGCTATTTAAAAAATGGCCTGAACTAAAGGGAATAACTGTAAAACCTGTTTATATTCAAGCCGTTGATAGCCATTTAAGTCATGAATATATGATGAACTTGATGAAGGATATTCCGATCTGTTGGGATTCTGAGCCTATTATTGTCCCGTGGAATGAGGCAAATATAGCGCTTCAGCTTGAAAATGCACATACCCATCATTTAAAAATGCAACCGATCACTCGTGCTTATAAAAGGTCATTAGTGTCCATAATAGAGTATCTAGTGGGTTGGAATACAAGGGCAACTAGAAGAGTTTTACGTGTAGCGGAAAGAAAAGAAGCATAAATAAGTCAAAAACAATGCTATTTCTTAGAAATTTGAAATCACGTGTCAAAGATTTATTTTGGAGAGGTTCAAAAAACCCTTCATATTATGCTAAAATAGGTTGTTGAATACACGTAAATGACTTATTTCGACTAAGAGAGGGTTTTTGTAAAGGATATGAGCTTACTAAGTGTAGAAAATGTCTCCCACAATTTTGGGGATCGTACATTATTTAAAAATGTTTCTTTTCGTCTATTGGATGGCGAACATGTTGGACTAGTTGGGGCAAATGGGGTAGGTAAGTCTACTCTTATGAATATTCTCACAGGTCAGTTGCTAAAGGATCAAGGTAAAGTAGAATGGACACCAAGAATTAGATATGGGTATTTGGATCAGCATACGAAGTTAACACCAGGCAAAACGGTTCGTGATGTTCTTAAAGATGCTTTCTTGCCCTTGTTAGAGCTTGAAAAGGAAATGATGGAAATTACGAATAAAATGGCTGATGCATCACCCGAGGAGTTAGAGGAACTGCTGAACCAAATGGGTGATATTCAGGAGCAGCTAGACATCGGAGATTTTTATTTAATTGATGTTAAGGTAGAGGAAATGGCAAATGGGCTAGGCTTGTCAGCGATTGGTTTAGAACGTGATGTAGCTTCCTTAAGTGGGGGACAACGTACTAAAGTATTGCTAGCCAAGCTGTTGCTTGAGAAGCCAACGGTATTACTATTAGATGAGCCTACCAACTATTTGGATGTAGAGCATATTCAATGGTTAACTAACTATTTGCAAAACTACCCGTATGCATTTATTTTGATTTCTCACGATACGGAGTTTATGAATCAAGTTGTTAATGTAATTTATCATTTAGAGTTTGCAAAGCTAACTCGTTATTCAGCAAATTATAACAAATTCCTTGAAATGGCTGATATGAATAAAAACCAGCATATTGATGCTTATGAAAAGCAACAGGAATTTATTAAAAAGCAAGAGGACTTTATCGCGCGAAATAAAGCGCGTTATTCTACATCAGGACGAGCAAAAAGCCGTGAGAAGCAGTTGGATCGTCTAGAACGTATCGATCGCCCAGAAGAAGCAGCAAAACCGGTATTTGGTTTTAAAGAAGCGAGAGCTAGTGGTAAAACGGTTTTTGAAGGTATTGATTTTGAGATTGGGTATGATTATGCTTTATTGCCTAAGATGAGTGTTACGATTGAACGTGGCGAAAAAATTGCTATTGTTGGTTGTAACGGTGTTGGTAAATCAACGTTGCTGAAAACAATTTTAGGTAAGATAAGTCCGTTTAGTGGCAAAACATATCAAGGTGACTTTTTAGAGCCAGCCTATTTTGAACAAGAGGTAGCTGCGGGTAATGGTACACCAATTGATAGCGTGTGGAATGAATTTCCTCATTTAAACCAACATGAGGTCCGTGCCCATCTTGCACGTTGTGGACTCAAAAATGAACACATTACTAGACAGTTACGAGCGTTAAGTGGTGGCGAACAAGCTAAGGTTAGATTGTGTAAGCTAATGATGAGGGAAACAAACTGGATTTTATTTGATGAGCCTACAAATCACTTAGATGTGCATGCAAAAGAAGAGCTTAAGCGTGCCCTAAAAGAATTCAAAGGTACTGTATTACTGGTATCACATGAACCTGATTTTTATGAGGATTGGGTAACCAAGGTTTGGGATGTTGAGGCTTGGTCGGCTCAATGATCTAATAAAACCATTCTTCATCCATAAATATAAATGGAAGGAGAATGGTTTTTCTATATATGGAGAATTCTAAACATACGATTGTTCAGATTACAGGGGGATTATCCATGGAAAAGCAGATTGTTTGGTGGGTAGAGGAAGAAAAACAGGAGCAAGGGGAATGGCGACAAAGGTTAAAGGAAGCAGGTTTTGACTTAAATTACTATTCTTACGAAGAGCTTATTTACATGCTACAAGACCACTTATATCCTAAGCTTGTTATTTTCCGAGCAACTGTCGTAGATGACAAAACATTAGATTGGGTAAAATATGTTCGCTCAAGCAGAATGTTTCCACTCATTGCCATTAACGCCTACGGTGGCAGTCAGGAAAACGTATTGTTATTTGAGCATGGTGCAAATGATGTAGTAGGAAACGAGATCCCTATTGATGAAATGATTGCTCGAATGCATAATCTTATTACGTTGTTTGAGCTATCCCAGAAAAATGTAAATGAAATTAGGTATGAAGATTTATTGGTTCAGATCCATAGTCATCGTGTTTATCGAAATGGAGAGATGATCAGACTAACCCCAAAGGAATTTGAGTTGTTATTATATATGGCACAGAGGATAAATACGGTATGTGAGCGTGATGTGATTTTAAAGGATATCTGGGGACACGAATTTTTAATTGATACTAACGTCGTTGATGTTTACATCCGGCATTTAAGAAAAAAAATAGATAGCGGCAGAAAAAGAAAACTGATTCATACCGTAAGAGGGGTAGGGTATATGCTGCAATAAAAAGACGCCACAATAAATGAAAATCATTTATGGGCGCCTCTCTATCATTTAATTTAAAATTCAAATACTATAATACACGACGAGCTTTTAAATATGTTTTTTTCCAATTTCCAGAGTTAAGATCAGACAATGTTACACCAGGTGATCCATAGGTATGAAGAACTTTACCATTACCCGCATACACACCAACATGAGTAACATTTTTGCCATTTGCTCTACTACCACTTGAGAAAAATAATAGGTCTCCCACTTGAAGGTTTGCTTTAGAAACAGCTTTTCCTACTTTGGATTGTGCGACAGATGTACGTGGTAATGTAATCCCGTATTTTTGGAAAATATACTTTGTAAAGGAAGAGCAATCAAATACTCTAGTTGTTGATGTTGAAGCACCAAATTGATATGGTGTCCCCATGAATTTCTTACCATAGCTAATGATTTGAGAAGCTTTAGATGATGCTGTGATATCAGCAGTAATGTCAGTAGTGATATTAGCGTTAATGTTGCTTGGTGTTGGGGAAACTTCGGCAGCAGATGCTCCAGTTGCAAGTAGCGTGCTGAATCCGATGGTTGACACAATGCCTACCGTTAATACCTTTTGGAATATGTTATGCTTTTTCATGTTGTTACCTCCAAAATACTAGTTTGTTTGATAGGTTCGAACAAAAGTATAACAGGTTTGAGACAACCTATATTTTGGAAGTAATGCTGTATTACTTACAGGGCTTGGTTTTGAGGCCTTTTATTAAAAAACGATTAAAGTTTACAGAAAATTAATAATATGGGGTGGTTTTAAAAGGAGAAATAGAAAAAAACCTTATTGGAATAAGGTTTTTTAATAAAGTAACTATTTTGATCTTGGTTACAATGTTGTAACTAATTTTAATCTTTACTTTGAATAATGAGTAGTAATCCGCTATCTATATGTACTGTACCTGATTGTCCGATAAGCTTGTTGCTAACACCTAAAGAATGTCCCATTTTTAAGGTTGCTTGATTTAAAGGATACATAAATCCCTCTAATGTTATACCAGTTACCTGTGGCGTTAGTGGAAGTAGTGAGACGTAGCTGAATCCACGTGCCTCAACTGTACAAGAGGAGCCGATTAAAGTAATATAATTATTTTTATCTATAATATAGGTTTTGATTTGATGCTGTAACCCTTTTGACATCATTTGAATGTTTGCGAAAGTCTGATCAAGTCTTGTTCCAGTTGCACCAACTAAAATGATTTCCTTTGGCTGTTTTTCCACCGCAAGCTCGTAAGCTAATTCAGTATCTGTTAAATCCTTATTAATAGCGTCACATGCCATCATCTCTATGCTATGTGCTTTAATTTTTTGCAATTCCTGCTCTGTCACTGAGTCAAAATCTCCAATGGCTAGATTAGGCTCTATATTATGCTCTACTAGAAACAAGGCACCACGGTCTGCACCAATAATAAAATCCTCTTCACAAATTTCTTCTAATAAATGCTCATCAATATTACCACCTGCAAAAATAAAAACACGTTTAGTTGACATAGCTTTACTTCCTTTCAGTAGGGATACCTAAAAGCTATTTGTTTATATTAGCTTACCCAAGTATAATTCAGAAATTCTAGTTGCACAATTTGATTCTGGGATAATACAATAGATTTAAGTGAAAAGAATAAAAGAATAGGACTGCAAAAGACGGAAAATGTAAGCGTGATCAAAGAGAATAGTAATCAATTAAGGAGCAGCCTATTTTTTTGAAAAAATTCACCATCGGTTAATTAGACCTAATTACTACATAAGGAAATGTTTTATTGCATCAGGAAGCTCTAGTTGCCAAAATCCCCATAAGTGCTTACCGTCTTTTTCGTAATAATGAACCTTTGCACCACGTTCTTCTAATAATGATTTTGCTTGTCGATTTAGCTCTACAAAATTATAGGTACCTGTATCTGTCGTGTAATTGTCTTCTTGTAATCCTACAATCATAAATAAAGAAAGGTGAGAAAGGTTCTTTTCTGCTGCTAAAAGCTCAAGAGAAGCACCGTAGTAAGCACCAGACAAGCTAATAATTTTTGAAAAGGTGTGAGGATATTTCATTGCTAAATGCAAAGATACTGTTGCACCTAATGAATCGCCAGCAAGTATTCGCTCAGAAGCTTCTCGTCTTACAGGATAATTACGTTCTACAAAGGGTATAATTTCATCAACAAAACAAGACGTATATGCCTCAAAGCGTTCTCCAAATGGAGCATATTCTGAGGTGCGAACTTTGGTATCTACTTCAACACCTACAATAATAAAGGGTTCAATGTCTTCATCTAATATGAGGTGATTTGCAATAGTTGCAATACGACCAAAGTTGAAAAATTCTTCGCCATCCTGACAATAGATGACGGGATAGCTGAGAATTTCATTATAGCCGGGGGGGAGATAGATTCTTAATGCTCGTTTTTCGCCTAAATTTTCGCTGTCAATGATTTCTTTTATAATTGTTCGTTTTAAATAACGCTGCTCTGTCATAGTTAAAACTCCCTTATAGAAATATTATAATTTACAACCATTCGCTTTTTAGTGTTGATATTAAGCCTGTATATGTCAATCATACAGTATCTATTCATGTAACTGCAATAAAACTGTTATATAATTTAAGTGTTGCTGTTACATATACAAAATAAAAAATGTTAGGGGAATATTGCTATTTCCTTTGACTTATTCGGTGAAACAGTTGTATAATAATTCTATAACAGAGACATTGAATTATCAAATATTTTGTCGAGGTGAATATAATGAGCAAAATTCCTTATGAAGTATATACGGAGGAAGTTGAAGCATTAACCGTACTTTCGCCAGATGGCGAAATTGTGAACAAAGATAAAGTACCTAATCTTTCCGATGATCAATTAAAAGAACTTATTTATCGTATGATTTTTACCCGTACTTGGGACGAACGTGCAATTAACTTAGGTCGTCAAGGACGTCTTGGTTTTTACGCACCAGTTTCTGGACAAGAAGCAACAATGGTAGGTAGTGAGTTCGCTTTAGATAAAGAAGATTTTATTTGCCCAGGATATCGCGATATGCCTCAATTAGTATGGCATGGCCTTCCGCTTTACCAAGCTTTCTTATATTCTCGTGGTCATCAACATGGTGGCGAAATTCCAGAAGGTGTTAACGTGCTTATGCCACAGATCATTATCGGTGCGCAAGTGCTTCACGCAATGGGAATTGCAATGGGCTACAAGTTGAAAAAACAAAAACATGTTGCAATTACTTACACAGGTGATGGTGGTTCTTCAGAAGGTGACTTCTATGAAGCACTTAACTACGCAGGTGTTTATAAATTACCAGTTATTTTCTTTGTACAAAATAATGGTTATGCAATTACAACTCCATTCTCAAAACAGACAGCTGCATTGTCAGTTGCGCATAAAGCGGTAGCTGCTGGTATTCGTGGCGTTAAAATTGATGGTATGGACGTATTTGCTGTAATTAGTGCTGTACAAGAAGCTGCTGAACGCGGTCGTAATGGTGAAGGTGCTACATTAATCGAAGCAGTTACTTATCGTTATCGTCCACATTCCCTTTCTGATGATACTTCTAAGTACCGTACTAAAGAAGAAGAAGGCGAATGGAGCGAAAAGGACCCAATTAACCGTCTTGTTAAATACATGGAGAAAAAAGGACTTTGGAGCGAAGAAGATACGGCTCGCGTAAAAGAAGAAGCAAAAGCAAAAGTAAATGAGCAAATTAAAAAAGCAGAGCAAACAGAAAAAATGACAATTTCTGGACTGATCGATAGCATGTTTGAACATACACCTAAACATCTTGAAGAGCAAAAAGCAGATTTTCAATAAAAATTAAACAATCTGATTGTTCTTGAGAATAGAGGAGGAAATGAAGCAATGGCACAAATGAATATGAAAGAAGCAATTCGCGATGCAATGCGTGTAGAGTTGGAACGTGATCAAAACGTAGTTATATTTGGTGAAGACGTAGGTCATGTTGGCGGTGTATTCCGTGTAACTGAGGGTCTTCAAAAAGATTTTGGTGAAGAGCGTGTATTTGATACACCACTTGCTGAATCTGCAATCGGTGGTTTAGCTTTTGGTTTAGGAATTCAAGGTTTCCGTCCAATTGCTGAAATCCAGTTCGTAGGGTTTATTTTTGAAGCATTAGACCAAATTTTAGTGCAAGCAGCTCGTTTGCGTTTCCGTTCTGGTGGACGTTATAACGCGCCAGTTGTATTCCGTACTCCATTTGGTGGCGGTGTTAAAGCAGCCGAACTTCATACAGATTCACTTGAAGGTATTATCGCTCAAACTCCAGGGATTAAATTGGTTATCCCATCTAACCCTTATGATGCAAAAGGCTTGTTGATCTCTGCAATTCGTGATAATGACCCTGTATTTTTCATGGAGCATTTGAACTTATATCATGCATTCCGTGCTGAAGTTCCAGAAGGCGAATATACGGTTGAGCTTGGTAAAGCAAACGTAGTTCGTGAAGGTTCTGATGTTACTATCCTTGCCTACGGTATGATGGTGCATACTGCGGTTAAAGCAGCAGAAGAATTAGAAAAAACAAAAGGTGTCAAAGCAGAGGTTATCGACCTTCGTACACTTGTACCTTTAGATATTGATACAATCGTTAATTCCGTTAAGAAAACAAACCGCGTCATTGTGGTTCAAGAAGCACAAAAATCAGCAGGTATCGCAGCAGAGGTTATTGCTCAAATTAACGAAAAAGCAATTCTTCACCTTGAAGCTCCAGTGCTTCGTGTTGCAGGTCCTGATACTGTATATCCATTCGCTCAAATTGAAGATCAATGGCTTCCTTCACCAGCACGTGTAATTGCTGCAGTGAACCAAGTTCTTGAATTCTAAAAATAAGACAATAGGAGGTCTTTCAAGTGGCAAAATTTGAATATCGTTTCCCTGAGCTTGGTGAAGGTTTGCATGAAGGCGAAATTATTAAAATGCATATCAAGCAAGGCGATAAAGTAACTGACGAAGATATTATTATGGAAGTACAAAATGATAAAGCAGTAGTAGAAGTACCTTGTCCTGTAAATGGTACTGTGCTAGAAGTACTTGGTACTGACGGTGCAATTTTCCGTGTAGGTCAAGTCGTTGCAGTGATTGATGCAGAAGGTGAAATTCCTGAGCAATTGTTAGGTGGAGGAGATCACGCTGAAGAGCCACAAGCTGAAGAAGCAAAAGCTCCTGAAGCAGCAAGTGCACCTGCGGCAGCATCTGCTGATGCACCAGCAGCACCTAATCATGAAGTGTTAGCCACTCCTAGCGTGCGTAAATTTGCTCGTGAGCAAGGTGTTGATATTGCACAAGTAACGGGTACTGGCAAAGCAGGTAAAGTAACTCGTGAAGATGTGGAAAGCTTTAAAAATGGCGGCGGCGCTCCTGCTCCAGCAGCAGCGGCACAAGCTAGTGAAGCAGCTCCTACAGCTCCACAAACTTCAGCACCAACTGCAATTCCTGCAGGTAGTGATGAAGAACGTGTTCCATTCAAAGGAATCCGTAAAGCAATTTCTAATGCAATGGTTAAATCCGCATACACAGCACCACACGTTACAATCATGGACGAAGTAGATGTAACTGAATTGGTTGCTTTCCGTACTCGTATGAAACCAGTTGCTGAGAAAAAAGGTATTAAAGTAACTTACTTGCCATTCATCGTGAAGGCATTAGTTGCAGCTTCTCGTAAATTCCCAGCATTGAATGCTTCTATCGATGAAGTAAACAATGAAATTGTATACAAAAAACACTATGATATCGGTATTGCAACAGATACAGATAACGGCTTGATCGTTCCTGTAATCAAGGATGCTGACCGTAAGAGCATTTGGATGATCGCTGAGTCCATTTCTGACTTGGCACTTCGTGGCCGTGAAGGTAAACTAAGCGCGAACGAAATGAAAGGCAGCACAATCTCAATCTCTAACATCGGTTCTGCTGGCGGTATGTTCTTTACTCCAATCATTAACTACCCTGAGGTAGCGATTCTTGGAACTGGACGTATCAGTGAAAAACCAGTTGTTCGTGATGGTGAAGTTGTAGTGGCTCCAGTAATGGCATTGTCCCTAAGCTTTGACCACCGTCTAATTGATGGTGCAACTGCTCAAAACTTTATGAACTATATCAAACAACTCCTTGCTAATCCAGAGTTGCTTGTAATGGAGGTGTAATGTAATGGTAGTAGGAGACGCTTCTCTTGATATTGATACATTGGTCGTAGGTGCTGGTCCTGGTGGTTATGTAGCAGCTATTCGTGCAGCACAACTTGGACAAAAAGTAGTTATCGTAGATAAATCTGAGCTTGGCGGTGTATGTTTGAATCGTGGATGTATTCCTTCCAAAGCTTTGATCGCAGCAGCACATCAATTCGAAAATGCTTCTCATGGTGAAGCTTTCGGGATTACAGCTGAAAATGTAAAAGTGGATTTTGGTAAAACTCAAGAGTTCAAAAACGGTGTCGTTAAAAAAATGACTCAAGGTGTTACTGGCTTGCTTAAAGGCAACAAGATTGAAGTTTTTAATGGTGAAGTGATGTTTATTAACAACACTGAAGCTCGTGCATTTAACGATCATGAGTCACCACGTTACCGCTTCAAAAATTGTATCCTTGCAACTGGTTCTCGTCCAATTGAGCTAAAACCATTCCCATTTGGCGGACGTATCTTGTCTTCCACTGAAGCATTAGATTTGCAAGAAATTCCTTCTAGCTTGATTGTTATCGGTGGTGGATACATCGGTGCTGAGCTTGGTCAAATGTACTCTAAATTTGGTACAAAAGTAACCATCATTGAAGGTGCAGACGCAGTTCTTCCTGGTTTCGACAAGGATATGACTCGTTTAGTTGCGAAAAACATGGAGAAAACAGGAATCGAAATTATCACTAACGCTAAAGCTGAAAGCTCTGAGCAAACTGATAAAAACGTAACTGTAAAATATACTGTAAATGGTGAAGCTAAAGAAGTAACAGCAGACTACTTGTTAGTTACTGTAGGTCGTCGTCCTAACACAGATGGTGATCTTGGTCTTGAGCTTGCTAACGTTGAATTAACTGATCGTGGTTTGGTTAAAGTTGACCACCAAGGTCGCACAAGCAACCCTCAAATCTTCGCAATTGGCGATATCGTGCCAGGTCTTGCTCTTGCACACAAAGCTTCTTACGAAGGTAAAGTAGCAGCAGAAGCAATTTCTGGATTGCCTTCCGTTGTAGATTACAAGGGTATGCCTGCAGTATGCTTCACTGATCCAGAGTGTGCAAGCGTAGGTTACACTGAAAAAGAAGCAAAAGAAAAAGGCATCAAAGTTAAATCCGGTAAATTCCCATTTGCGGGTAACGGACGTGCAACATCCTTGAACCAACCAGATGGCTTCATCAAAATTGTTGCGAATGCAGACAATGATGTTGTAATCGGTGCGCAAATTGTAGGTATCGAAGCTTCCAACTTAATTGCAGAGCTTGGCCTTGCAGTTGAAATGGGTGCTACGCTTGAAGATGTTGCCTTAACCGTACATGCTCACCCAACACTTGGTGAAATTGTTATGGAAACTGCTGAATTGGTTGAAGGTCACCCAATTCACGTTATCGCTCGCTAAGCTGAAGAAGCTGAGTTGTAAAAAGCTTAACAAGCTAATCTTTTATCTTTAATTAGTAAGCACGTTCCTTAGATTTGGAACAATTGTTTGTCCTTTTATTAGCTCTTATATTGGCAAGATCACTTGTGGTGGTCTTGTCTTTTTTTATGTATTTTTGTATGTTATATTATATAAAAAAGTAATATAACATATAAGGAGGTGTGGAAATGCAACCGCCAATGTTAACGATCGGCGAACGATTAAAGGAAATTAGGACGATGAGAAATCTTACACTAGATGAGGTTTCTAAGCTTACAGATGTTAGTAAACCTATGCTGGGGCAAATTGAAAGGGGGCAGTCATCTCCAACGATTACAACGTTATGGAAAATTGCAGTGGGTTTAAAGATACCTCTATCCTCATTATTTGAGGAAAAAGAAGAAGAATATCATATTGTTGATGTACCATCCCAAGAGCCGATTATTGAAAATGATGGGCGAATGAGAGCATTTCCTATTTTTTCTTTTGACCCTACGCGTAATGTGGAAATTTATTATATTGAATTAGAGCCGCAATGTCAGCATACATCTAAAAAACACCTTGATGGCGTAGAGGAATATGTATTTGTAGTGAAAGGAAGCTTAGAGATGGTCGTTAGCACACAAAAATTGATTTTGAAAGAAAAGCAAGCGCTTCGGTTTCATGCTAATGTTCATCATGCTTATAACAACCCTTTTGAAGAGCCTTGTATTATTTACAATATGGTTTTTTATCCAAAGGGATAAGAAGGGAAATGGAGGGATATTATGAAGTGGAATTCTAAGCTTTATGATCATAATCATGATTTTGTAGCAGAGTATGGGAAGGGCCTTTTGGAATTTATTCCAGAGGATAAAACGCAAAAGATTTTAGATCTAGGTTGTGGTACAGGGATACTAACTGCGGAACTAGCACAACTAGGGGATTACGTCTTAGGCATTGATGGTTCCTCCGAAATGATTAAAAAGGCGAAGCAGGCCTATCCAAGCTTAGATTTTGAGGTTATGAATGCGTTAGAAATGCCTTATTTGCAGCAATGGGATTTAGTTTTTTCAAATGCTGTGTTTCATTGGATTTTAGATCATGACTTATTAATTAAGAAAATCAAAGATTCATTAAAGCCATCTGGAAAGCTTATTTGTGAATTTGGAGCTTATGGAAATATTCAGACGATCGAAAACGGGATGAAAAACGCTTTGGAGAAAAAGGGACTTTCAATTAGCACAAAATTTAACTTTCCGACTGTAGAAACATTTGGTTCATTATTAGAAAAGCATGGCTTTACGATCGAAAAATTATATGATTATGATCGCCCAACCCCTTTAAAGGACGAGGAGAAAGGTTTGTATCATTGGGCAAAGCAATTTTTTGATACTGATCTGGGCAAGCTCTCAGAAAAAGAGCAGGATATGGTTTTAAAAGATATGACGGATGAGGTACGAGCGAAATTGTGGAATGGCTCATATTGGACTGCTGATTATCGGAGATTACGTGTCATTGCACATATATAAGTAGGAGAAACTAAAAACTTAAGCATTTAAAACTTCATGCTTTTGAGCATACAATGCCAAGGCCATGTGGATGTACGGTTTACTTACGATTGTGCCATTTTTTCTTGCATAGAAAAATGATAAGGTCTATAATTTTTAGTTGCTTGCAAATGAGTGGAAAGTACAGAAAGGATAGGCGGGCTATGCAAGGAGAAGGTCATACAGTAAAGCAAACCATTCATCGATATCGGAATTTTAGGTATGCTTTAATATTGCAAGGGATTGCGGTGGGTGCGGTTTCGGGTGCGATTGTTGTGTTTTTTCGTTATTTACTGATGTATGCAGAGAAATTGTTGAGTTTGATTCTAAGTTATGGTAGCAATCACATGTGGATGATTCCCGTGTGGTTTGTTTTTTTGATTGGTGCGGCGTTTGCTGTGTTGATGCTGTTAAAATGGGAGCCATTCATATCTGGAAGTGGGATTCCTCAAGTGGAAGGGGAAATGATGGGGGAGATCCGCCCTTGCTGGTGGAGAGTGATTATTGCGAAGATGGCAGGGGGGCTAATCGCAATTGGCAGTGGTTTATCTTTGGGAAGAGAAGGCCCTAGTATTCAGCTTGGTGCAATGGCTGGTAAAGGCGTGGCGAGCTTAACTCAACGGACGAGAACGGAAGAGAAGCTATTAATTACTTGTGGAGCAAGTGCGGGTTTGTCCGCTGCGTTTAACGCCCCGATTGCTGGGGTTTTGTTTTCGCTAGAAGAGGTACACAAGCATTTCTCTCCCGAACTGCTTTTGTCAACGATGGCATCTTCGATTACGGCTGATTTCATCTCTCGAAATGTATTTGGTTTACAGCCTGTTTTTGATTTTCAGATTCATAATATGATGCCTTTAACTACATATGGTCATGTCATTATCTTTGGACTTATTATTGGGGTTATGGGTGTTCTTTATCTTAAAGCAATCTCCAAGACTCAGGATTTATATGACAAAATATCCTCTCAGCTTGGAAGGTTGCTGGTCCCATTTTTGCTGGCAGGGATTTTGGGATTCATTTATCCTTATGCTTTAGGTGGCGGACATTCTCTAGTAGAAACGTTGACTGCTAATCATATGGCAGTGGGGGCGTTGATTGTGCTGCTAGTTATTAAATTTGGATACTCGATGATTAGCTTCGGATCTGGTGCGCCAGGTGGTATTTTTCTTCCCCTGTTGGTGATCGGTGCAGTGATTGGCAGCATTTATTATCATACAGTGGGTTTGATGACAGGCTCATTAAATGGACTGCTGGACAATTTTATTATTCTTGGTATGGCTGGGTATTTTGCTGCGATTGTGCGTGCGCCGATAACGGGCGTGATCTTAATTAGTGAGATGACAGGTGGCTTCTCTCATTTGCTTACCTTATCACTAGTCTCCTTGATTGCTTATATCATTCCCGATATGCTAAATATGCCACCTGTATATGATCAGCTTCTTCATCGACTTTTAGTTAAGCTAAAGCTTAAAAAGCAAACCTCCTTGAGTGGTGAAAAGGTGCTAGTTGAAGGAATTGTGTTTCATGGGAGTCATGCAGAGGGGCTAAAAGTGTCTGAGATTGATTGGCCCAAAACGTGCTTACTTGTCTCTTTGCTTAGGGGCGAAGCAGAATTTGTTCCAAGAGGCGATACTACCTTTTTGGCGGGAGATAAGATCGTAATTTTATGCGACGAAGCAGTTCAGGGAAAACTACGCAAAGTGTTGAGCGAAATGTGTGAAACGATAAAGTTGGAGATAAGGTAAATTGAAGGTGCTGCGCTTGCAGTGCCTTTTTTCATAACTTTACTTATTACTTATTATAACCTATAATAACCTAAAAAGATTATATAGGGAATGATGAGGAATGGGAAATAGATATTATTCTGTAGAACAAATATCAGAAATGCTAAAGATTCATCCGAAGACAATCCAACGTTATATTCGGGAAGGAAAGCTGTTTGCAAGCAAAATCGGAAAGAGTTGGCGAATAACTGGACATGATTTAAGTATTTTTATTGAAAACAGCAAAACACAGCTCAAAGCTGAAGGCACAAGTGAAAACAAACGATCTATTTTGAAAACGAAAATATCTTCTGTAATTGATATAGATGTTGATGACAATGAGATTGCCTCCCGTATCATTAATGCTGTTATGGCATTAGCAAATACGAAATACACAGATCATACGCAGCAAGACTCTTGTAATTTACACGCTCATTTCATAGAAGCTGAAAATAAGGTGCGCATAACGATATGGGGGAATATTCAGTTTGCACAGGCAATAGTTAATTTAGTTGCCACATTAACAGCAAGTATTGCACAAGAAAGCAGGGATAAAAATGAATATTAAAACAATTAGAAATCAAAATATTGCTATTATTGATACAGACACTAAAATTACGAATACTCAAGATGCGCTTGATCTATTGGCTTCGGCTAATTACCACGCTGATTGTATCGGTGTAGTTATTTATAAAGCAAGCTTAGAGGAAAGCTTCTTTGATCTCAAAACAGGATTAGCTGGAGAAATAATACAGAAGTTCACAAATTATAAGATGAAGCTTGCAATAGTAGGTGACTATTCTAGTTTTTCAAGCAAAAGCTTAAAGGATTTTATTTATGAATGTAACAAAGGGAAATCCGTTTATTTTAAAAGTGACATAGCTAGTGCATTATCAGCCCTTGTACCTGAAGATAGTTTGGACTGATATGGACTGAAGTGTATATTATGTCAGGAATATCGAGAACCCTAAGCAAGGAAAAAACTATTAACTTAATCGTAATGTAGATAATTATTGGATTAGAAAAGTAAGGGGATCTTTTTAGATTGGATATTTTTTGGGAAAGAGTATTGCTTTCGAAAATATCAATTTTAAAATTTGCATTTGAAAAATCGAAAGCACATAAAGTTGTTGGAGCATGCAATGAGTTCTGTAAAATTGATGGACAATATCGGAATGACCAAGGAAGCTGTTTTTAAGCAAGAGCTTTATTGGCAAAATGAATGGACAGACCATTTTTTATTCTATTTTGGTAAAGAATTATTTATTAACAACCATGTTTGATAAATCGATAGGCTACCCTATAAGTAAACTACACCTTATTGTTGGATAGGATCGAACAATGGGGTGTAGTTTTATTTGTGATTGAAAAAGGGAAGTAAGGTTGGAAAATAAGGGGCGAAGCTGGAAGGTAGAAAACATACTTATACTAAGTGCAAATGAGACGTGTTTAATTACCCATTAGAAACTTTCTGATTTCAATCCACGCACCCACACAGAGTGCGACCTCCTTATTGCTTGAAAGCAACAGATTTACTACTATTTCAATCCACGCACTCACACAGAGTGCGACACGAAAGAGACAGAGAACTTTTACGAATATCACTAATTTCAATCCACGCACTCACACAGAGTGCGACGGTTTTCATAACCAATCTCTTTAGCCGTTTCAATTATTTCAATCCACGCACTCACACAGAGTGCGACTAGATTGCCGACCATTTATCGTAACCTATTTTTAAATTTCAATCCACGCACTCACACAGAGTGCGACAGCGCCCATTTTCAGCCCTTATGGGACAAGGGATTTCAGGTGCAAAAGTGCGAAGGAACTTTTAAAGCGCTTTAATTATAGCAAAAAAACGCCCGAAAAGCCACAAACCCTTGTGGGACGCGAGGTGCGGAGGACCCGGGGATTTCATGTGAGCTTGGGGTTCGCACTTGCGTTTATTTAAGTCTACCTTTTTTTACAATAATATCAAAAATACTAGCTAGTGTGAATACATACTGATCCAATATACATTTAAGAGATTTTTCAACTTCTTTTCAGAAAAAAATAAAACAAAATCCACCTTGAATTTAGTTGCACATTGCAAATAAAATGCTAAAATATTGTTAAATATAGCATAAAGGTGAGGTATTTCCATGTCGTATACGATTGATCAAAAAGAGGTAGACGCCGCATTATTTGAGTTTTTGCGTAGCATTTATTTGTTTGAGCATCGAGAAACGGTTATGTTTGGAATTAACTGGAGTGAAGTTTATTTATTACATTTACTTATTCGTCATCCTGGCATTCGTATATCTTCTCTGTCTAAGCAAATGAACCAAGCTATTTTTTCTACTAGTCGAATGGTATCTAGGCTTGAAAAGGCTGGGTTTTTATATAAAATGCTAGATGAAAGTGACAAAAGAGCAGTAACACTTTACATTACAGATGAGGGAGCTACACAAATTAAATTAATAGAGAAATACAATTATGACATTGTGTCAGCCCAATTTAATAAAATGCCAGAGCAAACGTTACGATCATTACTGGAGGCGGTTTCACAGCTTAGTGTTTTACTTAATGTCGAAAATATGGATGAAGAAAAATAATGTTAAAACGGACACACCTTGTAAACAAAAAGGTTGTTGTTACAGGAGCTTCATCTGGAATTGGGTTAGAAACCGTAAAACGTTTGCTAGAAGAAGATTGCGTTATTCTCGCCGCAATTAAACCAAATGACAAAATGCCGATTACTCATCACAAACTTTTTATACAACAATGTGATGTATCCGTTCCTGAAGATTTAGATGCATTATTTACGAGTGCTATAAAGAAGCTAGGAAATATAGATATTTTTTTTGCAAATGCAGGTTTTGCATATTATGAGCAGTTCAAGGATAAGGATTGGCAGCATATTTCAACTATTTTTGAGACGAATAGCTATCACACTTTTTATACAGCACAGAAGCTAAAGCAAATAAATGGACAACGCCCATTTCAATTTATCGGTACTGCAAGTGCTATGGCAGTGTTGCCACTACCAGGATATGCTTTATATAGTGCTACAAAAGCGGCGGTACATTCCTTTGCTCACGCTTATCGATACGAGCTTGAAAAAGAACAATATTTTCAGGTCGTTTATCCAATTGCAACACGAACCGCATTTTTTAAAGAGGCAGGAGATAGTCCTGTGCCTTGGCCTTCCCAGTCAGCTGAAGCGGTGGCTTCCTCAATTATAAAAGGAATTAAGCGTAGAAAAAGATGCATTTATCCTTCTAAAACATTTTCAGCAATTATAATATTAAATCGTTTTCTGCCCTTTGTACTTAAAATCTATAACGAAGTTGAGCGAAAAAAATTCCAAGGCTGGTTAGACAAGAAAGGAAGTTGATCTTATGAATAACATACCTGCCCCCTGGAGTCTGCAAGGAAAAGGTTATATTTTAATTTATCGCTTTACACGTCAATTTGTAGAAAATGAGGGACGAATACCTCCTTTTTTACAGAAACAATTTGCAGGAGGATTTGGAAGTGTGATGCTGGTGGATTATACTTCCTCAAATGCTGGACCTTATGGTGAATTGCTTTTTATACCTGGAAAGTTTCATCATCAAGGGCGAAAGTTAAATACGATCAGTCAAATCTATGTATCCACAATGGCTAGCGTAGTGAATGGAATAGAAAACTGGGCGATCCCGAAAGAGCTTGCTAATTTTGAATTTCAACAGCTTAGCTCCAAAAAGGAAAGGGTTACTGTATCTAAAGAAAACGAAAATATCGCGGATTTAACTTTAAGTACATTTGGTCCTTCTTTTCCGATCAGTACAAGTCTGATGCCATTTCCATTAGTACAGCTGCACAATAATCAATATTTTTATACTAAATTTTCAGGTAAAGGGAAGGGAAGATTAGCTAAATTAGAGAACCTAGAGATTAACAAAAATTTGTTTCCGGATCTCTCACATGTGAAGCCAATATTTACTCTTAAAGTGGAACCGTTTGAAATTGTTTTCCCAGTTGCTAAGATTGAGCATGCTCATCTTTTATAAAAGATCCAGATTAAATTTATTTCAAAATCCCAAGGATTCATTAACAAGAATAACCTTTATTCTCCCCGCCGTTTTACACATTCTTGTTTGGACGATATAAGAACAGGTGCAATCATCAGTTTTACAATCTCCACAAGCACCATTGATTAGGCAGGGCGTTTTTTGCGGCGAATGTAAAAATGGGCTGGATGAACACGAACAGCGGTGTACATTAATGGGGGCAGCGTATGTTCTAGCTCTAATAACTGCGTCCTCAGCGGTTTTGCAAACCTTATTCATCCCAACGATAGCAACTACACTTCTTGGCCCAAAGGTTATGGCCGCTGTTCGATTGCCCACACTATCTATATTGACCAATATGCCATCTTCGCTAACGGCATTAAAGCTCGTTAAATAGGTGTCGCATAAAAGAGCTTGGCGCATAAGTTCATAACGTTCCTCTATTGTTTGGGCCTGATCACGATCAATGATTGTATAGCTACCCTGACGTACTTTATTAAGAAGCCCGATTTCCTCAAGCGTAACTGACCCACCCCAAGATACCGAAGTATGTTCTGGAATAAAGGAAAGTGCCTTTTGAACAGCTTCTTTGGCGTTATCACAGTAATAGGCCTCAAACTTTCTGCTTTGCAGATTTTTAATGACCTTTGTTGCTAAAAGTCGATTTCTCCTTTTGATTGAAATTTCTTTCTCTTGCATTGTTCTTCCTCCATTCTGATGTTAGAAGAGGCGACTAACTTCTTGTTTAATTACAATTAATATAGTATGGTGAAAAGAAAATGTATGTTGCATGTGCAACGAGGAGAACTTACATGAGCGACTTAAATTCCCTATGTCAATCACGTTTATTTTCAGGGATTTCCCCAAATGATATTCCCCAAATGCTTGAATGTCTGTCAGCCACATGGAAAGAATATGAAAAAGATGAGATGGTTGTCCGTGAGGGCGATTTAGTGGATGATGTCGGCATTATATTGAAGGGTAGCGCTCAAAGTACAAAATTGAGCATCACGGGGAAGAAAATTATTGTATCTCTCCATTATCCGGGTGGGTATACCGCGGTTTTAACAGCGGCTAGCCGTGGACGAAGATGCCCAATGTCAGTACAGGCAATAGAACCACTTGAAGTTTTGTTTATTCCTATCAAAAGCATATTGAGCCCTTGTACAAATTTATGTAAGTCACACGAGCAATTACTTGGCAATCTTTTTGATAGTATTGCAGAACGAGCGTTGGAGCTACATGACCGAAATGATTGTCTGATTATGCCGACTATTCGTGATAAGGTCCTAACTTATTTAACAAGAGCTATGGGTGAAACTGGAAAAGAAACTTTTATTATTCCTTTTGATCGAGAAGCGATGGCCGAGTATTTAGATGTAGATCGAAGTGCTTTATCCAGAGAGCTTGCATGGATGAAGCGGGACGGACTGATTGACTTTCATAGAAGCAAATTTAAGCTATTGCCAAAATCAGTAGAAAAAGATTTTCACTAACTAGTACATACGTTTATTTTCATACAATATAAAGGTGAATGGAGATTACGTATAACTCCAATAGAGAAAGCTAAAATTAGTTTGGGACTGACCCCTTTATGTGAGACAGGGATCAAAACACCTTACAAGTTTAAGCAGCCAGACGCCGGTAATTCACTGGCGACTGGTTATTTAGTT
>NZ_JAGGKG010000020.1 GCF_017873435.1 Paenibacillus turicensis | reverse complement strand
CTCCTCGGTACTATGAGCCCCTCGGACTCCCTTCCTACAGATCACCCATTTCACCTTTAGGGTTTATAGGGCACCTCTTTACAGTTTTTTTTTTTCTGTGCAGGGGAGGGTCTCCCCAGTTCACTGCACCATCTTTCATACCATGCCGATCCCCTTACGCCGAAGGATTCTTCACTGTTGCCCCAAGTTCGATACAGTTTCCGTGGTCTTCGTCCATATCCTCGGGACTCGACTTCCTCTTTTCCCTCTTGCGAGGCCTTTTTGACGACGCGGCAGGATTCACTTTATGTTACGGCCTGGTATGTTGCTCGCCCTGTCTCTGACAGGTACTTTCGTCGATACGCTTCTACGTACAGATTTCGCTATACGTAGGTATCCTAGCTACGAAGGTGGCTTGGTCCCTCCTTCGGTCGGACTTACACCAACTAGATGATGCGTGCCTCTGGGCACGCAAGACAACAAAAAAAGCACACAGCTTTAGGTTTTTTCCTAAAGTGTGTGCTTCACACTATCCATGTACAGAAATCAGCAAGATTGCTCAGCTTTAACTTCACATGGTCTAAATTGTTTGGTTCTTTAAACTTGCACATAAGGAATTCGATTCACTTCCTGTGGAAGCCGAAGGTCAATGCAAAACTGCTTTTCCTCGTTAAATTCAACTTCTAGAGTTTTTTTAGTTCCATCACCTAGCTTAGCTTTAGTGAACTCTGTAGTCTCATTTACCGTTCCCTTTTGCGAAAAAGGTCTCGAAAGAAGTTCTTCCGCTTGCTGATCCTTAGCCTGAACCACGGTGATTTCCATGCCGTGTTTCTCCATCTTCTGAGCAATGGCCAAGGTGTCATCGTTAGATTCATTATCTAGCAAAGTGACGCGAAGTGCAACGCCCTTCATTTTGGAGTACCAGTGTAATGCTCTTAGTACCCACTCCATTTGATTTTCGTGATTTTGCGTAATTAGAACATAATGAACACGCTTTACAGACTTTGGATGTCTATGGACGTGCCATCTATACATGGCATGAACCGCAATTGCAGCCACACCGTAACATAATAAAATGTAACCCATGAAGGGAATCATGGAGCTCACCTCCCATACGACAATGTATGCCGTAGAGGATGCTTCTGTTACTGGGCGGGGCATTGCCTATATGCCAAATGCTCACATATGTACAATTTCAGTTCATTATAAAAATTACCAAATAAAATTACCAACAAAATTAACAACCTAATTCATTACTGTCCTACTGTCCTACTTACTGTCTCATCATCAAATCAAAGAATAACCTTATTAACTTGATTCATTACGATGATTACAATGTTACCCAGCCAAATTTAATCGCGTTAATAACAGCTTGTGTACGATCATCCACATCCATTTTTTGCAAGATGCTACTCACATGGTTTTTAACTGTTTTTTCACTAATAAACAGGTGCTCGCCGATGACTTTATTGCTACGTCCTTCCGCCATTAGACGAAGTACTTCTGCTTCACGACGGGTTAATGGGTTGTTATCGCCTGCAACAAATTTAACGCCTGCTTCATGTAGCTCGTGATCCTGTGCCATTGCACCTGTCTCACTTACATATTCCATACGACGAAGCTGTTGAATAAGCTTCCCTGTTACTTTAGGGTGAATAAATCCGTTACCTTCTGCTACTGTACGGATGGCATTAATTAATGATTCTGCCTCCATATCCTTCAACAAATATCCTGTTGCACCCTTACGCAACGTTTCAAACACATAACTCTCATCATCATGAATTGATAAAATGATAACTTTAATATCAGGGGAAGATTGGCGAAGCTGTGCTGTCGCGTCTACACCATTTAGCAAAGGCATATTAATGTCCATTAAGACGATTTCGGGACGATACATGGCACAACTACTTAACACCTGAGAGCCATCTCCGCATTCTCCTACAACCTCAATATCCTGTTCCATGTTCAAAATGCGCTTTAAGCCTTCACGAAATAACTGATGATCGTCCGCTAAAAGGACTTTAATTGTTGGTTTAATACTATCCATCCTGATTCTCCTTTCCTTTGTCCGTATTAATTGGAATATGAATAATAATCTTTGTTCCGACATTTGCCGTTGATTCTATTTCCATTCTACCATCTAGCAATTCTACCCGCTCACGCATACCAATGAGGCCAAAATGAGCATGAGATTTTGTTTTTTCCTCTAGCTGCTCTACTTTAAATCCTAGTCCGTTATCGCTAACCATAATTTTAACCATTTGTGCTTGATACGTAATTTCTACCCCGACATAAGAAGGCAAAGCATGTTTTGCTGCATTGCTTAACGCTTCCTGTATGAGTCTGAAGACGGCGGCTTCCATCGCAGACGATAGTCTACATTCCTTGCCCCTCGTTTCAAATGTAGTTCTTATTTTAGTCTTTTCTTCGTAATCATGCACATATTTGCGTAAGGTTGGGATTAAGCCTAGATCATCTAGTGCCATTGGACGAAGATTAAAGATTACTTTTCTCATTTCCTCCAAGCTAGCACGTACTTGACCCTTCAAGTCAACTATTTCGTCCTGCACTAGCTTAAATTCCTGCTTCACGATCATTCTTTCGACAATTTCCGTCCTTAGTACTAGATTAGCTAGTAGCTGAGCGGGACCGTCATGGATTTCTCTGGAAATTCGTTTGCGTTCTTCCTCTTGAGCAAGAATAATTTTAAGTCCAATAAGCTGGCGCGTTTTCGCAGTTTCTAAAATACGTGTCACCTGACCTAACTCGCCTGACAAATATTCCATAACCACACCAATTTGCGAACCAATGGTCTCGGCACGTTCTACGGATTTCTCCACACTTCGCGCCCGTTGCTGCAAATCATCTCGGCGAGCCTTCAAGTACATTTCCTTTTCACGATAAATAAGCAGGTCGAGCTGCAATTGCGTTGCATTCTCATAGGCCTGCTTTATATCTTCTTCTTTATACCGCACGAAATCACGGCTAACCTCGGTTAGCCGGATACGTGAGCGACGATAATTAATTTCAAGCTGGTCAACCTTTTCAACGGTTTCGGCAGTTTCCTTCATCACCTGCTGAAGCTCATTGTTAAGTGTAGTCAGCTCTCTACGCGCTGTTTCAAGAATTTCAAGAATCTGGACCTTACTGCTCTCCATGACTCCGATTGCATTTTTTATTACTCTGTCTATAGCATCTGCTTGAAAGTCCACGGTCCCTTCTCCATTCCCTCAAATCCCAGAATATCTCAACCTATCATATCATGATTTTAAAGTGATGGATTTGGTCATCTTTTCCCATTTTACTTCGATACCTAGTTGTTCAGACACAAGTCTCAACGGGACTAAAGTCCTATTACTCAAAATAATCGGTGCTGCTTCGCCTTGTTTTTTCACGCCACCTAATAAAAATTCTTTTTTATTTACGGTTAGCTCTAAAGTCGTCTTACCTTGGATGACTGTAAGCTTTTTATTTAGTCCATCCCAGTTCGCTTCGCCACCAAAGTAATCAATAATATATTTAATCGGGACATAGGTTACGCCATTTTGCAAAACAGGGGCAACATCTAATGTCTTCGTGCTATTATTTACCGTCATTTCTTTTTTGCCGATCGTCATTACCGCAGTAACTCCAGTATTAACGGTGCTTCCGCCTTGGCTTGCTGGTGCTGTAAATTTGATGTTATCTAACGAAATACTACCTTGTAGTGTTCTCTCATCTTGACCTTCCTCTAAATTCACGAGGTAAATCCGTTTTAGCTTCGCTGGTTGCTTCAGGTTTAACGTGCTTAGATCCAGCTTCAGCGTTTGCCAGTTGTTAAAGTCAATTTGCTTCGTAAGGTCGCCATAAACCGCTTTACCGTTAGCATCTTCAAATTCTACTCTTAGCCAGTTTTGACTTGCATCCCCTAATACATCAATCGACAATTGAGTTGCGCCTGTTGGAATCGCCTTTCCTGAGGTTCCGTTAAACTGAGCATATGCAAAACGGTTTCCAGTTCCGTTAGTCATATCGTAGTCCAGCTTCAGCACTTTAGCACCTTGACCTGCATTTCCTGTAGCTGAGCTTGTACCTTGAACCACAGATACCGTCCCAGTCGTGCCTGCTGGAAGTCCTGTAAAGCTAAGCGGGTAGCTCACCTTTTCAAAGTTTTCCCATACTTGCTCTTCAGAAGTAGAGAAGACGATTGGCGTACCACTAAAGCCATCATATTCTGGTGTAGCGTAAGCGACCTTCACACCTGCATTCACTTTATTTATTTTTAAAACGCCATCCTTCACGACAGCATCAATGCCATTAAATTTCCATTTAATAGATTCCGCAGGTACATTCACTGTACTTACGGTACTTTTCAGTTTAGCAGTTACTGGCACGTTAATGCTAGTTCCAGATTCTAGGGGAGCAAATGTGGTAGAAGGCGTTAAGCTTTCAAGGTCTTTGCCACCAAGCACGGTTACATTTAAGCTTGTTTTTACCCCGTTACTCGTTGCAACAACTTGAGATGCTCCTGACTTAGCCGCCTTGAAGCTACCATTGCTTTCTACTAGATTGCTATTGCTAGCGCTCCATGTTGCCCCGATAGTAGAAGTATCGATTGGGTTGTAATAGGTATCATAACCTTTTAGCGTATACGATGCAGTTTCACCGATCAATAGTCTTGTGTTACCACTTACCTTAAGCCCTTTAAGTGTGCCTTGTGGCGCTGTACTAAACACCCCTAAACCATTTACGACCGCACGTTGTCCTGCCGCTCCGTTGGAGGTGGTGAAGGTTAAGCTTGCATTTGTCTCTGCCAATGGACGATTAACCATCGTTGTGGAGCCACCACCATCTAGGTTAAGCCCTTTCCAAACCCCGATGCTCACCATAAAGCTTTGGAGCTCCTTTAACGTCAAGCCTGAGCTACTACTATTATTTTCGGCGGTAATCATATACGCCTTTTTGCCGTCCTTAGAGTACCCTACAGCCGTTCTAGCTACCGCACTACCACCGCTAATGCCTGTAGTGGAACGTGTAAAACCAGAGGCTTTCCCTTGGTCTACGAGCAACGTATGTCCACCTATCATCATTTGTAGGCTTGCAGGGTCGACCGTTTGCCCACTAGACTGTGCCACAAGCTGATACGCAGCGCTCACTCGTTGCCCTACGCTTAAATGCTGAGCAATGTAATCTGCTGCTGTGCCATGCGCACGCAAAATATACGCTCCCTCTGGGATCGTACCTTCAATTGGTGCTTGAAGAGAAATTTGCTGAACGACATCCCCTTGGACAAGCACCTCTGTTGGTGTAGTAAAGCTTGCCTTTGGACGCTCTGTAGATTTCCATGCACTTGTATAAATAAACATATTATTAACGTGACTATACACATTTTCAGGCTCTAGCTTATACGATTCTTGGTTGATCCCCGCTAAAGGATAGGTTGAGCCATCCTCTGCCGTTACACTACCGTTAAATCTGAATAAATCGATCATTGGATTGCCATCCTTGCTCACAGCAAAAGCATACATCCCTGACAGCTGAGCAGGGCTACTCACTAACGTTCCTTTTGAGACGGCAGCACCCATCGGCACACCTTGACCACTCATCACAAAAAAATCACCGTTTATCCCTGCAACAGCACCTGTTTCTTGTACCATTTTTTCCACCGTTTGGCGTGTCGTAAGCTGATTATTTTTACCTGTCATAACATCCATTTGTACATACGGATTGCTTAAATCTACCTCGACAACATCCATTAATACTTTAACTGCTTTGCCTGAACGTGTAGTGGTATAGGTGTATTTCATGAGCTTCGCACCTGAAGTAATCATCTCTTCGCCTGTCTTGGTTGCTTCTGCCGCCGCTACAATACTTGATTTGTTGCTAAGCCAATTTAATTCCAAAACCGGTTGTATCCACAGCAATCCTGCCAAACCTACTAAAGCTAACCTTTTCCCTTGTTTAAGCGCAACCTGCTTCCATTTCACCTGTCCGTGTTGATTCTCCCCAGTTTTAACTACCATTTTCTTTTTTACCGCTCCCATCTCTAGCAAAATATGATTATCACTCTATAATTTCGACTCCATTTATAAATCAGTACTTAACAACCACTGCAAGCTAGAAGCTACGATCCAGAGAGTTGTTGCGATTGTTGTTAAAATTAAATTCCGTCTTATTGAAGTAAATATATTGGTGGAATTTAATTTTAAGAGACAATCTTCAGAATCTCTCTGTCTCTTCGCTAGTTTGGGTTGGCTGTCAAGGACTGATTACAAGATTGAGCCTTAATTTCATCTATTCATGTTATCTACCAAAGTTCATTGTCACTTTAATAGACTCCAAAACTTTGAAAAAGTTACGAAAAATAAATAACTTTATCTTTTAAAAGCTCAAAACAAAAATTAGTGGTTGCTAACTTCCGAGGAAAGCAGCTACGGTGCAGAGGGTGGCTTCGACCCCTGTTACAGCCTGATTTTCTTGAATGTAATATTTATCGATGAAAAACAGGCTGTAAAGGCGGACGTGTTCACTTCTCCACCATCCCTCTACCCCTTCGCTATTTTCGCTTCCTCTCAACCACTAATTTCTAAGTTGAGTTCTTTTAAAAGCATTTAAACTTTGGATTTGCTAGTGAAGATGCTAGTGTTGAACTTATGGACAGGACTTATGGACATAGAAAAAGCCCCTTATCTCTAAGGGATTGAGATTCATCCCAGATAAGAGGCAATTACTACTACACTTTGTTTTTTAAAATTACAGTTTGTGATCGCTAATTAGAAAAGGTTAAATACTAAATTAGTGGTTGGCACTCTCATGTTAGCGAAGGAGCAGAGGGATTCTGGAAAAGTGAAACATTCGTCTTTCAAACCAGATTCCAGCCTTTAAATTTGTTATGCGTAAAAAGGAATCTGGTTTTAACAACGACTGGAAGATCTCTCTGTTACGTAGCCTCCATCTTCTTTGCCAGCCACTAATTTTTATAAATCTTTAGAATTACAAGTAATTTAGTTTGCTTAACACCCGTTTAATCATAGCGACCGCTTGCGCACGTGTTGCATTGCTTTTTGGCTGGAATGAGGTTGCACTCATGCCTTGGATAATACCAGATTGGACTGCTTTTGCTACAGTATCTTTATCTTGGATTTTATTTGCATCCTTAAATCTCGATAAGGTTTGTGCCGCAGTGCCATTTAAGGTTACATTTTGCTTCGCATAGCTCATTGCACGTACCATCATCAATGCCATATGCTCACGCGTAATTGGTTGATCCGGCTTAAAGGTACCATCCGGGTAACCCGTAATAATCCCCGCCTCTACAGCAGAAGCAATATAACCACCTCTAGTATTTGCTGGCACATCCGGGAAGCTACTTGCAGTTGTTTTGCTTGTTAAACCTAACGCTTTAGCGATATATTCACCAAACTCACCTCTAGTAATGTTGCGATTAGGCTCGAACACAGTTGATGAAGCGGAACGTGGGCTGACAATTAGCTTCGAGGTAAGCTCGTTAATGTCGCCTTTGCCCCAATGGTTATTAATATCTGGGTAAAAGACGGAACCCATTACAGGACCAATAATCGAATTCCCGTTTACCTTTGCAACAAATAGAAGATTTCCGTTTCCACCAGCTACAGATGCCAGCATACGTTCCATGATGTTGAGCGTGAGATTGTAATTGACTAACGTCGTTTGAGTTGTCGTGACACGACTACCACTCATCCGTAAATAATAATTGCCAGAATGCCCAACGCTGATGCCACTATTTGTAGAGCCATTTCCATTTACTGCTACGACACGGATTTCAATAGGCTCCATTAGTGTACTTACAGATACGCCATTAATCACGGTTGGCATATTTAGTTGGGATCGTTGCACAGATTCTAGCTGAATAATTAAGTAGACAGAATTTAATGTACTCACATTCAAGGCACGAGTTATTTCCGAAAGCGAAATCCCCTCTAGCGGAATCTCATATAAGCTTTCCTTATATTTCACCGCAATCGAATACGTCTGTGTCCCACCAATGACTGTAGATAAAGCACTTAAAGGAATGGCTACCTCCGCAGCTCGCTCAGAAGGTGGAACCTCAAACACTAGCATCCGATTTGCAGCTAATGTCGTTAAAAACTTAAATGCATTTTCCATTTGTACCGTATCGATCGTATATCTGTTCGTAGACACGCCTCGATAGGATTGGCTTGAAGATGTTTTTGCTGTAGATACATTTAAAACATAGCCAATTTTGTTAAAGGTTGAGCTGGACATCACCGACAAATAGCTTGGTTGGCCATTTGCACCAGTATTGTTGTTCGTTGTGTTATTAACATAAGAGACTGTCATATTTGAGAACGTATTTAGCTTCTCGCCTGTTGCACTATATAACGGAGTGGAGCCAGTCATATAGGATAAGGTTACAGACTGATTAGCTGCCACCTGCGAAGATAGCTTTAACGTCACTGTGTTGCCACTGATCGATGCAGATTGCACGCCAACTTGGGCATTGTTAACTAACACCGCAAATTGATTTGGTGGCAAAAAGCTCACCGCACGTAACGTACTATTATAAGTAATTGTAATGGTATTCCCATTTACTGTTGCTGACTGTATACCTTGTGCTACATTGCTGTAGGTGACTGGCTGTAAATTAATAAATCCAGCAAGGTTACCATTTAAGTCCGCCGTTCCCCCATAACCTGATACATAAGATAACGTCACTGCCTGCTCTTGGGTAAAGGAAGAAGCCAACGTTAAAATAACTTGGTTAGAGACAATTTCCACTGCATTCACATAAACCGCCGCATTGTTCACTAGCACTGAAAATTGACTTTTCAGGGGAAGTGGAGACGTTCTTAGTGGCTCATTATAAGTTAAAACAATTTTGTTGCCAGAGCCCGATACGCCTGTAAATTCAGGTGCAATAGAGTCATTGTAGTTACGAACAAAAAAGTCTGTAAATGGCGCAATCTTATTGCCACGGAAATCCTGTAATGGATAAGAGCCCGGTTGATAGGAAACCTTAATGACCTCGCCATTTCCTACTGAGCTATCCAAGGTTAACGTAATACTGCTACCCCCGCTGTAGGAAGAGATCGATTTAATTGATTTGGCAGAGCCATTTGCAGTAACTGTAAATTGCTCGTAAGCGTAGGAGCTAGATAATCCCTTCAAGCTTTCGCTAAAGGTAAGAGACAACGTATTTCCGCTTATATATCCATCCTTTGGCTTAGGTAATACGGAATCCACACCATTTGTTACCTCACGATTAGAGAAGCCCGCCGCAGGGTTACTAGCCAAGTCTTGAATTCTACCCCACGTACTATTTGCTGAATAGCTAACTCGAATGACCTGTCCAACCGCAACTCCTAAATCTAAAGTAATGTACACATATTCTCCAGATACGTAAGCATTGGAGATTCTACGATTCTCCCCATTAATAGAAACCGTGAATGCGGACGTAGATAGATTACCTACCGAATACAACGCTTCATTATAACGAAGGCGGATTGTATTGTTATTGTACATCGTAGCGTCCTGTAGGACGGGTGGGGTTTTGTCGTTAGAGCTGGTTTGGAAGTTCCAAGAATCTGAATAATTCATACCAAGGATTCCACCAAATCGACTTCCTGTCACCGCATCTACAATCGCATCTGGTGTAATTTCTATATAATACCTAGAATTGTCCACTAGATTACTAGTCGGGTTAATGATTAAATTCCGACCCGCAACCTCTATTCCCCTTGAAACACTAGTTAGTGCTTTCGTATATAAATCTTCACGATAAAGCGTAATATCAGATGGCTTCACTACTGAAATGTTTCGATTAAAAGTAATAGTTGGTCTCGTTGTCAACGCAACACTTGCACTTCCACGACTTGGATTAAGACTTTCGATAGCTAAAGCAGTTGAAACTTGTGTGCCTGTGGTAAACGACCACTGATTAGCTTGAGAGAAGGTTTTTCCTTCTTTATCTACAAATGCACCCTCAGGGACCTTTACAACATAGGTTTTGCTATATTGTAACGAGCTAGGTAGCTTAATTTGAACTTGCTTATTACCTGCGGTCTGATTAACATATCGACTGTCATCTACAGGAATATCCATGACTGCTGTCCCAGCCGTAGAATTTTCATAGATTTGAATTACACCAGCGTTCGCATACATCTCTGTATTAAAGCTTAAAGTTAACGGCGTATTAATCTGCGCATTACTTGTAGGTGCACCTGCCCAACCTATTGTGTTACCTTTCACGGTAAATTTCCATGTCGTAGTGTCGGTAATGCCTAGGAAGTATTCCCCAAGACCATCTACAAAGGTTTGAGGACCAACATTCACATAATAATTCCCTGGAACAAGTCTATCCACATCCCATTTATAGGTCATATTATTTGATTCAAAACTCTCATTAATAATTGAGTATTTTTTATCATTAGGTCCAATAACATTGATATATTTAGCATTTCCAGTGGTTTCATTTGCAGTTGGATATAACCTTTTCACAGGCTTATTAAATTTAACAGATAAAGTCTGTTTACTTCCTATTACGGTTGCATCTTTTGCAGGAGAAAGACCACCAGTAGTAACTAGTTTTGGGCGCTCCTTTGAATACGTTGTCTGGAATGATAGTGGAAGATTTCCTGTATTTATTTTTTTACCCGGAGTATTTACAGCAGTAAACGTTTCATTAGGAAAATAGATATAATAGATGGCATTATAGTCTAGCGCCCCTAAGGTTAAAGTCAATTGAGTGAATCCCGTGGCGCTTTCTCCTGCACCACCAGTAAATTCTTTTGATTGAATTGCTACTTCTGTTGCATCTAAGTTAGTATATGCCTCTTTTTTCTTTACACTGATTGCGTTAATGTTACCTGTAACCATTTCAGAAAAAGTTAATTTTATTTGTTGACTTGAGGTCTTTGCCGGATCCACATCTTGAGTGCTACTAGCTGGCGTCATTGTAACCGTAACAAAGGAAGTATTATCCCCCTCTGCCGCCAACACCCCCATACTCATCATTAAATTCATCACCAGCACTATAATTAAGCCTAGTGAAATTTTCCTTTTAAACATCTAAATACTCCTCTCATTTCTCTATACTATGTACATCCCTTATTCTTCAAATAATCTCCCTACGTCAAAAAGAGACACCTATATTTATTAACGGTTAAATATGCTATTTACTTTAGGGAAGTTTGAGCGGATGGCACGTTTAGTTGAAGTTTATTTTTGAAATCATCAAAAAAGACACTCTCGGAGTGAGAATGTCTGTGGTTAAATTAAAAAAACTAATGTAATGCTTTAATTGCCTACACCATGTACAAGCGGTTTAATAACAACATCTTCTTCTGCATGGACAGAAGTTGAAGCACTAACAGCAAAAACAAGACTAACTATAACTAATAGAGCAGCCAATTTTGTTTTCATTACTTTTGTGCACCTCACCTATTAATTTTTTATAGAGTAATTGCGTCTCCATATTTGTATATTCGCGAAACTGCTCAAACAGTCCCACACACCTAATTATACCACGATCACTTCCAATTTTAATGCAAAAATTCAAACTATCAAGCACGTATTTTATCCCTAAATGTATACGATCTGTACTTAAATAATATGCACCTAATTCACCCAACAAACGACTATAGCGATCAGCAGTAATCTGCTCGTTGACCTTACCTATTTCAGATTTTTGATCCGCATAGGATAAGTAACTTGAGAAACGTTCTATAATATCATCAACAGCGTAATGATGAATGTTTGCCGCTAGCATGATATGACATAACCCAAGAAAGGTTTCATCTTCACTAACTGCAATATACTCTACATACTCCTGTAGTGCTTTAGGATCTCCCGTCATGAGGCCATAAAGATGGTAATTTCCTACAGACCATTCTGTAAATTGCTCTATTGTTTTTTTCTCTATCTCATTTGGCTCTGTCAGCCATTCTACAATATGAGACTTTTTTACATAATAAATAAATTGCTCATAGTCTCCTCGTTCAAAGCAAACACTAGATCTAATTAAATAAGCGTATAAAATATAGAACAAAAGTGGTCTTGGCCCTTCTTGCTTCAGTCTACTAGCTTTGCCCACACTATTATATTGAGCTAGTGCTTTTCTTCCCAACTTTTCAGCAAGTAAATCCACTACATCTAAACGATGTAAGGATACATTTAAGTTAATCAACTCTCTCAACGCATCCAACTGATACTCCTCGTCCAGCCGATCCACAAACGGCTCAAAGGTCAACGCCGCAACTAAGTTTGCCGACTGATCCTCACCCAAATCAAGCTTAAAAAGACGATAATGACAAAGTGCCAAGCGCTCTGAATGCTGGTATCTTTCACTTTCTGCTACACCTGTATATAAAATACGAGCTGCCTCAAAATAACCTTGCTCATAAAATAGCTCGCCCTTCTCAAACAACATGGGGGCATAAGCTAAGTTATCCATCAATCGATCTACAACACGCTTAATACAATCTAATTTATTTAACTGCGCACAACGCTCCAAATAAGCACCAATCCGCCGCCAATGCGGACTCGCACTAAATAAACATTCATCAATATATAACTCATAAAAATGTCCCTCAGGCAATCCCATCCCTGAAGTGATCTCATCTAACTGTCCAATTGCAATAAAACGATGACCATTCAAAATATTACTGATCGAACCCTGATTGATGCCAGTCATTGCTGCAAATTGACGAAGGGTTAATTTATTTTCTCTCAAAAAAACTTCTAATTGCGTACGAATTGAGGTCAATGAGTCCAAGATTGCCACCACCCTTCAGCAAAACGACTGACATAAATTACATATGTATATATTATGGCTCTAAGCAGAACTTGTCAATATATTACATCTTTTACTTCAAAATATGTTTCCAAAAAAGATATCCAATTTAGAAAACACGCAAAAAGAAGTGATCCATATCAGGCGGTAAACCTTCATAGACCACTTCTCATTTTAATATTACATTGTATATATTGCGAATCTTTAATGTGTCAATCAAGAAAAATTTAAAGTATTTGTGTCTAACTCGTTAAATTCCTGCGTGTTTTCTAAGCTCTTCCGCTTTATCTACACGTTCCCACGGAAGATCAAGGTCTGTACGGCCAAAGTGACCGTAAGCCGCAGTCTGACGATAAATTGGACGACGTAAATCAAGCATCGAAATAATACCAGCAGGACGCAAGTCAAAATGCTCACGTACTAACTCTACTAATGTTTCTTCTGATACTTTACCCGTGCCATAGGTGTCTACGTTCACTGATACAGGGGAAGCAACACCAATCGCATACGCTAACTGAATTTCTACTTTATCCGCTAGTCCAGCAGCAACGAGGTTTTTCGCCACATATCTAGCCGCATAAGCAGCAGAACGGTCTACTTTAGTAGGATCCTTACCAGAGAAAGCACCGCCGCCATGACGAGCATAACCACCATAAGTATCTACGATAATTTTACGTCCAGTTAGACCCGCATCTCCTTGAGGCCCACCAATCACAAAACGACCAGTTGGATTAATAAAATATTTTGTTTCTTCATCTAATAGCTCTGCAGGAACTACTGGTAAAATAACATGCTCTTTGATCTCACGTTGAATTTGCTCCAAGGTAACCTCTTCAGCATGCTGCGTCGACACAACGATCGTATCTACACGTTTTGGTTGACCATCTACATATTCAATCGTCACTTGGGTTTTACCATCTGGACGAAGGTAATCTAACGTACCATCCTTACGTACTTCAGACAAACGACGTGCCAAGCGGTGAGACAATGCGATCGGTATCGGCATAAGCTCAGGTGTTTCATTGGTTGCAAAGCCAAACATCAAGCCTTGGTCGCCTGCACCAATATTCGCCGTTTCCTTGTCCACTGAAGCAGGATCACGATGCTCTAATGCCGCGTTTACGCCTTGGGCAATATCTGCGGATTGTTCATTTAGTGATGTTAATACTGCACACGTATCTGAATCAAACCCGTATTTAGCACGAGTGTAGCCAATTTCCTTTAACGTTTTGCGTACAAGCGCAGGAATATCTACATACTCTGACTTCGTGCTAATTTCACCGATAACTAAAACTAGACCAGTAGCTACAGAAACCTCACAAGCTACACGTGCGTTAGGATCATTTGCCAAAAATGCATCCAATACCGCATCAGATATTTGGTCGCAAATTTTATCTGGATGTCCTTCTGTTACAGATTCGGACGTAAATAAATGTTTACCTTGAATCGCCATGCTTCTTCATTCCTCTCCCTCTAAATCGTGTACTTTATGTAATCGATACACCAGTACAAGCCTAAAGGCTCCCCTCATCTTCATGATTTTAGGAAGCCATCACTTCAATATTTTAAAATAAACCTTCCCCTAGCGGAAAAGGCGACATTTAAATATCCTCTCAGTCATATTAACTTATTTTGCGCTCTATTGTCAAAATGGGACAAAAAAAATGATGCCAACTATGCATCAGAAATTTTTGTTATCATCATATAATCTTTTTCAACTGTGCTTCCTGCTGTATGGATCGAGCAGCTAACAATTCAATAACTCCCTGTTGCTTGTCCACCGTTGCTTCAATTCTAACCACTCTTTCATTTGTTTCTAACACAGCTTGTTTGATTTCAGCAATATCTTGCTTCATGGACTGCTGTTCTTGCTTGATCTCTGTGATATCCTGCTTCATTGACTGCTGTTCTTGCTTGATCTCTGAAAGTTGCTCATGGACTGGCTTAAGCTCCTCCTGTATTACCGAACGTAACAAATCCTTTAGTTCATCGTTCGCCATGACTATCGCTCCTTATTACTTAATAATGCAATTGTAGCAAATATAATCGGGGAGTTCTATAGTAATTGTTGAAAATATTTGTATATTATTTGAACTATAAGTTTATCAAAAAACAACTTTGGGTATATATAAATCATAATACCCTTATTAATATACTCTATCAATATTTCGCTCAGTTTTAAGAATTCATTTAAAACATTCATTAAAATAGAATTACTTTAAATTACGAATCAAAAGTAATACTATATATAAAAAACTACTGAAAGATAGGTTACCCCTCAATCAGTAGCTTTCCTTATATATTCAAAATTCAATGCACGTTTCACTTTACATTTCAAACAAATTTTAGCTTCAGGTTTTGTTTTGGTTGTACTTATTAACATAGTTAGAGATTTAAATTAGTTCACTTTACTTTTGCAAAAACTTATTTGCTATTCATTCACTTACTTGGTGCTCAATGCTATAGCAAGCTTTTTTGCGCCTCTGCAATGAGACGTTTGGTGATTTCTCCACCAACAGAACCATTTTCACGCGAGGTCAAATGTCCCCAGCTTCCACCATAGCTACCCATTGAAGTGCTACCTGCTTCCCCAAGCTCACCCGCAAATTCAGTATCAGTAGCAGAATAGCCACCACCATAACCTACAGGTAAACCTAATTCAGCAGCAATTTCATATTTCCAGTTGTGCAAAACTTGTCTACATTCAGGAACGACTGTGCGGTTATTACGTGCCATGTTCCATACACCTCCTGAGAATTGTATAAATTTATAAATGAAATCATTTATGAATCATTGCTCAGGATTAATATGCTTCGTCGTCCTCATTGTTACACAACGTAATGTTTGTTACCCCTACCATTATTTAAATGGAAATAACTTATTGTTAACAAATCACAAGTCATTGTTAAAACTGATTATTTTAATTCATAGCTGCCACGTACCATAACGGTTAAACCGCCTGCAGCTCCTTCTTTAACGGCTAGTCCACGTCCATCACGAGGGAATAGCAATAAATGATTGTTAGCTACACTTGCCCCTGGGGCAACATCTACACCATCCGTTAGATCAGAGATACCATTAGCATCTGCGGTATAAACTACAGCTTGTCCAATGCGCACAATAAATTCCGTGCCACCTGCTGCCATTAGCTTTTGTCCTGGCTTAACGGTTACAATTTCTAGCGTTTGAGCATTGCTGCTACTGCTTTGATTAGTTGATGGTTTAACTTCTGAACTACCATCGTTATCCTCAACAGGGGTTGAAGGTACTCCGCCATTTAAAGCTTGACGAATCTGCTGATCCACATAGCTTTTAGTGACAACAGGATCATCCGCTGTTCCAGGTTGGTTTGTGACACCTGCACCTTCTGCGGTTGTATTTAACAAAGATCCTGCCCATACGCCACCACCAATAAGTATTGCTGCCGCTACTACTTTCCAAGTGTTTTTCATGTTTCCCTCCAGTGTTTGTAAATATGTAACGTAGTGTATCTAGTGATAAGTTTTTACGGCTTACATCTAGATACAACTACGATTAGCTTTTTTTACATACCATCATTTAAATACTAACTCATTAAAGTATATATCATTATCTCTTAATAACGGCAATATAGTACTATCTATCCAAGTAATTAGAATTCATATAATAGAAGCCTTGACCACCTAATTTAACCTTTTGACCTTGGAACAAGTCATAAACGTTAAACGTAAATGAACCACTTCTACGGCTCTCAAAGACAGCATCATCAAAGCTAAAGCTTGCGCTTGCGCCGTTACTTACCTTCAAGTCGGTTTCAGGAGTAAATTCCTTCTCAAACGTACGACCTGTTGAATCCACAACCTCGACTAGATATTTATGTTCAAATTCCCCAATCGCATAATCCATATTGCGAGTTTGAGAATAATCAAACACAAGGCTTACCGAAGTAGAACCACTTAACGTTGCGCGTACATTTTTCACATTAAGTGTGTAAGGGAACATGTCGAGAGAGCTCAAGTTGCCTTTTACACTTGGTTGTACTACATTTAGCTCCATTGCTGCAGCATTAACGTAACCAGTAATATCACCCTTTACAGGCGCTAGCTTGTTATCCGCTATACCTTCTCCAATAACGAGCTTCATATCTGTAGTGGAAATCTTTTTAGGGATTTTTGCCCATAACGTAATGATGCTCTTCTCTTCTGGTCCTGTAGAGGTTTCAATTTGCTTCGCAGTTGCTTTGTATGTTTGACCACCACTTGCTTGATAAGCACCTGTAATTTGTGATAAATCAAGTTGACGATCCTCTAGGTTAGTTGCCTCAAGCTCAGTATAGATAATATCGGATGATGTACCTGAATATACAAAGGAACGATGGACACGGAAGTCCTGCGTACGACCTGATGCCTCTAGCTTATAGCTCTTATCCTTCCTAATAACTGGCAAGCTTGGTAGCTTACCTGCATAGCTGAACTGCATCCATTCAGAGCTGCTTTCTCCTACTTTTTCAAGTAAGGATACTTGAACCTGTTGGAAATCCAAGAAGCTTGGAACCTTAGCTACTGCATATACCTCAGTAGAGGTCAATCCACCAAGTAGACGTCCAGCTTGTGCAGAAACAAGCTTCGTATCGCTTGTCAGCTTCGCTGAATCAATCTTCAATTCACCTAACAATTCAGGGACAAGCATCGTTTTCATATTCGGATTACGGATTGTGACCTTCGCAACAACTAGATCACCATCTGTCCAAGGCAAACGTTGTAAGGAATCTAGAGAGAAACCAACTAAGCCTTGATTTGTTTGAACAAATTGTTTTTCGCCAATCGTATTTTGTGCTGGTACACCTTCTGGCATATTAAAAATAGCTACAGGATAATTAAAGTTGTCCTTGCTATCCTCTGCACTTGGTACACTCATAAAGAGCTGTGGACTTTCTGCACTTACATTTGCAGGAATCGTTGTAGTTAACGTAACATTTTTTTCTTCTAATGGCTGCATTTTTGCATTATCTAGAGCCGTAGTAGAAATAGGCAAGCGATAGCCATCTATGGTTTGTAACTCAAATTGATATTTAGGTAATGTAACGACTTTACCGCTTGAATTTAAAATACGAACACGAATCGACACATTATGCTCATCAAAGCTTTGGTTGGTCGTCATACCAGTTACACTCACCTCTACTTTGCCGTTACCAATTTGTACAGTAGCATCTTGGTTTGGTTCTGTAGCAAGCGATTTATTCGTTGCATTTGGCATTTGGATTGTACCAATCGGTAATGTTAATTTTGCCGTCTCATCATCCTGCAACACCTGCAGCTCCATCTTGTCCAAATTAATGCTTTTAGGGATTGCAGTCATGAGATTTAACGTTTTATTGTCTTGAGGTTGAATTTTGTACTCTACACTCGTAGGGTCAGCAGAAAGTGGGTAACTTACACCATCCCCAGTTTTAATTACAAATTTTAACTTAGGGTCCTCAAATATACGGTAGCCGCCATTGGTTAGGTTTAGCCCAACACTTACATAGTTGTAGTCGCCTGATTTAAAGGAAGCGATTTGACGTACTCTTGCTTTCACAGGGATATCATTTACACGTAAAGTTAACACACCACCTGCTGGTGTAGCTGTGACATAACTTGCTGGAATTTTAAATTGTCCTTTTAGCGCTTCATATCCTGGTTGACTAAAATCCCATTTTACAACTTGAAAAATAAGATCTTGGGGTTTTGTATTTTTCGCCACAGTTGCAACATAAGTCAAAGTAGTTGATGCACCAGCAGCAACCTTTTTCTTATCCTTGTCTTTACTCATTAAAGTTGTGCTATAGGTTGTCCCACCATTTGTTTTCACTTTAGACCAATAATCGACTAAATTTAACGTTTTGCTGTCGCCATTACGAATTGTAAGAGTATACGTAAGTATACTTTCATTATCTTGGGTCATAATATTAATATCTGTTAGAGACACACTGCTCTTCGCAGAAATCTTTACCGCTGGAAGGTTAGCAAGGGTATGTACGACTGGTTTCTTAGTCGTAGCTTTTGTTGTTGTGGGCTCAGCTTTCGTTGAAGTAGCTTTTGCTGCTGAAGCATCTGGCACACAAGCCAACAACAACGCTACACTAAGCGCAGCCGCAGTTACGGGGATTTTCTTCAAAACGTATTTCCTCCTATACGTGAAAAGTCTATATTATATAGACGTATGGGCGAGGGAAAGGTTGCGATTAAGTAATGTAGTTTACAAATATTAAAAAAGAGACTTATACTCTACTGGGCCATAATTTATTTTTTCAAGTCTCCATAAAGTCACACTATGTATCAATAAAATCACACTAAAAAAACATTTAAAAATAATAAAAACAGACTGGGACCACCCAGTCTGTTTTGAACAAAATCAATCTAATTACTCTGATACAGTCACAGCAGTTCCATTTACAGGAACAGTAATTGTAAACTCTTTAGTATCAGTTATTGAACCCTTAGTAAATGTAGCAGTTACTGTAGTAGTTCCAGCTACAAACGATGCATCAGCTCTATCTACAGTAGTTAATGTTCCACTAACCGCACCAGCAGTAGCTTGAGTTAATACTGTGTTAACAGGAACTGCCCAAGTTACAGCAACACCATTAGTAGTAGTTGCAGGTAGAGCAATTGTAGCTGTTGCAGTACTAGCACCTGTTACTGTCAATTGACTAGCTACTAAAGAAGTTTTAGCAGCAGCAACAGCAGCAGTATCAATAGCAGTTTGTTCATCAGTTGTTGGAGTACCAGTAACATTTACGTTAACATTTGCTACTGGGTTACCAGCTATGTCAGTAACTACTTTCGCAGTATCGTTGTTGTTGATAACAACATTAACATTTTTACCATTTACGGAAGGTACAGCAGCATCCAAAGTAATAACTAATGTATCAGTTGAAGCTGTTGCTGTAGCTGTCTTCACTTCAGTACCATCAACATAAACTTTGATGACTGCTGGATTGTAAACTACGCTAATTGCTTCAGAGAATTTAACATTAACTGTATTACCTAATGCACTGTGTCCAGTTGAAACAACAGGAGCAACTTCATCTTTAACTGGGTAAGTTTTTGCTTCTAAGAAACGTCCGTAAGAATCTTGAATCGCACCAGACTCAACAACTACACTAAGTGTATCTGCTTTGTAAGGGATAGCATCAGTAGCAAATGTTAGAACAACTTGTTTGTTATTGCTATTGTTAACAGTTGCATTGAAGCTTAGTCCACCTACTTTGATTTTACTTGCATCAACAGAACTTACAGGTGTTTTAGTATTAATTACAATTGTTTTTCTGTCAGTTGCTTTTACGCTATCAGCTTCAACAGCAGTAGAATTTTGGTCTTTAAGTGGTGTAGGAGTTGCAGCAGAGTTAATGAAATTATCATTTACATCTGCAACGTTAACAGCACGAATTGTTGTTGTTGCACTAGCCCATCCACTTTGCAAATCTTTAGCTGGCACAACGATTTCAACCGTATCAGAGCTATAAAGGTTTGCTGTAGCTGATTTAGTAGGGAATGGATAGTTAACTCCAGCTACTGTGTAGCTATACTTGTTAATATCATCTGCTCTACCATTACCAGAGCTTTGTAAGTTTCTGTTAAATTGCAAGTAGAATCTTACATTGTCATAATCAGTTTTGTACCAAGCTGCTGACAATGATAGTGCAGAGTTATCTGTCACATTAAAGTCATATTTAGCTGGTTCCATTGTGTTAGCTACAGATGCTTGGTCTCTAATACCCGCTACTTCGATAGTATATTTACCTGCATCAAGTTTACCAATTGATTCAATAATAACTCTATCTTGAGCTTGCTTGCTATCTTTTGTTCCATAATACGGAGTTTTTACTGGGTTACCTTTAGAGTTAAACCCTTTAGTAGCAACGATTTCACCTTTGTCATTTCTCAAAACATAGTTAACAGCATTTTCAATATCTTTGCTATCTACTTTTTTAGAGAAATCAATAGTGATTTCTGTGCTGTTTGTTTTATTTTCAGCTGTTACTGAGTTTAGAGTTGGACGAGATGTATCCAATTCTGGTTTAACAACTGTGTTACGGTCTGCAGCGTTATTACTGTAATCCGTTACACCTTCCAAATACACTGTAGTATCGCCTAAACCTAAACGATCTTCATATTTGAAGTTTAATGTTACCTTATTGTCATTGATGTCAATGGACTCAGGTGTTTTGCTTGAAGTTGAATGATAAGCTTTTTTAACAGATTTAACTGGCTCATTGAATACAACTTCAACTTTTTGCAGGTCAGTCACTTTAGTTGAAACTACTTCAGGTGCAGTTGTATCTTCAACTACTGTGAAGTCGATCTCAACAGGACTCACTTTAAAGCTATTGAAGTCTTCAATACCTTGTACTGACAATTTGTGTTCTCCAACACTTACATCAGCAGAAATAATCAATACGTTTGGATAAGAGAATTTAGTGCTTGCATTAATGGATTTACCATCAATTTTATAGTTAGACAAGTTATTAGCTGTTACAGATCTAACTGGCTCAGAGAAAACAACTTTGATTGCTTTAGTTCCAAGAGCTTTAACTTCAGTTACAGTTGGCAATTGTGTATCAACTGCAGTGAATTTAACTTTTTCATCAAATGTTTTAGAACCATTTGCATTCTTCACATTTTTAACTTCTAAAGTTAATTCTTTTTGTGCTGGCAATTTGGAAGATTCATCAGCAGTTAATAGCAATTTCACTTCTTTTTTGTCAGCAGACAATGTTGCTGATTCAAATTTCACATTTGAAACTCCATCAACTTTATAGTTTCCTTTAGTTTCAGCAGTTTTAGCATCAACATCACCATCAAACTTAACTGTCAACTCTTTCAAGTTAGTAGCAGTTACAGATTCGATTTTAGTCGCTGCAGTTACTACATAAGTTACTGTATATTTCAACTCACGGCCGTCTTTAGCTTTGTAAGTCAATTCAGTAGCTTTGTTAGCTTCCAATGCTTTTTCAAGTTTAACTTCTACTACTTCACCAGTAGACAAAGTCAATTTAACGTTGTTAGCATCGATTGCTTCTGCTTTAGTTACTTTGAAGTTGTTGAACTCATAGATTGCATGAGCAGCTACAACTGTTTGTGCGCGAGTAGCGTTTGCTTGGTAGTTGATACCTTCAGCAATGTAACCAGCTTTGATTGCAGCAGCTACATAACCTTTAGCCCATTCAGAAGCAGTGTTGTTAGCTTCAGTTGGAACTTCCAATTTGTTAGCTACTACTAATACTTTAGCCAATTCTTGAACTGTTACGTTGCCAGTTGGGTTGAAAATTGGGTTAGCAGGGTTAGTACTTTGACCTTCAAGGATACCAGCTTTAGTAGCTGCTTCGATGAATGGAGCTGCCCAGTGTTTTGCAGTGTAGTTTTTGTCTTTGTAAGTAGCAACGCCAGTTACTTCTTCAAGAGCCAAAGATTTAACGATGATTTTAGCTAATTGTGCACGAGTTACTGTTTGGTCTAAGTGAGCCAAACCGTCTGGGAACCCGTCAACGATACCAGCTTCCTTAAGTACATTAAATTGTTGTTCAGGTGTTAATTTTTCTGCGTCAGCACCAAATGCAACAGATGCAAACATTGAGAATGCCATTGCTGTAGACAACGCTACGGATAAAATTTTCTTCATAACCTTTTTTTCTCCTCCTTGAATATCTTTCATATAAGGGTTTTCTTTAATTGAAAAGCTCTTGTTACTCATAGTCATTGCACCCCCTTTCCAGAGTTTGAGCGGTTTCCTATAATTTAGGTCTGCGACGAGAGCCACAGAAACTTGTAAACAATTTAAAATCAAACATAAGAAACTAGAGTAGTTTCCTAATCCTACCTAAACATTATACAATGGGCAAGTAGTGCAGTAAAGCTAATTTTTCTAATAGAAAGACAAGTTTCCCTATCAGGGACTTCTTGGATGTCAAATCTTGACGTCTTTCTCTCCCATCATTCATGCTCATACTCTTAAACGCAGTAGGTTTCAAAAAGTTGCACATTCTTAAAAAAAAATATTTCAAGAATGTTACCTTTGTTAAGGCTAACCACTTTTACATCATTTTGTCTAGCTTACCTGCTGACGGAAATTAGTATATCATACCTGAATATGCCAGTCATTAAGCAACTTTTTCCAAATTCATTTATAAATTCAACTTTATAAAGGGCTCAATATTGAAATTAGTGCTTGACTGCTAAACCCAAGCTAGCGAAGAGACAGAGCGATTCTGAAGGTTGTCTCTTAAAGTCATATTCCATCCCTGAATAGGCTTTAATAAAAAGGAATATGATTTTAACAACAATCGCAAGAACGCTCTGGATCGTAGCTTCCTGACTCCTATCGTTGTCATGGACTAATTTCTAAATCGAGCCATATAAAGTATCCTAACTTCTATTATGTACATACCCTTAAATGTATGAATGCGAACCACAAATATGACTTAAGTGTAACAAAAACGCGCAAAAAAGAAGCGACCCCATCATGGCAAAAGATTGCCTTCTAGGTCACTTCCTTCATATTATACAGTTCATAGAGAATATATTATTCAAACTACAAATTCCCTATCTTACCTTCATCGCCAATTGGATAATACGCGCACGCATTTTAGGATCAGTCTCCAGCTTCTCGTACATGTCGTCAATGGCTTGCTTATTGTCTTTATACGATTTCTCGTGCTTCATTGTCACATGGGACCAATCAATAAGCTCTTGCTCTGCATTACGCATTTCATTAAATGCATCATGGAAGCCTGTTTCTACTACAAGCCCTTCCATTACCTCTTGAGTTACTTCCTGTAGCTTGGCAGTTTCTTCAATCTTCTTCTCCAAAACTCTGGATCTATCCTCAAATTTATTCTTTGCCTTCATATAAGCCAATTGTGCCTTCGATAAAATCGGTTTCATTTACTCATATTCACCCTTTAGCATTAAAATCTAATTCCTAGTACCAGATTCATACAAGTTACATTGTAACGCAATCTCTGGCAAATTACAAAATGTATTGACTGGAAAATAAGAGAAACGACCACAGGAACTCCCTGCAGTCGCTCTTTTATAGCAAATTTTTAGTTAAAGTTTTTAGGGAACATATCTTTCGTAGACTTGTTCTTCTTAAATAACTCTACTGCAATCTTTCCAGCCTCTGCTCTGGTCATATTCCCTGTTGGGTTAAAATTATAGGAAGCTTTTTTCGCCCCTTGTAGCGTAACTGGACTACCAGACATAATTTTAGCTGAAGATACTGCCTGAACAGACGGTCTAGCGTAATATTCAATTTTCCCTGAATCCAAATATGATTTAGCTAGCTTCGCTGCAAGCTTATCATCATTCGTATCTAACTTCAGCTTAGCCGCTCTAGCGATCATCACCGCTGCCTCTTGTCTAGTAATTGGCATATTAGGGGAGAAGAAGCCCTCCACTTTACCTGTAATAATCCCTGCTCTAGCAGCCGTTTCTAAATGCTCATAATCCCATGTGGTCGTTTTAGTACCAAAAGGTACGTCAAAGAATGCTTGTTGGGAATTATCTGCATTAATTGGCAAGCTAAGTCCTTTTACTAATAATGTTGCGAATTCACCTCTTGTTGTCTGATCATCTGCACCAAACGCATCGGCACGCAAGTAATCCATAATTCCTTTAGAATACAATGCATTTAAAATGTTACGTGCCCAAGGGTGGTTTGTAATATCGCTAAAGCTACGATTTAGCTTGTATACAGCATAATAACCAAATTCATCAAACGGAATAGTTACAGTATTCTGGCTCGTATTTACTGTTCCAGGAACACGCTCCCACAATCCACGTCCACCTTTATCTGTGTATTTGAAAACAGTAACCTGAGTACCTGCATCACTTACGACATTTTTGTCATAAGCAATTGTCAAGGTTCCTCGCTGAGAAGGAACAATTTCACGTTGTCCTAGCTCCGTAGAAGTAAAGAAGCCATGAACAGAATACGGTGCTACACCATTGGTTGCCTGCAAATCTCCAAGCTCCCCTAATCCACCATTAATCCAATAAATATCAGAGATACGAGTAAAGTTAAAGGTTTGTGCAGTTGTAGTAAAGTTAGCAAAGTAAGAAGCAAGTAGGGAGTTATTAGGATCAATGTAATTACCATAATATCTACCCTCGTCGTCTACACGCTCAACTACACCATTTCTTGGATCTGCAATCCCAAACAACAATTTATTGTTAGGATAGAATTTACGCTCTTTGCTTTGAGGATTACTTCTATTAATAGACTGCATGATTGTTCCCTTAGGGAAGTTTAATGTTAACGCTTTGTTAAATGCTGTGTATTTATTTGATACTTTTTCTGCCATGTATTGCGTATCAATACCTACCGAACCTGTATAATACACGTTAATTGAATCATTAATATTAGCACCAGTTCTAACAATCTGGATCTTAATACTATTTAATTTATCCGGCTTCAAGCCAACATAATCATAGGTGAAGCGATCCGTCATACCAGCTTCAGTTCTTCTGGTTGCTTCTTCCTTACCGATAATTACTTTGCTTGCACCTTCAGCCTCAATTTCAAAACGTACAAAGTTTTTATTTACGATAATTTGATCTCCAGTTGTCGCAATAGGAGAAATAATTCTATACCCAGTAAGCTCACGATTAATTTCTAAACGTTGGGAAATACGTGCACCCGCAGCGTTAATTAATTCTAGGGAATATACGTGCGTACCAGTAACTCCTCGATCAAAACGAAAAGCACCTTTAGAGCTATCTGAATTACTTATTCTAATGACAAAATCTTTTTGACTTCCTACGAGTTCATATTTGTAGTCATCTTTTATAAGTGGTGTAGGATTCTCTACAGCAGCTGACGGGATATCAAGCTCAAATATTTTGGATGAGCCTAAGCTGAGGTTTAATTTACTCGCATTACCTCCACGTATAACAACTGTATACTCATCAAGATTTGTTGTATATTTATCGTCGTTGAAAGAGAACTCCTTCGGTAATTTCAAAAAGTTTACAACTTCCATTTTCTTTGTATCATCTGTTAAAGAAGTAGGAAAAGGTGTATCCTGTGAAGTATTTGAAATCACTTTACCAGGTGAAAATTGTGTAATTGATGAAATATTTTTATCAGAAATATAAATTCGTACCTTTTTACTTACAGGAACTTTATTATTAAGATAATCTAAATAAATACCTTTAAACTCAATAACATTTTCACCCATTGTAAGCGGGCCACTTACAGGATTAATTGCAATATCCACTGAAAAACCAGCATCTGCTACCGGTAGTGTTTTATCTCCTGGAATACCATTAGCAAAATACTCCTTTTGCTCCCATTTTACACTGTTAGAGTATTCACCCATTACATTAATTGATCCAGTCTGATTGCTATCAACCTCATAGCTTTGACCATCAACAAGGTTGCTAATGATAATTCCAGCTGCTGTACTAAAGGAGACGCTAAACTCCTTTGGCAATGTCCCGTTTGGATCAGCATATTGTGCCTGGATTCTCTTCTCTCCAGATGCACTTTCTGTTACTTTATAAACCTTGCTATTTGTACCTAGACCAGCAATAGTTCCTGCTACTGGAGTTTGTGCGATAGCTTTACCACCCGGTAGATAACTTAAATTAAACGTCCCTGATACAGCACTATCTGTAGTTACCTCAATGTAATAAGGTGACTTCGTAATGACTGCACCATTAATTGGTTGTCTATTTGCTATATTAAGATTGCTCTCATCAAAGTCAGGCAAATAATTAATACTTGTTATCGTTGCTTGATCTGATAGATTAAACGATGGTGCAATCTTCGCTTTTGTCTTATATACTGCAGGTGTATCAGTACCTACTCTACTATAATCAATTTCAATCTGTGGTCTTTGTAAAACATCACTCGTAAAAGGAACCGCGTGAAGCCTCAATGTAATCTGACGATAAGCAGGTCCCGTTGCATCATTAATAATTGTCTCTTTTTCAGTCGTAGCTGGCTTAGGATCTATCTGCCCTGCATCATTAAATAACTTCGAAGATAATATTTCATACGTATTTGGACCTGTTCCTAACGTATACTCAGTTCCTCCTACAGTTACCCTATGATTATCTTGAGCAAAGAACTCATCCTCAGGTTTTGCCGAGTTATAAGGCAACATCACCTGTACAATATAATCTGCTGAGGTTCTGTTTCCTTTTTTAATGTTAGGGACAGTATTTAAAATATTCGTATATCCCCCACTATCATTACCTACATACACTCCAACAAATGGGTTATCATTTGTAAAATAGTACACCTCTCTAGTTACACTAAAAGAGTCAGAGCCATTCGTAAATGTAATTTTTAATTTATTTAAGCCTTCTGTCAATGAAACTGGAGAACTTCCCATAAGATTGTTGAATACATCAGTGGAAATTTCTTTGCCATCATTAACAGCAACTGTAACCTTATTAGCATTGTATACCTCACCACTAATGCTTACCATTGGGTTTCTAGATATTACCCTTGTATCTTCATCCAAGTTAATTTCATTACCCAAGCCACTTCCTGTTAATGTCAGCTTAGTAAAATAAGGAATTTTATCATACAACACATAAAACACATCGCTACCTTCTGCATTACCAAACTTACCCTTTAATGTAATTCGGTTAAGCCCAGGGAATAAAGTCACACCTGAAGCTATAAAACGATTATTATTACTCTCATCTGCAGTCACCGTTGCATTTGTAGCAAATTGTTTATTTGCTTGCCAATTACTATTAATAGAATCCCAAGTTAGCAATTCAACTTCGCCGGACAAGGAGTCCTTTGAGAGCTTAGAATATGCACCCGAAATTGATAACGTAGGTGTATTTACAATCTTCACCTTACCTCTGGGATTTTCACTGTTCTCAATATTAGCGCCATCATTGGCTGTTTTGAGCAATTCCTGATCATTTGGAATAAAATAAGTCGCACTTGCCGCCTCCGCCGTAGAAATCAATCCCACTGGAAATAGCGCAATAATCATTGAAAATAAGGTAAGCCATACTAATGACTTTTTCATGCGTTGCATGTAGATATCCACTCCTTTTGTATAATAAATTAAGATTTTCCTGCGTAAAAACACTGCCCAAAAGCAACATGGGAAAAAATCGTCATATATGTAGTTTATCGGACAAGGCAACCCGAACTTTTAGTCATTTCTTAAAATTCAGTCTAATAACATGGAAAAAGACCAAATGTTACTAAATCAAATTTAATTTGAATTATTTTGAATTCCAACTAGTTAATCAAGCTATTTATAATATTGACTTCTGCGACAACTTGTCGTACTATCGAAACTACGACAAGTTGTCGCAGATTAAAATTAGAGGTGCGCACCTTATGAAAAAATTAGGAAGACTATCAGAAACAGAATTAGAGGTTATGGAGGTGGTTTGGGCAGCAACATCATCTGTAACAGTAAATCAGTTGTTGGACATTTTTGAAAATAAAGATTGGAAAACATCAACGATATCAACCCTGCTGAAGCGTCTTATCGAAAAAGGCTTTTTAACAAAATCAATGGAAGGTAAAGTTAATTACTATACCCCCGTTGTGACGCTAGAAGAGTACAAGAAGATTGAAACTCACTCCTTTTTAGATCGCTTATACAATGGAAAGGCTAAAAATTTTCTAGCCGCACTCGTTGATGATGAAGAGCTTAGCTCTGATGACATCAAGGAATTAAAGGAGTGGTTCAATCGTAAGGAGGATCAATGATGAGCTCACTCATTTTCTCCCTCCTTGTTGCGTCAGTGGTTAGCACACTCATTTGGATGTTACAAAACTGCTTAAAGCCCCTAACCCATAAAGTCTTTTCACAGGCTTGGCATTACTATACGGGCTTAATTCCGATCTTTCTTCTGCTAGGTGGTTCAGAGCTATTCATTAGGCTCCTTCGTTGGTTTATTTCAGTCTCGTTTTACCAAACTTCAAGTTATGAGCCGCAAATTAAGTTGCAGCAATCTGTTCAAGGTGGTTTATTGGCGGAAGCCAAAGAAAACTATACTTATTTGAAAAATGTATTTTCTTCTCTCTTACAAGCGCAACAACTAAGTGTAATTCTTCTAATTGCCACTATAATATGGGCAAGCGGAGCCATCGTTTATCTTTTACTCAACGTTCTAAAATATCGGATGTTTAAACGTTCACTCCTACGAGAAAGCTGGGAAAGCAAAATGGGAAATTATCCTGTGAAGGTGATGATTAGTCCAAAGGCTACCACCCCAATGCTTGTAGGTATATGGAGGCCTGTGGTGATTTTACCGAATACCCAGCTTGGGGAAAAAGAGCTTTCCATGATTATGTCCCACGAACTTACTCATCTACAACGTGGCGATCTTATTGTAAAGCTGTTACTTCTTATTGCAAACACAATTTATTGGTTTAACCCGATCGTTTACATTCTTAATAGACAATTAAATGTGTTATGTGAGCTCTCCTGTGATGAAAAGGTTGTTCGTAAAATGGACATGGACAATCGGAGACTTTACGGCAAAACGTTATTATCTATGCTGGAATATAGCGTTAGTCAAAGAAATGTAGTATTCACTAGTAGCTTTTGTAGCCCAAAATCAGAAATGAAATGGAGACTGTTAAATGTTATGAACAACAAAAAAATGAAAACGAAAGTGATTATATTATCGTTATTCTCAGCACTTGTTTTAGTTATTAGCGGTGGCACTGCGGCCTACACGGTATATGCAGCAGGAACGTCTATAAGTTCTCATATCAATATCCCGACTGGTAAGGGGACAGATGGTCGGAACATTTATATTCAATCCGAGGATGGGACGGTATTACATTATGACAGATACGGCAAAGTTACTGATGTAACCAATGAATGGGTTGAAAAGACCAAACAACGGAAAAAACAGCTTGATGAAAAAACACAAAAGAAAGTGGATGAATTCCAGCGTACGATTCAGTCCTATTTAAACAAAGGTGTGCCCGTTCCTCAAAGTATACTAGATGAACTTGGAACGGAAGAAGTCTTAGCTGCACTCGAGCAAATCAGTGGGTATGTCTATGACAAGGACGGACTTCGTCCGTATAACTTTAATAGATAAAACTCATGAAGCTCATACAACTCACATCCTCATGAAGTAATAATAAACTCACAAACTCTTAATTTCATAAATGCATAAATTCATAAATTCGTAAATTTCATTTAATCCTAAATTTGAGTTTAAATTCAAAAGTGATGGAGGTACTATTCCGTGAAATTGAGATGGTTAACTGGTATATTAGCCTTGCTACTATTTTTATCAAGTGGAGTTATATCGTATGCTGAGGAGCGTAACTTTTTTTGGTCAGACTCAATACCTTTCCCAACATGTTATGATGGGCCAGAAGACGATGCAAAGGATAAATTAAGCTTGACTAAGGATGGTATGAAAATCCCTCTAGAGGTGCAAACCTGTGAAAAAGCAAAAAAAAGTCGTGTGTTGGTTCAAGTGAATGGACAATATTTGCATATTGTAGCAGGAGCAGGAATAGAGCCTTTCGTTGAGAAAGGTCGTACATTGGTTCCACTCAAAGCCCTAGCTGATGTATTTGGCTTTGAAGTGAAATGGGATCAAGGCGAAAAGAAAATTACGTTAACAAAAGAAAATGTGGTTATTACAATGGTGGTGGGGAAAACGGGGATTTGGGTTAACGATAATAAACTAAACTCCAATACAGCCCCAATGATTAAAAATAATACAACCTTTCTGCCTATAAGAGAGCTTGCTGAAGCTCTGGGTATTGAAGTCAAGTGGGACTCAGCTACGAGGACCGCTACATTTACTGAGAAATAGTAATTGCTAATAAACAAAAAGGTACCTATGCGCTTGTACACTTATTAATCGTGTATAGTGCTAGGTACCTTTAATTTATTCAATAACGTTTGAAATTAATGATTATTTCGAGCCCCGCTCCACACCCTTCATACGAAGGCGAGCAATGAAATCGAGTACTGGACGTTTTGTTTTGCCGATGAGCCCAATCACTTCTGCGCCAATTTGCATAAAGAATACCATAACGCAAATAACAACAAAGGTCACCCAGTTAGCATTTGCTAATGCCGCAGTAGATTGAATAATGGCAAGTACACCAAAAAATGCTGCAATGCCGTAAATAATAAGTACAGTCTGACGATGAGTAAAACCTAACTCACGTAAGCAATGGTGCAAGTGTCCTTTATCTGGAGCGAAAATCGGCTTTTTAGATTTCCAACGGCGAATGATTGCAAAAAATGTATCGGACAATGGCACACCAATCAAAATGAGTGGCGTCAAGAAGGATACAATCGCAACCTGCTTAAAGCCAAGCAAGGATAACATCGCTAGTGAAAATCCGAGGAACAAGGCTCCCGAATCGCCCATAAATATTTTAGCTGGATGGAAGTTAAAAAATAAAAATCCGATAATGCTTCCAAGTAACAATAAACTAATGAGTGCAACTAACACATTTCCCATAATAAATGCCATGACCGCAATCGTTCCAATTGCAATCGCAGACACCCCTGCAGCAAGCCCATCAAGTCCATCAATCAGATTTATCGCATTCGTTACGCCAACAATCCAAAGAATTGTAAACGGAATTCCAATCCAATCTTGAACAGAGCCATACGTATGAAAAGGAATGTTCGCAAATTCGAGTTGAATATCGAATACGAACACAACAATACAAGCTGTTGCAATTTGATATAAAAACTTGAATTTAGCAGGCAGATCAAATTTATCATCGAACGCGCCTAGCAAAATCGTCATTGTCCCACCAACAAGAAATGCTTTAATGAAGTTGCCTTCTCGTACTGTAAAGGTCTCAGGTATAAACATGATAAATCCAGCAAATACAACAACAAATGCGATATAAATCCCTAAGCCCCCAAGACGTGGCATCACTCGCGTATGTACCTTACGAGCATTAGGCATATCTACGGCGCCTACTTTAAAAGCAAATTTCTTTACCAGTGGTGTCAATGCTGCAGCTAAGCCCATAGCAACTAGGAAACCCATGGTATATATCATCCACATGTAAATTCCAACCCCCAATTGTTCTGCCAAAAAATGATAAAAATTATCTTAGTATCATCCTTAGCAATATTACGCTCTTTGATGGGAAATTTCAATCATTAATGTTACGATTTTATTGCTTCACTTTAGTTATTGTATCCTTTTCTCGCAAAACACGCAAAACGAACTTAGGAATTGCCATCAATCTTGGTATTCTGGAAGGCTCCTTTAGTGCGCGATATAACCATTCCATACGTAGCTTTTGGACAACCTTTGGTGCACGTTTTACTTTACCAGAGATAACATCAAAGCTTCCACCAACCCCCATCATGACAGGGACAGCTAAATGCTCTTTATGCTTGGCAATCCAAGGCTCCTGCGTATCCAAACCTCTTGCCACAAACAATAAATGTGGTTTAGAGTCTTTAATCTGTGCAATGATCTCCGCATCCTGTTCGGAATTAAAATAACCATCACGTACACCTACAATATGTGTTAACGGATATTCGATTGCTAACCTTTTCGCCGCCTCCTGCACCACCTCAGCGGTAGAGCCCAACAGGTATACTCTCCAACGATGCTTTTCACCCTGCTTCATCAGTTCATGCAACAGTTCAATGCCAGGAACACGCTCCTCTACAGGCTCTCCACCCATTTTTGCAGCCCAGACGACACCCGTTCCATCTGGAATGACAAGCTCTGCTTCGGTCATGACTTTATTAAACTGAGGGTTATGCAACGCCTCATTGATCATAATCGGATTGGCGGTAATGACTTGATGGTATTGCTCAGACAAAATAACTTCTGTCAAATAGGATACCACATCCTTCATCCCCCACTTGCACACAGGAATACCAAAGATGGAAACGCTCGGTATCTTTTTTTCATCCATGTCATTCACCCTCTACCTTTTAAAAATTGCGTAATTTGATGAGCAGGCACCCTAGCATCACGTCGCATGACTTCCATGTATTCTATATGTTCATTTAACCATGCTTCTTTATTTGTTAATATCGATGCTGCTGTTATAGCTACTTGATCACCATCTAATGCTTTATGACTGCCAACTGGCGAAATGTTCAACCGAGCAAGGAACTGATCAATTTTCGGATCATAGGAAATCCCCATCATTGGGACACCTTGTGATGCCGCATAAATTAAGCTGTGTAGTCTCATCCCAATTAGCAAATCACAATTTTTCACTTCCTGCACCATTTCGGACGGATGCTCACATTCACCAATGACAGAGGCAACCTCTGCTCCATGCTCCATGTGCTGTATGACAAAGCGTGATGCTTCATCATCACCTGGGAAATAAAAAGGAAGAAACTTTAATGTGACATCCATTTCAGCAGTTAGCTTTGATAACCCTTGTGCTAAACTACGCAGCTCGGAACGATCCTCATTCCAAAAACGTACGGATACACCTACAACAGGTTTTACTTTTTTCACTTTATTTGTGACTTTTATTTGAGATCCTTCTTTGATTACATCTTGAGGCATATCTTCAACTATATCTTGAGATTCATGTTCGGATACATCCCGAGATATATCTTTGGATACCTCTTGATCCAGAACTCGATCTTCACCATGATGGTGCTCAACATGATTTTGTACTTGCTCTGGAAGCACAAATCCCATGACAGGATCAGGCACAACGTGAATACGCTCTTGCCCGATCCCGATTTTTTGAAGATATGCAGCAGATTGTTGGTCGCGTACGGAAATATATTTGCATTTTTTCATGACACTTTTAATGAAGGGATGGAAAAAACCTCGCTGAACAGGGCCTACACCTTGGGCATAAATAAACGTTGGCTTGCCTAACCATTGCGCCAGCTTAATTACACCTAAATAGTAAGGAATGGTCCCTAAGCCTGTAACGTCCTGCAATAAGCTACCGCCCCCGCTAATGAGGCCATCACCTTGCTGAATCGCCTTTTTTACTTCTCCCAATTTCATCCGATGAACAGCCTCTACGCCATAGGTCTTTGTTGTCCATTCAGGATCAATCGATAATACAATTGGTGTAATCTGTATTCCCGCCGCTTGTCCTGCTTCCTCTAAAGCATACAAAATAGATGTCAATACCGCTTCATCACCGCTATTTTTAAAGCCATAATAACCGGATATTATAATTTTTTGAGCAGTCTTGGCGACCATCTATCCCAACACCTTTCAACTATATACCACACTAGTAGAAGAACGAATCCAACAATTAAACCTAAACCTAAGCCTAGCAATCCGCGAATGAGTGACAATACCATCGGAGTATGAATATGGGCAAAGGTATCCACCATGGAAAGCTGACCAATCACAACAATAATCATGGCATACAGCGCTTTGCGATAACGGAATGCTGCAAATACGCCTGCAAGGAAAATTGGATGTGCGAATAGGAACTCTTTGTTTCTTGGTCTTACGCCAAAATTATTTTCTAAGAAGGCACGAAGTGGCGCCTCACCTGGTAATAATGTGCCCCCATTGCCTGTACGAGATAAGTAGAAAAAGGCTACGCCCGCCAAAACAACGAGCAGTACAACCCATAATAGAGTAATCGGCATTTTAAGCCAATTTTGCAACTCCTGCCATACGGACTTTCCTAAGTAAAGGAATACATACAAGACGATGAGCATAATAGGGACTAAGTGAAGTAAGCTAACGCCTCGGAATTGTGTAATAACCAAGCTATACGTAATATTGTTTAATAACGCAATAATAAAAGGTACCGCTGCAAGTGAAATTAACGCAGTTTTAAAGTACAACACAACGGAATGTGCGACTCGACGTCCTGTACTTATTGAAGCGTTATTACTTCTCATTTCTTCCACCTTGCGAATGGCAAGTACTACCGCAATCGTAGGCGCACTAATCGATACAAATAATGCAAGTGCCTGCTCTAGCAATGCTGGTTTTAGCACAAACAGTCCTGCACTTCCTAACAAACCAAGGATGAATGCAAGCAATGTAAATGGTGATGCAAAGTAAGAGACAAGCAAAGCGATAAAGGCAACCGCACCAAGGATAACAATTGGCTCGCTAAATTTTTGCAAAGTAGAGTGGTATACCGTAAAGCTTTCGGCTTGTCCAAATTCAAAACCGTTTTTTTCAATCGACTTTAAAGCATTACCCGGTTCGCCCAATGACTCAATTAAATTATTAACCGGATTCGTAACGCTTCCCTTTAAGCCATCCTTAACTGGCTGAGCATTTAAGTAAATCATACGAATATTACGATCTTTTGTTGCTAATACAAACTTATCTGCTAACTGCTCTGGTCCCAAACTGGCATCACTATCCGGTAATGAGAACAATCTCACAACGTTATAGTCCGTCAAGTAAGCTAATTTACTAAAACCTTTTTGCGGCATCTTTAAGTTTTCAATCGTTACAATGCCGATGTCATATTTTTTTAACAAATCAGCAAAGCCTTCTAGGCTGTTCATATCCTCATTATCATTAAAGCCCTTCACAGCCTCACCATCAAACAATATTTTTGTGATACCAAGCTGTTTATATTGTGACAGTAAGTCATCCATATCCTGCTGATTGTATGGTGCATTATCACTCATCCGAGGAAGAATATAAAACCCAAGCTCATGTAGCTTAGACATAAGGATTGGATTAGGCTGCATCACCTTCAGATTTGCTTCATCTAAAGCGGCACCAATTTCAAGCCCAGCATAGTTTTTATATGTCCAAGGAGAGACAGGGATATCTAAATTACGGAATGCTTTTTCAATAATTGGCGAAAGTATTTTTTCATTTTCCGCACTTGTAAACGCAACGTAAGTTTTGTTTTCCTGCCCAGTCAATAAACTTTGCTCCATTTTTGCTAAGTCTAGAGAGCTAAAGGTCATAATCTGGTGTGCCTTAGCCATTTCATCCAATGTGCTTTCAAACAACGCCATCGTAGTTACGCCTGTTTGTTTCAGCTCTGATAACTGATGATCTAAGTACTGATCAGGGTTTCCCTTATAGGTTGAAATTTCTAACAAATTACGAAAATTGAATACAACCTCCACCTTATTAGATGAAGATTCTGTTTTTAAACGGTCAATGATCATCGGTAGAGTGGCGATAATTCCGACAATTACGAGCACCCACAACCATTTGTGCGATGCTTTGTTCCATCGTTGCCAATTCTGATTCACTTATTTACCTCCTCTTAATCGCTACGAAAGCGGCTGCCCAATATTTCGAGCTAATCGCCGCTTGTTATTTGTTGAATATGATCGGACTGAGTTTGCTAAAGTTAAAAGTTATGCATCTACTCGCACTAAAACCTCTGCCTCAATATTTGCAAGTAAGTCTTGAGCATGAGCCATGGACGCTCCGCGTACGGCAAAGTAAAATTTAATTTTAGGCTCCGTGCCTGATGGGCGTAAAGTGAACCATGAGCCATCCTCTAGCAAAAATTTAAGCACATTTTCTTTTGGCAAGCCATCAAGTCCAAGTGAGTAGTCAAGTAATTGGGATACATTGATGCCTGCGACCTGCTTAGGTGGATCGTTACGGAAGCTGCTCATTAGCTCTCCAATTTTCGCAAGCCCATCTTTTCCTTTTAAGGTACGAGATACAAGCGATTCACGATAATAACCAAACTGCTGGTATAGCTCCTCCAGTACATCCATCAACGTCTTACCTTGCTGTTTATAATAAGCTGCTGCTTCACAAATTAGCATCGAAGCGACAACAGCATCTTTATCACGCGCATAATTGCCTGCAAGGTAACCATAGCTTTCCTCATAGCCAAATAGGTACGTGTATTCACCAGACTGCTCAAATTGATTCATTTTCTCACCGATATATTTGAAGCCGGTTAATGTGTTAAATACAGTTGCACCGTAATGCTCAGCAATGGCTGCCCCAAACTCACTTGTTACGATGGTTTTCACAACCGCCCCATTACTTGGCAATGCACCACGTTCCTTCATTTGACTTAACAAATAGTAAACGAGTAAAGAGCCCGATTGGTTACCCGTTAAAATCTCATATTCACCTTTAGCGTTACGAACCACCGCACCCATGCGGTCTGCATCAGGGTCTGTTCCAATCAAAATATCTGCATTCACCTGCTCCCCTAGCTTGATCGCTAGCGTAAAGGCTTCACGCTCTTCAGGATTTGGGGACTTCACTGTAGAGAAATTACCATCAGGCAACTCCTGCTCTTGTACAATATGTACATTGTTAAAGTGATTTCTAGCAAGCACTTGGCGAACTGGAATGTTACCAGTACCATGTAAAGGCGTGTATACCACTACAAGATTATCTCCAGCACCTTGTTGGAGTAGCTCCTCATTTAAGCTCATCTCAGCTACGGTCTGAGCGAATTTAGCATCTTCTTCTTCACCTAACCACACAAGTAACCCTTGTTGTTCTGCCTGCGCTTTGGTTAAACGTTTAATTTGGGCGAAGGAATGTAATGCTCCAATATTCTCAATGACTTCAGCTGCCTCATCAGGAACTAATTGACCTCCACTTGCATTGTAAACCTTGTAGCCATTGTATTCTGGTGGGTTGTGACTCGCTGTCACGACAATACCACCCGTAGCTTGTAAATCACGTACAGAAAACGAAAGCTGAGGTGTAGGACGAAGTGATGGGAATAGTTTAGCAACGATCCCGTTACCGGCTAATACCAAAGCCGCCTCTAATGCAAATTCAGGAGAGAAGTGACGACAATCATGGGCAATAACAACAGAAGGTTTTCCTGCCTTCGCTCCGTGCGCCTTCAAAATATATTGTGCAAAGCCTTGTGTCGCTAAGCCTACTGTATATACATTCATTCGATTGCTGCCTACCCCAATGACACCACGAAGCCCACCTGTGCCAAACTCAAGGTCACGATAAAATGAATCCTCTAGCTCAGCAGGATTGTCCTGTAGACGACGTAGCTCTTCTTTAGTCTGGTCATCAATCGTAGGGTCATTTAACCATTCTTGCACTTTTTCCTTAACCTTGCTGATCATTTCTGACATATTTACATACTCCCTTATCCAATATAATAAAAATATTGTACGGTTCTACTATTACGATAAAGCAAATGTAATTTCGCCTTCAGCTACAACCTTATCCTCAACCTTGGCTATACCATATCCTCTGCCGATTGGACCCTTCACACGTATGATCTCAACCTCAAGACGAAGTGTATCGCCAGGAACAACCTGTTCACGGAAGCGGAAATTGTCCAACTTAGCCAAAAAGCCTATTTTCCCTTTGTTTTGCTCCAAAGATAAAATCGCAGCCGCACCTACCTGTGCTAATGCTTCTGTAATCAATACACCAGGCATAACGGGATGCTGCGGGAAATGACCAAGGAAAAACGGCTCATTAATTGTAACATTTTTAATACCAACTGCCCGTTTACCTTCTTCCATCTCCACGATTTTATCTACAAGTAGAAATGGCGGGCGATGTGGGATAATTTCTTGAATTTGTTTAGAATCTAACATGGATAAATCCTCCTTCAATATTTACGAAAATTGGCATAAAAATGACTTCAAAGGGCAATACTGTGTATATCCTTCGCCTCTGCAGAAGCGAAGGTTCAGATAAGGGGCTGGTCTCCTTTGTAGCTCACAAGCTATAAAGGAGACGTCAGCCCTTTTGTCATCAAAGAGCTATATGCCTATTTATTCACATAATACATCCATCTAATTATACCTTTTCCAACTGCCAGCGTAAACTTCCCTGTTCACTCCCTTTATATTCACTCAGAGATTAACTAAGACACTAACATAGAGACTCACTAAGGTAAGCAGTCTTCTATGATATAATTTAAGAAAGAAAGGGAGATGAATTCATGAGTGAGCTACTTAATCCACGCAACGATTTTGTATTCAAGCGAATTTTTGGAAGTGAAGCGAATAAGGATGTCCTATTAGCCTTCCTCAACCAGACTTTTATTGAAGCAGGAGAAGAGCCTCTTAGTGAGATTACATTACTGAATCCATATACCGACAAAGACGCTCCACTTGATAAACAATCTATTTTTGATATTTGGGCAAAAACAAAGACAGGTGAGCTTATTAATGTAGAAATGCAGTTATTTAACAAATACGACATTGAGAAGCGTACACTATTCTATTGGAGCAAACGCTACTCTTCTCAACTACAAGAAAGTCAATCCTATAGAGAACTTAAAAAGTGTGTTACCATTAACATTTTGAACTATTCATTCTTGCCAAATGATAGGTATCATAATATATTTCATTTAAGAGAAGACCATACTGACATTACCTTGTGTGATGATATTGAAATTCATTTTTTAGAGTTAGCCAAATTAGAACAAATGTCTGTTCCAATACAAGGTGGATTAATTAATTGGCTTCTTTTCTTAAAAGGAACAGATAAATCAAATTGGGAGGTGCTTCAAATGAATGAACCTAAACTGAAAAAGGCGATGGATACACTTGAGTATTTGAGTCAAGATCAAGAGGCTAGAATACGTTACGAACAGCGACAAAAGTTTCTACATGACGAAGCCTCTTCAATGGAGTTTTTTCTAGAAAAGGGGTTCAAGCAGGGGATAGAAGAAGGGCGACAAGAAGGACGACAAGAAGGACGACAGGAAGGACGACAGGAAGGAGTACAGGAAGGCGAGCACAAAAAAGCAATAGAAATGGCTAAAGGCCTACTCGCCGAAGGTATTCCCGTCCACATCATTGCCAAAACAAGCGGTCTATCTGATGCTGAAATTACAGCCTTGAAGCAGGACAATAAATAATAAACAAAAGAGCCATTCAATCCTAATGATACGCCTCGGGTGCTAACCCCGAACCTCATTAGATAGAATGGCTCTTTTTTGTTAAAAGACTATTTCACACTTGCGAACGCTAAGCTACCATGCACCGCTATGGCGCAAAAACTAGGTCATATACATGCTTCCATGTATTAAGATCCCACACGTGCGTAAGATCTTGTTTACCTAACACTACAAATCCTACAACCGCTCCCCCAAAAAAGACCAAAATTAAGACCACAATAATAATGACAATGCGGAGAAGTACCCACCAGCCTGACTTCCCTTGCTCTTTATCTTTTTTTGTGTCCTTTATGTCCTTCTTCTCTTGTGTCTCTTTTTCCTTTACGGGGGGATTTTCCTGACTCATGCCCTTCATCACCTACCCACGCAAATTATTGGCTAAATTCATCATGTTGTCACTAGAAGTTAATGCGCGTGCTGCAAGCTGATATGTGCGCTGAACCTGAATTAATTCTGCCATCGTTCCAGATATATCTACATTGGAGTTTTCAATTACACCTTGTTGTAATTTAGCCCGCTGTGAAGATTGGGGATCAATCGTATTGTTGTTTTGGAGTACAGCTTGTTCTAGTACTCTTACTTCTCCTTGTGGTCCAGCAGCATTAACATTTAGACCTGCATCAGCGCGAATAACATATAGACCATTGTCACGGCGCTCTAATGCATCAGGGCGAATAACAACAGACACATTAATTGCACCTAATCCTACAACTTCATCTCCTTGCAAAGCTGTAATATTCCCATCGGGATCAATATTAAACTCTCCGTTCGCGGGGACGGTAATACGTTCATTTTCTTCATTCAGCACAAAGTAGCCCTGACTATTTACGAGATAAGCTTCCTCCTCGTTTTCAGGGTTAGGCTGTAAATGAAAGTCTCCCCCTCTTGTATAAGCGGTGGGACCCTCCTCAGATAATGAAACCTTGAATAAAGCATTTCCTTGGATGGCAAGGTCTGTTTTATTCCCCGTCTCAATCAGATTACCTTGCTTATTATTTTGCGATATATATGAAAGCTTAGAACCAAAGCCCATCTGTATTCCCATCGGTGTAGCTCGTCCATCTAGCTTAAATTTGTCCCCTTGCTTTTTTACAGCAGTTAAAGTTTCTTCAAATGTCGCTTGCTTACTTTTATAACCCGCTGTATTTGCGTTTGCTAGATTATCTGCCAGCAGGTCAAGTCGTTGCTGTGTCCCACCAAGAGAAACCATCGCACTTATCATGGAGTTATTCATCTGGAGCCTCCTATTCTACACTCTGCCAATTTCATTAACGGCTTTGTCTAAGCTTTTATCATAAAATTGAATGACCTTCTGATTCGATTCATACGCCTTCTGTGCAGCCATTAAATCAACCATCGATTGAGTTGGATCTACTGTCGAGCCTTCTAATGCACCTTGTCTCATCTCAACAGCATCATTTTCCTCCAAATCCCGAATGTCAGCTACCTCTTCATCTTCAACCCGATACGTGTTGCTACCCTCACTAACCAACTCTTGAGGACGATTTACAATCTTAATGCCAAGCTGTCCAAGCTCATTCTCTCCGTCTGTCATTACTCCTGCCGCATTAATGGTCAAATTCTCAACAGACATGCCTTCAGGAAACGTAATTGGCTCTCCAGCTTGATCCAGTAAACGATATCCCTGTGCGGTAATTAGCTCTCCGTTTGCATTAATCTGAAAGGAACCATCCCGTGTATATTTCACGTTATTGTTATTGTCCATCACAGAGAAAAAGGCTTCTGGACGATACATAACCTCTCCATTTTCATTGACATACTTGCCTGAGGAGTCAAAAGGAATAGCTTGTCCAGTTGCAGGATCATTAACTTCAATATTACTTTTAAGGGAAAGATCACTATTTCTACCCGTATCTCTAATCTCACCTTGGGCATAAGAAGGCATACTTTCCTCAGCAAATACCCCTGTTGCAAGTCTACCAATGTTACGTGACGTTGGTTTTTGACCATTGCTTTGGAGTGCCACCAGCATTTCCGGAAAAGTACGTGAAATGCTATTCACCTGCTTATAACCCGGTGTATTCATATTGGCAATATTTTGTGTCACCGTATCATGACGACGTTGCTCTGCAATCATACCCGCAGTTGCGGTGTAAAGCCCTCTCAACATGGAACAAACCTCCAGACAAGTATCTGCATAAAATTAGACTAACTTATTTACCGTACAATACTTCTGTTTAAAATTAACAACACTTACCTCTTGTTATCGGCAAATTAGAATTTTTTCTTAATAGCACGATCAAGATTATCTAGCATAATGCCTGTCCCTTTTACAACACAATGCATTGGATCCTCTGCAATTAGAACAGGTACACGTAGCTCTTCAGCAAGCAGCTCGTCCAATCCATTAAGCAACGCGCCACCGCCTGTAAGAATAACACCACGGTCGATAATATCAGCAGACAACTCTGGCGGAGTACGCTCAAGCACAGATTTTGCAGCAGCTATGATCGCAACTACAGAGTCATTTAAAGCTTCTTGAACTTCTGCAGCAGTAACTGTAATCGTAAGTGGTAGCCCCGATACCATATCACGACCACGAATATCCATTTCGTCCTTGCGACCAGAAGGATGAACAGTACCAATGCCAATTTTAATATCCTCAGCAGTGCGTTCACCAATCATAAGCTTATATTTAGTTTTAATATATTTAATAATCGCAGCATCAAACTTGTCACCAGCAATCTTAATGGAGGAAGCTGTGACGATATCTCCCATCGAGAGCACCGCCACATCTGTTGTACCCCCACCGATATCTACGACCATATTGCCACTTGGCTCATAAATATCCATGCCAGCACCGATAGCTGCGGCTTTAGGTTCTTCTTCCAAAAATACATCCTTAGCACCACTACGTTCTGCAGCTTCACGAATAGACTTTTGCTCCACAGACGTAATATTTGTTGGTGCACAAATTAGAATGCGTGGACGGCTATACCAGCTACGCGCCCCCACCCGATCAATAAAATGCTTAAGCATCATTTCTGTAATTTCAAAATCCGCAATAACTCCATCTCGAAGCGGACGAATTGCCACGATATTACCTGGCGTACGACCTACCATTTTTCTCGCATCTTCACCTACTGCAAGTACACGTTTTGCATCGCTATCAATGGCAACAACAGACGGTTCGTCTAATACAACACCTTTTCCTTTAACATGTATAAGCACATTCGCTGTACCTAAATCAATACCGATATCCTTACTCATTATCGTGATCCCCCAAAGCGTATTTTATTGAACCTAACATTCTGCATAATTACATGATGAGCGGGTCTAACCGGTTTAATCAAATTCATGCAAAATGTACTGATACGAGAGTGATTTACAGAAAATTTAATATAGATCGATGAAATTCTGCAAAATGGCCAAGATTTCAAGGAATATCGATAAAATTCCACATTCTCATACCATATTTAAAAATACCATACTTTAGGGGGTTTATTCAATAAACTTCCACGATAACGAAACAGAATATTTACCCTTTATTTTGCCGAGCTAATCACCTCTCGCTCTTCTTTTCCCTTCTTCTTGTATTTTATCTTAGTTGCTTCTCCCCCGCGCAGATGGCGGATCGACTTATGATATTCAAGTATGTTCTTCACCTGATCTGCTAGGTCTGGATTTATTTCAGGTAGACGTTCTGTTAAATCCTTATGCACCGTACTTTTAGAAACCCCAAATTCTTTGGCAATTGTTCTAACTGTGTGTTTGGTTTCTACGATGCAGCGGCCAATTTTAATTGTACGTTCCTTGATGTAATCATGCACGCTCCCGCCTCCCTATTCGAGATAGTTTGGTACATTATATGAGGGGCGTGACTATATATTCTTTGTTTTAAAACGTGACAAGCTTGGTCAAGCCTGGTTTTTGCAATTTTTATGATAAAAATAACTTGTACATCCTGCGTAGTAACAGCATTTTTAAAAAGTTGTACAAAATAAAAAAAGCAGAGGGCAAATTCCCTCTGCTAGCGTAATTTTAAATTAATTTTGAGGAAGTACAGTGGTTGGGTTCACCAATTCATCATTTTCATACACAGCAAAGTGTACATGATTTCCAAGGTCCTTCTCCATTTCATTCCGTCCAGCTGATGCAAGTTTGTCACCAAGCTTTACTTCCTGACCTTGCTTCACTGCAACATCGGTTAAGCTTTCATACACTGTTTTTAAATTTTTAGCATGTGTAATTTCTACGACATACCCTAAAACCGCATGATCCTCAACTCGTGTTACTTTACCACTCATTGCAGCCTTAACTTCAAATGGCTTACCATCCTCACGCGCTAAGTCAATACCTGTGTTTGGAATAAATGTATCGTTGTATTGCACTAATGCTGCTTGATGGTCTTCTGGTGTTCCTTCTTTTTCATAGAACGGCTTCACAATTTTAACCTCTTTGGCATTTGCAACCGGCCATGCAAAATCTTCTGAAACTGCCATCGTATTTACTGTTTTGTCACTACCATTATCTACTTCTGGTGAGCCCCCTGCTGGTAGCGTTGCGGAATTTGTAACTGTAGTATCGGATTGAAGCGGTTTGTTAGAACCGGCATCCTGATAGACCCATACTAAAGTTAATATAATTGCCGCTGCTGCTACATAAGCTGCTGGATATACCCATCTCTTAGATAACAGTTTCTTCCATGTGGATGTGGTTGGCTCCGTTACTCCTATCGAATTTTTAGGAGATTCCTCATGGTTCTGCTTTTTTTGGTTTTCTTCTTTCATTTGATCATCACCTCAATAACCATTGTTACCGAGGGCTAAATCTTTTATACTCCCAATATATCATTTTTTTGAAAGTTTATTTGAGAGTAGCTTCTCTACCTGATCGAAGGAAATACCAGTATAGTAATATTTTAATATTTGCGGCGCGCTATAGCCACTACGTGCCATCCCTTCCGCTCCCCATTGACTCATCCCTACGCCATGACCATAACCATAGGTTGTAATCTGTATTTTATTATCCTTATAGCCAATCTTAAACTGACTCGAACGCAAATCTAATTTCTCTCTTACTTCTCTGCCTTTCATTCTAATACCATTAACGGAAATCTCTTTTACTTTTCCCCCTTTAGTAGTAGATAAAGTTTTGAAGAGACTAGCTATCGATTTTTCTGACATGGATGTGGCCGGAATAGCAGGGGGACTCAAATCTAGCTTACGAAACAATTCATCAAGAGAAAAGCTCACGGTCACCTCGTTATTTTCCTGTAGCTTGGGATCCCATGGGCTAGGAACACTCCGTAAATAAGGAACGGCTTGGCTCCAATAATCCTCTGAATTTTCCGTATATCCACCACTCGCTGAAAAAAAAGAGGCTGTAATTGGTTTACCTTTATAAGTCATAATAATGCCTTCTGTTTCTTTCACTGCCTGCTTAAGCTTCGCTAGCTTGTCCCCATTCCCATTACTAGACCAGCCTGCTAGCTCCTCCTTCGATATATAGGCCTGGTGTGCAACTGTATCCGTTACATCTGCCTTATTATCAGGAACACCACTAACATCACCTGCCGCGAGTCGTCGTGCGATAAAAGTACGCGCTGCAACCGCCTGTGCCTTTAAGGCTTCTAGCTTGAACTTGGCAGGCATTTCCGCTGCAATAACACCCATTATATATTGTTCTAGTGAAACAACCTCAACTTGTTTTGTTTTATGCAAATATACACTTATCGTTTGCTTAGGAGAAAGTAGAGCACCTGTGAGTCCAAATTGAGATAAAACCTGCTGTTCACTCTGAATTTCTTTATTTGATTTACTAGCGTGTATTGGTTTATTTGTCTTGGTATCTTCTTGCACATTAGAATCAGTAGGGACAGGAAAGGGTCGACCAAGTGTAAGTAAAGCTGGAATCACGATAGCTAGAGTTACGATAGCTAGACAGCTCATGAGGTGAGGGAAATATTTATAGCGGATAAATCGGCGATAGGCTTGGCGTAACGATTGCAACGAATGGTAGCGTTTATTTAATGACATCTATTGATTACCTCCATCATCTGTGACTGCTATATTTATAGCCTATGATTTTGAAGGTTTTAATAGAACGAAAAAGTAGGGAGATGATTTATTTGTCAAAATAAAAAACAAGTCTGCAATTTGAGAAACCTTTTGCAGACCTGCTCCGTCTTAATTATATACAAGTTACGCCAAAGTTGGCTGAATATTGAGCTTTTGGAACACTTTCTTATTCGTAGCACCTTCAGCAGCCGCTGATTTTGCATCTTCATTTAGACTAATCCGATAAATGTCTGCGCCTAAACCAGCTAATTTCTCTGCTAAATGTACATATCCACGATCGATATGATGTGTACCGCTAACCTCAGTAGTGCCTTCTGCGACAAGTCCAGCGATAATTAAGGCTGCGCCTGCGCGAAGATCAGTAGCACATACTTTAGCACCGCTAAGCTTAGACCCACCCGTTACAATCGCACTGCGACCTTCTACTTTAATTTCTGCGTTCATTAATTGAAATTGCTCCACATGCATGAAGCGATTTTCAAATACAGTCTCAGTTACAACACTTGTTCCTTGGGAAATCAATAATAAGGCCATCATTTGAGATTGCATATCTGTTGGGAATCCAGGATAAGGTAATGTTTTTACATCCACTGCTTTTAACGGCTTATCCGCAATAACACGAATTCCGTTTTCTTGAGCATCAACGGTAACGCCCATTTCTTCAAGCTTAGAGATCACTGGACCTAAATGGTCTGCGATAGCTCCTTCTACAAATACATTTCCACCCGTCATTGCTGCGGCAATCATAAAGGTTCCCGCCTCAACGCGATCTGGAATTACGGTATGATCTGTACCACGTAGCTTTTCTACACCCTCAATACGAATAACACCAGTGCCTGCACCACGTACAACTGCACCCATACTATTTAAATAGTTAGCGAGATCAACAATTTCAGGTTCCTTCGCTGCATTTTCAATTACCGTAGTTCCTTCAGCAAGGGTTGCCGCCATCATAATATTTTCAGTAGCACCTACACTCGCTACATCCAAATATATTTTAGCGCCATGCAAACGGCCATTGGAACGAGCTTCAATAAAACCTTGACCTAACGTAATTTCTGCTCCCATCGCTTCAAAGCCTTTTAAGTGCTGATCAATGGGTCTAGTTCCAATCGCACAACCACCTGGAAGAGAAATACGTGTATATCCTTTTCTCGTTAACAAAGGGCCCATGACAAGAAAAGACGCCCGCATTTTGCGCACCAGCTCATAAGGTGCTTCACAGGAAGCTATATTTTGTGCATTAACGGTAATAACCTCACGGTCATAAGATACCTCTGCACCTAACGCTTCCAATACTTTATTAATGGTCATTACATCATCCAAAGGAGGCGCATCACGAATAATGCTAATTTCCTCTTCTCCTAGTAGTGATGCTGCAATGATCGGCAGCACTGAATTTTTTGCTCCGCTAACTTTAACGTTCCCGGTCAAAACATTGCCACCGCGGACGATAAATTTGCTCATCTTGGTTCCCTCCGCGCGTATCATTTTCTCCTTAAAATCCCCTAAACTTCATAATAGCATTATATACCCCATACATACAAGGCTCTATTGCTGTCGAATAAACTCATAATTAAAACACTAATGTCGCATTCTGAAATATTATGCCACATTCCATAAGTAATAAGATATAGTCCTTATTCCCCATTGTTAGCAATTTGTGCTGATGTTATTCGACAATTTTAGAACCAGTTAGCTCAAAGACTGTAGGTCTAACTACATAGATTATGTCAAAACATGTAACGTAGCATGATCGTATAGCTTAAATAGTCGATAACAAAGGCAGCTACAAAATGACCGATGATTATGGCAAATAGCAATTGCAATAATTTACCTTGTGCTCCTTGTGGATGTCGTATGAATAATTCCCATTTCACATTTTGCATGGCCCACCAGGATAATCCAATACAAATTAAAGAAACAATAATTGCAGTAAGACCACTTATTCCAGCCATCCCTTGAAATGTATCTCTCATCTCCACCGCTAAGTGTACCTCCTACTCATGTATATATCTATGCTACTCACCTAGCTTTTGTTAATCCTCTATAAAAATAGTGACCTTATATATCATACTTGGACTTGTAATAATAATCCAGTCCTAGTTTGTCATTGAGAGGGCTTACACTATATATTTTTTGAAATATTTTTAATATTATTTCTGAAAAAAGACCGGACATCCTTAAAGATGCCCGGTATCCTTCTATTCCTTTGTACGACTAGATACATTAATGCGAGTGATCGCTCTCTGTAAAGAAAGCTCTGCCCGACGATGATCAATACGATCTTGATTGCTACGTGCGGATAAACGGCGTTCTGCACGTTCACGTGCTGCCTTGGCGCGCTCGATATCGATTGCTTCAGGTAGCTCTGCACTCTCAGCAAGAACAATGACCTTGTCGCCTTGTACTTCAACAAATCCTCCATGTACCGCGATGGATATTGCTTTACCATTTATCTTCGCAGTAATAGGTGCAACTTGAAGTGGAGTGACAAGTGGAATATGTTTTGCTAAAATCCCTAGTTCTCCTTCAAGACCACGGACAGCTAAGCTATCCACCTCTTGCGAGAACACGACATGCTCTGGTGTAACGATTTCTAATAAAAAGGTACTCACCTATTATCCCTCCTATTCGCGGGACAGTTCATTTCTGAAGTATCCGCCTTAACGGTTTCTTCTACAAGGTCTTCGCTTTTTCAACAGCTTCTTCAATTGTACCTACGAACAAGAATGCTGCTTCAGGAAGATCATCATGCTTACCATCAAGAATTTCTTTGAAACTACGTACAGTTTCAGCAATAGGTACATATTTACCTTTGAAGCCAGTAAATTGTTCAGCTACGTGGAATGGTTGTGACAAGAAGCGTTCAATTTTACGTGCGCGAGCAACGATCAATTTATCGTCTTCAGACAATTCATCCATCCCCAAGATCGCAATAATATCCTGAAGCTCTTTATAACGAGCCAATAGTTGTTTAACGCCTTGCGCAACGTTATAGTGCTCTTCACCTACGATTTCTGGTGCAAGCATACGAGAACTGGATGCCAACGGATCTACCGCTGGGAAAATCCCTTTTTCAGAAATTTTACGTTCCAAGTTCGTTGTTGCATCAAGGTGAGCAAACGTTGTTGCAGGAGCAGGGTCAGTATAGTCATCCGCAGGTACGTAAATCGCCTGAATTGATGTAACCGAACCCTTTTTCGTGGAAGTAATACGCTCTTGAAGCTGACCCATTTCAGTTGCAAGTGTTGGTTGGTAACCTACCGCAGATGGCATACGTCCCAATAACGCGGATACTTCTGAACCAGCTTGAGTAAACCGGAAAATATTATCGATGAACAGAAGCACGTCGCGGCCTTCTTCGTCACGGAAATATTCTGCCATGGTCAAACCAGTTAACGCAACACGAAGACGTGCGCCAGGTGGTTCGTTCATTTGTCCGAATACCATCGCTGTTTTGTTGATAACGCCAGAATCTTTCATTTCATGGTACAAGTCATTTCCTTCACGAGTACGTTCACCTACACCGGCAAATACGGAAATACCACCATGCTCTTGCGCGATATTGTTAATCAATTCTTGGATTGTAACGGTTTTACCTACACCGGCACCACCAAACAATCCGATTTTACCACCCTTAGCATAAGGAGCTAACAAGTCAATAACCTTAATCCCTGTTTCAAGGATCTCAGATTGGGTTGATAACTCTTCAAATGAAGGAGGTTGACGGTGAATTGGCTTTCTAGCATCTGTTGCCACATCGCCTTCATTATCAATCGTATTACCAAGTACGTTAAATACCCGGCTAAGTGTAGCTTCACCTACAGGTACGGAAATTGGTGATCCCATGTCAATAGCTTCTGTTCCACGAACGAGACCATCTGTTGTAGACATTGCAATACAACGTACAAGATTATCACCAAGATGGTTGGAGGCTTCCAAGATTAAGTCGCCAGCACCATTTTCCGCGTTTGGATTCACAATTTTAATAGCGTTAAAAATTTCCGGAAGTTGTCCACGTTCAAACTCAATATCAACAACCGGACCCATTACGCTAACCACGCGTCCTTTGTTCATTTATGTTTCCCTCCTAAAAATCCGTACTATTACGAATCAATCTCATACATCCATGTACCAAATATGAAATTGATTAGCTCTGCGCATTAGCGCCAGCAACAATTTCCGTAATTTCCTGGGTAATTGCAGCCTGACGAGCACGGTTAAACGTCAAGGTAAGCTCACCAATCATTTTTGTTGCATTTTTTGTTGCGCTACCCATCGCTGTCATTTTTGCACCAAGCTCACTTGCTTTACCTTCCAGAAGAGCACCAAAAATCAGAGTTTCTGCATATTTTGGCAACAATACTTCAAGTACTACCTCAGGTGAAGGCTCATACTCATAGTTTGCCGCTGTTCCATGCACCTCTACACGATCAAAAGGAAGCAATCGTTCGATTGTTGGAACTTGTGTGATGGCATTCACAAATTTGTTATAGCACACATATAGCTCATCATACTCTTCATTTTCAAAGCCTTGAACAGCAGCGTAAGCTAATGATTTGATATCAGCGAATTTAGGGGTATCCGTCAATTCTGTAATTTCATTCACGACTGGAAGCTCACGACGATTAAAGTAGTCCCGACCTTTACGTCCGATGACAAACAAGCCGTATTCATCTTTGGAGGCATGACCCTTTAATTGGTCCATTACTTTACGCAATAGGTTAGTGTTATAACCACCTACCAAGCCACCATCAGACGTAATAACGATATATGCCACACGCTTAACTGGACGAGTGACTAACATCGGATGAGTAATACCATCAGAACCTGCTGCTGCAATACTAGACACGACTTCCTTTAGCTTCTCAGCATAAGGACGAGAGGCTTGCGCTTTCTCTTGTGCTTTTCTAAGCTTTGCCGAAGCAACCATTTCCATCGCCTTAGTAATCTGACGTGTACTTTGAATACTTTTGATCTGACGCTTAATTTCACGAATCCCTTTTGCCATGATTTCACCACCTCAAAACTTTAACTGAAGGTTAAAGTTACTTCGTAAGCATTAACTTTACTTCGTAAGCATTAACTTAAACTTTGACGAGGTCAAAGTTACTTCGTAAGCATAAATCTATATTTCACAGCTATTACGCGAAAAAATTAATGAGAGGATGCAAATCCACGTTTAAATTTCTCGATTGCTGCTTTTAATGCTGCTTCGTTGTCCGCAGTTAAATCCTTAGTATCTGTAATAGATTGCAACACTTCTGGATGCTCGCTATCTACAAATGCTAAAAATTCTGCTTCAAAACGTCTAACATCGTTTAATGCAATGTCATCAAGATATCCTTTAACGGCAGTGTACAAGGACACAACTTGCTTCTCAACTGGAAGTGGTTGGTTAACACCTTGCTTCAGGATTTCCATCATACGAGAACCACGAGTCAAACGAGCTTGTGTTGATTTATCAAGGTCAGAGCCAAATTGAGAGAACGCTTGAAGCTCACGATATTGCGCCAAGTCTAGACGCAAGGAACCAGCAACCTTCTTCATCGCTTTGATCTGTGCTGAACCCCCTACACGGGAAACGGAAATACCAACGTTGATCGCTGGACGTTGACCGGAGTAGAATAGGTCAGACTCAAGGAAGATCTGTCCATCTGTAATGGAAATTACGTTCGTCGGAATGTACGCCGATACGTCAGATGCTTGAGTTTCGATAAATGGAAGTGCTGTAATGGAACCTCCACCTAGCTCATCACTTAGTTTAGCTGCACGCTCTAACAAACGGGAGTGCAAGTAGAATACGTCACCTGGGAACGCTTCACGACCCGGTGGGCGACGAAGCAGCAAGGACAATTCACGATAAGCTGCTGCTTGCTTAGACAAGTCATCATAGATGATCAGCACATGCTCACCTTTGTACATGAAGTACTCAGCCATAGCTACACCAGCATATGGAGCGATGTACAAGAGTGGAGATGGCTCAGAAGCAGCTGCTGTAACTACGATGGTATAATCCAAAGCGCCATGACGACGTAATGTTTCAACCACGTTTACGACAGTGGATTGCTTTTGACCGATAGCAACATAAATACATTTTACGCCGTTGCCCTTTTGATTGATGATCGTATCGATCGCAATCGCAGTTTTACCTGTTTGACGGTCACCGATAACCAACTCACGTTGTCCACGACCGATTGGAACCATGGAATCAATCGCTTTAATCCCTGTTTGCATTGGTTCGTGTACAGACTTACGATCAATAACGCCTGGTGCGTTATTTTCAACTGGACGGAATTCCGTTGTTTCAATTGCGCCTTTACCATCAACAGGTTGGCCCAATGGATTTACAACACGTCCTAGTAATGCTTCACCAACTGGAACCTGCATAATTTGTCCAGTCCGCTTCACTTGATTCCCCTCACGAATGTCGCTGTATGGTCCTAAAATAACGACCCCGACATTAGATTCCTCTAGGTTGAGGGCAAGACCAAAAACGCCGTTTTCAAACTCAAGCAATTCGTTTGCCATGGCGTTCTCAAGTCCATGTACACGAGCAATACCATCACCAACTTGAATAACGGTACCAACTTCGGCCACTTCAATTTCTGATTTATATTGTTCAATCTGACTTTTAATCAGTGTACTGATTTCTTCAGGTCTGATACTCAAGTGTTTCACCCCTATCTACAGTGCTTGTCTTCGAAACGACTTCTCAAGCCGTTTTAATTTACCAGCCAAACTACCATCATACAATGTATCACCAATTCTGACCTTCATCCCGCCCAATAGCTCCGAGTCAATTTCATTAATGACACGAATCTTTTTGTTTAGTAAAGCGCCAAACTCAGTGGCTACATTGTCCTTTTCCTGCTCGCTCAAAGGATATGTTGTATAGACAGTAGCATTAGCCAAACCTAGTGCATCACTAGTGATTTTGATATAGCTGTTCAAAAGCTCCGGCAAAATCTCTACACGACCTCGTTCTATAATCAATTTCGCTAATGATAAAACAGGCTTAGAAACCTTTTCTTCTAATCCAGCCGCAAGAACCTTCCATTTCTCAGCTTCAGAAACGTTAGGACTGTCAATAAATTGCTTCACTAGCTGATCTTCATTTAACACGACCACTAAGCTACGAAGTTCATCCTCAGTTTCTAAGGTGCGACCTTCCTGTGCTGCAATTTCATACATTGCTTTAGCATATCTGCTTGCAACTACAGCCTCGCGACTCATGATTTTTTACCTACCTCTTCGAGATATTGATCAACGAGTTTTTCTTGCTCTGCCGGATTAGTTTCAACCTCACGTTGAATTAATTTAGATGCGATATCTACGGAGTACGAACCAATTTCAGCACGTAATGCCTCCACTGCTTTGTTACGTTCACTTTCGATATCACGCACTGCCTCTGTTTTGATACGAGTAGCATCGACTTTAGCTTGTTCAAGCAAATCTTTAGCTTGCTTGCTGCTGCTTTGCTTCGATTGCTCGATAATTTCAAAGGCTTCTTGACGTGCCTGTTTAAGCGCATCTTTTTGCTCTTCTACGTATACAGTAGCTTGTTCTCTGGTTTTCTTTGCTTCCTCTAATTGGCCAAGCACCAGTTCACGACGTTGCTCCATAACTGCAAATAGCTTCCCAAATGCAAACTTATTCAATAGCCAATACAAGATTCCAAATGCAAGCATGGTAATCAAAATATTTTCCCATAAGACTGTCAACTGATGGCACCCCTTTCCATTAAGCACTATGGTGCTTCGTGTAGAAAATATAGATTGTTAGCTTTCTGTTACTACTCAACAAATCTACATTTTAAAAACGAAGGCGCGGATGGCATCGGCCGTCCCCGCCAAACCTTATTATTAAGAAAACATGATTAGGAATGAAATTACTGTTGCTGCCAAAGGAACAACCTCTACGATACCTACACCGATAAACATTGTTGTTTGAAGTGAGCTTGTAGCTTCTGGTTGACGTGCGATAGATTCTACTGTTCTACTTACGATCATACCGTTACCAAGACCTGCACCAAGTGCTCCTAGACCAACTGCTATTGCTGCTGCTAAAAAGTTCATTTAAAAATCCTCCTTAGAATTTGAAAAGTTTTTTTAATATAATAACTCTTTCATATGAACATCATGATGTTCCTTTAGAGTTTATTAATGTCTTTCCTTAATGCGCCTTCTCATCATGGATTGTATATTGAGCAATATACACCATGGTTAGAATGGTGAAAATGTATGCTTGAAGTCCACCTACGAAAACACTGAACCCTTGCCATAATCCCATGAACGGAATACCAATAAATTTCAATTTAAGAATTACGGTAATCAGTACCTCACCTGCAAAAATATTCGCGAACAACCGGATAGCAAGCGCAATTGGCTTCGATAAGTTCTCGATAATATTTAGAGGCAAGAAGATTGGGAATGGTTCAATAAAATGCTTGAAATAATGCTTGCGATTATTTCTAATACCTAAATAGTTCATCAGGATGAAGATAATCATCGCTAAACCTGCAGTCACAGAAATATCAGCGGTTGGTGATTTCCACCACATTATCTCGGCATGTGCTCCGCCTGATAAACTTCGAGTTGCCTCAATCACATAACCAAAAATACTGACCGGTTCATGTGCTTCTGTGGCAATACCTAGTGGCAAACCAAGCAAGTTAGATACAAAGATGAAAAGAATAAGTGTTAAACCTAAAGATAAATAAGGTCTTCCCTTCTTTGAATCCATGGCACTTCCAATAATCCCTTGTACAAATTCAACGATCCATTCCATAAAGTTTTGAATCTTAGATGGATTTTCAACTGACAGGTTTCTTGTTGCCAACCAACATAAAACAAATACGATAATCATCGTAACAAGCAACATTAAAACCGCAGACAGATCTAGGTGAAAGCCTCCAAGGTTAATAATTGGTGCATCATGCATAAATATGATTCCCTCCTTTCGCTTTAGACTGGTTAAGACTTGTTCCGAAGCGATACAAAAATACCGACAGGGATCGTAAGAAGCTGTGGGACAAATAGCGCACAAATCGTTGCTTCCATAGATAAAGTATCAAGCCTAAATGCAACCGCAAAGGTAAGCACCACAAGACACATTCTCGTTAGAAAGCCAAAACTAAAGCGACTATTCTCCTGAGTTACCACAATTTGAGCTAGTCTACGTACTCTGTTAGAAAGATAGGTGGTATTCACCAAACCAACAACCAGACCCAACATAACTCCAGATAGGATAGTTCGGTGTGCAGGAAGAAAAGCCCATCCCATAAACAAGGCAGATAATATAATTATCGTGATCCTCGTTACGGTCACAGTAATGGAGTGTAACTGATCCATTTCATTCCCTCCATTGACTTTGATCATTAAAAGTCCTGCATATCAGTCACACGCATATAAAACGATAACCCTTACCAGCATATACCGCTTTGCTCCCTTATTATAATCGGAATTTTTTGGCAAGGAGTTTATGCATGGAGCTACATTTTAGAAGATTGTACAAAATTCGACACAATTCTACCGCTATTGCAGCTTGTTCATAAGCCTTTAAGCTTATTTCAACTAATCCCAACTCATTTTACTGAATGTGACGACTTTTTGTCAATTACTTAAAAAAGCAAACAAATGTGATAATGATCACTGTGAAAGCGTCAAACCATACAGTTCATATGTATGGTCAGTGCTTCTGGACTAGAACATTAGTACTTTTGTTCCATTTTATACCTTAAATTCCTCAGGACGCTCACTTACTACTCCAAAATGATGTAAAATTGCTTCCACAATTCTTCTTGATGCATGCCCATCTCCAAATGGATTGGCTGCAAGACTCATCTTGTTATAGGTTTCCTTGTCACTGAGCAATACCTTCGTACGTTCATAAACCATCTCCTCATCGGTGCCAACAAGCTCTAGCGTACCGGCCTCAATCCCTTCTGGACGCTCTGTTGTGTCACGCAAGACGAGTACAGGTACGCCATGTGTAGGCGCTTCTTCTTGCAGACCACCAGAATCCGTTAGGATCAGATGTGTATGTGGATAGTAGTTATGCAAATCCACAACATCAAGAGGGTCGATGAGCTTAATTCTAGGATGATTTCCCAAGTGTTCATACGCCGGAATCTTAACCGCAGGGCTTGGATGAACAGGATAAACGATGGCAATATCCTCAAATTCATCTGCAATTCTACGGATTGCACGGAAAATGTTTAAATGTGGTTCTCCTTGCGATTCACGACGATGAGCCGTCATTAAAATAAGGCGTTTGCCTTGGGCCCATTCAAGCACAGAATCCCTATAATCGGGCTGTACAGTATATTGAAACACATCTATTACTGTATTGCCTGTGATATATATGCTTGACTTTGGCTTATTTTCCTTTAACAAATTCCCAGCTGCACCTGAGGTTGGCGCAAAGTGTAAATCAGCTAAAACACCCGTTAATTGACGGTTCATTTCCTCTGGATAAGGAGACATTTTATTCCACGTGCGCAAGCCCGCTTCCACATGTCCAACCTTAATTCCTTGTAAAAAGGCGGCATAGCTGGCAAGGAAAGTAGTGAGTGTATCTCCATGCACCAACACAATATCAGGCTTCGCTTCACGCAGCACTCCCTCCAAGCCTTGGAGCACACGAATTGTAATCTCGTTTAACGTCTGGCTTGGCTTCATGACATCCAAATCATAGTCAGGTTCAATTTTAAATACATCAAGCACTTGGTCCAGCATTTCACGGTGCTGTGCGGTTACACATACAATTGATTCAATATGTTCAGGATGCTTTTGTAATTCGAGAATAAGTGGCGCCATTTTAATCGCTTCAGGTCGCACACCAAATATCGTCATCACTTTAATTTTAGACATAATGGCTTCCTTTCCATAGATTATCTCTTATAGTCACCTACAAGGGTATATTACTTCGTTCCGTATAGACGGTCACCAGCGTCTCCAAGACCTGGAATAATGTAGCCATGTTCATCTAATCGTTCATCTAAAGCGGCGACATAAATATCAACATCAGGATGCGCTTCATGTACGGCTTGTACACCTTCAGGTGCTGCAATAAGATTCATCATTTTAATTTGAGTACAACCACGATTTTTAAGTGCATCAATCGCAGCAATCGCAGATCCCCCAGTAGCTAGCATAGGATCAATGACAATAAGCTCGCGCTCTTGTACATCTGTAGGTAGCTTCAAATAGTACTCTACAGGCTGTAAAGTGACAGGATCACGGAATAGACCAACATGCCCCACCTTTGCTGCTGGTAACAATTTCAGAACACCATCAAGCATACCAAGTCCCGCTCTTAAGATTGGAATTAGCCCAAGCATACGTCCTGCAATCACGCGCACCTTCGCTTCTGCCACTGGAGTCTGTACTGTAATTTCCTCTAAAGGAATTTCGCGCGTAATTTCGTAAGCCATCAATGTAGCTACTTCATCTACTAATTCACGAAAGTCTTTCGTGTTTGTCCGCATATCGCGAATCATTGTAAGTTTGTGTTGGATCAACGGATGATCGCATACCACCAATTTTGGCATTGTTAGTCCCTCCGGTATATTGCTGAGTCTTTTTCTACAAATCCCGTTTATTATATCACTGTCGCTAAGCGAATGCCATGAGCATACAAACAAAAACCTCTAATCACAATGTTCATTATGACTAGAGGTTTGTTTAACAACGGTAGAGTAGCTTCAACTATTATGAGCTAGGAGCATCCTCTTTTATTCGTAGCGAAGTCCTGTGTAAATCGGGAACTTAGCAGCTAATTCTGCTACATTTTTACGAGCCTCTGCTAAGCTTGCTTCATCCTTCGGATTTTTTAACACAAGTGCGATCGTTTTACCAATCACCTTCATCGCTTCCTGATCCATACCACGGGAAGTCACCGCAGGTGTACCTACACGAATTCCACTTGTTACAAATGGACTTGTTGGATCAAATGGAATAGAGTTTTTGTTTACAGTAATACCCACAGCATCAAGCACATGCTCAGCGTCTTTACCTGTAATATTCAAATTACGCGTATCGATCAGCATTAAGTGGTTGTCTGTACCGCCAGATACAAGATTTAAACCTTCTGCAATAAGTGTTTCCGCTAAAGTTGCTGCATTATCAATTACATTTTGTGCATATGTCTTAAATTCAGGTGCTAAGGCTTCACCAAGCGCTACCGCTTTAGAAGCGATAACATGCATCAATGGTCCCCCTTGTGTACCAGGGAATACCGCTTTATCAATCGCTGCTGCCCATGGCTGACGACATAAAATCATACCTCCACGAGGTCCACGCAACGTTTTATGCGTAGTTGTGGTCACAAAATGTGCATGAGGTACTGGATTTGGATGAAGACCCGCAGCAACTAAACCTGCGATGTGTGCCATATCCACCATAAACAATGCGCCTACATCATTCGCAATTTGACCTAGCTTTTCAAAATCGATAATACGCGGATAAGCACTTGCTCCAGCTACAATTAGACGAGGGCGATGCTTAAATGCTGCCTTCCGTACTTCATCATAATCAATCAAGAAGCTATCCTCTTGAACGCCATAGGAAACAAAATTATAAAGTAAGCCTGAAGCATTTACAGGACTACCATGCGTAAGGTGGCCGCCATGAGAAAGGTTCATACCAAGTACCGTGTCGCCTGGCTTTAACGCTGTCAAATAAACCGCAAGATTCGCTTGTGCACCAGAATGAGGTTGTACGTTAGCATGGTCTGCGCCAAACAATTCCTTCGCACGGTCGCGAGCAATATTTTCAACAATGTCCACATGCTCACAGCCACCATAGTAACGTTTTCCCGGATAGCCTTCTGCATACTTGTTCGTTAGTACAGAACCCATTGCTTCAATTACTGCTTCACTGACGATGTTCTCAGAGGCAATTAGCTCAATATTGTTTTGTTGACGATGTAGCTCTAAATTCATTGCCTCTAATACAGCAGGGTCCTGCTTCTTCAATTGATCCATGTTCCATTTCCTCCCGAATAAGTGAATTTGATTATTTATGATAAAGTTGTTAATACCTTACTCACAGCTACTTGTATTACCAGATGTCTCTGCTTGCGCATATTGCGCCCTTGCCCCACCAATAAGCTTCGGACGAGTCCAAGCGGCGTTTACTCTAGCGTGACCAATAAAACGAATGTAGGTTCTTACTGGAACTGCAACAGGGCGAAGATGCATACCAATCATCGTTTCACCAATATCGATGCCCGCGTCAGCTTGAATGCTCTCAGCTAAACAAGGAGTATTCATCAATTTGTACGCAGTTGCTGCCATTGAACCCCCAGCGCCAGGAATCGGCACCGCCGCAACCTCTGTTAAATTGAACTGCCGCAAAACTTGACGTTCGACAACAAGCGCACGATTTAAATGTTCACAGCATTGAAAGACAAGATGCAGCCCAAACTCGCGGCTTACCTCCGTTAATCCTGCATACAACTCTGCACCAATGTCGATTTGACCGGCTGTTCCAATTTTTTTGCCCGCCACCTCACTTGTGCTAGCTCCAATTACGACTAAGCTACCTTGACCAAGATGACCTACTTCAACTAACTCCTTTAATACAAGTGTTGCTTGCTTTGCAATTTGATCTGGTACGAAAGCTGTTTCCATTTCTGCAAGTCCTTTCTCATATATCTCTATATTTTGAAAAAAAGAGCAGAACACAGGTAACTGTGTTTTGCTCTTTGCCCAGGCGACCGGCCGTATGTTCCGATGCTCCATCATGGTATACTCCATTTCGTCGCCAGTTACATCGGATCCTTGCTATCTTCATTAAGAATAAAACATGATAGCAGTAAAAGCAACCTTGATTTTTTGGCAGTTTACTCAGTAAGCTTGTCCAATAGCTTATTAATCGCTTCTGTAATCTCCTGAGCTACAATATCATAATCTTCTCTTGAGCCACCAAACGGATCTGAAACATCATAACCTGGCATCGCATGGTATAAATCTCTAAGTCGCTCTAACCGCGCGGGCTCAAGCTCCTTTCCGATCGCCTTATTCATTTCAAATTCAGCCATAAGCTCACGTAGTTCAGTTTGCTCTGTATCCTCTGTCACGTATTCCTTTAAAATATATGTCTTCTCCACTGCCTCTGGAAAGCTCTGAATAACGTAACGACGATGAGCACTCGTTAATGTTAAAATGATATCCGCCCATCCTACTAGCTCTGCGCTTAATTGCTTAGAACTGATCTGATCTGTGATGCCTTGATCTGCGAGTACACCTTGTGCATGTTTCGAAATCGGCATCCCGTCCACCGCAGCTACACCCGCAGAAGACACCTCAACCTCAAGCTTGCGCTCCGCTGCTAATTTACGTAATATTCCTTCTGCCATTGGGCTACGACATGTATTCCCTGTACAAACAAATAAGATTCGCAGCATTGATTGTTCACCCCCAGAAGCTTGTCTTGTTTTGCTACACTTATTCGTATAGTTTATCAAATTCGTATTATTAATCAAAATATAAACAGTAGTCCAAATGCTAACAAGATGGCGCCGCCCACCGCCTCACCATATTCCCCTAAAGAACGACCTACTTTTTTGCCTAACATTAGACCCATCATAGACAATAAGCCACCACAAAATCCAAACAACAAGACGATAAGCCACAGATTGGCATGAAACATCCCTAGTGTGATCCCGATCGAAAAGGAATCAATGCTTACGCTGAGTGAAAACAATACAATACCAAGAAAGGACTGGTGGGAGATCATCTGAGCTTCCCCCTCCTTCATTGCATTATAAATCATATGTCCACCAAGTAAAGCTAGTAAGCCACCTGCCACGTATTGTGATAGCTCTCCTAGCAATCGACCTACATATTGTCCAGTTGCTACGCCTAACAACGGCATTAATATATGAAAAAAAGCAACAACACTTGCTATAAGTAGAATTTCTTTTTTACGAATCCCTTTCATTCCGATGCCAATCCCCAATGAAAAGGCATCCATACCTAGTGCTAAGGCCATCAATATAATTGTTACCCATTCACCTAGATAAGCATAAGCAACTGCCATTATCTTTTCCCCCATGTTCACTAGTCTTGTACAACCTATGCACAAAGGAGGAAAATCAGACCTTATCAGAGCTAAAACAGACATTTTTTCTTCAGCTTTTCTTCTATTCTTCTTCTAAATCAGAATACAAAATGCCCGCTTCGATATAATTAATGTATTGACGAAGCTTAGCAGCATAGGCTCGCGTAATTTCACCACGCTGGAACATATGCTGAATTTCATTTCGTTCTGCTTGAATGGCAGCTATTTGTAGCTCATTTTTGTGCTCACTAAACCATTCATCCTGCGCCGATCGTGTCATATCCTGCTGCTCCAATCGTGCAATGAGATCCTTATAATGCTGAATAATGTTTAACCCCGCAACTCGATTGGTCACATTCATCTGACCTTTTATCGCTTTAATTGCAGCTTGAGAAGACACGACCCGAACTTGTCTTAATCGCTGCAGATCACATTCATGTAATTCAGCTTGCTTTTTATAAAACTGTTTAAAGAGCAGTCGACGCAAACGAATCCAAGAAACCATGATCAACATTTTGAAACGACTAGAAATAATCATCTCCATTTGATTCATCGTTTGTTCAATTCGCTGGGCAAGCTCTCCTGTAAGCTCTTCATTATCTATCATTTTTTGAATGGCAGCTCGTTCCGCCTCAAGCCCAATCATTCTAAGCTTAATCTCTTGCTTATGACGTTTTGCGTCAGGGATTTCTTCTTCATTGTTCTCCAATTTTCTCAACCGTTCCTCATATTGTGCTACAACGAGATTGGCAGCAAAGCTATTTTCTGGGGTCGTTTGTTCCCGAATAGCTACAATACCCGCTTTAAGCAAAGCGGCCTTAGCCTCATCCTCACACTTAGCTTCTTCTGCGGCATGCTCCGACGGGTTTTGAGATAGGAGCGGAAGCATGACACTTGCGATCACTAATGAAAATAAAATGACACCAGCCGAGATGAAAATAATGAGATCCCTCTCTGGAAAAGGGGCACCTCCTGATATAACATAAGGAATTGACAATGCTGCCGCAAGGGTGACTGCCCCGCGTACACCTGACAAGGAAATGAGCACTGAAGACATGAGCTTCGGTTTCCCCATCTGTTCGCCACTCCCCAGCAACCAAGAGCCTTCCCAAAATAAATACACCCAAATAAAGCGGATTAAAATCAAGGATAAAGAAATAATGCCGATAAACCCTAACACTTGAAGGTTGCTATAATCAGGATTTTGCCAAATCGTTGCCGTCGCATCTGGGATTTGCAATCCCATAATGACAAACACGAGTCCATTTAAAATGTAAATGATGACGCTCCATGTATTTTTAGACACAACCTGAAGCTCCGCCTGAAGCGATTCTGTACGATCACGCTCAATCGCATGCACAATTCCACCTGCAACCACCGCTAAAATCCCTGAAAACCCTAACTCCTCCGCAAATAAATAAATGACGAAGGGCGTGAGTAGCTGTAGAAGCATATGGATCGTCACATCCTCCATCCCAAGTCGGCGTAAGAATACTCTTAACCATACAATAAGAAAGGAGACAACAACCCCACACACAAACCCTCCAACAGCAATATAAATAAAGCTCCATGTCGCTTCACCTATCGAAAATGTGCCTGTGACCATCGCCGCAACTGCAAATTTAAAAGCAACCAGTCCTGAAGCATCATTAACAAGCGATTCTCCTTCAAGCAAGCGTAATATGCCTTTAGGTAGCGATATTCTCCCCGCTAAAGCACTAACAGCTACAGCATCTGTAGGAGATAAGATCGCGGCAAGTGCAAATGCGGCTGGCATCGGCATCGTTGGAATTAACCAATGAATCAAATAACCACCAGCAAATACAGTTACAAATACAAGCCCTAATGCTAACAACAATATAGGCGAGCGCAAGTTCCACAATTCTTCTCTAGGCGTTCTTTTTCCATCGTTATAAAGTAGCGGAGCAATGAACATGAGCAAAAACAGCTCCGTATTTAGCTCCATATGTATGCCTGTAGGGAGCAATGCAACTCCTGTTCCTAATACAATTTGGAATAAGGGAACCGGAATAAATGGAATAAAGCGATTAAGCACGTTAGAAAGCCCAATTAATATAAGCATAATGAGTACAATTTCAAACATCTCCATAGGCGATCACTCTCCTTTCGTTTTTTATATAAAAGTTAAAGATCAACGATCCGATGGCCCGCCGCCTTTAGCAACCGATTCATAATTGCAGCGCCAACCCCTTGCTCTGAGCAACCTTCTGCTAATATAAAAGTGACCTCTTGCTCGTCCATTGTTCTTAATGCATCATAGAGCCGATGAGCCGCCGTTTCCAAATGCTTCATTGCCCCTAAAGAAACCACTACATCTGCATCATAGTTGGCAATCTGTTCTTCAAACGCAATTACACCAGTCTTTTCCTGTTGTGCCTTGGCTCGTGCTAGCCCTGCCTGAATATAAGTGGAAATTTGGTTAGGGTCTTCCCCTCTAACAATGTATAATTGCCCACGTGGTGCGTAATGCTTGTATTTCATGCCTGGTGACTTAGGTGTCACAGAAGCTTGTTCCTGATTTTTGTTTGATGCATTTTCCATGAAGAAGCTTTTTATGTCATTTTGCAGTGTTCCGTCAGGGTTTAGGTTCGTTGTATCTACTAGCAGAGCTGGATCAAGCTTAACCTCACCTAATTGGAGCGCAGATAGCTGCTCGATTGTAATTCCACCTGGGCGAAGGATCGTGATATTCCCTTCTTTTTCCACCTGCACTACTGTAGATTCGACACCAACTCCCGTTGCTCCTCCATCCACGATTCCAGAAATTGATCCAGCTAAATCCTCCCCAACATGTCTTGCTTTTGTTGGACTTGGGCGACCAGAACGATTCGCACTTGGTGCGGCGATTGGGCAGTTAGACGCTGCTATAAGCTGTAATGCGATCTCATGATCAGGCATTCGTACCGCAACTGTAGATAAGCCTGCTGTGACCAACGGCGAAACAGCCCCCTGCTTTACAGGGAGCACTAAGGTTAACGGTCCTGGCCAAAAATGCTGGATCAGTACCTCTTCGGTTTTATTTATACCCATCACCAATTCAGCTAGCTGCTCTTTTTTCGCAATATGGACGATAAGTGGATTGTCAGCGGGTCTACCTTTTGCAGTAAAAATACGCTGTACCGCTTCTGTATTTCTTGCATCTGCCCCAAGCCCATATACGGTTTCTGTCGGAAATGCAACAGTCCCCCCATGCGCAAGCACCTCCGCCGCTTCTAGCATCGCTGCTCTAGCATCCTCTAGCTCACCTGAACTGTCATCAACGTAATTTTCATCATGACCTTCGCCCTCATAGCTTAGATCAAAGCTAGAAACTAGGGGCAACACATTCCACCAATGTGTCTCTCCCCAGCCTTGCTTGTCGACAGCCTTAAAATTATACTGTTCACCATTGTTATCTGTACTTGTCAATTCTATCATCCCGAATCTATGTCAATTATAGTTTAATAATATTAGATTATAACACGAAGGATTAGGCAAACAAACCTGTAACCCATCCCCATAAGGAGGTAAGCATGTCCCAAAGGAAAAAGCGCACTTCTGTATTTTCTGGACTTGCTTGTGTCCCCTCAGTTACATTTGCAGCATCCGCAGAAGCTAATGCATCTCCACTTCCTGCATCTACGAAGCAAAGCGGCGGAAACAATACACACCACCAGTTTTTCCCTTCCCCTTTGCCTAAAGTTACTCGAACCGCCTCATAATCACCTGCTGGATAAACAGCGCCCCCATACATTTTAGTAGGGAAAGGAACCTTACCTAGCTCTACATGATAAGTATAGTTATACCCGCTTGCTTTCAAAGTATTACCTACTGTCGTTTCGATTTCTGATAAATGGGAAGCGATCAGCTTACGGGCATGTTCAACGTTTTGGGGTTCATCTAACTGCTTCACCCACTCATTCATTTGTTCAACAACCGCATCACGCACACGACGTTTCAATACTTGATCGCCTGCTCCATCAGAGTTAGCTAAAATTCTAAGACGAATCGCATCACTCGGAATTTGATTGTCTACGACAGCAGCATCTATTTTTTGAGACTCCCATGACATCACTAACATAAAAATAATAAATACAATAATTGCAGCTTGCTTTTTAGATGAATTCATGATTACAAACACCCCTTCATTACTTCGTTGCTTTATGTTTTCAGTATGTCCAGCAATTAGGGGATCTAAACTAGTAATCTATTAAACTTTTAAAAGAGTTCAAAAAAAAGAGCCATTACTTGCACAATAATTGTGTGCTTGAAGTAATAGCTCGATCATTCTTATCAAAAATTTATACTTTGGACATTGTATAACCAGATTCGCTAACATGCTCCGCTTCTTTTTCGTTACCATATATTTTAACACTCATCGCTACACCCATACATGCCATATTAATGATCAGTGACGTACCGCCAAAGCTTATAAATGGCAATGTGATTCCTGTTAATGGCATTAAGCCAATGAACATACCGATATTTTCAAAAATCTGATACAGTAGCATAGCTACAATACCTACAATTAGGTACGGCCCTGTATGGTCTCGCGATTCCAAACAAATCAAAATAAGTCGGTGAATAAGGACAAAATACAGTAATAACAAAATCGATGAACCAATAAATCCAAATTCCTCTGCGACCACAACAAAAATAGAATCTGAATAGGTGAGTGGTACACGCTCAGACTGAACGGTTTCGCCCTTCATAAAACCTTCACCTGTCATACCACCAGATGCGATCGCTAGCTTCGCATTTTTGGTGTGATAAATCGCTTTGTCTGTCGCCTTTTCTGGCACCAACCAAGGATCAATCCGCTCAACCCAGTGCTCACGATTAATTTTCTCAAAATATTTATAGAGATCATCATGATAGGTTTTATACGCAGTAATTCCCCCAAACAGAGAACCTGCAAATATCGCCAATGCGATCAACGCATGAGTATACTTTACATTCCCAATCCACAGCATGCCAACTAATATAACAAGGTAGCTTAGTGCATTCCCCAAGTCGTTTTGTTTCATAACGATCGCAAAAGGGATAAAGGTGATGAGGCAAATCGGCATCACATCGCGCCAAAAACGTAAGCTCTGCTTGCGCTTGCGAATAAGCACATATGCCAATGAAATAATTAGTACTAATTTAAAAAATTCGGCAGGCTGAAAGCTAATCCCACCAGGCAAGGTCATCCAACCTGTTGCATTGTAATACGTGTTACCAATAAACATAACTGCTATGATTAGTAACAAACCCACTCCGTAAATATAAGGTGCATATTTCATAAAAATTTTAAAATCAATTAATGAAATCCCAGCGAAGGCAACAAAACCTAACAAATAAAAACGAAGCATTTTTATATGATACCCATGATAGGCTGTGTTTGTCGTTGCACTGTATAACACAGTTATACTGATCACCATTAACAGCGCCAGAATAACTACAATGACAAAATCAATTTTTTTGAGCTTATTTAGCATTTGTATGTTCTCCTCCTAGCCACTAGCTCATTTCTGTTCTATTGTATTGTACGGCACAAAGGTGGTTAAGTCTAATAACAAAAATTTTGATTTCATGGCTATTCCATTGCTTATGAATAGTTAAACGAAAATAAACACGGAAAAGTTTCTAATGAGCTTTACAATTAAAAACAGCAGAAAATATCATGTATACCTTCCTTCTTGACGTTACACTGAAAAAAAGGAGGCAAACACCATGTTAAATATTCCAACTCATACACTTAATTTACAAGGTTCCAACTATGAGATCGGCTTTAAGTTGGGGACAATAGCTGCCCAAATTCCTGCACTCAAGGAGAGTCACACTCGTCCACTTGAAGGATTTGGTCAAAAACAGGTTCAAGAAGCAATGAATTTATTAGATAGGTGGTGTCTCGGAGTTACAGAAGAAATTCAAGGCTTCGCAGATGCACTTGAAGTGGATTCAAGACAAATCGCATACTATGCAATGACATATCTGGTTCCGAGATGTAGTCAAATTGCTGTTTTACCAAGCATAACTGCAAATAATAAGCCTCTATTAGCCCGTAACTATGAATTTAATCACCAGATTGAAGATTTTGTGCTCGTTAGAACTTCGGTGAAAGGCAAATATACACACATGGGTACTAGTACGATCGGCTTCGGGCGAGATGATGGATTTAATGAACACGGACTTGCTGTAACCATGAGCGCTTGTGGATTCCCCGTAGGAGCTCTCCCCTTTATGCGTGCACCAAAAATCAAGGGACTTCATTTCTGGGCTGTCATTCGGGCTTTACTTGAGAATTGTAAGGATGTAGAAGAATGTCTAAAGTATATGAAGGGGATGCCAATTGCATGCAATGTTAACCTAATGCTAGTAGATAAAAAGGGGAATGCTGCCTTAGTAGAAATAATAGACGGGTATCAGGCAACCAAATGGATTCATTCGGATACACAAGATCAATCCCTTTGGACAACCAATCATCCCGTTTTCCCAGAGCTATTTCCCCATGAGCCTATAGCAGCAGTTCACTCACTGGTGCGAGGCAAATGGATCGAGTCACAGTTAGAAGGGTTATCTGGGATAACCAGCGAACATCTGAAGAATATGCTACTGTCTAAATACCCCCAAGGGCTATGCGCTCATTACTTTGAGGACTTCTTTGGCACGACAAAAAGTATGGTGATTTCACCCGCAGACGGTTTATTAGAACTATGTTGGGGTGGCCGAGCTGAGAATGGATGGAGAACATATGATATCAAGCATCCCTTACCAGATACTACGAACCAAATTCAAATTGTTATGGAGAAAGCACCTAAGGAGATGTTTCAAGTTCATAATTTATTGTAATTATTAGAGGAGGGCTCCTGTGGACTATCGATTAACTTTAGAACAGGCAATTGTATATATCGAGGAAAACCTTGGTGGGGCAATCAAGGTAGAGGATGTAGCGAAGGCGGCTGGATACTCATATTATCATTTAAACCGTCAATTCACTGCGATATTAGGTGAAAGTATCGGTAGCTACATTAAGAAACGTCGTTTAGCGAATAGCGCACAGAGCTTGCTATTTACCAACAAAAAGATTATAGATATTGCCCTTGAAAGCGGCTTTGAATCGCCTGAGTCGTATAGTCGTGCCTTTAAATTTATATATAAGGTTAGTCCACAGGAATACCGTATCAATCGACTTGAAACGTTTGTTGGATCTAAAACTAAGCTCCACTCCGACTTACTTGAGCACATTACTTCAAATGTGACTGTACATCCTGAAATTGTAGAACTTCCTGAGATTAAGGTGGCTGGAATACGTGGAGAGACCTCACTTCAGGACAATAAAATCGCAATGCTATGGCATCAATTTTCTAATATGCATACTCAGATTCCGCATCTCTCTGTGCCAAAGCGTTGTTTTGGGATCTGTGAAGCTTGTAACGAAAACGATATCTATTCAATGAGTCCTGAAATACGATATACAGAGGTTGTGGGTATAGAAGTGGACTCTTTTAATGGGCTTCCTGGACATTTTGTTCAAAAGATGATTACAGGTGGACGTTACGCTGTATTCACCCATAAGGGCTCTATACGCAATCTTCTCCAGACCTTTAATTATATTTGGGGGACATGGCTTCTTAACACCAAAGAGGAGGTCGATGATCGAGAGGATCTAGAGTTATATGATCACCGATACTTAGGATATGATCATCCTGATTCTATGATAGATTTATATATTCCAATAAAATAGCTCTGTTTATGCGTGGATGAAGGTATAAAAAAAGAGCCTTGTGTATACACCTCACATGACCCCGTTATATCAATCTTATAAACTAATACGTTCCTTTTATTAACCAAGATGTTCTGCTTTTAGCTTAGCCATCACTAATATATCAACAAAGCTTCCTTTTTCAAATTCATGTTGTCTTAGTAGGCCTTCACGGGAAAACCCTAGCTTTTCTAGCAGCCGTTGTGAGGCTATATTTTCAGGTGTGATTTTGGCTTCAATTTTATTTAGGCCTAGATTTTCAAAGCCAAAAGTAGAGATTTCCTGTATAACCTCTCGCATAATCCCTTTTCCCCAATAGTCTTCAAGCAGATCATAACCAAGCTCAGCCCGATAATGCTCGGACTCGTACCCTAAAAATCCACAAGTGCCAATCGCTTTGCCAGATTCTCGATCCTCAATAATCCAGCGTAGCCCAGTTTTATTTTTAAAAATGGAACGATACCAACTAATCTCTCCCTCAGCATCCTCTAGTGATGTGAAGGTATCCAGTGGTAAAAATTCCACCACCTTAGGATTGCCATACAATTCTAGTAGCAAAACATGATCCTCGTCCATGGCTTCCCTTAAATTACAACGCTCTGTATGAAGCATAGGGAATTGATCAAATTGAAACTGTATAGCAGGTGTTTGTTTCGTGTTCATGCTTTCATTTTGATTTAAATCTAGATTCATACTAATATCCCCTACCTTTTCCACTTAACAAAACTTAAATAAGTCCAATAACATGTCGCTCTATATCCGCCAGATCACGTATAATGCGAATTTCTCTAAATAACCCTGTTTCCTTTAATAACTCGGCTACCTCTCCCGCTTGTCCCATTCCAAGCTCAAAGCCGATTACTTTAGGCGGTTGTGCCAACAGAGGAAGCTGCTCCATCATGATTCGGTATGGATTTAGTCCATCATCCCCACCATCCAGTGCACCTCTAGGCTCATAATCACGCACCTCTGGCTGTAGCTCCTCCATATCAGACGCAGGAATATACGGAGGGTTGGAAATGACTATATCCACCATCTCACCTGTAAAAGGAGCTAGTAGATCACCTTGACGAAATGAAACATCGAGTCCAAGTGTAGCCACATTTTCACGCGCCACTTGGAGTGCTTCAGGAGAAATGTCACTTGCCTCTACCTGCCACTGTGGACGTAGATGCTTCACTGCCGCCGCAATGGCGCCACTACCTGTACCGATGTCCACCACCTTGGGAAAAAGCTGTGTATCAAATTGATCGAGCTTCACTTCTCTTAATGTTGAAGATGAAGTAGTTGTAGACGATCTCTGTCGCGACCATACCTCATCCCCCGCTTCAATCACAGCTTCAACAAGCAATTCCGTCTCTGGACGTGGAATCAGCACTGCAGGCGTCACCTTAAAGGGCAGTCCATAAAACTCCTGCTCCCCAATAATATATTGGGCGGGTTCTCCCTTCGCTTTGCGCTCAATAACCTCTTGCCATAAAGCCGCCTTATCCTGTGGAAAAGGATCACGAAGCGCAGCTAAATAAGCTGCACCTGACAGACCTAACACATGTCTAAGCAATAGCTCTACATTAGATTTAGCCTCACTCACACCTGCTCGCTCTAAAAAAGAAGAAGCCTCATTACGGGCTTCTGCAATATTGAGCGAATCAGATAACATATATCTGCAATCGTTCAATGAGTTATTCTCCTTTATCCATCAATTCTGCTTGCTCTGCAATCGTTAATGCAGATACAAACTCATTAATTTCACCGTTCATCACAGAATCCAATTTATGCAAAGTTAAACCGATACGATGATCCGTTACGCGGCTTTGTGGATAGTTGTAAGTACGGATACGTTCACTACGATCTCCTGTACCCACCTTACTTTTCCGTTCACCTGCATATTTGGCTTCCTCTTCTTGACGCATCATATCCGAGATACGCGCACGAAGCACCTGTAATGCTTTATCTTTATTAGAGTTTTGAGATTTTCCATCCTGACAAGTTGCCACTATTCCTGTAGGAATATGGGTTACACGTACCGCTGATTTGGTTGTATTAACGGACTGACCACCTGCACCACTCGAACAAAATGTGTCAACACGAATGTCTTTGTCCAAGATTTCAATGTCGACCTCTTCTGCCTCAGGCATTACTGCTACAGTTGAAGTTGAAGTATGGATACGTCCTCCTGATTCTGTCGCAGGAATACGTTGCACACGGTGTGCACCACTTTCGTATTTCATTTTACTGTAAGCACCACGTCCGTTAATCATGAAAATAACCTCTTTGAATCCACCAAGATCACTTTCATTCACATCCATCAAATCGACCTTCCAGCCTTGTGTATCTGCAAAACGTGTATACATTCGGTACAAGTCTGCTGCAAATAATGCCGCCTCATCCCCACCTGCTGCACCACGAATTTCCACAATAACGTTTTTATCGTCATTGGGATCTTTAGGGAGCAACAATACACGAATATTTTCTTCTAGCTCACGTTGTCTTGTACTTAACTCATCAATCTCTATTTTTACCATTTCACGCATTTCATCATCGAGCTTTTCCGCTTGCATTGCTTTTGCAGCTTCTAGCTCTGACATGACATTTTTATATTCCGTATAAGCTTCATACGCAGGCTGTAAATCAGATTGCTCCTTGGAGTAATCTCTTAGCTTCTTCGTATCACTAGCTACATCGGGATCACATAATAATTCGCTCAGCTTCTCATAGCGATCAGCTAAGGATTGAAGTCGGTCCAACAAGGAAGATCACCTCACCTTAACATTTCCTGATGTCAACGTACCCTCACCAACATCAACTGGGAGGGTAGACGACTTTTAATTATATCATAATTATACGTTAAAACGGAAGTGCATAACATCGCCATCTTGCACAATATATTCCTTACCTTCTAAGCGTAATTGTCCACGTTCCTTCGCACCATTCATGCTGCCTGCCGCAAGAAGATCATCATAGGACACCACTTCCGCACGAATAAAGCCACGCTCAAAGTCAGAGTGAATGACACCTGCTGCGCCAGGTGCTTTTGTTCCTTTACGAATCGTCCAAGCACGAACCTCTTGCACACCAGCTGTAAAGTACGTGTAAAGACCTAACAGACGATATGCAGCTTGAATCAAACGATCAAGACCTGATGCAGACAAGCCAAGCTCCTCTAGGAACATCTCTTTATCTTCGCCTTCTAGCTCAGCAATTTCCGCTTCCACCTTCGCACTAATCGGCACAACCTCTGCCCCCTCAGCAGCCGCAAATTCCTTCACTTGCTGTACATAAGGGTTACCTTCTGTGTTTGCAACTTCACCTTCACTTACATTTGCCGCATACAATACAGGCTTTAAGGTCAACAAGTGCAAATCACGAATAATAAGCAATTCGTCGTCCGTTAATTCTACACTACGTGCAGGCTGATCATTATAAAGGGCTTCCTTCACACGCTCAAGCACTTCAACCTCTTGAACAAATTGCTTGTTGCCACCCTTCATGTTTTTACGGGTACGATCAATTTTTTTCTCTACACTATCCAAGTCAGCTAAAATTAACTCAAGATTGATCGTTTGGATGTCACTAATCGGATTTATTTTACCATCAACATGCGTGATGTTCTCATCTTCAAAGCATCTAACCACATGGACAATCGCATCCACTTCACGAATATGAGCAAGAAACTTGTTACCAAGACCTTCCCCTTTACTTGCACCACGCACTAAACCTGCGATATCTACAAATTCAAATGCAGTAGGCACAGTACGATTAGGCACAACAAGCTCCGTTAATTTATTTAAACGTTCGTCTGGAACCTCTACCACACCAACGTTAGGGTCGATCGTACAAAACGGATAGTTTGCAGATTCTGCACCTGCTTGTGTGATTGCGTTAAACAGTGTAGATTTCCCAACGTTAGGCAAACCTACAATTCCTGCTTTTAAAGCCATAACAACTGACAACTCCTCATTAATCTGATTTATCTAAACTATTTTACATTATATCGGATGATTTCACGCTAACTTGTACGTTTTTGCTTATCCTCTTCAATCATAGTACATATCTAGCTCATATATTTCAAGGAAGATTTTATTCCAAGTTAAACAAACATTATTCTAAGCGTACTAATCTTGGTGTATGGCGTAAGTCTTCGATTTGCTCTACGCCAATCCCAAACATCGCAATCCGCAGCTCTAGTTCAATGCGCTCTAGCACTGCATCTAGCGCTTCTTCTGACTCCACCGCAGCAGCAAGTAGCGATCTGCCTATCCCGACGAGGTCTGCACCCAATGCGATAGCTTTAGCAGCATCCACCCCAGTACTTATACCTCCACTTCCAATCAACGCAACCTCTGGCACAGCAGCCCGTACTTCACGTATACAATTTGCCGTTGGAATCCCCCAATCTGCAAAAGCCTCCGCAGCCGCTTGACGGACAACATCATCGCCTCGAAACTTCTCGACTTGACTCCAAGACGTTCCTCCTGCTCCAGCTACATCTATAAATGAAACACCTGCATTATACAATCGTTTTGCAGTATCTGTATCAATTCCCCAGCCTACTTCCTTTACCCCAATCGGGATGGGAAGAGCGGAACATAATGCTTCGATTTGTTGTAACAGCCCTTTAAAAGAAGTGTTCCCCTCCGGCTGAAATACCTCCTGCATACTATTGAGGTGTAATACAAGCATGTCGGCTTCGGTGATGTTTACGGCACTCATACAATCATCAATGCCAAACCCATAATTAAACTGAACTGCCCCAATGTTCGCAATTACAGGAATATCCGGTGCAAATCGCCGAACCTGAAAGGTGGAGGCAAGATCACGGTTTTCGACAGCTGCACGTACAGAACCTACGCCAAGACTCCAGCCACGCCGCTGTGCTGCCTTCGCTAATCGTTCATTAATAACTCCTGCAAGCTCACTACCACCTGTCATGGAGCTCATTAACAATGGAGTACGTATACGTGCCCCTAAAAAGCTTGTCCCAAGTTCAATATCATCAAAATTGATTTCAGGTAGGGCATTATGTCTGAAGCGATAACGTTCCAATCCATTTTGAATACCTTGCGCAGCGACCTGCTCATTTAAGCAAATACGTATATGCTCCGTTTTTCTCTTTTCCGTCTCATTCATTTATGATTTCCTCCTTGCACTATAACAGTGGAGACATCAAACGTGCTGCGGATTCCATGAAGCGAACCATAATCCGTTTCCGTTTAATATCCTCAGGTCGCAGTAGCTTGGCTGATAATAAATCACGTTGGAAATCCTTAACCACCTTATCCACCGTATCCGTTCCAACGAGTAACGCATTAACCTCGAAGTTCAAATGAAAGCTACGCATATCCATATTTGCAGTCCCAACTGTTGCAACCTCACCATCCGCAATCAATATTTTAGAATGTAAAAAACCTTTCTCATATTCGAAAATTTTAACTCCTGCTTCAAGTAAACTTGGAAAATATGAATGTGAAGCAAGAAACGGCAACCATTTATCAGGTTTTGCAGGGAACAAGATGCTGACATCCAGACCCGATAACGCCGCCATTCGCAAAGCGCTTAAAATATCATCATCAGGAATAAAATAAGGCGTTGCTAACCAAACTGATTTTTTTGCCGTTGTAATCATGGAGAAAAATATATTTTTAAGTGTACTGCTCTCATTATCAGGTCCACTTGGTACGATTTGTACAGCACCCATCTCGCCCAATCGTGGAACAGGTGCAAAATATTTCAGATCCATAATTTTTTCACCGGTGACATATTGCCAATCCTGTAGAAAAATAATTTGAAGCGAACGAACCGCTTCGCCCTTCACTAACATATGGGTATCACGCCAGAAGCCATACGTTTTATTCCGACTTAAGTACTCATCTCCTACATTAAGTCCACCAATGAATCCCGTATCGCCATCAATCACAACAATTTTGCGGTGGTTGCGATAGTTCACGCGACTAGATAATGCAAGGAAACGAACCTCGCCAAAAATACCTACAGATACACCAGCATCTCTAAGCTCCTTCACAAAGGATTCTGGCAAGCCAATACTCCCTACCGCATCATACATAAATCTAACTTCAACCCCAGCACGTGCACGTTCGATCAATGTCTTTTGAATTTCACGTCCAATCATGTCTGCCCGGTAAATATAATATTCCATATGAATATGATGTTTTGCCTTTTTTAGCTCTTGTAAAAGAGAAGTGAACGTTTCTTCCCCATTAGTCAGCACTTGCGTAGTTGTTGCCATTGAAAATGGTGTTCTAGCAATTCGCTGAGATAACTGCAGCAGTCGTTGCTGTTCAGGCGTAAATTGCGACAAGTCACGTGGGGCGAGATTTCCCGGACGATCAAGAGCCTCATAGCTCTTACGATCCTCTTGTGCCTTTTTATCAAATTTCCGGCGTTTAAAATAATTTTGTCCTAAAAAGAAATATAAAATAAGTCCAACGACGGGCAACAAGGCTAATAAGAGCATCCAAGTGACAGTACTGGAGGGGTTGCGGTTTTCCATAAAAATGGCAAGTCCGATCGTGATCACCGTTAAGGTCTGAAAAATACTTAGTAAGGTCCCGCCAAAGCTACCAAAAACGCCAAAACCAAAATAATAAAAGGCAAATAATGTAGCCACAATTAAAATAATTTGCAATCCTCGCCTCATTAGAAGCCCCCTCTGTCTTTATGTCATATATGCCAATACGAACGATCGTATCTGTTCGTTTCATTAATCTCAATTCATTTCATAAATCTCAATTAAATTGTAATAGATTTATTGTACAGTAACATTGTCCTTCTTCCTAGAGCTTATCCGCCATTGATATTCATAAAATTTTGTAATATAATTTTTTTGACTAATGAGTCATGTGTAGAACCGGATAGTCAGAAAGGGTGATGATTGTACCTTGATCAGTAAGTCAGGAGATAAAAAAAGTCTGATATTACGAACAGCCATGCAGCTTTTTTCGAGTAAAGGCGTTGCGTTAACGTCGATGCAGGAAATCGCTAAAGCTTGTGGTGTATCTAAAGGAAGCCTGTATCTGCATTTTAAATCGAAGGAAGAACTAGAGAAAAGTATTCATATGTATTGCTTTGACATGCTAAAAAACCAGCTTAGACTTGTGGAACAAGAACAAGGGCTTAATCCAAGACAAAGGTTCACGCGTTACATCGAAGTCATTTTGGAGCTTGTTCTAGAGTTAAAGGACTTGATCGTGAACTACTCTCGCGAGATTATGGCAAATGGCAAAAGTCCATCTGGGGAGATACTGATGCATCAAGAGCAATTAAAGCAGCTTACTGGCTACTTTATCGATCACCTTATTAAAATGTATGGGGAGAAGGTTTCGCCTTACACTTTAGATTTACTCACCATTATATACGGACTGCTCTTTACCTATATCAACCTTTTTCTCGATGCAGAGGTGAAAATTGGTACTAAGCAAATGGCTGAGTTTGCAACAGACATATTAGATATTTCAGCCAATGGAGCAGTTGACAAGCAAATTAAGCCCCTGATTTCATCACAAATGATACATGAATGGTTTAATTCCTCTAGCTCCAAGCTCAGCTCCAAAAGACATCCGTTGCTCATTTTAAAGGATATCAAGCATGTACTTAAACAAGGAACGATCGACAACGAGGTCCAACAAGCGATTGAATCGGTCGCTATCTTGGAGCTTGAATTGCAGCAGCTTAAGCCTAGAAGAGCAATTATTTCAGGCATGCTTGCTAATATTAGTCAATTCCCTGAGACACATACTTATATTCAAGAGCTACAACAATTACTTGATTCATACTTTTAAAAATCAACACGCTTATAGCAAGCGAGAGGAGTTACCCTACTGTGATGAAAAATTTAATTCAGTTCTCTTTGAAAAATAAGTTTGCCATATGGCTGCTTACGATCATCGTAACTGCTGTGGGTCTATACAGTGGACTTACGATGAAGCAAGAGATACTACCGAATATCAACGTACCTTATTTGAACATTACAACCGTTTATCCTGGTGCTGCACCAGAAGGTGTGGTAAAGGATATTTCCAAGCCACTGGAACAAAAACTCCACGGCGTTGAAGGCGTAAAAACAATAACCTCCACCTCGATGGAAAACGTATCATCTGTACTTATTGAATTTGAATATGATACGAACCTAGATAACGCTACCGCAACGGTACGTGAAGTGTTAAATGAATTCGTATTACCTGATGGTGCTAATAAACCACAAATCTCACGCTTCAGCATGAACTCCATGCCAGTTGCGACATTAAGCTTATCCGATAAGGATTCTTCTGATTTAGAGAAGCTTACTCTTACGGCTGAAAATGAAATCGTACCTAAGCTTGAGGATGTAAGTGGAGTAGCTGCTGTCCAGCTATTAGGTAACTATAATAAGGAAGTTGTTCTTTCTTTTAACAAAGAAAAAATGACTCAGCTTGGCCTTGACGAGGATACCGTTAAAGGGATCGTTCAAGGCTCCGTATTACGTGCCCCACTTGGTTTATTTGAGATGGAGGATGCACAAAAGGCTGTCGTAGTTGATGGCGATATTATCACAATTGATAATCTAAAAAATCTTGAAATTCCTTATATGCCTACCCAAGACCCTCGTGCTCAAGGCATGCAAAACCCTCAAAGTGCACAAGGCGCACAAGGAATGCCAAATGCGCAAGGTGCTCAGGGTGCACAAGGAGCGGCTCAAGGGGCTCAAGCAAATCAAGCACCTCAAGGTGCAATTCCTACAGGGATTCCAACTGTAAAATTAAGTGAAATTGCTAAAATTGAAACGGTGAAGAAGGTTCACTCCATTTCTCGCACAAACGGAAAAGATGCGATTGGTATTCAAGTTGTAAAATCTAACGACGCAAATACTGTAGAAGTAGTTAACGCAGTAAAGGATACCATTTATCAGCTTGGTAAAGATTATCCGAGTGTACAATTTAATGTCATTATGGATCAAGGTCAACCTGTAACTGATTCTGTAAATACGATGTTATCTAAAGCATTATTTGGTGCGATTTTTGCAATATTTATTATTTTAATCTTTTTACGTGATATTCGTTCAACTATTATCTCTATTATTTCAATTCCACTTTCCTTGTTAATTGCTGTTTTAGCCTTAAAGGAAATGGACATTTCATTAAATATGATGACGCTTGGCGCAATGACCGTAGCGATTGGTCGGGTAGTGGATGACTCGATTGTCGTCATTGAAAACGTATATCGTCGTCTTTCCTTAAAAAATGAGAAGATTAAAGGCGGAGAGCTAATTATTGATGCTACTCGCGAAATGCTTGTCCCAATTTTATCTTCAACCATTGTTACCATCGCCGTATTCCTTCCGTTAGCTTACGTGAGTGGGATGGTAGGTGCATTATTTAAACCATTTGCATTAACGATGGTATTTTCATTACTAGCCTCCTTTGTTGTTGCGATTACGCTTGTGCCTGCACTTGCACATACTTTATTCCGTAATGGGGTAAAGGGTAAGCAACATAATCATGAAGGCAAGCCACGTGGTCTTGCAAAGCAATATCAAAAAATATTAAACTGGAGCCTTTCTCATAAGCTGATTACGTTTGGAGCTGCGATTGTTTTACTTATTGGTAGTGCAGCGTTGTACCCACTTATCGGGGTTAGCTTTATTCCTGAGCAAGGTGACAAATATGCCATCGTTGCTTATACACCAGGTCCTGGGGATACGCTAGAGGACGTACAGGAAAAAATGCTTAAGGCTGAAAAATATGTATTGAAGCAAAAAGATGTAGAGAAAGTCCAATATTCAATTGGTGGAGGCAACCAATTAACAATGGCGTCCGCTAATAGTAAATCTGCGCTATTTTTTGTTGGTTATCACAACGATGTCAAAGACTTTGAAAATGTGAAGAAAGAGTTAATCGCTGGCCTTGAAGCAGAGGTTCCAAAAGGGACTTGGGCGGATAACTCCGCAGCAATGTTTAGTGGATTTACCGGAAATGGCTTAACGGTTAATGTGTTTGGCGATAACTTAAAGGATATTGAACCGGTATCCGAGCAGATTTTGACTTGGATTAAGGAAGACACCAAAACATTTGAAAAGGCAAAAACAAGTCTATCAACTTCTTATGAGCAATACACAATCGTTGCCGATCAACAGAAGCTAAGTAGTTTAGGCTTAACGGCAGGGCAAATTGCAATGAAGCTAAGCCCTGAACGTGAACGTCCTGTACTCACCAATGTTGAAGTCGATGGCAAGGAATATAAAGTTTATGTGAATGCTGACAGTGAAGCTTATTCTTCCATTAAGGATATGGAAAATGCAACCATCACCTCTCCACTAGGCATGGAAGTAAAAATTAAAGATGTTGCTAAAATTGAAAAAGGAACATCACCAAACTCCATTATGCGTATAGATGGAAAAATGGTTGTAACCGTGAATGCAAATATTTTAACTGATAATGTTCAATCTGCTTCTGATGCTATCTCGAAAAAAATTGATACGTTGAAGCTTCCTGAAGGCGTTAAAGTAACGTTTGGTGGGGTAACAGAGCAAATCGCAGATACATTTAGTCAATTAGGGATTGCCATGATCGCTGCGGTTGCGATCGTTTACTTCATCCTAGTTGTCACCTTTGGTGGTGGGCTTGCACCATTTGCAGTCTTGTTCTCATTACCGTTTATTATTATCGGTGCAATGATTGCATTACTGCTTGCAGGCGAAACGATCAACGTCTCCGCGCTCATGGGCGTTCTCATGCTCATTGGTATCGTAGTTACGAATGCGATTGTCCTTGTTGACCGCGTCATTCATAAAGAGCGTGAAGGCTTATCTACACGCGAAGCGTTGCTTGAAGCAGGGGCTACACGTCTACGTCCAATTCTAATGACGGCTTTAGCAACAATCGGAGCATTACTACCGTTAATTACAGGACTAGAGCGTAGTGCAGGGATTATTTCTAAGGGACTAGGGGTCACTGTAATTGGTGGTCTAATCAGCTCCACTCTGTTAACGCTAGTGATTGTACCTATCGTGTATGAATTCCTGATGGGCTTTAAAAACCGTAAAGGAACCAAAGGGAACAAACAAGTTTTAGCGAACAACAGCACGAAATAATTTGTCCTTTATTGCTTTATTTGATGTAAACTCCTTATAAGCTTTACTCAACATTAACAGCATAAAGAAGCTCAGTATTTATTCTGGGCTTCTTTCTTTACATTTTTAGCTCTTACCTCACTTCGTCCTGCTAATAAGAGATAAAAAAAGATGACTTCCTTATACCAGAGGAAATCATCTAAACACATATACCACTTATACCACCGGATACACAATTAAGGGGATTATGTATCACTGGTTCAATTATATAGTATAATGTAAGCGGATACATCATTTTTTTAAATGATTCATAAACATTTCATAAGTTGGTAAGTTTCCTCAACCAATAGATTGTCACCTTTTTTATGCATGTGTTACATTGAACATAGCGGTTGTAGTATATAACAAGATAATCATGTAAAAATTAGACACAAGGATTTATTATATGCATTGCATGAAAGGAATGGGTTATTTGTTCTTAAGCAAAAGTAATAAAAAGCCCTATGGCTCATTATTTACACTAGAAATATTGAACTTTGCTATATATGGAAACATGGTTTTATTTGCTGCCTTTTTTCAGGTTTACTTACACGAAATTGGCATGGGAATACTGGAAATCGGTAGCTTATTAGCACTTGGTCCCCTTGTTTCTTTAATCGCACACCCCTTTTGGCGACAACTCACTGACCAATACAGCAATGTAAAGCTATCTTTGTTTTTGATGCTACTTGGACTTGTTGTTACTGGCTATTTTGTGTTTACTGTACATACGTATTATATGTTATATGTGAGTATTGCCCTGCTTTACTTTTTCCAAAGTGCCTTAATGTCACAGTCCAACAATGTAACGCTAAGCTATATCGATAACAATAATGATAAATTTGCAAGCTACCGCCTTTGGGGCTCATTAGGGTGGGGAATTACCGCCATTGTCACTGGCATTATTTTGGACTATTACGAAATGGATAAACTGTTTTATATTTTTATTGTGCTATTATCTATAGCTATAATTATGGTGTTATCGCTTCCTAAGAGCAATTCTACACCCATTACTCCATGGTTTAAGGCAAGGGACATTAAGCAGGTGCTCAGATATAAATACTTTGTCAGCTTTATTTGCTTAAGTATGCTCGTTGTTATTCCCAATACTGTAAACGTGATTTACATGCCATTATATATTCTTGATCTAGGTGGGTCCTATGTACAAATAGGAGCAGCCATCTTTTTATCAACGATTTTAGAAATTGCTGTTTTTGTGTTACTCAAGCGGCTTTTAAAGCACAAAATTACTTATCTCATGGGGTCTATTGTTGTCGTCAGCTTGTTATTTACGATCCGCTGGCAGCTCATGTCATTTGCAACACTCCCTGTCCAAATTATTTTTATTCAGCTATTACATACTGTTACTTATGGCGGCTACTTTTATGTCGGTACATTGTTAACAGCTCTGTTTGTGCCACGTCCTCTTCGTTCATCAGGGCAAGCTGTATATGCCTTTGCATTAAGTGGCTTGGCTACGATCATCGCGGCCTTTTTAGGTGGATGGATTTTCGAAAATTTAGGCGGGGTGCTCATGTACAAATTCGGGAGCTTTTCATCTCTGTTAGGGGGTATAGGTCTTGCTGCGATGTGGTATCGCATTTATAAAAATGGCTATAAACCGATTATTAAGCATGAAATCATGTAGCACAATAAAAAATTAGTGGTTGTCAATGGTGGGGATGGAAGCTACAAGACAGAGGGTTCTTCCGATCATTGTTAAAACCAGATTTCTTATTATTTATGACAACTTGAGGGTTGAAATCATGGTTTTAAGAGATGAACGTTTCACTTCTCCAAAATCCCTCTGTCCCTCCGCTAGGTTGGGATGTTGACAACCCCTAATTTAATAATGAACCAAATAAAATAAGAGGCTGGGACAAAAGCATTTCAGCTAATGAAAAATTTGTAATGCTTACATGAAGTAACTATTATTCGACTTTAACAACATTAAAATGAGTTATGTCCCAGCCTCCTTTATATCAGGGTAAAAAAGCCCTCTGTATGTGTTAGATTGTTGCACACATACAGGGGGCATCTTATCAGCTGCTCTATTTATCGTTTAGAGCAGATCACCTTAACATTGGATCATCTAAGCTTATTTATCCTTATGCCTTCGGCAATTGGAAGGAGCTCTTCAAGGAAACAACCAAGTTAAACACTGGTTTTTCCGGTGTCGTGTGCTTGGAGTCCACATTAAAATAACCATGACGGAAAAATTGGAATTTATCCTGTGGTTTTACCTCCTTCATTCCTGGCTCAACGAAGCCTTGTACAATTTTGAGTGAATTTGGATTGATGTAATCTAGGAAGGTTTTGTCCTCAGATTGCTCGTCATCCTCTTCTACATTCGCAATTAGCGGCTCGTATAAACGGAATTCAGCAGGAACAGCTTGGCTAGCATCAACCCAATGGATTGTGCCTTTTACTTTACGTCCTGTAAAGCCACTACCACTTTTCGTTTCCACATCATACGTACAATGAATTTCAGTGACATTCCCTTCAGCATCCTTAATAACATCATTACATTTGATGAAATAAGCATGTTTTAAGCGTACTTCATTACCCGGGAATAAGCGGAAATATTTACTTGGCGGATTTTCCATAAAATCCTCACGCTCAATATAAATCTCACGAGAAAACGGAATTTCACGATGACCCAGTTCTTCATTTTCGCTATTGTTTTCAGCTTGAAGCATTTCAGTCTGACCTTCAGGGTAATTGGTAATAACCACCTTAAGCGGGTCTAACACGGCCATTGTGCGAGGAGCCTTCAGCTTTAAATCCTCACGGATAAAGTGCTCTAGTGTTTTCCAGTCTACAGCACCATCTGACTTCGAGATTCCTGTCTCGTACACAAATGCCTTAATCGCCTCTGGTGTAAAGCCACGACGACGTAGACCAGATAAAGTTGGCATTCTTGGATCATCCCAGCCATCTACATGACCTTCGTCTACAAGCTGCTTTAGCTTTCTCTTACTTGTAATGGTTTGGGTAAGGTTGAGACGACCAAACTCATATTGGTGAGGCGTATGAGGCATCTCTGTCTCTCTGACAACCCAATCATAAAACGGACGTTGATCCTCAAACTCCATGGAGCATAATGAGTGAGTCACACCTTCAATGGCATCCTCTAGTGGATGGGCAAATGTGTACATCGGATAAATGCACCATTTATCTCCTGTATTGTGATGTGTAGCATGTAAAATACGGTAAATGACAGGGTCACGCAAATTCATATTTGGTGATGCCATATCCACCTTCGCGCGGAGAACTCTTTCTCCGTCCTTAAATTCGCCCGCTCTCATCCGTGTGAACAAATCTAAGTTTTCTTCGATAGAACGATCACGATAAGGGCTGTTTACCCCAGGTTCGGTTAACGTCCCTCTCATTTCGCGAATTTGGTCAGGCGTGGAATCATCAACATACGCTTTACCTTTTTTAATTAAGATAAGCGCACGCTCGTACATTTCGTCAAAATAATCCGATGCAAAACGAAGCTCTTCCCATTCAAAGCCAAGCCATCTTACATCTTCTTTAATGGAATTTACATATTCCACGTCTTCCTTCACAGGGTTCGTATCATCAAAGCGTAAATGGGTTTTACCACCAAACTCGTCTGCAAGTGTAAAATCAATCCAGATCGCTTTCGCATGACCAATATGTAGATAACCGTTAGGCTCAGGAGGAAAACGTGTTACTACGGTTTGAACCTTGCCACTTTTTAAATCTTCCGTAATAATATTTTTAATAAAATTGGGAGGTGTTAAATGATCCTTCACGAAAATCAACCTTTCCATGGTTTAGAGCACGAATAATGACTAATCAGCACTAATCAGTGTCTAGTTTTTTCTTCTTATTAATATACCTAAGGATACATAATAAATCCAGTAATTCACGTCTCCAGATCTCTATAAAAGATAATACATTAATATATCATCCACATAATGACCTTGAAGATAAAATTCCTTCACTAGTCGGCCTTGCTCTATAAAACCACAACGTTTATAAAATGAAATCGCTCGTTTGTTCGTAGATAATACACGCAGGGACAGCTTCCTTACCCCTTGCTGGCGTGCTAACTCCTTTAGTTCAGTAATTAACTGCACTCCAACCCCATAACCCTGAAAATTAGGATGGATGGCAATGTTAATTTCATATACATGCTTGTTACTTGGGAGTGGGGTAGGTGGCGCAAAGCCAAGGTAACCACATACTCCCCCATTTAGAACAGCAACAAGTTGACTGCCTGGCGGACATGTCTGCAAAAAATGAGACCTTGAGTTCCACTTAATTTGCCCTGGGGTTGTAGATTCATCCCAAACCAGCTTATCTAATTCCATAATATCTTCTGCATCTGAAAATCGAGATAATCGAAGCTCAATGTCTTGTAATTTTGTCACTAACCTAGACACCTCCACCTTGTCTTCATTACATGCTAGCAAGCTGCTGTTCTTCACCTTTATGAAGAATGGCATGAATGGCAAACACAAGGACTGCCAGTATCGCAGAACTAAGGGATACCCATGCTACTGGTGGTAAGCCATTCCAATCAAATAACGCACCAAAAGCATAAGGTCCTAACACTTTACCCCCTATACCGATTCCGCCCACCAGCCCTAAATAAAATGGAGCCTGTGCCCCGCCTCGTTCTGAAATAAAGGTAGGGATTGCGGGCAACACCAACATTTCACCAAATGTAGTTAACACCATGCCCAACACCATACTAGGATAGTCTTGGAATACCAATATAACCGCATAACCAAGTAGGTAAAAAATTGCACTCACGATAAGCTGTACGCCAGATGTTTTTGCCACCATATTTTTAATCCACAACGTAATCGGCTGACCTGCAAAGATCAATACCCCATTCAATGTCCATAAAATGCTATAATTCCATTCTGCCATTCCTTGATTAATCGTATACGGGGATACCCCATTATTCCAAATACAATTTCCAAACCAAATTAAGAAGGAGCCTAGACCCATAAATAGATAAAATTTATAGTTCATGAGTAGCTGCCATGTGGATAGCTCTTTTGGTATTGTTTTGCGCTGAGTGGTCTGCATTCCCGTATCATCACTATCAATTTGCTTCAAATATATTAAAAAGAAGATCGCAAAAATAAGTGAAGTAAATCCATTTAGCGCAAAGCTTAATTCATACGATACAAAAGCAAGCACACCACTCAAGGAGGTCCCAATTGCCACTCCAATGTTGTTCGCCACATAAATGATGTTAAATAGCTCTGAACGTTGCTTTTTAAATCGATATCCAATAAACGCCTGAATTGCTGGCATTGAAATTGCATTAAAAAATCCTGATAATGTCATCATGATCATAAAAAACAACCAATTATGACTAACAAATGGAACAAATATTAAGGACAAGGCATTTAGCCCTAATCCACCTACAATAAGTACCTTCACACCGATCCGATGATACAAGCTGCCACCAATAAGCTGACCGATAATGCCGCCGAGTGACATAAACATCACGACCATGCCAGCATCTGCAACCGTTCTACCTAACTGCTTAAACACGAACATCGTAATTAACGGCCACATAATTGAGCTACCTACAGAGTTAATCAGACTTGCAACTAAAAAAGCTTTAATTTCCCTTGGATATGTAGATAGCCATCTCACTGTTGTTCCCCCTTACATATCACACCTTAACGATGAGTGTAAAATTCAAGATTATAATAGTATGTCTAAAAATAGGAAACCCGTCAAGATAACTCTTAACAAAAAAAAGAACTCCCTATCCACCCATTCGATAGGAAGTCTTGCGAAGTTTCTAGCTAGTCTACTTTAAGTAGATTTTAAGCACTCATTTGCTGATCGTTGTGAGTTCCTTTATTTGTATCATCATTTTTTAAATAAGCAGCATAATAAGCACCAGCTACAAAGATACCGCCACCTACTAAATTACCAAGCCATACAGGGACAAAGTTTCTAATATAATCTCCCCATGTGAAGTAACCTTCAAAAATAGCTGCCGGAATTAAAAACATATTTGCAACTACGTGCTGGAAGCCAATCGCAACAAACGCCATCGTTGGGAACCAGATCCCTAATATTTTTCCACTCATATTATCTGCACCATAGGACAACCAAACTGCCAAAGCAACTAACCAGTTACAGCCAATACCTGACACAAAGGCAGGAATAAACCCATCATGTATTTTATGTTCTGCAAAATAAACTAGCTTTTCTAAATAGGCTCCATCTGCCGTTAACCCAGCCACATGTCCAAAAAAATAAGCAACAAATAAAGCACCAACAAAATTGCTTAGTGTAATCAAAATTAAGTTTTTAAGCATTTCTACTGTACTAATCTTTTTGGCCATTCTAGCAATGGGAACAGCCATCATATTTCCAGTTAAAAGCTCGCCACCGGCAAGTAGAACTAGAATCAAACCAAGCGGGAAGACAGCCGCACCAATAAAATTAGCAAAGCTTCCCCATTCCTTAGGCATACTTGCAATAACCCGAATATCAAGTAAAAAACCGAGTGATATAAATGCGCCACCCAAAAAACCCAAAATCAAAACTGCAAGTAATGAATTATGTGCTTTTTTTGTTCCATTTTCCACCGTTATCGCCGCGATCTGGTGAGGTTTATAATACGCCATGACACCATTCTCCTTTTTCTCTTCTCTATTCACCCATTATAGCCCTAATCTCTCTCTAAAATATCCACTAACCATTGTAACGTGGGCCTTATTCTTAAAAAATAACAAAGATCACGTTTGCGCCCTTAATTATATACAATTTATAGGCTTTAGTGAATTATTTCACATAAATCTAAGAAAGGAAAGCCATCCCTACAGAGGAATGGCTGTAAATTATAGCTTTAGTTACCTACGGATACCGGCACTTTTTCACTAATCACTTCTGGCAATGCGGCTAAGCCAGCGGTATTCAAGAAATTCCAAGGTTTATTGTAATGAGGTTGGAAGAAGAAATCAACAAAGGCGAGCTCTTCCATCTTCATTTTGTTTTGGATACAAACCGATAACGTATTGATCGATTGGGTAAGATCTACTTTAGACATAATTTGTGCGCCTAAAATAACTCTTGTTTTTTTATCATACACAACCTTCAGCTTCACTTCTTCATGGGTTGGCATAAATTCAGGACGATAGTTATCCTTTACAGACACTGACTCTGCATTAATGCCTGCTGCCTGTGCAGCTGCCTCCGTCATCCCTGTAGCGGCAATATGATCTTCATAAATTTTAATACCAGATGTTCCTTGTGTACCCATATATGTTACGGTTGGTTGAACAAGGTTTCTAGCTACTAATGTTCCCATACGCACTGCATTTGTTGCAAGTGGAATGTAGGCGTGTTTACCTGTAGGGTTGTAATGAACGGCACAGCTATCGCCAGCTGCATATACATCCGCTTTGCTGGTACGCATATATTCGTCTACAAGTATCGCACCATTTTCAAGCATATCCACCTGTCCTGCTAACAATGCTGTATTTGGACGAAAACCAATGCACAAAATAACTAAGTCTGCTTCATGCTTGCCATGACTCGTAATCACGTGGCTTACCTTGCCATTTTCACCGACAAAGCCAGTTACCTTCTCACCTAGGCCAAGTGCAATTCCTTGTGATTGTAAGGAAGCTTCAATTTCATTCGTATATTCTTCGTCTAAGTACTTACTTAGCACACGATCCTCTGCATCAATTAAAGTCACTTGCTTGCCATTCATTTGGAAGGCTTCAACCAGTTCAACACCGATATAACCTGCACCCACAACTGCAATACGTTTAGCATCCTTCGCTTTTTCGATAATCGTATTGGAATGATTGAAGTTTTTAGACAAAATAATGTTGTCGAGTTCAATTCCGTCTAGCTTCGGAACGATTGGCCAAGAGCCTGTAGTCACAACTAATTTATCAAATTCGTGGCGGAATTGCTCGCCAGTCTCTAAGTTACGTGCCTCTAAATATTTAGCATCAGAGTCTACCTTGGTCACTTCATGCAACATTTTTGTTGTAACACCTAAGTCTGCTAACTGCTGCGGAGAGGAATAAAACAAACCTGCTGCATCCTCAACTACACCACCAACATACAATGCAATCCCACAAGATAAAAACGAAATATTATCATTACGTTCAAATACAGTGATTTCAGCTTCAGGGTATAATTTAGCAATATTAACAATAGCGGCTGTTCCGGCATGTGTACATCCAATTACTGCAACTTTCATAGGTAGTGCCTCCTCTATGCTGTTAAATTTATTTGTTTAATAATGATTGCAACTCAGCTACAAAACTCACTTTGTGAAAACTATCACTTTCAATTCTTCAATCTTGTGAATTTATTCACCTTATAACCCTATTATAGTGTGACATTTTTCACATTGCAACACTTTTATTAAATTTTTAAATATTTATTTTTAAGAATTCAGATTTCCTTAGCATAAATATGTAGGCGGAACCTGAACTTAAATCAGCTACCTTACGGTGTATAATATGCCCGAAAAACAGCCATTCTCATTCATACTTTAAAGTTAGGCATAATCAAGTGATGTAAAAGCTAAATAGCGCCAAAAAGACCTCTCCCTGTTTGATAAAGGGAGAAGCCTGATGGGTGAGAAAATGAACCTCAGAAAATGAAATTGCTGAACTTGCTGAAATTGGACAGCTTTGAAAAGGAACCTTATAACAAAGCAGATTTAGGTGCCTGCTCTAACTCACCTTCACGGGTTACACCATTACGTTTGCTGGTTGCCGCACGATACAGTTCATACGGAAGACACAGAGGCACACCACTACGCGGATCAGTCACAATATCTGCTTCAATGCCAAATACTTCACGAAGTACTGGGGTAGTAACAACTTCTTCAGGTGTTCCTGACGCTACAGCAACCCCTTGTTTAATTGCAATCATATGATGCGCATAACGAGCCGCATGATTAAGATCATGCACAACCATAATAATCGTACGTTTGGACATCTGATTTAATTCCTCGAGTAGCTGCAATACCTCAAGCTGGTGCGCCATATCGAGGAATGTAGTTGGCTCATCAAGGAATAAAATATCTGTCTCTTGCGCTAAAGCCATTGCAATCCAAGCACGTTGACGTTGTCCACCAGATAATTGATCCAAGGCACGTTCTGCGAATTGCTCCATTTTTGTAGCTTCAATCGCCCATTCTACTATTTTTTTATCTTCGCTTTTTAGACCACCAAAGCCCTTTTGATGGGGAAAACGTCCATAGGAAACAAGCTCATATACGGTTAAGCCTTGGGGCGCCGTGGGGTTTTGTGGCAAAATTGCTAACTGCTTAGCGACCTCACGTGTCGATTGCTTATGGATAGATTTCCCATTGAGTAAAACACTTCCACCTTTAGGGTTCATGATGCGTGCCATCGTTTTTAAAATCGTTGATTTACCTGAACCATTTGCGCCAACAAGTGCCGTAATTTTGCCTTGGGGAATGGATACATTCAGATCTTTGACGATTAGTCGATCTTCATATGCGATATCTAAATGTGATGTATTTAATAAGGACATTTTCTTCTTCCTTTCTTTATGAACCAAAACTGACGAGCTGCTCTTTAAACAGATAACGAACAATAATTTATTAATTTAAAGATACTGATAATCATTATCAGATGTCAACTATTATTTATGAAATTAATACTTGAGTGCCACTAGAGAGCGAGCTACGTTCCAGAAAGTTGTTGCGGTTGTTGTTAAAATCATATTCCCTTTATTGAAGTATATTTATGGCTAGAATATGATTTTAAGAGCATTCCTGTATTCCCTTAAATTTGGTCTTTGAAATAAAACGAGCACTCCCTTAAGATAATGGTGTCTACCAAAACAACAATTA
>NZ_JAGGKG010000019.1 GCF_017873435.1 Paenibacillus turicensis | reverse complement strand
TGTTTTGGTAGACACCATTATCTTAAGGGAGTGCTCGTTTTATTTCAAAGACCAAATTTAAGGGAATACAGGAATGCTCTTAAAATCAAATTCCATCCATAATTATACTTAAGTACTAATTACCTCCCATTAATGCTCCATCAAGATCCATTTTTCCAGCTTATCAAATAATATTTTTACAAAAATATCAATTTGAAATACATTTCGTAACAAAAATAATACTTCACACAATATAAAAAGAGTTGCTATTGTAATCATAATCGTCCATTTCTTTTTTTTATCCTCATCCGATTTCTTTTGAATGCTTTTCCATTCAATCCAACTAATTGCAGCAAAAACAATGGCGATTCCGATCATTTTGCTCCCCCTTGCTTAGCAGGCTTCTTTTTACCAAAACGGATAAGATCTACAACAAGATAAAGGATAGGTATTAATTCAGCCACCATTAACATCGTTGCAAAACCTGATGTCTCTAACTCTAAAAATTGTGCACTAGATTGAACTACGACTAAGGACATCAATGCAACAGTAGCAACCACAGGCAACACGATTGGCCTTGATTCCTTTAGTCCTAACATCTGACTAATCACCGTCGCAACGACGTACATAATAAAGCTGATTTTAATAAATATACAAATTACCCATAAAATAATTAATAAAGGATCTAACGTTTCAAGAAAAGATCCACTCCGCATAAAACGAAGCAGCTCTAGATCAGGATAGTTGAAGTTCCCTGCCAAATCGGGACCAAAAATAAGCAGTAACGGGATAAGGTGACACATAATGGTTACAACAGACACACCACCCGCTGAGCTTATAATTTTAAAAATTTTCTTGTCCATTGTAAGATGAGGAATGATAAAAATAATAAATACCACCTCACCAAAAATAGATGCGGCTGTATAACTTGCTGCCCACGTATGAATAAAATCAAGATGGTTAATTAAAGCCTTTGCCATATACCATCTTATATTATCACTTACAAATAAAGGAATACTTAGAAAAGCAACAATAACAATTGGAAATAGTCCTTCCGCCGCTCGGAAAACTGTTGTCACTCCTGAGTAGGCTATATAGGCAATAATTAGAGCACATAACGTTATAATGACCCAAGTTGGCGTACCAATTAAATAAAAATGGATTAAAAAATCACTAAGCTGCCACATGTTGATGATAGCGATGTAGATTAAAGCCATTGTCATGATCAAAACAAAAATCGGATGAAGCCATTTGCCAACAATTCTCTTCCCATATATTACGAAAAACTCATTTGGCCGACGCCGCGCTAATACAATCATCGGATATATAATTACTAGTGCTAAAAGATAACCCAAAATTACACTCAACGGCCCATTATAACCACCTAATATAATAATGTTGCTGCTTATAAATGCAATCATTGTTGTAAACAATTGTATAGCGATAAGTTTGAAAACCTGCCCTTGTGTAACTTTTGCTTCCATTTTGTATGCCCCCCTCAGCCCTTCCTAATACCTAAATACGTACTTATTTATCAATATTGTCTAAGTATCTCTTGAGATCATCCTTTTTATTCCACTCTTGCTTTAAAGAGAGGACAACACTCTTAACTAATGAAGCATCACTGCCATGGATAAAATGCACTAAAATCTCAAATACTAGGTAGGCTTCACTGTTGTAAGGAGGGATTAAGATGAATGAAACGGATTTAAGTATTCGACTTCAATGGTATAAAACAAAGCTGGAAAACTGCTCAGATGTTATATTTAATACATTTCTAACTAAAAGCCAACATCGTTGTGCTCTTATCTATATCCAAGGCATGTTTGATAGTGTTACATTACAAAAAAATTTGTTAGCATTACTAGATGAATATATCTCGTTACATGAAGATACCTTTGTGCAAGATATTATTGAAAACAATCAGCTCTTTATTTCAGAAAATAACGTATATTGCGATTTAGAAAAAGGTCTAGATGCAATTATGAATGCACATGGTCTTCTTATCATTGATGGGAACCCTTATATTATTGAAATTCCCTATACCGATTTTGAGAAACGTTCTATTGAAGAAGCGGCTAATGAATCCGTCATTCGTGGCTCTCGTGAGGCATTTGTTGAAAGTATTCAAACTAACCTCACCCTAATTCGTAGAAGAATTCGGAATCCAAAATTAAAAACAGAGCAAATGATTATTGGCAAACAGAGTAAGACCATTGTTGTGATTACATATATTGAAGGAATATGCTCGGAGAAATTAATTAAGGAAATGAAAAGAAGACTATCCTATATTGAAATTGATGGTGTGCTTGGCTCTAGCTACTTGCAGGAGTGTATTCAAGATACACCCTATTCTCCATTTCCTCAGGTGCAATATACGGAGCGACCGGATACAGTTTGTGCTTCTTTATTAGAAGGAAGGATTTCTGTATTAGTAGACAACACCCCTATTGCCTTGCTTGCTCCAGTTACGCTGCCGATGTTATTACAAGCCGCAGAGGATTATTATCAATCGTTTATATTCGCCTCTTTTATTCGAATAGTTAGATTGCTATTTTTTGGAATATCCCTATTGCTACCGTCACTATATATTGCAGTAACAACATTTCATCCTGAGATGATGCCCTTTGACTTACTCATCTCCGTTTCAGCCTCAAGAGAAATTGTTCCATTTCCAGCTTTAATGGAAGCTTTTATTATGGAAATGGCATTTGAAGCGCTTAGAGAGGCATCGATTCGTATACCCAAATCAATTGGGCAAGCTGTGTCTATCATAGGTGCGCTTATTATTGGAACGGCAGCAGTACAAGCAGGAATCGTATCCGCAGCGATGGTCATTATCGTTTCTTTGACTGGGATCGCCTCTTTTATTATTCCTAATTTTGACCTGGGACTTTCCTTTAGACTTCTACGCTTTCCAATCATGCTGCTTGCTGGATTTTTTGGAATATTTGGTATTACCTGTGGCTTGCTTGTTATATACATTCATATGATTAATTTAAGCTCATTTGGGGTGCCTTATCTTTCTCCATTTACCCCAATGAATAATGGAGATTATGAGGATACCTTAATTCGAACACCATGGTGGCGTATGAAATATCGGCCAAAAAATTTTTCCACTCATAATGCTATGCGTCAGTCAAATAAAAGTCGGGATTGGCGTTACAATCAACAAGGAGAAAATGCAGAATGAAGCAAACAAAAATTCACCTTCTAAAGCTGATTTTGGTCGTTGCTGGTTTATCCATTTTGCTTAGCGGCTGCTATTCATCTATTGAATTAAACAATCGAGCATTTGTATCCTTAGTCATTATTGACCAGAATAAAAATGGAATTGATCTTACTTTAGGTTTTCCACTAACAACCAAGCTCATTCCAGGGCAACCCCCATCTGGAAGTGGAGAGCTAGCCAAAAATTTCACCTTTGTAACTCAAACTGGTGATACTATCGAAGATGCGTTTCAAGCTATACAGTCTGATGTATCTAGAAGAATTACGTTTAGACAAGCTCATAACATTATAGTAGGCAGTGAGTATGCTAAGAAAGGGATTGGTGAAGTATTAGAGTTTGCCTCCCGCAACCCTTATATGCGACTAAACAACAATATATTTATGATCGAAGGCAATGCAAGGGAGCAGCTAGCTCAAGCCCCAATTTTTTTCGAACGTTTCCCAGTAACAGTATTAGAATCTTACATTGAAAATAGTAATTTGCTTGATGTAACAGTCAGGGACTTTCTATTGTCAAATGCTACTGGTGGAGATAGCTTAGTCCCCGTGTTAGATTTTGAAAAAAGAAACTCTTTAGCTGATCCTCAGATCAAGCCAAGCTTAGGGGCAGGAAGATCTGCTATATTCCGAAAAGGTAAATTTATTCCGCCAATCCTTGGCCTTGATGAAACTCGTGGGGCATTAGTTGCTTTATCGCAAATAAAGGATTTAATGGTGAGTGTGGATTCGCCTACAGATAAAAAAAAGATTGGAATCATCTTTCAATCATTACAAACAAAAATCAAACCTGTATTTAACAATAATAAGTTAACAATAAGTATGTCTACGAAAGGGGAAGCCAATGTTATTTCCTCAGACTCAAATATTAATTTACATGATAAAAATGCTTTAAATAAGCTCAAGCAAACTTTAGAGGAGCTAGGCATTAACAGCACGAAAAACTTAATGAATAAAACACAAAATGTTGGGGCGGATGTACTCGGAATAGGGGATTATGTTTCTGCTAAATATCCAAAAAAGTGGGCGAAAATCGAAAAGGATTGGCGTAACTATTACAAAAACGAGGTTGATTTTAACATTCAAGTACTTATCAACATTAAACGTTCAGGTTCAACTTCACAAGCAGTTAAAGATAGATTTGGGTTAGATTAAATCTTCCAAAAAAAGGTACAGCCCTAAGTAAAAGCTTCATTTACTTAAGCACTGTACCTTTTAATATGTTACCTTATCCCAATTTTTCCTTATTAGCTAACAATTAGCTATATTTTAAATTGAGCAATAATTGCTTTTAACTGTGTCGCCATATTCGATAAAACTTGAGCAGATGAAGAGATTTCCTGCATAGACGCAAGCTGTTCCTCCGCGGAAGCTGCAACCTCCTCCGAAGTTGCGGCATTACCAACAGCAATGGAGGATAATTCACCTGCTGAAGCGGTGATTTGTTGTACACTTGCTGAAATCTGCTCAGCCGTTGCTGCAATTTCATCAATTTGTGGTGAAGTCTCTTTAATTCCTTCAAGGCTTTTTTCAATTTTCTCCATTGTCACTGCGGAGACTTGAAGTCCTTCCTGTACATCCTCTGTCGCTTTTGTCATCGTTTTTACAGCTTCATTTGTATCATTAAGCACGAGTGTAATTAGCCCTGATATTTGTTTCGCTGATTCTGCTGATTGCTCCGCTAGCTTGCGCACCTCTTCTGCAACTACCGCAAAACCTCTGCCATGCTCACCCGCACGCGCCGCCTCAATCGAGGCATTTAAAGCTAATAAATTAGTCTGATTAGCCATTTCACTAATCACGGTTGTAATATCACCAATTTGCTTATTTCGTTGATACAAGGTTTGTAGAGTTTGGTTAGAGTCTGAAACAGATTGATAAATTGCATTCATTTGATTGTCTGTTTGAATTAATGATTCGCTACCTTCCTCAGCCTGTTTAGAAGAAGCCCTAGCTAAATCTGCAACTGAACTGGAGCGTTCTGCGATCAACATGACGCCTTTAGATATTTCCTCTAACGCAGTTGTATTGTGATCCAATCCAACCGTTTGCCGTTCTGCACCTCCTGCAATTTCTTGAACGGCCAATGCCACCTGCTCACTTGCCGCACTTGTCTGCTCCGCACTCATCGTTAGATCATCTGAGGACTGTGCAACATGATTGGTGGTCTTGGCTACCTCATCGATTAATGTCCGAAGCTTCTGCTGCATTGTATGGAAGGCATGTCCAAGCTGTCCAATCTCATCTTCGGTTTTGACTTCAATTTGCTGCGTCAGATCACCTTCACTAACAAAAATAGCTTGCTTTTTCAATGTACTTATTGGTTTTACGATCGAGCGAATAATAAAAATCATAGCGCCAATCCCGATCACTAAACATACAAATAACGTGATCAAGGTTTTGTTGGTAATTGGTGAAACTGCTTCCTCTAATTCAGCGTTAACAAATGTCCCTGCGATTTTCCAGCCTGTTAATTCATTTGTTTTATACACTAAATATTTGCTGATTCCATCTGTGTCTTCATATTGATATTGGTTTTCAGGAGCATCATACATTTTTAGCTCATAAGCTTCTTTAGCTTCCTCTCCGGCTTTCTTGGATGGATGGGTAATAAAGCTTTTGTTTCTATCAAGCAATGTTGCATATCCTGCTTTACCAACTTTAATTTTGCTTACATTTTCTGCAATCGTGTCTAGCTTAAGGTCAATTCCGATTACACCAGAGCCATCCGCAGTTGCCATTGAAACAGCTACCGTAACTCCCTCTATCCCAATCGCAGAATAAGGTTCACTAATTACAGCTTTGCCTTTCTCCTTTATTGCAGCTTCATACCATGGACGTTTCGAAGGATCATAATCTTCAGGCATTTTCGTGTCAGGAGACGCCACAAACTTTCCATCCTTAGTACCAAAATAGATTTGACTTACTTCAGGATGTAATGCGGCATAATCATCAAAATATTGCTGAATCTCTGCACGTTTTTGTGACTCATCTAATAAAGTTGAATTCAAGCGCTTAGAGAAAAACTCAGCATCGTGGAGTTTAGGCTCAACACTCATATCAATCAACGAGTCAAGCGAATTCACTGACTCCCTTGCACTGCCTATCAACTGCTCCTTAATCGTATCACTGGCAGTATTCGTAGCTAATAGTCCAATCACACTTGATGGAATCACAAGGATAAGCACAAAAGATAATATCATTTTGGTCTTAAAGTTTTGAACGCTTAGTCTACTGAACCACCTTTTAATTATCCCCATAAGATGCCCCTCTTCCTCTCGCATTTTCAGATGTCGAAATGACTCGAAAATATGTATTTTCAATATTATATCCATAACCGTTTCAGAAAGCCATACAATTTTCACAATTTTTCATACTTTTTACACAGGACTTAACACCTAATACAATATTTCATTTAAAAATAAAAAACACTTACACAAAAAGCCAAATTAAACTATAATGATTTACGCCGCATAAATAGTTTACGATATGTAAACCATTCAAGCGCACATTTTATTGTTAGAGATATTACTTATATGTAAGGATAAGGAGCGATCATTTTGGCTAATCAACTACGTACTTCTTCTAAACTTCCTCTATTTATTTTAATGCTTAACTTATTTATCGCCTTGTTAGGTCAAGGTATGGTTATCCCTATTTTGCCTGATTACCTGAAACAATTTAATGCGGCAGGTACCGCAGCAGGGTATTTAGTGGCGGCCTTTGGTGCTGCTCAGTTTATTTTTTCACCGATTGGTGGACGGCTATCAGATCAATGGGGACGTAAAGGGATGATAATGTCAGGTTTATTTCTGACTGTAATTTCGGATCTTATGTTTGCAGCATTACATACTTTACCCCTTCTTTACTTAGCACGTTTTATTGGTGGAATTGGTCTTGGTCTCATGGTGCCATCCGTCATGGCCTATGTTGCCGATATAACTACCCCCGTTACACGAGCAAAAGGAATGGGTTACATTAATGCCGCGATGAATTTAGGGATGGTATTAGGTCCAGGGCTTGGCGGGATTATCGCCCAATATGGCATTAGAACGCCATATTACTTCGCTTCTGGCTTAGGTCTTATTGCAGCCGTATTTTCTATCCTTTTGCCAGAAACGTTAAAAAAGAAAGAAAAGCAACAACTACCAGCTACAACACAGCAACGTGAACCGATCAAGCGTAAAATTAAAAAGTCATTTCAAACCCCTTATTTCCGTTATTTATTACTCACTTTAATTTCAACCTTTGGACTCGTTAACTACGAAACTGTGTTTTCCTTATTCGTAGAACAAAAATACAATTTTGATGCAAGCAAAATATCAATTATCATTATGCTTGGAGCCGTTATTGGGATCGTTGTGCAAGTGTGGTTACTGGATAAAATCATTAAGAAGCTTGGAGAGAATGCAATCCTATGGAGTTCTTTAATTATGATTGGTGTTGCCTTTTTACTGATGCTGATCAAAATTAACTTTGCTTATCTTTTGCTTGTTTCATCTATCTTTTTTATTTTCAACGCTTTTCTTCGGCCTACGGTAAGTACTAGCATTGCGAACTTGGCTGGGGAAGAACAAGGCTACGCTTCTGGCTTAAGCGCTACTTATATGAGTGTGGGTACAATTTTGGGACCCATTATTGCAGGATGGTTGTTTGACAAAAATTTAAATTCACCTTATATTTTTGGTGCTATTATCGTTGTATTAACTCCATTTTTAACATTATGGAACAGAAAGGGTACAAAATCTATGAAAGCACAGGTCCTTGATCATGACTGAAAGTTGGCACCAAGGTGTAAAAAATAAACATAGACAGCAATACATCGATGCGGGTAAAGCCTTTTTTGCGTCTCATGGCTTGATGAATGTAAGCATTAAGGATATATGTGAGCATGCAGGTGTAAGTCGTGTTACATTTTATAAGCATTTTGAATCCATTCATGAGCTTATATTTGAGGTTCAGATTGTGTTACTTCAAGACATGTTTCAATTTATAAGTACAACTGGAGCACAAAAAATTGAGCCAAATGGGCTACAGAAACTTAAGACATTACTTGAAGCATGGCTACATTACGCAGAAGAACATCCAAGTCATATTAGATTGATTTTGATGTTTGACTTACATTATGGACAAAATAGCCAAAATGAAGTGTCGCAGGAGCTGGAGCAATATTTTAGAGATTTTATTGATATGCAAAAGAATGAAAATTTCCTTATTAAGCCCATTGAGCAAGGTATAAGGGATGGCTCAATTCAAGCAGGAATAGAAGCTAGGACATCTGCCCTGTTCATCTTTACAAGCATGATGGGGTTACTATCCAGACTCAGTTTATTCCCCGTAGATGATCAAAATAATGATATGGGGCAACAGTTTATAGACATGTTGATTAAGCATATTAGTTGCCACGAATAACTATTCAAATTAAATTAAAGAAAGTATACAGCAAGAGTGTGACCTCTCTATGTTCTAACTTTACAGAAATAAAAAATTGGAAGCGAGTTAGCGCTTCCAATTTTAATAATGTCTATTACTTCTGATGGAACTGAGGCAAGTAATCACGATGTGCTTCTAGCATTTCATCTAGTAGCGCCTTAGCAGTATCTCCACTTTGTACAAGTGGATTTAAGGTAAAGGCTTGTAATGCTGTCGCATAGTCCCCTGTAACTGCTGCTTCAATCGTTAACTCCTCCATTGCCTTCATCACCTGTAGTAAACCACGGTGTGCAGGTGGGAAGGAACCAAAATGGATAGGCTCTGCGCCATGTGCAGTAATCAAGCTAGTCACTTCGACTGCACTTTCATTGGATAGATCATTGATTGCGCCCTTGTTCCGTGTGCTCACAACCATCTGCGTGCCTTTGTTATTGTAAATGGAATTAATGATTTCACATGCAGCATCACTATAATAAGCTCCACCACGTTGCTCTAATTCTTTTGGCTTATAATCTAAATTAGGATCCTTGTATAGTTCAAACAAGCTTTCCTCTAAGCGTTTCACCACTTGAGCTCTTGTCCCCTCTGTCTTCAGCTCATGTTGTTCTTCCTTCAACATATCATCCGTCATATAATAGTAGCGATGGTATGGACAAGGGATCATGTCTAATTGCACGATTTGCTCATATATAAATCGCATATTTTTAATATTTTCAACCATTTTCTCTGGCTTTGCATCAGGTCCATAGGTCTTATCGATTGCTTCTCTAGTTAAATCCTTCCCGTCACGATCGTAAATTTTATGCCAGTGCAGGTGATTGATACCCGCAAATTTGAAAAACAGATCCTCTTCCTGCTTCTCTAAAATAGCAGACTCTGTTTTGACAGCCATAATAGGCACGTTACATAAACCAATAACTTTTTCCCATTCCCCATAACGAAGCACAGCTTCCGTAACCATTCCGGCTGGATTCGTAAAGTTAATGAGCCATGCGTTTGGACATAACTCCTTCATATCCTCCACAATGCTTAAAATAACAGGAATCGTTCGAAATGCTTTAAACATTCCACCTGCTCCATTGGTCTCTTGACCGATCATCCCGTATTTAAGAGGGATCATTTCATCCTTCATACGTGCTTCCATCAGCCCAACTCGGAACTGAGTGGTTACAAAATCAGCATCCTTAAGCGCTTCCCGACGATCTAATGTTAAATGAACCTCGCAGTCGATACCTGCAGCCTTTACCATTCGCTTCGCCATCGCACCTACGATCTCAAGTTTTTCTTTGCCTGCCTCAATATCCACAAGCCATAATTCCTTAATCGGCAATTCATGATGCCGTTTTATAAAACCCTCAACAAGTTCAGGGGTATAACTAGATCCTCCGCCAATCGTTACGACTTTCAATCCCTTTTTCATGACAAATCCTCCTAATTAGCAGTTATTTTTGTTTCTAAATTAACTGTAATTTATGTAACGCATTACATGTCAAACCTTTTTATTATTTCTTTCTTTAACAAAGGTTGTTGCCCTCCTTCTGGATTTCATGCATATTTATTATTTATTTTTAACATAAAGGATCATTCTCTACTAAGATAGATAATGATCCTTTATGTTATAATTTTTAATGAAGCACTTCTCGAATCTATGATTAGTTAAAGAACAAACGCACGATTCTTTCTTTATAATTTGCGAATAAGTATCTATAAACATTACTAAGCCAATCTTAAGCGCAATATGTGATAATAAGATCAGAGCAATTCAAAATACAATAGGTAAAATTAAACCTGCGCTCCAAGAGTCACTTCAGATGGTTTTTTCCAAAATATCGCTAATACGAATCCAAAAGCGATTGTAATCGCCGCTAAATAAAATGGATATGCAATCTCAATATCAAATAAGATCCCACAAATAATTGGGGCTATGACATTGGCTAAGGAGGTAAAGAATGAATTCATTCCTCCTACAAACCCTTGGTCTGGTCCAGCTATACTTGCTAAATACGTGGTAACGGCTGGTCGAACCAGATCAAAGAAGATGAACGCCAACATCGTTGAAATAATTACAATTGCATAGCTATTTAAAAACGGAAAAACTGCTGCATTTATTGCTGAAAATAACAACATATATCGGATAAGTTTAATCTCACCTAACCAACGTGTTAATCGTTCAAATAAGGCAATCTGAATGATTGCACCAATAATTGCGCCACCCGTAATTGAGATTGCAATATCTCTCGGAGAAAAGCCTAATTTTTTATCTACAAATACTCCGTAAAATGTTTCAAAGCTCATTAATCCAAAATTGGAAATGAAAATAACAATAAACGCCATTAAAAACATCGGCACTAAAAGTTTACGAATATTCCCCTTATTTTTGACCATTGCGAATTCTTCTGCTTCATGTCTTTTAGGCTCACGTAAAATAATCCATGAAATAATACCCGATAGAATACCTAACGCTCCTGCGACATAAAACGGTGTCCGAATACCGAAGTCCGCTAAAAAACCTCCGACACCTGGGCCAATAATAAAACCTGTACTAATTGCTGCCGACATATATCCGTATGCTTTCGGCCTAGTTTCGTTTGTAGTGATATCAGCAATAAAAGCAGATACCGCTGGCATAATACATGCTGCACTAATCCCCCCTAAAGCTCTTGAAATGAATAGTACAATAACTTCATTACCCATGGCGAATAATAGTTCAGAAATCCCGAATATAAACAGACCCATCACAATCATTATTTTCCTACCAAAGTGATCTGTCGCTTTTCCAGTAAGAGGTGAAGCCAATAATTGAGTTAAAGCAAACATAGCTGTCAGAAAACCAACAGTTTTTCCATCAATGTTTAATTCGTGCATTAATTTTGGAAAGACTGGTAGAACTAATCCTATTCCCATAAATGCGATGAACAAACTTCCTAGTAAGATGGATAACACTATTTTTGTATTCCTATCCAAAAAAATTCCTCCTTTAAAATACCTATTTGACACTCTAAAGGTTATAGTTAGTGTAAAGTCAAGGGATAATTTTGAATTTTAATTTTCAACTCAATATCAAAACATGAAGCGTTCTTCATTTTAAAATTCAACGGATAAAAATATTCATAAACAGGGGATGTTACTTTTAAATGATGATTTTTTACATAGTGTCTCAACTTGTTATACATCTCTATAAAATTATCTGAATGTATTGCAAATGAGATCACAGCATAAGCACCAGCTTCTAATGTAATTCGCTCTATATTACTAGGTAAATATTTTTCCTCAATCTCAGTCGTGACAGGTATAAAAATGCTATCATATTTAATTGCTTCATAGGAATGAAACGATGAAAATGAGAAAATCCCACCGAATATAGTTTGTTTGTTGAACCGCTCATGGGTTTGAACTATATTATTCAAAAGCTGACTCCACACTTCGATTTCAGAAGGCTCCGTAATCATTATTTTCAGAAAATGTTGCTCCTCAAATGTCTTTATATATACCTCTTTATTTGTAGACCCTACGAATTGCTGTGTGAAATTTTGCTTCATGATCTGTAAATTCTTCTGAACTTCATTGATTTGTCTTATCTTTTCCTCAAGCACATCTTCTTGCTTTTTTAAAAATTGAAGTAGCTGCTCTGGTGAGTAGGTCTGTACTTCTTCTATTTGATTTAGAGGCACACCTAGAAATTTAAATGCTTTGATTAAATTAGCGTCTAACATTTGACTCACATTGTAGTATCGATAATTCGTTTCTGGATCGACCTTTTCCGGTTTTAGTACACCATTCTGATCGTAAAAATGGAGTGTTCGACTCGGAAGCTCCGTTAATTTTGAAAATTCTCCGATGGTTAAATATTTTCGTAACATATATTACAAATTCCCCTTTATTTTTGAGTATTAGTTCATTTTTATCAAAATAAAAGCCGCTATATCATAGCGACTGTTATTGGTAGTATAATAGGTGCTTGATTTTATATATTGGAACGTACTTATTTCCATGTGATTTTGTATTCATTAATTTTTTTATCCATATTGAATTCCATGTGTGTATTCAGGAACAGAGCATTTAATTCCTCTGTCCTTTTTCTTCGGTCCTTTTCATAATAGTAAAATGCATCCCGGTAATCATGATCTCTTAAATTTTTTGCTAAGACCATGGCATCTTCAAGGCTGTATGAAGCTCCTTGACCTACAAAAGGATTAGCTGTATGCACAGCATCCCCAACCAGAACAACGCGCCCTTTTGACCACGTAGGTAAATTCTTTACTTCGTGAATACTTCTTGCGAAAATCTGCTCTGTGTTTTCAACAATTTTAAACAGATTGTTTGTGACCTTCCATTCTTTCATCATTTTATTTAATAACTCTCTGATCGTTTGTGTGGAGGCTTTTTCAAAGTCTTTTGTTGGTAGTTTCTCAGGAGCTATTGAAAATGCTTGCCATAAGATATTTATCTTGTTTGTAGGGTGCGCTTGCCCAAACACAAAGGACAGATTCTCGTCGTAGTACAAATAACCACTTGATTCATCCCATTCGAAATCATCAACATACGATACACCCTGCAGTCCCCACATACCGCTATAATCCAATTTAGCGTCAGATGCTACGGCTTCTCTCGTTTTAGAAAAGGTTCCATCTGCTCCAACAACAATATCACCTTTGACAGAGGTTCCATCTTCAAAAAATGCTTCAACCGATTTTGAACTATGATTTACTGAAATCAACTTTTTATTATACTTGATTTCGATTCCTTGATGCTGAGCTTCCTCCAAGAGGACTTTAACAATGTTGGATCTCATGACATTGATCATTGGGGATTTATAGTGCTTTTCATTGTAATTATTTGTTATTGATTCAACTTCATTTTCACTATTTATTTGATAAATACTTTTTATAATCGTTGAATTTGAAAGGACTTTGTCTTTACAACCGATCTCAGCTAAAACATTTACACCGTTTGGAGTAAGTAAAAAACCAGCCCCCTTTTCTAATTCAGCTGTTCTTTCTTCATAAATGGCGCTTTCAATTCCTGCCTTTCTCAAAAATAAAGCTGTGGCTATCCCGGCTACACCACTTCCGATAATAATGACATGATTGTGATTCATTATTTCGCCTCCTTTATTTTGCAGACAGACCGTTCGGTCTAATTATAATACAAAAAAATTAAACATCAATTTTTTATTTTTGAAGGACTTTTTTTACTTTACGCCCCTCAAGAAAATATCTATGGCTTTTTTGTTATAATTATTCTCTTGTACTTCAACATCATCACTATAATGTTTATAGTCATTACTTATAAATAACAAGGACATAAGAAAATATCCTAACAATTTTGGATCTTCATCTGGATTAATTTGTTTTACCGCCTGACATTCTTTAATAATACTAACAAAAAAATCAAAATATAATTTGTCTATCTCCTTGATTTTTTCCGTGATCTCGTCTGATTTAAATGCACTACTGTAGAACTCTGCGGTTGTTTTATGATAATAAAGGTTTCCTCTAGACTTGGCTATATAATCTGCAAGAACATATAAAATATGATTGGAATCAGCCTGTGTATTTTCAACTTCCTGTTTCCAATCTTCTAGCCATTGATTAGCATCCTCTTCAAGGATGAAAACAAAGAGATTTTCTTTATTTTTAAAGTGATGATATAAATTACCCTTACTGGATTCCGAAGCTTCAATAATTTGGTTCATTGAAGTTTCAGAAAACCCTCTGGTGTGAAATAAATTCCGGGCTGCTGTTATGATTTTTTTCTTCTGTTCGCTCATCGTAATACTCCTTATGTTTATTAACAATTATTATAGTAGTATAATGCGGAGTTATTATCAAAAGTTCATTTAGAGTATAAGTAGAAAAAAGCAAAACCAAGACAGGTTACTATTGCTACCTGCCTAAGGTTTTGCCTATGAATTAAATTATAATTTCTTGGTAACTCCTATAAGATTTGCACCATTGGTTCTGATCACTTCTTTATACCAATGGAAGGACTTTTTCTTATACCTCTCCAGTGTTCCGGAACCATCATCGTTACGATCTACATAGATGAAGCCATAACGTTTCTTCATCTCTGCTGTAGACGCACTTACGAGATCAATACAGCCCCAAGACGTATATCCCATAACTTCTACACCATCCTCTAGAGCTTCTCCAACCTGTACCAAATGGTCATTCATGTATTGAATACGGTAATCATCTTTGACAGTCTTATTACCGTCTTCATCCGTAATTAGCTGATCGATCGCACCTAGGCCATTCTCGACAATAAACAATGGTTTTTGATAACGATCCCAATATTTGTTGAGAGTTAAGCGCAAGCCTTGAGGGTCGATCTGCCAACCCCATTCACTCGCTTTCAAATATGGGTTCTCGATACCTGCAAACAGATTCCCTTGAGTCTCCTTACCCTTCTCTGGATCGCCACTCTTACAAATACTTGAATAATAACTGAATGAGATAAAATCTACGGTATGTTTAAGAATTTCCTCATCCCCATCCTCAAACTTAATATTGATGTTTTTGGCTTTGAAATAACGATTCATGTATTTCGGATAATAGCCACGTGCATGAATATCCGCAAAAAGATCATTTTGCTGCTCTGCTTGCATCGCCGCAACAACATCGTCTGGATTTGGCGTGAGCGGATATGTTGGCATGCTCAGCACCATGCAGCCAATCTTCGCATCTGGCATAATCTCATGGCCCAGTTTAACCGCAAGGGCACTTGCAACAAGTTCATGATGGACAGCTTGATATAAGTCTTGGTCGGAAAGTTCTTCTTTTGGTGTATATATACCACCACTCATGAATGGTTCTTCCACAATAGAGTTGATCTCATTAAACGTCAGCCAGTACTTGACTTTACCTTTATAACGATGAAATAGCACCGTAACATAACGTTCGTAGAACTCAATCATTTTACGATTTACCCATCCATCATACGTTTTGGACAGATGCAACGGCGTCTCGTAGTGCGAAATCGTCACGAGCGGTTCAATACCGTATTTATGGCATTCGTCAAACAGATCATCATAAAATTGCAGACCTTTCTCGTTTGGCTCCAGTTCGTCTCCTTTGGGAAAAATACGAGACCAGGCTATGGATGTGCGGAACACTTTAAAGCCCATTTCGGCAAACAGTTTAACATCCTCTTTATATCGGTTATAAAAGTCAATACCAATCAATTTCAGATTATCCTCGGTGGGACCTTCTGTTCTTGGTGTTGTAACCCCATTTGGCGTTACATCCTGTACTGACAAACCTTTGCCATCGACATTATAAGCTCCCTCAAGCTGGTTAGCTGCTACTGCACCGCCCCACAGGAAGTCCTTCGGAAATGGTGACGCCATATTCATCTATCCTCTCATCATTAATTAGTGTTACATACTTAAATCTTGACCATTTGACTTAATCACTTTTTTGTACCATTCAAAAGATTTTTTCTTCGAACGCTTCAGTGTTCCTTTACCTTGATTATCTCGATCTACATAGATGAATCCGTATCTTTTTTTCATTTCACCTGTACTTGCACTTACAATATCAATGGGTCCCCAAACGGTGTAGCCAAGCAAATCTACGCCATCGTACTCTACAGCATCTCGCATTGCACGAATATGCTCACTTAGATATGAAATTCTGTAATCGTCTTCTACATAACCATTCTCATCAGGAACATCTACAGCCCCTAAGCCGTTTTCAACAATGAATAAAGGTTTCTGATAACGGTCATATATATTATTCATTGTAATTCGTAATCCTAACGGATCAATTTGCCAACCCCAATCACTAGACTTTAAATACGGGTTCGGCAAACTTGGAAATAGATTTCCTCCTATTGTATCCGTGAGTGTCGGATCAGCACTGACTACGCTGGAGGAGTAATACGAGAATCCTATGAAATCAACGGTGTGTTGTTTCAATAACTCTCGATCACCTTCTTTGAATGGTAGAACAATATTTTTTCGTTCCAGTTCTTTAAGGGTGTATGCCGGGTATTCACCCCTAACCTGAACATCAATGAAAAAATAGCTCTGGTTTTCAACCTGTTTTGCTTTCCATACATCTTTTGGATCACATGTTCTGGCATATGGGGCAATGCTAGCTAGCATACATCCCACCATATTTTCAGAGTCTATTTCATGGGCAATTTTTGTAGCTAACGCGCTGGCCACCAACTCATGATGACTGGCTGTAAATTTCACTAATTCCGCATCTTCGTGTTCTTCTATGAACAATCCGGATGATAAAAATGGAGCTTCCAAAACCATGTTAATTTCATTAAACGTAATCCAGTATTTCACTAAGCCCTTATAACGTTTAAAGATCACCCTACATAATCTTTCATAGAAATCAATCATTTTTCGGTTACGCCAAGAACCATATTCCTTAACAAGGTGCATGGGAACATCAAAATGGGAAATGGTCACCAGAGGATTAATATTATACTTTTGACACTCTTTAAATACGTCTTCGTAAAACTGGAGTCCAGCTTCATTTGGCTCCAGCTCATCCCCATTAGGGAATATACGGCTCCAAGCAATTGACAGCCGATATACGTTAAATCCCATTTCTGCAAACAATGCGATGTCTTCTTTGTAATAGTGATACATGTCGATTGCTGCTTTGCCAGGGTAAAAATAGTTCTCGTCAAAATCAAACATCTTCGTTTTACCCATAAGAACACCGTCACGGATATCACCTGTCGGACATAAATCAACATTTGCTATGCCTCTTCCGTCCACATTGTAAGCTCCTTCAGATTGATTAGCTGAAGTTGCCCCGCCCCACAAAAATCCATCTTTGAAGCCCATTTCTCTCATCTCCTGCTAAGATAAAATTGTTAAATCAAACCTGTAAGCAAAACATCCCCCGCGTTTACTTGTTTTCCTTTGGTCTCAATAATCTCAAGATAACTATCTGTATTTGTAACAATCATTGGCGTTTCAACCGAATATCCTTCTCTCTCAATTTCGGCAATATTAAATTCAGCCAATTTCTGTCCTTGTTTAACAACGTCTCCTTCTTGTACGAAGGTCTCGAAATATTTACCTTTCAGACGAACCGTGTTAAATCCGATATGAATAAGGACTTCCATTCCTTCATCTGACACTAATCCAAAAGCATGTTTTGTAGGAAACAATGTAACAACCTTCCCATCAAAAGGTGCAAATAGTTCCCCGGTCACAGGCTTAATCGCGATTCCTCTGCCCAAAAGTTCTTGCGAAAACGCCTCGTCTTGAACCTCTTTAATAGGAATGACTTCTCCGTTCATAGGACTTTGCATCGTATGTTTTTTCTCAGATTTCAACTCTGGTTTGGATTCTGGTATAGATGGTACTTCTATCGTTTTGTCAGAGCTTGGCTTGGATTTATCATCTTTGAACAAGAAAAGTGTTAGTACAAACGAAGCTACCATAGCAAAAACAACACCAATAATACCAATCATGAGATTCGCGATTCCTGGGTTCGCCGGATCAAACATGGTCATAAATTCAAATATGCCCAGTCCTCCAAATGTAAACTCTCTGAAGTTATAGAAGCCGTAAAAACCGCCAGCAATACCTGAAACAATACAGCTCATGATAAACAATTTTTTTCGCGGAAGGGTAATTCCATAAACAATAGGCTCTGTTATACCAAATAGAGCGGATACAGCTGCCGGTATGCCGAGTGCCTTTAAATTTTTATCCTTTGTTTTAAGGATGATGGCAAGAGTAATAGCCATTTGAGAAAACGTGGTGGCAAAAGCCATAGTTAATATGTTGTCAAAACCCAAGCTTGTGATGTTGTTAATATAGACGGGGATAATTCCCCAATGCAGGCCAAATACCATAAGAATCTGCCATAGGGATGCCAGTAGAAATCCAGCTACTAATGGGCTCGCATCTCGAACAGCAAATATTCCCTGTGCTATAAGCTCTGATCCGTAGTTTGCCAAAGGACCTATCAGTAAAAAACCTAAGGTTAAAGAAATAAAGACCGTGAGCATCGGTACAATAAAGAACTTGATTAAACTTGGAATAATCTTGTCCAACACACGCTGCACTTTTGATGCAAAATATACGACGATGATGACTGGAAGTACAGTTGATGTATAGTTCATACCAATCAACGGAATACCAAACACATCCAAATAGACAGGAGAGCTTATAATTGAACCGCTAAACAATGTATACAGTGGCTCTTTTGTTGCTGCCAAGGTATTCAACTGAATAGCAGGGTAACACATGGCCAGTCCAATGAGAATCCCAGTAAAAGGCTGTACTTTAAATTTATTAGCAGATGTGTATCCTAAAAACACAGGAAGAAACATAAACAATGCATCTCCCATAGCATTGATGATCATGTACGCTCCGCTATCAGCTGTATAAAGCCCCATCGCGTTAAACAAAATATTAAAACCTTTTAGCATACCTGCCGCACACAGAATACCCAAAATCGGCTGAAATAAGTTTGACACGACATCAATAAAGGCATCAAAGGGTTTTTTCTTTTTGATCTCCTTATCTGTTATTGGGGTAGTTGGTTTTTCCCCCACTTTAGTTAGTTGGGTAACTTCTGAGTACACCTCGGAAACATGATTGCCGATTACAACCTGATACTGCCCACCAGAACGCATGACGGATACGATGCCATCCATTTGCTTCAATACTTCATCGTTGGGTAAGGAATCATCCCTTAGTTGAAATCTCAACCGGGTCATGCAATGAGTGAGATCACGAACATTTTCAGCCCCCCCCACTGTCTTTACAATTTCCTCGGCCAACTGTTGATATTTTCTCATTTTATTTTCCTCCAAATTTAGCTAAAACAGCTTAGTGAAGGGTTTGGCCAACTTAATGTCACCATCCTGCGTTGCAAGAAACCTCACCTCCTTCAATGAAAACTGCTATGAATTTGTTTTGTGCACAACACGTTGGATGTGAACCGTTAGATACAATTTCTCTTCGTTTGTTAAGTTATACTGGTAGTTGTTCTTAATATAAGTTTCGATTTTTCCCACACACTGGTAAGAATTCGGGTGTTTCTCTTTGATCACATCTAATAGATCTGTATCACTCTCACTCTCATGCAAGTTTCCACTGATTAATCGCTGAGCAAAAAACTTTAAATGAGTGACAAATCTAAAAAATGCTACGGATTGTTCATCAAACTCCATTTGAAAAAAATATCTAACTATATCACTGATCTCTTGAATGATTTTGGTCACTCTGTAAATGTCTTGAGTTTCTTTTGGAGTCTCGGCGTTGACAATATGCAATGCAAGAAAACCTGCTTCATCTTCAGGAAATTGAATATCGAAAGATTCCTTGATGAATTGAAGCGCCTTCAAACCAATCTGAAATTCGTCTGCATAAAATCGTTTAATATCCCAAAGCAAAGCATTTCTAAGCGATATTCCTTCTTTATATCGACTTATAGTCGAGAAAATATGGTCACTGAGCGATATATATATACTCTCATTGAGTTTTTTACCTAACGTCAGCTTGGCATAATTTATAATTTGGTCCGCCACTTCAAAATAATCGATAGGAATTTCGGACAGGAGTTCCTGGAATTTCACGAAGGCATCCTTATTAGAAAGTGAATAGATTTTATCTATACTTTGCTGATCCAGACTATCGCCAACCTTCTTCTGGTAAGCAATCCCTTTGCCCATTACAATAATTTCTTGACCCATTTTGTCGTGAGTAACTGCCACATTATTGTTCAAAATTTTGAGGATATTCATCTCATTCCCCCCTATTTTCCAAATAAAAAAGACCTGTCTGCACATCAAAAATAAACGCCACTATGGCGTAAATTAATTTTGATGTGCAAGCAGGTCTAGCTTGTAATTAAACAATCACTATCCATAACTTACACTTCCATTGTAATCGTGACCTTGTGTTTTAGCAATAGTGTTTTTTATACTAGTTTTTTCATTTTATCTACGTTTTATACGTCACTACCTTATTCAGAATAATACGTCATTTACATATTGCATATAACTTAAATCTATATTAGGATTAAAAAATCTAACTAACGTTAGTTAGATTTTAAAAATTTTTATAAACAGAAGGAGAGTTAATATGGCTTGGCTTTATCTTATTATTGGGGGACTTTTAGAGGTTGGTTGGGCGTTAGGTCTGTCGTATTCGGATGGATTCACTAAAATAGGCATGGTTATACCAACCTTAATACTGATGGTACTAAGTTTTTTTTGCTTCTCCAAGGCCTTAAATGTTTTGCCCGTATCCACAGCTTATGCAGTTTTCACAGGGTTTGGTGCATTTGGAACCGCAGCAGTTGGAATGCTGTTCCTTGGAGATGAAGTGAGTGTACTTAAAATTTTCTTTGTCATTACATTGATCACTTGCATTATGGGTTTAAAATTTATATCTAATAAGCCTGAAAGAGAGGAAGTTAATTAATATGAGTTGGTTTTTTTTGGTGTTTGCAGGCTTGATGGAAGTGGGAGGAGTAATAAGCTTAAAATTCACAGAGGGCTTCTCAAAACTGAAGCCAACCATCCTCTTTATTATTTTTATGCTATCCAGTTTCATCTTTCTATCCGTGTCTTTAAAAGAAGTGCCTCTTAGTATCGGTTACGGCATATGGACTGGTATTGGTGCTTCAGGAAGTGTGCTCTTAGGAATGTTTGTTTTCAAAGAGCCTAGAAACATTAGCAAGCTAATCATGGTTGGTGGTATAATTGTAAGTATTGTGGGCTTAAAACTAGTCTGAGGTGGAGAATTTTTTTGAATAAAGGTGAAGTAACAAGAAATAAAATTATAACAAATGCTCTTCATTTATTCGCAACAAAGGGTTATGAACAAACCTCCATGAGGGAAATTGCCATTGAAGTGGACATCAAAGCTCCTTCACTATACGCCTATTGTTCCAGTAAAGAAGAATTGTTTGGAATTGTATGTGACTATGTTACTAATGACTATTTGAATTTTGTACGTAATCAATCAAATGAAATTTCGAGTTTTTCCGTAGAAAAGAAGTTATACACGCTAATGAGATCATTGAATGAATATGTCTACGAGAATGATCTTGGACACTTTATCAATAGATATTTTCTTTTCCCTCCAGATCCATTTAGGGGGACATTTGTTCAACTCTACAAACAAACTGAAGAGGAAATTAAAAAAATTATCGAAAAAGCTATAGACAGTCAACCAGAGAGATTTATACCTGTTAATACAGTTATCGCTTCATTTATGTGTGTTATAGATGGAATGATCTTTCAGATGTTAAACTTTTCTCAAGATGAGTATGAAAACAAATTAGAAGAAACTTGGAAAGTATTTTGGAGAGGAATCCAGAAATAAATAGAACTTGCATGATCTTTATCTGATACATCTATCATAGTTGTTTTAAAGTAGTATAGGGACAGCTTGCAGCAGTCTCTATACTACTTTGTTTTTCATCTATACACTGTTTACTATTTATTCCACTAAATATTACAAACACTAAAATCCTTTGATCAGTTGAAAGAATACATCACTGTGATAATATATGTTCATCACTAATTGTGTAAAAACAAAAGTACATGAATACGTTACCTTAATTCGAATTAAATTTTATAAGCCTTCATTGCCTTGCGTAATTCCTTAAAGCTTGGGCGTTTACCATACAGCAACACACCAGTACGATAAATTTTAGCAGACAACCAACCAAAGAAGAAAATGGAAACGACAAGGATAACTAGAGATACAATGATCTCCCATGGTGCAATATCACCAAGTCCAATCCGTACTAAGTTACTCGTAGGTGAAATAAATGGAATGTATGTGCTGACTTTAAGTAACATAGAGTTTGGTGCAGTGATACTAAACATTCCGATATAAAATGCGGCTAAGGACAACATCGTAATTGGCATAATTGCTTGCCCTAACTCTTCTGTACGACTTACCATGGAACCAATCGCTGCAAATAATGTTGCGTAAAGGAAGTAGCCTAAAATATAGAATAGCAAGCCTAACCAAATTACAGCGGCATTGAGCTGTGATAAATCTAGATTAAAACTAGCTAATACAGCCGAATTATGTGGTAGCATAATATTTAGTGCGATTACGCCAATAAAGATACCAATCTGTAAAATACCAAGTAAGAACATAGCAATAATTTTACCAAACATTTGCGATAATGGAGATACACTTGTAATTAGAATTTCCATAATACGCGAGCTTTTTTCTGCTGTAACCTCTGCGGCAATCATATTTCCAGTCATCATACTCGTCATGAAAAACAAGAATAATAACAAATATACCGCGACATAATTCATTACATTTTGCTTCTCAGATCCATCACTACCTGCTTGGTCTGCCCCTGGCTCTTGGAGCTTTAATGCTTCAATTTTAACTGGAGTGTTTAGCTGAGCAATCTGCTCACTACTTAACGACCCTTTTGTAATATATTGTGTTTTTACATTTTCAAGTGCAGCTTGTAACACCACCTGCAAATTGTTGCCAATCGAGCTATCTTCTGAGGTATAATTCACAACTGGAAAACCAGACGCATCTGCTTCACCAAATGTTAGGTAACCTTTAATTTTCTCATCTTTGATCTGCTGCTGTAAATCCTCTTTACTTGTTTTTTCTTTAATATCAACAAAGGAATAACCTTCTAATGCTTGCTGATCAGTATATGCCTTGAAGCTAGTCGCAATTTCTGGCTGGTTTTCGTATACGATACCAATGACTGTTTTGTCTGAATCACTACCCGATGAAAATTTATCAATGAAATAAGGAACATTAAGTCCAATTGAGACTAAAAGTGCAAATATTAACGTAGTAATCACAAATGACTTCGTTCTAACCTTGTTCATAAAAGTAAACTTAATTACAGTTCCCATTCTATTCATTAGATTCACCGACCTCTTTAATAAAGATTTGATTTAATGTTGGTTCTTTAATTTCAAAATGCTCTACTTGCGTCACAGACATTGCCTTTTGAAGAATTTGTTGCGCAGCAGCCACCTCAGAGATCCGAATCGAATATCCTCTTTCTTGACGCTCAACCGCAGTCACACCTGGAATTTCTGATAAACCGTCGACCTCAGAGCTTGTATATAAAATGACCTCTTCCCTCGGGTAACGTTGTTTGATTTCCTTAATGCTTCCTTGGATTACTGTGTTAGAGGCATGAAGGATGGTAATATGACGACACAATTCCTCTACATGCTCCATCCGGTGTGTAGAAAACAAAATACTTGTACCTGCATCCCGCAGTTCCTTCACCGTTGCTTTTAATAGTTCAACATTAACGGGATCAAGTCCACTAAATGCCTCGTCCAAAATAACAATAGATGGCTTATGCACAACCGCAGCAATAAAGCCCATTTTTTGCTGATTTCCTTTGGATAGCTCTTCAATTTTTTTATCGTAATACTCTGGTACTTCAAAGCGATCTAACCAATATCGCAAGCTTTTGTCTGCATCTGCCGTAGACATACCTCTTAGGTTCGCCAAATACTTAATTTGCTCACTTACCTTCACCTTAGGGTATAATCCACGTTCCTCTGGTAAGTACCCCGTCATTTTTTGTAATTCCTTGTTGTATGGCTTACCATGATACAATATTTCACCAGCATCAGGATAAATGAGACCTAACACCATACGCATCGTTGTTGTTTTACCAGCACCATTTGCGCCTAATAAACCATAAATTTCTCCTTGCTCCACTTGTAACGAAATTTCATTTACTGCTCGCTTCGATCCAAACTCCTTCACAACCTGATTCAAAACTAATGGCTTCGTCATGTTTTCTCCCTCTTTCTACTGTCAATAATTTATTTTCAAGGCTGCTGCCCATCGATCCATAGCTTCAAAACCTCTTCAATGTCTAAGCTTTCCTGCTTCATAATTTGTCCATCCTGCAGCTTAGGCAACAGTGACTGTAGCTCAGACTCACGAACCGTCACCTTATGAAGCCCAGCACCCTCCTCTTCGTATAACTGAATCCCAGCTTGCTGAAGCTGTTCACCAGTCATCCCTTTTACCCATACTCGTTGCCATACACCATATAAAGTATCTTTTTCAACTCTACCTAATGCACGTCCCTGATGGACTAACACAATATAATCAGCTAGTCGCTTAATTTCCTCAACGATATGTGTTGATAAAATAATACTTAATTCCTCTTGCTCCATTGCATTTTGGAGCACCTTTAACATCTCTCGCCAAGCAAACGGATCAAGTCCTGATGTTGGTTCATCCAATATTAATAGCTTAGGACGTGCAGCTAATGCACAAATGATTTCAAATTTACGTCTTTCCCCTTTAGAGATTCGGTTTAGTTTCTCGTGCAAAGGGACTTCAAATTGCTTAATCAGAACTTGGAAGCGTTGCTGATCCCATAAAGGATACAATTGAGCACGGAATTGTTCCACTTCTGCGCCAGTCATGTAGTCCTCCTCAGAGCAAGGTAACTCAGAAATATAGCAAATTTGACGTCTAACCTCGATAGACAGTTGCTCTGGTGGGTTTCCAAACCAAGAAATCGTACCTTCATTAGGCAAAATACATTGCATCATCATTTGCAAAATCGTACTTTTCCCAGCTCCATTTGAACCTACTAATGCAGTAACATATCCTGCAGGAAAATGTAGATTAATTGGGCCTATCTGTTTCCCTCGTCCATATTTAACAACATCCTTAAATTCAATAACTAACGACTCTGGCAAGCTTCTCCCTCCCTTTGCTTACGTATTTTTTTATTTATATTTTCTATTTATAATTTCCATAAACAATGCTTTGAGCTCTTCGGCTGAATATTGAAGTGACTTTCCCTTATCGACAGCAAGCTCTAATGCCTCATTCACGGCAACGCGTTTATATTCATCTCGTTCCTCATTACCCACCTTGGCTACAAATGTACCTGTTCCTTGCTTCGTGCGTAACAAGCCTTCGTTTTCTAAATCCTGATACACACGGCGGACTGTAATGACACTGCAACTCAAGCTACCTGCAAACTCTCTGATGGAAGGCAATAAGGTGCCTTCTTCAATCTGGCCACTTACAATTAGGGAGCGTAGCTGTGCTTCGATCTGGGCATATAATGGCTCAGTGCTGTGTTCATTTATTTGAATGGGAATCCACACCTCTCTTATTTCACCTCCGCCACGACAACTTTGATATCTGTTTATCTGTTCTGACCTGTACATTTATTGTCATTGTCTTAAATCTCTTATTTGTAGCTTATTTCTCACAATTCTGAGCATGATGCTTAAAAATATTACACCTACAACGATCATACTCCACATGTAAGTGGAACCCGCTCCTTGCGTTTTAACAGATTGAATCACGGCTGTTGTTAAGTGAAAGTCCAGTAAATTAAAAGTAACAACTAGTGCTGTCGTGAAAAGGAGGATTAAAAAAGTCAACCATAAATATTTACGACCACTAAATAACAATTCGAAATAAATGTAAAACCCATTTATAAATAGTGCAAAACCACTCCATGTAAGTATAAACAAGAACATCTGTCCAATATTTAACTCAGTGTGAAGATATGAAGAACTAATATATAAGGTTGTGTATAAAATTAGGCCATTTCCTACTAAGGAGCTCACTAATTGGATCAACCGACTTTTCATTATCGTATCAATTGGAATTGGAAGCGTACGATAATACCATAACATCTTGGTGTAGGAGTCATCGCGAATATAGTGAAACGATCGTCTTGAAAAGTAAAACCCGGACATCGGTATAAGCACCATCAGCATAAAGTCTGAAAAAGGACTTAAAATCTCAAACGCCTTTGTTTGACCATCTAACATAATGCCAACCATCACACCTGTATATATCATAAAAACTAAGCTCCATATGAGATACAAACGGTCTGTAATTACATCCCGCTTAAATATAAACCAACCTTGCTTCCAACCATTCAATATAAATCAGCCCCCATTTCAAGGATGAATATCACTGTGCTTACTGTATATATCTTTATACACAGTATATACACAGCTAATCACACCGTCAAGTATTTTTTGACTCATTTGACAATTGAACTAAACCGTGTAGAATAATATAAAATTCAAAAATAATATCGTTAATATTAATGAACAGAACAGTAGTTGCTGGAGCCTGACATGACAGCGAGCCGGGTTGGTGTAAGCCGGTATGGAGGTTAGCAATGAAACGGGTCTGGGAAATGGTGTGCTTAAACTTGAAAGCGGAAGCTCAAGAAGTAGGCATATCCGGCAAAACGCCGTTATCAGAATACGAGAGATTAAGCTTAATCTGACATTACATCTTAACGATGCGTAATTACAGATTAAATCAGTTGGAATATAGGTAGATTCCAAGCTTAATACTTAGAGTGGTACCGCGGGAACCTTATGCTCTCGTCTCTAAAATATTTATTTTAGGGGCGAGGGCTTTTTTGCGTTACTTAATGGCTCAATCTCAAATGAATAAATGAATGGTTACTGCTAAGAGGTACAAACATTTAACTCCTATGAGATACAAAACGAAGGTCAAAGGATTGTGGAGCAATGGAATGGTCGCCTTTAAAATTGATTTCCACCTAATCTCACTTAAACATTCATAAGGAAATCAATTTTAACAGCGAGCGGAACAACCTTTGACCTGAGTGCCATTTATCTTTTAGTATTAGCACCATTTCAGTTGTGCCATTTATTAATTTGTTCATTCATTTATTCATTTCTGAGCTTAAATATCAATAAAAAGGAGAGCAAACTATGCAACTTTTCAAACAACTTATCGCAACAGAAATCACTACGATTCTGGACAATGCTACACCACAGCACAACATTACACCACAGCAAATTGAAGACTTACTTACGTACCCTACAGATAACAAGCTTGGCGACGTCGCACTCCCTTGCTTTCACTTCAGTAAAGCTTTGCGTGAATCCCCCATCAGTATCGCTGATAAGCTACAAGCACAGTTTAGCCACGAGGCATTTGAAGCTGTCGCAGCTGTCAATGGCTACTTAAATTTTTACATTGATTACACCAAGTTTGCGAAGTCCATCATGCCACAAATCACATCACAAAATACACAATATGGCGCTCAAAATATTGGCGCAGGCAAAACAATCGTCATTGATTATTCCTCCCCTAATATCGCGAAGTCCTTTCATGTCGCTCATTTAAGATCCACTGTAATTGGCAATAGCTTATATCAAATCTTTAAATTTCTTGGATTTAATGTGGTTGGGATTAACCATTTAGGAGATTGGGGAACTCAATTTGGCAAGCTAATTGTGGCTTATAAGCTATGGGGCAACGAAGCGGTTGTCAAAGAGCAAGGAATTGAGGAGCTACTACGTCTTTACATTTTGTTTCATCAAGAAAGTGAAAAACAACCTGAATTAGAGGATCAAGCTAGAGCATGGTTTACGAAGATGGAGCAAGGAAATGAGGAAGCAATCACCATTTGGCAATGGTTTTTAGACATAAGTATGCAGGAGTTTAATCGTATTTATGAGTTGCTTGGCGTCACCTTTGACTCCTTTTGTGGGGAGAGCTTTTACAATGACAAAATGGAGGCAACAATTCAGGCTCTAAAAAGCAAACAACTGCTTACCCAAGATGATGGCGCATGGATTGTTCCTTTTGAGAAGGATGAGATGCCGCCTGCAATTATGCTAAAAAAAGACGGTAGCTCACTTTATCATACACGTGATGTCACTGCTGCTATTTATAGATACGATACGTATCATTTCGATCAAGCGATCTATGTCACAGACTATTCGCAAAATCTACATTTTAAACAATGGTTCAAAATTATAGAGATGATGGGTTATCCTTGGGCAAAAGGACTTATGCACGTACCATTTGGTAGAATCAGCTTAGAAGGGAGCGGCTTTTCAACCCGTAAAGGGAATATGATTAAGCTCGAGGAGGTTCTGAATCAAGCGATACAAAAAACAAAGATAATTATCCAAGAGAAAAACCCACAGCTTCCCCATGCAGAAGAGGTTGCCAAGCAAGTGGGTGTGGGCGCGATTATTTTTAATGATCTAAGCAATAACAGAATTAAAGATATCGTCTTTTCTTGGGAGCACATCCTCAATTTCAAAGGGGAAACGGGGCCATATGTACAATATGTTCATGCTCGTTGTTGTCGCCTGCTCGCTGAAGCCAAGCTAGATAAAGCAACACTTCTTTGCTCTCTAGAAAACGTATATCCACAATTGCCAAATCAATATTTAACGCCAGAAAGCAAGCAATTGCTTAAATGGTTATCCCTATTCAGTGAAAGGATTGTTACAGCCATGGACAAATTAGAGCCATCCATCATCAGCCGCTATTTAATTGATCTGGCGCAAGCATTTAACCGGTTTTATCATGAGAACAAAGTGTTAGTGGAGGATATCTCTTTACGCCATTTTAGACTTGGACTTGTATTGTGTACCCAGATTACGTTACGTAATGGCCTTGCATTAATCGGGCTTCAATCACCTGAACAAATTTGAGTCCAATGGAACAATTTCCATATGTCCCCCAGCTATAGAGACATGAAACCTTGCTTCGCCCTCCTTAGGTTCAAGCTGACTTTTCTCGTATTGCAAAGGTAAAGAGCTACGAATCGCTTTACGAGATGTCAGCTTCCCTGTGGAAATCGTGAACCTTAGCGCCTCAGGAATGCAAACACGAAGCTTAGAAGAGGTAGATTTGACTGTTAACTCCCTTACTTCACATAATTGAGCGTCCACGTTACTTGCTGTAGCTTGAAGTTGAAGCTTCTCGTAGGCACCACTTAGCTGTAGCTTTCCTGACACAACATTACACTGAAGTACTTTGGTATTTATCTCACTTAGCTTAATTTGTGTACCTACGCCCTTAATATTTATATTGGATAACAACATAGCAGGCACAAAGATTTCTAAGCACGTCTTTTTCAAATTCACGCCTAACTTCGAGGACTTTCGCCCATCGGTAATCGTAATAACGGAAGCATGAAGCTCATATTGAAAAGCTTTTTCTATCTTAAATCCAGTGTCTGCATACTGAATGATCTCAATTTCATTGTTTGAGTTAGGCATGATCCTCACTTGACCCGTTAACCAATCTAAATTCAAGCTTAAAGCTGAATCCAAAGGTATTTTAATATGACGAATGACGGCTTGACCTTGATTTGAAAGCATCATTTACACTTGCTCCCTTCACCCTTCTATTCCAGCTCCATTTTATGAACGACTTGAAGCAAGCTATTGGCAACTAGCATAGCAGCCAAGATAATGAGCACGGATAATCCGATTAGCGCCTTATCGTTGTTAAAGCTGCCAATCACTGCATTCCCAATTACCCCAAATAGCACAAATGAAGTGACAATCGTCGTTGGCACTGACTTTTTGATGAATCCGATTCGCATTGCAATTAGGCTAATCCCATTTACACTAATGACCATGATGGCTAACAGCTTGAGACTAGATAAGACGAACTGTAATGACATCACATCCCTCAAAATCGGGGTCCACAGCTCCGTTAACCCATATAACACTAAGGGTGGAATGTAACCTATAATCATCGCAAGTGTAATAAAGCTAGCTACAACCGCTAATTTAGATAAAGCCACCTTTTTACGTTCAATCGGATAAGAAAATAGTAAAAATAACTGTTTACTCCCGTACTCCTGCACGACATATTTGGTATACATGACCGCCGACAAAATACAAAATATCATCATATACAGAATTGTAGCCAACAACAAAATGTTATCATAATGCTGAAACTGAGCATCCCCTGTTGAAGAAGCCACATACGACGCAAAATAAAGAAAGCACAACAAAAATAAAGAAGCTACAACACTAGCTTTTATATACACTGTCAGAGGAATTCTACGTACCTCTAGCTTCATTAGCTTAAGCAATAATTTCACCCCCATTATTCCCGCCTACCATAGTCATAAAATATTGCTCAAGTCCACCTGAATACTGCGCTCTAACCTGACATAAATCAGCTTCCTGTAGCAAGGCCCCATTTGAAATAATTCCTACGACATCAGCAACCTGCTCTAATTCCGAAATAATGTGACTAGAAATTAAAATAGTCATGTGCTGCTCCTCAACAAGCTGTCGAAATAAGGTACGCATATCTCGAATCCCCATTGGGTCTAAGCCATTAAGTGGCTCATCCAAAATTAATAGCTTAGGCTGGTGTAAGATCGCCCGTGCAATCGCTAACCTTTGCCTCATACCTAGCGATAATTTTGAAACGGGAAGCTTTGCTGAGTCTTGCAGCCCTACCTTTTGTAAAACGTTGGCAATCCTTGTGTGCTTTACCCCATTGTCGCCTTGTACGTCCATATATTCCAAATGCAAGGCTAAGTTTTCAGTCATATCTAAATGCTCGAAAAAAACAGGTACTTCAATTAGACTCCCCGTCTCTTTAAGAATCTCTTTGAGAATCTCATTTCGATCATTTGACATCTCTTTTCCTAAAACTTCAATTACACCTTGCGTTGGTGTCATTAGGCCTGTAATCATCTTCATCATCGTCGTTTTACCAGCACCATTTGCCCCAAGAAATCCGTAAATTTTACCTTCTGGCACATTCATTGTGCAATTGGAAATGACCTCTTGTCCAGCAAGCACCTTGGTCACATTCCGTACTGAAATCGCAGACTTAGGACTCTTTCCACTCGTAGTAACATTCGTAGTACTATTATTCATAGCAACGTTCATATTATCGCTCCTATTCATAGCCACCAATTTCGACATGGCGATTCACTATTTTTTCAATAAGCGTATTCGTCACAATATCGACGCCTAGCGATTGCATCATATGCTGTAAAAATTTTAAACGCTGGTAGGTGTCTGCTTGACTTCGTTCAAATAACATCGGATTAATCCAAATGTTAACGAGTAAAAGAAATATTTCTGCACACTGTAATGGGTAATCGGTATTAAGCGAGCCATCTTGTTTGCCTTGAGCAATAATCTCTGCAATAACAGGCGCATCCACCATAATCCCTCGCTGAATCCCTGTCACGACAAACTGCGGATTTTTAATCTGGGTGCTAAAAATATGATTATACGAATGAACTTCCTCATTCGCCAATAAATGATCTAAAATATAAACAAGACGATCCTTAGCGTTATATCCATGCTCACCCCCAAGTTGTGCCGCTTGTGCAATTAATTGCTCCATATATTGCGTCGTTTTATTAAACTGTCGTTCCATCACCACACTCAAAATCTCTTCCTTTGATTTAAAATGATGATAGATCGCCCCCTTAGACATCCCAATCTCATCAATAATGTGCTGCATACTTGTTTTCTCAAAGCCTTGCTCTAAAAAAAGCTTAGTCGCGATCTGCAATATCGTTTCTAACGTTTGCTCTGGTTGTTTAATTCTTGCCATATCGGGCCCCCCATATTTACTTCTAGATAAAATGCCATCAATCTCAACATACCGACCGTTGGTATGTATATTAGTTTGCTTTAGATCATTTGTCAATACTTGCACATAAAAAAAGCAACAACATTGATTTCTCAATACGAGAAACATGTCATTGCTTATAGCTATCCTACAATCCTAAAATAACATCCCATACCGCCTTGGTATGTCCTCCTGGATAAAACACGTATAACAATACGTATACGACTGTACCTGTTATCGCAGTAATAAACCAAATGACAGCAGTAATTCGTCCTAACTTGCGGTGCTTTGCATACTTTTCCTTAAAGCCAAACACCAAAGTCGTAATTCCAAATACAGCCGCAACCGTTGCTAAAACAATATGAAACACTAGGAAAATTTGATAATACACATGCAAATCAGCTGGACCACCCCAAGCTGTATTCCCTACAAATGCAGTTCTAGAAGCGTAGATAATGAAGAAAAGAATTGCTGCAACCGCAGCGGCAATCATCGTTTTTTTATGTGCTTCCCGCTTACCTTTAATAATAAGTGCCCAACCTATCGCTACCAAAATGGCACTTATAACGATAAATGCGGTACTAATGGTTGGGAGTATTGTAAACCAGTCCATTTACTCGACATCCTCCTGCTAGTTCGGTATTTCAACAATAAGTCTATGATATTTCATACACTTCGTAAAATAGTATACCATTAATTCGTTAAAATGACAGGTCCATCCTCTGTAATGGCTAACGTATGCTCATAATGTGCACCAAGACTTCCGTCTGCGGAGGAGATCGTCCAGCCATCTGAGCCCCAATGCACTGCGCCTGTATCTCCTCTTGTAAAAATAGGTTCGATCGTAATAACCATACCTGCTTTAAGCTTGACACCTGTACCTGCACGCCCGAAATTAGGCACATCTGGCTGTTCATGCATCGATTGTCCAATTCCATGTCCAATTAGCGAACGTACAACCCCAACACCTGCTTGCTTTGCCACATTAAAAACAGCCGCACCGATGTCACCGATTCGATTCCCAGGAACCGCCTGCTTAATCCCCTCATATAAAGCCTGCTCCGTTATTTTCAGCAAGGAGTCTGCTTCTGCACTTACCTTTCCTACCCGATAAGACCAACCAGAATCTGCCAACCAGCCGTCCTTGTTTACAACGATATCAATCGTGACAATATCTCCATCCTTCAAGGGTTCATTTTTGGGAAAGCCATGACAGACAACCTCGTTTACGGAAGCACAAGTTGCATATGGAAAACCACGATATCCTTTTTGCTCTGGTGTTGCACCATGCTGCTTCAAAAACTCCTCCACAAATGAATCAAGCTCCATCGTAGTCACACCAGGCTTAATTCGCTTCGCTAATTCCTTATGACAAGCAGCTAAAATGCTACCTGCCACACCAATTTTAGCAATTTCCTCTTTCGTTTTTAATTTAATTTTCAACCGTTACCCCTCCTGTGTTCTTTATTATTACAATATGCTTAACTTCTTCGCAAAATAAGGCAATATGTAAAAATCAAAAGAAAAAACCGTTCCTAGGCAGATAGCGCCCGAACGGTGAAAATGTAACATCATATAGGTGCCATATTTGTTATCCCTGACTGGGATTTTTAAGAGACAGAGGAATCCATTTTATCTAATTCATGCTCTACTAAATGAGTGAGCTCCTCTTCATATCCACTTGTAATTCGATACTTGCGGACATACTCCTTAACAAATTTTTTGGGATCTTTAGGTTTAAATATCCTCGTCATTTCACGCAAACTTTCTTTTACTTCATTGTGACCTTTCGTTGCCATACTTTAATTCCCTCCCAGAACGCTTGTGATTAATGCTCCGATTTCGAGAACGCCGAAAAGTGTGACTGAATAAATAGTATGAAGTTGCAAGCTAAAGTGATGTTGCCTTTCCGGCAGGCATTGACACTAGACATACCCGAAGAAAATCCCGCTTGTTCAAGTTGAAATATCCTTTTTTCAAGTATTACTACAAGTCTATGGACATTTCATGAGAAACAGAAGCATATGCAGCGCCTGGCAACAAAATATTGCTTCTTTCTCTTCACATGCGGTCATCGCAATATGTTTGGACGACCTCCTATCACAGTATATTATAACATACCTGATAAAAGTCCTCCACAATCTCATTGATGCTTCATAAAATGAATCCTTGCTATAGAAAAGCAGTATGCTGTGGTATTCTCTGCTATAGCTCGTCATACACTAAAGTTAGTTAAACCATTTTATGAAAAACTAATCACCTATTTTAGCTTGGTTTGCATTTCATCCAAAAATAAGAAAGAAGGTTAGCCAGATGTCTCCTTTCAAATCTTCAACGGGAATTTATGAAAATGTTGCTGGTTTCTTTTGTTACCTATTTGCCTTTGTTGGTGGCGTTGTATTCCTAGCTATTGAAAAACGAAGTCGATTTGTATTATTCCATTCCTTGCAGTCTATTATGCTCTTTATGGTAATCATGGTATTCCATGTCCTTACAGGCTTTATTCCTGTGATTGGTGTCATCTCAGGTTCACTTGTTACACTACTAGGAGTATTATTGTGGCTTCTTCTCATGTTCACGACACTTCAAGGAAAATGGGTTAAATTACCTTGGATTGGAGAGCTTGCTGAAAGACAACTGCAACGCATGTAATGGTGAAATTTAAATTTATTACCCCTTTATTTATTGTTCCATTGTAATGTCAGCAGTGCCGTTTTTCTGTGAAGGTTCCTTTTGCTCAGCTCCACGTAAACCATTAAACAATAGGTTCATAACAATTGCAGTAAAGCTCCCAGCTACGATTCCGTTGTCTACTAGTATACGAATACTTGCTGGTAATTGTGCAAAAATTTCTGGTACAACCGTTACACCAAGTCCCATCGCTACAGAACAAGCAATAATAAGTAAGTTTTCATGGCGATTCAAATCTACCTGTTCACTTAACATCCGAATACCGGAGGATAATACTAGTCCAAACAAAGCAATCATTGCACCCCCAAGGACATAGGTTGGCACAAGCTGCGTTAGTGCAGCTATTTTAGGGACAAAGCCAATAAGTACAAGCAAGCTCCCTGCTACAAAAATGACATCTCTTGTTTTAACACGACTCATTTGAACTAAGCCTACATTTTGTGAATAGGTGGTATATGGAAAGGAATTAAACACGCCACCAATCATAATTGCCAAGCCTTCCGCTCGGTAGCCACGTGCTAAATCTTTAGCCGTAATGTCCTTATCAACAATTCTACCTAATGCCATAAATACGCCTGTTGATTCAGCCACACTGACGATTGCAACTAAAATCATCGTAATAATAGCTGAGGCATGAAAAGTAGGTGTGCCAAAATGAAATGGCTCTACCATATGGAACCAGCTTGCTTCTTTTAATGGTGTGACCTTAACATCACCTGCAAAGCCAGCAGCAATTGTTCCTGCGATCAAACCAATCAACACGGAAATCGAACGTAAAAAGCCAGTCGTAAAGCGATTCAATAAAATGATTAAGAGTAATACGCCAAACCCAATTGACAGATGTAATGGACTACCAAAATTTGTGGCTGTACGATCGCCGCCCCCTAAATCGGTTAAAGCAACAGGAATGAGTGTGACTCCAATAATGGTGACAACAGAGCCAGTCACTACCGGTGGGAAAAAGGCAATCAATTTCCCAAATAAACCTGAGAATAAAAACACAAACAAACCTGATGCGATAATGGCGCCATAAATTGCTGTGATACCCATACCCTCTTCATTCCCAATCGCAATCATCGGGGATACAGCTTGGAATGCACAGCCTAACATAACAGGTAATCCAATTCCAAAAAACCGATTTTTCCAAATTTGTAGCAACGTTGCGATTCCACAAGCAAGCAAGTCAATGGCTATTAAATAGGTTAGTTGTTCATGTGTAAAATTTAATTGTCCACCTACGATAAGTGGAACGATGACTGCGCCTGCATACATTGCAAGTACATGTTGGATTCCTAAAGAAAAAGTTTTAAACGGATGTCTGTTTCTTGCAAAAACAACATCCTTTTGTTCGTTTATCACAATCATATGCCTTCTTTCTATTATTCCTCTACAAAGGTAACTGTATTATTTTCTAATGATGCAATTTTAACCAGGGATTCAAGCTTGAAGCCCGCCTCTTGTAGTAGCTTTGCACCTGGTTGAAATGATTTTTCGATGACAATCCCGATTCCAACCACATTTGCCCCAGATTGCTGCACAATTCTTGCTAAACCAAACGCAGCCTCTCCATTTGCTAAAAAGTCATCAATAATGAGGACATTGTCATTACTGTGCATAAATTTTTTGGAGACGGTAATTTCATTCGTTTCACGTTTGGTGAAGGAATACACCTTTTCCACAAAAATATCGTTTTTAAGGGTTAACGATTTATTTTTACGCGCAAAAATCATAGGTACATTTAATTCCAATGCCGTCATAATCGCCGGCGCAATGCCTGAGGATTCGATGGTCAAAATTTTTGTGATTTTTTGTCCCTCAAAACGCTGAACAAACTCTCTCCCAATTTCCTTCATTAGATTTGGGTCCATTTGGTGATTTAAAAAAGAGTCTACCTTTAACACCTGATCTCCGAGTACAATTCCTTCTGCCATTACTTTGTCTTTAAGCAATTTCACTTCAAATTCCTCCTAGATTTTTAGGCTCAAAATCAAAATAAGTACTTGACCACGATTGGGAGGTAGCTACGCTCCAGAGAGTTCTTGCGATTGTTGTTAAAATCATATTCCTTTTATAATGTATATTTATAGATGGAATTTGATTTTAAGAGACAATCTTCAGAATCTCTCTGTCTCTTCGCTAGTTTGGATAAGCGGTCAAGCACTAATTTTAGGATTGAACCCGTTTAATTAATGAGTATTTTGACACATTTTTTTAGCCAAAATACTAAAAAAGCCTATCTTCCCTAACCACGAGAAAATAGACTACAATGAAAAGAAGTCACATACAAAAACAATACTTATTTGCTAACCAATGAGCAATCGGAATTAATTCAGCTTGCAATTCGTTAATGGTATTGTAATATGTTATGGGATTTCCTCTCGTAGTCCAATCATTTACGGTGATCGGGTAGAAACATACAAGCCAATTCTTGCACATATACGAGAAAATCTATGATTTTTTTCTGAATTGTTGCAATGTTAGAAGTATAACGAAAGTTGTCGCAGAAATAAAGAGTAATTTAGTAGATGGATTAAATTATACAGAATTCAAATTAACAAGGCTCAAAATTACTATCTGCTCTTTTTGATAAGGAACAGAGGGTTCCTACGATCGCTGTTAAAGTCCAATTCCTAGAAAGACATGTAACATAGATAGAATTGGACTTTAAAGGCGAACATGTTCATTTCTCCGAAATCCCTCTGCACCCCTTTTTGAGCAGACACTAATTTTAGAACAAGCCTTTAAACTATTTTAAATTTTGTATATATTTATAGGTAGGAATGAAAGGAGTAATTAGCATGGGAATAGTAAAGGAATTTAAAGAATTTGCTGTACGTGGTAATGTCATTGATTTAGCTGTAGGGGTTATTATCGGGGGTGCATTTGGTAAAATTGTCACCTCTGTTGTAAATGATGTTATTATGCCGCCAATCGGGAAGCTCCTTGGTGGGGTAAACTTCACAGATTTGTTTTATAATTTGGATGGAAGCAAAACGTTGCCAAATGGGGCACCTATCCAATCGTTAGCTCAAGCACAAGAGGCGGGCGCGGCCGTGATCGCATATGGTCAATTTATTAACACTTTATTAGACTTCTTAATAGTTGCACTATGTGTATTTTTCTTAGTGAAGGGGATTAACTATTTAAGACGTGGAGGTAAAGCAGCAGAGGAAGAGCCCGTAAAGGCACCAACGACAAAGGAATGTCCTCACTGCTATATGGAAATTCCGATCAAAGCAACACGTTGTGGTCACTGTACCTCCATCCTTGATTCTAAAGAACAACACGCGCATTAATGCACCTTAGTCCATAAATATACAAGTAGATTTCAAAAAAATAATAAGCAAAGGCAGACCTTATTTCAGGATCTGCCTTTGCTTATTTAAAAAAATAAAATTTAATATATCGGATTTTATAGCTTTTTATAACTGAACGCATAATATGACCAATTAAATACTTGGCTTTTGTGGCAATAAATTACCCACAATCGACTTCAAATCATGGTCATCCTTTTCCACCTTGTCACCCATATCTAATCTTTTTATTCTAATGTGACTATAATCTGCACCCGAATCTACTGGTTTAAATATCATCTGGTCCTCATCTGCAAGCCGAAGTTTATATCCCATTTGCTCAAACATCCCTAAAAGGTCATCTTTGGTAGGATTTTTCCCCTCATCTACAAAAATTAAACCTCTTAGTTCTTTTGTCTGATGTTCATGAACAACTTCAAAATGTACAATACACTCCATTTATTTAAACCTCCCTTCATTACTTCGCATTTTGGGCGAAATGCCTCTTACCTATTATCTACGATTGAGTTTATGTTTAGGAAGGCAACAAATATCACAACTCTGTGAACAATTCCACTTATTACTGCTGTGCTCCACAATGCGGACACCATTTATTGTAAATCGTAATTGCTTTACCACAATTTGAGCATGTTTTAGCATGTTCATTCTCTTTAGTCATTTCAGCCGCATTCCCTGCTACAGAATAACTAGTAGAAGAACTCGTGGTTGTGTTAGGTGTCACATTCTCCTTCCAATTAGCTATTAAGCGGTCCAATTCTTCTTGGCGCTTACGTTCACGATCTAGTTCAAGCTGTTGTTTTGCTTCCTCTTCAGGATTAGGTGGTAATGGCTTTTCTACTTCCTGCTCTTCTCTAGACGCAATATTGTGTTCTTTCTCAGCGATATTGTTTTCTGAAGAGCTTTCCTTATGTGCTACCGCATCATAACGCCACTCACTTGCAGCCGCAGTGACATTTTCAACGGTATGTGATTGTACTGACTCGGCTGGAGCTGCTTCTTTTCGTTCAGGTAGCTTACTACCGCAAAATTGACAAAACAATGCTTCCTTAGCTACAGATTTGCCACATGAAGGGCATAGACGTTCATTTTTAAGGTCTGCAATTTTGTATTTAATTTCATCGCGCTCCTCTAATAACAAACCACATGTACGTGCTAACTCCACCATTTCCTTTTCAGCCTTTGACATGTCCTTGCTCTGAAAGCCTTCATAAAACACTTCACCCATGCGTTTATAATATAGCCCAACCTCACGCTCAATATTTGTGATTTGTGTATTTAATTTACCGATCTCAACAACATTTTGAGCACGATCGGTTACTTTACCAGCGCTGTTTTTAATTTTCTGAAACAAGTTCATAGCTCCTCCTCCAATTATCCTCATAATCTCCATGATGTAATGTAATAGATTCTAAAATAAATAATAATTAATGATACCAGATTTGTCATAACTGTGAAAACTGAAACTCAACAAGTAAACTTCACGTAAGTATTTTTTATAAATCTAATGTTACTGTCACTGTGATGTCAGTGCAAATTTTTGAGTAAACTTTGATTTTGACAAGCTATTCACGATACAATAAGTATAAGTAAAATTTCTTAATTATAGGGGTAGATCATTCTGGACATATCAAACTCAAGTGACACAAGAAAGATTTTAAGTCAGGTAGACCTTAAAGAGTTAGACCTTAAAGAACTGTATCATTGGGAAATAGATCAAGAACAACTCCGTCAAATAGATGAATGGAGAAAGCTCCCTACTTTATATCAGATTGCTTTAGATGAACTACAAAATAAACTTAAGCTTATACAAACTGAATGGAAAATTCATAATGGCTACAGTCCCATTGAACATATTAAAACACGTATTAAAGAGCCAAAAAGCATTTTAGAAAAGCTTGACCGTAAAGGTTATGAGATGACCGTAGATAATATGATTAGTAAAATTCATGATATCGCTGGAATGCGGATTGTTTTCTCCTTTGTGAAAGACATTTATAGCCTGCTTGAGCATTTTAAGCAGCGTGAGGATTTAACAATCCTAGAAGTGAAGGATTACATTGCGAATCCTAAGCCTAACGGCTACCAAAGTCTTCATGTTATCGTTGCAGTGCCACTCACTCTTTTTGAAGGCAAGCGTTTAATGAAAATCGAAATTCAAATGCGTACATTAGCGATGGACTTCTGGGCCAGCATGGAGCATATTTTATTTTATAAATATGACAAGCAGGTGCCACCACACGTTGTAAGAGAGCTAACAGAAGCTGCGATTGCCGCAGATGAGCTTGATAAAAAAATGCATGGACTACGCAAGGAAATTATGGGTAGCAGCGAAGCTCAAATTCCAAAAAAGTCCGACAATCTGATTGATGTCTCACAGTTATTATTAGAAAACAAGTCTTCTTAGCCCAATAAGGCTAATTATATAAAGTCTAATTTATACAGTTTGACGTTACTACCTTGTATTTAGTTTCGATTTAACGATAAAGTTTTAATTTATGTAATGTAAATAAACAATAAAAGCTCCTTATCTCCCACTTTACTGTGGGGTCAAGGAGCTTCTTTGTTATGTTATCGATGTGTTTTTCTTCACCTCATTAATAATCATCGTAAGGCTTGCTGCTACGCCCTTCACCTGTGGCAACAGCTCCTGCCACTGATCAAGCTGAGTCTGCTGACCTGTTAACTTCATCTCGATTTCATTCAAGTGGGGTCCAGGTGTGTGAAGGTGTCCCTGATCGGCCATATCTGCTAACCATTCTGCGATGCCTGAATTGCTACCTGCACGAGTCACCGCTTTGATAGGTGGTCCAGCAAGCTTTTCCAGTACTTGTTCTTGATTAGACAAGGGCGAAGCTGCTGACCAGTTAGCAAACACCGCTGCGCTCAGTGACTCCTTATTCCAGCCTACAGCCTGTAACCCAATCCAAGGATTTTGCTGCCATGCTAAATAAACATACTCAATTGCCGCTTGACGATGCTCACAATCGTCTTTCCCGCAGTTACACTTTACTTGATCTAATTCCACTACATTTTCCCATCGAAGTAAACTGGATGTAAGCGGGTGATGGGGATCTAGCTTGAAAGCTTGCTCCTTCTCATCCAGTTCCAAAAGCTGATACAATAACAAGCTATTGTCCGTAAGCTTATTGACGAATTCAGTTTCATTCCAGCTACGAATTGGAATTGTAATGTTGAACTGAGAGGCCAATCGATCCAGCTTAAAAGTCACGCCAATTTGCCCACTGACAAATTCAATAGGTGTATCCATAATCACCGTTACATCCCTCCTCCCATGTTCCCTGCTCCAAGTGTAATAAGCCTAGTCAACTCATCGTTACTCATTTCTGTGATCCATTGTTCTCCAGAGCCAACCACCTGCTCAGATAAAGACCGTTTAGCTTCGATCAGCTCGTCTATTTTTTCTTCCAACGTTCCTAAACTAATTAATTTATGCACCTCGACATTTTTTTGTTGACCAATGCGAAAAACACGATCTGTAGCTTGATTTTCGACAGCAGGGTTCCACCAGCGATCATAATGGATTACATGATTCGCTCTCGTTAAATTCAAGCCAACCCCACCAGCCTTAAGCGACAAAATAAATATTGGAGAACCTTGACCTTCCTGGAATTGAGTTACCATTTTATCTCTTTCGGCCTTGGTGACGCCACCATGCAGGAAAAAAGGAGTTGTTTTGTATCTTGACGCTAAATGCTCCTGCAACATATGACCCATCTGCACATATTGCGTAAAAATCAAGGTTGCTTCACTATTATCCATAATTAAATCAAGTAGCTCAGCTAATCTTAGCAGCTTTCCTGACCGCTCCAAGGCATCTTTTCCAGTCTGATTGTCACCTTGGATTGGATAGTTGCATATTTGCTTGAGCTGGGTCAAGGAGGATAATACTAATCCTTTACGAGCAATTCCTGTTCGATCACCAAGTTGTGACAACAACCTTGATGTCACCTGCTCATATTGCTGGATCTGCTCTTGTGTCAACGTACAATATGACTTCAACTCAATTTTTTCAGGTAAATCCTTACGAATAAGTGGATCACTTTTTAATCTTCTCAACAAAAATGGAGCAATTAATGTACGTAATACATTGAGTTGGTCAGGTTGATCACTATTTCCATAACGTGCCTTAAAGAAAGCATGAGAGCCTAAATAACCTGGGTTCAAAAATTGAAAAATGGACCACAACTCACTCAGGCGATTTTCTACAGGTGTACCTGTCATGGCAATCCGGTGGTTGGCATGAAGCTTCATGACACTTTGCGCTTGTTTTGTGCGATAGTTTTTAATATATTGCGCTTCATCAAGCACAACCGTATCCCATTGTACCGCTTGAAGCTCCTTGGCATCTCTACCCACTAATTGATAGGTCGTTAACACCACGTCATATTGCTCCTGCTTTCTTACAAAATCCTCCCCATGCAATCGATCACTACCATGATGGATATACAATTTAAGCTGGGGTGCAAAACGTTCTAGCTCCCGCTCCCAGTTGCCAATTAAGGAAGTAGGGCATACAATAAGCCCACATGACTTGGAGCTTTTTATATTGTCTAACAGGACAGTAATAACCTGAATCGTTTTACCCAGCCCCATATCATCTGCCAATAGCGCACCAAACTGAAATTTCCGCATGACAGATAACCACTGAAAGCCACGCTCCTGATAAGGTCTTAGCGTACCCTGCAAGGCATTAGGCACCTTCCAACCACAATCCTCCATCTGCTCTTTATTTATAATAAATTGAGACAGCAATTGGCCAGAGTCAATATCCTCGACATAGATGCCATCCAGCATTCGCGCCTCATCCTCTAGGGCTGTCAAATGCATAAGCTCTCTAAATGACATCGTACTTTGCTGTTCATGCCGCTTCATAAATTTAAGAACCTGTTTTATTTCCTTCAAATTAATTTCAATCCATCTTCCTCTAAAAAAAACGAGTGGAGATTTTGAAGCGGATAACTCCATAAGCTCCTGAACAGTGAGAACCTCACCATCCAGCATGATATCTGCTTGAAATGAAACTAATTGCTCCACACCAAATAATGACTTATCTCCTGCTGTATTTCCATCTGCCCAATGATCCGCCTTTACTTTAATAGACGCAGTTTTTCTTCCTTCTTTAGACCAGCTTGATGGCATCTGCAGAGTTACACCATTTTTGTGTAGCAATGCTGCGGAATGGCTTAAGAAGTGGAATACTTCCTTTGCCTCTAAAATGCCACCAACAGGTCTTGGAGATAACAATAACGCTTTGATTTCAGGACAAAGTGTAGCTGCCTTGCCTAATCTAAGCAATAGATTTTGCTGAATATGGTGATAAACTCTCCCCCGTAAACTCGGATTTTGCTCATTTAAGCTCCAAATGACATCGGCTGGAATGGATACAGCTGGGTCCTCTACACCTTCAGCTAAAAAGCTAACCTGCCACTTTGGATTTGACTGAACCACCTCTACTGGCAGATCTGTTTGGACTTGATAGGGCTCTAGCCGAACACATAAACGAATCGTGCCCACCTGCTCCGTTTCCTTCAGCTCTGCCCTTTCTTTATGCAAGATGTGATTGCCTACCCTAGCGGTGTCTTCGATTAACTGCTCAACTTCTTGGGTAGTGCCTTGAAATTGCAACGCTTGAGTGCCTAATAGATGATTCCACCACAACTCATGTATGGGTGAATATCCTCTACGATAATCGGCTTTACTCCGTTTAAGCTTCGGCCCAAGCGAATTAATGGATTGTCGCACTTTAAAATCTATCATTGTACTAAGGAAGGAATGTAATACTACCATCTGCATCATTTCAATGGAGTCATCCTGTATTTTTAGATGATGAGAAGCAGCAAGCCCAATCGGCGGCATCGCCGCTGCAAGACTACGAAACAGTTCCTCATCATGCTCATTTCCTAAATAAGGGCCAAAGCTGGCACTCATCACCGGCTGGGTACCACGTCTTCGACCACCCATCTGAGTTGCCTCATAAGCCATGGGTACAATTTGCCCCTGCTCAAGTAATTTAAGTGCAAACTTAAGTGCATTGCTCCAATAATTAAATTCAGCTCCACATTCGAAGCCAAAGGACTGAACCTTGCTCTCGTCCCAATGAAGTAATAAATCCCATGTATCCAGAGCAGATAAGGCAAGCCCCTCTAGTGTGCGCCCAAGTAGCCCTTTACGCTCGTTGTTTACCGCTTTACGGGTTGCATGCTTAACGGGATAACGGACCTCTGCTAAACGCAGTAATGCCTGCTGAAATGGACGTACTCCCGCATCGAAACTAATTTTTCTTACCTGCGCCGTCCAAGTATCTATTTTTGATTCTGAAGTTTCGCCGGAAAAGCAAAATAACACTTCACCTAGCCAAATTCCATAAAGACGCTGATTCATGATGATCTCCCGTCATGTTAATTCTTTGTTTCCTTATGTGCATTTCCTCATGTGCATATCTATACTATTTTATACGAAAATCCAACCAGATAAAACCAAGTTACGCTAAAGTTTGGATTAATAAAACAAAAAAACCGGAGCGACCTGTATATGCAGGTCGACCCCAGCTTATGGCTCATTCAAGCATTGCTTACGGTTTAAGCGCAATAACTTCAATTTCAACCAATGCATCCTTAGGCAAGCGAGCCACCTCTACTGCACTTCTTGCGGGATAAGGTTGTGAAAAAAATGTACCGTATACTTCATTCACTTTTGTGAAATCATTCATGTCCTTTAAAAAAACTGTCGTTTTAACGACATGCTCTAGACCTGTCCCTGCAGCAGCTAAAACTGCCTCTACATTACGAAGTGACTGAGCGGCCTGAGCCTCTACACCTTCAGGTAGTTCACCTGTAACTGGATCAAGACCTAATTGTCCTGATGTGTAAACCAAGTTATTAATAAGAATTGCCTGAGAATAAGGTCCAATTGCACCCGGTGCTGAAGCAGTTGAAATGACTTGCTTTGACATTCACAGTGACCACCTTTCAAATTTAAACAATGAATTAAAATGTATTGTACCACAATCTGTTATAGGAAAACCGCCAAACTTTTATATTTTATCGCCTTGAGGTGTCGTGTAAGCAGGCAAGTAAAAGGAAAAAACACTTCCTCCCTCGCTACGGTTAGAATATCGTATGCATCCACCTAAAAGTCTAGCTAAATTGCAGCTTATAGGTAGACCTAAGCCTGTTCCACCAAATCTACGACTAATGGAGCCATCTGCTTGCTGAAAAGGTTCAAAAATGAGCGTTCTTTTATCCTCAGGCACACCAATTCCCGAATCAATCACATGGAATATAATCCAATTCGTAGCTTTATTATTAACATTACTGACAATACTATCATCAATGCTGTCCTTAACGTTCTTTTCCATTTCAATACTAAGACTTACTACACCTGCACTTGTAAATTTAAAGGCATTGGCTAATAAGTTTCTTAAAATTTGACCAATTCGATTTGCATCTGAATAAACGACATGGGGTACCGAAGGTTCAATTTTGATTTGAAAATCAATATTTTTTTCATTCGCAATATGCTGAAACTGCACCTGCATTAAATCTGGAAATTCATGAACATTGACTTCCTCATGAAGGATCTCAAGTCTTCCTGCTTCTACTTTAGATAAATCAAGAATATCGTTAATTAGCTGTAGCAAATCTTGCCCCGAGCGATAAATAAAAGATCCATATTGCTTGGAGTCCGCACTACTGTCCTCAGACTCAGTGATCAATTGTGCAAAGTTAATGATGCCATTTAAGGGTGTCCTAAGCTCATGAGACATATTCGCTAAAAATTCCGTTTTATATTTTGAGGCTAATGCAAGCTGCTCCGCTCGCTCCTGTAAATTAAGCTTTACCTGATGAAGATCGTCCTTTTGTTTTATAAGTAACTGGTTCGCTTCCTTTAATGCCAGCTTATGACGCTGCTCTAGTTGGAAGTCACGTAATATTAAAGCAAAAATACAACTAAGCGCAATACTGATTGGAAGTGTGATTGGCATTATTTTAGTCATGTAAAACATAAAAGGATATACACCAAAAATTGCGATATTGATACAGTTTGTTAAGTTAACAACTAAAATGACAATAAACGCCTTAACATAAAATCTGTAGGTGCTTTTTTGCATCCACATGTTAAGGCCTGCACATAAAATGCCTAACAAAAATAAATTGATCATACCCGCAATTGAAGCAGGATTTAAGCCAAAGGTCAGGCGCAGCAATCCGATTCCACATCCAATCACAACCAACGTCAAAGGATTTCGATAAATGACGGTCGCGATAAGCAGCGGAATAAAACGCAAATCGAAAATGACGGTTTCTCCAATTTGAAAACCAAAAAACATACTTACCCAACCAGCAAAAATAATGAGTACAATGGATAACACATAATTTACTTCTTTTGAGGTATTCGCAAAAATATACTTATAGATAACATTAGCAACATATGCCACTGTAATTAACATGCCTAAATTCATAAAAAACATAATTCCAAAATTCATGTGAACGCTCCCTCTATATTTTGGCCTTTGATTTAACTACTTGTTTCTATATTCACTTCTTGAACTTTAATTGCTATGATAGATGCGCGAGCAGGTTAGGCAATAACGCAAAGCTCCAGTGCATTTATTGCTTGCCTTCATGCTGAATGTTAAAGGAGTGCTATGTAATGAAAAGGCTTTTGAATAAAAATTATTTGCTTTCACTGAGTTGCCTCAGCTCTATTGCGTTTATGAGCGTTTTTTATAATCTATTAAATAATGATGGAGGACACGCAAAAGTACTCCTGTCGCCAATAGACCAAGTGATTCCCCTCATTCCTTCCATGAGTATCCCTTACCTTGGATGGTATCCATATATTTTTATTGCAATGGCTTTTTTATGTCTAAAGGATCGTAGCATGTATTTTAAAATCCTTATCTCCATGAATATTTCTCTTATTTTTTGTTATATCATTTATTATAACTTCCAGACTACTGTTATTCGCCCTGTAATTTTTGTTACAAATTGGACGGAGCAACTTTTACAAACCATTTATCGCAATGATCCGCCATTCAACTGCTTTCCTAGCATTCATTGCTTGCACTCTTATCTTGTTATGCGTGGAGCTTGGTTATCTAAAAACATATCAAATCGGACAAAAACTACTTTTACGATCATATCAATTACTATTATTTTATCTACTTTATTTATCAAGCAACATGTTATTTATGATGCATTCGCTGCGATTTTGCTAGGAGAAGTTGTTTTTTGCTTCATCTATGGTGTGAGTCTGCTAAATGGCAACAAACAGAAAAGATTACGACAACATCTGCGTTTATAGCTTAAATATAAAAATAAATTAAAACAAGACACAAACAATTAAAAATTAAAACACCACGATGGATAAGTGTATGATATAATAAAAAAAGACCATCACAAAATAAATATTTAAAAAATAATCCTTTTCATTTTCACTTATGAATGTTATTATTTTTTTGTGTTGATCGATAAAGATACTTATGTCACAGGTCAAGTGATTAATTTCACATAATCTACTTCGTTTATATGCTAGAATGCCAACGGATGCTCTAGTTTATTATTATTTCGTTATTAAAATGGTTTGCATTTTAATATATATTTTTCAAAAATTTTACTAAAGAAACGTGGAGGTCATTACTAATGAAAAAAACAGCTATCATTTTAAGCAGTGTATTAGCGTTAGGTCTTTTAGCAGGTTGTGGTTCTAAAGAAAAAAATGCTGAGCAAAAACCAGCAAACACAGAAACTAAGGTTGAAACTCCAGCAAACAGTGGTGCTAAAGATGGCACTTATGCTGATGGTACTTATTTTGCTCAAGGTAAAGCAGACGAAAAAACTGGCTGGCGTTATTTTGTAGAACTAAAAGTAAGTGGCGGCAAAATTACAGAAGCGAAATGGAATGCAACTAACTCTACTGTTCCTGTTGACAAAGTTACTTATTCCGAAAAAGGCCAATATGGTATGAAAGCTGGCGGTGCTCAAGCTGAATGGCACGAGCAAGCTGCTAAAGTTGAAGCTTACTTAGTTGAAAAACAAGATACTAAGTTGGAATTAAACAGCGAAGGTAAAACGGATGCGATCTCTGGTGTTTCTGTTCATGTTAACGAATTTTTCACTTTAGCTGATGAAGCTCTTGCTGCTGGTCCAATCCAAGTTGGCCCTTACAAAGATGGTAACTACCATGCAGAAGAAGATGCATTCGACGCTCAATCTGGTTGGAAGGGCACTGTTGACGTTGTGATCGCTGCTGGTAAAATCGTAAACGTTGATTTCAGTGGTATTAATGAAAAAGGCGAAGACAAAAAACAAAACTCTATCGATGGTAAATACGGTATGAAAGCTGGTGGCGCTCAATCCGAATGGCACGAGCAAGCTGCTAAAGCTGAAGAATTTATCGTTGAAAAACAAGATCCTGCAGCATTGACATTCAATGACGAAGGTAAAACAGATGCAATCTCTGGTGTTTCTATCAGCTTGAAGAGCTACTACGATCTTACTGCGAAAGCTTTAGAACAAGCTAAATAATATTTATTCAGTTCATAATTAGGCAGTTTACATCATTTACTATGAAATAAATCATGTAAACTGCCGATAATATACCTTTCATCACATGCATGAATCTATCCAATTTAAGAAGGTGAATTTTTTGAAGAAAATAGTCGTTTTAGGCGGCGGATATGGTGGTGTTGTTACTTCTAAACACCTAGCCAAATTGTTCAAAAAGGATAAGGATGTTGAAATCACATTAATTGATAAAAATCCTTATCATACGTTGTTGACTGAATTACATGAAGTTGCGGCTAATCGTACTCCAGAAGATTCAATCAAAATTGAGCTTAAAAAGATTTTCCAAGGTCAAAAAGTGGATGTTGTGTTAGATCACATCGACAACATTGATTTTGCATCCAAAAAACTGGTATCTGAAAAAAATACCTACAATTATGATTACCTTGTAATTGGTAGTGGTAGCAAGCCTACCTTCTTTGGTATCCCAGGTGCGGAAGAAAATGCTTTATCCTTCTGGTCTTATGAGGACGCAGTACGTCTTAAAGACCAAACTCGTTTAATGTTTAGCTTGGCTGCTAAGGAAACTGATGCAGTAAAACGCAAAAAAATGTTAACCTTTGTTGTTGTAGGTGCTGGATTCACTGGTGTTGAATTGATAGGTGAAATGGCAGAATATCGTGATGAATTGTGTAAAGAATTTTTCATCGATCCAAGTGAGGTTCGTTTGGTTGTTGCAGATATGGCGCCAAAAATTTTGCCAATCCTGCCTGATAAGCTAATCCAAAAAGCAACAAAACGTTTGAACAAAATGAACGTTGAAATTATTACAAGTGCAAAAATTACTGGTGTTAATGCTACCAGTGTAGTGCTGGGTGATAAAGAGCTAGATGCACATACGATCGTATGGACTGCTGGAGTAGAAGGCTCGGATCTTATTGGTACACTGGATGTACAACAACAAGGACGTAAACGTATCTTAACAAATGACAAGCTGCAAAGTGTTGATCATGAAGATGTATACGTTGTAGGGGACAACATTTTCTATATTCCAGAAGGCGAAGAACGTCCAGTTCCGCAAATGGTTGAAAATGCTGAGCAATCAGGTCCACTTATTGCACACAATATTTACGCAGACGTTAAAGGCAAACCTAAAAAATCCTATAAACCAGGATTCCATGGCACGATGGTATGTATCGGTAGCCGTTATGGTGTAGCTAACGTTGGTCTTCCTAACAAAATGTTTATGCTTAGCGGATTTATGGCTATGGCAAGTAAACACCTTATTAATATGTATTACTTGTTTACTGTAGCTGGCTTTGCTAAAGTATGGACTTATATGATGCATGAATTTTTCCATGTGAACAACAGAAGAAGCTTTGTTGGTGGTCATTTTGCAAAACGTTCACCTAACTTCTGGTTGCTTCCATTACGTATCTTTGTTGGTTACAAGTGGTTGCAAGAAGGATTGGATAAATTACCAAAAATCCTTGATAACCCTTCTAACATTTTCTTAATCCCTGCTTCACCACATGCTAGTGATGCTGTATCAGCAGCAAGTGAAGCTTCTAAGGCAGTAACTGAAACTGTTGATGCTCAAACTGCTGCTTCCGCAGTAGAAAGTGCTTCTCACGCTGTAACTGCATTACCAGTGCCTGATTTCATTAAGAGCATGGTTAACTGGTTTATGGATATTTTCTTCTATACTTCAAATGGTGGTTATACAGATCTAGCATCTATTTTCCAATTCTTTATGGTATTTGCTGAAATCGCGATTGGCGCAATGCTAATTGTTGGCTTATTCACCGCTGTATCTTCTGCGGTTACCGTTGGACTTGGTATTATGATCTGGTCTTCTAGCATGGCATCTACTGAAATGTTATGGTATATGGCTGCTGGTGTTGCACTTATCGGTGGTTCAGGTAGTGCATTTGGTCTTGACTACTATGTATTACCTTGGCTTAAGAAGCAATGGAAGAAGCTTCCTTTCGTTCGTAGATGGTATCTTTACACCGAATAGTTTTAGATGGAGTATGTAAATACTTTTAACAAGAGAGTAATGTGCATCACGCACATTACTCTCATTTTTAGCTTGATTAGATTGATTTTTATTTACCTGCTTGCCGAGGAGTGACCCCAATGAATACGAATCTAATATTCGATGCTGTTCAGCTTGTACAACATGAGATTTCGCCTGATACCGGCATTCATTTGGATGATGAACAATTAGATGTATTATCAGCAGCAAGCTTATTATTAAATTATAATTTATCATCTTTACGTCAGAAGCATTTGCTTGCAATTTATATTGTCATAACGTTCGCCTCTTACCGTCATAGCGAAGCTAATGTATCCTCCAGTGAAGCACTAATTCGCAAAATTTTAGATGGCGACTACCTATATAGCTTATACATTGAATTATGTTTGCGGTTTGAAGAGCATGACTTTTTTATTCATTTAGCACCCATAGTTAAACAAATGCAAATTGACAGGTTTAATGGTTATAATAATAATCATTTGTTGCTAAATGGATTAGAAGCATTCCTTGAGCTTAAATGTAGTGATGGCAAAATTAGCAATGCAATCTAATTCTAATTAAGACTTGACCTGAAGGAGATTTTTCCCATGAAGCTTAACGAGACGCTGAATATTCCATTAAGGTCAATTGATCGTGAAATTGAGAACATTATAAAACATGACAAGCATTTATCTAACTCCGATTTATTATCCAAAAGTATTATAAAGCTTGTAAACGCGGGTGGTAAGCGGATCCGCCCTTTGATGGTTGTTGTAGGTAGTAGATTTGGGCCCTCTCCAGATAAGAAACAAATTTGGCAACTGGCTGCAATTGCGGAATTTATTCATGCTGCCTCATTAATTCACGATGACATTATTGACGATTCTCCACTACGTAGAGGTCAACCAGCTCTACATATTCAGCTTGGAATTGAGCGTGCGATTTATTTAGGTAACTACATGTCTGCACGTGTAATGGAACTGGTATCGCAGTATTCTGCTGATCAGGAGCGTTATGCTTACGATTTATCCTCACTTGTAACTACCCAATTATGTCTAGGCGAGTACCAACAGCTCACTCATAAATATGATTATGGTATTACAATTGAGCAATACTTAGAAAAAACCAAAAATAAAACAGCTGGATTAATGGCTTCGTGTCTACAAATTGGGGCAAGGGCGGCAAAAGCACCTGAAGAAGTCTATACACTACTGTATCAATTTGGTGAAAAGCTAGGGATGTCTTTTCAAATTCGCGATGACTTATTGGACTTTATTCAAACCTCACATACTTTAGGTAAACCTGCGGGCAATGATCTAAAGTCTGGACAAGTCACTTTACCTGTTTTGTTTGCACTTCAAGATAAGGCTTGTGCAGCATTGATTGCTTCTATTGATGCAGCTTCCTCTTCGGAAGAGGTGCAGCTCGCGATTGAAGCAATTTCGAAGAGTGATGCACTAGCTCAAACAGAGGCACTAAGCAACCAATATTTAACTGAAGCACAACATATCATTGAGCAATTAGCAGACTATCCTGCCCATCGTGATCTTCAGGCATTATTGGATTATTTCAGTGGACGAGATTACTAATAATTATATAAAAATTAATTAAAGAAAACGACAAAGCATTGATCAAAGGCAACTTGAGGGCACCTACACGATCAGCACTTCGTCGTTTTTTTGTTTTCAACTTATTAAGCGGAGGGGTAGAGGGATTCTGGAGAAGCAACGCGCTCGTCTTTAAAACCTGATTCTAACATTATTCTCCATAATAAAAGGAATCTGGTTTTAACAACGATCGTAAGAACCCTCTACACCGTAGCCCCCACCACTATAAGAAATAATCTAACACTGTCGCACATAAAATAACCATACTAATCACCTGATTCAAATTATAAGAAGCTACATTCATAATTTTACGATTAGAAGGCTTAATAATATGATGCTCCGTTAATAACAATACCACTGCTATTAGTAATCCTCCGATATAAATCCAACCTAGCCCACGAATCGGTATAAGCGAGATCAGCAATATAACCATTATAAAATGTAGTCCTGCTGCAATACGCAACCCATTTTTAAGACCAAATACACTTGGAATCGACCATAGCTGGTGGTTCTTATCAAACTCAATATCCTGAGAGCCATAAATAATATCAAATCCAGCAATCCACAACATCACGATTGTCCCTAATATAAAGGGTGTAAATGCAAATGCCCCTGTCACTGCAAACCATGCACCTATCGGTGCGGAAGCGATTGTAAAACCTAAATACAGGTGACTCATGTACGTAAATCGCTTTGTGTAGGAATATGAAGAGATTAAAAATATTGCAACAGGTGATAACACCAGACACAACATATTGAGCATCCCTGCTGCAAAAATGAAAATTCCATAGTTTATAATGACAAAAACCATAACCTCTTTTGACTCTAGCAGGTGCCTTGGCAAATGCCGATGAGCAGTTCGTGGATTTTGTCCATCAAATACACGATCTACAATACGATTAAACGCATTTGCTCCATTTCTTGCGGCAACAAGTGCAATGAGTGACCATAACATGACATGACCAGACGGCAAGCCTTCTGCCGCCCACACCATAGATATAATGGCAAAAGGCAAGGAGAATAACGTATGTGAAAACATAACTAATTCGCCATACATCCTAATCTTATGACTTATTTTTCTAGCATAATCCATTGTGCTTCTACTCCCGCATCCTTCATTTTGTACAGTGACTACCTCTTAAAATTTGGTAACAGCTTACTTAACGTTTGCTCCAACGCCTGAAGCATCTCTTTAATGTCATTTACATCAATCACAAGTGGCGGCTGGAAAGCAAGAACATTGCGGTTTAATCCATTTTTGCCGATAATAAAACCACGATCCTTCATTTCCTCCAAAACATCGTCAACAAGCTGTGCCCCACGACTAGGCTCATGTGCCATCAGTTCACAACCAATCATCAAGCCTGCACCTCTCACCTCAGTAATAAGCTCAGGGAAATGCTCTGCTAGCCCCTCTAAGCCTTGATATAACACTTGACCAAGCTGGCTAGCACGTTGTGGCAATTGGTGAGACTCAATGTAATCTAAGACGGCTAAACCAGTCACAGCAGCAACGGGATTCCCACCAAATGTAGACGCAGAAGGACGATTGTAACTCGCGGCGACTTCATCTGTTGTTGCAAATCCTGCAATTGGAACCCCACTTCCTAACGCTTTAGCCATAGAAATAATATCAGGCACGACACCAAAGCTGGAAATCGCAAACATCGATCCAGTTCGGCCAAAGCCAGTCTGAATTTCGTCTGCAATTAATAATACACCATAGTCCTTAAGCAAGGCACTAACTTTTGCAAAATAGTCCGCTGGAGGTACGATAATTCCTGCATTTCCCTGAATCGGCTCTACAATCATCGCGGCAATTTTATCTCCACGTTCCTTTAAAACCGCCTCAAGTGCATCCAACGAACGTTTTTCTGCCACTTCTGAATCCACACCTAGCTCATAAGGACGTGGAATAAAGTGTACCCCTGTTTCGTGACTTAATTCAGGATCATTACGCCACATCGCAAGCCCAGTTACACTCATCGTCAAATAAGTGCGCCCATGAAGCCCATGCTCTAGTGCAATAAACTCCTTGCGCCCAGTATGCATTCTAGCAAGTGTTAAAGCTCCTTCATTTGCCTCTGAACCACTATTTACAAAAAAAGTACGAGTTAATGAACCTGGTAACACCTTTGCAAGGCGTTCTGCCAAATCCACATTTGGTTGTGTTAAATAAATCGTACACGTATGCTGTAACGTCTCAAGCTGCTTCACAGATGCGGCAGCAATTTCTGGATTACAGTGCCCACTCGCTACAACAGAGACTCCTGCAAAAAAGTCACAATATTTACGTCCTTCATGATCGTATAAGTATTGCATATCCCCTTTTACAAGCTGAGGTGGGTTACGATAAAAATGCGCCGTACAGGGATAAAAATATTGTTGTCGCTTTGCGATAATTTCATTTGGTCCGATGAATGTTTGCATAATACTCACTCCTAACTGTTGATTTTAGTTCCCTCTGCCTCCTGCTGCGCTTCCTCTACCGATTGAACCGTAGTCGCATGTCCGCCATTAAATTGTAACGCACCTAGCGTATAACCAGAATAAACAGGCTCTAACTCGATATTGGTGGACTTATCACCATGATTACTATTATCACTATTACCATTGCTACTATGACATAAAGCAGCTCTATACGCCGCCACAATACGTTCTAGTTGCTCTGGGGTATACGTTGTTCCTTCAATCCGGAAAACAGCCACACCGGCTTGCTGTAGCTCCGCAACAAATGGAAGCATATATAACTCTTTGCTTAATGTTAAATGATTACGTCCATGTACATCACGATACACAGGATTTTCACCTTTATCTGTTTTTAGCACTAAAACACTATTATTTACGTAGTAGTTGTCTTCTTCTTCTATCGGCTCGAAATGCTCTGCATTTTCATATAGATCATGCTCCATGTACATAATTGCAGGTGATCCATGAACAAGCATTTCAAGTGGTGCTTCTGTCTGCTCTAGTAATGTTTTCAACTCTAGTAAAGGTAATTCAATAGAAGCGGTAAGACGCTCTACGCCTCTTTTAAAATAAAAATCAGCAGATATATGATTATACACATTTAAGTTAAAATCACCAATCAAAGGATATCCACAGCTTGCAAATTTATGAATCGCCCCTAAATTCGTTACCATTATGCCATCAATCGGCAGTCGTTCCCCAAACAATAAGCCTTCATAAATTTCAAACTGTAATTCGGTCATCATTCGTGGTAAGCATACATATAGCTTGGCATTGCCCTTCATTGCTGCTAATTGCTCGATTTGGACTCTAGTAAACGGTGTATCAGGTTCATACACGTCGCCTGACAAATAAATATGTTCTGCTCCCCCTGCAAGTGCAGCCTTTGCTTGTACCATATTATTTACATGGACGGAAATCTCAGCAGTCCCTTGATGTTGTTTGTGAGGACGCACATTTACGCTAGCTAATTCCTCTTTTATTGCTTCAAGTCTTTTGTGACTTATTTCACGTTCCTCGGTAGGCGTACTAAACACTTTTCCTGTACTATAGAACTTTCCTGTCCCTTCGAATCTGCGATTAATATTACTTAAGCCTGGTTTACCAAACGCATACCCAACGGATAAATCCCGCTTACGGTTGTTGTGAATTAGATCTGTATCTCTCTGACGCTCAAAACCAACTGGATCAGCAATGTAACGATCAATGGCATCTCCATACGCATTCACAAGCATCACCACAAAGTTAGCATCACGCATTCTACCTTCGATTTTAAAGGAGTTAACGCCACCATGAATCAACTCAGGAATATGCTCATACATAGACATATCTTTGACTGCAAGCGGATATTCGGCAGGATACACATACCCATCCTTCTTCACCCGATAATCCCAACGACAAGGCTTCAAGCATTTACCACGGTTACTGCTCATTCCAAACACCATCGAACTGAAATAGCAATTAGCACCATGCACAGAACACATATCTCCATGCACAAAATATTCAATCTCCATGCCAGTGACCTGCTGTAAATATCTTGTTGTCATTAAATCCATTTCTCTAGATGCTACAATCCGTTTAACACCTAACTCCTGAAGCGCCTTAACCATCTCTACATTATGTACATTCATCATAACAGAAGAATGCACGTCTAAGTTAAGTCCCATTTCCTTGATCAATGCCACGACAGCAAAATCCTGCACAATCAAACCATCCGGTCCTGCCTGCTCTAAAAACTGCAAATAAGTGCGTGCCTCTTCAATTTCACCCTCATGCAATAAATTATTGACTGTCACATAGACCTTTTTATTTAAACCATGCGCAATTTTTACTGCCTCAGCGAGTTCCTCTAATGTAAAATTGTAACCTTTACGCATCATTCGCATGTTTAAGCTGGGTCCACCCATATAAACTGCATCACAATTTGCCTGAATAACCTCTTTAAAAATTTCAAATGTACCTACTGGCGCTAGTAGTTCTACCAACTTACCATTAAAAAAACGTGCCATGATGATTTCCCCCTCTGTTGATAAACCTGTTGATATATTGTGGATAATATGTGGATATTAAAAACGAAATAAAATAACAATACCAATAAGCAACACATAAGAAGCCGTAAAAAAGGTTTCTCTACTTCCCCAATGAAGCTGGCGAAATTGCGTTCGTGGTTGCCCAACCACATATCCTCTTGATTCCATCGATAACACTAAATCTTCTGCACGGCGAAATGCGCCTACTGTCACAGGAACTAGTAATGAAATCAGGAGCTTCCCTTTTTCCCTCCAAGGTAATTCCTTTACATCGGCTCCACGTGCGGCTTGTGCCATCATAATTTTTTGGGTTTCATCCAAAATTGTCGGTATAAAGCGTAATGCAATTCCTAACATCAACGTCAAACGATCGCTAGGCACTCCGATTTTTTTAAGTGGCTTTAACACACCATCTAAGCCTTGATTCAACACCCCAGGGGTCGTCGTAAAGGTTAAAATTGCGGTAAAAGACACCAGCAAGGTCATTCTTAAAGCCGAAATAAGCCCTGCACTAAAACCCTCTACATAAATCTTAAACCCACCAAGCTGGAACAAAATATGCTCCCCACCTATCGTTAACGTCTGAATAATAAAAATAAAAACGATAATGACCCATAACGGCTTTGCCGCCTTAGCAAAATAACGTAATTGTATTTTAGTAGCTAACATATAAAGGATTGAAAAAATAATCGCGATGGCAAGCGGAATCCACGTTCGCACAAGGAGCAATGCAATAAGGTATAACACCATGCCCGTAATTTTGGCTCTGGGGTCTAAATGATGAATCCATGAGCCGGTATCAATTGTACGTCCAAATAACAGCCGATTTCTCATTTCACTTAACTAGAGCCTCCTTTACTTGCGCCTTCATCTTTTGAATCCCGAATAACCACACTAATTCGTTTTGCCAATGCCTTTGCTGTTAACTGTGGAGCTTCATCTTCTAGTCCAAAGCGAGTCGCAAGCTGATTCCAATAAGTGATGGATGCAGGTAAGGCAAGTCCTTGCTCTTCTAATTGCACACTGTGCCCAACCATTTCAGAGGCCGTGCCTTGAAAAATAACCTTTCCTTTTTTCATCACGAGCCATTCGTCTGCATAGGGAAGCATATCCTCCATTCGGTGCGTAACTACAATGACCGTTTTGCCTTCCTTTTTACACATTAAATTTAGTAATTCTGCTAGTTCAGCCCGACTTTGAGGATCTAGAGTTGCTGTTGGCTCATCCAATACAATGACCTCAGGGTCCATCGCAAGCACAGAAGCAATCGCTACCTTCCGCATCTGCCCTCCACTCAATTGAAATGGATTACGAGGCAAAAGCTCATCACTTAGTCCTACCATTTGCAGTGCCTTACTGGCACGTTGCTTCGCTTCTTCTACTGGCACGCCAAAATTTAAAGGACCAAACATAATATCCTTTTCGACGGTATCCTCAAATAGCTGGTGCTCTGGAAATTGGAAAACAAGCCCTACTCTTCGTCTTAGCTCAGTAAGCTTTGGCGATTTTTCTCCTGCCTCAATCGTGACATCAAGCACCTTTACCTTGCCCTCTGTTGGCTTTAATAACCCATTTAGATGCTGCATAAAGGTAGATTTGCCTGAGCCTGTTTCTCCTGCTATTCCAATAAATCCACCTTCCTCTAAGCGAAGGTTAATATGATCAAGCGCTCCATGATGCCATACACTTCCGGCTCCATAAGCGAAGCTTACCTCTTCAAATACAATTGCCATAATGCTTCCTCTACCTCCTTTAAGCTAGCACTTACCGGAATTTCAAGTCCTTGCTGTGCTAACTCCTGAACAAGCAACACGGAATAAGGTGGGAGCAAATGACAGGCTTCCATCAGGGCTTGATCCATAAATAAGGCTTGTGGAGCTAGATCGGCAGCAATACATCCGTCCTGCAACACAATAACTCGATCTGATTTCAAAATTTCATCTGGATCATGCGTAATTGAAATAATCGTATATTGACCGCTACTACGCATCTCTTCAACGATCGCCATCAATTCGCCTCTTGCCTTTTCATCTAACATCGAAGTTGCTTCATCTAAAATAATAAAATCAGGCTCCATCGCTAAAATGGCGGTAATCGCCACCTTTTGCTTTTGCCCACCAGATAGTTCAGAAGGATGCTTTGAAAGCAGAGATTCAATCTGTAGCTTGCTGCTATATTTTTTAATGCGAGCAAGCATTTCTTCACGTGGAAGGCATAAGCTTTCAAGTCCAAAGGCAATATCCTCTTCGACTGTAGCTCCAATAAATTGATTATCTGGATTTTGAAATACCATGCCAATACGGCGCATAAGCTCCCCTGCGCTCTCTTGGTTGAGCTCTGTCCCGTCCACCTTGATTACACCTGCGTTCACAGCAAGAAGCCCGCCAAGCAATCTGGCGAGCGTTGATTTACCCGATCCGTTAGCGCCAACTAAGGATACCCATTGTCCTGTGGCAATACTAAAAGTCAACTCACTTAAAACTGGCTGCTCTGGTGCATAGGCGAAGGATACCTCCTGTAATTCAAAAGCTGGTATCTTATGTGTCATAACCTTCCCCTCCTTTTTAATATGAGATGACTAGTAGTGATTGTAAGCATTAAAATCATTAAGACTTACTAGCTTTCCATTACATAAATAAGCATGCATGAAGTAGTATTTTCGTTTTTATGAACGTTGCAAAAAGCCCTCAAACAAAGATAGCTTTGTTAATGCAGGGATTAAATACCGCACTGCAATCCCAACCGCGATGCCTGTTGCAACCCCAGTTAACATTAAAGGTGGGAAGTAGTAAAATATTTGGCTTGCTGAGAAATAAAATGCCGCCGCACATACTTGACCTAAATTATGCATAATACCACCAATGACACTAATACTAAGCATACTTAGCTTGTCACGTCCTACTAAAAGCAGGAACCACATCGCAACAAAGCTAAATAGCGCCCCCATTATACTAAATAAAAAGCTTGAAAATGTACCAAATATAAAGGCGGTTAGCAATGTTTTTAAAAGTACCATCACCAATGTGTCACGTGCAGGTAAAAAATATAAGCAAGTCAAAACCATAATATTGGCCAACCCTAGCTTTGCGCCAGGGGGTCCTGCAGCAGCAATAGGAATAATGGATTCAACAATACTTAGCACAACTGAGACAGCGGCAAAGATTGCAATAATGACCGTTTTACGTAAAGCACGATTTGAAGCTTCATTTAACGACGCCATCGACTCCATCTCCTTCTCCTGCTGCTGTATCTACAATTTCAACCATCAGCTTATGTGGAAGACATACAATCGTCCCTCCATTACGTTCTATAAATCCAAAAGATAAGCAGACCTTATCAGGGCAATCCGCATCCGTCATTTCAATTCCATAATCATGAACCTTCAATGTATTGAAGCCATCTTCTGTTTTCACTTCAATCGTTTGTTCTTTTTCAGTCAAATTAACAGTCTTATAAAGCTTCCCATCTACTGTGATCTTTGCGACCTTTGTTTCGTTGTGATTTTTTTCACTTGTGTCAAGCCATCTTGGGACTAGGAACACCAGCGCGATGACTACCACTAAGCCGATTACTATGACATCTCCGCGTTTCATGAGGCAAACTCCCTTATTTTTTGATTATATAAATCTTATTCATTATACATGTAACCGAACAATCCTTCAACGACAATCACTGATTTGAGAGTATAATTACACATTTTCAACATTTGCAATTATAAATTAGACATTATCATTACTTTTACACACTTTTTTTATTTACTTTACTTAAAAATAAAACTTTAATGTTAAGTATTTACATTTGCATTCAAATGAGCTATAATATAAAGATATTGATTATTAATGGTTTGTTCCTCAAGTTGTACAACCCTTCTCATAGTACCAATTCAGGTACGTTATTCCTATTCTATTGACCCAAGAGTATGAACGTTGCATTCATTTTCTGATTCAACTGGCGCGGTCTAGGAACCGCAAGGATGAAAGAGAGGCAGGGCTTTTATCGTTTTAGAAAAGTAGTAAGGTACTTGTACGCAGGATGGAACACCACTTGTCTGTGTCAGCAGACAATTACAAATATAGTCTTTTACTACAGCGCCTGAAGAGTGATTCTTCAGGTGCTATCCATTTATGCATAATTTTTTATAGTTATCCTCACACTAATGATGTCTTTTCAAATCAATATCTAAGGAGTGTTACCTATGCGTGAAGGCTTGATTCCAACTGTTCTAGGAGCTGTTGTATCTGCATCTGCCGCATCACTACTTGGAAGCAAGTATAAGCTTGCTGCTACCGGCATATTAGGTTTTGGTCTTGCACATATTGTGCTTGGCACAATCGATCTAATTGAGCATCGGGATTAGTCGATTTGAAGACAAACATGGCATGTTACTTTCTAAAGTGATATGCCATGTTTTTATTTTAAAATAAATAATGCTTGCTTTTAATTAATTGATATACATATAATTGTTATAGCAACTAATTATTAGCGTGGAGTGATATACAGATGGATACAACACAATCGATTGGCCATAATCTAGCAAATACAGGTCGTAAGGTTACGCAGCATCTGACACAATTATTCGAACAATATGGTATAACCTCTGAACAATGGTATGTCCTGCATCGGTTAACAGAAAGGGATGGGATTACACAACTTGAGCTCTCTAAAAGAACAGAAAAGGATCCCACTAACATTACAAGAATATTAGATCAGCTTTCACGTAAAGGATGGATCGAGCGTAAAGCTAATGCATTAGATCGCAGGTCTTATCTTCTTTATGTGACCCCCTCTGGTGTCACCTTAAGTCAACTCCTATCCCCCATTGAAAAACAATTTACGGACAAGCTTGCCGCCTTATTAACACCAGAGCAGTTAGATAATTTGAAATTATCGTTACATATGATTAATCAGTATTTAAACAGTACGAAATAATATCCAATTAGTAGCTTAAACTCCACGATTACACTATAGAAAGCTGAGATTATTTTGAACGAAACTAAATTATGGAACCGCAATTTTATTTTGATATGTTTAACTAGTTTTTTTATTTTTATTAGCTTTTACATTTATTCCGTTACCTTACCTGTGTATGCCACAAATGAGCTAGGCGCAGGCAAGCAAACAATGGGGCTTGTAATTACAGTATTTATTATTGCTGGCGTTATTTTTCGCCCACTAACAGGTAAGGCACTAAACAAATTTAATAATCGAAAAATCGTTTTATTTTCAGTCGGATTATTTTTATTATGTAGCTTTGCTTACCTCCTCTCTTCTTCGTTTGGCAGTATGCTGGTACTTCGTATTATTCATGGTGTTGCGTTTGGGATTGCAGCTACAAGCACCTCTGCGATTGCAATCCGCTTTATTCCACAACACCGTAAAGGTGAAGGAATTGGCTATTTTACTTTGTTCATGAGCTTAGCCATGGTGTGTGGGCCATTTTTAGGGTTAACGATCAGTTTACACTTTAGCTATATGATCTTATTTGCATGCTGTATTATTTTCTCGTTATTAGCCTTTGTTTTTGCTTGTATGCTGGAAATCCCTGCTCTTGAATCGCAATTTTCTGCGACAGAGCTAAAAGGCTGGCGTTCCTACATTGAGCCAAAAGCAATTCCTATTTCGATTACGGGTTTTGTACTCGCCTTTTCATATGCAGGCCTCGCCACTTATATTTCAATTTATGCAACAAATCTTAATCTCGAAAGTATAGCAAGCTATTTCTTTGTTGTATTTGCCATACTGATCTTGGTTTCTCGTCCATTTACAGGACGTATTTTTGATAAATATGGAGAACATTACCTAGTGTATCCTGGCTTAATTTTATTTGCGATAGGGATGTTCGTCTTGAGTCAATCCTCTCAGGGGACTAGCTTCCTCACCTCCGGTGGGATCATCGGATTAGGTTATGGCGCATTATTGCCAAGCCTACAAACAATTGCAATTCAAGCTGCACCGATGAAACACAGCGCCTTAGCTACAGGAACGTTTTATGTCTTCTTTGATTCAGGTTACGGTGTTGGATCGTATCTGCTCGGAATGATCGCATCTAGTACAAGCTATGGTCATATGTACTTTATTTCAGCGATCATCGTTGTATTTGTTATCGCACTCTACTATTTATTACATCATCGAAAACAAAGCAAGGAGCTCTCACCATTAGAAAAAATACAAGATGTGCAGATATAATTAAATGCTAGTTCATACAGTGGTATTGTGGTATAATATAAAGAAGAAAAGCATACGTGTATACTGGTGGAGCCTGTCATGCAGGGTTCGCTATGTCTTTTTTTAGGACCCTGTTTACTCAGGGTCTTTTTTGTTGTGCATTTATTGTGCCTAACTACTGAGTAAACAAAAAATATTCTTTTTTGCATATACACTGCTTTAGATATAGAAGGGAAGTGGAGAATTTGGAATTTATTTTAGCTTTAGCACTGATTCTTTTTGCTACAAAAATCGCAGGAACATTATCGGTTCGCTTAGGTCAGCCGGCTGTACTTGGCAAGCTGATTTCAGGGGTTATTTTAGGTCCCGCTGTACTAGGATGGATTGTGCCTAGTGATTTCATTCATTATTTCTCACAAATTGGTGTATTACTGCTCATGTTTATTGCCGGTTTAGAAACTGATCTAGAGCAATTTCGTCAAAGCTGGAAATCATCACTTGCTGTAGCCGTTGGTGGTGTTATTTTCCCAATGATCGGAGGATATAGTCTTGGCATGGCATTAGGCTGGTCGACAGAGCAAGCTTTATTTTTAGCATTAGTCATTTCCGCAACCTCTGTGAGTATATCCGTTCAAACCTTAAAGGAAATGAATAAGTTAAATTCCAAGGAAGGCACAACCATTTTAGGCGCCGCTGTAGTGGATGATATCCTCGTTGTAATATTACTAGCTGTAACGATGAGCTTCTTTGGAGCAGGTGAAGCTGTTTCCATTCCATCGCTATTGTTGAAAAAGGTTCTCTTTTTCGCTGTCATTATTGCCGCAGGCTGGTTTATTGTGCCACACATTATGAAATGGATGTCTAAATTTAAAGTGACCGAGACTGTTGTGAGTGCCGCTATCTTCATCTGTCTTGGCTTCTCCTATTTTGCCGAGATGATGGGTGTTGCTGGCATTATTGGTGCATTTGCCGCTGGGATTGCTATCTCTCAAACGAGTTATAAGCATACGGTAGAAACCAAAATTGAACCGATTGCCTACACATTGTTTGTACCTGTTTTTTTCGTCAGCATTGGATTAGATATTTCATTTGCAGGTTTAGGGGAACAAATCTGGTTCATTGTTATACTAACCTTGATTTGTATCTTCACAAAGCTGATTGGATCAGGACTTGGGGCCAGATTAACAGGCTTTAACCTCCGCCAATCGATGGCCATTGGATCTGGTATGATTTCCAGAGGTGAGGTGGCTCTAATTTTGATGACATCTAGTACAGGATCTCACTTATTAACAGGGTCTACCTATACTTCAATTGTACTTGTTGTCATTATTACGACATTGGTAACTCCTCCTTTACTCAAGAAAACATTTCAAGTCCGTCCAAATCAACCGAAACCAATTGAATCCTCCTCTCGTAGTGTATAGAAAGAACAAGGGGATGTGTAGCTATGCAATATCATGTTGGAAATACAAAAATCTTTTGTCCTTGCTGTAGAAACGATTCTTTCGAACTCGATTACAGACAGCTTAACACCAAGGGTGCTACTTTTTTTGGACTTGACTGGGCAAATCGGAGCGTAGCCATTTTAATTTGTCAGCAATGCTCTTATATCTCATGGTTTATGGCTGATCCGATGGAAATTAGATAAAATTATAATTAGCAAAAACGACTTTCACTAGATGGAGGTCGTTTTTTTATTCCAAGTATTGCACTATTCCGGTGCTGCAGACGGAAGATTTTAAGAAAAAAAATACCTGTTGCATATTATCCCTCATATTGCGTAAAATAAGAACATACATTCGTATTGAGGAGATGTAACTATGTACGGAACAGCAGAAGATATGTATTACGTGAAACTATATTTATTGTTGCCTTTAGTACTAACCGCGTTTGAGCGCGATAAAAATTTAGCGACTACCACATTTAAAACACCAGAACCTTATTTAAATACAATTGAACATGCAATGCGTAGCGTTGAAAAGGATTTAAAGAATGTCAGAGCTTATTTTAGACAAAAGGGAATTAAAGTCTATAAGGAAAGTCGTCATCTTAAAGGCGTTCACGCCGAATATTTATGTAGAGGATATCATTGTGAAATGAATTTATTAAGTGAGATGGTAGCCACAGAATGTAGAGTACTTATGGAGAAATATTTAGGCTTAGATATCGGCAAATATAGAAATAAAAACATACCTGCGGACTTGCAGGAATTTAGTATGTATCAATAGGTATGCTATCTCTCTCCCAAGGAGGTTATTTATATGAGTAAAAAAGATGTCTATCGATTCTGGGCATTATTTGATACATCCAATGACGGAATTGCAGTTAGCTTTCCTGACTTACCAGGATGCTTTACTTCTGGAGATACTGCTGACGAGGCATATGCTGCAGCACGTGAGGCATTAGAAGGTTTTTTATACTTGATGGAGCAAGACAAAGAACACATTCCTACACCGTCACCACTTGATATTATATTAAAGCAAGCTGATTCTAATGAAGCTGCTTGTGAAATTCAAGTTTATATGCCTACTTTAAGGAATGCTATGGAGTCTAAAGCCGTAAAGAAAACACTTACTGTACCAAAATGGTTAAATGACGAAGCTGAGCGCCAGCATCTTAATTTCAGTCAGGTACTTCAGGAAGGATTAAAGCGGAGTCTTGGCATTGATAAACATCAAGTTTAAGCAAATAACTAGTTTATCTTTTAAAAAATGCAGAAAAAGGAACCCCTTAAGGTTTCTTTTTCTAGTACCACATACAAATCAGCTCTTTGCAAAAGTTGGCTTCATTCGTTCCAACGAAACCATCATTATAATCTGGTTCAGTCACGAGTGACGAACTCAGTACGATTCCCAGCTACATCGTAAATAATCTCAAATTTTTGCCCAGTGGCGTCATTTTTACTATAGCTTTTCTAACACAGAACGGAGCTTTTGCTCCGAGGTGCTTACCTTGTCCCGTCGATCGTCAATTTTAATGGAAGTCGAGACTCTTCCTACCCCCTGATCAAATGGAGCTTCGTGAAGTGCGCGAATGGCTGCAAATACATCATCCAGCTCCCCTTCAATAATGGTACTCATCGAGGTGAGTTGATATTGGATTTTGGGCTGAGTCTGCAATACACGTTGTAGCTGTGCCACATATTCACTTAAGCTCGTTGAGCCTGTCCCTACTGGAAGAACCGTCACTTCTGCAATTGCCATGTTTGATTCCTTCTTTCTATTTTATTTTCCGTCTATTTTCATTAATCTTATTTTACCACTTCATGTCCTTCTCTCCTACTTTTGCACTTACAAATTAAAATTATTTTAGTGTAGAAAATATAATTTGTATTATTTTGTCACAATAAAAAGTTCACAATTATTTAACGTTTCCACCAGCCCTATGAGGACAAGCTCTGCCGCGATTTTACCAAACCATTTCCAGCAGATTTAGGGGAAAGTCCTATTTACTTCACAATATGTATGGTTGTATAGTTATCTCAAATACTAAATGTAGTGTTTATTCACATTAACTTAACTATAGCATTTTCAACTAGACCTACGTTGGGAATGCTCATTTATATGCCTAATTTTAGTTTATATGTAGATAAGGAGGCAGTTGGGGAAATGGCATTGTTAAACCATGTATATCCAAGCCAAGAGGAAATTTTAAGTGAGATCGTCAACATCGGAGAGGAAATTATCGATAGTCGGAATATTGAATTGCTACGTGAAAATGCGAATTTAAATGGGGAAAGCTTCTCTGGAAAAATGAGCAAAATGGGTAGCGAATATGCAAAATGGTATGCGGAGCATTTCATTATGCCCAAACCATTAGTGCAAGCGATTAAAGATAATATCGTCTACGTCCACGATTTAGATCAATACGCGATCGGGACCACAAACTGTATTTTTATCCCATTTAGCAAATTGTTGCAGCAGGGCTTTAATACAGGTAACGGTAGTGTACGTACACCTAATTCGATTATGACGGCAATGGCTTTGGTTGCGATTATTTTTCAATCCCAGCAAAATTCCCAATACGGCGGTGTCTCAGCGAATAAACTAGATTTTGATCTTGCACCTTATGTGCGTAAATCTTTTCAGAAATATTTCCTTAAAGGGTTAGACTATTTCGAAGAATTAGACTCGTTTGAACAAATAACTGCTGATTCGACTGAATTAACATCCCAATACGACGTCTTGGGTGAGATTACAATGAGTCGAACAGATTTAGAGCAAGCTTATCCTAGAGCCTTCCGCTATGCCCTCAAGGAAACCAAAAGCGAAACACTTCAAGGGGCAGAAAGCTTAATTCATAATTTAAATACGATGTCTAGTCGTGCTGGTGGGCAAATTCCGTTTACAAGCATTAATTATGGAACCGACACCTCTCCAGAGGGCCAGTTAGTTATTTCCTCATTACTTGAAGCGACGATTGCTGGACTAGGTAGTGGTGAAACACCTATTTTTCCGATTCAAATTTTTAAATGTAAGCAAGGGATTAACCAATCACCCGGAGATCCTAACTATGCTTTGTTTTTGAGAGCAGCAGAATGCTCATCCAAAAGAATGTATCCTAACTTTGCAAATGTAGATGCACCACTTAACCTGCAATATTATAAAGCAGATGATCCAGATACAGAATTTGCTACAATGGGTTGTCGTACACGAGTACTAAGTGACCGTTTTGGTCGTAATCATTTGTCTGGCAAAGGCAATCTGTCCTTTAACACCTTAAACTTAGTTAAGCTTGGCATTGAGCATGGAACCGTTTTGGGTCATCGTAAGGAAGCAGACGAACGTGGATTTTACAAGGAGCTTGATTTTTATCTCAATATTGCAATGGAGGGCTTACTGCACCGCTATCGTATACAGCAATCCCAAAAAGCAAAAGCCTCTGACTTTATGATGCGTGAAGGGGTCTGGGAGGGTGGCGAGCAGCTATCTCCAGAGGACCGAGTTGGTGATCTAATTAAGCATGGTAGCTTATCTATCGGCTTTATCGGGTTAGCTGAATGCATGAAAGCAATGTATGGTAAGCATCATGCAGAAGATGAGCAGATTTATCATAAAGCGTACAATTTAATTAAATACATGCGAAATTACTGCGATTTGCAAAGTGAACGCCACAATTTAAACATTACGTTATTTGCTACACCTGCCGAAGGCTTATCTGGTAAATTTACAAAAAAAGATCAATTAACCTATGGCGCCATCAAAGGGGTAACTGACAGAGAATATTATACGAATTCATTCCATGTTCCTGTCTATCACACCGTAAGTGCAGCGCGGAAAATTCAGCTTGAAGCTCCTTTTCATGACTTATGCAACGCAGGAGCCATTTCCTATATTGAGCTAAACGGGAATGCACGTAACAACCCTGAGGCATTTTTACGAATTATTCAATACGCACTAGAGCAAAATATTAGCTATTTCAGCCTTAACCATCCGATTGACCGTTGCTCTGCTTGTGGATATGAAGGTATTATTGGTGCCAATTGTCCTGCTTGTCAGCGTTCAGAAAAGGACGTGCATATTCGCCGTTTACGCCGTGTGACAGGGTATCTTACTGGTGACTATCAGACTCGCTTTAATGCCGCGAAGCAAGCCGAGGTTCGCGATCGTGTGAAGCACACTACATGAACATCTGTGGCTATTACCCTGAAAGCATTAACGAAGGAGAGGGCTTAAGAGCCGCTTTATTCGTTAGTGGCTGTCGACATTATTGTAAAGGCTGCTTTAGCGCCGCCACCTGGAATTTTAATTATGGCGAGCCCTTCACACCACAACGAGAGCAGGAAATTATTGAAGACATTGCAAGCAATCCATTGCTAAGTGGAATTACTATTTTAGGTGGAGATCCATTTTTTTCATCTGCTGAGGTTAGCTTATTTATCGATCACCTGCGGGAAGCAGTACCCAACATTTCCGTGTGGATTTATAGTGGCTATACGTTTGAGGAGCTTATTGAGGATTCACACTCTGAGGAATATGCACTGTTAACACGTTGTCAGGTCATTATAGATGGTCGATTTCAACAGGACCTTCTAGACACAAGCCTGTTATATCGCGGTAGCTCCAATCAACGTATCATCGATATTCCTGCCAGTCTCCGCACTAGATCAATTGAATTGTGGCAACCAAAAACTACCTTCTAATGTTACGATATTTATGAAGCTATTTATTAAGTTACTTATAAAATAAACCATTAATTGTTATAACTAAAAGGAGATTCCTAATATAACTGGAATCTCCTTTTTTCACGTAAAGCTTACCAATATAAGTTTATGCTTCGTTTTTAAATTAGTGGATGACAACTATCCCAAACTAGCGAAGGGACAGGGGATTCTGGAGAAATGGAATGTCCGTCTTTAAAACCAGATTTCAACGTAAAAATAAAAATATAAAGGAATCTGGTTTTAACAACGGTCGGAAGAACTCCCTGTTCCATAGCCTCCATCTCCATTGTTGTCAGCCACTAATTTTAATGAAGCCTCAACCTGATGCACACTATTTAATTTTAAAGTGCTGCATCCGATCCACTAGCTCCGCAACCATCATATTTAACGCTTCCGCTGACGATGTAATCTCCTGCATGGATGCTAACTGCTCCTCTGAAGCGGCAGCTACGTTGGTCGAGTTCTTAGAGGCATCCTCAGCAATGCGAGCTAATTCATCTACACTAGCAGCGATTTCCTGAGAGCTTGCGCTCATTTCTTCTGCCGCAGCGGATACCTCTTGAATTTGATCATTAATATCTGCAACTTCATTCATAATTTCAGTAAATAATACACCGCTATCTGTTACAGAAGCTACACCAAGCTTAACCTGATTCACACCTTCATGCATAGCTTGAGAAGCTTCTTGCGTCTCTTCACGCACGGCATAGATAAGCTCAGCCACTTCCTCCGTCGCCTGCTTACTTTGCTCAGCTAGCTTACGAACCTCCATCGCAACAACTGCAAACCCTTTGCCTTGCTCGCCGACACGAGATGCCTCAATCGCTGCATTTAAAGCGAGTAAATGCGTTTGCTTGCTAATCCCAGATATAAGGTCTATAACCCCACCAATTTGCTCTGAACGGCGGCTAAGCCCTTCTACTAATTTACCTGTATTAATGACAGATTGCTCAATGCTTTCCATTTGCGTAACCGCAACTGTAATTTGCTCATTTCCTTTTACCGTTTGATCCGCTACACCGTTAGCAGATTGAGATAACTTCGAAGAGGAGTCGGCAATCTTTTGTACCCCTGTTGCCATTTCCTCCATCGCGGTTACTGTATCTGTCGCGTACCGACTTTGTACCTCAGAACCCGCCGCCACCTCTTGGGCTGATTCTGCAATACTTTCAGATGCTTTGTTTGTCTCTTCGGCCGAATCTGACAATTGCTCCGCAGTCATATTAAGCGCAACCGTAAGATCCGCAATCATCTCAAACATTTCTCTTAACTTCTCGGTCATACTATTGAAATAAACCGCCATTTTTCCGAACTCATCTTTACCCTTGATTTCGAGCTTCTGTGTTAAATCTCCTTGTGCAATTAAACCAAGCTTGGTTACAAGCTGCTTCATATTACGTACAACCATACGATGAATGGCAAACGCTAAAATACCACTAAAGAGCACAACCGCTAACAGACCAATAGCAATTGAAATATTTCTACCGTTGATTAACTCCTTCATCACCTCAGACTTAGGAATAACAATTTGAGTATGCCACTTCACGTCACTGCCTGGCAAAGGGAAAGAATCAAAATAACGTTTTACATCAATTCCTTTAGAATTCACTCCATCCGCTGCAACTTGTTCTCCAGCAGCAACCTTTTGCCACAACTGCTTTTTCTCTTCGGTACTTCCATAAAATTTCCCAGTAGATTCAGGCTCATTTGGGTTGGCAACGTAATTTCCTTTATCAGTAATTAAAGAAATATAACCACCTAACGGTTTATATTTCGCCGCTTCACTTTCCAAATAATCTAATGAGATATCGGTCCCAACAATCCCTAAAAAATCCCCTTTTTCATTTAAAATTGGAACTGTAATAGAGAGCATTTGCACATCTTTTCCATTTATAGGATAAATATAAGGGTCCTTATAATACGTTTTCTTTGTGGTTTTTGGTGTTAAATAGTAGTCTCCTACACCTTCTTTTTCATAACCATCTAAAGGTCTAAACACAATATTTTGTCCGTCACGTACAATATAGGGTAGGAAGCGCCCAGTATCATTGTCATAAGATGTTTTGTTTACATTTTCATTGTCTTTTCCATCAAAGGCATCAGGCTCCCATAATGTATACAATGAAATTATGTTGGTTCTTCCCTTTAATTCTTTATCTAGCATTTCAACAATTTGGTCTCTATCAACTCCATTTTGCTGATAACTAAGCATAGAACGAGAAAGTGTCTCCATCAAGCTTTCAATCCCCGCGATTTGATTATTAAAATCCATAGTAAAGGTTTTTCCCGCGGAAATTGCTTCTGCTTCTGCCTTTTTCACACTAACATCACTTAATTTGTTAAGATTATAAGCAACTAATATTGAGCTAATGACAACAAATAATAGAATGGACAAGGAAATCAGTTTGGTTGCTAAAGATAAATTACGAAAAGATAAATTTCGGAACCACTTCATCTAGATGCACTCTCCAGTCAGGTTGGGATAAAAACTACTTAGGACTTGTATTTTTCACAAATTCATAGACTTGGTTAAGCTTGTCCTCTGTTAATTCTCCGCTATTATCAAATACCAAAATTGAAGATGAAGGGATATCCCAATTTACTTCAGGTACAAACTGAACCCGCTGTTTAAAATCATCCCAATGCTCTAACTTCCATGTATCTCTTTCTGTTTGGCGATCAACAATACGTTGACGTTGTAATTCCATGTCCTGTAAGGTCACGGCAATGACTTTCACATCTACTTCTTCTTTAGTCAGACCTGCAGCGGCGATAACTTCTTCGATCCAGCTTTTATTTTTTAGCTCAGCCGTGAACGGGGAAATCATAAAAACATTTTGGCCTGCTGCTAAATTTTCAATGCAAATATCTTTTGTTGTATCGTATTCAAGATCACGCAAATGCTTTTTGTAAAACTCAGAATCACGATCATTCACGTCCAAACCATTCATTTCTAACATCTTCTCCACAAATCTGCCACCTACTGTATCACGATCCAAAAATGCCGCAGACATACGGGTTGCAAGCGCACGAGCAACGGTTGTTTTACCTGTCCCAGCCACACCAACAAAAAATACTAGTTTAAGCATATGTACCCCCTATAGTTTATATTTCGGTAATAACTTTATTGTACTATCGCTTTACCTTGATTCCAACATAATAATTTCATCTTATTTTCAAAAATAGAGCAGGGCTTTTGCTTGAAATGTAATACCCGCTATGCCATAGTAAAGAAAGAAAACTCCGAAGGGATGATCTCCAAGGTGTCCTATCATATCCAAAAACCTAATCTACTTGATCAACAATTTCCTATATTTCTAATTATCGTAGGTCTATTCTTGTTCATCATGATTTATGGTATTACTAAATATTTAGCTGCAAAAAGACTTCATAATCAGTATGAACGGATGAGTGACACATTATCCTTATATGTAGAAGTATGGGGCACAATAGCAGATGCAACGCCTGAAGCCACTTATGAACAGTTACATTTAGAACAAAACAAAATATTAATTGCACTACATAAATGCAAGACATCTCCCCATATTAAACCTAACCTTCAGGGACAAATTGAACTATATATTCAAGAATCAACCCAAACCAGGTTGTATATGGTCAAGCAAGCACTTGAAGATGAAATTGAGGTTTTGCGGAAAAAACGACAAAATCTCCTGAAGCAAATCGAGTCTCCAAGCTTTGGTCAATTATTATGGCAGACCACTGCTCCGGTTATCCCTTGCTTGTTTGCAGTTATTTTATTTTTTGATCTCTATACTCTCTTAGAGCTAGTAGTGAATACGTCATGGATGTACCTAGGTGTGATAGAGCTTGAAGCGTGGCTTAGCTGGATCGGACTGAATATCGCTATTTTTGTAGCATATCCCTTATGTACAGCAAGGTTTCGTAAACTTCGTCACATTCTGTTGGCATTGTTAATTTCGGGATTAGGCATCTTAGGGACGATTATAGCTTTTACGTCACCCTACGTGGTTGGGCTACAAATTATACTTACTATCATTGGGTTAAGCATGACAGGGGAAAAACTGAGAAGAAAACGTCCCTTTGCAGGTATGACGCAAGTTACAAAAATAGAAGAAAACCCGAAGCCATTACAAGATAGAGCACTCCATCAGCCGCCATCTAGCAACAACTCCGAGCAGGAATAAGCATAATAAAATTTCATATAGGCTTGAAAACTTCTAAAACCAAGTGGTGTATACCCAGACTAACGCTGGTGCTAAAAATGACCCAACAATTGCGCTTAATGTCATCGCTACTGAGCTGACAGAGACAGTAGCAAGTCCATACTCATAACTCGTTGCGGTGCCAATGACGTGTGAGGCGGTTCCAATACCAACTCCACGTGCGACAAAATGATCGATCTTTAATACTTTTAATATGATGGAACCTAAAAATACACCTGTAAAACCTGCAATCATGACAAAAATAGCCGTTAATGTCGGGATGCCCCCAAGGTCTTGCGAAATCGTTACAGCAACAGCGGTCGTAATTGACTTTGGCACTTGGGCATACAATATTTCTGCTGGGAAGTTAAACATTTGTGTAAAATAAATACCGGTAATAATACTACCGATTAAGCCTACAATCACACCTGTAATAATCGGTACAAAATTACGTACTAACGTTTCCCTTTGCTGATATAGTGGGTAAGCTAGCGAAACCACCGCAGGGCCTAACAGCAAATTGATAAACTTGCCCCCTTGCATGTAGGTCGTATATGGAATTTCTAATGATACAAGGGTTACAACTAAAATAAAGGACACCGTAATAATCGGCATTAAAATGATATAATGGAATTTATTGTATACTCTACTCATTATTAGGTACAAAACAACAGTAATAAGCACGATACTAGCGGCAATGATGGATTGTATGATCATGATTACATTACTTCTCCTTCGCTTAACACCTTTTTACTACCCGCATTTCCCTCCAGCTTCTCTCTGCGTCTAACAACAAAATAACTGCTGGCGGCTGCAAAGGCTAGCGTAATCATAGAGCTCACAACAACGATAGGAATAAGCATAAGTCCTTTACCGTTGAATAATTCTAAATAATTCATAATCCCAACAGTCGAGGGAATAAAAAAGATCGGCATATACTTTTGAAAAAAACCTGTCCCACTCTCAATCCATTGGGGTCGTATAATTCCAGTAAGTAAACAAACAAAGAGTAGCAGCAAACCTAATATGCTCCCTGAGACGGGTAAGCTAAAGCTATGCTGAATCACATCCCCAACCCAATAAAAAGCATAAAAAATTGTTGACTGCAAAATTACTTTTATCCACTTCACTTCATGACGCTTCCTTTCATGCTGTCCTAGCATTCTATATCTATATACCTTAATATCAATTATTTAAAGCTTAAATTTGCCATCGTGATGGCTTGTCTGAACCTTGATTGAGCCTGTACGTAATTTTGTAGCAGCTTCAACTCAGTTAGTTTTGTCTCTGAGGTCCAAGCTGTCGATGATGGCTCATCCTGGATATCCTTTAAATAATTAATAATGGCCTTCAATGCTTGGTCTAGCTTCGCTGTAGCTTCTATCATACTCCTTATTGATTTCTCTGCAAGCTCATTATCTAATATTTCTTCATCTACTTGCTCTTTATTGCTTAACCATTGATTATATTTTAGAACACTGTCATGACTGCTAATATAAATCTTGTGCACTTCATTGTAGCTTAACTCTCTTAAATTAAGCTCATCAGCGCTATAATTCGTTATTAAGTTTGAAAATTTTGAAAATTGATACGATATTTCCTCTTGAGCGGCTTGAATAAAACGACCTTGTTCCAAATAGAGTTGCTGCTGCTCCTTAGATTTATCGATTTTCATCGTAGCAAATTGTTTATTAAATCGCTCATTTAAAACATCATATTTTTGAAGTAAAGCTTGCATTTTCTTACGGAATTGCTTTCGCTTTGATTTTGAATCCTCTGAACCTTTTGCTGTATCCTCAAATTTGGAGATATCATCCATTAACGCCATAAGCTCATCTATCGTTTGCGCTAAAGTAATTGTGGTTGTATCCAAAACATTAAAACGTGGCTGAGCTGCCGCTGATGCTACAACTAGATTAATCATGTTGTAATCTGCTTCCTTTATGGCTGGAAGAGGTTGTTTCCTATGTCCATCCTCTAAAAACGACTGATAAGTTTTCACATAACTATCATTAAATTGCTCCAGCCAATGACTAAATTTCGTGAATGCTGATCCTTTTTCCTCTGCTGCGATATCGTTAAATACAGAGCTCGAAACAACCTGCTTGCTCTCCTCCTGATTGGTCATAATTAGAATGAAACAAAGGAGAAAAATAATAAATACAAAAACCTTTTTCACTTCTAATCACCCCATAACAGCAAATTTTATAACCCAATTTTTCTAAAGGGGCTCCACTTAGAAGCTATCAATCTAGCATAATTCCCACAATTCTGAGTGGCAGTGCCTTGTGGATCATTCCGCCAATTATGTTCAGGGTTTGCATATACACTATTAAAGGTCGTCCCTATAACAAAGCTATTGATATAATCTTTGCGGTTCCACTTATAGTCATTGTAGTCATTCATGACAGTGATCACTCGATCTAGATAAGTTAAGCGTTCTACATTAGTAAGCTTCTTTAGCGAGTAGGCAGCTCTAATCAAATAAGTCACCCATGTTAGATCATAAGCGGTAATCCCTATTCTCGGAGCACGATACAAATAATAATAGACCACCTCTAATTCTATCTGTTCCGCTGACCCACTCGGAAATGAAGACAAATAACGTTCTCGTTCTGTCTCTTCCATACAAGACAGCTTCGTATACATTTGTTCAAATACGTGACGTGTCCCTTTAATTAAAAGCCAATCCAGTCTTGCATGGAGACTCTCTTTATCTGTAATTTGCCATCTGATTAATTCAGTCTCCATGTCACGTACTCTTTTGAAAGCAAGTGCTGTATTTTGCTGATAATAGCTTGCCGTTTGGCCCACAAACACAATGGAGCTCAATACACCCTCATATGTTGTGAGTTGCTTTTTCTGTTTTCTATCAAAAGGAGCCATCAAGTGTTCATCCCCTTCCATTTATACAAACCTCTTATACATACCTCAGCCATCGCCATAAATTACGAATCTGATTAAAAATAAACCAATACATCAGCACTAATATAACGATATAAGGGGACCATTTATACGCTAATTGCTTGACATTCCCAAGCAAATCAGCTTGTGTATCGATATAAAATTCACTAACAGGATGATCAAGCACATAGGAAGCATTGCGCTTTTCTCCATACCCCAAGCTTGCCCATGCTGCAAAAGCCTTATTTAAAATAGAACTAACTAATAGCTTAGGTCTACCTACTATTTTTACATTACTCGTATTGTTTATATTATTGGTGATTACAAGGATAGATTCGTTGCCAACATAACCTATAAAAACATAACCTACCCCAGATTTAGGTAGCTCATTTTGGTTTACCTGCTCCTTTGTTTTCTCATCAGCATCCACGAATTTTTCCATATCACCTTGATAAACTCGATTAAGTCCAATATATTTAACCTGCGAAAGCTCAAGCCTCGCTGTTTGATTTTGCTCAAATGCCTGCTTGAGCTCTGCAGTATTGCCTACAGGTTGAACGTGGTGACGTACATCGTCATTACTACGGATATACTCCCAAGGTGACATGCCTAATTCATTTTTAACCTCAACATAAATAAAGCTTTGCAGAAACACCGCTGCAATAATAACTAGCCATGCCAGCTTTAACCCTTTAATTAGTCCAAGCACACGTTGCTGAAATGTCATCCCCATCCCTAAAAGACGAAGCAATTGCATTCTTTCCTTACGATTTCCTTTGGGAAGTGCTTGAAATCTTCGCTCAGAAATGATCGCAAGCCCAGTAATTGCCTCAATATCATTGGGGACTCTGGAAAGCATCAACTCACATATTTGTTCAGCTTGATCAAGTTGCCCTAATTCTAAATGACATTGAAGGGCTAGCGCTAACGCGCCAGTATGATCTGGTGTACAACGTAAAATAGGCTCAATAGCTTGTAAAGCTTCCTTCGCTTCATGACAGTAATAATCAAAATAAGCGCGATGTAGCCACATATCTTGAATGTCTGGATACTTTACAGCTCCTTGTTGACTGATCTCCCGCCCCCATTGTAAATCTCCCGTCATGGTACAATAAGTGCATATTAAATGGATTAAAGCAGGGTCTTCTGCAAATTGCTTTTGCGCAGCAATCAGTGCAGCTCTGGCATCCTCAAGCTCATGATTCAGGAGAGCGCTACACGCCACCTCTCGCTTCGCCAAATAGGAGTCATAATCTAATTCTTCCGCTTGAAGTAGTTCAACATAGTTAAATAAACATTCTGGGGAACGTTGAATGACCCGTTTATAAATTTGTGGATATCTTACCTCAAAATCATTTGGGTTTTTATAATAGGTTCCAGTCCAATCAAAGGATTGATTCAATATGTCCCATATTTCAATAGGTAAATAACAATACTCATTTAAAAAATATGATATTTCCTTAAAAAGCTTTTCACTTACTGAAATATTCCACATTACTTTGTCCTGTAAAAGGACCAGCCAGCATGACTCATCAATACGACGTGAAAAATCATCATAAAGGTTAGCGACCTTCTGTATAAACGCAGCTACAACCTCATCTGGCGTAGCAAAATTTTGTGTCCTATTAAAATCTAACACAAGTTTAGGTGGTATATGGTTTTGCTTGTTATGCGTTGGTTGTTTTATTGGAGGCTTTACTTGTTCAGAAGGCTTTGGCTGCTCTTCTAATTCAACTGTGTTACTATGTAGTTGGCTTTGCTTCATCGCCCACTCATAAGCTTCACGTAACGCTTGATACCCTTGTGGATCGTCTTCAGGATGATACATTTTTAGCTTGGAAGCATATGCACGCTTAATCAATTTAACATCGCTGGTTGGCTCAATGCCTAGCCGCTCCCATTTATTCAACATCATCACCTCTTTAGCAGGTCAGTTCTCCATTTTTCCATAACAAAAAGCCTCTGCTACCATATTATACAAAAGGTCATTCCTCTTGTGGTGCAAAGGCTTTAAATTTTTACATTTACATATTAAAAAATGATACAGGTTGGCGCCTGAATGGCGAGGGTATGACCCGTTGGTGATAGCTCCCCTGTTGCGAGATCACGCCGAAAGCTAACAATTTCATTACTATTTTGATTAGCAACAAAAACATATTGCCCTTGGATTGCAAAATTACGAGGCCAGCCTCCAAGCACAGAATGCCATGTTGGGGAATGGAGTAAGCCAGTGTTTCGATCTACATTATATTTAACGATGCAATCTTCTCCCCGATTGGAGCCGTACAGATAGTTCCCATCCTCTGAAACATGAATATCCGCCGCAATATTGTCAACTTGACTACCTTCAGGTAAAGAGGAAAAGTGCTGTTTTATCGTTAAAGCACCTGTATCGACATTAAAATCATATGCTGTGATCGTATTGTTAAGCTCATTTATACCATAGGCATAAGGCAGCTTAGGATGAAATACAAGATGGCGAGGTCCAGCTCCTGGGGGTAGCTTTACACGTCCAACCTCCGATAACAATCCTGCATCCACGTTGTATTGCACGATAACATCCATCCCAAGATCTGATACATACGCATACTGCTGAGTAGGGTCTAGAATTATTTGATGTGCATGTGCATCCCCTTGACGATCAGGAACAACTTGACTTCCTCCCTGATGCTGAATTTGTGTAAGTAGCTGGTAGGGTTGACCCTTTTCATCTAATGCATAGCTAAAAATGTGTGCGCTCGAATAATGGGCAACATAAACGAAACCTGCCCCACTTAAGGTGAGATGACAAGCGTCTTGTCCCTCCATCAGAAGGCGGCTTTTTAGGGATAATATAGGTTGATTTTTTGTTAATTGAGAGGTTAATTCAGGCTTGATTATGTCATACGTGTATAAAGCACTTGGTCCAGCCTCACTAACCGCATACAATTTATCCTTTTGTTGATTTAAGGCGATAAAGGAAGGGTTTTTAACACCACCCACACTGTTTACTTGCTGTAGCTTTCCCGTAACGATATCAAGCGTACAAACATGAATCCCCTGCTCGTCCTCTTGCGCATAAGTTCCCACATAAAAAGTAACCTGTCTCTCCAACATGTTCACTTCCCTCACTATTCTATAAATAGTAGCTTATTTATTAGCAGCATTAATGAAGTTTTCCTCTATAAGCTCCTTAAAATTATAATAACTCAATTTGATATGTTATAATATGTTCGCTACTGGATATATAAGTTTAGTCATGCTGACTTTGAAGAAAGGAAGACGCTATATGAACCTTTTACATTCACCCTATTTTCCCGTTGTTATGACCATTGTTGGTATTTTAATGGCAGTGTCCGCGATCGTAATTCGATTAAAAGCAAGTCATCGCCCTGTCAATATAAAAAAAATAATTATGCCCCCTGTAGGAATGGCAACAGGATTTGCGATGTTCATAGCTCCTGAAATGCACATTCCCTTATTATGGGCGCTCATTGCTTTTTTAGTGGGGTGGTTTGTCTTTTCTTATCCTTTGATCCGGACTACACACTTTGAAGTAGAGGAAGGACATATTTATGCTAAACGTTCCCCTCAATTTGCTTTTATTTTGATCGGACTATTAGTCATTCGTTTATTGCTACACGGTGTTGTTGAACAATATATTTCCGTCTTACAGACGGGATCGGTATTTTTTATTTTGGCCTTTGGTATGATTTTACGTTGGCGACTTTTTATGCTTCGCAAATTTACAGAGATGACGGGCACGGCTTCCTATAGTCAATAATATGCAGCCTATTTTACATGCTGCGACTGCGATCCTGTGGACGCAATATTGCTGAACCTACTGTAAGCAGGATTAACGCCATCAACCCTAAAATGCTAAGTGGGATTACAATACTGTCGAGGGAATTCCCAGCAGACAATTCTTCAACGGCCTGTATTGCCCACTTTTGTGGTACAAAATTAGCTATACGTTGCATAAAATCAGGCATAAATGTGATTGGCCAAAAACAACCCCCTAACATACAAGTAGGGAAAATGATCAAATTGTTTAACATCCCTATATTTTGCGGATTACGTATAAAACCTGCCACTGTACTCGCAATCCCCATCGTAACAAGCATAAAAGCGCTTAAAATGACGATGTGTGGTAAAAGTGCAACTCCATATTCATAACCCATAACATAACGGCTAACCAGCACAATAATAATAATTTGCAACAGTCCTACACATAAGCTCCCTAAAAAGTTACCTACCGTAATTTGAAATGATGTCACGGGTGCGGTATATATTCTTGCCAAAGTACGTTGACTGCGATCCTGCGCAATATGCAAAACTGTATTTGAGACTAAGCCCATTAAAAACATTAATGTAAAACCTGTAACGAGCGATAATCCCTCTTTAGGATACAACTGTAAATCAAGTTTTTGGGTAGTAATCTTTGCTTGACCTACTGCTTCAAAGATTTTTATGAAGCTTTCCTCTCTATCGCCCCCCTGAGTTGAAACACCACTTTGAATTGCAATGTCATGTAGCATACTGATGTCTTCATCTAGCTTTACTCTTGCCATGTATGAATCCTGACTAGTCACCATTTCATAAACAGGGGTGATTGGCGTTTGTCCCGCGAATAAAGCTTCAGTGAAGTTGTCAGGAATGCTTATCCCCAAACCTGCTTTGAACCTCAGTAAGTTATCTTTCATGTCTGCTTCAGTTTGAAACTCTCTCATATCATAGTTCTCTATTTCAGCTAATTGTTTAATTAATGATTTACTAGCTATACCATCTTGCTCATGATTTACATAAGCAATCGTAAACTTGGAATCTGAACCACCACCCACAAACCCTGCTAATACAGCAACCACAATACTCGGAAGAACAATTTGCAGTAAAAATCCTTTACGTGTACCAATCGTCCTTTTTACCATGTTCCAAGCAATCGTTAAACTATTCATTATAACCCACCTTCCGATACACAATGACGCTAATAAGGAGGATCACTGCGCTGTAAATCCCTAATATTGAAATATGATGAACTATCTTAGCCATATCACCAGTCAACATCATATTCATAATGCCTTGCGAAGCATGATAATTCACCGTATATTCTCCTAATTTACTAATAAACTCATCATTGATGGGTCTAAATCCTCCGCTAACAAAGGTCATAACCACGATTATACTTTGAATAATAATACTTGTAGTTGCACTTGATTTAACAACCAATGTAATGACAGTCGCCATGAGCATTGAAATCATAATAATAAGAAAACAAATAATGACTAAGTAAAGCGGGTGTGCTCCCCAATTCACACCATAAAGCCAATGTGTACCTAAAATAATAACGGTCGCCTGAATCATCGCCATGACGCTATTGCCTAATATTTTGCCCATAAAAATAGTAGTGGAGCTGATAGGCATTCCCTTTAGACGAGCTAAAGTTTTGTTTTTTTGCTCACTTTGCAAGCTAATACTTGTAGTCAGACCTGAATACAATAAAAACATGGTTAACATAGAGCAGGCATAGACTTGAAAGGAAGAAAAGTTTATTCCCGTATCACTGATTGCTCTCATCTGTACGAAACTAGTATTTGTTTGATCAGCGGAACTAGGCTTGGTAATTACAGCTCCTCCACCAACTAACGTTACATTTAATTGTTTTAAATAACCCTCAATCATGAACATGCCGATCTTATTTTTAGTACTATCTTTTCCTTCGATAATTTCCCATACCACCTTATCTCCACTTTTAACTGATTGAAAAAGGTGAGCAGGAATAATCATCGCTAGATCAATTTTTTGCTCCTTAAGCTGTGCAATTGCCTCCTCTTTATTGTTACCTTGAACAATATGTAGTTGGTCTTTCATATCAGGACTAATTATAAATTGATTCCAACCTATTTTTTCCAAGTCATCACTATCACTGTGATTGATCACCATAATCGAAATAGGATCTACATTGGGTTTCTCGGTTGTAGTATAAAGATTAGACAATGCACTTCCAATAATAAAAATTAAAAGCATTGGTAATAGGAACTGATTGAGCAAAACAGTACGTGTACGTGTTAATCGTTTCAATTCAAACCAAGTAATCGTCCATAAGTTCACCATAATCACCTCAATTAGTCCCGTAAGTTACGACCGGTCAAATTTAAAAATAACGTTTCAAGCGTAGGCTGCTCACAAGACACAGAATGAATGATTGCTTCATGCTTTGCACATATAAATAAAATATCCTGTAAGTGTGCCTGTGAGGATTTGATATATATATTAAGCTCTTCCTCGTGAGACTCTAGCTTTAAAATTTGCGGATGTGTTTTTAATTCCTGTAGCATTTGTGCAGTAATCCCTGTCAGCTTCATCACAATTTTTTCATGATCTGCAACACGACTCTGTAGTTCCCCTTGTGTCCCGCTAGCAATTACATGGCCTTGATCTACTATCGCTACCCGATCACAAATGGCTGAAACCTCCTCCATATAGTGACTTGTATAAATAATCGTTGAGCCCATTTCATTTAATGCCCGCACCGATTCTAAAATATGATTTCTTGATTGTGGATCAATCCCCACCGTTGGTTCATCCATAATGATAAGCTTTGGACGATGCATGATGGCACAAGCAATGTTTAATCTTCGTTTCATTCCGCCTGAGAAGGTGTGCGGTAGCTCCTTCCCCCGATCTTCTAGCCCTACAAAAGCCAATGCCTCATGAACACGTTCCTTCAGCATTGCCCCTCGTAATCCATACAGCTTTCCAAAAAAGGAAACATTATCGTATGCACTCATATTTTCATATACTGCAATGTCCTGTGGGACTAAGCCAATGCTGCGCTTAACCTCCATCGGATTTTTTTGTATAGATAAGCCATCGATCTGTATTTCTCCTTGATCTGGCTCTAACAGTCCAACAATCATATTAATCGTTGTGCTTTTTCCCGCTCCATTTGGCCCTAACAATCCAAAAATTTCACCTTGTCCAATACTAAGATTCAAATGGTCTACGGACACTTTATTTCCATATCGCTTTACCACTTGATCGAGCTTAACAAATGACATAATCATAACCCCCGCTAACATTTTAGTAATTTGATTGTAGCAAATCCTATTAGCGCTGAAAGCTCTCTTTTGTCATAGATGTAAGATGACTTTAGTCACCTCTTTTCCAAGATCGAGTTGTGCTATAATGGGGCAGACCTAAATTAGTGGATGACAATAATGTAGATGGAGGGCTACGGAACAAAGGTTCTTGCGATCGCTCTTAAAACCAGATTACTGATATTCATATCCTTAATGTTGAAATCCGGTTTTAAATACGAACGTTTCACTTCTCCAGAATCCTTTGTCCCTACGCTAGTCGTGGTTCATTGTCATCCACTAATTTTAAAAAAACAAATAGATTACTCGATTTTGTAATTCATTAAATCGTGTGAATGGTAATTAGATAAAGACTAATAAATATGAATTTATAAGGAATTAGGGATTAGATCATGATTAAAACTAGTGTGTTGTATATGCTCAAATTCATTTTTGTATTCGTTACGCTGTTTTTAGGCATTTTTCAGATTTCTGCACCAAATCAAGGCATTTATATGATCCATATTCTTCTCTATATTGCCTTTGTTGTAGTTGGAAATATACGTTATAAGCAAGCTACACTTCTTTTATTTTCATTAGTGGAAATCGGAGTAACGACTTGGCTTGTTGAGCAATATGGTCTATCTACTGTACTGCTGGTGCTTGCACCCGTATTTAGTTACGTGCCTTCAAATATACCACGCGTTCAGCAAATTATTGTTATGGGCATTCACCTGCTTGCGGTAAACTATGTATTATGGCATGAATCTTTTATTTTTATTATTAATATTGTGATTTTGTTGTTTATTGCAGTGGTTGCTATATTGGATTATTACCATAAAGAACTGGATAGGTTATATCAACATTATGATTATCTTAAAGAGCAGCATTTTGAATTAAATGATAGTAAAGAACAGATCCTTCAATTTGCAAAGCAGGTCGAAGATGTGGCCCAAGCAGGCGAACGTAACCGAATCTCACAGCAGCTTCACGACCAGCTTGGTCACCGACTGATACGTATCAAAATGATGGCAGAAGCAGCGCTACAAATCATGCCAACGCAGTCTGATAAAGCGGTGAGCATGTTTCAGCAGGTACGAGATCAGCTTTCTACAAGTCTAGATGAGATGAGATCAACCGTACGTGGTTTACGCCCTTTTAGCCATGTCAATCTCATTCAGTCCTTGCGTAACTTGTTAGAGGAGGTTGGGAGAGAGTCAGGGGTACAAACCTCTCTTACCGTGGAAGGTACTCCTACTTCTTTATATCCGAGTCAAGACTTAATTTTTTATCGAAATGCTCAGGAGGCATTAACTAACGCTCTAAAGCATGGGCAACCGAGAGAGGTTAAAATTGTAATTGATTATCAACAACAGTGTGTTGTAATGAGTGTGATGAATGACGGTCTTATCCCTAGCCAGTTTGACGAGAATCATCCTACAACATTGAGAGGGTTAGGCGTATTAGGAATGAAGGAACGATGCCAGCTTGCTGGAGGGTCTTTAAGCTTCAAGCTTGCTCCGCATTTTACAGTTATAAGCACTTTACCTATTCATAAATTACCAGAAGGAAACTAAGGAGCGTGGCTATGTCACAAATCAATGTATTTATCGTTGACGATGATCCATTCATTAGAGAAAGTCTTACTTTATTACTTGGAATGGATTCAGAGATTAACATTGTAGGCAGTGCAGGCGATGGAGATGAAGCTGTGGAAGCCATCTCGCTACTGCAACATACACCTGATATTGTGCCTCATGTCGTATTAATGGACATTCGTATGCCAATCTGTGATGGTGTGGAAGGGACATTAAAAGTAAAAGCATTAAATGAAAATATTAGCGTACTTATACTCACAACATTTGATGATGATGAATTTATTATTGAAGCGTTGCGTAATGGAGCAAGTGGTTATTTACTCAAAAACATTCCCCCTGACCGTATTATCCAAGGGATCAAGACGGTATTTGGGGGTAGCATGCTCATTCATCCTGATATTGCCCGCAAACTATCTGGACTGCTACGTCCCTCCTCCCCAGTAAAACATCAACACGATTGGGCAAAGGAGTTAACGATTGCTGAATTTAATATCGTCACACTTATCGCTGAAGGCATGTCAAATAAGGAGATTGCCAGCAAACTATTTTTAAGTGAGGGCACCGTCAAAAATTATATTACAGATATTTTAAGCAAGCTGGGTGTACGGGATCGGACACAAATTGCAATTATGTATTTGAAAATGAAATGAAGCTAAGCTTAGACTCAAAGCAGAAAAGTGCCTGTATTAGCAGGTAGAAGACCGCTACGGTACAGAGAGTTCCTACGATCGCTGTTAAAGCGCAATTCTTTTCATAATTATAATACAGGTTAGAATCGGTCTTTAAAGGCGATCTTCGAAATCTCCCTGTCCCTCCGCTAACCAATACCCACTAATTCCTGTACATTGTTATGAGTACCTTTTAAAAGCTAAGCCTAACCTCATTATAAAAAAGCAGCCCAAGTAAGGAATACCTTAGCTTTGGACTGCTCATTTTATAAAAAATTATGTTATTGATCTATCTTGACGCCTTTAGGTAGCGATTTTTGATCAGCGTTGGTGTTAACTAATTGAGGTAACAGCTTTGTTCCTTTGACCATAGTAGACGAACAAAGTGGACATTCAGGTGTGTAGTCAAATGTAAAGTTATCTCTCATCCATCCATTACAATCATCGTTGCTGCAAGACCAAATTTCAGTGTTTTCCTCAGGAATTTCTTCTAACGGTTTCTTACGGTAATTCATCTTTATCCCCCTATTCAGGTATTGATAAACCCCACAAAACAATTAAAAACGGTGTTCATCGCTCCATTTAAAAGTGCGACAACCGTTTCACATAGAAATTATATGCAATCCAAAAGGAAATTATTCCTCGGCTTTTTGCTGCAAAGTGTAGTGTCTAGGTCTTAAATAAAAACTGCTCCCAACTTGCGTCAAGAGCAGTCTAATGTTTTATTACAATTTTACAACGTTTTCGGCTTGTGGTCCACGGTTGCCTTGAACAACATTGAATTGTACACGTTGTCCTTCGTCAAGAGTTTTGAAACCTTCGCCAGTGATTGCGCTGAAATGTACGAATACATCGTTTCCGCCTTCAACTTCGATAAAACCAAAGCCTTTCTCAGCGTTAAACCATTTAACTGTTCCTGTTTCCATGAGGGTACCTCCTAAAAAATATTAACATGATCCTTTTTTAAAAATATAAGAAAATTTCTTTTCTTATACCGCTCGTAAAAAACAATACCTATAAGCTTTAAACCAATAGGACGTTTCCACTACTATAAAAAAATTCACATATTGAAAAAAGCTCCATTACTAAGAGTGTAACTCTTTTCAATGTGTGAATACGCTTTTACCTTATTATAGCCTCCCCCACAATAAAAAGCAAATGCTGAACGTAAAATAAAAAAATAAATATTTTACAATTTTATTTGACATCTCAAAATTACCAGCTAGACAGAACATCGCATTCACACTATAATGTCAATGTAATCCGCAGTTTATAGTCAGGGGTGCTGGAATTGGCCGGCTGAGAGTGTATCCCGTATGAAGATACTGACCCTTAAACCTGATCTGGGTAATGCCAGCGTAGGAAGTTGTTAAATTATGGATGTTAATTTATTACTTCAACCTACCGCACCCTTAGATAAGGGTGCTTTTTTTCGGCAAAAATAGATAATTATGCGGAAATCACACAAACGAAGGAGCGAAAGCATCAGTGCGTAAAAGAATATCTTTACTGCTTATTGGTTGTCTAGTTTTTGTATTAGCAGCATGTAGTACAGCAACAAAGTCAACAAATGAAGGTTCTGAGCAATCTAATGGTAGTGCCACACTCAAACCAGTTAAGGTTGTATTGGACTGGAGCCCTAACACGAATCATACTGGGTTATATGTAGCTAAAGAGCAAGGTTACTATAAGGAAGAAGGTCTAGATGTAGAGATAGTTTTACCTGGTTCAGGTGGATCTGATGCTATGGTCGCTTCAAATGAGGTACCTTTTGGGGTTAGCATTCAAGAAAATGTAACTCAAGGTCGTACTCAAGGTGTTCCATTAGTGTCACTCGCAGCCGTTATTCAACATAACACCTCAGGTTTTGCTGCACCCGTTGCCAAGGGGATTAAATCTCCTAAGGATTTTGAAGGTAAAACTTATGGTGGCTGGGGTTCTCCTGTTGAAGAAGCCGTTATGAAAACGATTATGGATTTAGATCAAGGCGATGTGAAAAAGGTCAATATTGTAAGTATTGGTGAAGCAGATTATTTTACCGCAGTAAAAAGAGATATTGACTTCGCTTGGATTTTTTATGCTTGGACAGGAATTGAGGCAGAGCTTCGTGGAGAAGCTTTGAACATGTTATATGTTAAAGACTATTCACCAAGTCTGGATTACTACACGCCAGTCATTGTTAGTAATGAAACAACCATCAAAAATGACCCTGATCTTGTAAAAGCTTTTATGAGAGCAACGACAAAAGGATATGAGTATGCAATTAAGCATCCAGATGAATCCGCAGCCATGCTACTCAAGGCAGTGCCTGACTTAGACGAAAAGCTAGTTAAGGCAAGTCAAAAATGGCTAAGTCCTAAATACCAAGATGATGCAGCTCGTTGGGGTGAGCAAAAACGTGAGGTATGGCAAAATTACTCTGATTGGATGTTTGAAAGAGGTTTGTTAGATAAAAAGCTAGATACCGATCAAGCCTTTACAAATGATTTTTTACCTCAAAATTAGATAGTCTGAGAAAATCAATAAAAATCAAAATACTTTTAACATAAAGAGAGGATGTATTCACTCATGGCTAACGCATTATTAAGTATTCAGGTTATTCCAAAAACTCCAGGTGGTGCAGATGTCATCCCTTATGTGGATGAAGCAATTAAAGTGATTCAAAACTCTGGTGTCAAATATCAGGTAAGTCCGCTTGAAACTACAATGGAGGGCGAATTATCCGAGCTTCTTGAAATCGTCGCTAAAATGAATGAAGCTTTAATTGCCTTTGGAAGCAATAGTGTCATTTCTCAAGTGAAAATTTTGTACAATCCTGAAGGCGCAAGCATGGATAAGCTAACGGAGAAATACCGTCCATGAAGGCTTCGCAATTTATAAAAAATATTTGGCCGCCCATCGTGGCGGTCCTCTTGTTTATTATAGCTTGGGAGCTTGCTACTGATTTTTTTCAAATCGAGAAATGGATTTTGCCCAGTCCAACCGATATTATGAAGGAAGCACGTACTGGGGCATTCAGTCTCTGGCAGCATACACAAGCTACGCTAGAGCTTATGCTTATCGGCTTCGGAATAGGGACAGCCTTTGGTTTACTTGTTGCTTTTTTATTGGATTATGTTCCTTTTTTGAAAGCAAGCGTCTATCCGTTAATCATTTTAAGTCAAAATATTCCGAGTATCGCCTTAGCCCCTTTACTTATGATTTGGTTTGGCTTCGGTATTTTGCCTAAAATTATCATTATTACACTCGTATGTTTTTTCCCTGTCACTGTTGCTGCCTTAGATGGTCTACATCGCACTGATCCGATCATGTTAAACTACATGAAGATGATTGGAGCATCCAAGGCTGATATTTTCCGTAAGCTAAAAATTCCATTTGCACTACCAACGATTTTTTCGGGTATTAAAATTGCAGCTACGTATAGTGTGATGGGGGCTGTAGTAGCTGAATGGATTGGAGCTAATAAAGGAATTGGATATTATTTATTGCTACAAAAGTCATCTTTTCGTACAGATCGTATTTTTGTAGGCATTTGTATCATCGTTCTAATCAGCTTAGCCATGTTTGCACTTATAAGCTTATTGGAGAAGTGGATGATTCGTTACAAACCACAAGAACACAAATAGGATGAAGGCGAATAATTATGAATACAATAAATCACAGTAGTTCTCATAGCTCTCAAAGCTCTCATAGCAATGCCGTTCCTTTGCTACAAATTAATCATGTACACAAAAGCTTTAAGCAAGGCAAGCAAAAGCTCCATGTGCTTAATGATATTAGTTTAAGCGTGTCAGTGGGAGAATTCGTATCCATTATCGGACCTTCAGGTTGTGGCAAAAGTACACTATTTCATCTCATTGGTGGCTTAATGCCTGTAGACAAAGGGGAAATTAAACTCCAAGGGAAAACAATTAATGGGGAACGTGGCCATATTAGCTATATTCCGCAACAGTCCGCATTGTTTCCATGGCGAAATATATTAGATAACTTATTGTTGGCGCAAGAAATCGCTGGGACTACGGGTCCAAATTCGAAGCAGGAAGCCCTTGACTGGCTGGATAAGGCTGGGATGGCTGGCTTTGAAAAAGCTTATCCTCATATGTTATCAGGCGGCATGCAGCAGCGTGTTTCCTTTTTAAGAGGGATGCTGGCCCCACAGGAAATCATGTGTCTAGATGAGCCCTTTAGCTCATTAGATGCCTTAACTAGGGCGGATATGCAGCGTTGGTTGTTGGACATATGGGAGTCACATCAGCGTTCTGTCCTCATGATTACACATAGTATTGATGAAGCTTTAATGTTATCTGACAAAATTTATTTGTTATCCAATCGACCTGCAAGTGTACTTCAGGTTATCGATGTCCCATTTGGGCGTCCTAGACAAGAGGAGTTAGAAACGAATCCTTTATTTTTACAATTAAAACAGGAAATATCTCATTGGATGAGACAAGAACAACAGCAGATTAAAAATTAATAAAGGAAGGTCCCCACTTTATGACAAAATATAAAGTATTCGAGGGAACCTTCCTTTTATTTAACTAATCTTTCGAATAGATATTTAGCGTTTGGTCGGTTAAGGTCATAAAGGCATGGACAACTTCAGTATCAAACTGCTTGCCCGCATGTCTCAGAAGCTCTAGCTTCGCTTCAGCTGGGGTTAGCTTCCTTCCATATGGGCGATCTGATAGCATACTATCAAATGCATCTATTACACTACAGATTCTAGCAAACCAAGGTATATCTTCTCCCTGTAGTCCAGCGGGATAACCTGAGCCATCCCATCGCTCATGATGATAATGAACAACATTGATGATTTCTTCATCAAAACCAGTTTGTTCCTCCATAATTTCGGCACCAAGCAATGGGTGCAACTTAATAATATTCCACTGCTCCTTACTTAACGGTTGAGTTTGCATAATTAAATCCCGAGGAATCATTGTTTTCCCAATATCATGTAAAAAACAACCTCGAATTAGCTTTCTCTTATCTTCCTCACTTAATCCAAGCGGTTCAGCAATTTTCTCAGCAAGTATAGCCACTCGAATACAGTGCTGATATGTTTCTGCATGCTTTTGGCGCAGCATATTCACCCAATGCTCTGCATCTGGCTCTTTATTTAGATACAATTGTGTTATATCTTTGGTTGGAACCATCACGTGTTTGCCTCCCAGACCTAGTTATTATTTCTACTATGGTGCATTACTTAACGCAATTCTTTTAAAACCCTGTACTATAAAGCGACAAAATACGATGTCACTTTCATTATGTATAGGACAAAAGTATGCGGGTATAACTACAATTAGACACTATTGTGCTATATATTTTATAAGCATCAGCATAGTATATTTATGCAGACTATACCTAAGTAGTAGACCCTTTGTCGTACAATAACAATTATGCGACACGAATATGACAACAGGAGGCATATCGGATGGAATTAAATTCAAATTTCATTACATCATTAGACACCTAT
>NZ_JAGGKG010000018.1 GCF_017873435.1 Paenibacillus turicensis | reverse complement strand
TGGTCGGGATGTTGAAAAGTATAAGAATGATATTTTTTACTCTTACACAGCCAACTTAGCTAATTCCAGAGAAGCCCAAGCAAAGGCTATAGCGGTAAATGCTAATAAGTATGTGGGTGCTCTATACGATGTTATGTATTTTGATGAGGGCGTACCTCCAGACCCAACAGACAATTTTCAGGAGGTCACTTATAGAGGGCATGGGGTTGCTTATATGCTTCAAGCTTCTCCCCGTCAAATCGCTATGGCTGTTTATATAACGCTGATGGAGGTACAAGGGCAATGAATAAAATTCCAGTTATGGTTCTGAGAAATAAGACAAATCCTGAAAGATATTTAGCAGCAAATATGGATGTTGGAGATTGGGAGGATGAAAACTTAGACGTTACCTTAGATAATATTCAAAATGCCTACATGATTATAAGTAAGTCGTTGAAACCTCCAACACTATTAGAGTTCGAAATGGTTAAAGAGGAACATGCTAGACATAAAAGATACATGATTGAAAAATATGGGGAGAACGCCTGTATATCTCTTGATTTTGAAGGGGTTTGTGAAAACTATGAACCTTTGAATATAGAAATTACAAGAGAACAATATGATTATGCTATTGAATTGATGGAAGAAGGGTAACCCCTATAAGGGATAACAAGGAGAGATAAAACAAATGAAACGAAAGGCAACTTGCCCAAAGTGTCTAGTGAAGAATTGGAATCGTGATTGGGATAAAGAAACAAACAAAGTTTTTAAGGGTGAGATCGGAAGTATTTCTGATCCTGAATATAGAGATTGCGCCATCCATGTATGTCCATCGTGCAAAGAAGAAGTTGTAGGCGTAGAAGATTGATAGAGGTTAAGGGATAACAAATAAAAGGAGAGATATAAAATATGAGAAAATTTTCATTTTTAGTTGTGATGATTGGGTTGGTTATTGGGTTAACTGCTTGTTCTGATGCTGACATTGCGTCTAGCAACTTATCAAAAGCCGCAGACAATTTCGAGATTAATAGACGAGTAGTATTTTACAACGGAATAACAGATACCTACTTACTATCCATTGAGGGACGTTGTTCACTGGGTAATAGTGACGACCGTTCCAAGCAAGTAACTGTAACATGTAAGACAGGAGATAACGCATATAAAAAACACTTTCTTGGTCTTTCAGACAACGTTACGTACTTCGCAGAGCAACTAGAAGGAGCTAACGTGAGCACATATCATTACAGGGTTATATTTAAACCGCAGACGATACTGCCTGATATTGATCTTAAAATTAAATAAAAGGAGATAGATAACAATGAAAACAGTATTATTTGATGCAAGCGTCAACTCAATATCTAATATAGCGGAAGGTATGCAAAAAGATGATAGTTTGTTGTTGATAGTACCACTTGCAGGAGACATTACTACTGCGGCTCCTACGAAAACTGGTAAATATAAAGATTATTTTCGTATTCAAACTACTTTACTGATACCTAAAGATTGCATCAAAGGTGAAGATGCGCTTGATGATTTCGGAGCATTCACCGTAATGCGTTTACCAAAAGATAGAGTTCAAGATCACATGAAGAGAGATGAGGGAACAGAGGTATAAAACTATGACAAAACTATTATTCACTTTATCGATTGGATATGTAGGAGCGAAAAGAGAAGAAGAATTTGAGTTAGATTTGGAAGGTCTGGAAGGGCAGGAACGTGAACAAGCAATTGAAGAAGCGTGGAATGAGTGGGCTTGGAACTACATTGATGGAGGATGGACAGAGGTATAAAACCTCTTTCCCATAGGAGGGGATAAACAGATGATTGAAATTGAAAACTTTGATATTACAGATATTGATGGTTGTGAGTTCGCTTACGAAAAAGGAATTGGGAAAATGATTATATCGTGGCATCGTGACTTTGACGGATATCCAACAGGTAAAGTAAGAATCGTTTATTCTGACGGTTCTGGACGAGCAAAGAGCGTGGAAGAAGCTCAAAGGGCTATAGACAATGGAGAGTGGATTATATACCGAAAGCAAGGGTATAGCCATGAATGAAACAGTAAAAGCCCAAAGCTATTGGGTATGGACATATAAAGCGGAGAAGGAAAACCCAGCAAGGTCTAGAGCAGGGGAAACCATATGGAACCACTGTAAGGAAAATGCCCCTAAGTGGATGATTGAAAAAGGGCTAATCGTTGATAAGAGTGAGTTTATAAAAGAAGGTCAGACAGACATATTTGATTACCTATGAGCACGCCAAAACAAGCCATAGAAACGTTTGTAGATAAGGACGGTATAAAGGTAACCAGAACCCATCTAAAGAGACGTATAAACCAATTCTATGAGGATGGAGAAGGCGACACAGTATACGCCTTATATGAGGACATAGACGGAGATATCCATTACAGATACATCAACTTTGATACGGATAAGTATAAGGTGAGAGTAGGAAGATTTGAAAGAGAGTTCAAGAGATTGGAGGATTAAACTATGCAATGGGCATTAGAACATCCATGGTTAACTTTTGTACTTGGCATCTTGATTATTTCAGCAGCAGGAACCACAGCGACTAATATAGTTCGTTACAAAGTGATGAAGCTTACAGTGAAGGAAAGTGTAGATAAACACAAATGAATGATCAAAATAAACGACTTTATATTCAAAATAATGAAAATAAGTGCAAATGAGGTGAGGTGAATGGAACAAATGACTTTTGATATATATGACGTGGACGAAGATAAGACGAGGGAAGCAGTAGAAAAGTACCTGAGTCGTGCTAGGGAGTACCAAGTCACTGAATACATCCCCGAGGAACCTAGCATGACAGCATCATACAGCGATATGCCACGAAGCAATACAGGCGTTACAAGCGATCAAACGGGGAACTTGGTAATTAATATGGTTGATGAACAACAAAGGCGCAAAAGGCATGTGGAGCGTGCAGAAAAGGCTATTAGGAAGCTAGGAGCCAAACAGCAATTGCTCATAAGAGAGCGCTACATGAATGACGATGATGTATGGGACAGTGAGGTGGCACGTAAGATCGGATACAGCGACAGACATTACAGACGTATTAAATCATATGCCATTTATCGGTTGGCAACATCGTTAGGACTAATCGTATTTAAGGATTAAAATCATGTCCGCTCTATGTCCGATCTATGACCGCTCGTACTCGATTAAACGTGATACAATAGTATTGTGATAAATATATAGGACGCACCACAGAAGTAATAATACTTCATCACTTGACCTAAAGAGTCCATATAAAGCGGTGCGATTTCCTATATATATCCAAGGTGACGGACAATAACTTAAACGGCTTATCGCTCGTCACCTTATCCAATACAAAGTGTGTAGCTCAATAGGGAGAGCGGCTGGTAATATCTGTGGTTCGATTACACAACTCTGCGGAGTTTCAAAGTTGGTTACACTGGCTGGTTGAGGGTTCGATTCCCTTCACACTTTAAAAATGATGTGGTGGCGGAATAGGTAGACGCATGGGATAGCTTTTATGGGTTGCTAAAACGGGTTGTGTAACTGCGGATAAACAACTACGATGGCAACTAAAATTGCCAAAAGAACATGAAAGCCTGCAAGGTGCAAATCCTTGCCCACATCTTAATACTATGAGGGTTTCGCGTTAGTCGGTACTGTTTTCCCTCCTCAAAAAGCCTGAACCGACGCGGATTAGCAGTAACCGCTGATAAATTACTGCTCAATACGGTAATTATTAACCTTTTATATAGCCATCCTTAGGGGTGGCATTTTTAATTTCAGAGAGGATGAAGAGAAATGAATTTTGGTCAAGCGCTTGAGGGAGCCAAGCAAGGAAAAGGAATGAGACTCACACAGTGGCAAAAAGATGTGGTTATTAGGGTTCAACGTCCAGATAAACATAGTAAAATGACAGCGCCATACTTATACGTAGAAAGTAGATTTGGGAGAGTGCCCTGGAAAGAAACTATGATAGAACTGTTCGCAGAAAATTGGGAAGTAGTTGAATAAGGATTAGACACTCTTAACAGGGTGCTTTTTATTATGCGTATAACTTACTTAATTATATAGAGACGCCAAGCCTGCCAGATTAACGTATAAACACCAAGATCATCACGAGTTAATCTGGTACCACCTCCTTATCCCTGTAATGGGGATGTGTTGACCACAAGCACAGGGGTGTATCTTTTTGACAAGGGGATACATAAAGGATGGATCGTGGAGGTTACCGCAGCCTAAGTAATGCGGTGTACATAATTAGTATGATATTATCTTGGGGAGGTGGTTAAATTGTTTAGCGAAGATGTTATAGAAATGAAGAAGGAACTAGATGCTATTAAGAAAAAAGTTGCAGCGAGCCATGAAATTTACCGCTTGATGAATGATTGCTTGGAAAACATTAGAGTTGGTTCAACGGATGAAAACGCACGAAAGAAAGCAGAAGAAACATTGAAACAGGTACTTGAAATCATGAAGATGAATCTATAAATAACACAAGTCGCCAATAAGGCGGCTTTTTTTGTACATAAGAGACTATATAAAAGGGGTGATGTAATGTTAAGTGATGCCTTAGATAAAGTATTTAAAATTATCATGATTATTTTGTTTTTCGTTAACCTAGGAATGAGTATTAACTACAAAATGAAGGGCTATTTTAAAGAATCGTGCTGGTATATGCTGTGGTCAATATTACTTTGGGTGATGGTGTTTAATTAAAAATCAACGTAAAGGAAGAAGGTGGGTGATATGACATGAATGTTAGTAAAAACCTAAAACTATTGTTGCTAAAGCTAGGAATGAACGGCCATGATGTATCACTAACCAAAGAGCAAAGATATTCTAAAGAGTTTGGTAACATCTATTCTCGTTACAAGTTAACATTCTGGCACGAAGGGGATAAGGTAAGCAAGAAGACAGGCAAGAAAATAGCGGTGCCAGAAACACATGAGTTTACTAACGCTATAGAGTTATTGCGGTACATGGTGGTGAGATCAAATGAACGAAAGGCATAAGGCGTTTGCTGATTATTATATAGAGACAATGAATGCTACAGAAAGCTACAAAAAGGCTTATCCAAGTTGTAAAAAGGATTCTACAGCTAGGACGAATGCTAGTAAACTACTAACAAATGCCAACATACAGGATTATATAAAAGAAAGAATGGAATCAAAGGAAGAAGAAAGAATAGCAAGTCAAGATGAAGTGTTAGCATTTTTGACTAGTGTCATGCGTGGCGAAGTAAAAGATCAACTAGGTTTAGAGACTCCTGTTAAAGACCGTAACAAGGCGGCTGAATTACTTGGCAAGCGCTATGCAATGTGGACTGATAAACAAGAGATTGACACTAACGCAGTAGTACAGATCATTGATGACATAGGTGATACTTATGACAAAGGTGATTAAGTTGTCTGAAATCATCGTTCCTCACTTTTATGAGTTCTGGGGTGCATCCAACTCACACAGATACCTAAGACACGTTTTAAAGGGCGGTCGTGGATCGGGTAAATCATCAGTTATAGCACCTAAGATAGTAAAAGATGTGATGAAGTACCCTGTAACGGCATTAGTTGTGCGCAAGGTCGCCAGAACGCTTGAAGAGTCGGTGTTTGAGCAACTTAAAGAAGCTATTGAGCTATTAGGAGTGTCGCATTACTGGAAGGTTATGAAATCGCCTTTACAGCTTGTGTATATACCAAGGGGTAATAAGATTATCTTCCGTGGCGCTGACGATCCAATGAAAATAAAGTCCATTAAAGTGTCGAAGTTCCCTATTGCGATATTGTGGATTGAGGAATTAGCTGAGTTTAAAACGGAAGAAGAAGTATCGACTATCGAAAATTCGGTGTTACGTGCTGAATTAGAGGATGGTCTTTTTTATGCTTTCTATTACTCATACAATCCACCTAAACGCAAACAATCGTGGGTTAATAAAAAGTATGACACGCAGTTTATACCAGATAACACATATGTAAATCACTCAACATACTTAAATAACCCTCATATTTCTAAAGCGTTTATTGAGGAAGCAAAACAAGTTGAAGAGAATAAACCACACAAATATAGGTGGGAATACCTTGGTGAAGCGATAGGGAGCGGTGTAGTGCCGTTTGATAACCTAGTATTTAGAACAATCACACATGATGAAATAAACTCGTTTGATAATATCCGACAAGGGACTGACTGGGGCTATGGGGTCGATCCGTTGTCTTTTGGTCGTTGGCATTACGATAAAACACGCCGCATCCTGTATGCAATGGATGAAAAATACGGAGTTAAGATAAGCAACAGAGAACTAGCCGACTGGATGAAGAAAAAAGGATATGACAGGGATTTAACAACAGCCGATAGTGCAGAGCCTAAATCTATTGATGAAATGCGTGGTTATGGCATTAATATGCGTGGAGCCAAGAAAGGTGCAGGTAGTGTTGAATATGGCGAAAAGTGGCTAGATGACTTAGAAGCTATTGTGATAGACCCCAAACGTACACCTAATACAGCTAGAGAGTTTGAAAATATAGACTATCAAACAGATACAGACGGTAACCCAAAGGCCAAGTTAGAAGACAAGGACAATCATACGATTGACCAATGTAGATATGCTTTAGAGCGAGACATGAAACAACCGTCTATATCATTCTAGGGAAGGAGGATCATATGACATTTTTTAACGGGCCAACAGAGACAGACGTAATCATAAATAACCTTAATATTAACGCACCAATGGGCATTGATAAGATTGTCTATAATGCGGTAAAAGACTGGCTGAAGTCGCACCAGCTTGCTTGGATGATTATAGGGGAGCAATATTACAAAGACCATCCAGACATAAAAAAGCGCCGCAAAATGGCAATCGGACCAGATGGGAACATGATTGAGGTTACAAACGTAGCCAATAACAAACTGCATCATAACTTTACTAAAAAGCTAATTGATCAAAAGGTGGGTTATTTGCTGTCTAAGCCGATAACAGCACAGGCAGATGACGAGACGTATGAAGAAATCTTATCAAAAGATTACTTTGATAAAAACTTTATGCGATTAATACAGCGTATTGGTAAAGAGAGCATCCAGAAAGGGATAGCATGGCTACATCCTTACTACGATGAGCAAGGACAATTTAAGCTTAAACGCATGCCAGCAAATGAGATTATACCTTTATGGAGAGACTCTGATCACACTGAGTTAGAGTCTGTAATTAGGGTATACCAATATATCACCTATGAAGCGGAAGAACGTAAAGAGATCACTAGAGTAGAGCATTGGACAAAAGACGGTGTAATGAGGTTAGTGTACGAAAAAGACAGAGTTGTACCAGATGCATCATACGGCGCTAATTGGTGTAGCCCTCACGCTAAGTTAGTTAATCCAGATAAAAAGGAAATACCTCATAACTGGAACAAAGTACCGTTCGTGTGCTTTAAGTACAATGACGAGGAATTGCCGCTAATCCATCAAATAAAGTCACTCATTGATGACTACGATAAACAAAAGTCTGATAACTCTAACGCTTTGGAGGATGCGCCAAATAGCATATTTGTACTCAAAAACTTGGATGGACAGGATTTGGGTGAGTTTAGACGCAATCTATCCGTATATCGTGCCGTAAAGGTTACAGACGATGGTGGAGTCGATACAAAGGACATCAACCTTAATACAGATGCTTACAAGGCACATCAAGATCAAAACCGTAGAGACATATACGAGTTTGGTAGAGGTGTAGACTCTCAGTCAGACATTTTAGGCAATGATAAGTCAGGCAAGGCGCTCAAGTTTGTATATGCCGATCTAGACTTAGATTGCAATATGATTGAGACGGAGTACCAATGGTCGTTGGAGCAACTGCTATTCTTCATCAATACGGACATTCTAAACAGATACAGAAAAGATTATTCGAATGAAGAGGTTACATTTATTTTTAATAGAGACATTATCATTAATGAGACTGAAGCTATTGAAAATGCTGCCAAGAGTAAAGGTGTCATATCTGACGAAACGATAGTCGCTAATCATCCTTGGACTACAAACGTGCAGGAAGAGTTAGACAGGATACAGCAGGAGCAAACAGACAGTTACACCGACTATCCAGATTTAAATAGTCCTGATCCGCAGGTAACAAATGATGAAGTCCGCTGATTATTGGAATAAACGCAGTGAGCAGATAGCCAACAGACAATTTAAAAAAGCGGACTCATTAAATGAGCGTTTAGAGAAAGAATACCGCAAAGCATACAAGAGCATCCAGAAGGACATAGACGCTTTTTATGGACGGTTCGCCAGTAACAACGAAGTAACGATGTTAGAGGCTAAGAAGATACTCAACAAAGGCGAATTAAAAGAGTTTAAGCTGACTGTCGAGGAATTTACAAAGCTTGCAAAAGGCAATGAGTCAGGAGCATGGACGAAGGAACTTAATAACGTATACTACCGCACCAGGATAACGAGATACGAAGCATTACAAGTACAGATACAACAACAGATTGAGATGCTTAAAGCGCAAGAACATCAAGAGCTAACAACCTTGATATCAGACACCTATACAGATACCTATTACCGCACACTATTTGAGATACAAAAAGGTGTGGGTTTTGGCGCGTCGTTTGCTAGGGTTGACACAAGAGCAGTAGAGACGGTCATAACAAAGAAATGGGCTGGTAGTGATTATAGTTCACGTATTTGGGATGACAGAACAAAGTTGTTGAGGGAGTTAGAAACAAACCTAACTCAATCGTTTATACGTGGTGATAGCTTGGATAAGGTCACTAAGACTGTACAGGATCGCATGAATGTATCTAAATCAAACGCTCAACGCTTGGTACGCACAGAGAGCGCCCACATCATGGGTGAAGCTACCTACAAAGGATACCGAGAAAGCGGAGTAGTCAAACAGTATCAATTTTTAGCCACGTTAGACAGCCGCACAAGCCAAGTTTGCCAAAGCATGGATAATAGGGTGTTTAATCTATCAGATAAGCAGATAGGAGTTAACTACCCACCTTTACATGCTAATTGCAGATCGACTACAGTCGCATATTTTGGAGACGAGGAGCCAAGCGAGCGAATTGCTAGGGGTAAAGACGGTAAAACGTACAACGTGCCTAGCGATATGAATTATGAAGAATGGTATCAAAAATATATAGCATAGGGGATATGTAAAATGGCAGAAGTAGCAGAATACAGATCAAGAGACACGGTTTTTGCGATTAAACTAGAGGATTTTCCGTCTATACCAGCAGTAAATAATTTTGTTGGATTGCCTACAGCTGTAGAGTTTAATCCAGACGGTAGTTTTAGAATGCGTGTGATCAGAGGTAATTTTGATGTAATTGTTATCAAACAAGGTGAATGTGTATACAAGACAGCTGATGGGACGCTCAAAGTGTGTACAGAGCAGTGGTTACAAGAAAAATTTGAAAAAGTAGTAGCTTAATACGTTGTCCTGTCGCATGACATTAAACTAGGCGCTGCCCTCTTTAAAGGTTCGTGGGTTGAACGAACGCAAGCCCATTGCGTGAGGTGTAACACGTAAATAAAACATTAAGGGAGTAGAGATATATGGATTTAAAAGAATTGTTAGGTGAGGAATTATATAATCAAGTGGCTGAAAAGGTAGGGGAAAACAAGATTGCTATCGTAACTGATGGGAATTGGTTCCCGAAAGAGAAGTTTGACGAAGCGAATACGGCTAAAAAGAAAGCCGAGGAAAGCTTAAAAGAACGTGATAAGCAACTTGAAGAATTAAAGAAGTCTAGTGGTGATAATGAAGAATTGAGAAAACAAATTGAATCGCTACAGACTGAAAACAAAGCAGCAAAAGAGCAACACGAAGCAGAAAAGCAAGAATTAAGACTTAGCTCTGCATTAAAGCAAGCATTAGGAAATAGTGTACATGATGTTGATTTAGTGGCTAGTTTACTAGATAAGTCGGTCATTGAGCTTGGTGATGATGGGTCAATTAAAAAAGGATATGAAGATCAAGTAAAGGCTTTGCGTGATAGCAAGTCCTTTTTGTTTGTCCAAGAACCTACAGCGCCTACATTTAAGGGGATGACTCCAACAGATGGCGCACCACCAGCGTCAACGCCTAAAAAGACAAGTGAAATGACTTACACAGAGCTTGCGGAGTACCTTGCAGCTAATCCTAATGCACAAATTTAAAAATAAGAAAGAAGGTATTTAACACATGGCAAAATTTGATTCAAAAACATTTAACCCTGAAGCGTTCGGCGCTTATGTATCACGTATCCCACAAACACGCAAAAACGAGCTTTTAAAATCTCGTGCATTAACTGGTAACTCAGAAATTCGTAATGCATTTAGTGCAAGCACAGGCACAGCATACGCCACATTGCCTATGTATGGCTTATTAGATGGCGAAGCACTAAACTATGACGGCGTGACAGACATTACAGCAACTAGCACAACAACATTTGAGCGCAGTGTGGTTGTAATCGGTCGTGCTAAAGCGTGGATGGAAAGTGACTTTTCCGAGGATATCACAGGCGGCGTAAACTTTATGGATAACGTTGCATCACAAGTGGCTGAGTACTGGGATATTAACGATCAAAACACCTTGCTTAGTATCTTAAAAGGTATTTATAGCATGACTGGTGCTAAAAACTTAGAGTTTGTTAATAATCACACATACGACATTACAGCAAATGCAGATGATGCGGCATTAGTCGGTGCGGCTACACTAAATAGTGCTATCCAACAAGCAAGCGGTGACAACAAATCTAAGTTTAGACTTGCAATCATGCACTCAGTAGTAGCAACTAACCTAGAAAACCTCAAATTACTTGCATACCTTAAACAAACGGATGCAAATGGCATTGAACGTGAGCTTACATTAGCAACGTGGAATGGACGAATTGTATTAATTGATGATTCCATGCCAGTAGAAACCGTTGCAGCATCTGGTGAAACTCCTGCATACAACAAATACACCACCTATGTATTGGGTGAGGGTGCGTTTGATTATGAAGACATTGGCGCAAAAGTTCCGTTTGAAATGTATCGTGATCCTAAAACAAATGGTGGTCAAGATACATTGTATAGCCGTCAACGTAAATGTTTTGCTCCTTACGGCATTAGCTACACTAAAGCAAGTCAAGCAACTCTATCGCCAACAAGTGCGGAGCTTGAAAACGGCGCTAACTGGACTCTAGTACATGATGGCGGCGCAGGTGCAGCACGTAAATACATTGCACACAAAGCTATCCCAATCGCACGTATCGTATCCAGAGGTTAGTATCATGTTGCCGACTAATCCAGCCGATCAAGCAACGGTATTGGAGATAGTAAAGCTTAGATTGCAAATAAATGACACAACACATGATGCGTTGCTCATCTCTTATATACGAGAGATTGGGCGGCGCATTATCCATTATTGCAACATAAGCGATATACCAACAGATTTAACGGATATATGGGCATCTATGGTGATGGATGCTGTCAGGGTGGAGATTATCAACGTTGACGCAATAAATGAGACTGTAGGCGGTGAGGGCAATATCAAGATAGGTGATACATCTATAAGTGGTGCATCGTCTGCATCTGGATTGTCCAACACTGCTAAAAAGGTCATTGATGAGGTAGTACTTAACTATCGCATCGATCTTGTACACTACCGTAAAATGAGGTGGTAATTTGGTTAACTACAATAAATACCGCCATAACATCGAAAAAATGTACGAGGACAGATGTAGCATAAGTCGTTGGGTGACTATTAAGAAGCCCAATGGAGCAAACGGTAAGGAGTTGCAGGTTATTTTATCTGATCAGCCTTGCCGTATATCTCAAAAGGCATTAGGCACTAACGGACAAACGGATACCAAAAACAATATCGCCTATGAGACTAAGCTTTTTATATCTCCAGACGTTGAGATTAAGCAAGGTGATATTATAAACGTGACTCGTAACGACGTTGTGCGTAAATACAATGCTGGAGAAGCGTTTATGTATCCCACACACCAAGAAATAAGCATCCAACGTGATACGGAGTCATAGCCATGGCTAAATGGGGAGAGTTTGATTTTAGTCAGTTTGAGGATATGGCTGGTAGATTTAAAAAGGCGTTGGATCAAAGAATCATTGAACGGTGGATACGTGAATTTTTGCTAGAAATGGCTTATAGGTCCGTAGCAAAGATTAAAAGGCGCACACCAGTTGATACAGGCGATTTAAGGCGACATTGGGAAGTAAGTAATGTTGTACGTAAAGGCAATGGGTATGAGGTTGAAATATTTAATAACCTTGAATACTCAGCATACGTAGAATATGGTCACAGAACAGGTAAAGACCTCACTGGATGGGTGGAAGGTCGCTTCATGATGACCATATCTATGAAGGAAATTGAACGAGAATTGCCTAAGTTTCTTGAACGAAAGCAAATTGAGATACTAGACCAGTTGATGAATGGCAGGAAGGGGTGACACATGCCAGTAACCGTAAACAGCATAAGGGATGGTGTCACCTTGGCACTGTCTAATTTGTATCCAGATATAGCGCTGTACGATGAGGAAGTACCTCAAGACTTTGAGCGTCCGTCATTTTTTGTCAAGCTCCTAACAATGGGACAAGGCAAAGAGTTAGACAGGCGCTTTTTACGTTCTCATGCCTTTGATATTCACTATTTCCCACCGCTAGACGAGTACAACAAATACGGTCATGAGATGGCTGAGAACCTTTATAGCAACCTATTAACGATTGATATAGACGGAGCAGTATACAGAGTTACAGGAGCGACACATGAGATTGTAGACAGGACATTGCATTTTATGTTTGATCTTAATTTCCATGTTTTAAAGGACAAGCCAGACGAGATCAAAATGAACAGTCTGGAACAGGAAGGAAGGTTAAAGAATGGCTAAAGAAAAAGAAGCAACACAAGCCGTAGGGTACACAAAAGATCAGATTGTACAGTCCTCTAGGTTTGCACAGCATAGAGACATTGTTAGTGCCTTTTTGGAGGATGAAAAAAAATACACGTTGCAACAGGTTGAAACTGTTATTAATGACTTTTTACAAAAGGAAGTGAAGTAGCATGGCAGGAGGAACTTGGATTCAACAGGACAAAGTTAGACCCGGAGTATACACGAACTTTGTAAGTGAACCACGTACAACAACCACAATTGGCGAGCGTGGCACAGCCGCTTTTATAGCTCCCTTACCATGGGGCGAGCAGTTAATCACAATTGATTCAGCTGAATATCTCACACAAGCATTACCTCTACTTGGATACGCCGCTACAGACGAACGTATCCGCCATATAACAGCGGCTACACAACATGCTAGTAAAGTTATTATCTACCGACTTGGATTGACAGGAGCGGCTAAAGCGACGGTTACAGACGACGCATTAACTGCTACGGCTAAATATGCTGGTGTGCGTGGTAATGACTTAAAAATCATTGTGCAAGAAAATATTGACGTAGCTAACACATTTGATGTTTACACGCTACTGGATAATGAGGTTGTAGCGAGCCAAATTGCAGTAGACACAGTACAAAACTTAGCATCAAATGACTTTGTAGTATTTACTGGTACTGGTGCATTATCGGCAACGGCAGGCACATCATTAGTTGGTGGTACTGATGGTACGGTATCGGGTACAACATGGAGCGCTGGATTAGCTAGATTAGAGGTCGAGGACTTTAATGTCTTGGGTATCCCAAGTACAGACTCTACTATTAAATCACTTGTAACGGCTTGGATTAAGCGTGTAAGGGACGAAGGTAAGAAAGTGGTAGCTGTATTAGAAAACTACCCACAAGCCGATCACGAGGGTATTATCAGCCTTAAAAACAGCATCGTGTTAGGTGATGGTAGTATCGTGCCTACTATCCACCTATTATGGGAGATTGCAGCGTTAGAAGCTGGTGCAAATGTTAACCAATCATTAACCTACACGCCTATTGCAAATGCTGTGGACGTATCACCTAAATATACAAACACAGAGATCATACAAGCGCTTAAAAACGGCGAAATGGTCATGACAATGAGTAACGGTCAGGCTGTTATTGAGCAGGACATTAATACATTTACTAGCTTTACAGCAGACAAAGCAAAACATTTCAGCAAAAACAGGGTTATGCGTGTGCTTGATGCGATTGCTAATGATCTAAGCTCAAACTTCGAACGGTTTTTTATTGGTAAAGTTGATAATAATGCCGACGGACGAAATTTGCTTAAAGCGCAAGTTATTTCTTACATGACTACTTTGCAGGATTTAAACGCTATTCAAAACTTTGATAGCCAAAATGATATTGAGGTTGTTGCGGGAAATGACGCAGATAGTGTGTATGTGGAAATGGTTGCCCAACCAGTGGACGCAATCGAGAAGATTTACCAGAAAGTGAGAGTGATGTAACATGTCATTTTTAAATTTAAAAGATACTATATCAGGGCAAGCTGGGAAAGCCTACGCCACCATTGATGAGCAAGTAGAAGAAATGTTCCACGCTAAGAACATTGAAGCGATTTCAAAAAAAAATAAAACGCAAGGCAAGACACTTGGCAAGATTGGTACTCAGTCGAAATCAAATGGTTACGAAGGCACAGGCAAAATGAATCTATATTACGGTTCTCCGACATTCAGGAGAATGATGTATAAATATATGAAAACGGGCGTTGACACATACTTTGATTTGCAAATTATCAATGACGACCCTACCAGTAGCGTAGGTAAACAGACAGTTGTGTTAAAAAATGTGAATTTAGATAGTGCAGTTATGGCAAAGTTCGATGTGGATTCTGAAATGTTGGATGAAGATGTAGAGTTTACATTTGATGATGCTGACATTTTGGACGAGTTTGGTAGACCGGTAATTCAATAATAGGAGGATAATATATGAGTACATTACAGGATTTTTTAAACGACAATTTAGTTAATGGATTAACAGATGAGGTTGCAATTTCTCCAAGATTCAAAGACAGTGCAGGAAACCTTCTTAAATTTAAAATTAAAGCCTTGTCTAATACAGAGTTTGAATCTATTAGAAAAAGATGTATGACTATTGGCAAAAAAGGTAAGGTTGATTTTAATACGCAACAATTTAATAGCTCGTTAGTTATTGAGCATACAATCGAGCCTAATTTTAAGGATGCTGCATCTTTAGCTAAAGTAGGCGCCATCAATCCAGAAGATTACTTGAACAAAGTGCTACTATCTGGTGAAATCACAACTTTAGCTGAAGAAATCCAGAAATTAAGCGGTTTTAACGTTGACATGGATAGTTTGGTGGAAGAAGCAAAAAACTAATAAATGGGAGCGTAGGGAGCGAACCAGACGCCGAGTCGAATTACGCTTACTACGCTCTCCATAAGTTTAATAAATGGCCGAGTGAGTTTCTCTCATTGCCCAGAAAAGAGAAGGCTTTTATAATGGCGGCTATTGATATAAGGATACAAGCAGAGAAAAATGCAACAAAGTAATACAAATCCTTGGATATATCTGCTAATATTAGTACAACAGTATCTTATTAGGGGGTATATCATGAGGGCGTTGCGTATTATCGCATCAATAGTAATGTTTCTAACGTCAATTTCATTTTTAATGGTTTTTATAATTAGTCTCAATGATCCAGCGGTAGAAGGTGGAGGTTTGGCACTTTTACTAATGGCAATATGTATTGGGTTGGGGATAGCGGCAAAGCCAAAGGCTAACTCGAAAAGCAGAAAACAACAATTACAAGATGATGGTATATTAGCTCATGCAAATCTAACGCATGTAGAGGGTTTGCCAATCTCAGAAAAAACGGCGTGTACTCTTTATGTGAAAAAAGATGGGCTTTCTATTGACGGTGGCGGTACGGAATTTAAAGTATTAAACTCTCAATTAAGGGCTGCAGAGGTTAAAACAGAAATAGAAATAGCTAATATAGTCCACAGTAGTGCTGTCAAAGGCATAGCGGGTGGTTTGATGTTTGGCCCAATTGGATTAGTCGTTGGTTCTAGGGCAATGAATAAAGAGAAGAAAACTAGAAATTACTACTTTATTATTAACTATGAGAAATCAAACGGAGAATTAGCCGCAATGATGTTTGATAGTGGAATGAATCCACTACCAGCACAAAAAATAAAATCAAAATTAAATCCTGTTTTGTTTGAACAGCCAAAAAGAACAGTCCAACTATAAGCGCCTAACGGCGCTTTTTATTTTGTCCCTAAAAGGGGTGAGAATTATAGCAACAGTACAATCTTCGCTAAAAATATTTGACGCAATGACAGGACCATTAAAAAGTATAACTAATGGTATGAATTTGATGGTATCAAGCATGATGAAAATGCAAGATACAGCGAATAGAAATGTAAATATAGATAAAACATTGATGGCAGCAAAACAGCAAATTGCGTCAGCGGAAGTTGAGATAAACAGACAAATAAATTCAGCCAAACAATCACAAGACAACTTTAAAAACTCTGTTAATAACACTAATTCGTCAATGAAAAACTTGGCAATCAGTGTTATTTCTCTTAATCAAGGGATTGAATTATTAAAAAGAGGGTTTGATGCTATAAACTCTGCTATGAATTGGGCTGATAAACTAGCATCAACTAGCGCACGTTTAGGTTTGATAAATGATGGATTGCGAACTACTGCACAGTTACAAAAGCAAGTGTTTGACGTAGCTGACAGAACGAGAGCGAGTTACCTTGATACCGCTGATTTAATTATAAAAATCGGCGCTGGTACACAAGGAGTATTTAAAACGGATGATGACGTATTAAAGTTTGCTGAGAGTTTTAACAAGACACTGGCAATCAGCGGAGCTACAGCAGTCGAAACTAGTAGTGCCATATTGCAGATGTCACAGGCTTTAGGTAGTGGAGTCTTACAAGGTGACGAGCTAAGATCATTGAGCGAGACGGCGCCTGTAATGATGCGTATCTTATCTGATGGTTTAGGAGTTGCTAGAGGTCAATTAAAGCAAATGGGTGCAGATGGCGAATTAACAGCCGACAAAATCGTTAAGGCATTTGAGAAGCAAACAAAAAATATAGATTCCATGTTCGCTGGTCTGCCAGTTACGTTTGGTGGAGCTATGACGGTGCTACAAAACCAAGTAATGAGGTGGTATTCTTCGTTATCTCAGATTGGTGGGCCGTTATCATCGATAACCGAGAAGATAGTACAATTAACCGCATACTTGCAAACTGATGCAGGACAGGCGTTTTTTAATGGATTATCAAACGGTATTGCTACCGCTATAAGTTGGCTGATCTCAATGATAGAAGCGTTAGTACAAGTTTACTCCTATATTAGTGACAATTGGTCATACATTGAGCCTATTATATGGGGACTGGTTACAGCTTTTGCAGCGTGGAAATTAGCAACTATTGGTGTAGCCGTAGCACAAGGAGTAAACGCTGTAGCGACATATATACTAACTGCCGCAAATATCGGTTTAACTGCATCATGGCAAGCTTTAAATACTGCCATGAAAGCCAATGTGATTATATTAATAATAAGTGCGATTGCCGCTTTGATTGTATACCTAGTTAGATTATGGAAAACAAATGATCAGTTTGCAGCAGGATTCATGAGAGCGTGGAATAGTATTCTTAATTTCTTTAGTCGCATACCTATTTTCTTTACTTGGGTTGGTCACGGCATAGCTAATGCATTTGATTGGGCCAGAGTTCAGTCTTTGCAAATATTGCAGGACTTAATAAATGGCGCAATCGACATGATAAACGGTTTAATTAGTGTGCTGAAAAATATACCAGGAGTCGAACTTGAAACAATAAATAGAGTTAGCTTTGCTGGCGAAGAAGCTGTACGAGCAGAAGCAAGAAAACAAGCAAGGGAAGCTGATTTAGCAGCCATGAACAAAGCAGCAGATGCAAAGGCAGCTGAGCGTGAAGCCAATGTACAAAAGATGCTTAATGATAGAGCATCAGCAAGAGCGCAAGCAGATGCCATGAAAGGCGCAAAGGTTAGTGGTGCAGGACTTGGCAATAAAAACTCTCTATTTGATCCAAACAAGCCTTTGCAAGTCGGTGATGTTGATAAGGTTGGGAAAGTAGGAAAGATTGAAGACAAGGTAGACATATCGTCTGAAGATTTAAAGTTAATGCGTGAGCTTGCCGAAATGAAGACAATCCAAAACTTTGTGAGCTTAACACCTACCGTCCAAGTTACAACAGGTGACGTAAGAGAAGAAGCTGATATAAACAAGATTGTTGCTGGTATTAAAACAGTACTACAAGAAGAAATTGCATCTAGTGCAGCAGGAACGTTCAATGTATAGAAAGGAGTTTAAACATGTCATACTCCTTAACACTAAGCTTCAACAATGAAGCTGAAGCAATCGAATTCCCTTTACTACCTGAGAAAATCGAAGTTAATGAGTCGGGTAATAGTAAGTCATATGAAATATCAAAGCTTGGCGAAGTCAATGTAATTAAAACAAAAAAACTAGCTGAGATAAGCTTTAATAGTATGTTCCCCGCCAACTGGTTTCCTGCTTGTAACGTAGATCAAGGCGCATTATTTAAGCCATCCCATTATATTGTTGACAAGATCACAAAATGGAGAGAGAGCAAGCAGCCAATGCGATTGGTGTTTACTGGTGGGCCAATGAACATAAATCTACCTGTGAGCATCGAGAAATTTACATGGGCAGAAGAGGGCGGCGCCGTTGGTGACATTAAATACTCCATCAGTTTTAAGGAGTATAAATTTTACTCTGCAAAGAAAGTAGAGGTAGTTAAGCCAACCGCCACTACCGCAACACCAACAGTAAAGAAAAAGACAGCAGCTAAACGGCCAAATACTAAGGTTAAACCAAAAACATATACATTGGTCAAGGGAGATAACCTCTGGAAGGTGGCCAAAAAGTTTTTGGGTGATGGTAGTAAGTACAAACAAATACAAAAACTAAACGGAATTAAGGATAGTGAGTTAAAACGGTTGCAGATCGGGCGAGTAATTAAGTTGCCATAAGGGAGGGATTACATGTTAGAGGTGATAACAGATAACAAACAAGGTGGAGTATATAACATATCGGAGTTAGTCACAGACGCAACATGGAAGACCTCTCGTATCGGTAAACCTAGTAGCTTTGACATGACGATCTTACAAGACTCTAACTACATCTTAAACAATGGGGATATTATCAGAGCTAAATATGATGATGTCCCTATTTTTTATGGCTATGTATTTAGTGTAGGGCGACAGATGGAAGAGACATTAAGGATCAAAGCCTATGACCAAATGCGATACTTAACCAGTAATGACACATACGTCTTTGCAAATAAAACAGCGGCGGCAATCATGAAGCAGATAGCGGCTGATTTTGGAATTAAAGTGGGTGCTGTAGCAGATACAAAGTACAAAATACCATCCATGGTTGAGGATAACCAGAAGCTCATGGATATCATTTGTAAAGCATTGGACTTAACGGTCATTAACACTGGCGTTATTTATACGATGTATGACGACTTTGGCAACCTAATTATTAAAAACTCAGAGGATATGAAGCTTGATCTAGTCATTGGTGACGATAGTTTGATGACTGGATTTAGCTTTGAAAAGTCCATTGATAGCGATACCTTTAACCGTATCAAGCTAGTGAGAGATAACAAAGAGACTAAAAAGCGTGATGTGTATATAGCGCAAGATAGCGCAAATATATCTAAGTGGGGTAGACTACAGTATTTTCAAAAGGTTGACGAAAATATGAATCCTGCTCAGATTAAACAGTTACTTGATACATTGGCAAAGGTCAAAAACAGAGAGACTAAGACGCTTAAAATTGATGCGTTAGGCAATCCAATGGTTAGGGCTGGATGTTTTGTAACGGTCACAATCGAGGAATTAGCAATAAATCAATTTTATTTAGTGGATGAATGCTCACACAAGTTTAGCGGTGACGAATACACACTAAGCCTCGAATTGAAGGTGATTTAATGAGTAGTTTAGGAGATGCGATAAAAGAGGTCGTAAAAGAGTATAACAGGTCACAGCAGTTGTCAGACATTATCTCAGGAGAGGTTAAATCTGTTAGCCCACTTATTGTTACAATCGACCAACGTTTTGACATATCAGAGGATGCATTGTGGTTGCCTGAGTCATTGACACGCTATGAGATAGACCTAAAACACAAGCATCGTACTAGCGGAGAAGATACTCAGGATGCGCTACTAGATAAAATTGTAATACGTGAAGGGCTTAAAGTCGGTGATGCTGTTATCTTAATCAGAGCGCAAGGCGGATCAAGCTATTTAATTGTTGATAAAAAGGCGGTGTCAACATGATACCTATAGGCGGAGATATAGAGGACGCACAAGAGGTTATTGAGACTAGCAGGACTTACAATATAGATTGGGCAAACGGACGATCACAAGGGATAACAGACGGATTACAAGCGATACGTCAGGTTGTTTATAAAATACTGCAAACGGTGCGCTTTGATCATCTCATCTATGATGACGACTACGGCAGCGAGCTACAAGGATTGCAAGGACGTAGTGAAGGATATGTAAGATCAGAAATACAACGCAGAATCACAGAAGCATTACTGCAAGATGAGAGAATATCATCTATTGAGGATTTTACAATAAACATCACAGGCGATGAAGCTCTATGTAGTTTTAGAGTAGTTTCAACGTTCGGAGATTTTAGAAGTGAGGTGACAGCGAGTGTATGAGTCACAAACATATGAAACAATCTTACAGCGAATGCTTGATAGAGTACACAATGACGTAGACAAGCGACAGGGGAGTATCATTTATGACGCTTTAGCACCTGCAGCGTTAGAGTTGGCTCAAATGTACATTGAACTTGATACTAACATTGAGCTATCATACGCCGATACAGCCACAGGGGAGTACCTAGACAGGCGCACAAATGAGTTTGGCATAAATCGTAAACAAGCAACCTTTGCCAAGCGTAAAGGCTTGTTTTATGCGTCTGGTGATGTACTAATGGATGTGCCAATTAACAGCCGTTACAGTATCGGAGATTTGAATTATACTGTTACCGAAAAAATCAGCGTAGGACAGTTTATATTAACGTCTGAAACCGTTGGAACAGCAGGAAATGAGCCTTTTGGAAGTTTAATCCCGATTGAATACATTGATAATCTAGCACGAGCAGAACTTACAGATATATTAGTTGCTGGCGCAGATACAGAGACGGACGAATCTTTGCGTAACAGATACTATGAAGCAGTTAATGAACAGCCATTTGGCGGTAATATCGCAGACTATAAACAAAAGATACAAGAGATTGACGGCGTTGGCGGTGTTAAGATTTACCCTACTTGGCAAGGTGGTGGTACAGTCAAAGCAACAATCATCAGTAGCAATTACAATCCACCATCTACAGAGTTAGTTAGTGAGGTGCAGACGATTATTGACCCTACCGTTAATAGTGGTCAAGGTCTTGGGCAGGCTCCTATTGGACATCAAGTAACAATATTCGGGGTAAGTTCATTAACTATTAATGCGTCGGCTAAGTTAGTACTGCAATCTGGCACTACGCTTGGACAAGTCCAACAAGATGTCGAGGATGCTATAAGTGCATATCTCTTATTTTTGCGCCAAACGTGGAAGGATGAGACATCAACTACGGTGCGTATATCTCAAATAGAGTCACGCATATTGGCTGTAAACGGAGTGTTAGACGTGTCAGAGACTGAATTAAATGGCACAGCCTCAAATGTATCTTTAACAAGTGATCAAATCCCTGCGCTTGGGACGGTGACGCTAAGTGAATAGATTATTGGAGTATCTACCAGATATTTATCACGATGTCATTGATTTTGTGGAATCAACAGAAACAGAGACACAGGAAATCATTAGTGTTGAAACCGCCATAGAGCGTTTACTAAATGACCAGTTTGTAAATACGGCTAATGAGTCATCTATAAGGCGTAGAGAGCGCATATTAGGCATACAAGCAGACCCAACCACCGAAACGCTTGATTTTAGACGTAAGCGCCTTATAAACCGTTACTCAACCAAACCACCATTTACGATTAGATACTTACAACGTCAACTAGATAACTTAGTCGGTGAGGGGCTAACTATTGTCAGTGTGGACGTGCAAAACTTTACTTTAACGGTAACGGCTAATATTAACGATGCATCAGTATTTAAAGAGGTAGAGCATACCGTAAAAGTCGTTAAGCCAGCTAACATTGTATATCAACAACAAACATCACTAGAGGATGTAATCGAGTTTCAAGAACGTATTTCAAAGCGTGATATATCCTGGAACTATAAATTGGGAACGTGGAAACTTGGAGAAAAACCATTTGCCAATTTAGGCGCAGAGGTGGTGGTTAAATGATAGTATCTACATTTTTAAACGAAATCGCAGAGTATACAGACAGTAAAATAGCTAAAGTAGTATTAAATGATACGTATGAGATTACGAGTTTTGTTGTCAAAGAGGTTAGCGCATCTACGGTTGGTATGCAATATATAGTGCCATCGTCAGCGTTATCTCTCATTACAAAGATTGATCTTAAAACAGCAACTAACCAATTAATAAGCACTAATGATGTGTACGTGCCTATCGCATCAGACACATTACTTTTACAAACGATTTATGTAAGGGAGGTTTCTTAATGGCTAAAACAAATTGGCAGTTAAATGATACCGTATTACCGTCAGATTTAAATAGTATCGGACAAGATATAAACGATTTACAGGATGCTAACAATGAGAGTGCGGTTGATTACGTGCGACAACCTGCATTTGCTAATACGACAGGTACAGCAGGATCATACGTGGTTACACTAGATCCTCCACCTACAAGTATACCTGAGGGATTTGGGATCACGATTGTACCTCATATAAACAATACGATTAATCCAACAATCAACATAAACGGACTAGGTGCAATTGATATGTATGATCAGCGTGGCAATACGCTAACAGCTGGAAAATTACTTGCTGGTAAACCGTATACATTCCGCAAGGTTGGTGCGGATTTTTTGGCAGATAGCTCTGGTGGATCAGGAAATGCAGTAGCGGGAGACATCAGAGCAGGAAAGACAGCGACAACAGATAATGGAGATGTAATTGGTACATTGCCAGTAAGGACTGGCGGTACAGTTACGCCTAGTACTGTTAATCAGACTAAGCAAGCAGGGATTTACGACACTGATATTGTAGTGCAGGGAGATGCTGATTTAATAGCAGGAAATATTAAGAGTGGTATTAATCTTTTTGGGATTGTGGGTAATTACTTAGGCAAAGGCATAGTTGTCTATTCTGTTCCGTCTAGTTCTGTTTTCCTTCCTCAGGGAACAAGTGTGCAATTGCCACTACCTCCAAATATGGATTTTATATATGGTTGTTATATTCAAGGTTCAGGTTCTGGAATAAGCGGTCATGCATGCGGAATATATTTTCAAGATAGCGTTGGTAAATCATCTAGTAATATTAGCGGAAACAATACTTTGTCAGTCGTAATTAATCAATCTGGGCGTTGTAATGTAACAAATAGTTCGAGTTCTGGACTATCAATAGGTTATGCCATGATTGGTAGGGAAATATAAATTAATTTGGTGGCGTGCTTTTATTTTACCCTCTTAGTCAGTCACGAGTCACAATCCGGGGGAATCATATGGAAACAGAAATCTGGAAATATTTCATTACACAAGGGCCGTTTGCGGTTCTTTTTATATGGGCTTGGTTATCTAGCCAAAAGAGAGAAAGAGAGTCAGCGGAAGACAGCAAGGCAAGGGAAAAAGAGCTTAATGCAATCATCAAACAACAGACGGATGTTATGCAAACATTTTCAGAAAAATACGATTTGATTGTCATTAAGCTTGAACACATCGAAGGGAGATTAAAATGAGACAACGAATCATTAACATATCCTTTATAGTCGTTTGTGTTTGCTTTGGTGCTATCACGCTTGCTTTAACGCTTGATTGGGCAACTAAATACTATTTATACCTATCACAAAGGGATGCTCTATACAGCCTTATAAAGAGCGGTGTATCGGACATCGAGACATATAAGAGAACGGTATCATACTTACAAGGAACCGCAACAAGACAGATCAACAACATTAAAGGCGTGGGCATTGTTTTTGGACTAGTGCTTGCGTCTTTTTGTTTATATCGAAAATTAGAGAGGATTGATAAACATGGAAAATCAAAACTTAACTGAGGTATTAGCCTTTGCATCTGTATTGGCTGTATTTGTGTTGGCGTTGGTACAACTGGTCAAGGCATCTGTAAACGTGCCTAAAAACGTATTGCCGTTGGTTGGTTTAGTTATTGGGTTGATCGTAGGTGCGGTTGCTTATCCATTTACTAACTTAGAGTTAGTCTTACGTTTGTGGTCTGGTGGGCTTGCAGGACTGAGTGCAACAGGTTTGTTTGAGCTTGCATTTAATAAGCGTGAGGGCAATACGAAGGAGGATAAATAACATGAAAAAGGTGTTTATAGATGCAGGGCATGGCGGTAAAGACCCGGGAGCAGTAGGAAACGGAGTTAAAGAAAAGGACATTGCTCTAGCGGTGTCCTTAGGGATTAAGCAACGATTAGAAGCTGATTATGAAGGGATTAACGTAACACTGTCCCGATCAACCGATACTTTCTTGGAATTAAGGGAGCGCACCAATCAAGCTAATAAGCTAGGTGCTGATGTCTTGGTATCTATCCATTGTAACGCAGGCGGTGGTGCCGGGGGCTTTGAGTCCTTTAGATATACAACATCTTCGCAGGCGTCTGTTGCATTGCAAAATGTGCTACATGCCGAGATCATAAGCCGCTTAAACCCGTTCGGGGTTATTGATCGGGGAACCAAGTCCAAAAATCTCCATATGGTACGTGAAAGTAAGATGCCTGCTGTATTAACCGAAAATCTATTTATTGATGTCCTAGCAGATGCAAACAGACTTAAACGCACAGAAGTAATTAACGCTATCATTGACGGTCATGTATCAGGGTTAGCCAAACACCTTGGACTACAGCCAAAGACTGCTACAAAGCCAACAAATGAGGTAAGCGTGGTTGTGCGTGGCAAGTCCATAGATGGTGCAAAGCTAATTGATAGTACAACTTATGTGCCATTACGTGCCATTACTGATGCGCTGGGGGTTAAACTAGATTGGGATGCTAAGACAAAGACGGCATCTATTAAGTAGTTTACAACCTAACAATAATGTTATATACTGGAACAAATCCGAAAGCATCGGTAAATGACCTCATTGGCTAATGCCAGTGGGGTTTATTTCATTTAATAGTACATAAGAGGTGTGGTCATGGAGGATATTTCAGCTTATGGAGTTGCGTCATTAGGATTGGGTCTGCTTTTCTTATATTTTTTATTTTGGGATATAAAAGATTTAATTAGTTACTATAAGCAAGATGAAGAAGAACGAAATGACCCGATGATGTATTGCTATAGTTGTGATGCAGTTATCTCTAAAAGGGCTAGATTTTGCCCTGAGTGTGGGCATACTTATAGTGAAATTCATTGGGAACAATATTCATCTAGAGCAATCATTCATAATATAGTTTTTAATTCAATTGTTAGTGGTTTTTTCATTATTGGGGCAATGTTTGTATAATGTATCTATATAATAAGATCACAGAAGCATAACAGCTAATGTGGTCTATATTATTTTTATGACATTATCCTAAAACTGTCCTCTCATTTAGATTATTATTATGGTATTTTAAAAATATATTTTTGGGGTATTTAATTATTAGTTAAAATTTATTGCAATTATAACCTTATAAATGCATAATATATAAAAACAAATAATCATTTTTGTTTTAACAAATAAAATGTTTCAAATAAAAAGGAAAGTATAACTTTATGTCGAATTAATCCGAAAACAATATTAATAAGGGGTAATTAATTTGACATTAGCACTATCAATTAAAGTGAATGACGGTGTTGTTATTGCGGCTGACAGCGCAACTACAATGTCCCAACTGACCTCTAGTGGATCTAATAACATCATGAATATATATAACAATGCGAATAAAGTTTTTAATTTACACAAAAAATTGCCTGTAGGATTAATTACTTGGGGTTTGGGTAATATAGGTAGCTCATCAATTTCAACCTTAATAAAAGATTTTAGACAGAAAATTTGTAAAGAAAATACTATTGATGTTAATGAGTATACAGTACAACAATTCGCAGAATCTTTTTACAATTTCATTTATACTGACAGATATTATAAATGGGGTTTAAAAAATGTAATGGGATTTCTTATTGTTGGGTATTCTAAAAATAGTGATCATCCTGAAGAATGGTTAATACAAATAGAACAGGATGGAGAATGCTCTGGACCTTTGTTGGTTGGAGGTCACAATTACACTGGATGCAGATGGTATGGTCAACCAGAGGCGATTACAAGATTGCTAAGAGGACATTCTGGAGCATTAGAATTAATTTTACATCAAGCTAATATCCCACAAGAACAAATAAATACTGTAATGCAACTGACAGCAAATAATTTATCTGCACCGATTATAAGTCCAGCGATGCCAATACAAGACGCTATAGACATAGCAAAATTTCTTATCGAGACTACAATAAACTATATTAAGTTTATGCCTGGAGAATTCCAGACAGTTGGTGGTCCGATTGAAATAGCAGCTATCACAAAACATGAAGGATTTAAATGGATTAACAGAAAACTTTATTTTAATGAAAAAATACAATCCAAGGAGGAGTAGACAATGATTTCTACAGCTTACAATTCGACTCCCACAATATTATCTAATCAGGATAAATCTTCTGAGAAGGAAAACGAATTAAAAAAGAAAATAGCAGAATACACATCTAAGGGACAACAGAATCAGTATTCTGCTCAGAAAGCTCTAAATTATGAGATATTAATGAATGAATTAAACAAATCCAAAAAAGAAAAATAAACTATAAAATCAAGACCACTCTTACACAGGGTGGTCTTTTTATATATCAAACTGCTGTAGCTCCATAGGTACGGCAGGATTCTTGTATTTAGTTACATCCAAGCCCAAGTATTTCTCCATCAATATCCTGCAGCTTGCCGTTGCTGTACTCCAAAGCAAGTGCATTTCACTGTGATAACCTTTACATAAATACTTTGCTTGTATGGCTTTATCTGTCTTTAATTCCTCGTATACTTTTATTCCGTTGGTACGCATGTACTGGCGCACCTCTTTAAGCTCCTGATGTACTTTATCCATTGCTTGCTCTATTAGCTTTACATATGGCTCAGGCGTCTTAAAAGCCTTCTCAGCCAGCCTTATATCACGATCAAAAGCAGACAATACCAAAGGCAATAATAAATATAGTTTTACATTATGTTTATCTTCCATTGACGTGTACATTTTTATCACCTCATATGCGAATGTATGTTCCTATTTTACGCAATACAAGGTATAATATGCAAGAGGTTTTATTTGTCCTCTGCTTGTCCTCTAATCGTCCGCTTCAATGGTTGTAGATCGGTATATTATTTAATCAGTTACTTGTTGCTCTAGGTAATAAATTTTAAGATGTGATCCATTGTTTTTGACGTAATCTCTAGCAACTTTCTTAGCTACTTCAAAAGTTTTTGCATTAGCTATATGCGTGGATTTAAGCCCTTCTTGCAGACTAATTTCAAACTCAAATCCAGTAGGGGTGATTCTAATATGCACTTGTGGTACTCCGTCTAGCTCTTCTTCTAAATTGTTCAATATTTCGTCAAACTCATTAAGCATCTGATCTATTAATTTACTTAATTGTATTACGTCTGGATGGGTCAAACCCTTCTCATTCACTAGCTCATGTAAACGCTGTCTATTTTTCTCAATGCGTTCCCTAAACTTTTCCACCATGTCAATAACCTTCTTCTCATTTTTTGCCCTTTATTTTCTGTATTTGTATTCTTTTTTATACAAGTAATAGAAATAATTCGACAAAGAAAGGGGTTGCATAAAAACGGACTTTGCAATTTTTGATATGATGGACTTACGAACTAGTTCACACAAAAAGAGATACAAAAAAGGGAGTGAGCCACCAAAGGATTAGGGGAGTTTGAAACTTAGAGTAGAATGTGGGGTGTAAGGTGTCACCTTACAAAAAACGTGGGAGAAGCTCATTGCTTATTGTGCCTTTCCCATAAAAACAAGTCCTCCATGTGACATCCTAATACATAGGAAATCGTCTTCATTACTTCTGGCGACATAGAGGATTTATTGTTAGCGTATTGAGAGATCATTTGCCGAGATATACCTGTGCGTCTTGCTAACTCAGCCTGTTTGATTCCTCTTTCTTTTAGGCGCACTTTAAGCAAGCTTCTCCCACGTGTAAAGTACATGGGAGACTCCTTTTAATATTTTTTCTTCTATTATATATGTTAATCAGGGAGAGTGGAATAATTGTATTATATTAAACTAAGTTGGGATGTGCCAAACGATGATTTATTAAAACTTTTTGTGAGATCATTGGTCATAGAAATGACTATTGAATACCCATGTAAAGTAGAAGTAGAAACGCCTTCTTACAAAAAGCTTTATGAATTTATTATTTAATTTTCACTGCCCACGTTTTGCCCATGTATTCATGAAATTATGCGATAATGTGTGACAAAGAAAGAACGCAAATGCCCAAAAACATAGCAATTGCGTCCTCTGTGATACTGTGTAAATAGATGATATAATTAAGTTCGAGATGGAAGGCTCTATTGGTTAAGGGAATTTAGATTTTTTAAAAACGGAATCCGTACAGTAATGTACGGGTTCTTTTTTAGTTACCTTGCTAATCTTCACCATATTTAAAGCCTTGATTATTTGGAATTTATCATAAAATTGACCATTGAGTAAGAACATTATATAGTGAGATTAGTTTTTCTAAAAGACTTGTATATTAATGAAAACAAATTTGAATAATGAATTAGTATACTAGTAGATGGTAATAAAGGTGGCATCGTGTAAATGAAAGTTAAAAGTTTATTTGCTGTAATGATCGTGTTTTTTGCATTATCCTATTGAATTTATGTTTAGGCATTAAATCAAATGTTTTTGTTATTGCTTCTTTAATTTATGTGATTCTTAGTTTTAAACAACTTAAAATGACTAAAGTAGATCTTGTTTTTATAGTATGCTTATGTTTAGGTGCTTTTATTGGAATTTATACTATGTTTAATAAGAATTATTTAAATCTAAATAACTGGTATTCCGTATTTTTAATGGGGTTTTTGCTTGTTGTGTTTACTAAGAAAAAAGATAATATACAGTAATTTTATTTAAATTGATTAACTACATATACCATGAGGAAAGAGGAAACTATGACTTATTGGACAAGATTTATTATCAGTATGGTGCTTGTTGGCAGTTTTTATGTTTTTAATAAGTACCTAGAAATACCTACGATTGGTTCTTTTTTTATTGCCCTTGCTGGAGGTATGTTAGTTTTTATACCCAACTTTTATGTTATGGGTTTTAGTAGTGATCTAAAAAAGATTGAGAAGGCACTTACTTCAAATCGTTCAGTTCCTATATTTAATTTGTATCTTGCGTTAGGAAGTAGGGATGATGAGAAGGTTGATATTTGTGTTGAAGCACTATTAAATAAATATAAATTGCCTTCTAGACAGGCTCTTTTTAAAACGATTCATGCTATGTATAAGGAAGAGATTTTGACTGTAAAAGAAGAAATAAAGCTAATTAAGCCTCAAACCTATCAATATTATTATGAAGCACTTTTATGTATAGAAGAATTTAATATTACAAGTGCCGAAAAATATATAGACATGATAGATAAGCCTTGGATGAAACTAGTTTTACTTTCTACGCTAAAATTGAGGTTGGGAGATGATTTAGAGGCATACCAATTATCACTTCAAGCCCTAGAACAATCTAAAGGAATACAAAAATATGCAATTTACAAATCAATGGAGAAAGAATTTCCACAATTTATGCTGCATAATCAACAGGTGGTATAATCTAAGTATCTTTTTTCTAATTTTAATACACCAACAAGGAGTGCAACCTATGAATTACACGATGAGTGACGATAAACTAATTATTGAACCAGGGGTAGGTATTGGAGCTATTAAATTAGGGATGAGTAAGGAAGAGGTAGAGACTCATATTAATTATTATATAAACAAGTATGAAAATAGGTCCTATCGTGACGAACATGGGAATGAGCTGTATTATGGTCAAATTTTTGAGAGTGGTATTAAAATAGAGTATGGCAAACAGGGTACTGTTATTTTTATTGAAATTGTTAGAGAACTGATGACCTTTTTTGATTGTATATGTTATGACATAGATGTGTTCCGTACGAAAGCGGAGGAAGTAGTACTTAAGCTAAGTGAGGTTGTGCATTGTGAGCCAGAAATGGAGGACGAGACGGAGTGTACGCTTGAAAATATAGGTTTAAGCTTATGGCGTCCCCATGCATTTGACGAAGCAGATATGCAGGAAGCTTGGTTTCAGGAGATGTGTGAAGAAAATCAAGAGGAAGAAAAGCGGTATATGTATTTTCAGACTGTAGCCGTGTATCCCAATGATGGTTTATATTATCAAGGCTTATTGTCGGTTTAAATTTGTATTTAAATATTAAGGCTCTAAATAAAAAATAGTGGTCAACAACAATGGAGATGGAAGGCTCGAGACAGAGGGTTCTTCCGATCGTTGTTAAAACCAGATTTCATAGTCATTGATCATTTGGTTGTGAAAATCTGGTTTTAAGAGACGAACGTTCCACTTCTCCAGAATCCCTCTGTCCATTCGTTAGCTTGGGGTGGTTGTCAACCACTAATTTAAATAAAGAACCAATATTAAAATTGTGAATTTTAATGTTTTGAGTAACAGTTTAAAGTCCTAAAAATGAAAGAAATCTGAAAGAATTTGCTATATTATTTCCTACTATATCTAGCGGTAGCTAGTTACAAGTGCTTTGAGTAATGTATTAACATTGCTAGCATGAGGGGTCACAGGACAAACAGGACGATTAACCCCCATTAATGTGTATACGGCTATACGAGCAGCGCGGATCGAATACTCTTCTGTAAAGACCATATCCTCAGGGATTTCTACGAATTGACTTATTAATGCTAAGTTAGTAGAACCTTCAGGAACCACTTTTGGTCGATCACTCATTGCTCTTGGTTGGAACTGAGCATCTGTATATGGCAACATACAAGGAATAACGTTAACAATATCCTTCTTAATTTCTTCAAGCTCATCATCGAAATGAAGGTGGTGCATAAGCTCGGTAAATATTTCTTCACCAGTGCAATCCCGCATTGGTTTCTTCACGTAGTCGCCAATCCGATCTGTATATAATCCATATCCCCAGAAAATCGTTTGATCCTCAGGTTGGTTTATAAAGTGGGGCTGAGCCGCAACAACAATGGATAAACGCCAAGATGAATCTTTAAAGGTCATTAGTGCGCCACTACCAGGGACATTTCTGGAGAACTTCTCTATTTTTTTAAGTAGTTTATTTCCGTTTAGAGTAACTGTGAATGATTCCCAATTAGTTTCTTCAGGATTACCGAAAAATGGCTGCGGATTACCAAGTCCTTGCTTCTTATTAGCAATTTTTGTCCATAGCATACCAGAGATTGGATTTTCAGGGGAATAAGGTGCTGGTGTTTTATAGTTTCCTAAAGTGGCTGCATCAGTCATACAGCCATTTGTCACAATACAAAGATCGTCAGGCTGGAGTTTAATTATTTTATGTCCATTTTCTTCTTCACAATGAATGGCTGTTACTGTAATGCCATCTCCATCTGCAAAGTCAAGGTCAGTTACAGTACATCTGATTGAAAAGTCAACGCCTGCTTTTTCTAAGTAAGTTTGAAGTGGCAAAATGACGGAATCGTATTGGTTGTAAGGTGTTCGTGTCACACCCTCAAGCGTTTGGATGCGGGAGTATTCAAACATCATACGAAGCATATAACGCTTAAATTCAAAAAGGCTAGACCATTCTTGGAAAGCAAATGTAGTTTGCCACATATACCAGAAGTTGGTTGTAAAGAAATGAGGGCTAAACCAGTCGGAGATTTTAACATAGTCAAGTTTTTCTTCAGGTGTTACGATCAATTTTGCCATCGCGATCCGGTCATGTTTATCAAAACCCATGCTCATTACGTCAACGACTTGGCCGTCCTTATCAACTAAACGGGCGTTGGAATGAGTAGGATGTTTTTTATCAAAAGCAATAATTTCTTCACTCACACTCATGCCTTCTTGATGAATCGAAGGGATAGTGTAAAATAGCTCCCAGAAATTTTCATACGTTTCTTCATTTAGCATACGCCCACCACGTGCGACAAACCCACCTTCAGGTGTACCAATCCCATCATTGGAGCCACCTAAAAGGTGCATACTTTCTAAAATATGAATGTTTTTACCTTCCATTTTACAATCACGAACCAAATAGGCTGCCCCTGCTAAAGATGCAAGTCCACCACCAACAAAATACACTTGTCTGTCTGTATGCTTCATATGAATCATCCTCCTATAATTAAGGTGTTTTCCTTATTATTACAGTAACGTAATTGGAAACATTTACATATGAACAAAACAAATAGAATGTGTAAAAATATAACAGTTTATCAGTTTTGTGAAGGAGAATTATAAAAAGGGAATAAAAGCGGATAGGCGTGGATGGTCATGAGAGCGGTATCAATTGGCTTACTTTGGCATTATTTAATATGAAAATTATATGTATATAATATAAAAAATGTAAAACGAGGAGTGGAAACTACGATAGGGGGACACCAAGCAGGAGGTATCCTGTGGTGTCCCGATAACTATTTGAACTGTCCTTGTGATCTGAGTTGGTTGTATTCATTTAATGCTTCATCTAGCTGCTGACTCATTTGTATCACTTCCCGGTCGGCCAAATGTTTACTAGCACTTAGTTTATTTAATTCCAACCGGAGTTCTTCAATTTTTCGGATCATCATTTTTTCCAAATTGAACAGCCCCTAGTCCTTTATCGTATCTATTGCTTTTGTATAGAGCTTAATGGTTGCGGTACTTTATACAAAAAACGTAAAACGTCCACAGTGCACTGCGTCCGTATGACGGATATCCGCGAGCCATAGGTTAGGCTTTCGACCCGTTCCGTCGCAGGTCTCATCAGGCGGGTGTCAAGTATATATTTTTTCGATAAATTGTGTAAAAATCCTCCTAAATTAGTCATGAATCAGCAATTTAGACAAAAAATTATTTTAATTTTAAATTGAAGACCACAAGGATTATCCTTGTGGTCCTGCTTTTAAAGCAAAACGGTTATAAATTAATAAAAACTCATAACGTATTATAAATATACTTCTTGTATCGTAATTTCGGGCTTTCGAGCCAAATCAATAAAGGTAGAGTCAGTTTGTACGAGTGGACGAAAAAAGTCAGTTTGATTAGTCATAACAATAATACCAGATTCACCTGTGCTTAATAAGACCTTTTTACCAATAAAATTAGGGAGCAAATGCTTAATAAGAGCCTGTGTAGGTTCTGGGCTTAATTTGCCAAAGCTAAGTGTATTTAATTCTTTCAAAACAGTAAGTAGTTCTTGCTTTGTCTGATAGACACGATTAGAAATCATGGCTGTATATACATCGGCTACGGCAACAATTTTAGCATAGGGGTGAATCTCTTGCCCACGAAGTCCTTTTGGGTAACCGCTTCCATCCTCGCGTTCATGATGCTGCAAGGCAACAAGCGCAGAGATTTCATCTTTTGTTGATTCCATAATAATCTTATGGCTATACTCAGGGTGTTTTTTAATTTCAGCAAATTCTTGTTCCGTTAAGCGCCCAGGCTTGTTCACGATGGAAGAGGGGAGCTTACTTTTACCAATATCAATTAAAAATCCCGCTTTGCTCACGAGATAAGCTTCCTCGTCATTATAATGAAGCCACTTTGCAATATAATAAGCCAGCATACCGACCTGTAGTGAATGATTGTATGTATAATCATCAGTTTGCTGCTTGTGCAGGAGTAGTAATAAGGAGACAACATCCTTTTGCTCTTCAAGTGTTGAAACGACAGGCTGCAGCAATTGCTCCATCTTGTTGTCTTCATAGGTGCCTTCTGCTAAAACAGTAAGGAAAAGATGCTCAAATTGGTCAATTGCATGATGAAATTGCTGATTAACTCTTGTGTAGGCTGTATGTGAGAGATGTTTATCAGTAGTGTGCTCTAAATTAATTTTTCTTTCAATAATATCGATATAATCGATACTGTGCTGCAGTAATCTAGCAATAGATTCATGGCTTAATATTGCATCTTTCCGAAGAACTAATACACCAGCATGATTAAACGTATCATCTAGCAATTGATCGCCTGGAACAAGGTCCATAATATGTACTCTCAATAATACAGCCACCTTTGAATTAAGAATTTTCTTCCATAATATCAAGAAAGAAATAGATTGACAATGAACATTTCAGCTCGTACTTTTTTTAGGGTAAGTCAGGTACAGAAAATGAATGTCGTGTTCCGTAACAACATATCTTTTAATAAGAAGACAAAGTATTCATAGGAGGTATATAATATGGTGTAAACAAAAAATAAAAAGAGATAGGATCGTACATGGATAGGCAAGGAGGGGCACAGGTGTCGGATGAAAATAACATTCATCAATCATTAACAATATTGTATACGAATGACCTTCATAGTCATTTTGACGTGATGCCTCGGATTTCAGCTATGGTTGAAGAACAACGACAGCAGCCAAATACTGACGTCTTGCTTCTGGACATCGGTGATCATATGGATCGCGCCTTTTTGGAGACAGAAGGTACAATGGGTAAGGTAAACGTGGACGTGTTAAATTTAATGCGTTATGATGCGATTACCATTGGTAATAATGAAGGGCTGACTTTTACGCCACATCAGTTAGAAACGGTGTATCGTCGTTTGAATTGCCCTGTTGTTTGTGGAAACATCAAGGAGAAAGAAAATAATCACACTCCAGATTATATGAAGCCTGAGGTTATTATTCATAAAGGTAATCTCCGGATCGGGTTAATTGGGGCAACAGTACCTTATACTTTATTTTATGATTTGTTGGGGATCGAAGCTAGTGATCCTATAAATACAATTGCTAGCTCAGTTCAGCGCCTGCGTTCTCAGGTAGACTTAATTATTGTGATGTCACATATGGGTTTACCTTTTGATCAAACGTTAGCGGAGACGGTTGAGGGCATTGACGTTATCCTTGGAGGTCATACCCACCATTTACTAGAAGAGCCGCTTTATATTAACAACACTGCGATCTCAGCAGCTGGAAAGTTTGGACGGTATATGGGGCGGATCGTATTTGACCAACCTATGCGAGGGGACGCTTTAAAAATAACGGAGGCTAGATGTATTCCCGTTGAGGAAGGATCAATCGATGAAAAGGTGGAAAATTGTATTGATTTTCATCACAAGCAGGCTGAAATTTCGATGGGGAAATCAATTGCTGTTATTCCTAATAGACTACCGATTGATTATAAAGAGGAATCCGATTTTGGTAATTTACTAGCCCAAGCTGTGCGCCGTTGTACAGGCAGTGAAATTTCTATTATAAATAGTGGGCAATTATTAGAAGAGTTACCAGCAGGCGAAATTAGTGAAATGATGTTACATGCTCGTTGTCCTTCACCGATCAATGCTTGTAAAATGACACTATTGGGTAAGGAAATTAAATTAGCACTTGAGCAGTCTTTGCTTGTTGAATATTACGATAAGGAAATTTATGGATATGGATTCCGGGGGAAGGTATTAGGTGGAATTTGTGCGGATGGAATAGAAATTATGTACAATCCTGTGCTTCCGGATTATCATAAAATTTCACAAATTATTGTACAAGGTGTCCCGCTTAAGCTAGAGCAGCAATATAGTGTAGGCACATTGGATATGTTTACATTTGGCATCGGTTATGAGGGGTTGCAGGTGGGGGAGGATAAAGTTTATTATTTACCACAATTTTTACGCGATCTATTAAAGCAGGAGCTTCAAACCCCTCATGCTGTTGAAAACAGCACTTTAAAGCGTTGGCGTATAAAAACCGATATTTAATATATCCATTTAGGAGGATTCAGATGAGCTTTATTGTAGCGATTATTTTAGGTATTGTAGAAGGCTTAACCGAATTTATTCCTGTCTCCTCAACAGGACACATGATTTTGACGACCAAGCTCCTTGGGTTTGATGACCAAACGGCGGAGATGAAAACTTTTGAAATTGTTATACAGCTAGGGGCAATTCTCGCCATTGCTTGGTTATATCGTGATAAAATAAAACAAATATTAAGTTTTGGCAAAAAGCCAATGCTTTTTAAAAATAGTAAACCTGCAAATGAATTAAACGTGATTCATATTTTTTTAGGGATTGCACCTGCATTGCTAGTTGGGTTTTTCTGTCGAGATTTTATTAAAAGCTTATTTAGTGCGTCTACGGTGCTGTGGGCACTTGTCGTTGGGGGTCTATTTATGATCTTCGCAGAATGGTATGCTAACAATGTAAAAAAACCTGTATCTAGTCAAGTGGATGGACTAACGTATAAACAAGCGCTATTGATTGGATTGTATCAATGTATATCTGTACTTTGGCCTGGTTTTTCAAGATCGGGTTCAACGATAGCGGGTGGGATGTTAAGTGGCGCAAGCTATAAAGCTTCTACTGACTTTTCATTTATTATGGCAATTCCGATTATGTGCGCAGTAACAGGCTATGAATTACTGGATTCTTATCGTTATATCACAGGACAAACTGCGGGTATTTTTCTAATTGGATTTATTGTTGCCTTTATCGTGGCTTATTTCGTTGTTTTAATCTTTTTGAAATTTATTCAACGAATTAAGCTTCGTCATTTTGCGATTTATAGATTTATACTTGCTGCACTATTTTGGTTGTTTATTATGCAATAATAAAAATATTTTGATTGATATGATTTTATTTAGAGAGAGATGTGGACTGATTTGCGTTTAATATCTATAAATTCTTTACTGCCTGGCATGCGTTTAGGCAAAAAGATTTATAATGAAGATGGCATGATATTATTATCTGAAAATGCAGAGTTAACTGATTCAATTATTCGCCGCTTAAAAATGTATGGGTTGGATTTAGTTTATATTGCAGATGAGCGTACAGAAGATATCATTATTCATGATATGATTGAGGATGAGACAAGACGGAGAGCATTGAGTGAAATACGTGACAATTTTCGTAAGTTTACGGGTCCTGCTGTGAAAAGTATGACGTATCCTTATTTGGGAAAAACATTTTCGAGCCTTGTTGAATCCATCATGGATGATCTTAGTGCAAGAGAAGATGTTATGATTATGATGATGAATATTAATAGTATGGATCATTATTTGTATCGTCATTCCTTAAACGTTTGTATTTATACTGTGTTGTTAGGACAAATTCATGGCTATTCCAAGGATGAGCTTCTTGTGTTAGGATTAGGGGCATTACTACATGATATTGGGAAAACACAATTACCACTTTCCCTTCTTAACAAGCCAGGTAAGCTAACCGATGACGAATATACATTAATGAAAACACATACCGAAGCGGGTTTTAATATGTTAAAGGATGAAGCAGGTATTCCTTTACTTTCGGCGCATTGTGCGTATCAGCATCATGAACGTATAGATGGATCAGGGTATCCGCGTGGCATTAGTGGGAACGACATTCATGAGTTTGCACGTTGGTTAGGCATTGTAGACTCCTTTGATGCGATGACAACACATCGAGTTTATCGTTCAGCTATGTTGCCACATCAAGCGTTAGAGGTGCTATATACTGGCTCAGGTACTTGGTATGAGAAATCTAAGCTAGAAGTATTTCGTGATCGTGTCGTGATATATCCGCTTGGCTTGACGGTGAAGCTAAGTACAGGACAACGAGGAGTTGTTGCGAAAATTAATAGTGACATTCCTCAACGTCCAGTCATCCGCATCATTAGCGATGAGTATGGCGAGCCGTTAAAGGCACCGATTGATGTTGATTTATCTAGACAGCTCTCGATTACGATTGTTGAGGTGGACGGATTAGGAGTGATGGGCTCTCAAGTGAGTCCAAGTGCGTAATAAATAATTTAAGTTTAAAAAAAGTAAAATAAGGTGAGTGAAAGATGAGAATATTAGAAAACAATACAGGTTCCTTAACACCAATAAGTCCAAGCTATGATCCATGGGACCCTATTGTTTCGCTTCGAGAGTTTGGCAAGCATGTGTTAACAAGCGTAGAGATGACGGTGACTAATTTATGTAATATGCGCTGTGAGCATTGTGCAGTTGGAGATAGCCTTGTCATGCGTGAGCCTGATCAGATTCCATTGTCCGTGATGCTAAAGGCATTGGATGAGGTTGAAAATTTGCGTACGATTAGTATTACAGGTGGCGAGCCAACCTTTAGACGTCAGACCGTGGATGAGAAAATAGTTCCCATTTTAAAGTATGCGCGAGAAAGAGGCATACGCTCTCAAATTAATTCTAATCTAACCTTGGATTATGAACGTTATGAAAAGCTGCTTCCTTATTTGGATGTCATGCATATTTCCTTTAACTATGAAGATGAGAAGCATTTTCATGAGGTTGGTTTTGCTAGAAGTGGACACCCAGTCAAAGCGGAAGTCGCTTATAAGATGTATGATAAAATGATTGAAAATTCAAAACGTTTAAGTGAAGCAGGGATGTTTATTTCTGCTGAAACGATGATTAATTATCGCACCTACGATAAATTGCCAGAAATTCACCAAAAGATTATTGAGATGGGCTGTCAAAGACACGAGGTACATCCGATGTATGCCTCAAATTTTGCAGAGAATTTGCCTGTTTTGTCTTTGGATAACATGCGAACTGCTATTCATTCTTTATTAGATCATCGTGATAAAAGCTTGTGGATGCTGTTTGGGACGTTGCCATTTTTTGCGTGTAATGACAATGAAGCTGATAAAGCTTTAATTCGTCGTTTATACAATGAACCTATGGTAACTGTTCGTAACGATCCAGATGGACGTAACCGTGTTAATGTAAACCTATTTACTGGTGATGTCTTTGTGACGGATTTCGCTGCAATTCCTGCATTTGGTAATGTATATAAAGGGAAGCTAGACGATGTTTTTGCTGAATGGTTAAATAACCATCCTTTAAATAAAACTGTAAATTGTCATTGTGATGCCGTTAGCTGTTGTGGTCCTAATTTATTAGTAAAAGATATGTATTATAAAGATGTAGATTTTAAATCACGAAAAGTGACTAAATTATAGGAAAGAGGAAGGCTTCGTATTATGGAGGAATTTGAGATAGGAAAGTTAATTTTTAACTTGGTCATTGTTTTAGTGCTTGTATTATTAAATGGTTTTTTTGTTGCGGCAGAGTTTGCGTTAGTGAAGGTGCGTCAATCTAGGCTGACGCAGTTGGTCAGTGAAGGGAATCGAAGAGCGAATTATGCACTAAAAGTAAATCATAAGCTTGATACGTATCTCTCTGCAACACAGCTAGGGATTACCCTTGCATCGCTAGGATTAGGTTGGGTAGGGGAGCCTGCTATCTCTGAGCTGTTAGTTCAACCATTAATGTATAAGCTAGGCGTTACAGACACTACCTTAATTTCCACTGTATCTGTTGTTATCGGTTTTGCGATTATAACGTTTTTGCACATTGTTGTTGGTGAGCTAGCACCTAAATCACTAGCCATTCAAAAATCCGAGGAAACTTCCTTGTGGTTATCTGCCCCATTGCTTTATTTTTATAAAATATTTTTACCTGTTATTTGGTTGCTTAACACCGCGGCAAATGGGATGTTGCGTTTGTTTGGCATTGAACCCGCCTCTGAAGGGGATTCAGCTCACTCTGAGGAAGAAATTCGTATTCTTATGAATCAAAGTGCTAAAAGTGGTGTAATTGATAAAAATGAAATGCAGCTTATGGACAATTTATTTGATTTTGCAGATATGTTAGCGAGAGAGGTTATGCTTCCGCGTACTGACATGGATTGCTTATATACGCACTTATCTTGGGAAGAAAATATGAAAATAATTACCGAGACGAGACATTCACGTTATCCCGTTGCGGTAGAGGATAAGGATCAAATTATTGGCTTTGTACATATTACTGATATTTTATTACCTGAATCAGAGCAGGAGCCTGATTTGGCTGAAATTGTGCGTCCAATCTTAAATGTACCTGAATCAATGGAAGTTAGTCATGTGTTACGTATGATGCAGAAAAAGCATGTCCAAATGACGCTTGTTGTTGATGAATATGGAGGTACAGCAGGACTATTAACCGCTGAAGAGATCATCGAAGAAATCGTAGGTGATCTTCATGATGAGTTTGAGGATGAACGCCCCGAAATCGAAAAAATAGCAGAAGGTGTTTATTCCGTAGATGGACGTTTATTAATTGAAGAGGTTAATGAGCTGATGGGCATTTTACTTGAGGATGAAGAGGTAGATTCCATTGGGGGTTGGCTGTTTAAAGAGCTAGAAGGCGCACCAATTAAAGGTAAGAAGGTTCCCTTTGCAGGTGTAATGTTCGAGGTAGCAGAGGGAAGTCGTCTAAGAATTACACGTGTAAAAATGACGAAGCTTGTTCCTCAAATTTCTGAGGAACAAGTAGAGGATGAAGATTAGATTGTATTTAAGGCTTCCTGCCCACTCAACGTGGGACTGTGGAAGCTTTTTCTTATATTGAGGAAATAAAGTGTGTATTATTGATTCTCCTGAAAAGGTTGCTTCCTAAGATCCTTTGGTTTTAGTCCATTTTGTTTTGCTTGGCGGTGCCAGAAAAAATAAGTAGCGGATAAACGCCAGAGAATACGTGGGAAGTTTGGCTGAATAAACAACGATTCTGCACTATTACGGGTGAGAATCGCATTAGAGAGCTGATCCATTGCTCTACCCAGATTTTTTAATGGGCCTTTACCTAGTGGGACTTGATTAAAATAGCTAAACATTTCTCCTGCCCCATGACCAATTGCCATCCCAAAACGGAAGGAACAACGTTTACACCAGTTTTCAACAATATTTGCTGCAGTTTTGCACTGTTGTCCTTCAAAAAATCCATTATTTATTAAAGCATAAAGTACAATTTCCTTGTTTGATTTCTCTGTCTTTCGGTAATTTTCTAATTCAACCATCATTCGTAGTAGATGTGAAGGAATCGCATCAAAATAGACTGGAAATGCCACTACGATGGCATCGGCTTCGTTAATTTCCTGAAATTGCTCAACGTTTAACTGTTTTGAATTAACACGGTACGAGGTTAATTCATTTCCTTCCTCAATGAGGGGTTTAAGTATATTGAGAAATAATCCGGAGTTGCTTGATCTACCCTTGGGACTGCCGTTAATCAGGGCAATTTTCATTGTTGCACCTCCATCAAGCTATGAAGAGAGTTATGAAAAAATACACGATAGTTAGATGCATCCAGATTTAATGCATTTGCCTTAATCAATGTATGTGCAGTTTGGCGTTCGGCTTCTGTTATATCTTCTCCATAAAAATGGACAGTGAACTTAAATTGTTGCTTATATCGCTGTTTGTGATGCGTTTCCCCATTTTTTATAACAAAATAGGGTAGAATATAAGATAATGCCCGGTTGAGTACATTACTGACAAACGGACTATACCCTCCATAAGTGTTCTGGCTAATGAGTACAAACTCATCACAGGCGGCAAGACGTTCGCCCATGTGTTTATAGGCGTCTTTGAGCACACAAGTTCCTGGGGTGCGAACCCAGCAGCCAAAGCAACCTACACAGTGACGAATCGGAGCACTCCCCCCAATCACCTCATCTGTATCTTTACTGAAGCCGTTTAGCCAAGTGTCATACTCCTGATCGGCTAGATCATGGACAATTAGTCTCATTCATTTTTCCCTCCCGATTGAATAATCGTTTGCCATACATGTTGCCAATTGCCTGAATAGCGGATGCCACTGCTAGATAACAAGGATGCCACACCATGCACAAGCGACCAATATGCCATTAACATGTTGCCATCCATTTCAATTGGAAGATTTAAACTGCGGAACAACCGATAACCTGTTTCTTTAAATACTGCAAATGGGGGATAAGTTGGAATGTCGGCTGGATCGTCGTCAACCTGAATAATAATACCTGATTGGAAAAACAAAAATGGTAAATAAGTAGGATGCTCTTCGAAAAAAGTAATATAAGCTGTTCCAAGCTTTTCCATCGACTTCATCGGATCATCTTGATCGTCAATGGACAGTTGCAGGGAAACTGTGAACTGTTCAGTGACATGATCTGCCATTGCCGTTAATAGTTCTTGTATATCTTTGAAATGACTATAAGGAGCTGCGTGACTGACTCCACAACTGGCTGCGACCTTACGTAAGGAGAATCCTCCGATGCCTTCTTTGCCTATTAACTCAATACCTGCTTCAATTAATGTATTTCTTAAATCACCGTGATGATAGGATTTAGATTTCAAAATCTTCTCTCCTTTCTTGAACTTTACATTGTAAAGATAAAACATAATCTTGACACTGTCAAGATATAGTTTGTTTGAGGAAGCAAAGTCATTGATAATGAGATATAACTTTTCTTTTTAATTCATGAATTTAGAATGCAAAATATATGTGATGTAACCTTTCGACATAGTCATCCATCTAATTGGCAGAGGGTCCTCAAAAGGAGTTGGAATTGTTGCAGCAACAAATCGATGTAGAAGAAGTAAAACGTGCACAGAATGGAGATCGCGAAGCCTTCATTCAGATTTTTCGCAAACTGGAGAAGGAACTATATAGCTTAGCAAAATCGATTGTCAAAACAGATGAAGATTGTGCAGATGTATTTCAAGAAACGACGCTTAAGGTGTATAAATCTTTGTCTACATTAAGAAAACCAAATTATTTTAAAACCTGGGTTTTTCGAATTCTAATTAATGAATGTAATCAATTATTACGCATGCGTAAAAGAACGGTCGTGATGGCAGATGTTCCTGAAGAAGCGCCGATGTCCAAGCCGTATAACAATCACACTGATGTTGATTTGCAGGAAGCAGTAGAAAATTTAGATGAAAATCTACGTATTGTAATTTCTCTGTTTTATTTTCAAGATCTATCGATTAAGCAAATTGCGGATGTGTTGGATATTTCTCAAGGTGCAGTCAAAACTCGCCTGCATAGGGCTAGAGGATTATTGGCGCAACAAGTGAAGCAAAGTAGAGAAAGGGAGCTAGAGTATGGAAAAATTTAATCTAGAAAAGGAGCTTAGGGAAATTGGTGCATCTAAAAGGATGGAGCTCCCTGATGAGCTTCGAGCGCGCCAAGATGCCGTCTACGCTTCACTACTGGAAATGCCCACATCAAGTCGATCTAAGGTAAGAAATGAAAGAGGTTATTTACGGAAATTTTCTATTGTAACAGCGATTGCAGCTACAATCACACTTATTGTAGGGATTAGCAGTGCGATGATCTCTCCAGTGATGGCGGCTACGCTTAAGGAAATGCCAATTATCGGTGGTGTATTCAGGTTTGCCGAGGATATGGGTCTTAAGTTTGCCGAAGAAAATGGCTTAACCAATGAAGTAAACCTAAGTCAAACTCATGATGGTATTACTTTGAAAGTTCCACATGCAATTTACGATGGTATACGTTTATCTGTTGCAGTACAGCGTGAAGCAAACAACTATTCAGGTGGGATATTTGATCGTGAAGTCGTAGGGAAAGGCTTCGATACTAAGCATATTTACCCAAAAGGAGCTATTAATAAGTTTAACATATTAATTAACGGTAAATCGACATTCGAGCCTGCAATATTGTCTAAATTTGGTATGCGAACGAACGATCCTGATCTGGCTATTTTTCAAGTAACTGAAGATACTAAATTTCAAAAAAGACAACTACCTGATCAATTTACTCTTACACTTATACTTGGGGTTGAGGGCGCTAAAACGCCGTTTACCTTTGAAATTCCTGTACAGAAGCAGACGGAGCAATTAACGTATCCGTTGTCTGTGACAAAACAATCTGCAGACTACAAATTAGAATTAGCAACGATTCAGTTCACGCCAATTACAACCAAGGTGAAGTTAAATATAGTGTTGGAGAACGCAATTAAAAATCGGTTAAAAGATTATAAATTGCTATATGAGTTATGGGATGACAAAGGACCGTTACAGCACTTTAGTGCTGGAATCGTAAGGATGGGAGATCAAGGTGTTATTACTCAAGAACTATTGTTTGATCGGTTTGAGGAAATACCACAGGAAATTATATTAAGACCATTCCTCCCTGAATTAGTTGATCCAAGTAAAGAATCAGGACAATTCAAAGTAGATGCTAACGGTGAAATTGTAAAACATTATGTGAAGGAATTGGAAATCAGGATTCCAATTGAGTCAGATGAATTAGAAAAATTGTATAACTCAATTAACTAAATTATTGGAGGATATTAACATGAATAAAAGTATAAATAATGGTACTAAGGGTTCTAAAATGATTAAGGTGATGGCAACAACAGCGATTGCGGGAATGTTATTAGGGGGAGCGGTATTTGAACCAACAACGATGTATGCCGCAAGTAAGAAACCAGCAACAACTGTAAATAAAGCAAGCGTACAAAATCAGGCTCAAAAAGTGAGTATGACACAAAATGGGATTACATTAACGGTAACAAAAAGTATTTTTGATGGAAACCATGTGCAGTTTGAAGTAAAGCGTAGTGGTGGTGGACTGTCATCTGGAATCACTGAACGTACATGGGACAAAGAGCAAGAAGAAAATATTTATTCTAAAGGTGCAATTAAAAACATTCAAATTTTCATAGACGGTAAATCGATTAATGATTTTGGCGGCCTTGGCGAAAGACCAAGTTTGAGCTTGAACAAGGGAGCTGACCTTGATACAGCTCAAATTACTCTAGTTGACCCATCTTGGCTTGGTGATCAGTTGTATGCTTTTCCAAATAAATTTAAGCTTACCGCTAAAATAACATTAGAGGGCACCCAGCAACCATTTACATTGGAGCTTCCAATGCAGCTAACTAATAAAGCAAACACGCTTCAGCCTAAAATTACAAAAAGTTATGATGGACTAAGTGTTACCATTAATAAAGTGAATGCAAATACAAGCTCTACACGCCTTCAACTGATTGAAAAAGGTGTCGAGAAAGGTAAGTCATCTAACCTCATGTATGAATTTGTGGACGATAATGGTGTTGTACTTGATCGGATTAGTGGGTTTGGAACAAATAATCACAACAAAGCGGGCGACTGGTATCATGACTATTTAATTGATGGAGTAAACAAAGACGTTAAATCGATTACGATCAAGCCATTTAAAGGTGAATATGTAAACCCTGATCAAAATTCTGGTCAATTTAAGGTAGATGAAAATGGCAATGTAATAAAACATTATATTAAGGAATTAGAAATGACAGTAAAATTGAAGTAAGAAGAAATAGAAATTGCCTATCCTGATTGTCAGGGTAGGCAATTTTTGTGTGAGCTTGTACAGTACCCCTATGTATAAACGGCATAAATAACTCATTGACACCATTTTTAAGGGGTACTTTTAAATTTCATCGGTCATTCATTGTGATCCAATTTCTTAGTCAAATAAATTAATAAGTCATCATCGACAGTCAGAGTTTCTCCAGGTTTAACTTCTTCATTTTTATAAAAAATTCCGTGACCATCCATCACATAACCACGAATGTTATACATCTTCTGAGCATTTCCATAGTCTTTATATAGCCCTACTGCTAATCCAACTTGTTTTGATTTCTTGGAGGCTAAATGTTCTAGCTCATCTAACAGTATACTTGCGATGCCTTTTCTTCTAAATTCGGGGAAAACATTTAAATCATTAATTTCAGGGATATTATCTTTTATGAAATTTGGATAAGTGGAAGTAAATAAAAGATGACAGCATCCTGCCAAAATCCCTTCGTAGTAAGCAAATAAAGTAATTCTTTTTTTCTGAGTATTTTCTTCTAAGCACTTAAAAAAATAATCTGATTTATACCAAGGGTATCTACTAGAAAATTCAATTCTTAATAAAGAAGCTTCTTGAATCGTAGAAAGTTGTTGGATCGAGATTGGATTAGTCATATAAACTCCTTTTGTTTTAATATATTCTAGGGTTTTACTATAAAACACCAATTACAATGTTTTTGAGCCTTTGTGAATTAGGAGATTAGGCACTTTAAAATCAAATAACTGTAAGCTATCATTGGAGGTTATATATACTATATATTATTTTGGTTGGATTATTATAGTATATTATATAAATTATACATAAGTTAAGTACAGTGCAGGAACAAGTTATCCCAAAGTGGAAAACTCTTGATAGAGAATTCCCATAAGACTATATTTTTATCATTCAAAATTTTTTTGGGAGGTATCATGTGAGTACAATTAAAAAATACACTGTAATTATAGGTTTAGTTTTATTGGCTGGAATTATATTTATGTATCTCTACTCATTCCCAAAAGAAATTCATGCAGAGCATCAAGCGCTTAAGTTTGTTGGGGGAGAACCCAATTCTGTTGAAACGATTAAAGTCAAAATAAAAGGTACCTTGTATAGACCGATTTTCAAGCAACACAGCTTTGAGGGAAACATAGAGATTGGTGGGTATGACTTTACCAAACCACTGTTTTTGATATTTTGTTCGACGCGTTAGAATTCTAGAGTTCCAACTGAAGCGTCTATTTTAGGCTTAGTTCGTGAGTGCGGTCAAAAGGTGAAACTGGTTTTTTTATTAATAAACAGGCTAATTACGACTAATTAAAGCTGTAGTTGACCTGTTTTTATTTTTCCATTTTCAGGTTCATAATTTGGGCGAACATCATATGTTTAATATAAGGAAATTATTTCGATAGGAGGCAGTCTAATGAATCAACCTCAGGAACGGCAATATGCGCCCTTTATCGGCCCATTTGATCCATGTCCACCTGTAAAATGTAAAACGTACAGCACTCCACCACATTTGTTTATCACTTTTCAACCGATGAATCTCCCACAATTTACTCCACAGGAAGCCCTTCGCTTAGGAACGTTATGGCCAGCACTTTACAGTCCCTACAACCCACGACATAGCTATAGAGAGGAGAATGACGACAATGACCTCTAACCCAAACTACGATAAGCAATATTATGAAATGCTGGAAAACCTACAGGCTTTGGACTTCGCTTTGGTTGAACTCAATTTATACTTAGACACTCACCCAAATGACTTAAAAGCAATTGAACAATTCAACCAATTGACGCGAGATCGTACGATTTTGGCTAATGAATTTCAGCAGTGTTATGGCCCACTTCAAAACTTTGGCCGAGCTTATTCTAAATTTCCTTGGGAATGGTCTAAAAGCCCTTGGCCTTGGCAGGTATAGCTACTTAAGTGTAACTAGCCATGCTTAATCAATGAATTTGCTTAATGAGTCTGCTCAGTTTAATACAAACCAACATTTAATAAGGAGGTTTTATAGAGCTTATGTGGATCTATGAAAAGAAGCTACAATACCCTGTACGAGTTGGGAAATGTGATGTACGAATGGCAAAGCTTTTATTGGAGCAATATGGGGGAGCAGATGGGGAATTAGCGGCGGCGCTTCGGTATTTAAATCAGAGGTATACGATTCCTGACAAAGTGATTGGGTTATTAAATGATATTGGGACTGAGGAATTTGCCCATTTAGAGATGATTGCCACAATGATCTATAAGCTTACAAAAGATGCTAGTCCTGAGCAAATGAAGGAAGCAGGCTTAGGTGATTATTATGTTAGTCATGACCATGCGTTATTTTATCAAAATGCAGCGGGTGTTCCTTTTACCGCCTCCTACATTCAAGCTAAGGGTGATCCCATCGCTGATCTGTATGAGGATATAGCCGCAGAAGAAAAAGCACGTGCTACATATCAATGGCTAATCGACATGACGGATGACGTGGATCTGCAAGATGGCTTGAAATTTTTACGTGAGCGTGAAATTATCCATTCTCTGAGATTTAGAGAAGCGGTGGAGATAGTGAAGGAGGATCGGGAGACGAAGAAGGTGTTTTAACATATCGCAAACCTTGATTTTCATTATTAAAATGTTCTGAAATTTATTTTGTATCTGTTTGAGCTAGAGTAATCTATAGGATTATTCTAGCTATTTTTAATTAAATTACTAAAATGGTAAATTTAGGATTATTTTCATGGTCTCCTATTACTCACTTCTCTTGGGGAATTCAGAACTGTTATTACTTTTACATAAACTTGTGTCGTGATCAAAGTATTTTTAGTTTAGATTGAGAGAATAATTGTTTACTTCCTAATGAACTCCAAACTTATAAGTCCAAGAATGATGATTTTGGACTTGACTTTTAAGGAATAAATACACATCTTACCTTAACACTATATCAAGATCGACCTATCTTTTAAATGGATTTATATTATGAAAAAAGATATAGTACGTAAAAAACTATAATTTATTACCTTTAATCCTAATACATCAGCCATATATAATTTTTAAAAAAATTAGTAAAAAAGTATATGTTAAGTAAAATTATACTCAAAATATTTAGGTATTTGGGATTATTTCCCTCTTAATTATTGATTAACTGTAAAATTATATGATATATAATAATTCATATTCATAAAATATTAACTAGAGAGGGGAATTTTGGTTATGTTTAAAAGAACACTATCTGTATTACTAACATTAATTTTACTTGTTATTCCTTTGAATGTTCATGCTGATGAAGGGTCAAGTCAAGTAGTGTTGGATGGGAACATTATTAATAATTTAGATAAACAAGGTGAGAAATTAAATGAAATTAAAGATTCAAATTCTGTAAAATTAGTAGTTCAAAATTATGATTTTGTAGGGAACTCTATTAGTATTGATGGTTATGTATCACAAGAACTTGTTAATGAGAAGAAGCCCTTTAAATTAGCAGGTGAATTAAAAAAAGCAGACTATACAGACACTCTTATCGTTGGTAATGTTGTTGACCAATTAGATAACTATGATGTAATATTTTTTGGGATAGATAAAGCTCCTAATCAAAATATTTCTTTAAATCCAGACAAGTTTTCAGATAATGACACTGTCTTAAAAATATATTTAATGGAGAAAGGAACAAGGAATTTTATTGTTTCAGAGACATTAACACTTGAAAAATTTGTGAATCTTTTTGAAATTATAAACAATTCAAATAATCTACAAATCGGTGCTTATTCAGATGTCTTTTGGTTTGGTAAAGTGCTTGAGCCAGTAAAAGTGGATGAAGTGGAGCAACAACCTTTGCAACTACAAGCGAGTGTTACAAGTGGTGTTTCTGATAAAAAGTACACTATAAATTATCAAGCAGGTATTGCATCAATTAACGAAGAAATAGTAGTTAGAAGTTATATAGAGGGACCATTAGTTCTTGGGAGTAGCGGTGATTTTACTGCAAAATTATATATACTATCTCAAAGAACATATTCAACTACGAATCCTTCTGTTAACTCAAACACATCTAACTTTGAAGTTGGTGTGATGACTCCTACTTCATTGCAAGTATATACTGATGTAGGGGATGCAATAAGATCAGTGCAGTGGGATGGGACTTGGAAAGAAAGCGGTTCTTTAAATTTTGACATTGGATGGAGTCTTAGTCTTTTGAATACGGGGTTATCTTTTTCTCCTTCGTATACTAATTCTAGTATATATTATAGTAAAACTTATAAAAATTTTGATAACAGTGGAAAATCCAAAGTTAGAAGTGCAAGAATAATATTCCCTAAAAATGCGAGTTTAGTTAATACTGGGCATACTTTCGATGCAGAGATAAAAGTAGGTCATTATGAAACTACTAAGACTAAAAGATTAAATTTAAAATGGACATATTATATCTGGAATAATCAATCTATTTATAGCCCAGCAGTTAATGAGCATACAAGCAATATGTATTTCCAATATAAGTCATAATTTTGTTTGTTACATGAGATTTAAATAAGACTTCAAAAAATAATTCAGTGAGCTATTATGTTCACTGAATTATTGTTGTATTATAATGATGAAATTCAATTCAAATGGTGGAGGGGTTATGAATGTTAAGCTTATTAATTGTTGTAGTCTGTATTTTTTTAATTTTCTTAAACATATTAACAAAAAGTAAGAATAAATTGAAAGATGTTTCTCTTAGTCTTAGTTTTATATTTTCATTGAATGCAGTATTGTTAGCTTGTTATCATAGTAGGCTTATTAACAGTGAAAGTTCAATTGAATATTTATATATTTTTACATTAAAACTTGATGAAATATACTCTTTTTTAATGTTTTCTTTAGCAACAGCATTGATCAGCTTTGCTGTGTTTATATTTGCAAAAAATAAAAACTAAATAAACTAATACTTAAAGTATCGATTTATTAATAGGGCTTTGTCACAGCATTGTTTATATTTGTCTAACGAGACATACTTTTTTGATAAGTAGTAATTATGTTTAACTAAACGTAAAATTGCACTGCATATTTAACCAACTATATAGCGTAACTCTTTAAGAGGCTAAAATGGAAGTAGAACAACAAAAGCTGAAGGAGATTGAGTGGAAACATTGATTGGCAGCTAGAAGTTACGCAAGCAAACTGCGATGACTTAAATAAATTAGAAATTGAATATTATATTCGTAAAGCGGAAAAGAACTCATGGCCAAAAATAGTTATGGGTTCTATTTTTATTTATGAATTATATTCGAAGCGATGTGTATTAGTTTCTATACCTTTTAACAATGAGAGTTGGAGGATTTGCAAGGTCAATCCGTATGCAAAGAAAAATAATAAAAATGCCAAGGAGATAACCAGAGCAGGGTATGGATTTGAAATTAAAGTGAAACGTCCTATACAACTGATTGAGAAACAAAAGTTCCTAAAGGATTAGAGGGAACAGCTAAGCCATTTGGTAACAAATATTATGGTCCAGATGAGGTGTATGCTCACATTTATAGTAGTGGTAAAAGTAGCAAATTAGAGAAGGTTATTAAGCTTGAAAAGACAAGCGGAGATCGCAATCAAGCGACATGGGAGCTTCCAAAGCAAACAATGAAATCTGAATCGGAAAAAACATATACAGACCGCAAATATTATACTTCTATTAATGCACCAGATGGATATTATACGATTAAGATTAGCGGCTCACCTACTGGAATGAATGGACTGGAAGCTTGTATTACTAAAAAAGTAGAAATTTGGGGTAGCATGTACGAGGATATGCAGAATTTAAGAAAAGATTGACCCAAAATACAAGGGGTGCCCAGATAGGGTTCCCCTTTTTAAGTAGGTGTAAATATGATTCAAATAGCTGTGTTTCTAGTCTGTACATGGTTTCCTATACAGATATTCGATATAGGACAATATCTAACAAGATTACTCATCCATTAATATTAATCTGCCTAGTGTGGAGGTTGCTAAATCCAGTCTATGTATTAGGGATCTTTCCAGCCTTGATTTTGTTCATTCTGTTCTTAATTAAACCAGATGGAATTGGAGCAGGGGATATTAAGCTATTAGCTGTTATTGGTTTGGTTTTTGGACTGCAGAGAGTTGTATCAATAGCGATTATTATGTGCACGACATTGTTAGTTTATAGTGTTTTGAGAAGATATTTTGTGAAAGAGGTGTATGCTTTCCATTTGCTCCGTTTATAACGTTAGGTGTAGCAATGGATTGTCAACACTAAATCAGACAACTTTTTTAAGGGCTTCTTGGCGATACTGAACAGGTGTCAGATAGCCCAGAGATCCATGAATTCGGTGCCTGTTAAACCAGTTGACATAGTCGTATAATTCCAGTTCTAAATGACGAAGGTTTCTAAATTCCATTTGGTAAATAAACTCCGTTTTCATGATCTTGTAGGTAGCTTCAGCTACGGCATTATCGTAGGGACATCCTTTCTTGCTGAGTGATCGGCCAATCCCAAACGTAACTAAAAGCTGATCCATCGTGTGATTTTTAAACTCTCTGCCACGATCGGTATGAAACCATTGGATTTGGCTCAAGTCGCCTTCTACCGTTGCAAAAGCACGTGAAACCAGAGCAGCATCCTTATGCGGACCTGCACTGTGGCCAATGATTTCTCGGTTGAACAGGTCAATGAGGATACAAATATACTGCCACCGGTGACCGATCTTCACATAGGTGAGATCGCTGACGACAAAGCGTTTCGATTCAGTCTGATCAAACTCACGATCTAACTCATTCGCCGTTGTCGCGTCATTACAAGCTGTTTTGTGAGGCTTAAACTGAGCAAGGGTATACGTGGAGACGAGGCCCTGCTCTTGCATAATTCGTCCAATGCGACGTCTGGAGATGAGGAGTCCTCGCTCCTGAAGCTTGGCTTTGATCTTGCGTGTACCGTAAGCTTTTCGACTCTTGTGAAAGATGTCCACGATGACTTCCGTAAGCTCATCTTGATTCGGCTTTTCCTTCGCTTCATAATAGAACGTGCTTTTGGCAATTTCGAGCACGTTACACATTGCTGATACCGAGTATTTATCACGGTTATTCTGGATGATAGCTACTTTCGTCCCATGATCAGTGCGGCTTGCTTTAAAATGTCGTTCTCCATTCGTAGACGTTGGAGTTCTTTACGCATTGCGATTAATTCGTTTTCTTCAGGTGAACGGTTATCCTTCTCTTTGAAAGAACCTGTGGCTAGTGATTGCTTAATCCAGCGGTCTAGTGCTGAAGCTGTGAGGTCATATTCCTCCACAAGGGAGGATCTAGATTTCCCATTTTCATAGAGTTGGACCATTTGCCTTTTAAATTCTGAAGTAAATGTTCGTCGTTGTTGTTTTGGCATTGTAGAGATCCGCTCCTTCAGTATGATAGTTTTATTCTACAAGCCCTTATTTTTTCTGTCCAACTAAGTGTATCCGATCCAATTTCCTATTTTTCTATCTTAAGTAGTTATTAATTATAAATATTACTCTCTTCTTTTAACTTCTTAGCTCTCTTCCAATACTTAATGGTTGGGATCGTAAACAAAATACTAAAAATGAGTAAGAGTGCTCTAAACGCCCAAGTCATCGCGAAAGGCATTGAGAACATTTCAGGAATAAAGGTCATTGTAATTAGTAATAACATCATAAAAACTACCCACATATATGAATACATAATTTGCTTACAAGTTGCAAGTTTATCTTGAATATTTGAATGCAAATTAAAGGGGGTTCCATCTCTTTTTTTCTCTAAAATTAAAAGCTCCTTGTTATAACCACCAGGTGAAGTTGCAATTTGTCCCATTCCTTTTGCATAGGGACGCCATCTTACCTTCCCATAAGAAAAATTAAGGTTTATATTTTTGGAAAACGTACGAAACCCCATATTTTCTAAATGAACATGATAATCTTTTATTTTGGAATAAGCTTTGTCCCCTACAAACTCAACAGCGTATTCATATTCCCCAGGCTCACATTGATCGAAGGTGTAGGTCATCACCCCACATTTTTTGAGTCGATAACCACGTTTAGCCATTTGATTTAACCATTTCTCTTGTCCGTCTAAGAAGTCAAAAAAGTAACGAATTACTGTTTTACTCATTGTTTGTTCCTCCCTTATATAATAGATAAGGCGAGCTGCTGAATTTCCTCCATACGCTGTAGTTCCTCTTTTACCTTTTGCTGTCCTAGCTCTGTAATGATATATTCCTTTTTTTTGTTTTGGGCTTCATCTTTACTATTTAAAACAATCCACTTTTTCTTTTCTAATGCTTGAATAGCACCATATAACGTTCCAGCACCTAAGACAACACGTCCCTTTGTTGAACTTTCAATAAATTTCATGATGCCATAACCATGGTTAGACCTATGTAAAGCTAAAAGAACAAGTAGAGTTGTTTCTGTTAAAGCACCACCTTTAATGTTATCTCGCAAGTCCGTCACACTCCAAATTACTACGTTTACTGTAATAAAAATATATCACTAAACGTAATAAATAATCAATACGTTCCAGTCTAGATTCTATTAAAAACTTGCTGAAAATTATTATTCAGTTACTCTTGTCGCGTATATAGCGTATCTATGAGTTCATTCTAAGACAAGAAACCCCCTTAAATGCCGAAATATCAACATTCTTGGGGATCAGTTTTTAATCTAAGCCACAAACGTATTCTCAACTCGCTCTGATTTTAGAAAATAAGGAATCCAAATTGCACCTGAGATAATAGCTCCTATTATGCGTCTCATTAAACTTGTGGACTCGGCATCTGGTGCATAAGAGACTTGTTGAAACACAATATAATTTATAATTCCCATAGCTATGTTAATAGAGTACATGATCACCATCATCCGAGGCACCATAGCTTTTTTTCTATAAAATTGAATAATAATAAAAATAAGAAATAAGCAAAGAAGAATACTATAGGTGATTATCAATGTAATGTATCCTTTATCGCCACTCGTTAAGAACTCCCAAGCATCTGTACCGGATATTTCTTTCCAAAATTCAATAAGGCTACTTCCAATCGAAAAAAGACTTAGGAATAACGCGATTTGCGTCACGATTAACCATCCACCTAATCCGGAAATCAAACCAAGTTTAGCATGACCCTTATTTTCAGTATGTATTTCTGCATTCATTACTTTTAAAACCTCCATATAGTAGTATGTATAGTTTTTCCTTATTTCTCAAAAATTCAGTTTCTGCTTCTAAATTCCCGCTGTATCGTTCAAAAGTCCCCTCCTCAAATAAACAATAGTTATATAGTAACATGTTATCCTAATATTTTCCTTATCTTTTATATACTCTTTTAATTATTCCCGTACATTGCTTGACCTGAAGTAAATATCATTATTAAATTTACATCTAGCAATTTATCTATCTCCTTCTTATGATATATTTCATTGAACCAATTTGTTATTTATACTCATATATAAAGATATAAAAAGAAATAAAAGTATTAAAATTGTTCAAAATACAGGAGGTAAGTTAGCGATGCTACAATTTCCAAAACCAGATGTAGAGCAATTTTTTCAAAGTTATAGTATTTTTTCATTTGCTGTCACGAAGGATGAGGGGAGACTTATTTTTAGTAGCAATCTGAATGGGCAGCCTAACCTATGGGCGATGGAACTGCCAAACGGATATCCTTATCCATTAACATTCATGGATGATCGTTCCACTTTCATCAAGCCTGATCGTGAGGGACGGTTTATCATTACGGATTTTGATCATCATGGCAATGAGAGTTATCATCTGTATGCACTTCCGCCAGAGGGTGGGGCGCCACTCAAGCTTGTACAGGGTGAAGAGGGGGATAAATTTTATTTCTCGCATTTGTCCAAAGACGGCGAACGTCTCTATTATATGACCTCTATCGGCAATCCAAATTTTTTAAATGCACATAGATATAACCTTTTGACAGGTGAAAATGAATTACTGCTAGAAGGAGATACTTCAACTACCTTTCTGGTGGCAGTAAACTCTTCTGAAGAGCAGTTTGTTTACAAAAAATCTTTTTCCAATACACATCAGATAAGTTATTTACATTATGATGATAAGGTTATTCCACTTGCCCCTGATAGTAATAAGATTCATACTACCCGAGATTTTATTTTTACGAAGCGAGATACTTTACTGTTCATTACAAACTACGAGAGTAAATACAAGTATGTGATGGAATATGATTTGAAAGAAGGAACATTCAAGCCGGTTTGTCAAATTAGTGGGGAAGAGATTGAAAATATAAAATGGCATGAAGAATCAGGTACACTCTACATTTTTACGGATAAAGGGATTGAACATAAAATGTATGCTTTTAATGTGGAACGTGCAGAGTTGACCGAAATTAAGCTACCCACGGACATTGTGGAGCAAGCGGTTGTTGCGGAAAGTGGAAATGTATACATTTTAGCAAGAGGAGCAGTTGATCCGTTTAATATATACCGTTATTCAGAACAAAAATGGGAGATGCTCACTAAAAATATTGTGATTGGGTTAGGTCCAGACCAACTTGTTTACCCTGATGTGGTTCACTATAATTCCTTTGATGGGTTGGAGATTGAAGCTTTATTATTTAAAGCAAAAGAGGATGTGGCAAATGGATATACTATTTTTTGGCCGCATGGGGGTCCTCAAGCGTCAGAAGGAAAGTTTTTTAGATCAATGTTCCAATTTATGCTTGCTCATGGGTACAATATTTTTGCACCTAATTTCCGTGGTAGCACAGGGTATGGTTCAGAATTTGAGAAAATGGTAGAAGGAGATTGGGGTGAAGGTCCAAGACTTGATTGTTTAGCTGGAATGGATTGGCTGTTTGATCAAGGGATTTCAAGCCCTGAGCGTCTTTTTGTTGTAGGTGGTAGCTTTGGCGGCTATATGACGTTATTGCTGGCAGGACGTCATGCTGATTATTTCCGTGCTACGGTAGATATTTGTGGGCCAAGTAACCTGTTCACTTTTTTAGAGTCAGTCCCTGAAGATTGGAAACCGATGATGGATCAATGGCTAGGGCATCCTGAACGTGACCGTGAGCGGTTGCTTAAGGATTCACCTATCACTTATGCGGAGCAAATGATAAAACCAATGATGATTATCCAAGGGGCTAACGATCCTCGTGTTGTGAAGGCAGAGTCTGATCAACTTGTTGCCTTGCTTGAGGAAAAAGGTGTAGAAGTACAATATATTGTGATGGAAGATGAAGGACACGGTTTTTCTAAGCGAAAAAATGAAATTAATGTATATCGTAGTATGCTAGACTTTTTAAATAAGCACCGTGAATGCTGAAATAAAATTACTAACTAAAGAAAAAACCGATGAACATTTACGATAAGTAAAATTCATCGGTTTAGTTTTGTCTTCTTTCTAACAATTCCTTACACAAGGTCGTTTGAAGTTCTTGTGAAAAATTAATTTACAAATGTATTTTTAACTCGTTTTGATTTTATAAAATAAGGAATCCAAATTGCAGCGGCTATTCCAGCTTGTATTACTTCTTTTAGTAAACTTGCAATCTCATCTTCAACTGCATAGGTCACTTGTTGGAACACGATAAAGTTTATAATCGCAACAGCTAAGTTAACACCATACATAATCATCATCATTTTAGGAACAAGTACTTTTTTCTTGTAAAATTGAGTAAGAATAAAAATAATAAATAAAAGAAGTAGAATACTATACCCGATAATAAATATTAGGTAAGATTTGAATCCATCTGTAAAAAAACTCCAAGTATCCCCCTCTGATAGTTGTACAATCAAGTCAGTAAGTCGAATTCCATTTAGTATTAGGCTTAGAAACAGTCCTATCTGCGTTACAATCAACCATCCACCTAATCCAGACTTATTAAAACTAGTACTTTCTTTTTTTTCGTTATGTACTTCCAAATTCATTTCTTTTAAAGCCTCCATTGTGTTTTAGTATTTTTTGAATTAATCAAAACATAAAGCCCTAATCTACTTCGATATCATCACCTTTCCCAAATCAGCAATAGTTATATAGTAACACGTCATCCTAAAATTTTCCTTCTCTTTTTATAAATTATCCCAAACTATTTAATTTCATTTATTTAAGTGAATAAGATGCAGTAAATACATCTATTTTGGCAACAACACTATGTAATTACATGTATGATGTGTTTCCTTGAGTTATACTTGGAGAAGATATATTGTAAAAAGAAGCCAATGTAAATACAAAAAGCATCAATTAGGAGAAACGTCATGACTAATCCATTGTCAACTATTTACCAAGCTACACTTGATCATATTAGGGAAGTTATCGGGTATGATTTTGCCTCACTTGCTTTTGCCCAATCTGCTAAAGATGAGTTTGTCATTACATGGCAATATGTTTCGGGTAACTTGAATGATCGTTATAAACGCATTCAACTCCATTCGGGAAAAGGAATCGCAGGTATGGTGTTTAAAACTGGTAAACCGATGCTTGTGCTTGATGCTGAAGAAGAAATAGCACAAAGTGAACGATTTCAGTATCCGATCATCTTATCGGAGCAGTTATGCAGTTTGGCTGCCATTCCCTTATTTGAACTGGATCGAGTGACAGGTGTGTTATTAGTAGGTTATCGAGAAAATAAAATTAAAAAATCAGAGTTTGTGAAGCTACAGCAGCTGTTAGGAGGGAAATTTGGTGATTTTGAAGTGAATCAGTTTACTTCCATTGAGTAGCTTGCTTAGATTTTCATTAAATCCTTGCCTTCATTTGATGGTTAGGATTTTTTATTTTACATAAAATAGGGTTTGGCTTAACAAAAGATAGTTATGCTTTTATTGCAGAGCATTGTTGCATATTACACATTACACTTGTAACGGATGAAAGGACATGATTAAAGAAATGAAACTTACAAAAATCCCTGTTGTAGCGACATTATCGATCTCTTTATTGCTAGGCTCCGCCCCTAGTAGCTTCGTATCCGCCCAATCCCTACCCACAAATGTGGACATTGCACCAGCACCAGCATGGGGATATTTTGTAGATCAATACAAAAATAACACTGGCGATAACAAAACAATAGAGAGTAACCCTTCAATTGGGATATTATCAGGCTTTAATGCTCTATGGAAAGCAGGCACAAGCTGGAATACAGGGACGATTTTAAATAAAGATGTGTTAGGCTTAAACATTTTAAAGGTCTATAATCAAGCGAAGCGTCGTACAGCAAGTGAAGAAAAGCAAGCTTATTTAGATGATCGTCGTAATCAAAGCTATAGTGTAATTGAAGGGTTAGGCGCCTATACAGATGTATATCGAAATGATGCCAAAGCAACGACAACCATTCAGGACGTAGCAGCTGATGCGACAACGAAGAAATATAGTGATGAAGGTAACAATGCAGGCGAAGTGGATTCCAAGCTTGGCAATATGGTGAGCTTAGTGAACACATTAAGAGGGAAATATTCCTCAACCAACCCAGCAAAAACGTTTTACAGCTATCCACGTCCTTTTAGATGGGTAAATAATTCTGTCGTAGTTCCAACATTGTTGCCTGTACAAAATGCAGATCCAACTAAAGATGGTGGTTTTCCAAGTGGGCATACAAATGCAGCTTATCTAAGTGCATATGCTTTAGCTTATGCGGTGCCTGAACGCTATCAGGAATTGCTAACACGTGCTTCTGAGCTTGGAAACAACCGTATTGTAGCAGGGATGCATTCACCGTTAGATGTGATTGGTGGGCGAGTGATGGCAACAGCTCTAAGTGCTGCGATCTTGTCAGATCCTGAAAATGCCCAATTAAAGCACGCGGCATATGAGGAAGCGCATAGTAAACTATTGACGCAAAAAGGAACCTCCGCAGATGCGTATACAAATTATGAGCAAAATAAAAAATGGTTTAATGAGCGTTTAACCTACGGCTTTAAGCAAAATAAAACCGCAGTAACCAATACGACTGTTGTTCCAAAAGGTGCAGAAGTGCTGTTAGAGACACGTTTACCTTATTTAAGTGCTACAGATCGCCGCTGGGTATTAGCGACAACAGCATTACCCGCAGGATATCCAGTACTAGATGATCCAGAAGGCTGGGGAAGACTTAATTTGTTTGCTGCTGCGGACGGATTTGCTGCATTTGTCCATGATGTAACTGTAAATATGGATGCTTCTAAAGGCAACTTTAATGCCAAGGATCAATGGCGTAACGACATTTCGGGCTCAGGCAAATTTACAAAGCAAGGTACAGGGGTATTAGGTCTAAATGGAAACAATACGTATACAGGTGGAACTGTCCTTGAACAAGGTGGATTGATTGTTAATCATAAATCTGCACTTGGAAGTGGGGATGTAACCAATACGGCTGGAAATTTAAAAGAAGTGGTTAGCGGACAATGGTATATTGGAGGGAATTACAGTCAATCTGCTAAAGCAGGATTAGAATTAAATATTGCTAGCACATCTGATCGGTTTGTTATTAAACAACATGCTGCCCTCTCAGGTAAACTTACATTGAATTTTACAAATAAAGTGGTGCCTGTAAATGGACAGAACGTGATTTCCTTTGAAAAACGCCAAGGAAGCTTTTCATCTGTTGAAGTAACTGGTGTTCCTAGTGGCAAAAAGGTAGACATCATTTATACGACTAATAGTATTCAATTAAAAGTAACAAACAAGTAGCAAACAAATCATTTTACAGTAAAGAAGCTTGCCACTGCTCCAAGTGAACTGTGACAAGCTTTTTATTATGTTATTTAGTATAGATATACTAAACAATTTAAATCGACTTTAAGTAAGAACTTATCTCTGTAGAGGGAGTCGCTTCTAGCTTATAGTCATCTGTTTTAAGGCAACCATTGCAAAATGTTATCTACAATTTGCTTCATTTGCTGTTCCCCACTTATGGTTGCAGCTCCATCCCCTTTTTGGAAGCCATAGCTACCAAATTGACTATGGTTACCACCTTCGATCTGCTCAAACTTAGTATTCGTAGGTAAATTAACTTTACTTTCTTCATAACGTGTCCAGTTTAGCACCTTATCGTTAGAAGCTACAATCGAGAGGACGGGTAATTTCATATTTGCTAAACTACCCTTTTCATCTGCATAGGAGCCAAGAAAAAATAAGCCGGAAATTTTGTCTGGATTGGAAACCGTATATCTAGCTGCCATAACCCCTCCTAAGGAGTGACCCCCAATCACATATTGCTGATAAGACTCTTTTTTAACAATTTCTTCAGCTCGATCGCCAGCAAGTACAGCTAAATCTAACGGCATTTTTACAATATAAGTTGGATGTCCCGACTGTGCCAAGGCATTTGCAAAAGGAGCATAAGCTTTTTCGTCTACAAGACCTCCCGGATAAAAAATTATCGCAGGCTCTACGGGATGGATGGGTGTAAATGAAATCCAATGACTTTGCTCCTCAATGGCAATACCCTCTTCTTGCTTCATTTGCATCGCTTGCAGTGCAATGGGTTCAGGCTGATAAGGCTGTAAATAGATTGCTCCACCGATGACGAGCAGTAATAGGAGTAGAAGGAATACCTTCCACCATTTGAATGTAAATACTTTTTTAATCATTTTTCTACCTCGTTAATTTAGTTTATCTTGTGTTTATTTCGTCTTGTGTTTTAACTTTCATGATTGTGTTTAATTTGATTTTGTTTGTGCGCATTCATATCTTGCCATAGAGTTATTCTTTTGTCTATTATATGCTAAGTTTTTTTATTCCAGTTTTATGATATAATTTCGATAGGTTTACTCTTCTTTGTGTAAAGTATAACAAAGCTATTTTGGGTCATTATTTTGTATGAATCTTTTCCAAAAAATTTACGGATGAATAGGAGTTGTTAAGGATGACTGAATTCAAACGATTAGGTAAATCTGATTTGTTGGTGCACCCGATTGGTGTAGGGGCAAATGCGGTAGGTGGACATAATTTATACGGTAATTTGGATGAAGCAGCAGGGAAGCAGTTGATCCATACCGCTTTAGATTCAGGAATTAACTTTATCGATACTGCCTTTATATATGGTCCAGGTCATTCTGAGAGATTGATTGGTGAGGTAATTTCTGAACGGGGAAAACGTGAGGATGTCATCATTGCTACCAAAGGGGCACATAAAATTGTTGGACAAGATATCGTCATGGATAACTCCCCTGAGTATTTAACTGAATCTGTTCATGGGAGCTTAGAGCGCCTACAGACAGACTATATCGATTTGTTTTATATTCATTTTCCTGATGAAGCTACACCTAAAGATGAAGCGATCGGGGCTTTAAAACGGTTAAAGGATGAAGGTAAAATTCGTGCAATTGGCGTTTCAAATTTCTCACTGGAGCAGCTAAAGCAAGCTAATCTCCATGGTGATGTAGATGTATTCCAAGGCGAATACAACCTACTAAATCGCTCCGCGGAGCAACAATTATTCCCTTATCTAATGGAGCAACACATTTCATTTATTCCTTATTTCCCTCTGGCATCGGGCCTGTTGACGGGGAAATATACACGGGATGCTGACAAGAAGGATTTACGTAGAGTGCTTCGATTTATTAAGGAAGAAGAATATAGTTCTACATTAGAAAAAATTGAGCTACTCAGACCAATCGCAGAAGCGAAAGGCGTGGAAATTAGTCATATCGTATTAGCATGGTATTTAACAAGAGAAGCAATTCCTGCGATTATCCCTGGTGCTAAAAATTCTAATCAGGTTCTCTCGAATTTAAAAACAATCGATGTCCAATTAACTGCGGATGAAATTTCAAAAATAGATCAGTTTTTTCCTGCATAACCTTGATACCACAAGAGCTTTCTTTCCTATTCTGCCATAGGGAGAAGGCTCTTTTTATAATTTCGGGACTGATAACGTTATGCACACTACCTCCACTTGCATACAATAATAGGAAAAAGGAGGCGACCGTAGGTATGGAAATAACAAAAGGAATATTAGCACCTGAAACCTCGTATCGCACACCTTATACTATATTTCGTAGCACACAACCAGGGCCTGTAATGATGATTGCGTCAGGCATACATGGGAATGAAACGGCTAGCATACGGGCAGCCCAAAACTTGATCGCAAAATTAAAAACAGGAAAATGGGGTCTTCGTCAGGGTACTTTGATTATTACCCCAATTATGAATAATAAGGCCTATTCAAAACGAATTAGAGGTGTTCCAGATCTAAATCGTACCTTTCCGCGTTATGCTAGTGGTTTTGCTACTCACCCGATCGCTAAGGATTGGATGGCATTAGCTCGAAAATATAAGCCCTCGTGGTATCTTGATCTCCATGAAGCAAATGGGTTATCACAATTAAATGCAAAATATTTAGGGCAAACGTTAATCGTGAATAAAGGGAACAAGGCGACGGGGAGTGCAAAAAAAATAATTTCGCGTCTAAATCATACGATACCTACTAAAGCCCATCACTTTAATTTAAAGGTTAAGCCACTAGGAGGTTCCTCGCGCATGGCAATGGTTCATAGCTTTAATGCTGCATCGGTGACCGTAGAGACCTGCTGGAGCTTATCTTTCCATCAGCGGGTGCAATATCAGGAGGAGATTTTATTGCAATTCTTGAAAGCCGCTAAAATGCGCTAATCAGTGCTAGGGATACTTGCCACATGGCAATATGTCGCGTTATGCTGTAATTATAATGTTTAATGGATTGGTTAGTATTAATTTATGATGTTGGGAGTAAACGTATTATGTCGATCGGTTTTTTTGATTCAGGGCTGGGAGGTTTAACGGTATTAGCGGAGACTTACAAGGCGATGCCTCATCAGGACTATATATATATTGCGGACACGTTACATGTTCCTTATGGTACAAAACAAGCGGAGGATGTTAAAAAATATGTTCTTGATGCAACCTCCATTTTAGCAGAGCAGGGGATTGAAGCCCTTGTGGTGGCTTGTAACACGGCGACTAGCATTGCAATTAAGGAACTAAGGGAACAATATCATTTTCCTGTGATTGGAATGGAGCCTGCAGTAAAGCCAGCGCTTGAAATGAGTCGGCGTGCAGGGTTAAGAGTACTTGTATTTGGAACACCACTTACACTTAAACAACCGAAATATCATATGCTTGTATCAAGGATTGATGATGAGTCCTTAGTCGATTCAATGCCATTACCAGAGCTAGTTCATTATTGTGAAAGCTTAGTGTTTGATGAAGACGAAATGAAGCAATACTTTAACAATAAACTTGCAGGATATGATTTAAATCAATATGGAACGATTGTATTAGGGTGTACGCATTACTCTTATTACCGTGATATTTTAAGTCAAGTTATCCCTGCACATATAAAAATTATTGATGGAAACGCGGGAACTGTTCACCGTTTAAGTGAAGTATTAGGACACCCTGAGTCGCACGTATCAGAGCATAAGGGAACCGTTTCTTTAATGTGTACGAACAACGATCCTGAATATATCCAAAAGATGCATTCCGCGTGGAAAAGGTTATTATAAAAATTGATTATAGTTGTTTACTCCCTTTAAAAGGATTGACAGCATGTAGAAAAATTAGGTATTATATTTCTAAATTATAACAGAGGAGGCCATGAGAATCATGACAAACAATACGAAATTATACAATCTAACTGAATATGTAAGCACCGTTCTCATGGGTCTGATACGTACGACATAATACTAAATGTAGTTCCATTATTTGTTATATCTTTTTAATGGGTGTAATTTAATATCAGAATATATCGCCATGGAGCCTTTTCCATGGCTTTTTTGCGTCCATATACGACATGTCTTATCAGACCCTACATGACAGATCTTACCTATAAGAAAATAAAAATATAAATGGTGGCTCAATCTAAAAATTAGGTGTTGCTAAGTAAGCAAAGTAAGACCCCTAATTTTGGTTTGAGCACTAGAAGGGAAATAAAAAATTTATGAGTTACATTCACGAGGTACAATTACCTGCCGGAAAATTAAAAGTATATATGAATGAAGAAATGTTTAATACACTGGATTACAAAGTGTTAGAGATGGCAAATAACAATTTGCAGATCCCTAATATCCAACATATGAGCTACACCCCTGATGTGCATGTAGGAGTTGGCACCTGTATTGGGACTACAGCCGCTTGGAGCATGGATAATGGGGTTGTATCTCCGTCAATTGTTGGGAGTGACATTGGTTGTGGCATGAGAGTTCATTTGACCAATCTCCATAAAGAGGATGTACAGGACATTAGACTTCGCCGCAAGCTTGTTCGTAGAATTGAACAGTTTTTACCGATGGAGGCACATCAGCGTGGACATTTTAGTGATATTCGCTTAGAGCATATTGTTAAAAAAGGTTTGCATGGTCTTCCGTCTAAATATGTTCCTGATGGCTATACGCCTAAAAAAGCAACCTCATTAAGTCATGTTGAGAGCAGTAAATATGCTTTTGACGAGGATGTGCTGGGTGATATTGAGGATATGACATGGCATCGTGCACATCGTCAGCTTGGCACACTTGGAGGAGGAAACCACTTTGCTGAAATCCAAGCGATAGAAATCGCACCAGAGCAACGTGAGATCGCCGAAAAATGGGGGTTATTTGACGGTCAAGTCGTGGTCATGATCCATTCAGGCTCCAGAGCTTGGGGAGGATATGTAAGTCAGGTAGGACTTACTCAGGTTCAGAAGGCCATGCAGCGTCTTGGCTTAGGGACAAGTGATCCACGTTTAGTGTTTGCCCCGATGGAGGAGCCCGAAGCACAAAAGTATGTCAACCAAATGTATTCGGCCTTAAACTATGCCATCGTAAACAGACATTTAATCGCTTATGCCATCCGTGAAGCCTTTTTAGATATATTTGGCCCCAAAACAAAGTTTGCTACCCTTTATGACTTAATGCATAATTATGCTCTAGAGGAACATCATGAGCAATACGGAGAGGTATTTGTTCACCGCAAAGGGGCTACGCGTGCCTTACCTGCTGGACATGAAGGCAATCCTAAGCCTTATGTAGGCACGGGGCATCCTGCACTTATCCCAGGATCAATGGGCACAGCCTCATATATTATGGTGGGTCAGCCAAGTGGTGTGGACAATTATTATTCCATTTGCCATGGCGCAGGCCGTGTACGCTCGCGTTCAGCTACGAAGCGATTAGTTACGGTAGACGAGTTTGCAAGTGCGCTAAGAGTAGGGCAGGAGGACGAAATTGTTGTCAATCAGAACTCCTTGGAGTCGATTCTGGACGAGTCCCCACAAGCGTATAAAAATGTAGATGATATTATTAATAGTGTGACTGGAGCATCGCTTGCCAGTGTTGTGGCTAAATGTTCGCCACTTGCAGCAATTAAAGGAGCAAAATAAAATGATTTTTAAAATATGGGGGAGACATCATGAGCAATAAAAGAGCTGAGGAAACGGAGTGCCAGTGGCTACCAGAGCTTGTCCATATTAAAATGTATGATACTTACCCACCTGAAGATATCGTTAAAGCACCTCACAGCTTGGAGCAGTTTACCTTATTATTACTTGTTCAAGGTAGGACTGAAATTATTGTCAATGGTAAATCAGTTTCAATAAGCGCTCCTTGTGCTTATTTACTGTTGCCTAATACGAAGTTGGAGTTCATCCTGCCTCCAACTTCTTTTCCTGTAGAGCTATTTGAGCTGCAATTTCAATTATACAGTCTGGTAGAGTACAGTCATACACGCAAAATATTTGAACGGAAGACTGATTTTCCCTATCAAGGAAGGTTGGCAGGTCATGCGGGTGCTTTACAGCGTGCTGTATTACGGCTTTATACAATAGCTAATCAAGAGCAGGCTAACAAACTTAAAATAAGAAGTCAGATGCTATATATTTTAGAACTATTATTAGCTGGACAAGACAGTCAGGAAAGACAAAATGTTAATCAGTTTATGACGGAATTACTTATATACATGAAAAGTCATTATAAAGAAGATATTACAATGGAGGAATTAGCGGCACGGGCAGGGATGCAGGCCTCATATTTTTCGCAACGCTTCAAGCAATATACAGGCAAAACACCGTTACAATATTTAAGTAGTATTCGTATGAATCGGGCCAAGGAGATTTTACTTGGCTCAGAATATAGCACTATTAGAGAAGTAGCTCGTCTTGTTGGTTATCGGGATGAGTTTTATTTCAGTCGACGATTTAAAGAGTTAAATGGAGTTGCACCTTCTCAGTATCATGTACGTCTTAAGCATCCGACTATAATTAGTTTATCCTTCCCTTACACAGAGCATCTCCTTGCATTAAAGATTGTACCCATTGCGGGTCAAGTGACTGCTTCGATGCAGGCAACGATTAAAGCCTTGCCTTTGCCTTATCATGGTAAGGAGGCTTGGGAGATCAGTCAAAATGTCTTTGTGGAGCATACACCTGATCTTGTTGTTTGTAAAAACAATGTGGCAGAAAAGGCTCGTAGCTATATCGGGGATGTCGTTCCAATAGTGACTTATCCATGGCGTGAGATGGATGTGTATGGTTTGCAATGGCGATTGGCAACACTGTTAGGAAGGGAAGAAGAGGCAAAATCGTGGCGGGAAGACTTTACTAATCAAGAAAAGGCAGCAAGGAGAAGGATTAATTCCATCGGTGACCTCACTGTTGCGTTATGTGTCCGACATGAGCGTGGCTGGCGTATGTATGGAGCTAGAAATATTGGACATGTCTTTTATCGCTCCTTGTTATTAAAGCCGCCCAAGCTTGTTAGGGATGCCATGGCTGAACATCCGATAGGCACTGAGTTCACTTGGTTATCATTTGAACCAGACGAACTATTATTATTTGAGGCAGATTATATATTTTTTGTTGTTCGGAATGAAAAGGACATTGAAGAGATTGTCGATTTCAAGAAAAATATCCCTGCCTGGCGAGATCACGAAGCGATCTCAAGAGAACAATATGCTTTTCTGGATTGGGATTGGTGGATGATCTATGCGCCCTTGTCTTTAGAAAAACAATTAGAGGCAGCGACGCTATTTGTCGAACGTATTATAAAAAGAAGAAATTTAACTTAAAATCAAATTCTAACAATATAATTTCTCTTATCGTTGTCTTGAACTATTTCCAAAATAGAGTCAGTTACTAAAAATAATCCATGATAAATTTTAACAATGTACACATGGACGTGAAATACTTCTGTAGCTATACTTTGTAATTGAGAATGATTATCAATTTTATTGAAGGTGAGGATGTTACAACATGGCATTTCGCAGTAAAATCATAACACTAGCTTTCGTTTTATTATTATCAGGCTTATTGACAGCGTGTGGGACAACAACCCAATCACAATCAAGTCAAGCCGATAATTCCAATAAAGGAAGTGCTTCAGCGAATGTGACGGCAATTGACCATAAAGCAGGGACTACAAAAATTACAGGTGTGCCTAAACGGATTGCTGTTATGGAATATGGTTTGTTAGCCACAGTCTTATCATTAGGTGAAACACCGATCGCTTATACAGATGATGGGAAACAGGATACTTTGCAGGAGCTAGGCTTTTTGGACAAAATAAAAGGGTATACCTCAATTGGTACTCGCCAGCAGCCTAATTTGGAATTGCTACGTACAGCTAAACCAGACTTAATTATCGGTGATTATGCTAGACATAAAGACATTTATAATGAATTGTCTAATATTGCTCCAACATTGCTATTGCCAGATACTAAGGCAACTTATGAGGATGCAATCCAAAATGAACTCATTATTGGGCAAGCACTACATAAGGATACAGAAGCAAGAGCTTATGTGGAGGCGCATCAGGCAAAATTGCAAGAGGTAGTGTCGAAAGCACCAAAGGATAAGTCATATTTGATCGCAGCTTTAGGTGAAAAGGTAATTAATCCACGAACTAATTTATTTTTTCAACCTAACATGCTTCAAAGTGCTGGTCTAAATTATGCTTTGACCGCAGCGGATAAGAAGGAAACCGCAAGAAAAGTAGACTTGGAGCAGATGCTAGAAATTGATCCTGATATTTTATTTGTTACTAATGAGCAGTTTCTAGAGAAATGGGAAAGTGATCCTTTGTACAAGCAACTTAAGGCAGTGCAAAACAATCATGTATTTGTTGTTTCTCATAGCAAGTGGTCGTTTAACCGTAGCTTGTATGGAGCAAACGTAGTGTTAGATGAGTTTGAAGCATTACTTCCAAAAATGAAATGAAGCAGGCTGAAGATGTAGTACATGGAAATAGAAGGTCTCTTATTTGGATTATTGTGATTGGCGGTGTCTTGTTGCTTGTGGCAAGCATCGCCTCCATAATGCTAGGTTCTACTCGTTTTTCATGGCAGGTGTTATGGAGTATGGTCATAAACTATACTCCTAATCGTGAACAGCTCATCATTGCTACAGTTCGTTTACCACGCTTAATTACAACAATACTTATCGGTGCAAATTTAGCAGTAGCTGGGGCTATAATGCAAGCAATAACTAGGAATCCACTTGCCTCACCTTCTGTTTTCAGTATCAATGCTGGCGCTTCATTTGTAGTTGTAGTTACGTTACTCCTATTTCCTTCATTTCCATCCATGCTTCGTGTTGCAAGTGCTCTAATAGGTGCGTTTGTTACTGTAATGACTGTATATGGATTAAGTCTTTTAATTCGATGGGGCAAAACAGAAGTCAAGATGGCACTGATTGGAGTTACAATGCAGGCCTTTTTTTCTGTTGTTATTCAACTATTGCTGCTGTTAAATGAAAGTAAAACAGAGCTAGTCATGTTTTGGCTAACAGGTTCGGTGGTTGGTAATCGCTGGAATGACATGCAGTGGCTTATTCCATTTAGCCTCGCTGGATTAATCCTAGCAGTATATATGAGTCGTGCGGCTTCTATTTTAAGCTTAGGCTCTGATATTGCCAAAGGCTTAGGGCAACGGGTTAAGAGACTACGTGTTGTGTTAATGCTGCTAGTGGTGGTGCTTGCAGGAATATCTGTGTCTGTAGCGGGACCTATTAGCTTTATAGGCTTAATTGTGCCACACATGGTACGAGCTCTGGTTGGTGTAGACTATCGTGTCATTATTCCAGTAAGTGCACTTCTGGGGGCAGTCTTGCTCACTGTGGCTGATGTAGCTTCCAGGTTCATTCATTTTCCTGCCGAAACACCTGTTGGTATAGTGACAGCGCTGCTTGGAGCGCCATTCTTTATTTATTTGGCGCGCAAGAAGGTGGTAACTTTATGAATGTCAATACACAGCATCAAGGAAAACGTTATAGTTTGATAAAAAATATGCTTGGGCTACTTGTTTTATTGATATTACTTGTGCTAATGGCGCTTCTAAATATTGGTGTTGGAAGTGTACCTTTGTCTGTTTCTGAGGTGATTGCTGCCTTTGGTGCCCATGCAAACCCTGATCATCAGGTCATTGTAATGGATTATCGCTTGGTACGTACTTTACTAGGAATGATGGTTGGTGCTGCCTTAGGTGTAGCAGGGGTGGTTGCACAAGCAATTTTATATAATCCGCTTGCCTCACCAGGAACGTTAGGGATTACTGCTGGCTCAGGGGTAGGTGCAGTGATGATTGTTATGCTTGTTCCCCAAGCCGCAACAGGTCTAGTCTCCGCTGCTGCCTTTACAGGTGGTGTGCTAGCTGCTACAGTTATTTATTTGGTTGCTTATCGGGGTGGAGTTGATGCGATAAGGCTTGCGCTTGTTGGTGTGGCTGTAAGTGCGCTTTGTGGTGCTGGGATAAACTTATTATTAGTAAGTGGGGACGCCAATTTATCTACTGCTTTGGTGTGGTTGGCAGGTAGCTTGTGGGGAAGAGATTGGATACAGTTTTACAGCTTACTTCCTTGGGTCGTGGTACTCATTCCTGTAACATGGTGTTTATCTAGGCAAATGGAGGTTTTACAGCTTGGTGATGAGACTGCTCAAGGCCTTGGGGTACGGATTCAAGTTTTACGCGTCTTGTTGCTGGCTATTGTCGTTGCTTTAGCGGGTGCAGCGGTATCTACAGCAGGAACGATTGGTTTTGTTGGACTTATTTGTCCGCACATCGCAAGAGGACTTGTAGGTAATCGTTATTCCATGATTATACCTGTTGCTGCTGTGTGTGGAGCACTGCTTGTTATTACTGCAGATTTTTTAGGGCGGGTGGCACACCCTCCTCTGGAAATTCCGGCAGGTATCGTTACAGCAGTCATTGGTGCGCCATATTTTATTTATTTAATGTGGAGAAGTTCACGCAAGGGATGAGAATTTCTATTCAAAAATTGTTTGTCTGTCCCTCAAAATGTATTATACTATATAAAAACATTGCGACTTGACGTTGCTAATTTGCGTTTTGAAAAGGAGTAATTATTTTGGGAAGTGTACTTAAAACTTTAACTGTAGCCGGTAGTGATTCTAGTGGTGGAGCAGGAATCCAAGCCGATTTAAAAACCTTTGAGGAATATGGTACGTATGGCTTTAGTGCACTTACGACCATAGTGACGATGGATCCAGATCAAGATTGGCACCATCGTGTTTATCCGATTGACGCGGCATTAGTGGCAGAGCAGCTAAAAACAATTTTAGCTGGTGGTCCTGTAGCAGCGATGAAAACAGGAATGTTAGGTAGTGTAGAAATTATACAGGTTGTAGAATCGATGATTAAGGCTAATGATCAACAAAATGTTGTCATAGACCCTGTTATGGTATGTAAAGGGGAAGATGAGGTATTAAATCCAGACAGTGCGGATGCCATTCGTGATTTGTTGCTGCCGCTAGCTACGGTTGTAACACCAAACTTGTTTGAAGCAGGCGTCTTATCAGGTTTAGGCAAATTATCAACGCTTGACGATATGAAGCAAGCTGCGATTAAAATTCATGAAATTGGTGCCCAAAATGTAGTCATTAAGGGCGGTAAAGCATTAGACGGTGACCATGCGATCGATTTATATTATGATGGGCAAGAGTTTACTGTGTTTGAGACACAAAAAATAGAACCAGCACATAATCATGGCGCAGGTTGTACATTTGCAGCTGCAATTACAGGTGGTTTAGCAAATGGCTTAAACGTCAAAGAAGCTGTAGCCAAAGCAAAAGATTTCGTTACTGAAGCGATTGCTAGTGGTTATCAATTTAACGAATACGTAGGACCTGTTTTCCACGCAGGTTATCGTTTGAAGCATAAAGCGAATATTTTGTAATAAAGAAGCTGTAATACAGCATTAAAATACCGCCTCGATCTAATTTAAGACGAGGCGGTATTATTTTGTTTATACACCCATAATGCATATTCCAGCGGTCTGCGAATCGCCTGCTGATAAGCCTCCGTATCCCCAGATTGCAGGAACACTTGTCGTGCTGGTTTAGGATTGACCTCAATTAGATAAATTCGACCTTGGCGATCTATCCCTAAATCCAAAGCAAGCTCACATAATGCCTCATACGTATCTTCTAAATAAGCAGCAATTTCAAGACTAAGCTGTTCTGCCGTTGTTCTAATTTGCTCGCGCTTCAGCTCACTAAATTTCCATTCCTTTAACAAGGTGTCCATCGGAATGGCTTTACCCCCGCCATGAAGATTCGAGGTTACACTTCGCTCAGGGCCCATACGACCTGCACAACCTGTGACCTGCCATTTTCCGTTTCCGTTTTTTTGAACTAGCATGCGGTAATCATGTACTCTTCCATTAGGTAACTTGATCTGTATGCCTTGCTGTACTAGAAAACGTTTATCGCCTCGCCAATGAAGCAAATATGATTTAAGCTGCACTAGGCTTACTTTTCGTTCAGGAATAATTTGTCTTGATGGTTTTCTACCTTGAATACGGTATTGATTTGGAGACAATTTTTCAATTCTTAAAATGCCTCTGCCCCCGGTTCCATTTATGGGCTTAACATACACAACTTGATGCTCCTGTAGCATTTCTAAAACGTTATTTATATTTAGAAATAGTTTTGTTTGAGGAAGAAAGGGGCGGAATTTACTCTTTTGAGATAACGTTTGATGTATGGTCCATTTATCTCGTAGGGGACGGTTTAGAAATAGTTTATCGCGATAACGAGCCCGAAATACTTTCAGTTGCTCAAAGCGTTTACTTTTTTGTATACGACAGCGGTCAAAAATAAGTTGAGGAAACTTTTGCCACTTCCTAGACCACTTTTTTGTGCTGGGATTGTAAATAAGTGCCCAAATCATATCTTTATTCTTATGAACATCCATAGGGGTAAATACAAAAATATCTAAGCCCAGCTTTTGACCCTCTACGATCATTTTTTGATAAATTTGCCTCTCTTCAAGCTGCTTTTTATCGTTCAGGTATAACGTTAGTATACCTAATGAAGGCTGTGGCACACACGATCACCTCTTCAAGTTCATTCAAGCTTAAGTAATCAGACTACTTCCATAATAAGAAAAGAATAATGTTTAGAATAAGTAATGATTTGCGTAGCTATAAGCCCACTATTAAAGCACATTTTTACAGCTGCTTTATTCCACATGGGTACCTGGTAACATACAGTTCCTAGTTCTATAAGTTGTCTAGATAATAACTGTGTACCTATGCCCATATTGCGATATAGGGGGTGGACAATAATTAGACCGATATCTCGACCGTAATTTGTTGTAATGGCGAAGCCTGCAATTCGTTCTCCCTCTTCGGTTCTAACCGTCGCTAGTAAGAAGGAAGAGTCTTTTTCAAGTAGTTTGCCAGATGATAATTTGTAAAGGGAAGGGAATATAGAGTGTGAATGTAGTTCATTACATTTTGCGTATTTACTATATAAGGATAAAATATGCTGATGAATTTGCTCCCAAGGACCATCTTGATTTATATTCATCGCTCTTATGTTCATGTAGAGTTCCCCTCCCATTCCATTAAAATCAAGTCTTTGTGTCAATGCACCTTAAACTTTAAATGAGCTTATTTTAATTTTGAATTTGCTTGGCATTCCGATATAAATAATGACTGTACTGAATCACTCTCTCAAGTGACTTTTTACGAATATGTGTTTCATCAAACTTCATCGGCTTGGCGTTAGCCTCAAAAAACCATAGCTTCCCATTTCGATCGATCCCTAGATCCATCGACATTTCCCCTAGCATGTAACCACAGGATTTCTCTAAATGTTTTGCGATAAGAATGGCACTAGATTTCAGCTTATTCATTAATAAACTGGTCATTTCCTGACCAAAGGAGGAGAGTAGTAGCTTTTCAGGCTCTTCAATACTTCCCCCTTGAGGGACATGTGTCGTAATTCTTTTTAGTCCTGCCAGTCTTGCGCCAATGCCTGTAATCATCCAATTCCCTTTTCCTGTTTTTTGTACAAGTACTCGAAGGTCAAAATGACGATTACGATAGGAGGATAATTCAATCGCCTCCTGCATAATATAGGCACAAGCTCCACTTTCCTTACGTATTCTTTTCCATAGCTTTGGTAGCGAAGCAGTGCGATATACGATATTTTTATGGTGATGACCTTGAATGATTAGGCATAGGGGACGAGGACTGGCTTCATCCCACTGCAAAAGCATAATCCCTTTTCCTGCCTTACCACTTTCAGGCTTTAAATATAACGAACCATATTGCTTAAGCATACCTGCAAGTGACTTGGAGGAAAGGAGACGTTTCGTATCAGGTACAAGAGCCTTAGTCCCTTGGCTTTTTTTAAGCCAGTCAAATAGTCGCCATTTATTAAAAAAGTATGGGTTATACAGTTGGATTGAAGGGTGCTCTAAGCACTCCTCAATTTTTTGCTTAACTTTAGGTTTATTTTCATCTTCGCGTAATGGGATCCGATTATAGATAACATCAGGTAATGGAAACCAGTTTCTAATCCATGTTTTTTCATTTGGATCATAACCATAACCTTGAACCTTTGGTGCATGTAGCTTTAAATCCTTTACGGTGACTACATATACCAAAGTATTCATTTCACGACCTGTTTTAACGATATCCCGAAAATTAGCATGGTTACCCCTAAATAGCTTTACTTTATCGGACACAGTCAAAATTGCAATGACAGGTCTTTGCTCATCAAAAGGGTAGTTCATTATACCTCCCTCCTCCGAAATTTGCTAAGGAACAAGCAATGTTCAAGGATATGCTCAACAGATGCTTTTCCTTCGGCTCGAAGAGAAGGGTGCTTGAAGATAGATCGCCCTGGCTTTGCATTAGCTTCAAACATCCACACTTTTTCATCTTGATCAATCCCTAAGTCGAAGCCAATTTCACCAATTAAATGTTGATGATGGAGTTCAATGGCTTCCGCAAGTCGGATGGCTACTGCTTTTGCATTTCGTAATACCTCGTCACTTCGAGCGCCAAATGTGCGGCTTAGTGCCTGTTCAGGAGTCAAAAGGGAACCACCGTTTTTAAGGTGTGTTGTCACGCTACCTTTACCAGACTTTTTAGCGCCAATGCCTACAACAACCCATTGATTTTTACCGTTTTTATGCATGTGAAATCTAAAATCAATAGGGCAACTATCAATTTCAATTAGACGAATTCCTTGCTGAGCTACATATCCACGCAATTGCCCACCGTGACGTGTCTGCAATGTACGCATCAGACTTTGAAACGATTTAAATCTCAGCAGTGCATTCCGATCTTTGTTGCGATAACGAGCGTAATATCCGCTTTTTGGAATATAGGAGAGCCGATAAATCCCTTTACCGAGACTACCGCTATTTGGTTTGTAATAAACGATTGAATGTCGTTCTAGCATTTCCTTTATTTGCTCTGGGGCTGGATTCATAATCGATTCTGGAACATAGCGATTTACAGTGTTATCATGTTCAAGCAAACGATAAATATCTGACTTATTAAAGAAGCTCCAGTTGAAAAAAGGAATTCTCCGACGAGCTAGCTTTTCACGTAATTGGTTAATGGAGTTAGAGGTTTCCGCTCTACGACTAGGAAGACGATTGTAAACGACATCGGGAAGAGGGACGGTCTTACGTATAAACCTACCTGCTTCGTTAAGGAAATATCCGTTTACGGTATCATTTTCAAAATGAATATCTCTAGGTGTAAAGGCAAAAATATAAGATTTTTTATTTCCAGCTCGAAGGAGTTGCTTAATAAAGTCAGTTCTAGAGCCAAAAGGATTTTGGGCAGAAGAAGTTGGGCCATCTGATAAAACTCCAATTAGAGGTCCTATCTGCACTTCTCCTTCTTGTAGGCTTCGTAAAAATACACTACCAGAGCTAGGCACCTTCATTTTTTTTCTAACACTAGTTGGTAAATATAAGTGTTTCCCTGATTTGTTGATGGGCTTAAGCATTGCAGGCATCCGCTCGCCACCTAGGCGAAGCTGAACTGATTTTTTTCCTGACAAATTCAAGTTTTTCATTAAAGCACCAGACACATATACGACCTTCTGGGGCTGCTGTGTGAAATGAACGTTGCCAAAAGTCAAGCTCATGAATTTATCCTCCTAAACATTCTGTGTGTAAGCAGGTAATGAGTATAATCAATCAGATTTTCTACTGATTTTCTAGCACTATCGGCTTCTCCAATCTGGAAAAAGGCAGATCTCCCTGGCTTAGAGTTGACCTCAAGCACCCATACCTTGCCTTGCTTATCTACACCATAATCAATACCAAGCTCTGCAAGGCGTCCAAAATTTTCTTCTAAGGTACTAGGGATAATGGTTGATAATTGTGTTATGGTATCCATAATTTCTGTCGCCTTGACTTTACCAAATTCATGAATAAGATAAGAGCGTGCTTTATGGGCTTTCCCTCCGCCATGTAGGTTGGAGGTGAGTGAGTTTTTTCTGCCGATTCGGGCAGCGGCACCAGTGAGATTCCAAGTTCCAGTCTGCTCCTTTTGCATCAAGACGCGGATATCAAATGGCTCCTCTTGCATGTTAGTTAAATGTAAATAAGGCTGTAATAAGTAATTTTTGTGTTGTGTAAATCGTTCGATCCAGCTGTAACCTGCACTCGTATTTAAATAACGTGTAAAAACGGTATTTGCCCCACTGCGTCCTCTTATAAATAATTGGTCTTTATGCCCTATGGCTTTAATATATAGTGTTCGTTTGCCATGTGTGCCACATTGTGGCTTTAAAAAAGCTTCCCCCTGATGAATCGTTAACCAGTCTCCCAACTGATTTTTTCCCTCGAATAATAGCGTTTCAGGTAAATAGGGGGTTAACTCTTTGTTTTGTAACAAAGCTTGATGTACAATCCATTTCCCTGCTAATCCTCGTGTTAAATACATAAACTCGTGAGCTTCCTTTAACTGAGTAAGGCACATCACTTTGGACTGATGTTGTTTAGTGTTACGGGAAAAATATCGATCATATAAAACATCTGGCAAAGGGAAAATACCTTTGCGCCAGCCTTGCTCACCATAACTGTAACCTTTGATGGACTGTTCTCCTGGTTTAAACCATTCTGGACAAAACACAAATACCTGTATTTCCTGCTTGTGCCCTAGCAAGCATAATCTTCGGCATAGCTGGCCTTCATTAAAGGGAAGAGAACCGCTGCTTTCTGTAACTAAGATGCCTAACGTACCTAGCTGTAATTTGCTCATTGTACTAAGTCCCCCCTAGAAGCCAGATAAGAATCGAGCATATTCAATGACTTGTTTCACTGAGGGGCGAATTTTACTTGCTCCAATCGGTGTATTATCATTTTTTGATGGTTTAGAATTTACCTCTAAGAGCCATATTTTACCTGTGTTGTCGACTGCGAGATCAATCCCTAATTCCCCAAAATGAGCAGGAATATATTTATCAATCCCTTGAGCGATATCTAGTGCAGTTTTTTGTAGGCGTCCGGCAATTTTACTCTTGACTTGAGTAGGAAGCGTAGCGCGAGCAACTGCTTCTTTAACGGTGCTTAACGTGCCGCCTCTCGCCAAATTAGATACAAAATGCTGACTGCCTGCTGTCCGACCTACAATAGAAGTAATATTCCATTTTCCCGTCAAGTTTTTTTGCACAAGGGCTCTAAAATCAACTGGACGATGCTCAATTTCAATGAGATTTAAGCCTTGCTGAATTTGATAACGTGTTGTTTTCATTTTGCCAGACAGGGAAGCAAATAACTTGGCTAAGCTCGTATAGCTTTGCTTACGTGTTCCTCCAACCTGAGCAGTTAAGGACTGATATCCACCTTCAGTTCTAGAAATGCGGATAATGCCCTTACCTAAGCTGCCACGGATAGGTTTAAGGAATACAACAGGGTGCCTCGCGCACATCGTTTTGAGCATGGCATAGTTTTTAAATAGATGTGATTCTGGCAAGTAACGGCTTAATGAAGGGTCATGTGCTAATGCATCAAACACCTCGGTTTTATCTAGAAACTTTTCATTAAAGAATTGACTCCCGAAGCTAGATTTTACTTCTTTTAAAAAATGCTGTACGCTAGGTTTGTTCTCTAATTTACGTGAGGTTAATCGATTGTAAAAAACATCTGCTGCAGGTACTGTCATTTTCCTCCACCCATTGTCATACACCCAGCCTGATAATTGACTTGCGTTTGTGCCGATATGATCTGGGGTAAAAAAGTAAACATATAGGCCTTGTTGCTTACAGGCGTTAACAAGCTCTTGACAAAACATCGTGATTTGACCAAATGGTCTTTCAGGTGTCGCGGGATAATCTTTGCTGATGAGTACACCGATAACGGGTCCGAGTTTAAGCGTCGAAGATTGTGGTTGATAGTGAAGTCTCAACGTGGTTTTTGATAATATACCTAGCTTGCTTGCAAGTCTTGGACTGATTTTGGCTTCTTGAGACTTGCTTAAGGGAATAACTTTAACTCTGTGGCGAGATGCGCCAAAGCTCAGCATCAATGGACGATGGATCGGAATTCTCCATTGCTTGATGTGTGAATCTCCGAGCACAAGGCAGTCATCTTCCAGTAATCCTGAATTCATGATCTGTAATATCATTTTTTTGGAGGACATGAAGAGGGACTCCTTCCAATTATCAAGGCATTTCGTCTTGGGCTATGGTTTACTCTGCTTAATTGCATGTAATGCATCATATGAGGGCGTAGAAACCTTGGTGATTAACCTAGGGATGTTATATTTAATATTTTGAGGAGGAAGTTTAATATGAAAATTTATGATCACGCACATGAGCTTGCTCGTGCTTTGAAGGAAAGCGAAGAGGTTACACAAATTAGTGAAGCGATGAAATTGATTGAGGCAGACGTTCAAAGTAAAGAAATGCTAGATAATTTCCGAATGCGCCAAAATGAAGTACAGCAAAAAATGATGACAGGCGAAATGCCAGCTCCAGAGGAAATGGAAAAGATGGAGAAGCAATTCGAGCTAATCAGTCAGAATCCACATATTCATAAACTATTTGATGCAGAACGTAGACTTAGCGTTATTATTCAAGATGTAAACAAAATCATTACAGATAGCTTAGCGCACCTTTACGGCGCGGAAATGCAATAATTTATGGTTTAAGATGGGCTCTATTTATAAATCAGTACTTGACAGTGACTAGAGGGTGGTAGCTACGCTCCAGAGCGTTCTTACGATTGTTGTTAAAATCATATTCCTTTTATTAAAGTTTATTGATGGATGGAATTAGATTTTAAGAGACAATCTTCAGAATCGCTCTGTCTCTTCGCTAGTTTGGGTTAACGGTCAAGCACTGATTTCAAGATTGAGCCTTAAAAAGAGTAGTGATTTAAAATCATTCACTCCTTCATTTTTAAAACTTATCTCATAGTCTGTGAATAATTTCTTGAATATAGAGAAGCTTGGCTCATATTTCAGGATTTACTTCATAGAATAGAAATATAGTTTAAGAGAAGAAGGAGCTGTATTGCAATGAAAACGGTCAAAAAACCAAGTAAATTTAAGCATGCTGTATATTTAATTTTAGCGCTTGCTATGTTAGTTTATGCCCTTCCTATGATTACATTTAATTCTGGAGCTACCTTTGTTTCTATATTTGGTATTGTCTGGGCTGCCTTTGCATTTCTTGTTATTGGTGCACACTTATATTATTTATTAGGTGTAAACGAGGAAAAAGAGCGTGCCTTGGATGCAATTCGACGCGAAAAGGCAAGACAATGGCAACATAAGCTAGCAGATGATGCTGAATAATAGAATTGCTACAGGTTTGGAATACGCCGTCATTAATATATGGGGTGTATTCCTTTTTTTATTTTACAAAGTGCTTATATAGGATTTCTAACTATAAATCATGGGTATAAAATAGAGTAAGGGTTGGTGTATAATAGGTACAGAATAGTACAGATTCGACTAGGAGGTATAACAGTTGGAAGGGTATGAAGAGACTGTCACCAAGCATGAGCAGTTGCTTCAATATATAGAAGGTCTTCAAATTGGAACAAAAATTTCTGTGAGAAAGCTAGCAAAATCTCTTTCCGTCAGTGAAGGAACTGCATATCGTGCACTTAAGGAAGCTGAAAACCTTGGTATTGTTGTCACCAAAGAAAGAATTGGTACAATTAGAATCGAGAAGAAACCTCGCAATATTTCCGATCAGCTTTCCTTTGCCGATGTAGTAGAAATTGTAGAGGGACATGTTCTTGGCGGTGCTGAAGGTCTGGATAAAACATTGCATAAATACGTAATTGGTGCGATGAAAATTGATGCAATGGCAAGATATATTGATGCTGGAAGTATGCTAATTATCGGGAATAGAGAAAATGCTCATTCACTTGCTTTGCAGCAGCAGGCAGGCGTGTTGATTACAGGGGGATTTGGTACAAGCCGTGAGGTAAAAGCATTAGCTGATCGACTCGCTTTACCGATTATTTCCTCTCGCCATGATACGTTTACAGTCGCATCCATGATTAATCGGGCTTTATTTGACCGGTTGATTAAGAAAAAAATTATGTTAATTGAAGATATCGTTTCTTTAAAGCCACGCGTGAATTTGCTTAAAATGACGAGTAATATTTCAGATTTTGATGAATTATCCATTGAAACGGGTCTATATCATTTTCCTGTAGTAGATGAATGGAATCGTGTAATTGGTATTATTAGCCGTAAAGATATTGAACAGCTTCATGGGGATCAATGTATAGAAAAATATGTAACAAGGCATCCCATTACAGTTGGATTGCAGACTTCTTTAGCATCTGCCGCGCAAATTATGGTATGGGAAGGTATTGATTTTTTACCTGTAGTTGATCGTAATCGTAAGCTCGTTTCCTCTGTTACAAGACGCGAGGTATTACAAGCTATGCGAGATGCGCGTAATCAGCCGCAGCTTGGTGAAACGTTTGAGCATTTAATGTGGAATGGCTTTGCTGAGGAACGTGACGATAGCGGTAAGCTCATTTTCCATGGGATGATCACACCACAAATGTCCAGTGAATTAGGCACAATCTCTCATGGCGTAATCACCTCTTTGTTAACTCAAGCAGCGATTCGTGCCGCAAAGGATGTTACGGGTGGCGATTATGTCGTTGATAACTTAACTACCTTTTTTGTAAGACCATTGCAAATTGAAAATCCAGTGATCATTGCCCCTGTCGTACTAGAAATGAGTCGAAGAGCGTGTAAACTAGAAATCGCAATGACTTATCAGGAGCATGTGGTCTCCAAAGCGATGATTACATTACAATCTATAGATCATTCTTAATGAAGTAAGTATAAAATTTAATTCTAACGAGGAACTAAGGTGCTTTTTGCCTTAGTTTCTTATATAAGGGCGCATGGACACCCATACCTGCAAGACACCTTCGCTCACAAGCATCGTTTTAATTTGAATCGCATATTCTTTATCCCGTACATCATAAATCTTGCGATTTAACAACGTGCGTGCCATTTTAGCATCCTCATCAATTTCAAAAATACTTCGTCCACGTAAAACCTCAAGCTCCTCTTGAAGTTGCTTCGTCACTTCTTTCATCGCTAGTTCATCTAGAGGTGGGTCACTTTCTTCAATCCGTACTTTAATTTCCTTAATAATGGTAGCACTTTTATTATATTTTTTAAGCGTTTTATTATCCTCTTCTGCTTGATGAAGCTGAATTTGTAGATCTTTATTTTGAATCCACAACGTGTTGTAGCTAGCTTGATAGATAAGATTATAAACTAGGGTCCCAGCAATCATTCCTAATATAAATATCGCAGAGAGATGCATAAACCGCTGGATTTTTATTTTCCAGGACGACTTATTATAGTTCATCCCCGGCCTCCCCCACATGCCCATCTTACAAGTAATGAACCTAAGTGAGCTCCCGCAAAAGCAAACAACAAATATAAAATCTGCTTAATAGCAGGAGATAGATTACCATCAAAAAAGTTACTTTCAATTACTCTCATCGGATCAATCGTACCGCCAACCGCCGTAGCAAGTGCCCAAATCTTAATGCGATCCGCAATATCAAGCATCGATTGTGTAGGGGGTTGTAACGATACAATAGCCCCTATGCCTCCAATTAAAGCACCACCCAACACAATGCCAAACGCAACAAAAAAATCCATAATTGCTTTAGAAATAAATGTACTCATTGTTGCTTGTCCCCCTTTCCCTTACTATTATTGTATGGGTGGAGGTTGGTGTTATATGATAAAATTTTATAAAACAATAGCATGAAATTAGTGGTTGACAATGGTGGGAATTGTAGGCTACAAAACAGAGGGTTCTTACGATCGTTGTTAAAACTAGATTTCTTTGTATTCTTGCAACCTAGTTGTTGAAATCTACTTTTAAATACGAACGCTTCACTTCTCCAGAATCCCCCTGTTTCTTCGCTAGTTTGGGCTGCTTGTCAACCTCTAATTTAAAATCATGAACCAAGTTTTATTAATTTCATGGGGAAATGAAATTTAAGATTGATTTAAGCCTTAAACTTAAATCTAGAGGTTACATATTTTAATTTTAAATTTTACTCCTTTGCTTTATAACGCTTAATGATACAATATAGACAATCGAGCACTTTCTCATTTTAGGCTTTCAATTAGATAAGCCATAGCTAAGTCTGAGCGGAGTAAGGCTAGGACAGAAGGTAGTAGGAATCTAGGTCACTCCCCCATAAAGAGTGTTAACTTTAAAAAATAAAGCCTCTACTTTCAATCAATACTTAATAAACAACACTAACCTAACGTAGGGACAGAGGGATTGTGGAGAAGCGAAAGCGTTCGTATTTAAAATCGGATTCCAACTATGAGTATGTTGTAAGGAAAGAAATCTGATTTTAACAACGATTGAAACAACCCTCTGTACCGTAGCTTCTAACTCCAATGTGACTAAAAGTACTGATCCATTTTCATTCATTTAGTTTCTAAAACTTAATGATACAATATAGACAATCGGGCACTTTCTCAATTTTGGCTTCTATTTAGAAAAGCCATACTTATGTCCGAGCGGATTAAGACTAGGACAGAAGGTAGTAGAAATCTAGGGGACTCCCCTTTAAAGAGTGACTTAACTTTAAAAAATAAAGCCTTCACTTTCAATCAATACTTAATAATCAACACCCGCCTAGCGAAGGGACAGAGGGATTGTGGAGAAGCGGAGCGTTCGTATTTAAAATCGGATTTCAACTATGATTATTGTGTAAGGAAAGGAATCTGATTTTAACAACGATCGAAACAACCCTCTGTACCGTAGCTTCCACCTCTATGATTATTAAATATTGAGCTTTATGTAGTACCTTGATTTTTTTTGTAAATTCATTTTGAAGGAAGGTTAAACCATGAGCAGTTTTGTTCATTTACATGTGCATAGTGAATATAGCCTATTAGATGGCGCCGCCAGATTGGAAGAATTAGTGGCTAAAGCTGCTGCTTCTGGGATGACTTCTTTAGCATTAACCGATCATGGTGTTATGTATGGGGCAATCCCTTTTTATAAATTATGTAGGTCGCACGGCATTAAGCCGATTCTTGGCTGTGAGGTTTATTTTACTGCAAATTCTCGTAAGGAACGGGGGAGCCGAAAGGATCAGCCAATTTATCATTTGATTTTACTTGCCAAAAATGAAACAGGATACCGTAATTTAATGAAATTATGCTCGATAGGTCATCTAGAGGGTTTTCATTACAAGCCTAGAATCGATCGGGAGGTACTAGAGAAGTATCATGAGGGGATTATTTGCCTCAGTGCGTGCTTAGGTGGAGAGGTTCCCCAACATTTGCTGCAAGGAAGATATGAGGAAGCGAAGAAATCAGCATTATGGTATAAAACAATTTTTGGAGATGATTATTACTTAGAGCTTCAGGATCATGGGATCAGAGAGCAAAAGCAAGTGAATCCTTTGCTTATGAAGCTGGCGGAGGAGCTCTCCATTCCTCTTGTGGTAACTAATGATGTGCATTATTTAGAGACAGACGACGCTGAGGTGCAGGATGTACTCATTTGTATTGGTACAGGAAAGTCTGTTGACGATGAAAATCGATTCAAAATTGAAAATAATCAGCTCTATTTGAAAACTGGCGAGGAAATGCAGAAAATATTTCCGCATGTACCTCAGGCGATTCAAAATACAATAGAGATTGCAAATAAATGTCAGCTCGAATTACAGTTTGACCAACATATTTTGCCGCAATACGGACCTATTCCTGACAACCATAGCGCAGAAAGTTATTTAAAGGAATTATGCTTTAAAGGGCTACAGGAAAGGTATGAGCAATTAACGATTTGGCAAAATGATGGGCAGCGTCAGGAGCTAGTAGCACGACTAGAGTATGAGTTATCTGTCATTACAGATATGGGATTTAGTGATTACTTTTTAATTGTTTGGGATTTTATTAGCTATGCACATAGTCAAGGAATCGCAACAGGACCAGGACGTGGCTCCTCAGCAGGGAGCTTAGTCGCTTATGTGCTTCATATTACAGATGTGGATCCAATTAAGTATCAGCTATTGTTTGAGCGATTTTTGAACCCAGAACGGATTACAATGCCTGATATCGATATTGACTTTAGTGATGAACGCCGGGATGAGGTCATTACTTATGTCTCGCAAAAATATGGTGCAGAGCATGTTGCCCAGATTATTACGTTTGGTACGATGGCTGCACGGGCGGCTGTTCGAGATGTAGGGCGGGTCTTAGGGATTCCTTTTGGGGAAGTGGACAAGGCTGCAAAGCTAATTCCAGGAAATCCGGGAATGACCATTACCAAAGCGCTGGAGCGCAGTCAAGAGTTAAATAGCCTATATACTTCAAATGATCGCATAAAAACGTTGCTAACGATGGCAATGAAGGTAGAAGGAATGCCTAGACATGCTTCTACGCATGCCGCAGGGGTAGTTATTTCACGTGATCCACTTACAAATGCGGTGCCACTACAGGCGGGTAGTGAAGAAGCTGCACTTACGCAATATTCCATGGAGCATCTAGAAGCGATTGGGCTACTTAAAATGGACTTTTTAGGGCTACGAACGCTTTCTATCATTGAGCGTTGTATGAGATGGATAAAGGAAGAGCATCAGCTTATCCCTGATTTCAAGGTCATTCCAGACAATGACCAAATAACCTATGAGATGCTTGGGCGCGGAGAAACGACAGGTGTTTTTCAGTTGGAATCTGCGGGGATGAGGCGTGTTCTGCGGGATTTAAAGCCAACAGAATTTGAAGATATTATTTCAGTTTTAGCATTATATCGCCCAGGACCAATGGAATTTATCCCTAATTACATTTCAGCAAAGCATGGGGAAACAAAGGTTAAATATCCTCATAATGACCTAGAACCCATTTTAAGTGATACGTATGGTATTATTGTGTACCAGGAGCAAATCATGCAGATTGCTTCTAAGATGGCGGGCTTCTCTTTAGGTGAAGCAGACTTATTAAGAAGAGCAGTGTCAAAGAAGAAAAGGGAAGTCCTTGATGAGCAACGTGGGCATTTTGTGTCGGGTAGCTTAGCCCAAGGTTATAGTGAGCAGGAAGCAAATTTAGTATATGATATGATCGTTCGGTTTGCGGATTATGGATTCCCGCGTGCCCATGCGGCTGCCTATGGTGTTCTTGCGTTCCAGACCGCCTATTTAAAAGCGCATTATCCTGTCTATTTTATGGCGGCAATGTTGACTGCTGTTATGGGGAGTCACCGTAAAGTTGCAGAATATATTGTAGAGTGTCGCCGTATGGGAATAGAAGTGATGCCACCAGACGTGAATGTCAGTGGTGTGTATTTTACTCCTGAACTAGGTCATGCATCACATGCTGCTGATTATGGTCAGTCGCAAGAGGAAGATGGCGGTCATGGTACGATTCGTTTTGGCTTAGCTGCCATAAAAAATGTCGGTACACAAGCGATGGAAAGCATTTTACGTGAAAGAGCGGAGCGACCGTTCGATAGCTTGCTTGACTTCTGTCGTCGTGTTGATTTACGTGTATGTAATAAACGGGTTATTGAATCCCTTATTCAGGCGGGAGCATTTGAGTCCTTACGTGGTCACCGTGCACAATTGCTTGCAATGGTGGATGAAACTGTCGAGGCGGCACTAAAATGGCGCAAGGATCGTGATGATTTACAACTGCAATTATTTGATTTTGATGTTGCGGAAAATCTCAATTGGGAAATTAAATATCCTGAAATCTCACCTTATACCATGGGTCAGCAATTGGAGCTTGAGCGTGAGTTGCTAGGTTTGTATTTATCAGGGCATCCATTGGATGATCATGCACAGTGGCTAGAAGCTTCTTCAATTGATCGTTTGATGGAGTTAGGAGATGCAAGTGATCATAGCTCAGTGATTGTGGCAGGTATGGTCGTGTCTTTGAAGGAAATTACGACAAAGCAAGGCAAAGCGATGGCATTTATCGAAATTGAAGACCAGATTGAGCGGGTAGAGGTTGTTTTATTTCCTGAGGTGTGGAAGCGTGGGGCTAAATACGTGGCTAAAGGTGAATTGCTTATATTGTTAGCAAATGTTCAACAGCAGGATGAAGGCTTTAAGCTGTTAGCGGATGAAGTATTGCCACTTGAGCCCTCCAATTTACAGCAATTAATCGAGCGGCGTAATTATAAGCAAAAGCAACCCGTTAAAGTCTCGAAGCCAACATTTCAGAAAACTACAGCTCATACGCCAACTCAAAAGACAACAAGTCAAAATACAACAACTCAAGGGACAGGAACACAGCAGGCAACAAAAGATCAAGCCAATCAGCGTGTATTTATCAAAATCAAGATTGAAGCTGAAAATCCTGAGATGCTCTCCAGCTTAAAAGGGTTATTGCAACAACATCAAGGTACAATGGCAACGGTGCTATTTTACGAAAGCACGGGGAAATTGTTAGCATTAAATAGTGAGTACAGTATTAAACCTTCCCCCATATTATTTAGTCAAATTGAAGGCATGTTGGGAGAAGGAACGGTGAGAGTGAAGTAGAATAAAGGATATTGTAATCAAGGAATATATAAAAAGTAAGCAAATTTAGGATTGGACTTGCATAGACTTAAACACCTATGTTTCTAGAAATATGGTATGATGTCAAGACAAGCCTTAGAATGAAAAGAGTGCCTTTACTGCTTAGTTGTTAGCTTCTAGCTAGTCTCCTTCTGTTGCGGTGAATTTGAAAATTATGTTATCATTACTCTATTAAACGGGCACAGGAAGTAAAGGTTAGGGGGCATTGTCAAGGACATGTGGACTGTTATATATATCGCGCCAACCGCAAAAGCTGCGGAAATTATTAAACATAAATTATCGGAAGAAGGGTTCCTCGTCCAGACACGTCCTGCAGGTTTATCTAAGCAACAGTTTGAGATTTTAGTCCCTTCAGGAGAATTGGATGAAATTCAAGAGGTGTTGAATTCAATTTTGCATCCTAATCATTTCTAACTGTAGTAAGTAGGCAATAAATTTACGGCTGAAGAGGTGTAGTTGTGTTTAAAGACTTATTCCAGAAAAAAAGAAAGTATGCGACCATTCCTTCAGAGCGTATGGGTGGCGACGATCAGTCACAGTTATCTGATCGACCAAAGCGTGAAATACCAGAAGGCTTAATGAGCAAATGCGATAAATGTGGGAGTATTCAATATAGTAAAGAATTGGAAAAAAATCTAAAGGTATGTCCATCCTGCGGCTATCACATGCGACTAAATGCAATGGATCGGATTAAATATACGATAGATGAAGGCACCTTTATTGAATATGATGACGATTTAATATCGGTTGACCCGCTTAATTTTCCGGGATATGCAACCAAGCTTGAGCAGCAAACACTCAAATCTGGATTACGAGAAGCCGTAGTGACAGGTCAAGGCAAAATAGGTGGCTTTGAAACCGTTGTTGCTGTCATGAGCTTTGATTTTTTCACAGGGAGCATGGGTTCTGTTGTAGGTGAGAAAATTACGCGTGCCATTGAGGCAGCTATCGAAAAATCATTACCTATGATTATTTTCTCCACCTCAGGTGGTGCAAGAATGCAAGAGAGTATTTTAAGTTTAATGCAAATGGCAAAAACTAGCAGTGCTTTAGCTCGACTAAGTGAGGCAGGAGGCTTGTATCTTTCGGTCATTACCGACCCAACTACAGGGGGCGTTTCGGCCAGCTTTGCTATGCTTGGTGATATTATTATTGCAGAGCCAGGTGCTGTGTTAGGCTTTGCGGGAAGAATTGTTATCGAGCAAACGATTCGTCAGAAGCTGCCTGAGGATTTCCAGACGGCAGAGTTTAACCTACAGCATGGACAAATTGATTTAGTTGTTCATCGCAAAGAATTGAAATCCATGTTGTCTAAATTGCTTGATTTGCATGGCGGGAAGGGAGAATAGTATATATGGCAGGAGATTTACCTTTTGAAAGCCCCCTTGTGAAGCTTCGGGAAAAAATTCAGGAGTTGGAGCAGTTTGGCAATGAAAAGGGAATTGATTTTAGCGATGAAATTGCACGATTGGAAGAGCGTTATAAGCAGCTAGAGGAAGAAATATATAGTAATATTTCTCCATCAGAGAAAATGTATTTATCTCGCTTACACCAACGTCCAACCTCGCTTGACTTAATTTCATTAATTTTTGACGACTTTATCGAGTTGCATGGTGATCGTTTATATGGAGATGACCTTGCTATTGTTGGTGGTTTAGCGAAGCTAGACGGCATCCCTGTCACAGTGATTGGACAGCAGAGAGGGAAGGATACGAAAGATAACATTGCTCGTTTCTTTGGTAGCGCACACCCTGAAGGGTTCCGTAAAGGGCTTAGATTGATGCAGCAGGCTGATAAGTTTAAGCGACCGATTATTACTTTTATCGATACTAAAGGTGCTTATCCAGGTAGTGCAGCAGAGGAGAGAGGACAAGCTGAGGCAATCGCTCGTAACTTGCGAGAGATGTCTTTGTTGCGTGTTCCTGTTATCTGTGTAGTTATTGGCGAGGGAGGTAGCGGAGGTGCGCTTGCGTTGGCAGTGGGCAATCGGGTGCTGATGCTAGAGCATGCTATTTATTCCGCGATTTCACCTAACGGGGCCGCTTCTATCTTGTGGAAGGACGCTTCTAGAGCTGATGAGGCTGCTACAGCGATGAAAATTACGGCGGACGATTTACTCGAGATGGAAGTCATTGAGGAAATTATTACAGAACCTCGTGGTGGTGCACATAACGATTACCAATTTACCGCTGATGAAATAAAGAAAGCGCTGTTGACCCATTTGAAAGAGTTATCTGTTATGAATAGTGATGAGTTATTGGAGGATCGTTATCTTAAATTCCGTAAGATAGGTAAATTTGCACATGCAAATCAACCTAGTCAAGAAGCACCATTAATTCACACAAATAATGGTAAAGATGATGCTCTCAATGCAGAAAGTGAAGAAACTTAGGAATAATTATAGAACTATGATGAATTTCCTATACAAATCTTAAAAACTATAGTAAATTTAATTGTTGGAACAGAACATATAGAGAGAACAAAAAAACGGAGGAAACACAAATGCGCAAAACAAAAATCGTATGTACGATCGGTCCTTCCAGCGAATCGTTAGAAAACATCAAAAAGCTGATTATGGCCGGAATGAATGTTTCTCGTCTAAACTTCTCCCATGGAGATTTTGAGGAGCATGGCAATCGGATTAATACAATCCGCAAGGCGAGTGAAGAATTAGGGAAATCTGTAGCCATACTGCTTGATACAAAAGGCCCTGAAATCCGCACCGGCGTATTAAAAGAAGATTCATTAGAGCTTGTGCAGGATGAATTTATCACTCTAACTACAGAAGAAATTAAAGGTGATAAGGATCGTATCTCTATTACTTATGAAAATCTTCCTAATGATGTAGAAGTAGGCTCTACTATTTTAATCGACGATGGATTAATTGGTCTTACTGTTGTTGATATCCAAGGCACAGAAATTAAATGCCGTATTGTCAATGGTGGAACAATCAAAAGCAAAAAAGGTGTTAACGTTCCAGGCGTTGCTATTTCACTTCCGGGCATTACAGAAAAAGATGCTAACGATATCAAATTTGGGATTGAACAAGGCATTGATTTTATTGCTGCATCCTTCGTTCGTAAAGCAAGTGATGTTTTGGAAATTCGCCAATTGCTTGAAAAACATAATGCATCCCACATTCAAATCATCTCCAAAATTGAAAACCAACAAGGTGTTGACAACTTGGATGAAATTCTTGAAGTTTCAGATGGTTTGATGGTTGCTCGTGGTGACCTTGGTGTAGAAATTCCAGCAGAAGATGTTCCTTTAGCACAAAAAATGATGATTGAGAAATGTAATATTGCAGGTAAACCTGTTATTACAGCAACTCAAATGTTGGATTCTATGCAACGTAACCCAAGACCTACACGCGCAGAGGCAAGTGACGTGGCAAACGCTATTTTTGATGGTACAGATGCAATTATGTTGTCTGGTGAAACAGCAGCAGGGAAGTACCCAATTGAATCTGTATTAACTATGTCTCGTATTGCTGAAAAAGCTGAATCTGCATTAGAATATCATGAAATTTTTATGAAGCAAGCAAATGCGCAACAAACAACAGTAACCGAAGCAATTAGTCAAGCGGTAGCGAATTCTGCATTGGAGCTTAATGCTAAAGCAATTGTGACTTCAACAGAAACTGGTTATACTGCCCGTATGATTTCTAAATATCGTCCTAAGTCTCCAATTATCGCAGTGACTACAGAAGATCAAACTTTGCGTCGTCTTGCTTTAACATGGGGTGTAACTCCGGTTAAAGGAAACTTTGCTTCTTCAACTGACGAAATGTTTGATTATGCAATGAAGGGTGGACTTGAGTCTGGCCTAGTTAAAGAAGGAGACCTTGTTGTTATTACAGCAGGTGTGCCGTTAGGTCGTTCAGGTTCAACAAACTTAATTAAAATTGGACAAATTAGAAAATAAATATAAACCTATCCTTTTTGAAAAAGTGATCGGTTTCTAAGAAGCAACAGTACTCTTAAATGAGTGCTGTTGTTTTTTGCTTTTTTGGCAAAATGGGGGCTAATAGGTTATGATATGAAGGAAAGAAGCGTTAGATAGGAGTGAAGATCAAGTGTTTGTCAGCGAATTAAGTATTGAACCTAAGTATTCAGAATTTGATATGATGGGTATAATTTATCATGCTAATTATTTAAATTGGTTTGAAATGGGACGCACGAAATTATGTGCTGATTTAGGTTTTCTATATTTTGATATGGAGCAAGCAGGTTATATTTCCCCAGTCCATGAGATGAATGTCATTTATAAGCGTGGGATTACATATGGCGATAAGGTAGTGCTTCGTACACGTATTCATGAAAATGGTGGCGTTAAAACTACATATGCCTATGAGGTTCTGGATGGAGAAGGACAGCTGCGGGTAGAAGGTATGTCTTCTCATTATATTGTGAGACGAGAGGATTTTAAGCCCGTTCAGTTTAAAAAGGTATTCCCTGACTGGTATGCTGCATTTGAGAAAGCAAAGACAATAAAGACATTATAAAGGAGTTCTTATATGCGTAAATGGATGATTGCAATAGTTGTATTATTACCAATCTTAGAGTTTTGGGGATATGTGGAGGTAAGTGAACGAATTGGGATCGGTAAAACACTATTTTTAACCTTAGCCACTTCTATTATTGGTGGTGTAATGATGCAATTTGAAGGACGTAAAGTAGTTGCAGATGCTCAGCATCAAATACGCGACAAACAAATTCCCGGACGCACGATGCTAGATGGACTTTGTATATTTGGTGGCGGTATTTTATTGCTTATCCCTGGTTTTGTTACGGATGTGATTGGATTTACACTTGTATTTCCATTAACCCGTCCGATTTATCGTTTTTTCCTGTTAAAATGGCTAGCCAAAAAAATGAAAGATGGTTCTATTACATATTATCGTCGCTAGGGGTTAGTTAGGGTTAGTTATTAGTCAGCGTAACTTGCCATGTAAAATATAGTTTCGTATATTTTCAAAAATACCAGCCCGATAAATTGCACCCGTCACTACAAGAAACACAGGTCCAACAACAAAGCCTAAAATACCAAACATTTTAAGCCCAACAAATAATGAAATAAGTGTAGGCAGGGGCTTCAGACCAACATTAGTTGCTAGTATTTTGGGTTCGATAATTTGTCTAACGACAAGAATGACAGCGTACAAAACCGCTAGCCCTAATCCGAGCTGCAAGCTCCCTGTAATGATGAGATAAATACTCCAAGGCAACATAATGGTTCCCGCCCCAAGATAGGGGAGAAAGTCAACTAAACCAATAAATAAAGCATATATAAAAGGAGAATCTACCTGAAGTATCAACAGTCCAATAAAAACTAAGGAGGCTGTAATAAAAATAAAAATTACCTGTGCACGTAAGTAGCCAAAAAATGCCTTTTGTAAATCACCTCTTACCATCCCCGAAGTTACACGATAATCAAGTGGAATATAGCTTTTAATCCCATCCCGGTATTGCTCCCAATGTTGACTTATAAAAAATGCGGCTAATAAAACAATACTGACAATAAAGAGAAGATTAGGTAAGGATGTAATGATATTTACAATGCTCCCAAGTAAGGTGGAAATCATAGAAGTGATAAATTCACTGATTTTTGCAGTGGTGTTGTCTATATTTTTGGTTACCGTATAACCATATCCTGATTTATTGGTAGAAAATAAGTTGATTTCTGCGATTAAATTTTGAATATACTCTTGCTGACTCCAATGTATAAACGCATTTTTCCAATGGTATAGCTGAATCTCAATTGTACTTGTAAGGTGAACTAGCTCTCTAATCAGCTTTGTAATGGCTGCTGCCAAAATAATGATCGCCGCGCCAAAGTAGACAAGGAGTGCAACCATAATTGCTAACCACCTAGGTAACCTAACAGATTGATTAAGCCAGCCAACAAACGGTTGAATAGCATAAGCAATGACCCACGCAATGATAAATGGATAAATATAAGGTAGCGAATAAAAAAAAGTGCAAGCACCTGCAACCACAACAATACTTATCCATGCAAACCGTAATAAACGCTTCGTTATTTGGTGTTGCACCTTATGTCACCTCCTACCCGTACAAGCTCCTTATTAGTTATCATATTAAGGAAATTGGCTCGATATACTTCCAATCCTTTATAATACAGTTAAAAGACTGGGATCATTGGATAACTAATAATTAATATTGTTGTTGATTAGATGATAGATTGTAAGGAGTGAAGCTATTGTGTTAAAGGAGCGAATTGATTATCTGTGCCGAAAAAAGGGGATTAGTCGAAAGGACCTGGTAGAGGGGTTAGTGACTCAGGCTCATTTTGCTAATATTTTGGCTCAGCGCTACCCTCTTGCTGAGGATATTGCAGAACAAATCGCTAAGCGATTGGATGTTACACCCACATATTTACTACAGGCAGATAAGGTGGATGATGAAACAGAGGCTGAAGCAAACGCCATTTTTGAGTCTCTATTTCAGCCTGCAACTCTGATGGATGAAAGTATGATCGAAAGTATCGCAGATCGGCATGATCCGCTATTGATTGAATTAACAGTTGCTTTAATGAAGGCTATATATTATCAGCAAATCAATGAGGTAGATGCATTTAACTACATACATCAGTCTTATCTTCAATTTTACTTAAGTAAATATGAGGATCCCAATGATTTAACACTTCCGGCTTCATTACGTAGAGCACTACTGTACTACTACATACAGCAGGGCCGTTTACAAAGCCGTTTTTATGAGGTTGTAGTTTATGCTGAGAAGCTTGAGGGACTTATGCTAGAAGGTAGTGAGGCATGGGTTACCTTGCAGCATATTTTAATTGAAGCTTATGTATCTACAAGACAATTTGAAAAGGCGAAGCAGCGTTTTGAATTTACCTTAAATCTCTTGTATCAAAATCGTTGGTTCCACCGCTTATCTGGGCTGTATATTGCTTATAGTGGCAGCTGCTTTGCTATTGGATTGTACGAGGAAGCATTACTTACGCTATCGATGGCAGAGGCGAACCTTGTGTATTCACCAAATCAAGGGGACTTAATGACGACCATTTTGAACAATCGAATTGTAATGCTCACATTAGTAGAAAAATTGGATCAGGCCAAATTAGAAATTGAGCGCTTTGAGCAGCTTGTACAGCAGGAACCAGCGGAAACACAGCTTAAGCTGATGCCGGTCATCATCATATATTATTGTGAAATTGCATGTATGGAGAAAAAGTGGGGTCTTTTAGCTCACGGAATTAAACAATTAAAAACCTATTCGTCCTTAACCACAGATCAAAGTATGGCGTTATTATTTTACGAGAGCCAATTTGCATTTGGACAAAGTGATATGGATGCTTTTATGACTTTAGCACTTGAGTGTTTACCTTACTTTGAGCAAATTAGTCACAAAATGAGATTAGAGCAGCTTTATGAGGAATTGGCCGTTGCCTGTGAGGAAAAAAGACGTTACAAGGAAGTTGCATTGTATTATCGTAAATTAGTTTACTTGCTTAAAAATAAATAAAAAGACCTTATTTTTTAAATGAGTTATCGTAAAGTTAAATTTTATTGTGAAAAACGTTGCTTTTTCATCATTTTTTTGGTTAAAATAGATCTCATTTTGATTTTTTTTGAAAAGTTTTGGATCGTGGCAAACCCATTGTTTGCTCCCTCGTAGGCACCTTATACTTATGTTACAGGGTTCAAGATTCCCCAATATGAGTAAAGAGGTGTTGTATATGTTTAATTTATTTGGTAAAAAGAAAAAAGATGAAAATCCGATTGATCATGCAGATAAAGTAATGAATAAAGGCTTAAGTGGTTTATTGATGAAAGGTTTTGTGCCTAAGGAGCATCGAGATCGTATTAATGAAGGATTAAACTCAGCGAGGAATGCTCAGCTTGGCTCAAGTGGTATTCCGGTTCAAGCTACCGCGATCGTTGAAGAAGTTATGGACACCGGAAAATTAATAAATTTTGATCCGATTGTTGTATTAAAATTAAAGGTTACAGATGGAAATGATAGAAGTCATGAAATAACGTTAGAAACGCTTGTTTCTAAGCTACAAATTCCGCGTATTGGTGATCGGGTAGGATTGGGATTACATCCCACAAAACAAGGTGAATGGATTTATATGGGGTTAATATAAAATGAGGATGGTTCTCCCAAATTAGGTAAAGGGAGGGCTGTTTTTTTACATATAGAGGATGCTGTACCATGTCTATCAATATCATTAATAAAGATTATTAAATATTTTAATACCACTCTAAATTTCATGAAAAAAATGTCGATATATTATTAGTTACTTTACTTAAATTAGTTTTATATCCAGCGTAGGAGTGGTCAACATGGAAAATAAAAAAGAAACCAAGCAGAGAAATTTTAAGATGACAATTCGCACTAAAATGCTATTAGGCTTTTTATCGATTGTAGTATTGTTAGCGGCTGTGAGCGCGTATTCCGTGAATCAAATTCAGGGGATGACTTCAAAATCAGAAAAAATAAACAATGTTTTGATGCCCACCGTAACGCTACTTGGCATAATGAATGGAGACATTTCAGACGTTGAACGTTATGCCCTAAATATAATTGTAGAAAAGAATCCTCAAGAAATTGAGAAAGCAAAAGAGTCTCTTGAAAAACTACTTGAAAAGTTTAATAAGGAAAGAGAGCAGTTAAAAGAACTCGCACCTCAAATTAACAAAGACAATAATGAAATTAGAAGTGTATTAACTGAGTTTAATAATAATTTTGAAGAATATATAATAAAAGTGCCCGAATTTGTGGAGCAAGGTGTTCAAAACAATTATGATACAGCTAGCCAATTACATGGAGAAGCTTATCCATTATGGAATACTGCAAATGATAATATAACTAAGCTGATCGAGCTTGTAAATGAGGAAGCCTCTCTTGCAAGCAATAGTGCACTTGAATTAGCGCAGCAAGCATTTATTGCGATTATCACTTTAACCATTGCGGCGGTTGTGATTGCACTTGTTATTGCCTTTTTAATTTCAATTATGATTTCAAAACCCGTTAAAAAAATTAGTGAGGCTGCCAATCAGATTGCCAATGGAGATTTAACAGGTGAAGCTATTACATTACGTAATCGGGATGAGCTCAATGACCTGGCTATTTCCTTTAATATCATGACAACCAATCTCCGGAGCATGATCGAAGCGGTGGGGACAACCTCAGAACAGGTGGCGGCTTCCTCAGAAGAGCTACAGGCTAGTGCGGAGCAAAATACGAAGGCGTCTGAGCAAATTTCTGAGATTGTAGAGGAGTTGGCTACAGGCACTTCTGGACAAGTTGATATCGTATCTCGTTCTTCTCAAGCGATGAATGAAATGGCAACAGGATCAGGACAAATCGCAGAATTGGCACAAAGTGTGTCTGAATCAGCAATTGACGCCGCTAATCAATCTGCAGAAGGTAATGTTATTATTCAAGAAGCAGTGGAGCAAATGGGATCAGTACAGGCATCAATTACTTCGTTGTCTAAGCTTATGATGGGTCTAGGTGAGCGTTCCGCTGAAATTGGGACAATAACAGAGGTCATTAACGGAATTGCGCGTCAAACTAATTTACTGGCGTTAAATGCTGCGATTGAAGCCGCTCGTGCAGGAGAGCATGGTCGAGGTTTTGCCGTTGTTGCAGATGAAGTACGGAAATTAGCTGAAGAATCATCAACATCCGCGCAGAAAATTACAGATTTAGTACACCTCATGCAGCAGGATACTTCCCAAGCGGTAGCTGCCGTAAAGGAAAACAGTGTTGAGACTGAAAATGGAATGGAAGTTGTTACTAAAGCAGGTCATGCATTTGAACAAATTTTAAATGCAGTAAATAAGGTAGCAGGAGAAATTCAAGAGGTATCAGCTGGCGCAGAACAGATGGCGGCGAGTTCAGATGAGGTTGTTAAATATATGGAGCAAATTTCTAGCATCGCGATGGGTGCTTCTGAAGGAGCACATAACGTATCTGCGGCTACCGAAGAGCAGCTTGCTTCTATGGAAGAAATTGCTGCATCTTCAAGCTCCTTGTCCCAGATGGCAGAACAGCTACAAGAGCATGTAAACAAATTTAAAGTATAAATGTATAGCTTCTGCATTATTATTTAGAATTTGTATAATTTGAATATTGAATAAGTTTATTAAGCGTCTCTCTCGTCATATTTACTGATAGGAGGGCGCTTTTTTCCTTATTTTACTTACGTTATTATGTTTTTAGTTCAGAGTGAAAAAATAATTTGATATGCAATTTTGTTCACATGCTAAAAAAAATCCAGTATGATATTTTAAAAGGGAATTCGGTTAATTATACATTAAGACTTTTATATTTTAACTATTTGCTCATAATAAACAATGAGGGAGCGATGTATTATGACAGCTATGAAGGGTTTGGAAGGTATTGTAGCCGCAACTTCCTCCATTAGCTCAATTCATGCCGGTATACTTACTTACCGAGGTATTAATATTGATGAATTGGCAGAGCATGCAAGTTATGAAGAGACAGCTTATTTATTATGGTATGGACATTTGCCAAATGAAGAGGAGCTTACTGAATTACGGGCTCGTTTAAGCCATCATTCGGCATTGCCAGAACAAATCATACAGCAATTAAAAATGGTTCCAAAGGATGCTAATCCAATGGCTGTGTTGCGGACTGCGGTGTCTGCTCTTGCCTTTTATGATGAGGATGCGGATCACACGTCAAAAGAAAGCAATCAAGCTAAGGCAATCAAATTACAGGCTCAAATTCCTACGATTATAGCTGCCTATGCTCGTATTCGTGATGGGAAGGAACCAGTAGCACCGCTACCTAATGTGTCAATTGCACACAACTTTTTGTATATGCTTTCAGGAGAACAGCCTTCAGAAATTGCGATTTCTGCATTAGATAAAGCATTTGTTTTGCATGCGGATCATGAATTTAATGCTTCTACCTTTTCTGCACGAGTGACTGTAGCGACCTTAACTGATATTTATTCTGCAGTGACTTCTGCAATCGGTACGTTGAAAGGTCCTTTACATGGTGGTGCCAATGAAGCGGTTATGAAAATGTTAGATGAAATCGAAGTAATTGATCATGTAGATTCTTATATTGAACAAAAGCTAAGAAATCGTCAAAAAATTATGGGCTTTGGTCACCGCGTATACAAAAATGGTGATCCTAGAGCAAAACATTTGCAAAAAATGTCCTATCAATTAGGAATGCTACAAGGAGATACAACCTTGTATGATATTTCAGTTCGTGTTGAAGAGCTAGTGACTAAACATAAAGGCCTTAAGCCAAATGTGGATTTTTATTCAGCTTCAGTATATTCTATGCTTGGCATTCCACGTGATCTTTTTACACCTTTATTTGTAATTAGTCGTCTTTCAGGATGGACTGCGCACATTATTGAGCAATTGGATGATAACCGAATTATTCGCCCGCGTGCTGAATATATAGGTGTAGATGGGCAGAAATATGTACCGCTAGAGTTACGGTAATTACTATTGCTTATAAACATAGATCATGCAAATCGCAATGTAATTATGATATAAGGACATGAATTGTGTTAGAATATAGATCAGGATATATACACGAGATATGCATAAATCCAAATAAATATTGCCGGGAGGATGTCTGAATATATGTTAAAGTTAGAGAAGTTTGCATTGCCTGCTGAAGGTGAACAAATTCAAATCGTGAATGGTAAGCTTGATGTGCCTAATCATCCTATTATTCCATTTATTGAAGGCGATGGTACAGGCAGAGACATCTGGAAGGCTTCCAAGCGAGTATTGGATGCCGCAGTAGACAAAGCGTATGCAGGTGAAAAGAAAATAGCTTGGTATGAAGTGTTTGCAGGTGAAAAAGCATTTAATACATACGGAGAATGGTTGCCTGCCGATACATTAACTGCCATCCGTAATTATATCGTAGCGATTAAAGGTCCTTTAACCACACCTATTGGTGGTGGAATTCGTTCTTTAAACGTTGCTCTTCGTCAAGAATTAGACTTATACGTATGTTTGCGACCTGTTCGTTACTTCGACGGCGTACCTTCTCCTGTAAAACGTCCTGAATTAGTAGATATGGTCATTTTCCGCGAAAATACAGAAGATATTTATGCAGGGATTGAGTATCAAGAAGGCACTGAAGAAGTGAAGAAGGTATTGTCCTTCTTACAGGAGCAAATGGGTGTAAACAAAATTCGTTTTCCTGAAACTTCTGGTATTGGGATTAAACCCGTATCTGAAGAGGGCTCTAAACGTCTTGTTCGTGCCGCAGTGCAATATGCAATCGATCATGGCCGTAAGAGTGTAACTTTAGTTCATAAAGGCAACATTATGAAATTCACTGAAGGAGCATTCAAAAACTGGGGTTATGAAGTGGCTGAAGCTGAGTTTGGTGATAAAGTGTTTACTTGGAACAAATATGATGAAATTAAAGAGCAATCAGGTGTAGACGCTGCTAATAAAGCGCAGCAAGAAGCATTAGACAGCGGTAAAATTTTAATTAAAGATGCGATTGCAGATATTGCGTTGCAGCAAGTTTTGACTCGCCCAACTGATTTTGATGTGATTGCAACATTGAACTTAAACGGAGATTATTTATCCGATGCGTTAGCTGCACAGGTTGGTGGCATTGGTATTGCACCAGGTGCTAACATTAACTATGTAACAGGTCACGCTATTTTTGAAGCAACGCATGGAACTGCACCAAAATATGCAGATTTGGACGTTGTAAATCCAGGTTCAGTTATTTTGTCTGGTGTGATGCTGCTTGAGCATCTTGGTTGGCATGAAGCGGCTAACTTAATTTATAAAGGGCTAGAGACATCCATTAACAATAAGACAGTAACCTATGATTTTGCACGTCTAATGGAAGGTGCAACAGAAGTGAAATGCTCCCAGTTTGCGGATCATGTCATTGAAAATATGTAATTTAATCGATGAACTAAAAATCAACCAAACAACAAGAAGTTCTCTAACGAAAATTAGAGGGCTTCTTTTCATTATTTGGTTTCATCGTTATAATATATTATATAAAGTAATAATGAATATTAATAAAAAATTGTTTTAATGAAGGGAGTATTTTTTCATGTTTAAAGCGATGTTATTTGTACACATTATTGGAGCGTTGGCTTTAGGTTTTTATTTAGTTTTACCTTTTATATTTGCTAAAGTAAATAAGCTCTCCATTCCTGCTCAGGAAGGAACAGTTTCACTAATATCCTCCTTAAACCGCTATGCACAGATTGGACTTGTTATTCAATTATTGACTGGTGGGTATATGGTTGGCAAAGGAAAGTTTTCGATTGCATGGATGGTTGTAGTTGTTGTCTTATTCCTCATTATTGGCGCACTTAGTGGTATGATGGGTAAACCACTTCGTTTGGCTCTTCAAAATATTAAGCAAAAAAGTAATGTACAAGCCCACTTAGGGAAACTAAAAATGTTAAGCACAGGTCTATCCATCACCGTGATTGTTATTTCATTTTTTATGGTGTATAGCAAAATTATTTAATTAAAATTACTAAATTAAGAAGCTCCACAACATAAACACCCGAATTCTAGTAAGGGAAAGCATTGATATGCCCCTACAATAGAGTTCGGGTGTTGTATGTTTACGATCAACTAATAAAATTGTTATTCCTTCATATCATCTAAATGAGTTACCATTAACTTAATGAGGTCTAGTACAAGCTGTTTTTCCTTTGGTGTTCGTTCTGCCATAATCTGATGAATCTGTTGCATGAAGTGATCATCGTTAATCTCGATTGAATCATGTAGAAGGTAGTCTACGGTTACGCCTAGCTGGTTAGCTAATTTAACCAATGTTTCAAGAGATAAGCTACGTTCACCACGTTCAATCTGACCTATGTAGGCATCTGAAACGTCAATCTTTTCAGCGAGCTTTTCTTGGGTCCAGTGCATCTTGTGTCGTTCTTGACGCAGCCTGTTCCCTAATGCATCATAATCCATAATACCCCTCCTATATTTACCTTAGTTACATTAAGAATGAAATTTAATAAACTAATAGTTTTATTTACGTTTACTAATAGCTTTGTTTGGTCTAATATTGTATTTATGACAAGACAACATGAAATCCATCATTATATTATGACCAATGATAAGGAGCGAAATAACGTGATGTTTTTTCAACAAGATTTCATCGTGTCGGTAATTTTTACAGTCCGTAATGCAGGAATTGATTTGTACATGGCTTTGGAAACAATGAAGGTATGTCAAAGTGGTTATGACTACGAAGTTATTATCGTGGATGAAGGTTCAGTAGATGGTTGCTGCGATTTTTTGTTAGATTATAACTTTGCATATCCAATAAAAAAGGTGAAGGCAGCAAAAGGAGTCAACGCACGTCACTTAGGTGCTAGTCAAGCACGTGGTGATTATTATATATTTTGTAGTCCAAGGCTGTATTTTGATGATGGATGGATGACGAAGCTAATTAAACCGTTAGTTAAAGGGAAGGCATGGGCAGTTTCCCCTTTACTTAAAGCAATGGGACGAAATGAAAGGGATATAACAAGCTGGCTTCCCTACGGCTTCACGAAGTACATAGATCAGTTTTTGAATGGCCCATCTGGACAGGTTGTGCCTATGTTATCGCAGGAATGCTTTGCGATTTCAGCAGAAGCCTATTTAGATGTGGGTGGGTTTGATTTTCATTTTAATAATAAACAAATTGAAATTTACGAATTTTCGATCAGAATATGGTTATTTGGTGGAAGCTGCTATTATGAGCCTAGTGCGGTGCTCACCTCTGTATTTCGGGTTAATTTTCCTGAAGATTCATTAGAGAAAAAATGGGGCGAAGATTTATTGCTGATGGCGAAGCTTCATTTTAATGAAGCGCGTGATCAATACTGTCAAACTATTGTGCAATCTTATTTCATACAGTACAGTAAGCCGCAGGAAGTCACTGAAAAAGTGATAAAAAGACGACAATATTATGAGGCTAGACGATGTTATGATGACGATTGGTTTTGTCATAAATTTGAGATTGATAAGGTTTTATTGCATGCCAAGCGAATTGGGCTAAATTAGGTGATAGGCATATTCTTGAATAAATAGGAAAAGTTAAAGCTAAGTATTACAACAAATTCCTATATTCGGTACACCATTGCATTGTGTGTACGCATTCAAGAAAGGAGTATCATCCATGCCATCACAAGGACAATCTTCATCACAAAATAAACAAACCTTGCCTCCACAGCAACAAAGTAAACAACCTGGTAGTGAGGAACAAATGAATCCTGCACCTCAATTTGAGCGTTTTCCTAACCCACAGGGGAGATTAGCAGGCAAAGTAGCTCTAATTACAGGTGGTGATAGCGGTATTGGTCGTGCGGTATCTGTGGCTTATGCTAAGGAAGGTGCAGATGTGGCGATTGTATATTTAAATGAACATGAAGACGCAAACAAGACAAAGGAACAGGTAGAGCAGGAAGGACGCAAATGTATCTTAATTGCAGGTGATATTGGGGATGAAGCATTTGCAGGACAAGCTGTTTCTCGCACGGTACAAGAGCTAGGCGGGCTTGATATATTGGTAAACAATGCGGCTGAACAACATCCACAGCAGGATATAACGGGTATTACAGCCCAGCAGCTAGAAAAAACATTTAAAACTAACGTTTTTTCAATGTTTTATTTAGTGAAAGCTGCTATCCCACATTTGAAAAAGGGTAGCTCTATTATTAACACAGCTTCGGTTACAGCTTATCGTGGTAATCCATTACTGATTGATTACTCCGCTACCAAAGGAGCGATTGTTAGCTTCACTAGAGCGTTGTCGATGAATATTGTTGGCAATACAGGTATTCGTGTGAATGCAGTTGCCCCAGGTCCGATTTGGACGCCACTAATTCCTGCTTCCTTTGACGCACAGCAAGTCAGTACATTTGGTGGGGATACCCCAATGAAACGTCCAGGGCAACCAGAGGAGGTTGCACCTGCTTATGTCTTTTTAGCGTCTGACGACTCCTCCTATATGAGTGGACAAGTGCTGCATGTGAATGGTGGAGAAGTTGTAAACGGGTAATAAAAAAATAGTGCTTGATCACAAGAGACATTTTTAGCTCTCTCCAATCAAGCACTATAAAATTGAACATAGAGTCCATAACCTTCACAATGATCAAGCTCATCTTTTTTGTATAAACATGTTTTAGTATATTTACATAATTAGAGTGTTTAAGGAATGGTGGCTCAACTTTAATAGCGGTTGAAACCACTCTCTGCTACGTAGCCCCCCACTCCAAAGATTGTCAAGCACTGATTATTTAATGTTGAGCCTAAAAAAGTTAAGTTGACACACTTGACACTACGTTAATATAGCTATGATACTATTTACATTATTGTAGATGTTTATATGCACATGTTTTTGGCATGTCTATTCACGATAGAAAGGTGTAAATGTGAATCATGAGAACGTTCCGAACGAATTTAACGTTAATTATTATGGCGTTGATTGGCTTGTCAATGCTGGCTTCTGGACTCATTTTGGCACAAATCTTTAAAAATTCTCACATTGAAGCGTTAGAACTGAACATGGGTCGTGAAATAAAGCTACTCGAAACTACCTTTGATTTTCGTCCTGCTGATGGCTCCCCTCAGGTTACTGAATACTATACGTCTAAAGCAAAGGAGCTAGAAAAATTAATTGATTCTAGAGTCACCTTTATTGGATTAAATGGTGTAGTCATTGGTGATTCAGAAATGGATGCGGCACGTATGGATAATCATTTAAGCCGGAAGGAAATCATTTCAGCCAAAAATGGAAAAATCGGCAGTGCGATTCGCTTTAGCGATACGATTGGTGAAGATATGTTGTATGTCGCCGATTACGTGAAATCTAGCAATGGATTTGAGGGATACATTCGGCTGTCGATGAGCTTATCTAATGTAAGTGAAGGCCTAAATAAAGGCTGGATGCTTATGATAGGTGGATTGATAGTGTTATTTCTTGCAGCAGCTATCGTCAGCTATCGGATTGCCTCAAGCCTAACGAAACCGTTAGAGCACATTACAAAAGTAGCGAATGATATTTCTAAATTAGATTATGACGCACGTGTAAAGCTTACAAGAACTGATGAAATTGGACAGCTTGGGCTTGCCATTAACGGAATGGCAGATAGCTTGCAGCAGCAGTTAAAGCGGATCCGTGAAAATGAGCATTTATTACAAAGTGTCCTTGCTAACATGACAGGTGGCATTTTAATGATTGACCCGCAAAATCGCGTCGTCTTAATTAATGCTGAGGCGCAACAAATTTTAAAGATGAAGGAGCATCAATTGTTAGGTAAGCCTTATCAAGCGATTAAGCGAAATTATGAGTTTACGAAATTTATAGAGGCAGGGCTAGAAAGCAAGGAACGATTACAGGAGGAGCGCCATGTATATGATCCAGAGGATCGTATATTACATTTTGATGGTGTACCGATGTATGAAGGAAATGAAAGTAATGGGGATGTCCGTATGTTTAAGGGCATGTTATTTTTGCTGCAGGATGTCACTGATATACGTCGATTGGAAGTCATGCGTAGTGAATTCGTTGCAAATGTATCTCATGAGCTTAAGACGCCAATTGCTGCGGTTAAAGGTTTTGCAGAAACATTACTTACAGGTGGTGTTCAGGACGAGGAGACCGCACGCTCCTTCCTTAAAATTATTTATGATGAAGGGGATCGCTTAAACCGTCTTATTGGAGATATTCTTGATTTATCCAAAATTGAATCTAGACGTGTAATGTTAGAATATGAGCCTGTCCATGTTAAGGATTTATTTGATCGTATTTTTGAGGTTTTACATTCCTCTGCTTCTAAAAAATCGATTAGCATGCAGCATAGCATTGCGGATTATATTTTCATTGAGGGGGATGAAGATCGTTTAAGGCAAATATTTATGAACGTGCTCTCCAATGCAATTAGTTATACGCCAGAAGGTGGACGGGTACGTGTTGAAGCTAAAATTAATCATGAAAATGAGGAAAATGAACGGATTATTATTACTGTAAGTGATACAGGTATTGGTATTCCTAAAAAAGATCTCCCTCGCATATTTGAGCGGTTTTATCGTGTGGATAAGGCAAGATCAAGAAGCTCAGGTGGAACGGGGCTAGGGTTGTCCATCGTGAAGCATCTAGTTGAATTACATCATGGAACAATTACAGTAGAGAGCAAGGTTGGAGAAGGCTCCTCCTTTATTTTAGATTTACCTGTGATGCATAATTTGGATTAAAGAGATGTAATCTAGCTGTAATTTCATTTCAAAATGTTATTCACATTTTACATGGCGTTAACATTTTCATGATATGCTGTGCAAAGAAAGCTTTTTGTTAGCTACTATAAGTAGCTACTATTGTGAAGGAGGCGCATTCATGCAACGACTGTTAGTGATTGAAGATGAACCAACATTATCTCGGTTATTATCATACAACTTAAAGACAGAAGGTTATGATGTTACGGTTGAAGAGGATGGACAAGCGGGTTGTGATACAGCGATTAAGGAGCAATTTGATCTCATTCTATTAGATTTGATGCTTCCCAGTATGAATGGGTTTGAGGTGATGTCTAAAATACGGCAGGAAGGTGTAAAAACACCTATCATTATTCTGACAGCCAAAACGGCGGAAGAGGAAGTTGTTCAAGGCTTAAAGTCTGGTGCAGATGATTATATTACGAAGCCATTTGGAGTTGCTGAGCTGTTAGCAAGAGTAAGTGCAGTTTTACGTAGAGTATCGGGTGCTCCAATAGAAGAACCCGTAATGCAAGAAGAGAATGCTTCTAACATTACGTTAGGTGAGCTAAAAATTTACCCTGAAAAATATGAGGTAACGCTAAGTGGGGAACAGATCACGCTTCGCCCTAAAGAGTTTGAGGTATTGCTATATCTTGCCCGCAAGCCAGGGGTAGTGATGACACGAGATGATTTGATGAATGCTGTTTGGGGGTTTGATTACATTGGTGGTCAACGAACAGTGGATGTCCATGTCAGCTCCCTACGTAAAAAACTAGAGCTTGATCCTGGGTCTGTGCATATCGATTCCATTCGTGGCGTAGGTTATAAGTTAGTCATAAATAAAAAGAAAACATCCACCATTCAGGTCTAGCAATGATGGATGTTTTTTTACATAGTTTTTACATTCATCATCACTTGCATTAACATACGTTAGCTACACTAGATAAGAAGTGATGACTAATTTATAAATCTAGAATTTATATAAATGGGTTAACCAATAGTATTTGACAATAAACATACTCAGCGAAGCGGCAGGGAGATGGTGGAAAAGCGATAGCGTTACAATCTTTCTGCAAGAAAGATGCTTCGGAAGCGTAATCACTTTAAGGTTACAATTTCAACAATTTAACACATATTATAAAAGAAAATGGGACCTTAACAGCGGTTGAAGCCACTCTCTGCACCGTAGCTTCTTACTTCATTCATTGTCAATTACTAATGCAAACTAAATAACAGATAAATTATAGAAGGGGAATCATATGCAGACTCAACCCTTAATTCATGTGAAAGACTTAAACTTATATTATGATCAATTTCATGCGCTAAAAAATATAAGCCTAGAAATCCCCGAGAAAACGATCACGGCGTTCATTGGTCCATCTGGATGTGGTAAATCAACCTTACTCCGTTCTCTGAATCGAATGAATGACATGATCGCAGGCACTCGGATTGTAGGCTCGGTTCAGATCCAAGGCAAAGAAATATATAGTGAGGATGTAGATGTAGAACAGCTCCGTAAGCAAGTAGGGATGGTATTTCAGCAGCCTAATCCTTTTCCGAAAACGATTTATGATAATGTCGCTTATGGACCAAGACTTCATGGCATTAAACGTAAGGAGGAGCTTGATCAAATTGTAGAGCGTAGCTTACGTCAAGCCGCATTGTGGGATGAAGTGAAGGACTTCCTGAAAAAATCGGCACTTGGCTTGTCAGGAGGACAACAGCAGCGACTTTGTATCGCTAGAGCGATTGCAGTTGAACCTCAAATTTTATTAATGGATGAAGCCACCTCTGCGCTTGACCCTATCTCAACCCTTCGTATTGAAGAGTTGGTGCAAGAATTAAAAGCAAGTTATACGATCGTGATGGTGACGCATAATATGCATCAAGCAGCACGTGTATCTGGGAAAACGGTTTTCTTTTTAAATGGTGAAATTGTGGAAGCTAACGACACTGAGGTATTATTTGCAACACCTTTTGATTCTCGTACAGAAGACTATATTTCCGGACGTTTCGGTTAATGACAGGAGGATTATGATTCATGATTCAAAGAAGAGATTTTGACCACAGCTTAGAGGAATTACGACAGCTGCTTCGGCAAATGGGAGAACATGTTGAGCGTGCTGTAGAGGATGCTGTTTCTGCTTTGCAAAGTATGGATATTGAAAAGGCTAAAAATGTCGTTGTAAATGATATTATGCTAAATAAAATGGAAGAGCAAATTATGGAAATGGGCTCTAAGCTCATTGTTACACAGCAGCCAGTAGCCAAAGATTTGCGCAGAATCATCGTTGCCTTTAAAATTTCTAGTGATCTAGAGCGGATGGGTGATTTAGCTGTAGACATTGCAAAGGTAACAATGCGTCTGGAAGGACAAAAGCTAATAAAACCTTTGATCGATATTCCAAAAATGCAGCAATATGTCAATTTAATGATTCGTGAATCCCTTCAATCCTATTTAGATGAAAATACAGATTTAGCTTATAAAATGGCGCAAGATGATGATGAGGTAGATCGTCTGTATAGCCAGATGATTCGTGAATTATATACGTTTATGATCGATAATCCAACAACATTGCAGCAATCGATGTCACTGACACTGGTAGGTAGATATATTGAGCGAATCGCGGATCATGCCACTAATATTGGTGAGAGCGCAGTCTATTTAGTGACAGGACATCGACCGGACTTGAATCAATAACAAAATAAACAGGTACAGTAAGGAATTAACGCTAAAACGCTAGGCTTACTTGGCTTGTGATAAAGAGATAAAAAGCACAGAGGAATTTATTATCCCCTGTGTTTTTATTTGCGCTTATTATTTTATATATTCAGTTTACACCTTCTGAGCAGTAATTTCATCACCTTCACACTTCTTTAACAGGATAGATTGTTAAATTGAGCCTGAATTAACGGTGTTTAACCTTTTTGTTATAGGGAAGGCTTGTGTTAGAATGGAAGAAGTGAATTTGTAGTTTTATGGAGAGTAGGTGCAATATGAGTAAATTAATTCTTATAGATGGAAATAGCATTATTTATCGCGCTTTTTTTGCCATGCCGCCTTTAAATAATAGTAGTGGACTACACACCAATGCGGTTTATGGATTTACAAATATGTTTTTACGCTTAATACAGGAAGAAAAACCTAGTCATATCCTCGTTGCATTTGATGCTGGGAAGCAAACGTTCCGTCACGAGACTTACCAAGAATATAAAGGTGGACGCGATAAAACTCCGAGTGAGCTGTCAGAGCAATTCCCTTTGCTAAAACAATTACTTGAAAGCTTTGGTGTATCATGGTTTGAGCTAGCAGGATATGAAGCAGATGATATTATCGGCACATTAAGTAAGCAAGGTGAAGAGGAAGGTTTTGAAGTGCTTGTAGTTACAGGGGACAAGGACTTATTGCAGGTTGTATCGGATCGTGTTAGTGTTGCGCTTACGCGTAAAGGGATTAGTGAGGTTGATAAATATGATCCTGAACAGTTAAATGAAAAATATGGACTTAAGCCATTACAAATCATTGATTTAAAAGGGCTGATGGGCGACGCCTCAGATAATATCCCCGGAATTCCAGGTGTGGGAGAAAAAACAGCATTAAAGCTACTACATCAATTTGGATCAGTTGAAGGTGTGTTAGCTAACATAGAAGAATTAAAAGGTAAAATGAAAGAGAAGATTGAAACGCATGCGGATGATGCTGTCATGAGCAAGCAGCTTGCAACAATTTATCGTGAAGTACCTGTTGAGCAAAAATGGGACAACTTAGTTTATGAGGGTGTCAATAAAAGTACAGCTGTACCGATGCTCCAGAAGTTAGAATTTAAATCTATTTTGGAAAGAATGGCTCCGTTGTTTAAAGACGACGGTGGAGCCCATGAAATTGAAAATGTAGATATGGATGTAGAGGTAGTTATCGTAAATGAAGACACCATCGATCAGCTATTGACAAGCTTATCCCAAATTAAGATGATGTATGTTGAATCACATGGGGATAACCCTCATCGTGCCGATTTAATTGGACTTGTGCTTGCGACAAATGAGGTAAACTATTATATTTCTCGGGCAATGTTAAAAAATGAGGTTAGCAAACCAGTACTTGAATGGCTCGGTGATGAGGATATTCCGAAATATGGATTTGATTTACATCGGGCAAATTTAGTCCTTCATTGGGAAGGAATTAAGCTCGCTGGAGAAAAACATGATGTGCAATTAGCTGCATACCTGCTTGATCCAACTGAATCTAATTATCAGAGTCCAGGTGCGCTCGCAGTGAAATATAATTTGCCATATGTTGCATCAGATGACGATGTATATGGAAAAGGTGCAAAATTTAAAGTGCCAGATGAAGCTGTGTTAAGTCAGCATTTGGCGCGTAAAGCAGTCACCTTGCTTAATATGGTTCCTCTACAGCGTGAAGAGCTTGAAAAAAATGAAATGACGGCTTTATTTGAGGAAATGGAAATGCCGTTATCGATCATTTTAGCAAATATGGAGAAGCAAGGGATTGCGGTTAATCAGCAGGATTTACAGACATTAGGTCAAGAATTCGAAGCTCAAATTAAACATGTGATCTTTAAAATATATGAAATTGCTGGAATGGAGTTTAATTTAAACTCACCAAAGCAATTAGGAGAGGTATTGTTTGATAAGTTAGGGTTACCAGTCATTAAAAAAACAAAAACAGGTTATTCCACAGATGCCGAGGTTTTAGAGAAGCTGGCGCCTTATCATGAGATTATGAAATATATTTTGGATTATCGACAGCTTGCAAAGCTACAATCCACTTATGTTGAAGGTTTAATGAAGGAAATATCTCCAATTACAGGTAAGGTACACACTTATTATCGTCAGACGATTGCTGCTACGGGACGTTTGAGTAGCCAATTCCCTAATTTGCAAAACATTCCAATTCGGATGGAGGAAGGACGGAAAATTCGTAAAGTTTTTGTTCCTTCTAAAAAAGAGTGGAGCATTGTTGCTGCTGACTATTCTCAGATTGAGTTACGTGTGTTGGCACATATTTCTGGTGATGCTGGCTTACAGGAAGCCTTTTTGCACGATATGGACATTCATACAAAAACAGCAATGGATGTGTTTGGCGTTACCGCTGAGCAAGTCGATAGCAATATGCGCCGTTCTGCTAAGGCGGTTAACTTTGGGATCGTATATGGCATTAGTGATTATGGATTGTCTCAAAATTTAAATATTACCCGTAAGGAAGCGGCAAGGTTTATAGACCAGTATTTTGATGCTTTTGAAGGGGTACGTAAGTATATGGATGATATCGTACGTGAAGCGAAGCAAAACGGTTACGTTAAGACGTTGCTAGAGCGTCGTCGTTATTTACCGGATATTAATGCTTCTAACTTTAATTTACGTTCTTTTGCAGAACGAACTGCGATGAACACGCCGATTCAAGGAACCGCTGCTGATATTATTAAATTAGCGATGGTTTTAATGGATAAAGAATTAAAGGAACGTAAACTTCAAAGTGTTATGTTACTTCAGGTACACGATGAGCTTGTATTTGAAGTTCCGCCAGAGGAGTTAGAGCTAATGAAGAGCCTAGTACCTGAAACGATGGAAAAGGCGATTGAGTTATCGGTACCTTTAAAAGCAGAAGTGAGTAGTGGTTCCAACTGGTATGAGGCAAAGTAATGCCAGTTATTAGGATCTATAAAAAATCAATACTTGTCAACGACTGTAGGATAGTAGCTACGATACAGAGAGTTCTTACGATCGTTGTTAAAACCAGATTCTTTTGATTGAATTATAGTAACAATATGGTTTTAAATACGAGCGCTATCGCTTCTCCAGAATCTCTCTGTCTCTTCGCTAAGCTGGCATCTTGACAAGTATTGATTGTAAAATCGAGCCTAAAGCAAAAAATTAAATTAAAAAATGAGGTGAGAGAGATGCCGGAATTGCCAGAGGTAGAAACGGTTCGCAGAACGTTAAGCGAGCTTATCGTAGGAAAGCGCATCAAGTCAGTGACTGTATCGCTCCCACGTATAATACAAAAACCTACAGATTATAAACAATTTGAGCTTGAATTGATGGATCGGCATATTGTGGAAATTGGCCGTCGCGGAAAGTTTTTGCGCATTGTGATGAATGATTTAGTGTTAGTTTCTCATTTACGAATGGAAGGCAGATATGGTTTGTATCACAGCGATGAGCCTGTGGAGAAGCATACTCATGTCATTTTCCATTTCGATGATGGGACAGAGTTAAGATATAAGGATGTACGACAGTTTGGTACGATGCATTTATTTGCTCCAGGTGAAGAATTTACAATAAATCCTCTTAAAAAGCTTGGTGTTGAACCACTTGACCCTACATTTACTTTAGACGTTTTCAAGCAATTAACTACAGGCAAGCAGACCAAAATCAAGCCATTTTTGCTGAATCAGTCATATATCGTGGGGCTTGGCAATATTTATGTGGATGAAGCCTTGTTTCGCGCAGGCATACATCCTGAGCAAATCACAGGCAAGCTAGAAAATGACCAGTTACAACGATTGTTTGAAGCAATTGTGAGTACACTAAATGAGGCAGTGAATGCGGGCGGTTCCTCGATAAAATCTTATGTCAATGGACAAGGAGAGATGGGCATGTTCCAGCATCTTCTTAAGATTTATGGGCGAAAGGACGAGCCTTGTATCCACTGTGGAGCTCCAGTACAAAAAACAGTGGTTGGGGGACGTGGTACACATTATTGTGCTCAGTGTCAAGCTGCCCCGATGGTTGGATTAGGGGAAGCTCAATGAGGAACCTCAGAAATATTGGATTAACGGGCGGGATTGCTACAGGGAAAAGTACGGTATCTAAGATATTGTCAGATCGTGGTGCGATTATTATTGATGCAGATCTCATTGCGAGAGAATTGATGCAACCAGGACATGCTGTGCTACAGCAGGTTGTCGAAGCTTTTGGTCAAGACATCCTACTTAATAATGGCGAATTGGATCGTAAGAAATTAGGAAGTGTTGTTTTTGGTAAAGCGGAGGCAAGGGAGAAGCTAAATCAAATTACTCATCCTGCGATCCGCAATGAAATAAAGGATAGACAAGCTTTATATCTAGTACAACATCCAGATCGGCTTATTGTAAGCGACATTCCATTATTGTATGAGCTTCAAATGGAGAAAATGTTTGATGCCGTGATGGTTGTTTATGTACCAAAACAAATTCAAGCTCAAAGATTGATGGATCGAGATGGACTTTCACGAAATGAAGCTGAGAAGCGTTTAGCAGCTCAGATGGATATTGAGATTAAAAAAGAGAGGGCGGATATTTTGATTGATAATAGCTTAGGTGTAGCACACTTAGAGACTCAAATAGACCGTTTTTGGCAGGAACAGGTTTTATTATGAGATGGTTTCAAAGGAAAAGAACTTTCTTACTGCTTTTTTTATCTTTTTTAGTTCTTCTTTTTTTTAGTTCAAAATGGTTAACTTTATTTTATCCAATTTATTATAAAGACGAAATACGTCAACATGCTCAAACTCATGGAATTAATCCATTATTGGTAGCCGCTATTATTAAAGTCGAATCAGATTTTAAACCAGGCTCTGAATCGCATAAAGGTGCGTTAGGGGTCATGCAAATTATGCCGGAAACAGCAAAATGGATTATGGAAAAAGCGGAGTTTAAAAACGTCCCCCTCAACAAAGTTAAAAATGAAATTGATGAAAACATAAAAATGGGAACCTGGTATCTTGAATTTTTATCTCAAAAATTTGATGGTAATGAAATTGCAATCATTGCAGCATATAATGCAGGACCTACTAATGTGATGAATTGGATTAAAAAAGGAACATGGGATGGGACGCTGGAATCAAGTAAAAATATCCCCTTTGGAGAAACAAGACATTATGTTCAACGTGTATCTCATTATTACAAGCAATATTGTGATATTTATAAGGAGCTGTAATCTGTGTATAATAAGAAGAAAGCACTTGAGAAAATTCTCCAGTGCTTTCTAGATAATCATTTTAGAATTGACCAGCTTGTCCTGCTAAGTGTTGTTCAGCTAGGGTTACTAATCTTTTAGTGATGTAACCACCAATAGAACCGTTTTCGTAAGAAGTCAAGTTACCAGCATATCCGTCTTTAGGGAAATTAATGCCTAGCTCTTGAGCAACTTCGTATTTCATTTGCTCCAATGCTCCAGAAGCTTGTTTAACTACTAAGTTGTTAGAAGAATTATTTTGGCTCATGTATGTTCACCTCCTTGCGGTTGGTAAAAGTATTATGTGCCAAGAATGCAAACTTCATTACGTTTTTTTAGAGTTATTTATTGGTAAATAAAAGGATGAATATTTTTTGGGAAATTCGCCAGTGATTTCGTGGACGATATAGAGAGGAGTGTGCATATGAAATGTCCCTATTGTGATTATTTCGGTACGAAGGTTTTAGATTCTAGACCCTCTAATGATAATCGATCGATTCGTCGCAGACGAGAGTGTGAGCAATGTAGTCGAAGATTCACAACCTTTGAGATGGTAGAAGAAATTCCGCTGATCGTTGTAAAGAAGGATGGAAGTCGACAAGAATTTAGTCGTGAAAAGTTGTTGCGTGGATTAATTCGAGCTTGTGAGAAGCGTCCTGTATCAATGGAGCAGCTTGAGGAAATCTCTTCTCAGACAGAGCTTTCACTGAGGCAAAACGGAAGTACTGAGGTTGAAAGTAAAGATATTGGTGAGTTAGTAATGGAGCAACTATACCCTGTTGATGAAATTGCTTTTGTACGATTTGCTTCTGTTTATCGTAGATTTACGGATATCAACATGTTTATGCAGGAGCTTGAGCGGTTAGCTTCCAAAAATTCAAACGCCAAAAACTAAGGTTAAGTCATAAGCTTAAAACTAAAAAAGCAGTATTTAAGACACATTCTGAACTGCACCCTGTCAAGTAGACAGTCTAAAAAACAAAAAAACGTTATGATTGTATCCCCTCTGTTTCTAAACTCTGAGGGGATAATTTTTTA
>NZ_JAGGKG010000017.1 GCF_017873435.1 Paenibacillus turicensis | reverse complement strand
TAATTGTTGTTTTGGTAGACACCATTATCTTAAGGGAGTGCTCGTTTTATTTCAAAGACCAAATTTAAGGGAATACAGGAATGCTCTTAAAATCAGATTTCAACAATCAAATTGTATGAATATAAGAAATATGTTTTTAATAACGATCGGAAGAACTCTCTGTTCTGTAGCCTCCATAACCTTCGTTGTCAACAGCTAATTTTTATTTAAATACTGAATTCTTATTCTAAATCCAGTAAATGTGCAAGCTTGCCTTGTTTAGTTTTTAAATAGGCGGCATTATGCTCACTCGGTGTAATTTGAATAGGAACACGCTCCTCAACTTCAATACCTACCTCCTGCAAGCTGGTAATTTTGCGGGGATTGTTTGTTAATAGCTTGATTTTGGTGACACCCAAGTCTTTTAATATTTGAGCTGCGATCCGAAAATCACGTGCATCTGCTGGGAAGCCTAACTTGAGGTTTGCATCCACAGTATCGAGTCCCTCTTCTTGAAGTTTATAAGCCCGTAGCTTATTCATGAGTCCAATTCCTCGTCCCTCTTGACGCAAATACAGCAATACGCCATGTCCTGAAGCTTCAATCTGAGCTAAGCTCGCTTCTAGCTGTGGACCACAATCACAACGATTAGAGTGAAACACATCCCCTGTTAAGCATTCTGAATGTATTCTTACAAGCGGAAAAGACTGTGATGGAGTACTTAAGTCGCCTTTTATAATTGCCACATGCTCTTTATCATCCACTTCATTTCGGTACGCAATCACTTTAAAGTCTCCAAAGTCTGTAGGTAACTTCACTTCCACCTCACGATGAACCAGCTTATCATGCTTGAGGCGATACGCAACTAAATCCTGAATCGTAATTAGCTTCATATTATGTTCATTTTTATAAGTAATTAGATCTGGCAACCTTGCCATCTGTCCATCTGCCTTCACCACTTCGCAAATGACCCCTGCTGGATAAGCGCCACTCAATTTCGCTAAATCGATCGCGGCTTCGGTATGCCCTGGTCGGCGTAATACGCCCCCATCCACAGCAATCAAAGGGAACATATGACCAGGTCTTTTAAAATCGGCTGGGGTTGCCGCAGGATCTAAAATTGCTTGTGCCGTATGTGAGCGCTCAAATGCGGAAATGCCCGTAGTTGTATCTTTATGATCAATAGAGATCGTAAACGCTGTTCCATGACTGTCTGTATTTTGCATTGTCATCGGTGGTAAATTTAACTGAGCTGCCCTTGCCTTGGTAATTGGCATACAGACAAGTCCACGTCCCTCGGTAATCATAAAATTGATGACATCAGGCGTTGCTTTTTCAGCTAGTGCAATAAAGTCACCTTCATTTTCACGATTTTCATCATCTACCACAATAATCACTTTACCTTGCTGTAAATCGACTAACGCTTCTTCAATCGTATTAAACTCATTTTGCCCTTCCATTTCAAATTGCCTCCTTATACAAATCCGTGCTCCATCAAAAAGGATTCATTGACCTTTCCCTCACGTTCAGCAACAGAGGAATCCTTAAAGTGAAGTAAATGTGCAACATATTTGCCAATAATGTCACTTTCTAAATTCACAGTATCGCCTAGCGCTTTATATTGCAGTACCGTCTCAGCACGAGTATGAGGAATGATTGATATCGTAAATTTGTCTTCCCCCACGTCTGACACCGTTAAGCTGATCCCATCCACTGTAATCGAGCCCTTTGGCAATAAAAACTTAAAAATATCACGAGTGTTCGGTTTAATCTCATACACATACGCATTGCCATCTCGATGTAATCCTGTAATGACGCCAATGCCATCCACATGTCCTTGTACGATATGTCCCCCAAACCTTGCCCCAGCTAACATCGCACGCTCCAAGTTGACCTTGCTTCCAGACTTTAAATCCTTTAGGTTGGAGTTACGATAAGTCTGTGGGATGACATCTACTGTAAACTGCTCCTTCGTAAAATGAGTGACTGTGAGACAAACGCCATTTACTGCAATGCTGTCCCCTAACTGAACACCTGCCATAATATGCTTTGCGGCAATTGACAGACTCATTGCTTCTCCTTGACGCCGCATCCCCGTCATTGTCCCTACTTCTTCTACTAGGCCTGTAAACATAATTTCACCTCTTTTCGTTCTGAAAATGACACTCAATCTTGAAAAATTGAGCCAAAACAATACAAATAAGCCCCTACCTAAATCTGGCAGGGGCGTGTGAGAGATATCCATGACAAACAAAGCAATTTTATGCCTATTTAAATTCACAATAAACTCATTGTGAAAATTAGCACAAACTAAAATTAGCAACTTGGTTAGCTACGGGTACGCAAAAAAGCTACCGCCTAATTACGTCACGTAAAATAACACCATAAACTAATTCCTTTACTTTGTGTGATAAGTCAAATAACCGTATTCCTTTATGTTTAATAAAGTACACAGATTAAATGTCCCTATCGTCACTCCTTCTCCCATCCAGACTATACTGTCGGTCCCGGAATCACACCGGCTCAGCCATATAGCAATAACGTAAGTCATTAGCTATACGGGTCACGGACTTGTCTTAGGCAACGATCGCTACTATAGCTCTACATCAGCTTTACTATAGCAACCTTTATCAATCATATTACCTAAGCATCACCGTCGGTGAGGAATTGCACCTCGCCCCGAAGGATAAATCAATATTTGATTTAAACAGTATACTATCACTGAATAATTTAAAAATCAATCCCATCTCTAATTAAATGTAAAAAAATTCACTACTATGAATATAATTCTTTATATAGTATTATTTATTTATAAATGGATAATAACCCTCTTACTTACATTTACATCTCATAAATTCATCCTCTATTATGACACTTTTCATTTACTCCAAGAATGTTTCTACCATACTCAGTTCTGGCTTAATCACACTTTGAAATACATTATAATTACTCTCTCAATAACCTCAAGCATCTTTCATCTGATCACTCTACTTTAAAGGAGGTGATGCGCGAAAATAACTGACAAGCTGTTTATCATCATGATTCAGACCTTCATCGTTACACCCTATTACGATTTCAGGAAGGAGTAATGATTATTATGATGATTACCAAAAGGCCTTATTTGAAAGCGCTTAATTATTTACTTATTTTATGTCTCTTTCTCCCTTTCCTTGCTACCGGTTCAACGGCACATGCCAACAATACCCTTCTGATTCAAAGCGATTTTGAAGATGGTACGTTACAAAACTGGGCAGCTCGGGGCACAACAGAGCAATTGAGTGCAACTGCGGCAGCTGCCCGCTCAGGCTCATACGGACTGCACATTACGGATCGATCTATGGAATGGCATGGCCCTACTTTAGACGTTACCAATGAGATGGAGCTCGGGAATACGTATATTTTTAAAGCGTGGGTGAAGTTACCCCAAGGCGCAGGTAATACCCCAATCTATATGTCCTTACAACGCACAACCCCTTCTAATACGTATTATGAAAATGTTACAAATGCCAATGCAAACTCATCAGGTTGGGTAAAGCTAGAGGCAACTTATAAATTTTTGGAGCCGGTTGATAATATCGCGGTTTACTTCGAGGTTCCAAGCAGTGCAACACAATCGTTTTATTTAGATGATTTTACGTTAGAGCGTGCACCTGCAGCACCTCCACTTGAAATCGAGGAGAATATTCCATCCTTAAAGGATATATTTGCAAATGATTTCTCCTTTGGCACCGCATTTACAAATAGTGAGCTATATACAAAGGGAGATACAGATTTAATAAAGAAGCATTTTAATACAGTGACACCAGGTAACGTTTTAAAATGGGATGCGACAGAGCCAGCTGAAAATGCATTTAACTTTGAAGGTGCAGATACAGCCGTTGACTTTGCCGTAGACAATGGACAATTAGTGCGCGGTCATACATTAGTATGGCACTCTCAGACACCAAACTGGGTGTTTTACGATAACGCAGGAAACTTAGTGAGCAAGCAGGTGCTTTATGCTCGCATGAAAAACCATATTGACACTGTAATGGAGCGCTACAAAGGAAAAATTTATGCGTGGGATGTAGTGAACGAGGTGATTGATCCTGCTCAGCCTGACGGCTTGCGCCGTAGCTTATGGTATCAAATTGCAGGTGAAGAATTTATCGAAAAGGCGTTTGAATATGCTCATGCAGCCGATCCAGATGCCAAGCTGTTTATTAACGATTACAACACGCACGAACCAGCAAAATTACAGGCATTATACAATTTAATTCAGCGTTTACAAGCTAAAAATATTCCAATTGATGGTGTAGGTCATCAGATGCATGTGAGCATCTATTATCCTTCCATGAGCGAAATTGAAGCCTCCATTGTGAAATTTAAAGCGCTTAATTTAGAAAGTCATATTACAGAGCTAGATGTGAGTGTATATCACAGCGATTCTCAATCCTATGAAACTTTGCCAAATGATATTAGTGAAAATCAAGCTAAAGTTTACAAGCAATTATTTGATATTTTCAAACGTCATACCGATACGATTACTAACGTGACCGTATGGGGCAAGGATGATGCCAACACATGGCTCCGTACCTTCCCTGTTGTACGTAACAACTGGCCGCTATTGTTTGATGAGCAGCTTAAAGCTAAGCCTGCCTATTGGGCAATTGTAGATGTACCCGCGGGCCCAACAGCACCTGCTGTGCCAACGGGGTTTACAGCTCAAGCAGGCGATAGCCAAATTGATTTATTTTGGAATAAGGTTACAAATGCAGACTCCTATCAAATTAAAAGAGCATTAACGGCAAGTGGTCCGTTTACAACGATCGCAACCGTGAATGGGACAACGTACAGCGATACAACGGTAAGTAATGGAACAACGTATTACTACACCATTGCGGCTATCAATACGGTTGGTGAAAGCAATGCAACTTCACCTATTTCCGCTACGCCAACCAGTGAACCGGTCGAAACTGGGGAGTTATCCATTCAATATCGTGTAGGAGACAGCAATGCGTTAGATAACCAAATTAATCCTAATTTTAAAATTGTGAATCATGGTAGTCAGCCTGTAGATTTAGCAAATCTTACTCTTCGTTATTGGTTTACCGCTGATAACGCACCTGGGTTTAATTTCTTTATAGATTATGCGCAGATTGGCAATGCAAATGTACTAGGTAAAGTGGTCGCTGTTACCCCAGCAGTAGAGGGAGCCGATCATTATATCGAAATTTCATTTAAGGCTGATGCAGGTACTATTGCAGCAAATGGCGACTCAGGCAGTATTCAAGCACGCCTTCACAAATCAGATTGGAGCAATTTTAACGAAAATAACGATTACTCCTATAAAGGAACCCAAACCTCATTTAGTGATTGGTCTAAAGTGACCTTATATCGAAATGGACAGCTCGTCTGGGGCGTTGAGCCAGAGTAATGAAGCTGTAAGAGGGAGCCAATATTCGGGTTCAAATAAAATTAGTGGTTGTCAACAATGGAGATGGAAGGCTCGAGACAGAGGGTTCTTCCGATCGTTGTTAAAACCAGATTTCATAGTTGATTATTTTATTGTAAAAATCTGGTTTTAAGAGACGAACATTTCACTTCTCCAGAATCCCTCTGTCCCTTCGCTAGCTTGGGATGGTTGTCAACCACTAATTTAAATAAAGAGCCAATATTCGCTTCCTCTTTTTTGCTGTTTTGCTATTGATTTAATTTTCCTCTATGAGGCGAGCTGTTCACCAAAAAATCGAAGTAATGCTTCACTGCTACGCACCTCAAATACAGGGCTCCAATCACAATCCCCCTCAGGATCCTGCCAATCAAACTGGTAGCAGATTCGCCGTCCTTGACGCTCTATTCGACTACACTTCACTTTGATATGAGCTTGTTGACCTTGCTCACCTTCCTCTATTGGATACAGCAGAATTTTACCTATTGGAATTAGCACCTGCTCAGCTTCATAGTTATGGTTAAGTCCTCTCTCCATTGTAGAAATCCACCCTCCAATCCCCCACTAATTATAGGAACGTATGTTTGATTATAACTCTATTATATGATAATATTACCGTATTGGCAATATAAAAAGAAATGAGATTGTCATGTAAGTCGTTGTTATTTCGATTTCCAGTACCATAATGGCAATGAACTATTCATAATGGCTTTATACACAGGGGGGCAACCTATGAATTTACAAAAGCAGGTCCAAATTTACAGTGTGGATACTAGCTTCTTTTATCATCCAGATGAGCAAAAAATACATCATCGTTTATTACGAGCTTATGTATTTCGGAAGCAGATTAAGAGGTTGATGGAGAGCAAAAATGCACCTTATAACGCCGTCAAGCTAGCACAACATCAAGAGAGCAATCAAAGCCGCATTAAACGTTTAAAAGAGCAGCTAGCGACAGAAATTAAAAAAAATGAGCAGATGAGGACGTTAACAGAGGATTTTATCACGCAACCCCGCTATCAAATTTCAATATTTGAGTCGGTGCTTACTAGAACAATAGGGATTGAAACTAATACATTAAGTACCGATATTTTAGTCGTCAAAACGTATTATTTTGATATTTTAAAAAATTTGATTCAGGATGGCTTTTGGTTTCAGGGAAATAAATATGTGTGCTTTACTGCAAGCGCCGGTCAAATCCGCAATAAAAAAACAATGTTTATTAAAGAGGACGTATTTATAAAGCACCAGCCCACGCTGATGTGTGGATTAAGCAAAACAACGATCAATGCCAAAGGAGGCATCAATATTAATAAATTTCTAGCTTACCTGGCACTTTGTTCGACGGCTACTGAAGTCTGGCATGATTTTGATATTGATAAAGCCATTGTAGTAGAGGATATGGAGACGCTAGTTACTGGGGAATTTGATTATATTGATGAAAGCACCTATCAGATTACGAGACAACACATGTCGATTCCTATCAATCATACAGACGGCTGTGGCATGATTTTGCCAAAGAAAAGTAAGAGAAGCAAAATGATTCGTTTGCCTTGGGTAAAAGGCTTACTTGTTCCCTTCCCTTTCGATAAATTTATACGCGAGCAAAACAAAAAAACGGGCAACAAGTATGGGGTTGTAAAGGACATTTACGGGAAGGAGCATGACCTCCTCGCAGAAAAGATTGAGGTTATTTTTACACGCAGTCAATTTAAGCTCTGGAACTATTATGACTCTTGGGAGCAATACCGTCAGTTTTATAAGCAACATCAGTGTGAGGCTGGGTACTGTAATGAGGAGGAAACCTATTTTGCAGATGCAAAGCTCAATTATCAGGTTCTACAATCGTTAAGTGAGATGACAACCAATGAACTAGCGGCGTTATGTGAACCAACGATTCAGCAGATTGGGCAAATTGGCAAGGATAAGCAAGCCATGCTACGGATTTTAGGTGTGGTGCCTGCAAATCGTCATAAAAACTACTATCAACAGGCATTAGAGGTTTATCCTGAAATGCTACAAGATACATACAGCAAAGAAATTTTAAAAAGTGTAAAACGAAAGATGGTCAAGGAGGCGCGTGCAGGAAAGCTAGATATAGAAGGGAAATACACGTTTATTTGTCCTGATCTGTATGCCTTTTGTGAGCATTTAATATTAGGGCATGTTCTGCCCAAGGGCTTGTTACAGGATGGCGAGGTTTATTGCAAGCTATTTGAAGCGGCTACCGAGGTGGATTGCTTGCGAAGCCCTCATTTGTATCGGGAACATGCAGTTCGGCGCAATGTTGTGAGTAAGGAGCGTAGTCGTTGGTTTGTCACAAACGGTTTATACACCAGTGTACACGATACGATTAGTAAATTACTTATGTTTGATGTGGACGGAGATAAAAGTCTAGTATGTGCAGAGCCTACCTTGATTGAAGTTGCCAAACGTCACATGCAAAATACCGTTCCGCTCTACTATAAGATGGCAAAGGCGGCAGATGAAAGGATTACGAACGAGGCGATTTTTAATGGTTTACAAGCTGCTTATACGGGTGGAAATATTGGCGTGATCAGCAACAACATTAGTAAAATATGGAACAGCTCAGTCATCAAATTAGAGGCGATTAAGTGGTTGTGTATGGAAAATAACTTTACGATTGACTACGCCAAAACATTGTACAAGCCAAAGCGACCACCCCATATTCACGAGCAAATTAGTACATATACAGCAAAACGTGTGCCTCACTTTTTTTATTATGCAAAAGACAAGGAGTCTGGGGGCATTGAGACAATAAATCAAAGTGTGGTCAATCAGCTAGAGTCTTTGATCCCTAATCCAAGACTGCAATTTCAAGCTAAAAATATAGGAACCTTTCATTATCAAAGCTTAATGCAGGACGCAAATGTGAAAATAGATCCACAACTTATTGAGCTTTATACAGAACTAGATCAGCGCAGTCATTTTATGATCAAACATGACGAGGACCCTGCCCTACTCCAAGTGTATCAGCATATACGAACACAACTGATCAGCTTGACTGGAAAAGAACCCACCTACATTACAGATGTCCTTGTGCAGTACCTATATGTACATAAAAAATCAAGCTATAAAACCACGTTGTGGGAATGCTTTGGCGATATTTTAGTGCAAAATCTGCATCGTAATGTGGGAACACATTTGGCACAATGTGAATGCTGTGGGGAACGGATCGAGATCACCTCTAATCGGCAAAAGTACTGTCAACGCTGTAAGCTAGAAAATCGTCGCAAGCAAAACCAGCTTCATTTTCAAAAATGGTATCAGTCCACGAGTAAGACTTCATAAAGTTCATAAGCATTTTAAAAAAATGTATTTTAGCTTGATAATCAACGTTTTTTCACTCAATGGACGATTCACTTTCCATCACGATTGGATGCTAAAAGGCTTAAAAAGCTTGATAAATCAAAGAAAACGATAAACTAGTCCATTTTTCCTAGATTGTCTCTAAGGGGAACATAAGTTCGTTTCCCTTTTTAATTTCATTAGAAAGGAGTTGATCCTATGAACAAATCTGAGTTTATTTCACTAATTGCAACCAAGCTAGATATTCCTAAAAAGGATGCCTCAGCCTATGTCACCACGATTTTTGACACGCTAGCAGACACGATTGCAGTAGGGAAAAACGTACATATTACACGCTTCGGTAAATTTGCCGTTAAGCCTGTTGCTGCTCGAAAGGCAAGAAACATTCATACTGGAGAACCTATTCATTTGCCCCCATCACACAGACTGGTATTCTCCCCTTCCCTTTCATTAAAAAAAAGGATGAATAAGAAATAAATTAGGATGATATGTGGTGATGAAGATCAATGAAGCAGATATTAAGCTTAGTGCACTTGCAGGACTCCCCACTATTCTCTCTGGTGTAACCATCCAGCCTGTTGTGCTCAGAGAGATTGCCCGTATTGGTTATGAAGGATACCAGCAGTATTTGTCTATTACTGCATTGCAGAAGGAGCATCTACTAGAGCCGCAGTTTGCTGAAAGTGTGCCAGAGCATATCGCTGTATATGATGTGATTGAGATGTTTGGGACATCCCACCCACTGTATTCATTATTTTATGAGGCCTTACGGTTCCTGATCGGAACGGATAATATTTATTATCAAGACGGGTTAATTATTGATGATATACAGGTGGACACCGAGATGTATCAACAGCTCATGAGGATCATTCAGGTGCAAAATTGTGTGCCGCAAGAGGCAACAGCTACGTTTGCTCCTGCCACTGAACGTGTGCGAATGCTACAGCAAAAAATGCAGGCTAATCGTCAAAAAATTAGACGTCTTAAAAATGAGCAACTGGAAAATCAAGATGCCCCCACCTTCTATGATTTGGTATCCAGCTTATGCAGCCATGCAAATGGGATACATATTTTCAACGTATTTGACTTGAATATTTTCCAGTTCAACGACCAGTTCTATCGGATGAAGCTAGTGTCTGATTATGAGCTTAACATACAAGCATTATTGCATGGTGCAGACTTAAAACATATTAAACTAAAACATTGGATCAGCAAATCATAACAAAAAGTTAGGTTTGCAAAATTTAAGGAGGAAATTACATATGCGTTATGGAACTCGTGAAATTATGGATGTTGTATTAAAGGATGTTGTGACAAAAGAGCCTAAGGTTTACCTTGAAAGCTTAACAACTAGTTCATTAGAATTTGCTGGCTCTACCGTGTATGCACGTGGTGGCAAAGGTCATCCGAAGCTAATCGGTTGGGATTCTGAAAAGGACATTACGATGACGATGGAGGATGCGTTGATCTCCAAGGAATCGCTTGCTGTACTTACTGGCTCTAAATTTGCAAAGGCAGCTAAAATTGTACATAAAAAAGAAGTTATCGTCGTCGATGCAGATAAGAAAATCACGCTTGCTAAAGCACCAATTGCTTCTCAAAAAAGCTTTTTCTACAAAAGTGCTGATGGTACCTCGATGGATGAAAAGCTTGAAATCACACCTGCTTCTGCTTCCAACACCATTGATCTTAAAGATGTCACTAGTGTAGCGGTTGGCGACCAAATTATCGCGGATTACTACTATACTGCACCAAATACAACTCAAAGCTTAACGGTCAACTCCAATGTGTTCCCTGGCACGTACATGCTAGAAGGAACAACAATTTGGAAAAACGAAGCAGGTCAAGACGTGGAGGCACTATATACCATTCCTAAGCTTAAAATCCAACCGGGCTTCACCATTGGGATGGCAAGCTCTGGCGATCCACAACCGTTCACATTTACGGCAGATGTGTTAAAGGATAACAAGTCTACATCGATGGTCATTATTGATTTGTTAGAGCAATAAAAATTAATGCCGACGGTTAGTCGGTAGATCGGGTTATGTAAAATCTAGCTCTAAGCATTAATCGTAAGTTAGATGTAGCCTTGACAAGATTAGCTTTATCGCTTATCGCTTTAATGCTGAGAGCTAGCAAGGAGTGTAGCGTGTGGGGCATATCAACACCCCCTCCTACGCTTCTTTTTATTTTGATCATAAAATTAACAGGAGGTTTATATTCATGGCACGTACTCCACGCAAAAAAATGTTAACGTTAGACATGATTACAAAGGATGCCGCACAATATGATAAAAAGGTCAAAGTTACTTTTGACAACCATACATATACGGAAGTGTACAAAAGCTTTTCTCATGCCAAAATTGATGCCATGCTAGACGATTTATCTTCATTTGTAGCAAGCTATGATGCACAAATCGGCCAGCTTCCCGATTCCAAGTTTCTTGATTATTTATCCCTACATATTATTTTTCATTTCTCTACCCTTACGGAAGAACGTGAATATGCCTTTGAGGAAAAGGTTCAGCTATTTGAAAAAATGCTACAAAGCGATCTCACCGAGCAAATTTTCGAAGCCTTCCCAGCAAGTGAGCTAACTAAGGTATATGAGCGGATTTTCAAAAAAATCGAGCAATACCAGCTGCTATTAGAAAATAATGAGGCGGCTCGCACCTCGCTTGCCAACCATATTGAGGGTTTAAATTTGGAAAACAGAGATGTGATTAAGGAAGTTTTGCTAGGAACTGGCTCCGCAAAGGAGGAATAACCTATGACCTCTAAAAACACACCCATTAAGGTCACGCTAGATATCGATCAGAAGCAGTCTATTTCTCAGCTAAATAAAGCCATTAAAGTCATCGAAAAAAATGCGACGCTGAAAAGGCTCACCTTAAACCTCTCCGTAGACACCACGCTAAAAGAGAAGCTGAAAGAAGCTTTAAAGGAGCAAGCGATTTACAATAGTAAAGCGCTCGCCATTGATAAAGCCCATTACTTTGCCTTACAGCAAAATGCGGCAAGAGATTTAGACTATTCCAAGCAGGTTGCTTCAGCTAAAGGGAAATTAGGACAGCTCAAAAGCAGTTTACCTGTAAATTCAGAGGCACTTAGCTCTCTACAAGCGCTAGAGGGTAAGCTTAAGCAAATTACGAATATCGGGAATTTTTCTACACCTATCGCAGAATTAGAGCAAGAAATCGCTAGTTTTTCCAATGAATTAACGCTAGCAGATACAAAATCGCAGACGCTAAGTAAAGCATTGGAAAAGGTCAGTCTTTGGGGTAAGCAGTTGGCATGGACAGGTGCAAAGGATGTTGTAAAAACGATCATTGAGATCGATGCCCAGATGACCTCCCTTGGCTCTACTATGGGAAACACAGCCAATTTAAAGGCAATGCTAGAGAGCAGTCAGCAAACGGCAAGTCAATATGGACGTTCGATTCAAGAGGTTAATCAGCATATGCTTAGCTTTGCTGGGTTAGGGTATAACGAAAGTGATACCACCGCCTTAAGCAATACCGCTACTTTATTCCAAAATATTGCGAATCTATCTCCAGAACAAAGTATCCAGACGGTTACTGCTGCGATGTCCGCCTTCCAGATTGAAGCCGAAAAAAGCACTAGCCTTGCCGACAAGGTCGCAAGTGTGAATCAAAGCTTTGGCACTTCGTCTACTGTATTATCTACTAGCTTAGCAGGTGCCGCCGAAGCCGCACGTACCTATGGCTTTAGTATTGATGATGTGCTAGGAAATACCGCCGCCATTTCAAGCGTTACCCACCAAAGTGGTGTGGTCATCTCAAGCTCGCTCCAGTCGATTTATGCTGGCATCACTTCACTTTCTACAGCAGGTCCTCTGCTTTCTAATGTTGGCATTTCCATGCAGGATGTAAGTGGCAATCTAAAAAGTGGTACTGTCATTTTAGGGGAACTAGCAAGCAAATGGTCTTCCCTCACCCAAGCCCAGCAAACTAACCTTGCAACGCAAATTGCTGGTAAAGACGGACTGAGTGCCTTTATTGCCCTGATGGGGAAATATGACCTTTCTAGTCAAGCCGCTACCACCTCCCTGTATGCTCAAGGCAATGCGATGCAAAGCAATGAAGTCTATATGGATTCGCTAAGTGGGCGAATTCAAGGAATGAAGACCGCTTGGGATGGGTTGGCGGTGAGTTTGGGGGATGGTGGAGTAAATGCTGCCATCGGACTGCTTGCAAGTTTGCTAACTAGCTTAACAAATGGAGTTACGTATTTGACTGAAAAGTTTGGAGCTTTGCCTGTGGCTTTGGGCGCAACTACTTTTGTATTAACTTTGTTAAAAACGTCGTTCACAGCTTTAATGACAAGCATCTCTAATACAGTGAAAACAATGCTTAGCTTACCCGCAAGTAGTGTTAGCGCTGCCGCTGGAATTTCAGGTGTAAATGCCGCAGCAACGGCAGGTGCATTGGGCATGCGTGGTCTAGGTGCGGCTACGACCGCAGCAAAGGTTGCATTTAAAGGACTGATGTCGGCTACTGTCGTGGGTGCAGTATTTACTTTGATTGGAACTGGATTAGAATGGCTGATCAATAAATTTACTAATGCAGATGATAAACAAAAACAATATTCTAACAATCTTAATGAGACTATTAATCAGTCTAATGAAAAAATTAACTCACTACAAAATCTTAAAAGTGCCTTAGATGATAATTCTAAATCACAAGAAGAACTAAATAGCTTATTTGCTCAAAGCTCCACTCTACTTCCGGAACTGATCGATCATTATGATAGTGAAGGAAATGCAGTTTACAAATCAAAAGCAGCGATTGATGAGATGATCGAGGCGGAAAAAAAACTAAATCTTGCACGTGAAAAAAGACTGTATGCGGAAAAAGGAGATAGTTTAGCGCAGGTTGGAGAACAGGTTGAGGATGCGAAAAGCGAAATCAATGATAAACAAGAGCAACGAAAGGCTATCTCCACTTCCTATGAAGCTATTACCTTTGCACAGCAATTTGTTAGTGATAATGATTTAGATAAGCTAGATAAAAATTCACAAGACTATGTGACTAAGGCGACAGAGTTAAATAATAAAATAAAGCAACTTTTTGCAGATCAAGGCCAATTCGTAACAGAGAACTGGTTATTTTCACAAATTCAAGACAACAACGGCTTAGATAACGCTGCTATGGCTATCCGATCTAGTCTGAGTGACATTGATAATGAAATTAGTGGCTACAACGAAACGATTCAAAATGGTGTCTCCCAATACGCCAGTCATTTTGCCTCCTTTAACAATCAATTGTTAGCTGAAAGCAACAATACAGATGGCAATATGAAGCTCTTTTTCAATAAGATTGCGACCTCATTCGCAGAAGGATCTACAATTACTGAAGGTGGTACTCAGCAGTTAATTTATGACTATCAGGATTTCGCAACCTCAGTGAACAGCTATTTAGCAGAAAATAAAATTGATATATCCCAAGCGATTAACAACGGCAATCTTAATGAGGTTTTGGATGGGCTTAAAGCGCAGTTCCCACAATACGAAGCTTTATTTGAGAAGATGCGAACAAGTGCCGAAACAGCCATGAATGCCCCTACTGCTAAACTTCCTGTATGGGATGAGTTTGGAAAAAAAATCGGTGAAATTAGTGGCAAAGCAGATCAGGCTGCGAATAGCTTTATTGATTTAGAAGAAAAACTAGACGCTAACGGCAATGTTCAAGGCTATACAGGCGCCATTGATAATATTACGAACCGCTTTCTCTCCTTAGCAAAACATGTTGATGACACTAAAAGTGGGATTTCTTTATTAGAAAGGGCTCAACAAGAGCTAACAGATAACAATCTTCTTTCGGCATCCACTTTGCAACAGGTTATTGATAAATATGGAGATCGAATAGATGTCACTAATTTAACAAGAGAAAGCATTGGAGAGTTAATTAAGAAGGTAAGAGAAGATGAAATCGTTACAAGACAATCCGAAATAAATAAAACTGAGATTACAATAAGACAAGCAAGAAAACGTATTGAGATGCTAAAGCTTCAGGCGGCGGCTTTTAATATAATAGGAAACTTGATAACCCTAGGATCAGGAAAAGTAGCTATTAACACCGGAATAGAAGCTGCGATAAGTAATGAAGAGAAACAAATTAATCAATTGCTTTCACTCATAGATCAAGATAAAGCGGCAATTAAAAGCTTAAAATCTTATTCTTCCAAATCCTCCCCCACCTCTAAAGGCTCTAGCGGAGCTAAAAGCACTTCTTCTGCCACCCCAAGAGAAAAGGATCAAAAGGATACTACGAGTGCAATCATCAATGAGATTAATAAAGAAGCTAAAGCGAGAAACGATCTTAATAAAACGATCTCTGAGCGAGCGAAAAAGCTAGAGGATGAGAAAAGATATGCTGATGCGATTAGCAAAACAAGCATGTATATCAAATCTCAAGGAATTGAAGTCGATTTACTTAACAAAGCAAACCAAAAATTAGAGAGTGAAAGAAACAAACTACAGAAGAATGCTGGCTATAATATGTCAGGTTGGCTTGACGGTAAAGGTGAAGAAAGTCTTTCTTTTATAAAATTATACAATTCCTCCTCAGAAGCCACACAGAAAAAGCTGAAAAATTCGTTTGATAAATGGAAATTGCTAACCAATGCGATCCATGAAAACAAAGAAGCAATTTCTAGTGTACAGAATGCGATTCCTGACACAGAGGAAAATTTAAATAAATTAAAATTAAGTCAATCTAATCAAGAGCTAGATGCGCGTAATAAAGTACTTGAAGAGCTAGACCATAACCTCTCTTTGGCGGAGAAAACACAAGCAACTTACACAGAAGGCACAAAAGAATATAACGAGCAGCAAGCTCTCCAAAATCAGATTACGAAGGCTAAAATCAAGTTTTATCAAGAAGAAATCGTCGCAACAGAGCAAAAATTAAAGCAAGGTGATCTCACCAACGAGCAAATTGAGCTTTACAATGACTATCTGAAAAAAAATAAGCTTGCATTGCTAGACGCGCAGAAAGCAGCTCGCACTCTCGCTGAAACTTATGCAAATGACATTATTAGCAACTACAAGCGAATGCTAGAGAAAAGACGAGATTTAGAGCTACAAGGCATTGAAAATTCAATAAAAGCTGAAAATGAAAGACATAAAACCTATACTGACAACCTAGATAAAGAGCAAAAGCAATTTGAAGAATATATTAATCACAAGCTTAAATTGATGAATCGTCAGGATGCTACAGATGATTATGAAGAAGAGCTTCGTAAAAAGCTAAATGAACGTCAAATTCTCGTAGATAGCATAAATACGCTCTCTCTTGATAACTCGATGGAAGCAAAAGCAAAAAAGAAAGGCTTGCAGGAGCAATTAAATACAAAAAACCAAGAAATTGAACGCTTTAAGCTTGATCGAGAGCGGGAGCTTAGAAAAGAAGGATTAAGTGATCAATTAGAGGATCGCAAAGGTTATCTTAGCAAGTTACAGTCAGAAGAAAACGATCATCATACTAAACTACTGGACAATTTGGATGAGCAGAAAAAGCAAACAGAGCAAACCTATCGAGATATTTTGACTAATGAGCAAAAATTTTATGACATGAAAAATGCCTTACTCAGTAATGATAAAAATACAGTTAGCACAACAATCGCTGCTTTAAGGGGTGAATATGAGACCTTTTTCAAATCCTTAACGACTGAAATGTTTGCTACTGCTAAAGAACTTGAGAACTTAAAGTATAGCTTTGAACAAGATAAAAGTAAGCTAAATGATTATGATAATCTCCAAAAGGATACAGGTAGCTCCCAATCCCCCTTACCATCATCACCTTCCCCTGCCAATCCAATTACAGATCGAGCAACAGGATGGACAAAGTATTTAAATAATAAATATGAAGCAGAGGCTCTTTATGAAAAGATTGCTAGCTTAGATAAAAAATCATCCGACTATAAAACAAATAAAGCTATAATCGACAAGCTAAAGGAAGAAAACGATCAGCTTAGAAAGCAATTTGGTTTTGCTGATAAAAGCTATGCGGACTTAAAAGATTTAGACGTGTATCATGCGGGTGGCGAGGTTGGCATTGCGGGTACAACTAGTGAAAAATGGTGGAACAACGTATTAAAATCAGATGAAGTCCCTTCTATTTTAAGAAAAGGCGAGGTTGTGTTAAATGATCCTCTCTCCTTTATTAAAGAGATTGTAATGAATACAGCACAAAACCTTATGAATACAGTACGTCCTTCAACCGTTCCCTCTCCTATGACGCAAACAAAATCAGGAGATGTGAATATCGACACCATTGTTATACAAGCAAACGATCGGGATACTGCCAATACGCTATTAGACAAGTTTAGTACGGCATTAAATAATGCAAACAAGCTTGGTATTTTTAAAAGTGGAAGTTAAAGTTACATGAAGTTAGTGAACTCTTTCTTATTCAGGAGGTGAATATATGCTTGGCGAAATTGACTATCTTAAAAAGCCGATTCAGCCACAATATTTTTTGTGTAAGCCAAATCGAGAAATCATTAGTAAATTAAGCGAAGCCTTTAATGATCGCTTGAGTATTTCGTTAAATAGCGTAGATGAGCTTAGTTTAAGTCTCCCCTACCAAATCGCTATTCGCCATCAGCTTACTCGCAACAAAAATGTGGATCTCATTCATGAGAAATACTTAATCAAAATGGTAACAAATAAGGATATAGCTTGGTTCATTATTGATGAAGTTTCAGAAGAGGTTTCAAATGATAGCGACGTTATAACACTAAAATGTTATTCATGTTCACACGAGTTGACAAATAAACTAATTAAAAGCTATTCCGTTGAATCCTACTATTGTCGTCAAGTACTTAATGACCTGTTAGCGAATACAATTTGGGAAATTGACTACATTGATGCTGATTTTGATCTCACTTATAGAGCTTTTGATTTTCCTTCAAGTAATGTGTTAGAAGCGATTTACACCGTCGCAGAAACCTATAATGCCATTGTAGAATTTAATACAGATCAGAGAAAAATTAGCTTTAACAAACCTGAGCTATATGGCACGAATAAAGGGCTGACGATCAGCTACGGCAAGTACATGAAATCAATGAACCAAACCATTAGTGCAGAACAAATGGTAACTAGATTGGTTGCTAAAGGTAAGGATGAGCTTAGTATTCATAAGGTCAACCCTACTGGACAAGGCTACATTGAAGATTTTAGTTACTTTATGTACCCCTTTGAGCGCAATGACCAAAAGCAAGTGAAAAGCTCTTCCTATCATATGAGTGATTCCTTATGTCATGCGATTTTAGACTATCAGTTACTAGTTGAAGAAAGCACAGGACAATTTGAAGCTCACTTAAAACAGTTAGAAGTGTACGAGCAAGAGCTAGGCAGGCTTGAAGTTGAGCTTAATAAGCTCAAAAATAATGAAGCTGTAATTACAGATGTGGTGCTTAGTCAACAATTTGATGGAAAAATGTTTTTTGAGCGTTATGCCCATGTCGGTAGCTCCTCCAAAATCTTTGGACTAAATAAATTGTACCCATTTGCAGTTTTAATTAAAGTCGATCAAGAAGGTTTAAATGCTACTGTAGGTGGTCTTAATCAGAGTATTCCAGTTAATAAGTGGACTCTAATTGGCAAGGTTAAAGATATTGAATCCTTACAGGTCAATGTAGAAGGAGCTAACAGTAATGTTTTTATTCAAGTTGCCAATATTACTCTAGATGAATGGAACTCGCCTAATAATCATGATGCAATTATTCAAAAATATAGCCTAGACAACAAAGAAAATGAGGTTAGCTTTAAATTACAAGAAATAACTCAAAAACAGAATCAAATCAAAAATGTTCAAGCACAAATTGATGCTTTGCAAGACAAATTACTAGCCCATAACAACTTTACCTCTGCTCAGCTTCAAGAGCTGAATCCTTATGTGATTGAGCGTGAATTTAGTGATGATACCTATGTGGATGAACATGATCTATACTTAGCAGCACAAGAAAAATTTGCAGAGCTTCAAACCCCAGCCCTATCCATTGATATCGGCATCGTTAATTTTCTGGAAATTGTAGAAGAACAACGTAACTGGGACAAGCTGGTGCTGGGTGACTTTATAAACGTCAACTACGAGCCAACACAAACGAAGATCACTGCACGCATCGTTAACATTACGTTTGACTATGAGAAAAGTGATATTAAATTAACGTTATCTAACATTAAAAGCATCCATGATGAAAGCAAAAGCTTAGAAAAATTTCTACACGACGCCAAATCCACCAACATTATCGTCGATACCAACAAAAGCAAATGGGGCAAAGCCGTTATTTCCTCCAACAACATGACCAAGCTTTTTGAAAACTTCTGGAATGACGTGACACAGCAAATTAATATGGCAAATAACGAATTTGTTCATATTGACCATCGGGGTATTACGATCTATGACATCCATGATCCGAACAAATTTGTGCGGATGACCCATGGCGCAATTGGCATGACGGACAACGGCGGATTGCTATATAAAATGGCGATTACCCCTACGCATATCGTAGCTGAAAATGTATGGGGTAAGCTGTTTGTTGGTGAACGCCTTACGTTAGGTGACGTGGATGGGTTGCTGGAGATTACGGGTCCTAAGTTTATGATTTTTGATCGCCAAGGAAGGCTTATACAGCAAATGGGCTTATTAGCGGATAAGCCTGATGTATTTGGCACAGAGGTATTACATTACGCCACCGAAAACAGTGGTGACAACAGCATTATTAACAAAATTTCAATGACCAATAATGATGGTTTTAGAATCGAACGTTATGAAAACGGAGAGTTTAAACCTATATTTATGACTACCCCAGATGGTGATCTATATGTTAGAGCAGGTACAGACGATGAAGTATTTACGATTAATAAGCAAGGACTTGCTCTTGGTAGCTCTGTTTGGGAAAACGCCCCCTTCCATGCAGATTACAAAGGTCAAGTATGGATGAATAAACTCTATGCATTTGAAGCAGACATCAAAAAAAGTAAGTTTACTGATGGTCATATCAGAGGTTCTGACTTAGTTTTAGAGGACGGCAAGGGCGGCATCATTAGCATGTTCCCTCAGTACGGCTTATGGTTTGGTGCTGAGAAGGCTGAAGATGCACCTACTTGGATCAAAATGGACGGAACTGGTATTTTTAAAAAGCTGATTGTCAAAGACAAAGATGATGGGCTGATGATTGATTCCGAAGCCAAAAAAATATTTATGGATAATTGGGATCTAGTTGGTGCAGGCATGGTGGATACTGAGTTACTTGCAGCCAATCTTGTTTCCGCCGAATTTGGTTATATTTCCGATCTTACAGCTAATAAGCTATCCACTATGTCCAGAAGTGCCATTAATGCATACGCCAATTTTATCAATATTGAAAAAAACAACATCAAATGGATTACAGGCAAGGTCGTTCAAGGAGAGCAAAAAAAGCTATCTGATGGACGACCTTTATTTTGGCTAAATGCATCGCAAACTGGAAAAATGACCACTGACACAACCCCATATCCTGTGTACGAATACATATTGGATAAAGAAAGCACCAAAACCAAAATGGAGCAGGGCTTTGACAATGAAGGTGATAGTGCAAATCCCTTTATTACAATGGGTGCAGGCGATGGGACCCCTACTGGCGGTAAAGCAAATCTCAGAAAATATAATGGTGGCTTCAAGGTCTCCTATAATACCTCTAACTCTGGCCGAGATATGAGTATTGATTTCAAGGATAACGGTGTCTACGTTAATGCTGAAACGGACAAAGTGCAAATTCAAGGCAAAGACTTTGAAGTTAAGGCACAAGGTGGCAAAGTCACCATCGCGGATGCTAGTGGTTCTACGATTACGCTAGAGAATGGGAATATTAAGATTCATGCAAGTGGGAAGCTCGATGTGAATGCAACTAGTTATAATTTTAATTGAGTTGTAAAAGCGTTAATTAATAATTAGTGGTTGACTACCTAAGAAGAAAGAGGCTACGGTGCAGAGAGTGGCTTCACCCGCTGTTAAGATCCCATTTCTTTTTTAAATTGTATAAATAGATAGAAATATGAACTTAAAGGCGGGCGCTATCGCTTTTCCACCATCTCCCTGCCCCTTCCCTAATGTAAGCTGTTGTCAACCACTAATTTAAATAAAAGAGCGTTATAAGCTATAGTAAAAAACTAAAGCACTGAGGTGATGATATTGGCTGGTGTTGCAATAAATGGTTCAGTAATAGCCAGATCAAGAAAAAGTAATCATGTGGTTTATGTTGAAGAATACATTGATGGATATTACGATGATGGAAGCCCCCATTATACTACAACAACATGGTACTCCGATGCCATTATCACAGGTACAGTATCATCGAATCATAATATGAAAATCCAAGGGGTTTCCGTTGCGGTGAAGGATGATAAGACAGAAGAGTCTTGGGTTGCTGATCCAATTCCTTTTGCTCATTATGGAGGTACTATTACTAATATTTTTCCAGCTTCTTCTGACACCGGTCGAGGCAAAATCCTTACAGGCAGCAGCACAGCCAATTTAGACGGACAACCCATTGCCCTCATCGGCTCACAGGTTGAGACCTGCCTTGGCACGATTACCACGATCGAAACAGGTAATACCAAAATGAATTTTACAAAATAGGAGGTGAACATGTGACGATACGTGATGCGTTATATTTTAGCTATGCAGGTAAAAAGTCAGTAGATTTTGGCATTACTAATGTCGATCTAAGCTCTGGAATGCAGGAGGAAGCCCTCACCTATAGCAGAGCTATTAACAAGGTATCTACTAAAGGAAGGGATACGCCCTACTTTCAATCGGTGGAAAAGGATGTGCTGAAGTTTAATGTCTCCTTTGCCTTTGAGGATGCTTTTAATGAAAGGAAGCTTAGAGAGGTAACGCGGTGGCTGGCAGGGGATTATAACTATTATCAGGAGCTATATTTTACTAATGAGCTAGGTCAGGAGCCTGAGAAAATCTATTATGCGCTTGTTGTAAATGATCCTGTGCTTATCCATAACAGTCTACAGCAGGGTTATCTCACGTTAACCTTTGAATGCAGCAGTCCTTACGCTTATTCTCCCTTTATCTCCTCTCCCCTTTATGCCTGTAGGGAAAGCAAATTTGAAAGAAAGGACAAGCAATTTACTGAAGGGCAAATAATCGTTTTAAAACCTACAGATTCAGGCTCCCTCACCCTCCCCCCGCATCGTGCAAAATGGAGTGACTGGACGCAGACGTTAAGCTGGCAGGAGCTTGAACAGCAACTTTAAATCATGAAGGCAGGTGATGATTGGAATGGCAAACACAACAAGCAAGCTTGGCTTAATTAAGCCAAATTGGGCAAGTGATGAAATTGCCTACACGCTACAATCCTTAGCAGATAATTTTGAAAAAATAGATGAGGTGCTTGCACCTAACTATGCGGAGGCTCCACCCCTGACGGGAACTTGGCAAGCCAAGCATATGATTTATAACGATCAACCTGAAATTGATCAGCACATCGGATGGGTCAATTTAAGAACAGGAGTCGCCGCCCCAATCTGGAGCAAGCTCACGAAATACAATAATGGGGATCAGGTGGTACCAAAACGAGATAATGGGCATGTATATACCTGTACACAATCTGGATACTCAGGACTAACCGAGCCGATTTTCCCAGTGTCAGAGCAAGGCAAGGTGCAGGACATACGTGGTGCAGGAATGTGGCGGACAAATGAATTTTATGAGGTAAATGATCTCGTTTTTCCAACCCTGGAGAACGGTTTTTTTTATGTGTGCATTCAGGCCGGGGAAAGTGGGGATGTGGAGCCGCAGTGGTCCATCGTAGATGGCTCCACCACTTATGACTATAATGTAGCATGGCATGGCTACCGAATTGCGGAATGGGAAGAGCATGGAACAGCGGCGTTATTTAGACCCTTTGGGAAGATAGAATAAGGTGATCAGATGGCAAAATGGGCAACTTTATTAAACCTAAGAGGCACATATACCTCTCCCCCCTTCCCTATTCCTTTGACCTCAGATGGTGTGGTCAGCAGTATGGATTGGCAAGCAGATGTACCGGAAGGGACACAGCTTGTTATTCAAACCCGTTATCAAGTAGGCAACCAAGATTGGTCGCCATGGCAGACCTGCACCGCGAAGGCTGAAATTCCTGGCTTAGATAACCTACCCCCTTTCCATCAGGTTACTTTGATGTACCGAATTACAATGTGGTCGGATAGCTACGAGGTGAGTCCCTCCCTCCATCAGCTTCAATTTAAGATGAAGCCAGTCATTATTTTTGATAACCAAGGCGATCAGCATTGCCGTCCTGAATTGTGGATTACTAAGGTAAACCAAGGTGACCTAACGATAACCAACCTATCTAGCGCACAACCCCCATTCACCTTTACACAATTGTTGGATGAGGAACAGCTATACATTAATAACGAACAGCAGCACATTGAAACAGACTTGCCTGTTGTCTATCGCTATAAAGATTTTAATGACAACTATCTATCACTTCCCCCAGGGAAAAATATTCTTCATGTCGAGGGACAAGCAGATCTCTCATTAAGGTATCAATATACGTATCTGTGAAAGGAGGTGAAAATTTGCCTGATTTAATTACTCAACTGGAGTACAACGATCCGCTAGTCATTATTAGCCGTACAGGGGACGATCAAGACCCCTATGTGCGACGTACCGACTCCCTGCCGATCATAAACGGCTGTATCACATTATTTGAAATCCCTTCTACCACAAAACGCGTGCAAATTTCAGACATGCTTGAGGTCGATCAGAGTTACTTTGAGCAAAAAAAACAGCTTGCGCCAAATGAGTTCCTTGTGCATTACCAGACGGGAATGATTCAATTCCATCCCTCCTTAGAAGGGACAACCAAGCTATGCACCTATTATGGCAAAGGGTTAATTATGTACCCTGCTTCCCGTATTTATGCCATGGTGTCAAGACATCCTGATGTCGTGGTCACTTTGCAGGATTACATGGATGAAATTGAGCTTAAGCTAACTGAGAACACCTCTCTCGTTCAGCAAATTACAGCTTCTTTAGCCGAAATGAAGGCAACAACACAGCAAGCTAAGCTTGCCATAGAGCAGACCGCAGAAGCAATTGATGCTACGAATGAGGCAGCTGCCTTTGCAAGAGATGCTTATGTAACGACAAAGCTAGTCTGGAAAGAGCCTGTGCAAAGTGATAAGCAGCTATACTCCACCTACCCCCACCCTAACGTGGGCTGGACGGTGCAAACAACAAATGATGGCAAACGTTATCGCTTTGACGGTAGCAATTGGGTGCTGATCGACATCTTTGGCAGTAACCTGCAAACCGTCAACGAAAATAAAGACGGACTTATGTCCATCGCTGATTATCTCAAGCTAAAATCATTTCCAGACACGCTCACGCATAAAACGATTGTCTTCTCTTTTCCTGACGCTGTGCAAGGTGTAATTGAAAATAGCTTCTCCTTTCCCTTCAAAGGAGAGATCATTAGCTTTTATGCCACATGTGAGGATGCTGGAGAAACACCAACTACTATCTCTATTGAAAGAACAAGGAATATGAATGATTGGACTGAAATCACAAACCGTAGACTTACCTTTCAGCCTAATCAAAAGGTTGATGATGGTTTGGTTACCTTTCATAATTTAGAGGTTCGTCCTAGAGACAAATTTAGATTACATATGAATCAGCAAGGATTTGGATTTTATAACTTGACTGCTAATTTTATTATTAAGGTTTTGAATTAAAATAAAATATTTTTTATATAAAAAGGAGAAATGAAGATTATGGCATTAGACGCACCTGTTTTTACTTGGTATAACGAAAATCATAGCCCTATTACAGAACCTTTCAATTTTAAAACAGTAGATGCTGGAGACTGGTCAGAATTATTTACATTTAATATTTGGAACAACAAAAATGGAACCGAAGATGCTCCTAAAGCAGAAGAGTGCACAATTACAACAAGAGACACTAATGGTGGACTTGGAAATACCAATGATCTTAACATTCCTTTGGTTTATGAAAACTGGTTTCATTGTCAAGTAGACTCCCTTGGTGAAACTGACTTGCAAGATGACACTTCTAAGATTGGTATAGTCAGAGCTAAACCAGTAGGCACAACTGGCTCAACCATTAAAAATCATGCAGGAACCAATTATTCTGCACCTATTACCCCTGCTGCTCAAGAAATTTTAGGAATTAATAACAATGGTGAACCTGCTGACTCTGCTGGTAACTTTGTAACTATTACTTTAGCAGCAGATGTTCCATCTAATGCTCGTAGTGGACGACAAGACTTTAAGCTCAGATTGCAATACCGTTACGTATAAACTTAAATACAAATATTTATATCAAAAATTTCAAAATACATACTCATATTTTACTTTACATTCAAAGGGAGTTCACAAATTGTCATGATTTGTGTTCTCTCTTTTTTTCTGTTAACTCACAATGCAATGGGAGGAAAAACTTTATGAACATTTTTAAGAGCAAAGATAAACAGCATCTATATTCTCCAGTTCCAAACAAGCAAGCTTTGATTTGGGTAGCTGAATATGACGATGACACATTTTTAGCAGAATACGATTTTTACTCACAAAAAAAGAATGACTTTTATAGCATCGATAAAGATAAATTATTACGTTTTGGTTTCATCGGAAATGGATCTAAGGCTTATTTTAATGTTTCGGATGGAACGTTTATTATTGATGACAATAAAATTCAGATTAGCTATATCCATAATGAAAACGAAGTTTTTCTTACAGGAAGAACATTTATATACAATGACATTATTCAATTTAAAAGTGCAATCGCTGATATTGACGTAATGTCCCTTAAAAGCAATGAAAATATCATTGGAGATGTGTCTTGTCACTCTATAGGTTATAAAAAGCAATTAGACCTTTTTGACTCAAGCATTCATTTCAAAAGTATTTTACATATTCCAAGTATTGGAAATCAATCGCCGTATTTAGAGATCAAAATATCTTCAAGTATAGATGTAAATGGAGATCTGTTAATTAGAGTAAACAATAGCGAAGTAGATAAAATCGATGCGCCTTTAAAAGCAAATATGGCAGGAATTGTAAACTGGAGATTACATTAAACTAAGTTAATTCATTGAAAGGGTGAAATTTAATAATGATGGAAAATACCTATGTAGACATTTATAAACGTGTATGGGGAAGCTCTTATATTACTGGTGAAATTGAAGTAGATTCATCAAGCCAAGAAATTTTAATAACAACAGATGTAACAAGTTATCCTATTACTGTACCAACAGGGAAATATAAAACTTCATTCCAAAAACAAGAATCAGAAATTATTGATGAGCTTAAAGCACAGGTTCAAAATATTCCACTTGAAGTACAATTGGGTTTTGTTCATAACTCTCCTAAATATTGCTGTATTGTATTCAAAATGAATAATGAAGAGACAATTACTGATATTACTGGTAGCTTTGCTGATAAATTTTTTAGTGGTACAGAATAAAAATTGAGTATTACATACATATCTCTACAATAAAAATTATTACCTTATTTCACGAAATGTTAGGATGGTGAACAAAATTATATGGCAATTCAAGAACTAGACATTCCTATTAATTTATCGCTTGGTGAATTTAAGAAAACAGTATATAAGGATGACAAAATTCAGCTTATTGAACTAGGAAGAGATATTAATGACAAACCGATTTATGAGAAATATGGTGAATGGACTTCTGAAACAATTAAACTCAGAGATAGATTTAAATCATTTAAAAACCTTGTCAAAACCATGACAGGAACCAATGGTGAATATAAAATATTTACCCAATCCTCACTTGATTCATACATATGGACAGACTGGCAAGAAATCAACTATGAAACAGGCAACATCCTCTCCCCTCTTGGTCTATTTGCAAGGATTAAAATTGAAATCACAGCAATTGAAAATGAGAGTGAAATTGTTATTGATCAGTTTAAGGATTTAGAGGAATTTGATAATAAATATATTGATAATAGCAATGGGTATTTGGAATTGAAGAAAAAATATGAGTTTGAGATGATGAAAGACAATGTGAGTCAAGGGAATAATGAGAGCAATGTATACATAAAAACAGTACCTAATAGTGGGTTTAAGAAAATAGATAAAATACGGATTGGGGTGAGATAGGATGGCGAGTGTAGGAGATCAATTAACACAGCCTGAGGCTGGATGGCGTAGGTACGATGATAGTGATAGTGTATTTGAGTATACTGGTTTGTGGATGTTAGGTACATCTACTCTTTACTACAAAGAAAGAGGGAGATACACCACAGATACAGTAAGTACAGTTAGTTTTAAATTTACAGGAACAAGAATAAGAATAATTGCTTACAGATACTCAAATCAGTCACCTAACATAGTTATTACAATAGATGGTGAAGACAATTCTTATTCTTTGGTTAATACTTCAGAAACTTTTATGTCTCTTGTTTTTGAGAAAGAAGGACTTTCATCAGGAACTCATACAGTAACAATTAAGAATAATGCATCAGGAACTTTCAATTTTGATGCTGTGGATGTTGATGAGACTGGAGAAATATCTGGTAGCCCAGTGAACACTACGGGAAAATTGTGTAACAAATTGCATGATATGGAAATTGGAGACTATATTGTATGGAAATATGACGCTACAAATAACTACCAATTTGGCGGTATTACAGATAGACATATTTTAATCCCATCAAGCGGTGTTCCTTTTGCGTCTATGCCTTCATCTTATTTTATGTATTTTATTAAAGTAGATCGAGGATTGTTAATATCTGATAGAGTTTTTTACCATACAAGATCATGGGATTCACTTAACTCTGCAAAAGCAATTCAAGGCTTCCCTACAACCATTAGTGGTGTTTCAGGTGTGATTAGATCCTTAACTGGTGGAGTTGCTTATGCTGATGAAAATGGGAATAAGTCCTTTAAGAATGTAGATCATGGTTGTTTTCCTATTAACAATGAGTACAGCAAGTATATTGTAAATTTCCCAATAAATAAAATCAAACAAGGAAAGACATTAAATGATGTTTGGAACGACTTATCAGTAGTAACATTGACTCAAGATACTATTGCTAACGGTAACTTTATTTCTAACACTGGTTCTCCTTTAAATGGTATGACAAGTACCGTAAGAGTAGCTAGATATGCAGATCAAGGTCAGTGGGGTGGATTTTCAACAATTCTCACAACAGTGTCACATGCAAGTTATGGACTTCGTCCAGTTTTCGAATGGAGGGAGGTATAGACTATGGCTACAATTGGACAACAGTTATTGCATCCAGAACAAGGTTGGAATAGGTATGATGATAGAGACTCAAATATTAAATATAGTGGAACATGGACAAAAGCAACTAATTCTGCCTTACTTTTTCAAACAGAGTCCTACTCAAATGTAATAGGCTCAAATTTGTCTTTTAAGTTTTTAGGGACTGGAATTAGAATCATATCTTCTCTTAATACGAATCGAAGTTCAAATATTGAAGTTTCACTTGATGGAAATAAAGAAATAATTAGCATGTATAGATCAAGTGTCTTAAATCATGTTGTTACCTTTGAAAAACTAGATTTGGTTAATACAGAACATGAAATAGTAGTAACATTAAATGATTCTTCTGGATATATTCAAATTGATGCTATTGACATTGACTCCACAGGTCGCCTTATCCACCCAGATGAAGTTACAGATATTAAAGACATTGAAATAGGCAAACGTATTCGATGCCACTATCAAGCTACTACTGCTAATACTGTTGGAACTTTTAGTGGATTAGGTCAAGAAACCTTAGACTTTATCCCTGTTACAAGCTCCAATGTACCTAACGGTGATTTCAATTGGATTTGTGTTGACGAATATAATAAAAAGAAAATTTTAATTGCGGATAGAAATATTCAACATAGTATATCTTGGGATACATTAAATAGTGATGGAATTGCTAGTGGTAGTGGATTGCCTGTTAATTGGATTGATAACAGTAGGTATAAAACTGCTATAAGACTTCCAACTGGTGGAATTAACTCATCAGATAAAGACAACGAATGGGATAAATATATTGTTAGTTCTACGCTTAATGGAAGTATTGTGGCAGGAGATAATAATGTTTGGAATTGGAGTGGCAAATGGTCATTAACAAGTACCACCACACCTGCCTCTTCTTCAAATAGAGTAGTTCGAGGGTACAACAATCCAAGTGGTTATAGTTATATTCCTTCATCTCAAGTTGACCCATTTAATCAAAACTTCCGTCCATTCCTAGTCATAGAAGATATATTAAAAACTTACACTTTCATCAAAACAAATAATCAATATAAATCATTTAAAAATAATCAATGGAATAATATATCTACAACCTTACCTTCTCAATCAACTTTTATAAGTGATGGAATGCAAAATCTGGCTATTTTAGATAGAAAAGAAACTAAGTTTACTCAAAAAATGAGTAACAATGGAACTTTAGGTGAAGGTAAAGTTTTTAAAAGCACTATTGATTTGAAGAAGCTATTTGAAATTGAGAGCATTAAAGTTATGACGAAGACTCCAACCTACGGAACTGAAACAGCTATACCTCAAATGACATCAAATACTACTCCTAATGGTAGAGCTTTCGCTAGTAGTGTATCTTCAACTAATAATGAGCCTTGGAGAGCATTCGACAGATTAGTGAATGTATTTTCAACTTCTGAAGGTTCAGGTGGTGTTGGTCATTTAGGTTATGAATTTGTTAATCCTATTAAAATTGGTAAGTATGCTGTTAGAAGCCAAAATAGTACTGATGTTACTCGCAATCCCAAAGATTGGACTTTTGAAGGCTCAAATGATGGAACTAATTGGACAGTATTAGATACACAAGATAATCAAATTTGGACTTCTGCAAACACAGATAAAAAATATATCATCGATAATAGTAAAGTTAATAATTACAAGATGTATCGTTTAAATTGGACAGCTAATGGTGGTTATAGTGGTTATACTTTTATAAACGAATTAAGTATGTTCGAAGTATCTTACGAATGGACATAGTAACTAAACAGGAATCCAATAATTAAAAATCGACAAAGTATTTTAATGAATGAAATAATGATTTTATGTAGAAAGGGGATGAGATAAGTTATGGAGATAATTGATGTTACATTAAGTCCAACAGACAAGGATAGTGGAACTACAATATCTGCTGACAGACTTTCGGTTGTTAGTGTATCGAAATCAGGAGGGATTCGAGCAACTCATGGTAGAACCACTGGTAAATGGTATTGGGAAGTTAGATTTGATAGTGGAGAAACAGCTACTAGTATAGGCATAGCTACTAATAGTTTTTCACTAGGAAGTTCTAATACTGGTTCTAATACTAGAACTATTTATGGGAGAGGATATTTATATCCAGACAATATAAAGTACAGCGATAATAGCTGGTTAATTGGCGATATTGTAGGTGTCGCCCTAGATTTAGTTAATTACAATATTGAATTTTTTGTGAACGGTCGGAGTGTAGGAATTTTATACGCATTAAAGACATTAGGAGAGGTATTTCCTTATCTTACATCTTTAAATAATGGAACAAAAGTATATACATTTAATTTTGGAAAGACACCTTTTAAGTATGAAATACCTTATGGATTTTACTCGTATGATGGGAGTCAACGCTACCCCAATAAAATCTTACTTTCATCCAATAGTAAAACTTACTCAATAACACCACCAATCTATGCAACTGAAACAGCAGTCCCCAAAATGACATCTAACACTGCTCCAAGTGGCAGAGCTTTTGCTAGTAGTGAATCTACTATCGGTGTTAGTGCAAGTCAGGCTTTTGACAGAATTGAAAATGGGTATGCAAGTCCAAATGGGTTAAACAGTATTGGTTATCTAGGTTACGACTTTATTGACCACATTACAATTGGAAAATATGCAGTTAGAAGCTATGGAAATTCACTTAATGCAATGCCTAAAGACTGGACGTTTGAAGGTTCTAATGATGGTGCTAATTGGACTGTTTTAGATACACAAATTAATCAAACATGGACAACTGTTAATACAGATAAAGAATATCTTATTGAACTTAACAAAGTTAGTGCATATAAAATGTACCGTCTAAATTGGAGTATTAATAATGGTGGGACACAGATAATTATTAATGAGTTAAAGCTGTTTAAAACAACTATACCTAAGCTAATAACTCTCCCCAACCAATTAGAGCAAACTTTTATTACTTATGGTATAGAATCACCAATAAATATTACACAACTAAATGGAGTTAAGTCTATTGAATCAAACTCAATCACACATGAATCGGGTAAAACATTTACTCATACAATTGATCTATCAAAACGAAGAGTGGATAAAATAATACTTTCATAGCTAAATAATTATGTAGAAAGGAGATGAGTAAAGTATGGAGATTATTGATGTTACATTAAACCCTAATGACATGGGCAGTGGTAAAACATTGAGTAATAGTAATTTAACTGTGACTAGCACCTCTGGATCATCCATTCGTGCCACACATGGTAAATCTACAGGTAAATGGTATTGGGAAGTTAAACTTGATAGCGGTGGAACAAGTAGCGCAATAGGGGTTTCTAATAAGTCGTTTGGAATTTCATCTGTAGCATTAAGCACTAGTGCATATCGGAGAGCTTATTATACTATAAATGGTTATAAATTGCCTGAAAACACTCCCTATGGGTCATCTACCGCAGTTGGAAATATTATAGGAGTAGCTCTCGACTTAGATAATGGAACTCTAGAATTCTATAAAAATGGTGTAAGCATGGGTATCAGTCACACTAATGTTAAAGAATTGGGTGAAGTAGAAATATATCCAACACTAAGCACTCAAAATGCGACAAGTACTGTTTTTACAGTTAATTTTGGTGTAACACCTTTTGTATATTCAATCCCACATAAATTTTATTCTTATGACGGAAGGCAATATGGTAGTGTAAATAAAATCTTGATTTCATCTGAAAATGATTTTTATAGTGTTGTACCAGAAGTTATAGGAATTGAAACAGCAATACCTAATATGACTTCTAATACCACCCCAAGTGGTAGAGCTTTTGCTAGTAGTATTTATGGTAGTGGAAGAGAGCCTTGGAGAGCTTTTAGTGGGAGTGAATATATCAGCGCCCAAAACACCTCTAGTGGCCATATAGGATATGAATTTTTAAATAAAATTAAAATTGGTAAATATGCTCTAAGTTCATCAGGTAATCATACTTACGCACCTAAAGATTGGACATTTGAAGGTTCTAATGATGGTACTATTTGGACAGTATTAGATACTCAAGTTAATCAAACTTGGACTGCTATCGGTATAGAGAAAGAATATATTATCGAAGTAAGTAAAGTAAATAAATATAAAATATACAGATTAAATTGGACTGCTAATAATGGTGGTGGAACATATACTCGTCTTAGTTTATTTAAAATGTATAAGTTCACATCTGGGAAAATAATCAAACTTTCCAACAATTCAGAACAAACCTTCATCAATCATGGTATGAACAAAGAAACTTCGATTGATCTAACCACATCAAAAATATTAGAACGAACATATATTGTTCAAGACAATACACAATTAGGTTCAGGTAAAGTATTTATGAAAAAAATTGATACTGCTAAGATACCCATTAGAAATGCAGTGATTGATTAACTATCAAAATATTTATAAATGAAATTGTTTTTTTATGTAGTTACTTAAATATGGAAAGGAGAGGCTGATTTTTATGAATATTCTTCCGGTCAATTTAAACCCTAATGACCTAAATTCAAGTAACACATTGAGTAATGGGGATTTAACTTTAGTTAGTGGTAGTCAAAATGCGATTCGAGCTACACATGGTAAGTCCAGTGGTAAATGGTATTGGGAAGTTAAGTTTGATAGTGGTAATTCATCAACTTGGATTGGTATATCTAATAAATACTACCCTGTGACTTTAAGTACTTCTAATTCAAATTGGAGATCATACTATGGAAATAATGGCACAAAACATCCTGAAAATACACCTTACGGTTCTGCATGGGTAGTTGGAGATATTATAGGAGTAGCTCTTGACTTAGACAACGGAACTTTAGAGTTTTACAAAAATGGTACTTCAATGGGGATAAGTCACACCAACATAAATGAGTTAGGTGAGGCATATCCTACTATTGGTGTAAATGGAAATGTAAAGACCAATACCTTTAATTTTGGTACAACACCTTTTACTTATAGTGTCCCTAAAGGTTTTTTGGCATATAATAATGAACCAACATATAAATCCCTAATCCTCAATAACTCAACTTATTATTATAACAGTATTAAGAAATTAGATATAAAAGCACACGCTAGCTCTACTGCTAATAGTAGTTGGCTTCCTGAATCTGCAATCAATGAAAATATCACAACAAATAATTCAATTGGAAGTAGATGGTGTTCTGCATTAATAAGTGATGATCCAGAACCTTGGTTTATGATCAATTTTTCTAAAGAAGTAGAGTTAAATAAAATTAAGTTTTTACAATTTTCTGCAAGTGAAACTTATGACAGAATAAAAGACTGTATTTTAGAATTTTCAGATGGAAGTCAGTATACGTATATTTTACCTGATAAATCTGTTCTATTAAATCAAACCATCACAGAAGACAACTGGTCTATAATCGAATTTCCTTCAAAAAGTAGCAAATCAATTAAAATAATTAAAAAAAGTGCATATGGGGGTAAGTATGGTTATACAACCTTTATCGAATTTGAAGCCTACCTAAATGATAAAAAAATTAGAAAAGGTGAAGTTTTTAATGCTGAATGGCGCTCCCTTCCCTCCCCACCAACCGAACAAGACTATCTCGACTACGGAATGGACGACCTATCCATCATCCCCGAATCCGCTTGGCAGGAACTCGAAGGTGAAGTGGAACTCTGTTACTACACAGACGACCCAACTAAATCAGAAGCCTCGTTTAACATCACTACCACCCCCTTCACTCTTGCTGAAGAATGGGAAGATAAAACGATTAGCGTCATTGAATACACAGACGACCCTAATCAGACTGAATCATCGATCACCTTAGAGACTGAACCCTTCACGATTTATGATGAGCTTGGTGATAATGTAGATGTATTATATTACACTGATGATCCTGAAAAAAACGAAGCTAAATTAAATATCACAGCCAACTACTCCCCACTCGATGAGTTAGAGGGAGATTTTGACGTGGTGACATATAGTGAGGATCTAGATGAAAGTGATACATTGTCTTTAAATGTGGAGGCATTACCAGTTGGACAGCTAGTCATTCAGCCTAATTCATTTAAATACTTAGGGGAAATTAAAAGCTTTATCTCTAATTTAGTTAACTCTAATAATGTTGGCATTATTCGCTTTATTATTAGCTTTGATAACGGAGCAACATGGAAATCCTATTCCAAGGGGTTAGACACATGGAGAACTTTTAATATTAACATTTCAGATCACGCTAATGTCATTAAGTATGGAATGAGACATCAGACGTTTAACGATATTCCTGAACATCAGATTACAGCTCATCCTAACGGCAATATCAAGTTAGCTTATTACATTGAAGAAACAAAACATTTAAATCAGCCCATTAGCATTGATTACATATCATACCGCAGCCTTGTTCCCCAAGAGGATGTTAAGTTTGGTGATGTTGCATTCTATGTTCTAAATACAACGGCTTCCATTAAATTGGATTTTGGTGGGAATAAGCTGACTGGGACACTAAGTGACGAAGATTTAACAAAGGTTCAATATCGAGTTTTATTAAATGGGAAGCCATATTATCCGATAAGTGGTGAGTTTACACGTTTAAATACTTCACCACTCAATATTTCTCTAAACATAGATGAAAGAGATATAATTTTTGGACAAGAAAATATGTTAAGAGTGGAGTTCAAGGATAGTTGGGGACAAGAAGCTTATAAAGAAATTCCGTTCACTGGTACATACTCTGGAATCATGTTCAAGGACGCTTCTGGCAAATACTTATCTAATTCATTTGGCGACATTTTAAAAAGATTGGATTTTGATTTTATTATTGCTGGTCAAATCTCATTAGAGCAAAAAGTGATTGCAAAAAATGAAACTGGACAAAGAGTTCAAAATCTATTGTTAGAGGTGAATAAAGACGTATTGCCTGAAGGCGTAGAATTACAATTGTCACGCTCCATTCCATTTATTAATGAAGAACCTTTATTGTTTAATAAGTTTTTTGAGCCAGATGAAGAGTTTGAATTTTATGTACGAATAAAAACAGATATTGAAGCACCTGCAAATGCAAATGGCTTATTTGAAGTCAAAGCAAAAGTACAACCAGTATAATGAGATGTCTCAATACAATGAGATCGGAAGTGAATGCAGTTGGAAGAAAGAAACGACATATTTAGTGAAATCACCGTTATAAATAGAACCGAAAACAGATTTCAGGGTGCGTTTAAGTTATATGCTGTTACTAAGAGTGAAACAAAGGCTTCAATCAACATCGTTCAAAAAAGAGAGTCAATGCAAGAATCCTACATATCGATCAGAGTCCAAAAAGAAAAGGATATTACATCTAGCATTAGAATTACGTATGCAAATACCTCTGATATGATTGGCACGATCCAGACAGTTTCAAATATTGACTTCCCATGTTTTATTGAAGTTCCTATTCATAACAGATTTCAAGGCAGCTTTACTTTGCTATCCGCACCTGTAAAAACTGTAGCATTATCTCCTATTTCAGATGCAATGACACGAAGTAGAGAAGATTTGCGTTCCATAAACTATGGTGATTTAAGAACAATGCTCATTGGTAAGGTCATTGATGAAGGTTATCAATCTTTCCTACAGTTTGGAGACTTAAAAAAATCAATTCCAGATTTAAATATCATTAAAAAAGCAAAGCTTAGATTATATTATTCTGGAATGTTGGGACATGCGAATATCAAACTTTCTCAACCAAATACCTTTTGGTATGAACTAGGAATTACGGATTTAAATAAACCCCACAGTGTAGATATACTAAATGATAATGAGTACCTTAATAACACAAAAGAAAAATACATAGAATTTGACTTTTTTGATGTAGTAAAACGATGGCAGGATAAAGAGCTAGAGAACAATGGATTGATTATTAGTACAGATGATGATAAATTTTACACCTTGTTTACTAGAGAATCCAACAGACCACCACAGCTCATCGTTGAATACATTACAACAGAAGTCTATTCCACTGGTCGAAGCGACAGACAATCAACCATCTTTATTTATGGCAAAAAGCACAAAGACTTATCTGCAAAGATCAACGTTCATAGTGACATTGGGTTTGACTGGCGAAAAGCAACCATCTACGTTCATAGATATGAAGACCCTGTAAACCATGATGTTAGCGCTCAGATAACAGTATCGAAGCCTTCATTAAAATCAAATATATTTGTCAAAATCAGAAAAGAATCCGAACGTGACGCAACGATTCGAGTCACAAATCAAAAGTATAAGTTCTATAAATCTGATCTCACTATTAATAGACCTGATTTAAACAGTGTCATTGACGTATATGGCAATTCTTTTATGAATGCAGCTATAACCATTAGAAGACAAGATGATTCTCCTTTAGTGTCTAATATGAGCATCAATCAACCTGATCTTGTTTCTATGCTTGAAGTGAGTATTTATAAAAAGAAAAATGATTATATTGATTCATCTATTGCGATTAGAACACTGGAGAAATATGATGACATTGCTTCAGGAATAATAACAAATATTCCAAATTTACCTTCGTATATTACTGTGAGCATGTATAAGAAACAGAATGAGGAAAAGAAGGCATTTGTCTCTGTTAGAACCAAAGAACAGTATTACGATATTAAATCAAGCATAGTTGTTAATAATCCTGATCTTAAAGGATTTATTAAAGTAAAAGGCATTAAGGATGCTTATTTATCAAGCACGATTGATGTCATGCAAAATACAAATCAAGCTTCCTTTATTGCAATAAATAGACCTGACTTAACTTCATTTATTACGATAAAAGAATTCAAAGACCTCACATCCACGATTTATGTTAGGTATCAAAGTGATATTAATGCAACAATAGACATTAAACAGATAAGTCAAATATCAGGAACCATAAATATTAAAAGATTTATTGAGATATTAGGTGAACTCTCAGTTAACAGACCTGATTTGGAAGGAATTCTTAAAGTAAGAGTTCAAGGTGAAACAGACCTAGATTCCATACTGATGGTTAAGAAACGGTTTGTAAGCGATGTGAGTTCTGTAATTACAGTTAGTGGTGGTTCAAGAAACAAAAATATGATCATTATGTTTTAACTACTTCAGTTCTGTTACAAACGTTTCAATCTATCAATCGTTATTAATCTTACGCAAATTGTATGCAGTAAAAAGGAAGCTCCTCTCTTGTAGAATTAAGTAATTACAACAACAATTCCAAGAGAGGTCTTCCCTCTTTAAATCAGTAATCATTTTAATTATGAAAATTAAGCTCAAAAACCGAGTTATAACATATATAGATGTTCCTATCCCTTCCTCGCCCTAAACAAAATAAACGAAGGTCTTCGTACCTCGTTCACCAGATTAGGCTTCTTTTCAATCCCTTCTGGTATCGACTCCGGCTCTAATACCTGCTCAATACATAACCCATGTGCGATCTGCACATTAATTAATGTTGATAAAGTACGATGATATTTAATCACCCCATCCACCTTCCAAAACTGTGACCTCTCCCCTTCCTCCTTATAGTTATCTAGCGTCCAATAAAGATTTTCGCCTTGTTCATTGGTGATCCATTTTGCTTGTGCCTTAGAAGCAAGCACAACAGGATGCTCGGTGGAAAATATAAGCTGCCCGTCGGGTTTCAACCAGCTTGCGATACGTCCCATTAGCTCATCTAAATCCTTTACATAATGAAAAGCTAATGAGCTTATAATGAGATCAAATTCCCCTTGTTCAAATTGTAAATCCTCCATTGCCGAATGAATAAAGGTGATATTAGGATGTCCTTCTGCAAGCGCTAACATCTTTTCCGATATATCCACACCCGTTACATGATCCGCGTGATGATCGATGCAATAATGTGCCATTTCACCATACCCACAACCTAAATCAAGCACCCTTTTACCAGCCAAATCAGGTAACAATGACTTTAAAGCAGGCTGCTCCACAAAATCATTATACGTAATTTTTGACGCTCGAAGCTGATGGTAATTTTCAAAAAACTCCGGATTATCGTATATATTTTGCTTCATCGTACACCTAACCTCTCTAATTTTATTAGACTTCCAATGTTCACTGGACGCCGTCGCCTTTGCATTTGTTTGTACTTTTGTTTATTGTCAGTCCTAACTTTTAAATTAAGCCTTATTAATTACTGTCATTTTTAGCTACTTTTTATTTTAACGTGCTTAGGTATTAAGTGTATGCTAAAATTTTTTCCTCGTAAAAAAAGCCCTAAGCAAGCTACGTGATCCAAAGATCAACGTAGCCCCAAAGAGCCTATCCTGCTTGTCCATTATGAACTTAAACTTACAAACCTAAGCTTACGCTTCGTCCCAAACTGTAACTTCCTTCATCTTGTCGCCTGCTTTAATGCCGTCAACAAGCTCCATACCAGAGGTTACTTTACCAAATACAGTGTGTACCCCGTTCAAGTGTGGTTGTGCTTCGTAAACGATAAAGAATTGGCTACCGCCTGTATCTTTACCCGCATGTGCCATAGACAATACGCCACGCTCATGCTTGGTTGTGTTCGTTGCAGTTTCACATTTAATAGTGTAACCAGGACCACCAGTACCTGTACCATGTGGGCAGCCACCTTGTGCTACGAAACCTGGAATAACACGGTGGAATGTAAGTCCATTGTAGAAGCCTTCGTTTGCTAATTTTTCAAAGTTAGCTACAGTTCCTGGTGCTTCCTCAGGCAAAAATTGAATTTCTACCTCGCCGCCTTTTTCTAATACGATCTTCCCTTTTTTCATATCGGTCACTTCCTTAATTTGTTTGTCTTTAAAAAACACTATTACAGTGTACTATGAAATCGTCACAAGAGCAAAGTACGTCATGAAAAAACAGCTTAGCTTGTCCTTATTTAGTCACCAAATCTGACCTGACGTAAAATATATTGTAAATTTAAAATATTGCAGGTTATAATTCTAAGTACAGGGATTGGTAGCTTATTCCATTCGCGGCGAAATACCATCTTGCACAATTATAATTACAGATGATCGAGAGGATTAATTAAAAATGAAAACATTTAAAATTCCAAGCTCAGGCTACCGTTTAAGATATCATGATTTACCTGGGACAGAGACACCGATTATATTTATTCATGGTTTAGGTTGTGCGGGATCATTTGATTATCCTAACCTAGCTGCACAGGAACCGCTAATTGCACATCGTCGTATTCTTATTGATTTGCTGGGTAATGGCTATAGTGATAAACCCGAGGACTTCAGCTATACCATTCAGGGGCATGCAAATTATTTGTTTGAACTCATTACACACTTAAATTTAAAAAAGTTTATCCTATTTGGTCATAGCATCGGGGGTTCGGTTGCTCTAAGTTTAGCCAAGCTATGCGAAGAGCGCATCGAAGCCGTTATTTTGGGCGAAGCTAATTTAGATGCTGGCGGTGGCTTTACAAGTAAATCGATTGCTGCCTATTCCTATGAGGATTTTGTAAGTCATGGCTTTAACACCATATTAGAGAACAATAGACAAAATGGTAATGAATTATGGGCAGCCAGCTTCTCAGTTTGCGCACCCAAAGCAGTGTATGTAACAAGCAAATCTGCTGTAGAAGGACAAACACCTTCATGGAGAGAAATCTTTTATGATTTAACTTGTCCAAAATCATTTATCATTGGAGAGCACTCCCTACCTGACGAAGACGAACTAAACGAATTACAACAGCATGCTATCAAGGTTGAAATCCTAAAAGACACAAGCCATTCCATGACATGGGAAAACCCTGAGGGCTTAGCAGAGGCTATCAAAAATACAATTTCAAACTAACACGAACCTAACTCTAACCAACTAACAATTTGCAATAAAAAAAGCTAACACCCTCTTCCCCTGCATAGAGTACTCCTCCTGCACTGGATAAGATATGTTAGCTTTTTCTATTGAATATTATTTAAATCTTTATATTATTTCATGTTTCTATCTTCCCACTTATTATAAGGCTCAATTTAAAATTGAGTGGTTGACTAACGAAAGTCAAGCGGAGGAAAGAGGGATTGTGGAGAAACGAAGTGTCCGCCTTTAAAACTAAATTTTTTCAACTATATAACTGTAATCATAGGAAATTTAGTTTTAACAGCGGTCGCAACAACCCTCTTGAGGTAGCGCTCCCCTCTCGTATTGTCAACCAGTCATGTTAAATTTTTTGAGCCTGCTTCTTAATGCGCGCCGGAATCACATCATTAACAACAATATCGTCCAAGGACTCCCTTTTCACAACAACATCACTTTCGCCATCCTTAACAAATACTACCGCAGGACGACGAATTCGGTTGTAGTTGCTTGCCATAGAATAGTTGTACGCACCTGTACATGCCACTGCAAGCAGGTCCCCATTTTCTACTTTAGGCAATTCGAGATCCCAAATTAACATATCTCCACTCTCACAGCATTTCCCTGCTACGGAGACGGTTTCCTCGTTATCATCTTGTGCACGATTCGCCAATAGCGCTTCATATTTGGACTGATACAAGGCAGGACGTGGGTTGTCTGTCATTCCCCCATCTACCGCTACATATTTACGTACACCTGGAATATTTTTATGCGTACCTACGGTGTACAAGGTTGTGCCTGCATCGCCGATAATACTGCGACCTGGCTCTACCCAAATTTCAGGCAATGTATCGTATACTGCACCAAAGTGCTGCTTCACACCATCCGTAATTGCCTTCACATATTCAGTCACTTGAAGTGGCGTATCTCCTTCGGTATAACGAATACCAAAACCTCCACCTAAGTTAACCACTTTGAAGCTAATACCAAGCTGAGCCTTCACTTCACCTGCAAAGCTAGCTACACGCTCCACCGCTAATTGGAAGCCTTCCACCTCAAAAATTTGGGAGCCAATATGAGAGTGAATACCTAGCAAGTTTAGGTTTTGACTTTCATTTGCTTGTTTTACCGCTTCAAACGCAGATCCATTTCCGATATCAAAACCAAACTTGGAATCCGTTTGTCCTGTAGCCGTGTATTCATGCGTATGGGCTTCAACACCTGGTGTAACACGAAGCAAAACATTTACAGTCACGCCATGCTCAGCAGCAATCCCTTGCAGCATATGAATTTCTACAAAGTTATCGACTACAAAACAGCCAATCCCTGCTTTAATCCCCATCTCTAGCTCTTCTGGTGTCTTATTATTTCCGTGGAAATGAATGCGACCTGCTGGGAAGCCAGCTTGAATTGCTGTATATAATTCCCCTTCTGAAACGACGTCTAGAGAAAGCCCCTCTTCCTCAACTAAACGACACATCGCCATCACGCAAAATGCTTTACTTGCATACGCAACCTGAAAGGTTAAGCCTGAAGCACGAAACGACTCCATATACTCCCGACATCTTTGACGAACTAACGCTTCATCCACAATATATAAAGGCGTACCATAGGTTTCCTTCAATTCGGTTGTATCACATCCACCAATCTCTAAGTGTGATTTTTCATTAATTTTACTAGTTCCATGTAAATGCATCTATGCAAGCCTCCACTTTTTACGATTTTACAACAGTATAGCAAACATCTTGCCAACTGAAAAATGGATTTTTCAGAGCATCATTTGGATTATTTGTATGACAAGCCGTGTTAACTATTCTTTTGCAGGCATTCTGGTGTTATCTCGCGCTTTATTAAAGGACGGACGCTTCTTGGAAGTCATCACTGGAACCCGGAAAAGAATTGCACCCATGGCCTTTGCATTAAACGGAATAAACGGCCATAAATAAGAGGAATTATACGATCTATGCACGGTTAACAGTATAACAAATAACGTGATCCCTCCCACAAAGCCTGTCACATCAAACAACGCCACTAAAATGAGTAAGCCCAGCCGTACAATCCGATTCGCCAGCCCTAGCTCATAGCTTGGTGTCGCAAACATCCCAATCGCTGCCACAGCCATATACAAAATAACCTCATTAACAAACAAACCTGTCTCAACGGCTATATTCCCGATTAAAATCGCTGCAACTAAGCCCATCGCAGAGGCTAACGGGGTTGGTGTATGCACTGCCGCCATTCGTAGTAAGTCCACCCCCAGCTCTACAAGCAGAAATTGCATAATAAGTGGGATATGCGCAGTTTTTTGTGGTCCAATAAAATCAAGCATCGGTGGCTTAAGCTCTGGATGAGTTACTAACAATAACCACAACGGCAATATAAAAAGGGATGCAAAAATCCCCAAGAAACGCACCCATCTTAAATACGTTCCCATAAATGGCGTTTGCCTGTTTTCTTCTGCATGCTGACATAAATCAAAAAATGTCGTTGGCATAATCATGACACTTGGTGAAGTATCCACAAAAACGGTTAGCCTTCCCTCCATAATATGCGAAGCTACAACATCTGGTCTCTCAGAATAACGCACAAGAGGATACGGGTTCCAGCCTGTATTAATAATCGTTTCCTCTAATTGCTTATCGGCTAAAGGAAGGCCATCTATATCAACACTTTGAATTTTGTCACGGATCGCATCCACCTGTACCTTATCTACGATATCATCGATATAAGCTAAGCAGACATCCGTTCGCGTTCTACGCCCCACGGTCATCACTTCAAATTTTAGCCCTGGGTCACGTAGACGTCTTCTCACCAATGCCACGTTAGATAATAGGGTTTCGGTAAAGCCATCCCTTGAACCCCGCACAACACGTTCTAGCGAAGGCTCTTCAGGCCCTCTGACAGGATAAGAACGTGTGTCCATAACAATAGCCTGCTCTTCACCTTCAATAAACATTGCACTCATGCCTGTAAGCACTTGATTGACGACACCACTTAGCTTAGGCGCAAGCTTAACCTGAATATGGGGGATGTACAATTCAAAGAAATCCTGCACGACATCATAGGATAAATCATCGGAATGCAGATAGGTGAGTCGCTTTAAAATTTCCTGCATACTTTCATCTTTAGCGAAGCCTGTAATATAAAATAGTCCTGTCTTCACATGACCAAACGTCATTTCTCTAAATTCCATGTCAAAGCTTTGCCCAAGACCTACGACCTGCTCTAACGTTTTTTTCGTTACCGCTAGCTCCGTGCTAATGACATCTTTTCCCTGCCAATATATGACCGATTCTTCGATCGTATCTGAATGCTCCTGTTCAATTTTTTGTTTTAGCTTCTCATCCTTAGAATCTGAACCTTTTTGCGCTTCCTGACCTTTTTCCTCGCCATCCTCTTTTCCTAGCGCTTGCTTTCCATCCTTATCTTTACCTTTGTTTTCATCTCTGTTTTCATCTTTATCTTCATTTTGTTCATGTTGTTCATCTTCTTGGTTGTTATAGGTTTGCTCGTTTTGACCGTATTGCTCATATTGATCTTGATGATCTTGTTGCTGATCAGACTCTAGCGAAGACATAAATTTCGGAAAATCAGCATCATGTTGCCCCTGTTCATGCCCATACCCATGCTCTTGCTCCTGTCCACCATACTCCTTGTGCTCATCACTCATTTTTCAAGCTCCCTCCTCATACTCCTACCTAGTATGCAGTCACAGTTAGACATAATGACCATAGTATGCCAAGGAAAGCAGTCCTTTACTCTTCCTTTGCTCCCAAAAAGCAAAAACCCCCATCCCTATACTGAAAACATAAAGTTCTCAAATATAAAGACAGAGGTTTAGGAACACATATCAAATATCAATCTTTATTGTGCAATTTGATCTCGGATGCTTTGCAAAATTTTCTTTTCAAGTCTAGACACCTGAACCTGAGAGATCCCAAGTCTTGTAGCGACCTCAGATTGCGTCTGATCGCGATAATACCGTAAATAAACGATAAGCCGCTCTCGATCGGACAAGCCCGTAATCGCCTCATGTAAGGCGAGCTTTTCAAACCAACGCTCCTGCGATTCATCCGAAATTTGATCCATTAACGTAATTGGATCTCCATCATTTTCAAATACGGTTTCGTGAATCGAGGTTGGTGGTTTATTTGCTTCCTGCGCAAAGACGACATCTTCGGGTGTAACCCCTAATTCATGCGCCACTTCACCAATCGTTGGCAAACGATTTAAAGTTTTAGATAGCTCATCTCGCTTCTTACGAACCTTATTCGCCATTTCCTTCAGGGAACGGCTCACCTTCAGCGTTCCATCATCACGCAAAAAGCGCTGGATTTCTCCGATAATCATCGGAACCGCGTAGGTAGAAAACTTCACATCATAGCTCAGGTCAAACTTGTCCACAGATTTCAACAAGCCAATACAGCCAATTTGGAATAAATCATCTGGCTCATAACCACGATTCATAAACCGCTGCACGACCGACCACACTAACCGAATGTTACAATTCACTAGACGATCCCTAGCACCGCTGTCACCAGATTGACTGAGCGCAATCAATCTTTTCACTTCATTATCGTCTAGAAACTCCCTTGAGGTTTGCTTCACATCAGCATCCATAGATCCAACCCCTAATTATACAAAGCTTTCTTGGATACAATCACTTTCTTCATCCGAATTGACGTACCTCCACCAATTTGACTGGAAACCTCAAATTCATCCATGAAGTTTTCCATAATGGTGAAGCCCATGCCTGAACGCTCTAACTCAGGCTTGGAAGTATATAGCGGCTGCTTGGCCAGCTCCAAGTCTTCAATGCCGTTGCCTTTATCTTCAATCGTTAAGGTCACTGTATCGTTGATAATCTCGGCTGAGATGGTTACAATGCCATCTGGATTACTATCGTAGCCATGAATAATACAATTCGTCACCGCTTCAGATACGACTGTCTTTAGATCCGTAATTTCATCCATCGTTGGGTCAAGCTGGGATACAAATGCCGCTACCGTTACTCTGGCAAAAGACTCATTTTCTGACTTGGCAGCAAATTGCAGAGTCATAAAGTTCCGCTCTGCTGTGTTCATCATAATGCCACCTCCAGTTCAGACAACGCCGTATTCTCATTTTCATAAATAGACATGATCTTGAATAAGCCTGACATTTCAAATAAACGATACACAGATGGATTCACATCACATAACACCATTCTTCCACCCTTATGCTTAATCAGCTTATATCTTCCTAAAATGACACCTAGACCAGAGCTGTCCATAAACTGTAGTGATTTAAGACTTAATACCAGATGACGACAGCCACCTCGCGCTAATTCCTCATCCATCCGCATCCGCACCTCATCCGCAGTGTGATGATCTAATTCTCCGCTTAAACGGACAATGAGTGTTTCACGATTTCTTACCATCTCAACTTGCAAGTTCACGTTATGTTCACTCTCCTCTCTTACGCATGAACACACATTTCTACGCCTTGTCCTGTGATTCCTTCCCCCTGACAAAACTAGAAGAAAACTGCTATCAATCTACAAAAAACAAGCGTGCTGTCGTACGTTTGAACAATGTCCACCAGCCTGCCTTACCGATATCATTGGCCGCGGTTAAATCAAATTCTCTTAGCAGCTTGTCCCCTTGATAAATAACAAGCTTCCCGACAACTTGTCCTGTCTTTACAGGAGCGGCAAGCTGATCAGGCACAACGAGCTTATGCGTAATCGCCGCATTGCCAGCACTTTTTTTAAGTAAAATTTGAATCGGCTTGCTTGCGGCTAGCTGTAGCTCAGATTGCTGTCCCTTTTTAATCTGTACCTTCCCAATCACTTCACCAGTTTTATAAATCGGCTGCAAGCGGTATTGAGAAAAGGCATAGTCAAACAGCGCTGTGACCTCACTGTTCCGCGTTTTTGTATTCGGCTCACCCATAACGACAGCGATTAAACGCATGCCATCACGTGATGCTGTAGCCGCTAAGCAAAACTTAGCCTCTGACGTATAGCCTGTTTTTAGTCCATCCGCACCATCATAAAAGCGAACGAGTTTGTTTGTATTTACTAACCAAAACGGCTTCTCTGAATCTTTACGTAAGTGATCCTGATAAGCGCCTGTGTATTTAATAATTTCAGGATATTTTAATAGCTCCCTGCTCATTACAGCAATATCGTGCGCAGAGCTATAATGATTGTCTTTAGGTAAGCCATTGCAATTTTCAAAATGAGTTTCCTTAAGTCCTAGCTCAGCAGCCTTCTCATTCATCATTTTTACAAATGCCTTCTCTGATCCACCAATATGCTCAGCTAATGCAACAGAAGCATCATTGCCTGAGGCCATCGCCACGCCCTTGAGTAAGTCATCTACAGTCATCTGCTCCCCTTGCTTCAAAAAGATTTGAGAGCCCCCCATAGACGCCGCGTATTCACTCGCTGTAACTAAGTCGGTTAGCTTTAGCTCACCTTTGCTTACAGCCTCCATCGTTAATAACATGGTCATGACCTTTGTAATGCTCGCTGGTGGCAATTTTTCATGACTTTTCTTCTCATAAATAACCGTACCTGTATCTGCATCCATTAAAATAGCAGAGCGGGCTTGCTCGGCTACAACTAAGCTGTCCTCATGAGAAGCTTCCTCCGCAAATGCACCTACACCTGTAATTGGCATAAGCAACAGCAAGGCTGAAAGCCATGTCAACATCAGCTTTTTCATGAAACCATCCTCCTCATTCACATTCGACATTCATTCTCCCATCTAGTATGAACGAAAAAAAGGAAGTTTATTCCTATAACATAAAAAAGCTATAACGACCTTAGTTCCCTTTGGTCTCAGCAGACAGCTTGGGAAAATGATCGTCATAGCTTTTCTTTTTTAAAATTACAGCATGCGTATGTTAAATATAGATTTAATTCTATTCTTTATTGTAGCTTAGGCACAATCGCCAATACTAAATTCAAGAACGTTTCACGTACTCGATCGGTTGTTTCCATCACTTCACCATGGGACAATGGCTGATCCAAAATGCCTGCTGCCATGTTACTAATACAAGACATCCCCAGCACTTCCATACCTGCATGACTTGCCACAATCACCTCAGCTACAGTGGACATACCTACGGCATCTGCACCTAACGTACGAAGCATTCTAATTTCTGCTGGCGTCTCATACGCAGGACCTAGCATACCAGCATAGACTCCTTCTCTTAGTGTAATGCCTTGACTCGCAGCTACCTCATGCGCCATTTGGCGAAGCGCCTTGCTATATGCCTCGGACATATCAGGGAAGCGAGGTCCAATCTCTGCTTCATTTGTGCCCACAAGTGGACTTTTGCCTGTCAAATTCAAATGATCTGAAATTAGCATTAAATCGCCTGGCTCATATTCAAGATTAACGCCACCTGCGGCATTGGTTACAAGTAAACGCTCCACACCTAATTGCTTCATGACACGTACAGGGAAGGCGGTAATTTCAGGCGCATAACCTTCATACATATGGAAGCGTCCCTTCATCAAAATGACAGGCACACCCTTTAGCTCACCCACAAGCAACTCTCCAGCATGACCTTCTACAGTTGAAGTTGGGAAATAAGGAATATCCTCATATTTTAATGTAACGGCATTTTCCATATAATCTGCTAAAACCCCTAAACCAGACCCTAAAATCAGTCCAACCTTTGGTGTCATTTTAGATTTCTCCGTAATATATGCTGCCGCTACAGACATCATTTTTTTCATTGACGTTGACATCGTGTATTCTCCTCTTCCATGACTTTATTATTTTAAATTACATCCATTTGCTTTTACGTTCGTAATTTGTTAAACAAGCTGACGTAAAAAGCTCTTTCCGTGATTGCTTGCGTTTACCCCAAAGTTGTCAGCAATTGTTGCTGCTAAATCGGCATAAGCACCTCTTACCCCAAGACTTCCATTACCTGTAAAAGAAGGGCTATATACTAACAAAGGTACATATTCACGAGTATGATCCGTTCCAGCATGAATCGGGTCATTTCCGTGGTCAGCGGTCAAAATAAGGATTTCGCCTTCCTTCACACTTGCCAGCATTTCAGGAAGATGAGCGTCAAACTCCTCCAATGCCTTCGCATAACCAACGGGATCTCTACGGTGTCCATATAGGGAATCAAAATCAACCAAATTCGTAAATAACAAGCCGTTAAAGTCTTCCTTCATTAGCTCAATTGTTTTTTCAATCCCATGTAGATTACTTTTCGTTGGATACGTTCTTGTAATGCCTTCACCACTAAAAATATCATTGATTTTACCTACAGCGATCACGTCTCTACCCGCAGCCTTTAGACTGTTTAACAAGGTTGGCTCAGGTGGGCTCACTGCATAATCATGACGATTAGGCGTACGTTTAAAATCACCTGGTGAGCCTACAAACGGCCGAGCGATAACACGTCCTACTGAGTATTCAGGCTCTAATGTCAGCTTGCGCGCGATCTCACAGGCACGATAAAGCTCATCTAGAGGAATCACGTCTTCATGCGCTGCAATTTGGAATACGCTATCTGCGGAGGTGTAGACGATAAACGCACCTGTCTCCATATGCTTCGCACCAAGCTCGTCCAAAATTTCTGTACCTGACGCTGGCTTGTTCCCAATCACCTTACGTCCTGTTTCATTCTCAAAGCGCGCGATTAAGTCTCGCGGGAAACCATTAGGATAAGTCTGAAAAGGAGTAGAAACCTTGAGTCCCATTAACTCCCAATGACCTGTCATCGTATCTTTACCCACAGAGATTTCTGCCATTTTACCGTAATAGCCACTTGGCTGATCGGCAGGTGTAATTTGTGCTAATGGAGCAATGTTTCCAAGTCCAAGCTGCTGCATATGAGGCAACTTTACATTTGGTACCTTTTCTAAAATATGACCTAACGTATGTGCGCCAGTATCGCCGTATTTTGGAGCATCAGGCAATTCGCCAATCCCTACACTATCTAATACAACCACCGTAATTTTGTTAAAAGGAACTTGCTTGTCCATTTTTCTTCACTCCTCATTGTGTAGTTCTTCATTTTCTTTTGCCCGCGGGTGAAAGGAGTCATACACGGATTTTAAATTTTGCTTTGAGCGCTGTAAGTACACTTGAATGGTTGAAATGTCACCATGTCCAAGCATCTCCTGCACTGCACGAATATCAGCACCCCGTTCTAACAAATGCGAAGCAAAGGAATGCCTTAACGTATGGGGGGTTAGTTCATCTGTAAGTCCAGCTTCCTTCCCATACTTTTTTATCATTTTCCAAAAGCCTTGTCTACTGATGCCCTGTCCCTGACGGTTCAAGAACAAATGACTGCTTGTCCCTTCCTTATGTAAGACAGGCAATGCTTCCTTCATATAACGTTGTATCCATTTTACCGTAACTGAGCCAATTGGTATAATTCTTTCTTTGCCAGCACTGCTCACCCCTCGTACAAAGCCATAATCCAAATCGATGTCCTGCACCTTAATGGAATTTAGCTCCGATACTCGTAAGCCTGTTGCATACAACATTTCAAGCATAGCCTTATCACGTAAACCTAATACTGTCGTCACATCTGGCATCGCAAGTAGCTTGTCTATCTCTTCAATGCTTAAAATGTGGGGAAGCTTTTTGTCATGCTTAGGCGTGTCTACCTTGACATAGGGATCTTGATGAATTACGCGCGCCGCAAGTAAATATTGAAAAAAAGCCTTTAAGCTAACAGAAGCTCGTGTAATCGTCGCTGACGCTTTTCCCCGTTCCTTTAATGTAGAGAAATAAAGCATAATGCTAGTACGTGTCACTTCTTCTAAATGATGAATATCCCTTTCCTGCAAAAAGCTAAGAAATTGCTTAACGTCTCTTTCATATGATTCTAGAGTTGCTCCGCGTAAGTCTTTTGTTTCCTCCACATACGTAATAAAGGAGGCTACCGCCTGCTCCATGCCTCTTCCCTCCTTAGGCAAGGTTACTCCCCATACCAAAAAAATAACTTTAAGCGCTCAGACATTTTATTAACCCCTGAAACACCATCCTGCTCGATATGAAACACCTTCACTGCTGAACCATCCGGTACACGATACTTATCCACAGGTAGCAAATAAATATCGATGACACCTAACAGTTTGTACAAAAAATAGGCAAGCATCATAAATATAATACTGTATTTGCAAAATCGTACTAGCTTCCGTACTGAAATAATCATGGTCTCTTCCCCCACTACATAAACTTGGCTTTTAATTTAGTATATCGTTTCTGTAGTGAGAATATGTTCCTTTCAATTATAACATAATCATATCCGTACATATTTAATTTCATGTTAAACGGAATGAAAAATAACGATTTATAATTTTATTAATACTTATATCGGAAATAAAGTGATTTAGTAATATATGCAAAAAGGCTGCCCTACTCAATTAAGTAGGGCAGTCTTTAGTCGGACATTCTCTAACCTGTTTTATGCTGAATTAGTTATTGAATTTATTTCACTAAACTAGTAAGTACATCATCAATCATCTGTCCGTTGGCGATTGCACCACTATATAACCAACTGTGATTACGATCGAAGGTAAAGACTTGATTTGCTTTTACAGCCTTCAATCCTTGCCAGATTGGGGCTTTAAGCGCTTCTGATCCGGTCTGAGCATCACTATCAATCAAAAAGATGTAATCTGCATCAAGCAAAGCTAGTTTTTCTTCTGAAATGGCATTCCAGTTAGCAGTTCCTGTGCTGGAAATCTCCTTTACTATCTCGGGGGCTTTCATGCCAAGATCGTGATACAATACCCCACCACTAGATTGATTCTCACTCACGACAAAAAACTTACCTGAGATCAACCAAATTGCAACAACTGATTTATCACCAATCGCAGCTTGAAGTGATTCCTTTGCTGCTTTTGCTTTAGCGTCATATTCCTCCAGCACCTTTTGCGCTTCTGCTTCCTTGCCTAATAATTCTCCAACTTTAGCCAATGCCTTACGCCAGTCTTTACTTATTTCATCACCTAACAAAAATGTCGGAGCAATTTTGCTGTATTGCTCATACTTTCCATCTTGACCTGTCCCACTTTCACCAAGAATAATGAGATCTGGATTATGCCCTGTTACCTCTTCATAAGGCAAGTCATAGGAAATTGCTGGAATATCCTTCAAGTCATTTTGTAAATAATTTTGCACTCCATTTTTCACAGACCATTGGACTATTGGTTTCACACCTAAAGCTACTAAATGATCTTCTAAGTATGAGGCAATAATACGCTCAGGATTAGCAGGAATTTTCACTGTGTTACCTGTTGCATCTGTAAGTTCTCGCTCTGTTGCTACCTGATTATTTGTTTTTGTTTCGTTATTTTGGTTTGCTGCTTCTTGCTTCACATTCCTGTCCTGCTTACTATTATCAGCATTGCCTCCACAAGCTGTGAGCCATAAAGAAGCAAGTAAAATGCTAATAAACACTAAAACCGCTTTCTTATTTTTGAACAAAGACATTACATCTTCCCCCTAAATAATTTCATTTTTTCAATGATAACGATTATCACTATCATAGTCAAGTAAAGTACAACAAAACTAACATAGCAATCTATAAATTTAAAAAAAGCCCCCCATAGGATAATTTATCCTATAGAGAGCTTCTCCAATTATGTTTTTATTAGGATTTGTCTGATTCTTTGTTTTTAGCATTACAGCGATGACACACACCATGGAAATCTAGACGGTGGTCCAATACTGTAAAATTAAATTCTTTATCTAAGCGTTCTTCAAGCTCACCAAGCCAATCCTCACGAATCTCATCCATCGCTCCACATTGCACACAAATTAAATGGTGGTGGTGATGCTTCGACGTATCTGTTCTTAGATCATATCTTGCTACGCCGTCACCAAAATTAATTTTTTCAACCACATGTAGTTCGCTAAGCAACTCAAGAGTCCGATAAACGGTTGCAAGCCCGATTTCAGGAGCTTTATCCTTTACAAGCATAAAGACATCTTCCGCACTGAGATGATCCTCTTCATTTTCGAGCAATACCCTTACCGTGGCTTCCCGCTGGGGTGTCAACTTGTAACCGTGGGATTGCAGCTGTTGCTTGATTTTCTCGATCTTTGCTTCCATGTTCTCCCTCCCCAAGGAATCGCCGCATAATCTTAAACCACTTCTTTCATTATATGGGGAGTGAAACAACAAAGTCAATATTTTACTAGAACTCAAGCCACAAGTCTCATCAGTATTGGTGTCACCCAGGTCTCAAAACAAGATGCAACTAAAATGACACCCGCCATCAACAAAATAATACTACAATACGATAGTAAAGAGGAATGATTGTGGTTAGGTAGCTTCATTAAAATGCGACTTCGGATAATCCCAAGTGAAAAGCTAGTTGCGGCTACACTGGCTGCTAACAGAGCTGGAATAACAATTAGGTTATGTGGTGCAACCGCCATGAGGGCAAATAGGAGTCCTTTCCAACTAAATTGGCCAACTAAACAGCCCACTGTGAAGCCAATTAATACACCTTTAAAGAAATCCAACACAAAAATACCTGGCAGACCAATGACAGATAATCCTAAAATCCAAATTAAGCCTAACCACTTCAAATGTAGGGCAGCCACTTTTGCAAATGAAAGCTGCTCATATTCCGTCCCTCCTTGCGATATGGAGGTAAAAAAATTACTTAAATATCTCGATAAATCCTGCTGTTGCTCTAAGCTTAACGCATTTACCAGCAAGGCTCCAAAAATAACGCCCATTAAAAATAACACAGACACAAACACATATAATGCAGTTTGATCCTTTAACGTATGGCGAAAATGATTCAGCATAATTGGAAGACTTCCTTTCATAGTTCAATTGCGATAACTAGTACATTTACTAATGCATTAACTAGTTCATATATCAAACTATGATTAGGCTTGTCTTGCTATGCCAATTATTTTTGCGCTTGCTCCATACGTTGAACTTTTCCATAAACGCCACCACCACCAACAGAAACGACAAGCTCTCCATGTCTTGCGCTACAGATGTAACCTGCTAGCTCAGATCCTACAATCGTATCCAGCTCTTCATACGATGCCTCATGCAAAATCGTCATTTCCGTACCAAAGGTTTCTAGTAAGCGACGAAGCTTAGCTGGACCTAGACCTGGAATAAATTCCAGAGGAATCTGATAGTAATAAGTGGGACGATGTGGGGGAAGCTTTGTGGTTTTGCGGTCAGCGATGCTTAATATCCGATCCATCACACCCGTAACGATTTTTTTACTGCCACAGGCTGGACACAATTCACCCTTAACGCCAATTGCATCCATATTTTTGCCACACTGTGTACAATGTGTGCGATGGTATTTGCCTAGCTTCGGATTCAGACCATAATTTCCAATTACCTTTCGACCCTCTTGGCGGAGTAAAGCTTTTTCAAATTCAAAATACGTTGGCTTTTGTAGCAAAAGCTTGTTATACTCTCTACCGATTTTTTTAAGAGAATGAGCATCTGAGTTGGTTAAAATCGTGTAGTCATCGAGTTCACTAATGAGTCCAGCCATATCATGATCCGCACTTAAGCCTAACTCCACCCCATGCAATAGCTTAGGATCAAGCACATCTCTCATTTTATCTGCACACGTGCCATAAATACTACGGTGAGGTGTAAATATATGGGCCGGGATCATCATGCCACCTCGACTGTATACCTCTTTTTGGATATCTAGCACTGGCGCATGAACACGCTGTGAGCTTAAGTTCACATTTTTCATCAAAGGCTTTAACCATGCTGTAAAGGCAACAATATCCGAAAAATAAGGGAAAAAGACAAGCACATGTGCAGGTCCCATCCCTGGCTCCCGAAATTCCAGCTCACTACCAAGCAGCAAGGTCGTTCCTTGATAGGAGATCCCCCCATCCTCAAGCTCAGTCATTTCGCCACAATCTAGCAAGGACTGAATATCGTGTTGAACACCAGGGGCATGGCAGTCAATAATACCTGCTAAATGAATGCCCTTCCGATCTCTGGCCTCTTTTGCAATATTTTCAAAGGTCAAATCACGACTGCCGCTTATTTTAACGGCTTGACCTTGGGACGTAGTCCCAATATGAATATGCATATCTGCATAATAAGCAGAAAGCTGTTCTATATGTTGATGTTCATCTTGATGTTCATGTTCATGTTGATCTTCGTTTAGTTTTTCGATCATGATCACAATCCTTTATCTTGTTTGTCCAATAAACCTTGTCTCCACGCGTACACCGCAAGGATCGTTTTCGCATCTGCAATGCGTCCCTCTGCAATATAAGCCTCACATTCCTCTAAGGTGGCTTCGTATACCTCTAAAAATTCGTCCTCATCTAAAGACATTTCCCCTTTTTGTAAATCGGAAGCAATGTATAAATGAATGATTTCATCCGCAAACCCAGGCGAAGTATAAAAGGAATGCAGCGGTTCGATCTTACCACAGGTATACCCCGTTTCCTCTTGTAGCTCCCGTTTTGCCGCTTCCATCGGGTCTTCACCCTTTTCTAGCTTGCCTGCGGGAATTTCCAGCTCACAACGTCCCATTGGTTGACGAAATTGATCTACCAGCAACAGGCGTCCATCATGCACAGCCAGCACGGACACTGCTCCTGGATGCTTGACAACCTCACGTGTCGCTTGATTACCATCCGGTAATTGCACAGTGTCCACCTGCAACGAAATGACTTTTCCCGTAAAAATAGCTTCTGTTGATAATGTTGTTTCATTTAGTGGGGATGACGATGATTTTTTCAATTAACTTCCTCCTAACGCCTTAGAGCGTAAAATAGCAATCTATTTTTTTGTCTTAAGTAGATAGTTTATTTAAGACATAACCTGTCCACCATGATCATATGGTGTTATTATAGCAAATCTATGTCAAAGGAGTGAGGCTTGTCATGAAATCGTATTTTGGTAATGGTCAGCTTACGTTACAAGGAAAGGCTTGGCAAATCCGTATTATGCTCAAACAATGGCTACGTAACTATCAAGCTGATGTTTTATTAAAGGATGTTGTAGCCATTCAAGGTACGGTAGAGCCTAAGGTGGCAGACTACCATGAATAAAGCAAAGCAAGTACATTTACACGTTGTTCCAGAGTCTAACAATAAACAGTCTATACCCATTGACATTTTGATAGAGCAATATGTTACTTCACAGCAATTTTCTGAGGCAGAGCACCTCGTTGCCCTTGATCCATGTGAATACATGTACAGCGTTTATATTGATGCTTTGTATAGACATGGCTATACTGAGCTTGTGAAGCAAAAGCTACTAGAATATGAGTGCAAAATAAAGCAAAGAGAGCAAAACATCCATAGCTATGCTTATTTCCAACTCACCTGGATAAAGGCTGTAATCGCCTATGATGATAGCAACTACGCTGAAGCTTCTCAGCTCTTTGAGACGTTAACCCTTTATCATCCACATGCAGGTCAGGCTTATTATGCTTTAGCCTCATCCTCTCTTCATGAAAACATACAAAATTTACATCGCAGAATTGAGCTCTATCATCCAACCCCCCAAGAAGTGGACAAAATTAATACGTACATTGCTCACCTAACAAAATGCATTCAAATTGTTGATGCAACAAACTGGCATACACAAGATCACAGCAAAGCTAAAAACCCGATTGCCTAATATGATGATTAGCGGCTCGGGTTTTTAGGCTATTGCTTACCTATATTAGCTTACTCATTTTACTTTACAGTTTGCTTAATTATTTCTAATAGCAGCTCTGTAATTTTTACGATATCGTCTTGTTTAATTCGTTCCTTTGTTGTATGAATATCCTCATAACCAATCGCAAGATTAACCGTTGGAATTCCTAACCCATTAAATACGTTAGCATCACTACCTCCACCTGACACGAACGTCGCACCAGATAGTCCAAGATTAGTAGCCGCACGTTTAGTTAGCTGTACAACAGGAGCATCCTCCTCTAAATGAAAGGCAGGATAAAACATTTCGCTCATAAACTCTCCACGTGCCCCAAAATCCTGACAAGCAGACTCCATCGCTTCCTTCATGGAAGCTAATTGTGCTTCTACTTTATTTTGAGACAAGCTACGAGCTTCACCATACAGCTTGACATAGTCAGGGACCACATTAGTCGCCCCACCACCTTCAAACTTCCCGATATTTGCGGTAGTGTCTTCACTAATACGTCCTAGCTTCATCCGAGCTATCGCTTTACCTGCGACTTGGATGGCACTAATTCCATCCTCTGGATTGACACCCGCATGTGCAGACTTACCAAAAATCTCAATCTCCACACGTGTTTGCGTTGGAGCAGCGACACAGATCGTACCCACCTCACCATTAGAATCAATCGCAAAGCCCATTTTTGCATCCAAATATTTGGCATCTAATGCGCGAGAGCCCTGCAAACCTGATTCCTCACCTGCGGTAATGACAAATTGAATTTGTCCATGGGGAAGGTTATTCTCACGAATGACCTGAATCACTTCAAACAAAGCCGCTAAACCAGCTTTATCGTCCGCACCTAAAATCGTCGTTCCATCACTACGAATCCAGCCATCATCACCAACGATCGCTTTAATTCCATTCCCTGGCGCAACCGTATCCATATGACAAGTGAGCAGGATCGGCTCTGCTTTGCTTGTTCCATCACCCTTTAACGTTGCAATGATGTTACCTGCACCATGGCCAGTTTTTTTGTAGGAATCATCCTCAATGACTTCTAATCCTAGGTCAGCTAATTGTTTTTTTAATACATCTGCGATATTCCGTTCATTTTTTGTTTCACTATCAATTGCAATAAGCTCCAGAAATTTTCCAATTACTCGTTCCTTCATGATCATTTTACTTTCCTCCTACGGAAATTTAGGTTAATATGATAAGAATGTTAATATTAAAGGAGAACCAGATATGTCTAAAAAAACATTTAAAATCGTCGTTTACATTATGCTATTTGCCATGGTTGGCTCTTCATTGCTTGCGTTATTAGAACCACTCCTATTTAGATAAGCAAAACCAAATATTGATATGTACTTAACCTAAAAGGAATTTAAGATTAAAACACGCAAAAAAAGTGAAAGAGACGGGATAACTACGCTCTATTTCACTTTTTTTGTTTTCTAGAGCCTCAATTAGTACACCTGTGTGTCTAACGTATAGCCCTCGATATTATCCTTCACACGTTGCATAAACCGTCCGCAAATGACGCCATCCAATATACGATGATCTAGTGACAGACATAAATTCGCCATCGAGCGAATCGCTAACATGTCATTAATAACAACCGGTTTTTTCACAATTGATTCAAACGTTAAAATTGCGGCTTGCGGGTAGTTAATAATAGGCTGAGACAAAATCGAGCCAAATGAACCTGTATTGTTTACCGTAAATGTCCCATTTTGCATGTCATCCAGTTTTAGCTTGCCTGCACGAACCTTGCTTGCCAAATCATCAATCTCTTTTGCTAAGCCTGCAATATTTTTCTGATCTGCCTTTTGAATGACTGGCGTTAACACGGAATCCTCCGTTCCTACCGCTAAGGAGATATTAATATCACGTTTTACGATAATTTTATCCACAGCCCACACGGAGTTCATAATTGGATAATCCTTAATCGCACTAACAACCGCCTTCATCATAAAGGCTAAGTACGTTAAATTAATGCCTTCCTTCTTCTTAAAGTCATCCTTCAGCTTATTTCTAAGCTGTACCATATTCGTAACGTCTACCTCGATCATCATCCAGCCATGCGGAATTTCCGATACACTTTGACGCATATTTCTAGCTATTGCACTTCGAATTGGTGTGACATCAATCAAGTATTCAGAACGATTGCCAGCCTCCACTTCAATTTTAGGAATGGCAGGCGTTTCAGATAAATGAAGTCCAGAATTGCGCACCGGTACTGCCTTAGGCTGCTCAACGGCAATTGGAGTAGGGTTAGCAGGTGCAGTAGGCACTGAGCTGATTGATGCAGCAGCTGCTGTTGACAATGTAGCTCCTGTTGATGATGTAGCTCCTTGGGACGATGTAGATGCACCAGACTGAATGTAATTAAGCACGTCTTTACGTGTAATTCTTCCTCCTAATCCAGAGCCTTGAAGCTGCTCTAGCGCAATTCCATGCTCTGCTGCAAGCGTTAATACCGCAGGAGAGTAACGCCCACGCAAGGCGGAGTTATCACTTCCACCACCGTTAGCATTCACATTTAATTGGTTTCCTATATTCACTTGATTGTTCATATTGGCTTGGTTGCTTGCATTCGCTTGGTTGTTCACATTGGCTTGACTATGTCCTTGCTCTTCACTGGCAACCTCAATCCGACAAATCAAATGTCCAACTGCAACCTCTTGCCCTTCATCAGCCAAAATTTCACCCATAACTCCGTCCATGGTAGACGGAATTTCTGCGTTGACCTTATCTGTGATGACCTCACAAATCGGTTCATATTCCTCAACATTATCCCCTGGTTTTTTTAACCACTTGGCGATCGTAGCCGATACTAAAGATTCTGCGAGCTGAGGCATGACAACATCTACTAGGTTTTTGCTTTTTAACATCACATTTTCACTCCTTGCTTAATACAGCGCTAGCTGTAGCATAGCTTCCTTCACTTTATCCTTGTTGAGCATAAAGAACTTTTCCATTGGCGGACTAATCGGCATTGCAGGCACATCTGGACCACACAAACGATTAATTGGTGCATCAAGCTCAAATAAACATTCTTCAGAAATAATGGCAGATACCTCTGCACCTACGCCACCCGTCTTGTTGTCCTCATGTACTATCAGTACCTTGCCGGTTTTTTTAGCCGCTGCGATGATCGCTTCACGATCAAGCGGTTGAAGTGTGCGCAAATCTAGTACATGCGCTGTAATTCCTTGCTCTTGCTCCAGCTCCTCTGCCGCTTGCATAATAAAATGAAGAGGTAAGCTATAGCTAATCACTGTAATATCGTCCCCTTCGCGTAGCAGGTTCGCCTTCCCAATTGGAACGATGTAATCATCCTCAGGCACATCTTCTTTAATAAGCTTGTAGCATTTTTTATTTTCAAAAAAGAGAACAGGATCAGGGTCACGAATTGCGGCCTTCAGTAAGCCTTTTGCATCATAAGCTGAATAAGGTGCGATAATTTTTAAGCCCGGTGTTCCAAAAAAGATCGACTCCGCACATTGGGAGTGGTATAAACCTCCAAAAATCCCACCACCAATCGGCGCACGTACAACAAGTGGACAAGTCCAATCATTGTTAGAGCGATAGCGGATTTTCGCAGCTTCACTAATAATTTGATTTGTTGCTGGCAACATAAAATCAGAATATTGCATTTCAGCAATCGGCTTCATCCCATACATCGCGGCACCAATCGCTACACCTGCAATCGCAGATTCTGCAAGTGGGGTATCAATCACACGTTCCTCGCCAAATTGCTCGATTAGGCCTTTGGTTGTTGTAAATACGCCACCTTTGACACCAACATCCTCACCCATAACAAATACGTTCTCATCACGCTGCATCTCCTCCTGCATGGCAAGTCGGATTGCGTCGATATATTCCATCACTGGCATAATTACTGATCCCCCTCACTATCACCATATACGTGTAGCAATGTATCCTCAGGCTTAGGAAATGGCGCAGCATCGGCATAGTCAATGGCATCCTTCAATTGCTTCTGAATATCCTTCACTAAGGCTTCATCCTGCTCCTCATCCCATAAGCCACATTCAATCAAATACGCTTTAAGCTTAGGAATTCCATCCTTCTCCCAGTTTGCATCCACTTCTTCCTTCGTTCTATAAGCCAGGTCATTATCAGACGTGGAATGTGGAGATAGACGATACATCATCGCTTCGATTAAGGTTGGCCCTTCACCTGCAATGGCACGCTCACGCGCTTCTTTGACGACACGGTAGACTTCAAGTGCATCATTACCATCTACACGTACACCAGGCATTCCGTATCCTACAGCACGATCTACAACTCTACCACCTAATTGCTTGCTCACTGGCACAGAAATTGCATACTGGTTGTTTTCGCACATTACAATGACAGGCAGCTTTTGCACACCTGCAAAATTCAAGCCCTCGTGGAAATCACCCTGATTACTTGAGCCTTCTCCAAACGTAACAAAGGAGACAAGTTTTTGTTTTTTCATTTTAGCAGCCAAAGCTACCCCTACCGCATGTGGCACCTGTGTTGTTACAGGGCTAGAGCCGGTTACAATACGTAGCTTCTTACTTCCAAAGTGTCCAGGCATTTGCCGTCCACCACTATTCGGATCTTCTGCCTTGGCAAAAGCACATAACATGAGCTCGCGTAATGTCATCCCTACACTAAGCACAAACCCATAATCACGATAATAAGGTAAAAAGTAATCCTTCTCCCGATCCAAAGCAAAAGCTGCCGCTACCTGCGCAACCTCTTGCCCAATCCCTGAAACGTGAAAGTTAATTTTCCCTGCACGTTGTAGCAATAGATTTCGTTCATCATATTTACGAGCGAGCAGGATATATTTGTACATGTCTACAACCTCAGCATCAGATAAACCAAGCTGCTTATGTCTTGACGTTGCTTCTGTCACACTTTTTACATTCATGGGAGTTCCCTCCTTCAATTATAAAAGATTAAAGCGATTTTAATTTAAATTAGAATCTTTATTGTCTCATCTTAAAACCTGGTACTAAATTAGTACCTGATACCAGTATACGCTTTTTTGCCAAAAAAAGAAAATGTTCATTTTAAACACTTGTTGCCATGCCATCTACAGCAAGCGCTGCTTCTCCTATAATTTCAGAAAGACTCGGATGTGCAAAGACAACTTGTCCAATCTCCCAAGGTGTTGCATCTAAAATTTGGGCTAAAGCAGCTTCATTTATAAGTTCCGTAACATGAGGCCCAATCATATGAACCCCCAAAATATCATTACTCTTGGCATCTGCTACAATTTTAACAAAACCGTCTTTTTCGCCTTGAATTAACGCTTTGCCGATTGCTGTAAATGGAACCTTACCCACCTTCACCTCATACCCCTGCGCTACCGCCTGCTGTTGACTTAACCCTAATGAGGCCACCTCTGGTGCACTATACACACAGCTTGGAACATGTAAACTATCAAACTTGTGTCCATGTTGATTCGCCAAATGATTTACAGCCACCACACCTTCATGACTCGCAACGTGTGCGAGCTGTAAGCCACCAATACAATCGCCAATCGCATAAATATGGGGCTCCGTAGTTTGCATATTTGAATTTACTTTAATAAATCCTTTTTCGAGAGCAATATCTGTGTTTTCAATTCCGATGTTATCTATATTTGCTTCACGGCCAATAGAGATTAATAGCTTGTCTGCTTGAAGTGTGATTTCTTTTTCTTTATGTTTAGCTGTGAGCTGTACGCTACCCTCTTGAACCGTATAAGAGGAAAGATCTATCATTGCGCCAGTGTAAATCGTTACGCCCTTTTTCTGTAATGCCTTACGGAGTTCATTTGCAATTTCTTCATCCTCATTAGGAAGGAGCTGCTCAGCCGCCTCCACTAAGGTTACTTTCACGCCAAAATCATTAAGCAAGGAAGCCCACTCCACGCCAATCACGCCTCCACCAATAATCATCATCGATGAAGGAAGCTCTTGTATTTCAAGTGCCTCATCACTGCTTAAAATGTATTCACCATCAGGTGACAAGCCCCCAAGTTGTCTTGGACGAGAGCCCGTTGCAATGATTAGATTAGTGGAAACTACCGTTTCCATCTCTCCATCTTCAAGCTCTACTGCCACCGCACCGCTTTTTGGCGAAAAAATAGAGGGACCAATCACTCGGCCTTTGCCCTGAATAACCTGAATTTTATTTTTACTCATTAAATATTGAATGCCTTTATGTAACTGGTCTACAATGGCTTGCTTGCGTTCTTGAACCTTAGGAAAAACAAGCTCTACACCTGTTGCTTCAATCCCGTATTTGATGCTTTCCTTCATTTGCGCATATAGCTCCGCACTACGTAATAACGCCTTACTAGGAATACAACCTCGATGAAGACATGTTCCACCCAATTTATCCTGCTCAATAATGACCACGTTTTTCCCCAATTGTGCTGCACGGATCGCCGCAACATATCCTCCTGTACCACCACCAAGAATAGCTACATCACATGTGATTGACATTCTCCTACCTCCATCGTTTTCATTTATAATCTATTACATTCATATATGAAACATACGTGTTAACTAGTATTTAATATTGTTAGCCCAACCCCAAACCTAGGACTTCAGGTTGTTGAGTCCACTATTCATATAATGCATCCTTTAATTTTGTAGACATACGGGAGCCCTTTTGAGAATGAAAAAGCACCGCTTTACGTAATCGCCCATTTTCTGCTTGCAGCTGCTGGGCTTGAAATAATAACTCACTAACCAACTGCTTATGCTCTGGCAACATGACCTCATCCTCTAACATTGCCTCAAACTTAGCTAAGTCCAGTCCTTGATCAAGACTCATATTTTGTTTCCTCCGAATAAATAAGACATTAATAACACAATAATTCCTGTCCTATTATAACATTCCTAAAATAACGAAAGCGAATCTAAATTGAGACTAAGATTTAACACTACATAAAAAAACACCACTATTAATTAGCTCAATGGTAAGGCTCACTGAAAACTAGTTAATAGGGTGTTTCTATTCTTTTTAATATTCTAGTTAAATATTAGCTTGATAATGACCAATATATTGACCGTTTGAATATGTGATCGCTTTGAGATACCAAGTAATACCATCCTCAGTAAAGGAATTAGCAAACTTATTTACTGAATTATATACATATCGATAATAAATCGACTGAATAGATACATCTGACTTTTCCGAGTTAATCTGTGTTGAAGAAGGGTTTAAACTTACATTTGTTTCACTTGCGAAGGCTGGAGCTGCTGTTATCAGTAGTGACAAAGAAAGCACGGAACTAAATAACGTTTTCTTTATGTTCATTGATAAAACACTCCTTTTAGTATTTAGAAATTAAGACACATGGCCTTCGTAACGGGCAACATATTGATTATGCTCATACGTAACTCCTTTTAAATACCAAGTCACTCCACCTTCCACGAAGGAATTCGCAAACTGGTTCACAGAGCGATAGATATATCTAGTCTCAATTTTTTGAATCGTCACATTGGAGGTAATTCCTGCTGTTGAGGAGGTAGCAGCTGAGCTTACATTTCCTTCACTTGCGAAGGCTGGAGCTGCTGTTACTAAAAGTGCTAAAGATAATACAGAACCAAACAACGTTTTTTTCATGTTCATTAATTAAACACTCCTTTTGGTTGTTTTTAGTTACATAAAGATAATAACCCTTTTAGACCATAATCAATCGTATTATCCATAAATTAGTCAATAAGTAACATTTCCCAATAAACATTAAGTCATTTTTAACATTTTTAGCATTTAATTTTTAGTATTTAATTTTTAGTATTTCACTTTTATATAATCAGTTCATTCGTTCATAAGAAAAATTATCAATAAAAATTTTCATAGTTTACAACAACTGATCTTCATTCTATAATGATTTCTTTGATACAAAAAGAACGATAAAAGGGGAGTTAATATGAGCGAAATAGCAAAAACACCACAACCACCTTATTATGCAGTCATTTTCACTTCGGAACGAACAGAAGGCGACCATGGTTATGGTGAAATGGCGGAAGAGATGTTCAATCTAGCCTGTAAACAAGCAGGGTTTTTAGGGATGGAAAGCGCACGAGAAGAGGTGGGGATTACCGTTTCTTATTGGGACTCTCTCGAAGCAATCAAGAAGTGGAAACAAAATGAAAGGCATTTGGTTGCACAACAAAAAGGAAAGTCGGAATGGTACGCCACGTATAAAACAAGAATTTGCAAAGTGGAGCGAGATTATGGTTTTGAAGCATTATAAAGAATAAAGGAACCTCATCAATTCCAACTAACCGTCTCTGAAGCACAGTGCGGTTTAGTTGTGTCGGTGTTCCATTTATACTTAGTTTTTATTAAATCTTCCCATTAAAATCGTATTATAAAATTTTCCGTCAGATAAAATCTTATCATTTTTCAAAATACCCTCGATTTCAAACCCAAATCTTTCATATAGCTCAATTGCAGTTGTATTACTTTCTAAAACATTCAGTGTTATTTTTTTAACATTATTAGCGTCAGCCCAAGTAATAGATTGCGTTAAAAGGTTTTTTCCAATTCCATATCCCCAAAACTGTTTCAATACACATACACCAAATTCAACTTTATGAGAAAATCTTTTAAGGTAAATTCCTGCACACCTTGAAAAGCCAACAATTACATTATCCACAACTGCTACTAAAAATAAGTTTCTTGATTCAGTTGTATCCGTCTCTATTAATTGTTTAAATTCAGCTTCATCAATAAAAGCTTCTCCGCTTTCCCGATCAAGATTTTCTGTTTCACCATCAAGCTGTAATCTCAATTCAGACAATTCTTTTGCATCACTTGGAATAGCTGAGCGAATAGAGTAGCGCAGACCTTTTGCTTGAAATTGTTTATTGTTAATAAACATAATGTTCCCCTCGTTTCCATATGTAAGTGGCTCTAGACAGTAATTATCTCAAACAAATAATTTACCAGTTTTCGGATCAAAGTGTTTTAATTTTTTTCTGTTAGTTTTTTTTAAACCTTCTTCAGTGATCTTGTAGGCAAATACGATTTGTATGTATTTACTATATAATCGTTAGCTTGACATACTTTGCAAGCTGTTCTTAGTATCTTTATAACTTCGGTACGTTCCCGCAACCTTGGAAAGAACCCTTTGATTTTCACGTTTTAGATAGTGCATCGTCACCCCGTTAGGTAAAAGACACACATCTTCTTCCTCTATTTTGAACCAAAGTACATTTAATTTAAAAGAATTAGCATATTGTTTCATTCCTATTACTGTATCTAATTTATTTTCTTTGAAAAGGTGGGATTCCTTTCCCTGCCATATATCCATGCTATCAAACAAGTAAATAGCATTTTTGCCATGAAAGGTAATATTGAGCGTATATCCTTTGAAATCAAAGCTGCATACTTCCATGTCACCATCCTTCCACACCTCATCGGCTTGTAGTCTTACCTCTTCCAACGTAATGAGTGTACCTTCGGGCAAACATTGCTGTATTATTCCCTGTCCAATGTACTGCTCCAAGGAAATACCTCCAATTGCTTGTTTAATGTCATATCGGTTATGTAACATCTTCTTCCCCAACTTTCCCATAACAATATTGAAAAAGCTCCTTCACTGGTAATTATCTCACCGAATAAAGGAGCAAACAAGCATGTTTAATTTATTTGAATATAATTCACTTCACCTTAAATTATTCCCTTACTCCTGACCCTTTCAAGACACCTTATGCTCAATTCTGAGCTTGTCAGCAACCATCGCAATGAACTCACTGTTTGTTGGTTTGGACTTACTGATATTAATGGTGTAGCCAAACAGGTGGCTAATGGAGTCAATGTTGCCTCTTGTCCATGCAACTTCAATTGCATGCCGGATGGCACGTTCTACACGAGAAGGTGTAGTTTTAAATTTCTCAGCGATGGCAGGATATAATGTTTTTGTGATGGAACCTAAAATTTCTATATTGTTATAAACCATGGTGATGGCTTCACGCAAGTATTGATATCCTTTAATATGTGCAGGAACTCCGATTTCATGTATGATGGCAGTAATATTAGCGTCTAAATTTTTTCCTTTTCCTAAAGGAACGATGTTAGCTTTTGTGTAGGAGGAGGTTGTTGTTGATCCTAACGTAAGGCTTTGGCTGACCCCTACAAGCTGACGTACCCGATTAGATAATACCTCCATGTCAAACGGCTTCAAAATGTAATAAGAAGCGCCCAATTGAACTGCACGTTGCGTAATGTTTTCTTGACCAAAAGCTGTCAGCATGATGATCTTGGGTTGAGGAGACAAGTTCATATCACGTAAACGCTCCAATACACCAAGTCCATCCAGATGCGGCATGATAATGTCTAATATTAAAACGTCAGGAATTTTGTCTGCATTTTCAATCATCTCTAATACTTCTTCGCCATTGTATGCTATCCCTGTGACAACCATATCGTCCTGCTCCGATATATATTCTGCAAGCAAGTTAGTGAATTCTCGATTATCGTCCGCTAATAACACCTCAATTTTCTGCACTGACAACTTCCTCCTTAAAATTAGAAAAATTTCTTTTATTTTCTCTAAATTAAGGATTCGACAGCCAAAGGTAAATTCCTCCTGTCGAAAATTATTTTTCTTTATTTTTTTTTGAGGTTAAGCTATAATAAAATATTTATCAACAGCATGTGATTCAGTTCGTGAGCATTCGACATTTTCAGGTATTATTTTATTGTTAGACGATCTTTGTGTAATTAAAAAACAAACAAAAAAAACCTTAAGGCGATTAGCTCGCCTTAAGATCTGCAACTGTACTTTGGCTTTGATTTTTGACTACACCAGCATCCTGTAGCATCCATTCAATAAAACAGCCGTAACCAGATTTAGGATCATTCACAAATACATGTGTGACTGCCCCAATGAGCTTGCCATTTTGAATAATTGGACTTCCGCTCATCCCCTGGACAATCCCGCCTGTTTTTTGAATCAATTTAGGATCGGTAATACGAAGTACCATTCCTTTGGTTTGAGGTGAATTTTGCTTAGAGACATGCACAACCTCAATTTTGTAACGTTCAACCTTTTGTCCTTCAACTACAGTTAAAATTTCAGCAGGGCCTTCCTTCACTTCCTCCGCAAAGGCGACTGGAATCGGTTGCTGATAAACACTATGGCTTGGATTTGAATCCATTTTACCAAAAATACCGAAATGAGTATTGCGCTGGATGTTACCTAAAACTTTTCCTTCTTTTAAGAAATGAGCTCTCTTTTCACCAGGCTCCCCACTTTCACTTTTGGAGATCGAGGTCACACTGGATTCTAAAATTTCTCCACTACCTACTACGATGGGGGTTTGAGTGTTCATGTCTGTTATAACATGTCCCAATGCACCATATACCTGATGCTCTGGATCATAAAAGGTTAAGGTTCCTACACCCGCAGCGGAATCACGAATGTATAACCCAAGTCGCCATGCCTGATCTTCATTGTCAAATGCAGGTGACAGCTTTGTATGATACACCTTGCCTTCACGCTTGTAAGTAATTTTTAAAGGTTGCTTGTTTGGAGCCGCCGACTCCACAATTTTACCAACATGCTGTACATCCTTTAATAACACTCCATTAATATGGGTAATTAGATCGCCTGGCTGAATGCCGGCTAACTCTCCAGGAGAAATCTTCTCCTTTTTTGTTGACACCTGGTGATGTCCAACAACTAAAATACCGGCAGATTTAACTTTAACGCCAATCGTTTGTCCACCTGGGATTACTTTTAGATTTGGAACAACATTAACCTTAACCGTTTTGAAAGGTAATCGTCCAAACAGCTTCATTTCAAGCTCTGCTTGGCCACTATTTAATGAAGATAATGTTACTGGGCTCCCAGTGGAGAAACATGAGGTGACATCACTGCGATCATTTAGCTTAACAACATCGGGATGATCCACTGTCACTTCAGTTTGAACGGGTAAAGCAAGTGTAAGCTGATGATTTTCACCTTCAACAAGGCGGATTTCATCATAAAATAAGGGGGAAGCAGTCTTAAGCAACATGCTGCTTGCTAAACAAAAGAAGAAAGCAAGTAAAAGACCGGATAATCTTTTCTTGAGATTGTGGTTCAATGGCTGTCACGCTCCCTTTGCTTCTTTCGCTTGACGAAAAGGTGGTCGCCAATTGCGTACCTATAAGATACCCCCCGAATTCTGTTTTATGACTGTCAATGATTACTCAGCCATGCTAAAAGAAGCCTTTTGTGACATACCTAAATGAAGCATATCTTGCGCGTGCTGTAACGTTTTATCTGTGATTTCTACGCCTCCGAGCATACGTGCAAGTTCCAGCACTCTACCATCACCTGACAGAGCTTCCACCTTCGTAACCGTACGTTCATCCTGAATCATTTTTTCGATTAAGTATTGTTCATCTGCCATACAAGCCACCTGAGGTAAATGACTAATGGAGAACACCTGACAACCATGAGATAGGCGATATAGCTTTTCAGCAATCGCTTGTGCCGCTCGTCCACTCACGCCTGTATCCACTTCATCAAATATCAATACAGGTATTGATTCATGCTTTGCAAAAATGCTCTTTAAAGCCAGCATAATTCGAGAAAGCTCTCCACCAGAGGCAATTTTACTTAAAGGTCGTAGTGGTTCTCCTGGGTTAGCAGAAATTAAAAATTCAACGATATCCACACCATGCTTGGATGGTTTTATTTTTTGACCTTGCCATTCTGTACCAGTAACTACATCTTGGCTCATTTGGAATTGCACCTGAAATACTGTTTTATTCATTTGCAAATCTTTCAGCTCATTTTCAATTTCCTGTGCTAGCTGTTCAGCCTTCTGCTTACGTATCGCTGACAAAGCCGTCGCCTGCTGCATTAACTCAATCATCAGCTTGTCTCGCTCTGACTGGAGCTGGTCTAACAGTTCATCCTTGTTTTCAAGCGCATAAGCTTCCGCTTTAATTTTTTCGTAATAGTTTAAAATATCAGTTATGTTATCCCCATACTTACGGCGTAATGATGAAATCAAGTTTAATCGATCCTCTACCTCATCTAAGCGCGAAGGGTTAAATTCAATATTTTCACGATAATCACGTAAAGCATAAGAAGCATCCTCTAATTGATAAAAAGCGGATTGAAGCTGCTCTACAATGGGTCCGATTACCTTTTGATCAAATGCGGAAATATCCTGCATTCTTGATACTGCCCTTGCTATCGTATCCAAGCCTTGGGCTCCATACAATAACTGATAAGCTTCAGAAATTGCACCCATCATTTTTTCGCTATGGGTTAGTTTTAGCTTTTCTTCTGAAAGTAATTCTTGCTCACCTTCTTTTAGTCCCGCCGCAGCAATCTCTTCAAGCTGAAATTTATATAGGTCGAGCATCTGTAACGATTGTTGATTCGTATTACGTAACTCGTTAAATTGTTTATCTACTTTTATAAAGGATTTAAATATTTCTTGATATTGCTGTTTAACAGGATTAATCGCCTCTGCACCATACGCATCAAGCAAGCTGAGATGTTTTTCTGAGCGCAGCAAATTTTGATGATCATGTTGACCATGCAAAGCAATGAGGCTTTCTCCAACTTCACGCAGCATGGATAAATTAACAAGCTGTCCATTTATTCTAGCTGTGCTTTTTCCTTGTTGACTAATTTCGCGCCGAATAATGAGTAGTTCATTGCGCTCTGCACGTATCCCGAGGTTATCTAAAATATGCCAGACAATATGACCTTCATCTAAATCAAAAGAAGCTTCCATCTCAGCCTTTTCGCAGCCATAACGTATTAAATCAGCAGATCCTCTTGCACCTGCAATTAAGCCTAACGCGTCAATGATGATTGATTTCCCTGCACCTGTCTCACCTGTAAGCACGTGAAAGCCACGATGAAAGTCAACTTCCACCGCTTCAATCACTGCTAGGTTAGTAATAGATAAATGAACTAACAAGGCAGCGCAACTCCTTTCGTTGTCACCAACCGCAGCTACTTATGAAATAAAACCCATAATTTGATTAATAATAAATTCACTATACTCTTCGTTTCTGCAAATCATTAATATCGTGTCGTCACCGCAAATCGTACCTAATAAATCTGACCATTCCATGTTATCAATAAGAACAGCTACAGAATTTGCAGTTCCTGGTAAGCACTTAATGACAACCAAATTACCAGTGTGATCAATACTAACAAAGCTGTCCACTAGAGCACGCTGAAGTTTTTGTACAGGATTATAACGTTGTGCGGTTGGCATAGAATATTTATATTTTCCTTCATCCGTTGGAACCTTAATCAGCATTAATTCCTTAATATCTCTTGATACTGTAGCTTGGGTAACTTGAAAACCAGCATTTCTTAATGATGCTACTAGATCATCTTGAGTTTCGATTTCTTGATTTGCAATAATTTCGCGAATTTTAATGTGCCTTTGACCCTTCATTTTATCCTCCAATTATGTTTAACTTAGGTTTATTCCTCATCATCTTCATTACTAGTTAATTTAACCACTTTGATTTCATTACGCTCTAAATCTACAAATAACACACCCGCACACTCGGGATAGAGAAGTAAATAAGGAAATAATTCCTTTCTTACTCCACTCCCAGTCCACTCCATACTGAGTCGCTCTTTAGAGGTTCTTACAAGATAATATTGCTGATGCCTAGTTACAATATAATCTATAAATATACGACTGTGTAATTGCTTCCCATTCACATCAAATGTAAGGGGAACCTTCATCTTATCACTAACGACCTCATAACCATGTTCCTCTAATAAAGTGACAGCAGGGTGATCTATAATCTCATCATTAAATTCGAATTTCCAATGAGAGCCTATAGAAATTGGTTTGTTGAGCCAAGAACGTAATCCATAATAAATCAAATAAAGTAAAAAACATGTAAAAATGATCATCAGTAAATTTTCAGTGTTTAGACTCACCTCAAATCACCTCAACCATTAATTCGACGAAAAGAACCTACCTCCTGTTTATCCTTAACACAATTATAAGATAAAATTAGTAAATATACATGTTTTCATCATTATAGCGAACATTTGTTCTTTTTTCAACCAATAAAAAATCCACCTCGTTTAAGATGGATTTCCTCTAAACTGGAGATGTGCTTCCTCCACTACTTTTCTAGCAACAACTTGAATTTGACTAAATTCCATAGAGGGTAGATTTGCATTCTCCTCTTCATGTAATGAAAAATGAGCCAAAAATTCGATATTTCCTTCTCCACCCGTAATCGGTGAAAAAGTAACGTGATGCAGAGCAAAACCTAAATGAACAGCAAAGCCTAAAATATCTTCAAGCACCTGTACATGTACCTTAGCATCTCTTACAACCCCAAGTTTACCAACCTTCTCACGACCAGCCTCGAACTGTGGCTTAATTAACGCAACAATATGCGAAGGCTGCTTCAGCAATTCAAGTAATGGAGGCATAATAATTTTTAAGGAAATAAAAGACACATCAATACTTGCGAAGTTTGGATCTGGGCCATCTAGATCAGATGGAGTCATATAGCGGAAATTGGTCCGCTCCTTGACATTTACACGCTCATCACTGCGTAATGACCAATCTAATTGGTTATACCCTGTATCTATGGCATAAACATAGCTTGCACCATGCTGTAAGGCACAGTCTGTAAATCCTCCAGTAGAGGAACCAACATCTAGCATAACCACATCCTGCATGTTTAAATCAAACGCCTTAATTGCCTTTTCAAGCTTAAGACCACCACGACCAACGTAAGGATGGATTGCACCCTTTACCGATAATGCAATATCTCTAGGCACCTTAGTACCTGGCTTCTCAATGCGTTCATGTCCATCAAAGACAAGGCCCGCCATTATGGCTGCCTTTGCCTTTTCTCTGCTATTAAAATACCCTTGTTCTACCAGCAATACATCAATACGTTCTTTTGGAACTGACATAAGACTCTCCTGACTTTAACGTACAACAACGTTCAAACAATATTTAAGAAGGTTTGACTTGCTTCACATACTTACGATGACCTAGACGGGATGTTTTTATGAGTTCTATAACGGATTCAGCGGTAAGACCCACTTCCTCTCGTTGCTCCTTAATCGTACCATGCTCAATAAATACATCAGGAATACCCATTAACGAAACATCCACACCCGTTATCCCTGCGGAAGCATAAAACTCTAACACAGCACTACCTAAGCTTCCCGCTTGTGAAGCCTCTTCAAGCACAATAAGTTTATTACGACGGTGAGCCAATTCTGTAAGCATGTTTTCATCTAAAGGCTTAAGGAAACGTGCATTTACAACCTCTACAGAAATTCCATCCCGCTTTAGACTTTCTGCGGCTGCTTTAGCGACTTCGACCATTGGACCCACCGCTAAAATACTAATTTCCTCACCTGACACTAATGTTTCCCAAGTTCCAATTGGAATTGCTTTTAACTCTTCATCCCAAGGCACGCCAGGCACATTAATACGTGGATAGCGATAAGCAATAGGTCCATCATTATAATCAAGTGCAGTCTTCATCATATGACGTAGCTCATTATCGTCTTTTGGCATCATAATTACGATATTTGGTATGTGACGCATAAAAGCAATATCATAGACTCCTTGATGTGTCTCTCCATCGGCACCCACAAAGCCGGCACGGTCAATGGCAAACATTACATTCGCATTATGGCGACAAATATCATGCACAATCTGATCGTAAGCTCGTTGCATGAAGGTAGAATATACCGCATAAATCGGCTTCATTCCCTCAAGCGCCATCGCTGCACATAAAGTAGCCGCATGTTGCTCCGCAATCCCAACGTCAATCATTCGATTAGGATACTTTTCAGCAAACTTAACTAAACCAGAACCACTTGGCATCGCTGGGGTCACGGCAACAATACGTGGATCTTTGTCTGCTAGTTCCATCAACGTCTGGGAAAATACTTCAGTATACATCATGTTGCCAACCGCTTTTAGAACCTGGCCTGATTCAATTTTGTAGGGAGAAATGCCATGCCACTTATGAGAGTCCTTCTCAGCAGGCGTGTATCCCTTCCCTTTTGTCGTTAATACATGTACGAGCACAGGTCCTGTTACATTTTTAGCCTGAGTAAAAATATCAACTAAGCTTTCCATATCATGACCATCTACAGGACCCAAATAAGTAAAACCTAGTTCCTCAAACAAAATACCAGAAACCATTAAATATTTTAAACTATCCTTAAACCGCTCAACAGTTTTAGCAAGCTTTCCACCAATGGCAGGAATTTTTTTTAGGAACTGCTCAACTTCACCTTTGGCTCGCAAATAATTGCGATCAGAGCGAAGCTTATTAAGATAATTGTGCATTGCACCTACATTTGGCGCGATCGACATTTCATTATCGTTTAAAACAACCATCATATTTTTTTTCTCATGTCCAATGTGATTTAACGCTTCAAATGCCATTCCGCCTGTAAGCGCACCATCTCCAATAACGGCAACTACACTGTTGTCTTCACCCTTAAGATCACGTGCTAGTGCCATACCCATGGCAGCAGAAAGAGAAGTGCTACTATGACCTGCTTCCCACACGTCATGCTCACTTTCGCAACGCTTCACAAAGCCACATAATCCATTTGATTTACGTAATGTATCAAAACGATCCATTCGGCCCGTTAATATTTTATGCACATAAGCTTGATGCCCTACATCAAAAATAATTTTATCCCGTGGACTTTCGTAGCAATAATGCAACGCTAGTGTCAATTCAACGACACCTAAATTAGAGGCAAGGTGTCCACCTGTCACTGATAACTTCTCAATTAGAAATTGACGTATATCAGCAGCTAATGGAACAAGTTGCTCCGTAGTAAAATTTTTCAAGTCGCTGGGTTCATTAATTTGTGAAAGCAGCATTGAAAATTCCCCGCTTCCCATAAATTAGATTTCTCTTCGTTGATAATAGCCTTCATTATATCACATGAATACAATAAAAACGAAAAATCAATAAAACATTAATGATCTCGATGAGTTAAAAAATCAGCAATTTGAAGCAAACGTTCAGGGAAGGGGATACTTCCATCACTTACTGCCTCTTTTGCTGCTAGCGTTAATCTTTCTAATTCAGCCTGTGAAGCCTCTAAACCAATAAAATATGGATAAGTTACTTTTTCTTGCTTCACATCACTTTGAACCTTTTTGCCTAGCTTTCCTTCATCACCCACAAGATCAAGAATATCATCACGAATTTGGAAAGCAAGCCCAATACATTGACCAAACTTAGCTAGTGCAGCAAGCTGCGCTTCAGATGCTCCGCTAACACGTCCCCCCGCCTTTAGAGAGAATACGATCAAATCACCTGTTTTATGCTGGTGAATATATTGTAACGTCTCAAGATCCGTAATCCCTTGCTCCCCTTGCATATCTGCAACTTGTCCCCCTACCATACCCGAAGGGCCTGCATATATAGCCAATTCCTCAATAATGTCTAACGTGGCCTCAGCAGGTACATTATACAAGCGACTAGCTTGGACAACTTGGTGAAAGGCATGTGTGAGTAATCCATCTCCAGCAAGAATTGCCATCGCTTCTCCAAACACCTTATGATTTGTAGGTTTCCCTCTACGGAAGTCATCATTATCCATCGCTGGCAAATCATCATGAATTAAGGAATAGGTGTGTATCATTTCTACTGCTTGTGCAATTGGTAATGCTGCCTCACGTTGTCCACCTACAGCCTCTGCCGCCGCAATAACGAGTAATGGACGTAATCTTTTCCCGCCCGCAAGCAAAGAATATTCCATGGACTCTCGTAATGAAGCAGGTATATTCCAAGTCTGGGGAACCGAGGATGATATTGAGTCTACAAGTCTCATTTCAATCTCTTTCATATATTGTTCTAAAGGAATGAAACTAGTCAATTTTATTCCCCGCCTTCTAATATAAACGGTCTTTTCTGAGATTGTCCTTCTTGCTCTACAATCATTTCTATTTTCCGCTCAACCTCTGTTAACTTGCTTCCACAAATTTGGGACAACTGCATCCCCGTCTGAAACAACTCAATGGCCTGCTCCAATGGTACATCTCCTGCTTCTAATTGAGATACAATTTGCTCCAGCTTATTCATTGCCTCTTCAAAGCTAATTTCCTGTTCCATTGCGTTCTCCTTTCTCATTAGGCTTAGGCTCCATTCCCCAAACCTGACAGCTCAAATCACCATCTGCAACTTTAACCGTAATGAGGTCACCAAGATGAACATCATCAACTGATTTAATCAACTTCTCCTCTTGTTGATCATACACAAGACTGTATCCTCGCTCCATTACCTTTAGCGGGCTAAGTGCATCTAAATGCCGAATTGCTCCACCTAAACGTTGTTTATGCTCTCTCATAAGCCGCTCTATCCCTTGCCCTAACTGACGTGTCAATTCAGTATGTTGACGTTTTACGTTCATAAAGCTCTGGACAGGATGATAACGAAGCAATTGATGATGTATCTGTCTGTGACGTGAGTTTTGAAGTGAAATATAATTCCGAATTAAATATTTCGATCTTGTTTGTAGTGCATCTAAGCGCTCAATATGTTGTGTTAAGCTTCGCTTTGGATGAACTAAAACAGGTGAACGCTGAACACGCTTCAAAGAAACTTGAGCTTGCTCAACTTTGGATCGTACAAGTCGATACAGCATATTTTGCCGTTGCTTAATTACAGCCATCAGCTCTGCTTGATGTGGAACAGCGAGTTCAGCCGCTGCAGTTGGTGTTGCTGCACGCAAATCAGCCACAAAATCGGCGATGGTAAAATCCGTTTCATGACCTACTGCAGAAATCACGGGAATAGAGGAATGATAAATTGCATGTGCCACAATTTCCTCATTAAACGCCCATAGCTCCTCCAGTGATCCACCTCCGCGCCCTACAATTAACACATCCGCCTCTGCCGACTCGTTAAGTGCCTTAATCGCTTTAACAATGGAAGGCGCCGCTCCTTTTCCTTGCACAAGCACAGGATATAAAATGACATTTGCCCTTGGATAACGGCGTTCTAAGGTAGTTATAATATCCCTAACAGCAGCCCCAGTAGGCGATGTGACAACGCCTATCACCTTAGGAAAACGAGGGATTGCTTTTTTACGTTCAGGTAAAAACCAACCCGCAGATTCAAGCTTACTTTTAAGCTGCTCATAGGCCAAATATAAGCTCCCCACACCATCAGGTTGCATCTGAGTCACGTAAAACTGATATTGTCCATCACGTTCATATACAGACACATTCCCTTTAGCGATCACACGCGTACCTTCCTTAGGAATAAAGGGTAGACGTTGATTGTGAGAAGCAAACATAATCGTTTTGATTCTGCTATCGGCATCTTTAAGCGTAAAATACATATGTCCACTAGAATGATGCGTAAAATTGGAGATCTCGCCTCGAATCCACACTTCCGACAACACGTTATCAGATTCCAGCTTCATCCGAATGTAACGATTTAATTCCTTGATGGAATAAATGCGTTGCTCCACGAGAACCCCTCCTTTATAAATTTTAATATTTATTAACGTTGTTGGTGTAGTCTTTTTGCAGCCACAACTGTATTTTGCATAAGCATCGTAATGGTCATTGGACCCACTCCACCTGGAACCGGTGTAATCGGGCCTGACACTTCCTTCACGCTCTCAAAATCTACATCTCCAGCTAGCTTGCCATTATCGAGTCGATTCATTCCAACATCAATGACAACCGCCCCAGGCTTCACAAAAGAAGCATCCACAAAATTAGCACGACCTATCGCTACAACTAGAATGTCCGCTTGTTTTGTAATTTCCTTCATGTTGTTCGTTCTAGAATGACACATTGTTACGGTTGCATTTTCACGCTGTAGTAGTAGAGACACAGGCTTACCCACAATGTTGCTACGTCCAATAACAACGGCATGTTTGCCTGACATTTCAACACCTGCACGTTTAATTAGCTCAATCACACCCGCAGGGGTACATGGCAGCAAGCTATCATCACCGATGACCAAATTACCAACGTTAATCGGATGGAAGCCATCGACATCCTTATGCACAGAAATCGCATCAATCACTGATTTCTCGTGAATATGTGGAGGTAATGGTAATTGCACTAAAATGCCGTGAATATCCTGTTGATGGTTTAGCTTGTCCACTAAAGCAAGAAGCTCTTGCTCTGTTGTATCCGCTGACAAACGATGTACCTCTGAGTAAAAACCTAAATCATGACATGCCTTTTCCTTATTACGCACATAAACGCCAGAAGCTGGATCTTCGCCAACCAAAATAACTGCAAGGCCTGGTGTAAGCCCTTGACCTTTTAATTGCTCTACTTCATTTCTCAACGAATTACGAATCTCTTCTGAAATTTGCTTCCCATTAATAATAGCTGCCGACATGTCATTTCTCTCCTTTTTGAGCGCAGTGAAACAGCAGTGAGGTTTGTTCAATCTGTCACTCTTAATTTAAGTTATATTTATTTTTACTTTAGTAAAGCTCTCGATTATTTCACGAATTTAGATTTTAATTCATCTACATCCCCAATCAGCTTACCTAACACACCATTAACAAACTTACCTGACTCTGGCATACCAAAATGCTTCGCTAAATCTACCGCTTCGTTAACAGCAACTTTACCCGGTACATCATCCCGAAATACCATTTCATAAACAGCTAGTCTTAAAATTTGACGGTCTACTTTAGATAAACGATCTAAATTCCAATTTTGTAAGTAATCCACTAATAACTCATCAATGGCAAGTTTGTTATTTGCAACCCCATTAACAAGCTCAAGTACAAATTCCTTTGTTTTACTTACATCAGACAGTTCAACTTGGGACTCATTTTCCTCAGATGCTTCTGTAAGGAGCATCACTACCGCTTCCTCTGCTTCCACTTCATTCATTTCCATTTGATACAAGCTTTGTATCGCAATTTCTCTTGCTAACCGTCGTTTCATGTAAATCCTCCTTGATAGTGTGCAAAAATGCTAATCTAGAATGAGAGATTAAAGACAAAAAAATCCTCTGACATACTCTCTCCACAAAAATGGGCAAATGAAAAGCATAGCTCTTTTTTAGGAAAAAGCATATCACAGGAATTATTTAAATGGACGATAGCGTCTCTCTAACCAATTCCGTATTGTGCCCAATGAAATTAGATTTTCTTCGCCCAAGTCCTTACGTTTACCCACTATATAACCAATGTATAATAGCAGAGCACAAAACAGCATGTTCCAAAATCCAAAAAAGACATAAATAAGGAAGAAAAACAATCCAGCGCCAAGCCCGATTAAACGGCCTAAGCCACTTTCTTTAATTTGCCTCCATAACATAGGGTGATTCACTCCTATTCAACCCGACTTTTAATCATCGGGGATGATTGCACAAGATTAGCAATAAATACAGATACATAAGCAACAGGAATACCTGTCGTTGTTTTAACGTAATCATGCACTTGTCTTTGTACTTCCTCTGTTACGTCAGGAATAGGGGTTTCTCCATCCACTAATGCTCTTACTTTAATTTCAAGCCCTGCTTCAGTGATACGAATTCTCGTCTTAATATCGCGTACCCCACGTACAGTTGCCGCAGCCTTATAAGCTAAGTTTTCAATCGTCTCCACCGAAATTTGAATATCTCCATATTCTGTACGTTGATCAATGGAATTACCAGCATTACGATCACGTTTAATAGAAATGTAAAGGAAACGTAAGCTAAGCAAAAACAGGACAGAAGCTGCCGCAATCATTCCCACAAAAACAGGATCCTTTGAACTTGATTCATAGGATATAGTCACAACATTAGTTAATAAAAGAATTGCTGCTATGGAGATGACACCAATGCATAAGCTGTAAAGGAAAAGCAACAATCGGTCTACAATTTTAGCCACGAGAGGTAAAGCCTCCTTCATTAGTTCAAGTGAAAAGTGTAGTAAACCCCTGACTCAAGGTCGGGGGTTTATAGATGCATTCATTTATTTTACCCTGTGGTTTACTTCTGCCTCTTCGATCTTTTCAGCCGTTTTGAAGATCACGTCATGAATATGTACGTTCACTTCAATCACATTTAGTCCAGTCATATTTTCAATCGAGCGTTTAATATTACGTTGAATCTCAGTTGCTACCTCAGGGATTCGATTTCCATACTCAATAATGACAGAAACGTCTACAGCCGCTTCACGTTGTCCAACCTCAACCTTTACCCCTTTAGCCAAATTTTTACGGCCAAGAAGCTCAGCAATGTCACCTGCAAAGCCACCACTCATTCCAGCAACGCCTTTTACCTCGACGGTTGCAAGACCAGCAATCACTTCAATGACTTCAGGTGCAATCTGAATTTCACCAATGTCTGTACGTTCAAATTCAGTAGATACTGTACTCATTTCAATCATCCACCTCTCAATAAGTATGACGCTAGACTTAACAAATCCTTCTTAGACAAGCGCACTTATTATACATACTATATCATTTCAGGTTCATTATGACAAACCAAGAGGTTTTTTCTAAATTTCGTTTTCTTCCAAAAACTTAATATCGAAATCACCACTTAAAAAGGCTGGGTGTTCTAACAATTTTTGGTGAAATGGAATCGTAGTATGAATGCCTTCAATTGCAAATTCAGCTAAGGCACGCTTCATTCTTGTAATCGCCTCTTCACGCGTTTTCCCCCACACGATCAGCTTCGCAATCATAGAATCATAATAAGGAGAAATCGTGTACCCTGGATATGCACCGCTATCTACTCGTACTCCTGGGCCACCAGGTGCAAGGTAAAAATCAATTTTACCTGGAGAAGGCATAAAGTTACGGAATGGGTCCTCTGCATTAATACGACATTCAATTGACCATCCATCTAGCACAACTTCATTTTGACTAAAGGAAAGTGGGTTTCCTTCTGCAACAGAAATCATTTCTTGAATGAGATCAATTCCTGTCACCATTTCAGTTACGGGATGCTCAACTTGAATTCTAGTATTCATTTCCATGAAATAAAACTGTCCATCTTGTCCAAGCAAAAACTCCAGTGTACCCGCTCCAGAGTAGTCTACTGCCAAAGCCGCTCTAACAGCTGCTTCTCCCATTTCCTTGCGTTTTTCAGCAGAAAGGACAGGACAAGGAGCTTCCTCAATTAGCTTTTGACGACGACGTTGAATGGAGCAATCACGTTCACCGAGATACACCGCATTACCATGCTTATCGGCAATGATTTGGATCTCAACGTGCTTCATTCCAGTCAAGTATTTTTCTAGGTAAACACCAGCATTGCCAAATGCCTTTTGAGCTTCTTGCTGAGCCGTTTCAATCTGCTTCACTAAGCTTTCTTCATTTTCAGCAATACGAATTCCTTTACCGCCACCACCAGCAGTTGCCTTAATAATGACAGGATAGCCAATTTGTCTTGCAATCACAATAGCTTCATCCAAATCTTGAATCAAGCCATCTGAGCCAGGGATAACCGGAACATTTGCCTCCTGCATCGTTTGCTTAGCTACCGCCTTATCCCCCATTTTAGTGATCGCCTCAGGGGAAGGTCCAACAAAAGTAATGTTGCAGGAAGCACAGATTTCAGCAAAGTCAGCATTTTCAGCTAAAAAACCATATCCGGGGTGAACAGCATCACATTCCGTTAAAGTGGCTACACTCATCAAATTTGTTAAATTTAAATAACTGTCGCGAGATAAGGTCGGTCCAATACAATAGGCCTCATCCGCTAATTTAACATGTAAGGAATCTCGATCAGCCTCTGAATATACAGCAACAGTGGAAATCCCCATTTCCCTACATGCTCGAATAATACGAACTGCAATTTCGCCGCGATTGGCAATTAACAATTTCTGAAATTTCATCTGTTTACACACCCTCCTTGGTAATTACTCCGGTTTGACCAGAAATAGAGGTTGTCCATATTCTACAAGCTGACCATTTTCCACAAGAATATCAACTATGGAGCCCTTCACTTCAGCTTCTAATTCATTCATTAATTTCATGGCTTCAATAATACATACCGTCGTTTTGTCTCCTACTTTATCCCCGATATTTACAAAAGGATTTGCATCAGGTGAAGATGAACGATAAAAAGTACCTACCATCGGAGAAACAATGGTATGTAAATGAGAGGTGTCTGGAGCTGCTACAGCTGTGTCTCCTGCACTTCCGCTTGTAGTTACTTCGCTCACAGTGACTTCAGGCATATTTAAACCTGCTGAGGGAGACATCACCATCGGTTGTGCCATCACTTGCGCAAATTGCGGAGAAGCCTTGCGAATACTCAAGCGACTTCCTTCATTTTCAATTTCCAATTCCTGTAATGTTGATTTGTCTACTAATTCAATCAATTCTTTAATTTCACTTAGCTTTAGCATATTATTATTCACTCCTTCAGCTTTAAATCAGCAAAGCCTTGGCCTTTTTTGTAACATAACTTTATGTATTATATCACAATCAATCAAAATAGAAAGAGTGTAGCATTTCCATACGTACTAAGACATATCTGAAAACTCACCACGCTCAATCCTTTGCAAAAACGAGAGAACGGCTTTATTCAGCTGCTCTAACCCGGGTGATTCAATTGGAAAATGACCTGCACCCTTTAAAATCACGCATTCTTTTTTGGTCAATCGCCATTAAATTATACTTTTAATTCCGCATTTTTAAAAGAACAGAAGAGAGGCGCTACGGAACAAACACTTTTCCGTTTATGCACTCTCTCCTCTCTACTTAAGTCTACAGTCCACCTTCAAAAAGTGAACTTACTTTTGATGCACTATTATTTGCCTATTATTTACTCACATATTGCACACTTACTTTATCTTGAGAAACGCCTAATTCTTTAATAACAAGGTCTACGATGTTTACTGCATCTTTTGCTTCAAGCTTTTCACTTGCAACTACAACCTTATATTGATTATTGTCTTCAGTAACTACGGCATTTGCATATTGTTGTTGTAGGCGCTCTTCAATACCATTAATTTTTTCTTCGTTTTCCTCTAACACTCTTAGTTCCTTTTGAGCAACTGCTGACTCATCAAGTGATTTTCCATCATTAATTTTTTTCAAAAGCTCATCTACTCTTTTAGCATTCGTTTGACTTCTTTCTTGCTGATAAGCGGTAAGTTGATCTAGTTTAGTTGTGCCTTGGCTTTCAAGCTGCTTTAACACATCCTCATCTTTTACCTGTGGATCGGTCACTTGTCCGTTTTGTTGCTTCTCTCCTGTTTGTTCTTTTTCTCCTGATGGTTCTTTATTATCCTTTACTTCAGTTTGTGGCTGCTCTTTATCATCTGTAATTGCGCCTGTAGCTGAGCCATTTTCAGACGTTACTTCAGAAATGGTAACATCTTGACTAGATGGCGCAGAATCTGGGAACACCTTCAGGTCTGTTGGATTTTGCATATTCACAACTTGCTCGCCCTCTACTGGTTTTGAAGCATTTTGGCTTGAATCCTCTGTAAACAAATAATAAGCAGATAAAATGACCATTAAGCTAAGCATGGATACCAACCAAATTGTTTGTCTTTTAGATTTCATAACGATACTTCCTCCTTAGAATCCTTTTATTTAATTTCTTTGTTTTATTGTGATTGTTTCCTAGGCACAACAGAGATTCTGAAGGCTGGAACATTCAATCCTTTTTCAACTGCATCTACAATCAGACCTTTTACCGTATCATTTTCTGCCCCTCTAGCTACAACCAACACGCCTCGAACCTTAGGCTTTACCTTTTTAGTTACAATCGGCTGTTGATTACCTGATACCTCGTAAGTCATAATCTGTCCATCTTTTGTGTATTGCGTAATATTACGCTTTCCCCCACCTGCATCTGTTTCCTCTGTCACCTCTTGACTGTCCTTAACATTACGTTGAACAATAACTTCTTCAGTAGAATCAATTGTGACAAGAACATCCACCGCACCTACACCTACGATTTTTTCCAAAATTTCTTTTGTTTTATTTTCGAGCGAATGCTCAATGTCATCAAAAGGACTTGTACTCGTATCAGCATCATTTAAATTAGGGGTTGTTATATTTTGGAGTACTGGCGGCTCTCGTCCTTCTCCTTCTGGATCTATCTTTTTCACATGAACAAAGGAGTTAAATAACATAATAGCCATACCAATTAAGGCGATTAATATAAGCAAACGAAATGTATTTAGTTTCCTTTTTCCATTTTCATTTTTTCCACCTGCGCTAATAAAGGCTTCTAGCTTATTCCACCACTTTGGCATCAAATCACCTCCTTATTCCTTAAAATTCGCCTCATCCACCACAACAGAAATGACGTTTCTTTGTATCCCCCATTGCTCCTGCAAAAAGCTTTTTATTTTATCGCTCATCTGCTTCATTTTTTCATCGTTAGTATTCTGATGAGCACCCTGATCTTGTTCAACAGTTAATGACTTGTTATGGTTTTGTTCTTTATTGCGTTCCCCAGCATTTTCATCTTTTTGAGATGAGCTAATATCAATTTCAATTTGCTTAACTGCAGGAATTTCTACACTTTGTATTTTTTCTTGCGGCTGTTCTAATTGATCTGAGTGCTCTGTGTGATCTGACTGCTCTGGCTGTGCTGTCGGCTCAGATTGAGCCTGTAGACTGGCTCCCATCACTACCTCGATTGAGGTAATTGTTGTTTCCTTTTTATTTCCTAAGTTTGTTAAGCCTACTGCTACTCGGTTAATCGGTTGCCCTGTCACATTTTTAAGCTGTTCCTTCATTTGCCTTGCAATTTCTTCCCCTGTCCATGCCATAACTTCTTGCTCGCGTTTCTTCTGAAGTTCATTCCCCTCAGCTAAAATCTTTTTCGTCTCTGCCTGTACATTCCCATCCTCTACATCAAATCCCCCGGTTAAAGCAACTTCAATTTTTTTCTCTGTTTGATCTGTAAATAATTTCATAATCGGTGACAGTAAGGTCAGCAGAATCAATAAGCTAATCACAAATTTTACATATCGTTCCATCGAACGATTAGGCAACAATAGTTCAATAAATACTGCAAATAAGATGATAAAAATAATTTCTTTTAGCCATTGTGAAAGCAATGTCATAACGTTCACCATCCCTAAACAAGCGACACTATATCAATTTCTGCTCACCTCATCATCACCGTAATATTTCCGGCGGTTAGCATAATCGTGATGGCTAGAAAAAACATCATCGCAACCGCGGCAAGTGCCGCAAACACGTACACCATACTTTTACCGATGGTCTCTAAGCAAGTTAGAATTGGAGAATCACCAAGTGGCTGTAACACAGCAGCAGCTAGATTAAATATTAGTGCTAAAATGAGTATCTTGATGGCTGGAAAAGCACATAAGAACAGCAAAATAATGACGCCAACAATTCCGACTGAATTTTTGACTAACAGTGAAGCAGATACTACTGTATCCGTCGCATCTGCAAATAACTTGCCAACGACTGGAACAAAGTTTCCAGTTAAATATTTCGCAGCTCTAAGTGTCACCCCATCTGTAACTGAGCCTGTAAAACCTCTGACTGAAATTACGCCTAAAAAAACCGTAAGCAAAACTCCAAGCAACCCCATGCTAACTGTTTTGAGTAGATCAGCAAGCCGATCCACCTTATACCTGTCCGACAATGAGCTAACGATATGAAGGATAACCGAGAAGAACAGTAGTGGAAAAATAATAGTGTGTACTAGTGTTCCTACGGTATGCACCATAAACACGACAAAGGGATGTGTAATCGTCACCGTTACGACATTGCCCATCGAAGCTAAGAGCATAAACAGCAGCGGCACCATCGCAATCATAAAATCAACCATACCTCTTATCGCTGAACTAGCATAAGAAATTGCAACATGAAAGCTATTGATAGCAAGCACCAAAATAACCATATAACAGATCGAGTAGGCAACCTTGCTAACTTGCTTACGTTCAAATGCGGTTTGTAGTGTTTCAAGGATCATACTGAACACACACAACAAAATGATAGTGACCAGAATATGACCGTTGTATAACACCTCATGCCACATATATTTCATCAAGCCAGAAAAAACTGACTTCAAATCAAATCCTTGACCTTCCTTAATCAGCATGTCTTTAAATGAAGGGAGCTTCTGATCAGGGAAAAAACCACCGTATTCCTTCATCAAGCTATCCCAGTAGGTTTCAACTTCATCTGTCTTTAGCTCATTGCTTTGTCGTTCTTTCCAGTTCACTTCTTTTCCATCTGTATCCTTTGCATTTACCTGAAAGGGGAGTAGCAATGATAGTGTTAATGCACCTAGAATCATCAAGAGTAGTGGTAAATGAAGCTGCTTCGTTTTCCATAATTTCATTACCTCATCCCCTTCTAGGTAGGCAATAGCTTCATGATTGTTTCGATTATGATGCTGATTATAGGAACAGCGGAAACCATAATAAGCACCTTTCCTGCTAACTCAATCTTTGAGGCTATGCTCTCTTGTCCAGCATCTCGTACAATTTGTGCACCAAATTCAGCAATATAAGCAATTCCAATTATTTTTAGAATGGTTTTGAGATAAACCATGTTAACCCCAGTTGATTCAGCTAGCTCCTGCAATACACTAATGATGCCACCGATTTTTTCGACCAAGTATAAAAAAATGATGATGCCTGTACACATCGCAAGCAGGAAGGCAAATAACGGCTTTTGTTCTTTAATTACTAAAATGAGTATTGTCGCAATTAAGCCAAGTCCAACAATCTGAATCATTTCCACTGATTATCCACCTACTGGAACAAGAAAATTGATTTAATCTCCTGAAACAAGCTGTCCAGCATTCGTATGACCATAAATAGGACAACAACGAAACCAATGAGTGTAACCCAATGTGCCATATCTTCCTTGCCCATCTGCTTCAATACAGTATGGATCATCGCTATAATTATGCCGATTCCTGCAATTTGAAATATTGCATTTACTTCAATGTTCATTGTTTGGCACCTCACCATCTAGTCAGGATGTAAATGTGGGGGTCAGTACAACAAAATGACCACTAAAATTCCACTTAACAATCCTAAGCTTTTGTACATTTTTTCATAATGCACTTGTTCATCACGAGCCTGAAGCTCCTCATGCTGCAATTGAGAGATTGCCGCAGTAATATGTCCTGCCTGATCCGCTCGATCACTTGTACCTAGGGTATAGCTGAGCTGAACCATAATCTCCCTTTCAGCTGACTTCATATCTGTATGTCCCCAATACTGTGAAATTGCAGTATGCAAGCTTTGTTGTGCTGTTGAATTGTGTTTATCCATCCCACCCGCTGCGTGCTCGAAAATACTTTGTAGCGGAGGTTTTAGCTGCTTGGCAATGACCCTGAGTGCATCTGGTAGAGGTGTAAAGCCATACATAATTTCTGTCTCTAGGCGTTTTAACGCTACAATTAATTGGCGAATTTGCCTTGGTCTGTTAGCATATTGTCGTGCTTTATACCAGCCTGCCAATGTTGCTGCCAATATAATTAATGTAGCCCCTATCATTTTAGCCATAATATTCTTTGCCTCTTTGCACATCGTCATAGTTCAGCATCGTTCTACCCTTGTCATCCCATAGCTTGTACGTAATCGCCTTTCCCTTGCGGCTAAGAACCACATAAGCTTTAAAAAAGTCACTTCCTAAGCTTGAAACAGCTTTAAGTCTTGTTTGTAGCTCTTCCACACTTGAACCGTGTGCAGTAGCAATGACACGTACTCCAGCATGTAACGCTTCAATCAGAGCCTCAATGTCCTCCTTGCGTCCAATTTCATCTACAATGAGTACATCTGGAGACATCGAGCGAATCATCATCATCATACCTTCAGCCTTTGGACAACCGTCCATCACATCAGTTCTTGGACCAACATCAAAGCTAGGAACACCTCGTTTACTGCCAGCAATTTCAGAACGCTCATCAATGACCGCTACCTTAAGCCCTTGCCACTGTGCTTTAGGATTTCGCCAAGTTCCATAACTGATTTGACGAGCCAAATCACGAATCATCGTTGTTTTTCCTTGCTGTGGGGGAGAAATAATTAAAGTATGATTGATGCTTTTCTGCTTAAAATCAAGCAACTTAGGGAGTAAATGATCTGCCACCCCCTGCACTTCTCTTGCCACCCTGACATTAAAGCCGCTAATATCTCGCAAATGAGCAACCTGTCCGCCGCTTAGTACCGTTCTACCAGACAAACCAACTCTATGACCCCCTGCGATTGTAATAAATCCCCGCCTTAGCTCCTCCTCCATCGTGTATAAAGAATGATTGGTAATGAGATCAAGCAGTGTATTACTATCCTTGCGGCTTGGTCGATATGCATGCTCTGGCTTCGATGTCACCTCTCCTTTTGCTGTTAAATAATAAAAGTGTCCACCCGCATTCACCTCAAGGGCACGTCCCTCTCGAAGACGAATTTCCTCAATTTCATCCAAAAGCGAAGAGGGAAGAGAACGAAGCATACTCTGGATGTGATCGGGAAACAAGGATAACCAGCTTAGGCTCATCTTTTTTCCCCCTTTACCTTAAGCTTCCAACCAAAACTAGATAAATAATGTTTGGTTATATCTCATTTGTATGCTTGTACTTCGTGTTTATGACTCTAAATCTAGCATTATGTAAATTTAAGAGACTAGCTGCAGCAAAACGCTACGAGTCAGAGGGTTGCTTCGACCACTGTTAAAGCTTGAATCTTTATTTAAGGAATTTTAAACTGATAAGATTCAAGCTTTAAAGGTGAACGCTAGGCTTCTCCAAAATCCCTCTGCCTCTTCGCTAATATTACTTTTGCTGTTTTTAGGAAACCCCAAAAAAGCACCTCATTATTGTTTAATAATAATGAGATGCTCTTGTATAAAGTTCGCCATTTGGCACAACGAATAGTAACAAAAAAAGGAACTTCATTATTATTCACTAATAATAAAATCCCTTTTTATAAGGTTCGCCGTTCTTTAGGCGACCTCAAAATTATGTTTACTCCTATGAGATACAAAGCGAGCACAGAAGGATTCTGGAGAAGTGAAACGTTCGTATTTAAAACCAGATTACAACGATTAAGTTGTGTAAAAGGAATCTGGTTTTAAGAAACGATCGTAAGAACCTTCTGTGTGAGCGCCTTACTTACATTAAATGTCCTAACCTAGCGGCGATCCTTCCCACCAATGAATGCCTGACCCTCTGAATCCAATCCATAAGCAGTATGAAGTGCAATAACAACCTCGTTTAGTTTATCACTTTCAATAACACAGGATGTTTTAATTTCAGAAGTACTCACCATCTTAATATTAACACCTTGCTTGGAGATAACATCAAACATTTGTGCTGCCACACCTGGATGACTAATCATGCCTGCACCAACGATGGATACTTTGACCAAATTTTCTTCAGAAGTCACTTCACTAAAATTAACCTCTGATGCAATACCTTGAATCACTTCAAGTGCCTTTTTACGGTCGGATAAAGTGGTCGTAAAGGAGAAGTCAGCTTTCCCTTCCAAGTCTCCACTTTGTACAATAATATCTACGTTGATGTCCGCTTCTGCAAGAGAGCCAAACACCTTGGCAAGTACGCCCGGAACATGGGAAACCCCCAAAATGCTAATTCGAGCTACATTTTTATCATATGCGATCCCACTAACAACAACGCCCTGCTCCATACTAACTTCCTCCTTCACAACAGTACCCTCATTATGATTAAAGCTCGATCTTACGACGAGACAGACCTGATGATGCTTCGCATACTCCACAGCACGCGGATGAAGCACAGCCGCACCTAGATGGGCTAGCTCTAGCATTTCATCATAAGAAATTTCCTTTAGCTTACGTGCATGCTGAACCATACGTGGATCTGTAGAATATATACCATCTACATCTGTATAAATTTCGCAGAAGTCAGCAGAGATTGCAGCAGCTAGTGCAACAGCAGTTGTGTCTGAGCCACCACGGCCAAACGTTGTAATCTCTCCATCCTCCGTCATGCCTTGGAAGCCAGCAACAATAACGATGTTGCCTCCTTCAAGTGCTGATACAACGCGAGTTGGCACAATATCTGTAATCCGTGCCTTGCCATGAACTGGCTCTGTACGAAAGCCTGCTTGCCAACCTGTATAAGAAACGCATTGACGTCCAAGAGCACCAATTGCGATGGATAGTAAAGACATTGAAATTTGCTCGCCTGTTGTCATCAGCATATCCATTTCACGCGCCATTGGCTCGGCGTTCAGTAGTTTTGCTTGATCGATTAAATCATCCGTCGTATCACCCATAGCAGATACAACAACAACAACCTGATGTCCTTCATCTTGTTTTTCAACAATACGTTTTGCTACTGATTTCATTCGCTCTATAGTACCTACTGAGCTACCACCAAACTTCATAACATATAAAGCCAAGTTAGACCCTCCTAATCATCATTGCCCAATACAAATATACGCTTAGTTAAGTAACGCTTTAAACTAGTATAATACGAAAGCATGCACCTGTGTTAATCATTTTCAAAAAAAATTCCTCCATCCGCAAAAGATGGAGGAGGATGACCAAAGCTTTTACTTCCTATGCACGAGAAACGTATTTGCCTTCACGTGTATCAATAATAAGCACATCACCTTCATTAATAAACAAAGGAACCTGTACGTTTAAGCCTGTTTCTACTTTAGCATTTTTAGTTGCACCCGTTGCTGTGTTTCCTTTAATACCTGGTTCTGTTTCAACAACTGCCAATTCAACACTGTTAGGAAGGTTAATACCAAGGATTTCGCCTTGATAGCTAACAATTTTAACGTTCATATTTTCTTTTAAGAAATTAAGCTCCCATTTTAATTGGTCTGCGCTTAATTCGAATTGATCATAAGTTTCGTTATCCATAAATGCATGTTGGGAACCACTTGCATACAAGTATTGTACCTCACGGTTTTCAATAATTGCACGTCCAATCGTTTCACCTGCACGGAAAGTTTTTTCCACGGTGTTACCATTACGAAGGTTTTTTAATTTAGAACGAACAAACGCCGCACCTTTACCTGGTTTTACGTGTTGGAAATCAAGAACTGTAAAAATATCACCATCTACTTCTACTGTTAAGCCTGTTTTAAAATCATTAACTGAAATCAATAAGAGAACCTCCCTGAAATAATTTAACCAACATATGTTATTAGATTAACTATTGTTGCTACTTAATTACATTCATTTACTTAATCATTTTAAGTTCTTTGCTGGATTCTGTGAGTCTACGCATGCCGGTTTCAGTAATGACAACATCATCTTCGATCCGCACACCACCAAAACCTGGAATATAAATTCCTGGTTCCACAGTAACAACCATACCAGGCTGTAAAATGGTATCACTCAGCTTAGACAATCTTGGCGCTTCATGAACCTCCATACCGAGTCCATGACCTGTACTATGACCAAATTGATCTCCATAGCCATAACGACTAATAATATCTCTGCATAGTGCATCCGCTTCACGACCCGTCATACCTGGACGTAGGTGATCTAATGCATATAGCTGAGCCTCCAGCACGATGTTATAGATTTCACGATGTTTAGCGGTTGGTTCACCCATAACAACGGTTCTCGTAATATCAGAGCAATATCCGTTCATCATCAACGCGCCAAAATCCATTTTCACAAATTCATTGTTTCCAATGACACGTTCACTTGCTACACCATGTGGCAACGCAGAGCGTTCACCTGACGCAACAATCGTATCAAAGGAACTGGATGCTGCACCGTTTTTACGCATGAAGATTTCCATCTCAAGTGCCATCTCAAGCTCTGTTACGCCTGGCTTTAATACCGTTAGCATATGCATAAAGGTCTGATCCGCAAGGTCTGCTGCTTGCTTCATCAAAGCAAGCTCCTGGTCATCCTTAAACATACGTAACTCTTCTACTAAACCAGAGACAGGTTGTAGCTTGACTGGGGCAAGCTCTTCTTCATAGGTACGGAAGGTTGCATAAACTACATGATCTTGTTCAAATGCAAGTTTGTCAATTTTGTTATCATTTAGTAATTGTTTAACCGTATCAATCACATTGGCAGCATGCTCAACAATTTCAAAGCCTACTGCCTGATGAGCAGCCTGTACCATATAACGGAAGTCAGTAATCAAATATGCTTTATGACCTGTAATTAAAACATAACCTGAGCTTCCCGTAAATCCCGTCAAATATCGGCGGTTCACCTCTCCAGTGATCAAAACAGCTTCTAGCCCTTGCTTTTCAAGCAATTTACGAAGCTGGACAACACGAGTGTTCGCCATCATTGTACGCTCCTTAACTTTATCATTCTTATCTCAATTTCCCGAGAATTAGCCAAAAGTAATTTTAACATACAAGCAAGTCACTTGAGAAGCTTTTATTGTAGGGAGGGCTTTTTAGGTTCTCTTTTTCGCTCATCCGTAAATTCAACCGCCGCAGTATAACCGATAAATAACCCCCACAGCAAATACAGACAAAACTCTACTACCATCGTATTGATCGATAGTTGTATAAAAGGAGGTGTCATCCCCGTCATTGGCCCTGCAAGCAGAAAAATAATACACCACCATAACACACCGTATAACATGCCAGGTAAAGGTCCCTTTAATTTACGAAACAAAAAAACATAAATCATCGTAGCCACAATCGAAAACAGCGTAAAAAATCCCCAGCCTGTGTAATGGCCTGGTGTGGACAGTAAAAAGGAATGCTTAAAAAAAGGTTCAACTAAATAACCCGGTACTAAGGTTGTAAAGCTCATGTAGTAAAAAAATCCTTTTACAGCCCCCCAGATTAGCCCTGCAAAAAAACCGATATTTAATGAAAACAAAAAGAGATTTGTGTTACTTTTTCCCTGTTTTTTAGCATCATTTTTTTTACCCTTCTCTACCTTCTTTTCCTTCTTCTCCGTTGAAGAGTCTTGATTTTGTTGACTTTGTTCTATATTTTCATTCATATCTTTCATCCTTTCACTGACGTTCACCAAACTTTGGCTTAATATGAAATTAGTATGACCAATTCAAAAAAGACTAACCAAACTAGAATTTGACTCTAAAGTTCGTTACAATAGACTCATAAGTGGAAGTAATCTTTTATTAGGGAAGGTGAAGTGTTTTGCCTCAAGAAATAAGGCCTAATATTTATGGTGGCCAAGCAGTGATGGAAGGCGTTATGTTTGGTGGCAAACATGTTAATGTAACTGCCGTTCGTCGTAAAAGCGGAGAAATTACATTTTTAGAAGTTCCAAAAAATGATAAGCCATGGGTACAAAAGCTTCGTAAAATCCCGTTAATACGTGGCATAGTAAGTATCATTGATTCCAGCGCCAAAGGTTCAAAGCATTTAAACTACTCTGCTGAGGCAATGGCTGAGGATGAGACTACACCTGAGGAATTTGCTAAACAAAAGGAAAAAGAGGATTCTAAGCTTTCTTTGACCATGATCGTTGGTGTTGCGATTGTTGGTATTCTTTCCTTTATAATGGGTAAAATTATTTTTACATTAGTACCTGCTGTACTGGAGCAATATTTATTTCAGCACGCATTTCAAGGTTACGTTTTGCATACCTTAGTTGAAGGCATTATAAAAATCTTTTTATTGCTAATCTATTTATGGGCGATATCCCAAACGCCTGTCGTCAAGCGCCTATTTCAATACCATGGTGCTGAGCATAAGGTAATTAGTGCTTATGAAGCGGGTGAGGAGTTAACACCTGCAAATGTACAGAAATATAGCCGACTGCATTATCGTTGCGGTAGTAGCTTTATTATTTTAACGGTAATAGTTGGTGTGATCATTTATTCCTTATTTACATGGGATAATGTATGGGAACGTATGTACATTCGTTTATTATTATTACCTGTAGTCATTGGAGTTTCCTTTGAATTACTTAGATTTACGAATTCAGTTCGTGACATTCCTGTACTTCGATTTCTTGGCTACCCAGGTCTGTGGTTACAGCTTCTTACAACAAAAGAACCTAACGATGAGCAAGTTGAAGTGTCCATTGCCTCTTTTAATCGGATGAGAGAAGTAGATGAAATGATTGAGAAAGGATTAGCTTTAGAACCTGCAAGCTCTTCAGTAGAGCATTCTTCTTTGGACCCTGTGAAAGGATGAGACAAGCATGAGAAAAGGGCGTATCATATTTTGGACTGCAATTAGCCTTGCAGCTATAGGTTTACTTAGCACTTTTATTGATAAAAACGGGATCAATTGGATGCGTTTGCTGCCCCCCCTCATCGTAATTGGTGGTGTGTGGCTACTGTATAAATTTCCTCCTAATAAATTCAAACAGCGCAAGACGCCTAAAGTGAAGCCTTCTGCTCGTACCATGGCTAAAGTTGCAAATCAATCACGGCCTTCTGGGGACAGACGTAAGCACTATCCTTTTCAGGTAATTGAAGGACAAAAGGGTAAGGATGGAGACCATCCTAAATATCATTAATACAACAATCATGACGTGAATTTAAATAAAAAATGATGCTGGAGTGCAACCTCTCAGCATCATTTTTTATTTTCTTCTTTCTTTCTGATACTTCATAAATTGCTCCTCATAAAACTTCGTATTCCATTCTTCAAAGAAGTTCTCACCTGCAATAATTCCTGACTCATACAATAGCAAGCTTTCCTCTTGATCAATATCAAATTGAGTTGTGCTCACACCTAACGTAGGAATTTTAATTGTACGATAACGATTATATTGTTCAATATAACGCTCATCATGTGCAGACAACATCGTTTCGACGATCGCTTGCAGCATACTAAATGGACCTTTAATAATATGTGGCTGGTTAGCATTTTTACCAACCATTTGAAAACCCACAGTAGGAATTGGTTTTCCCGCACCTTTAATATCCCCATCCTGATCAAACAACCACAATGGGAAATTACTAAGCAAACCGCCATCAACGACGTATAAAAACTGGGATGAAAAAGATTTCCCTTTCGTATACTTTAATGGCAATCGCAAGCGTACAGGATCAAAAAAATAAGGAATGCTACAGCTCATTCTTACGGCTCTAGCTACTTCAAATGTTTCCGTATTCATGCCAAAACGTTTTAAATCATCGGGAAGCACCAAAATTCTGCCATTTGTAATATCAGAAGCAATAATTCGTAGCTTTCCTTTCTCTAAATCTCCAAATGTGCGAATACCTTTCGCTTTTAACGTTTGACGAATCCATTCCTCCAAGGCTTCCCCTGAATATAAACCGGACTTTAATAGTACACGTAGAGCAGGACCAATCACAGACGTATTAAAAATCGGCGCTCTCTTCAAAAAGGTAGTGAATGACGTCGTTAATATAATTTCTTTCATTTCTTCAGCGTTATATCCTGCAGCGATCAAAGCCGCAACAATCGAGCCTGAGGATGTCCCTGCAACACGGTGGAATTCAAATCCAAACTTTTCAGCGGAATGTACAGCACCAGCTAAAGAGATGCCTTTAACGCCTCCACCTTCAAACACACCATTGATGAGCATAAATTAAACAGCCCCCATCTACACATAGAAGTCTTTACTCTTATGTATGAGAATGGGGGCTGTACCTATTCGCTTTTCTTATTTATTTACTTTCATAATAAGACTGTAACAACGGAAGAAGTCCTAGCGTGTTTCTCATTAAATCCTTTGCACTAAAAAACACACTACCTTTAACCTCAGGCAATCGTTCATTATAATACAACTCATTAATAATTTCTTGAGCTGTGTTCCAGCCAATCTCTGGTGTACCGAGCTTATAAGCTGCATGACCAATATACAGCTTCACATTGGTTCCCTTCACTTGATCTGCCCACCAATTTGTGATTACATCATAACGAACCTCACTACGTGATAAACTCCAATAAACTTGAGGGATCACATAATCAATCCACTCATTTTTAATCCATAAACGGACATCTGCATACGTGCTATCGTAAGCCGACATGCCTGCTTTTGTATCAGAACCAAGTGGGTCACTTGCCTTGTTGCGCCATACACCAAATGGACTCACACCATAAGATATCGAAGGTTTTACAGCATGAATTTTTTGTCCAAGCTGCTGTACAAACGTACTGATGTTATCTCTACGCCAATCGCCCTTATTTCTTATATTTTTATCATTATACATTGCATAGGTGCTATCATCCCCAAACGTATTACTTTTTGTTTCGCCTGACGGATAAAAGTAATCGTCCATATGCACACCATCAATATTGTAGTTGTTAACAACTTCCATCACTGCTTCTATAATATGTTGTCTTGCTTCAGGAATACCTGGGTTAATATAAGACTTACCCCCATATTTAACAATCCACTCTGGATGTGCGTTCACTACATGATCATTAGTTAACTTACTAGTATCACTACCTGTACTTGCTCTAAATGGGTTAAACCAAGCATGAAACTCCATTCCACGCTTATGTGTCTCATCAATAATAAATTGTAAAGGATCATAGCCAGGATCTTTCCCTGGTGTACCTGTTAACACATTTGACCATGGAACAATAGTTGAAGGATAAATGCTGTCTGCCGAAGGTCTAACTTGGACAAATACTGTATTTATACCACTTTGAGCTAGCTTGTCTAGTAGTGCGATATATTCATTTTTTTGCTTCTCTTCATTACCGCTAGCAGCTTGGCTAGGCCAATCAATATTAAAGACTGTGGAAATCCACACGCCCCGCACACCTACTTCACTTACCGGCTTAACTCCTGACACAGTAGCTGGAGGTTTGGTTTGACTTCCATTTCCACTATTGTTTTGTCCATCATTTCCTCCTACATTAGAGGTTAACGTAATTATTTTATCATTTCCATTCCATGCCACTTCAAGACCCAGCTCTTCACTTACAAAACGAAGCGGAAGCATCGTACGGCCATTCACAAATTCAACCGATACATCTAAGGCAACTTCTTTCCCATTCACTACAGCTGTGTTAGCCTTAGGTGTTAAAACAATGATATTACTATCCTTTTGTATCGTAATATTTTTGTTCGTAGGGGTAATTGTTGCACCAATTCCCTCAGAGATAATACGTGCAGGCACCATCGTTATTTTCTCTGCTGGCTTAATATAAGGAGCTGTATCACTTACTAAAGATTTGCCGTCCAAAAAGATTTGGATCTCTTTATTGGAGCTTGCTTGCACTGTTGCTGCAGCTTGCCACACCATAATAAAGGCTAGCAAAGGCACCAACCACTTTTTTACTCTCATCTTTTTCCTCCGTTCCTAAAGTTATGCTATATATAGTAAACGCTTGTCACCCACTAAGAGTTGCGCTTTTGCTAACAAATATATAGAAAAAGAAAAAAAGCACCTACCCTAAAAAAGCAGCAGATGCTTTACCTCTATGATTCAGCCAAAATCTCTTCGTGTACACGCTCAAGATCTTGAACTCTTGTCTGATCACGCTTAAAGTATTCAACAAGTGTAGAAATACGAGTAATAGAATCCCAGCTCAGATGGTGCTCAATGCCTTCTACATCTTTATAAATATTTTGTTCATTTACACCAATCATCTCTAAAAACTCTTCAAGTAGCTGATGTCGATCCACAAGTCGCTTACCAATCTTCTTCCCCTTGTTTGTTAACACCAACCCTCGATATTTCTCATAAATCAAATATTCATCCTTGTCCAATTTTTGAATCATCTTGGTAACGGATGAAGGATGAACTTCCAAGCCCTCCGCAATATCGGAGACTCTCGCGTATCCTTTCTCATCAATGAGCTTATAGATACGCTCCAAATAATCCTCCATACTAGGCGTTGGCATACTTCGACAACCTCTTTTCCATGAGTTAACAATACCTTTTGCAGTAAGGCTAGCTTCAGTTAGCTTTACACAATCTATTTTAATGATACATGTTTAACTCGTCCGTTGGCAAGTGCAGATGTGCACAAACAACATTTTTGCTCATCTTCGTTATACTCGCAAACTGCGTTTTCCTAATAAAGTGAGTATAAGCATACAAATGAGCAATAATACAATTGTTGCACCTGGAGCTAAATTTAAAATTCCAGCTACAAGTAAACCTGCTACTACCGCGATTTCTGAAATAATGACGGAAAAAACAACTGAGCTTTTGAAGCTTCTAGCAATAAGTAAACTACATGCCGCAGGAATCGTTAGTAATGCAGAAACCAGCAACGCTCCTACAAATTTAATTGCGGTACTAATCACAAAAGCAGTCATCACTGTAATAAGCATATTTAAAAACTTTACAGGGAGTCCACTTACCGCCGCCGCATCTTCCTCAAAGGATAATAAGAAAAGCTCCTTGAAAAATATGGAAATGACAGCAACCACTAATAACGTAACAACGCCAACAACGTACAGGTCTGTATTTTCCAGCGTATAGATACTGCCAAATAAATAACTATTTATATCGGTATTGATTCCGTTATTTAATGTAAAAAATAGAGAGGCTAATGCAACCCCACCTGACATGATGACAGCAATAGATAATTCCGCATAACCTTTATAAGCCTTCCTCAGCTTTTCAATTGCAAATGAAGCAATAATAGCAAATATTAATCCTGCAGCGATTGGATACATTCCAATTAATAAACCTAAGCCCACACCTGCAATCGTTACGTGAGCGAGGGTATCACCAATCATCGATAATCTTCGTAATACAAGGAAAATACCAATCAAAGGAGCTGTTAATCCAATTAATATCCCACCTGCTAGCGCGCGTTGAAAAAATTCCGCTGTTAAAATTTCCACTCCCTACATCTCCCTCAATCCTTGATCCTGCTAATCTTTATATACAACTATCCCAGCCCGCTGTCTCAACTTTACTCAATTGAATGCTGCAAATCAGGAATTAAACAATCTTGTTCATGTGAATGTCTAACATGGAAGCGAATGGCTCCACACTTATCTACAGGCTCTTGACCTAAATAATCCTCCACCATATCAATATCATGTGAAACCATTAAAAAGGTCATATTATGGTGCTTATGCATATGAAAAATGAGTTCAAAGAAATCATGTTGTGTCTCTGCATCAATCCCCACTGTCGGCTCATCTAAAATGAGCAATTCAGGGTGATTAATTAACGCTCTTGCCAAAAACACTCGTTGTTGCTGTCCCCCTGATAATTGACCAATGCGCTTGTTCGCAATGTCTGTAATCGACATTACCTCCATCGCATCTTGGCATTTCTTTTGTTCCATCGAATTAATTCTTCTAAACAATTTCTTGTTATTGTATAACCCTGATAACACCACTTCCCGAACAGTAGCTGGGAATAAAGGATTAAAGTTATTTTTTTGCGGTACATAACCTATACGTTCCCAGTCCCGAAACTTTTGAATCGGCTGACCAAATAATTTAATATTTCCTTCCGTTGGACGAAGCAATCCCACCATCATTTTTAATAAAGTGGTTTTACCGGCACCATTTGAACCAATCACGCCTACAAAATCTCTCTTTTTAACTGCAAAGCTAAAATCAGAAATTACCTTTTGATCCTGATAAGAGAAATGTATATTTTGTAATTCAATGACATGATCATGATCTTCACAATACACCTCAGAAGCCATGTCTTTTATTTTCATCATCGTTACCCTTCCATCTATAACTTTCTGTAACTCACTAAACTCACAAAACTCACTAAACTTACTATAACCTACGTATATCTATATTTTTATTTTAGCGCTAACAACAGGTTTTCCAAGTTTTTTTCCATCAAAGTATAATAATTTTCTCCAGCCTTCTCCTGTTCAGTCGTTAAGCCTTCAACTGGATTTAAGACTAATGTTTGTACACCTGATTCAGCCGCTAACATTTTTGCTAACTTATCTGATACCAATTCTTCAAAAAAGATATATTTAATTTTCTTTTCCTTCACTAGCTTCGATAAAGCTACAATATCTTGTGCTTTTGGCTCTGACTCTGGGGATAAGCCCATAATTGCATGTTGTGTAAAGCCATAATCACGTGCTAAGTATCCAAAGGCTTGATGAGAAACTACAATTTCCTTTTTACTTGTATTAGACAAAGCTTCTGTATACTTTTGGTCTAATTGTGTTAGCTTCTCTTTTACTTCCTCAAAGCGTTTCTCATAATTAGCTTTATGTTTAGCATCTACTTCAATATAGGCATTTTTAATGTTTTCTGCAATTGTAATTGCTGATTTAGGACTAATCCAAGTATGAGGGTCACTATGCTCATCTCCGTGATCATGGTCATTTTCATCTCCATGTTCTTCTCCATGTTCATGTCCATGCTCGGCAAGATTTTCACCCTGTTCACTTTCATGATCATGACTAGCATCATGGCTATCTTCGTGGCTGTTATTGCCCCCATGATTATGCCCATCATCCTCATTCGTATAAATAAGTGGAATCCCCTTGCTTAACTCGATAGTTTTCACCGTGGATTTAGAATCTATCCCTTTAAGGAAATTAGGAACCCATGATTCAAGTCCTGCACCATTGTATAAAAACAACTGTGCTTTTGAGGTATTTAAAATATCCTGACTGCGTGGCGTCCAGTCATGTGGTTCAACCCCCGTAGGCAATAAATTCATAACATGAGCATCTTCGCCGCCAATTTCATTTGCAAAAAAATAAATAGGATAAAAGCTAGTTACAACATTCACTTTATTCGGATCAATATTTTCATTTGCTTTCGTTCCACAGCCCGCTAAAATTAAAATAAATGACATCAGTAATACAAATGATAGTTTTTTATGTTTAAACAACATCGTTAATCTCCTTTTAATCGTAATTATTACATTTAGAATTATAGAGTTAATGTTTTGCTTATGTCAATCTATTTTAGTGACAAAAATGTAAGTTCATTAAACTTTATGTAAGGAAAATAACAGGAATAGTACTATACCATGGTATAAACTAAGTACATTGGCTAGTAAAATTAATTTGTATTTTTGACAAATGCTAGTTTTACAGCTTAACATAGATAAGTCCAGTTCAAGATCAAAATATGAAAGGAGAGAAACAAATTGGACATCCTGGAGTTAATAAAATACGCTTTTCTGGGTTTAATTCAAGGTTTAACCGAACCAATTCCTGTATCTTCAAGTGCTCACCTAATTATAATGGAAAAGATTTTTGGCATGCATATTGAAGGTCTTAGCTTTGAGGTACTAGTAAATACGGCTTCATTAATTGCTATCGTCTGGGTTTATCGTAAAGATTTAATGGAGCTAATTGTATCCTTTTTTAGATACATAGCTAAGCAAGAGGCACGTGACCTCCCCCATTTTAAAATGGGTATATATCTCATCATTGCCACAATTCCAGCGGGCATACTTGGTACATTATTCAAGGATAAAATTGGAGAAATTTTTAAAGGAATGACCACGATTGGCGTCGCATTGCTCCTTACAGCATTAGCCCTGTGGATCATTCGTAATTTAAGGGGTAAAAAAGGTGATAAGGATCTATCATTACGAGATACTTTAATTGTGGGCTTTACTCAAGCCATTGCACTAATTCCTGGCATTAGCCGCTCTGGATCGACGATTGTCGCGGCAATGCTGCTTGGCTGGAAGCAAGAAACAGCACTTAAATTTTCATTCTTTTTATATATTCCTATTAGCTTAGGTGGTATGGTCCTCACTATAGGAGATCTAGCCAAAGATCCGCAAATTAATCAGCTTATGTTACCTTATGCGGCTGCATTTATTTGCTCACTCATCGCAACTTACTTCTCATTGAAGTGGTTTATGAACATTATGGCTCGTGGTAATCTAAAAGTATTTTCGTTCTACTGTATTCTAGTCAGCTTGGTTGTTTTATTGTTTTTATAATTGTTTGATTAGATTAAATTAATGGCTTGTAGCTAAAGAAAGAGGCTACGGCGCAGAGAGTTGTTACATTCACTGTTAAAGTCCGATTGTCTGGATATTTGCAGGTTAGGTCACAATCGGACTTTAAAGGCTCACTCCACAATCACTCTGCACCTTCGCTTCTTTTCCGCTTACATGGAGAAATAATTTAGGAGCAACCAAGCAATTATATTTGGGTTTCATATTAAATTGTAAAAATAAAAGGATCGCTCTGCGTGACTGGAGTCAATCTCCATTCACGCAGAGCGATCCTTTTTATGTCCCCCACTTTAAAATGAAGACTTTAATATGGGGTAGACTCCATCGAGATACAAAGCGAGGGTAGAGGGATTGCGGAACAATGGAATGGTTGCCTTTAAAACTGGATTCTAACCTCATTTCAGCTCAATAGAAAGAATCCAGTTTTAACAGCAAGTGAAGCAACTCTCTACCCGAGCGCCTTCCAATTAAGCGATCTTTTTTATGTCCCCACTTTAAAATGGGGACTTTAATATGGGGTAGACTCCATCGAGATACAAAGCGAGGGTAGAGGGATTGCGGAACAATGGAATGGTTGCCTTTAAAACTGGATTCTAACCTCATTTTTGCTCAATATAAAGAATCCAGTTTTAACAGCAAGTGAAGCAACACTCTACCCGAGCGCCCTTCCCTAAAAAGTCAGAATTTTATTTCACCACTGCACCATTTGGCATACTATCCGGCACTGTTGCTAGTGTAAGCTGATCGCCTTCTGATGCTGCTAAAATCATACCTCTAGATAACTCGCCACGTAGCTTCACAGGCTTCAAATTCGTTACACAGATGACTTTGCGCCCAACTAGCTCCTCTGGCTTATAAAACTTCGCAATACCAGACACAACTTGTCGCTGCTCGAAACCTAAATCAAGCTGAAGCTTCAATAGCTTATCTGCTTTTGGAACAGGCTCACATGCAATTACCTGTGCAACCCGCAGCTCAACTTTTGCGAAATCATCAATGCCGATTTCTTCTTTCAGCTCCGGTGCTTCGGTCGCCGTCCCAGAAGGGGCAGCTACCTTCTCCTGAGCTTCCGTTACAGGCGTACCTCCACTCATTTGGCTCACGATATAAGTTACTTCCTGCTCCACATCTAAACGAGGGAAGATTGGCTCTGCTGTTCCTAATTTAGTTCCTGCTGGTGTGGAGCCAAATTCTCTTGTGCTATCCCATGTTGTTAATTCACCTGAAGCTAAACCTAATTGACTCCAAATTTTTGCTGGTGTTTGTGTCAAATATGGCTGTAATAAAATAGATACAATCCTTAATGTCTCAACAAGATGATACATAACCGAAGCTAATTCGTTACGAGTTGCTTCTTCCTTCGCAAGCACCCAAGGTTTTGTCTCATCAATATATTTATTTGTACGACTAATCAACGCACTAATTGCAGTTAGGGCAACTGAAAACTCAAGGTTTTCCATCACTTCTTCGACTTTATCAATCGTTTGTGTAATGGTTGCTTGTAAATCACCATCAAATGCAGTCACTTGTCCTGCATAGCTAGGAACTACACCGTCAAAATACTTGTTCACCATCGCAATGGTACGATTTAATAGGTTTCCTAGATCATTTGCTAGGTCGGAATTAATACGCTCCACGAAGCTTTCAGGTGTAAATGCGCCATCAGAGCCAAAAGGAACCTCACGTAGGAAGTAATAGCGGGCAGCATCTAAACCATAACGATCAATTAATACGTTAGGATCTACCACGTTTCCTTTTGATTTAGACATCTTCCCTTCCTTCGTTAAAAGCCAGCCATGTCCAAATACCTTTTTAGGCAGTGGAAGCTCTAGCGCCATCAGCATAATCGGCCAATAAATCGTATGGAAACGTACAATTTCCTTACCTACAAGATGAACATCCGCAGGCCAATATCGATTAAACAACTCTTCATTATCAGAGCCATAACCAAGTGCAGTGATGTAGTTCGTTAAAGCATCAATCCATACATAAACGACATGCTTAGGATCACCCTTTACCTGAACGCCCCACTCAAATGTAGTACGGGACACCGCTAAATCCTCTAGTCCTGGCTTAATAAAGTTGTTAATCATTTCATTTTTACGGGACTCGGGTTGAATAAATGTAGGATTATCCTCATAATACTTGAGCAAACGATCTACATAATTACTCATTCTAAAGAAATAACATTCTTCTTTTACGAGCTCAAGGGCGTGACCACTTTCAGGACTTTTCGCACTAACAATTTTGCCATTTTCATCACGAACTACATCTGCAAGCTGAGATTCTGTATAATACGTTTCATCTTGAATGGAATACCAGCCTTCATATTCTCCTTTATAAATGTCACCTTTTTTTAATAGACGGTCAAAGATTTCCTCAACTCTTTTTTTATGGCGTGGTTCTGTAGTACGAATAAAATCATCATAGGAAATTTCAAGCTTTTTCCACAATTCTTTGATTCCAACTACAATTTCATCGACAAACGCTTGTGGTGTAGTATTGCTCTCTAACGCCTTGCGTTCGATTTTTTGACCATGCTCATCAGTACCTGTCAAATAAAGCACATCGTATCCTCTCAAACGCTTGTAGCGCGCCATAGCGTCCCCTGCCACAGTCGTATAGGCATGACCAATATGCAGCTTTGCACTTGGATAGTAAATTGGAGTTGTAATGTAAAACGTTTTTTTATCACTCATGTTATATCCTCCTTAAAATGTTATGTAGCATTTCAAAAGCTTAAAAACACAAAAAAACTCCCATCCCTAATGGGACGAGAGATTACTCACGCGGTACCACCCAAATTTCCTGACTCTTCACAGAGACAAGCTTTGCTAGTCATTTAAGACCTTCTATTAACGCTAGAACACGCTACATGCTTACCAGCTAAGCTATTATTTAGCTAGCTCACACGCAGTCCCTCCTGGACCATATTCCAAAGTAAAGTTCAGTCCGGATCTCAGCTTCCCCGGCTCTCTGCTGCTGAATTACACTTTGTACTCATCCATTCATCGGTTTTAATCTGCTTATAAAATTGATTCCATTATAGGAAATATAGGAACATGCTGTCAAGTAAATTAGCCTAACTAATTAAGTCCATTCACCCTCAACCAATCTGTGAAGAATGTGATGTCTTAGGCTTGCCCTCTTTTACCTTCTCATTTTTAGGAGGCACAAGATCAACCCCTCCAGGATGAAAAGGATGGCATTTTACAATACGCTTAGCCGCAAGCATAGACCCTTTTAATGCACCATGTACCTCGATGGCCTCCAGCGCATAAGCTGAACAGGTAGGATAAAATCGACACACTGGTGGCTTCAGAGGAGAAATAACTTTCCGATATACATGAATTGGCGCTTGTACAATTTTACGTGAGATCGACATTATTTAACCTCTCCATGCTGGTGAGAGCAATCATGCTGGTGCAAATTATCCTCACCTTGTAACTGCGACTGTGGTTTACATTTACTACAATAACCAAATACTTCAAACTTATGCTTAACCACCTGAAACTCTTCTGGTGCATCTGTCAGTGGCATTGGACAAAAATGTATCGGATAGGTCTTCTCGCATTGCAAACAGATCATATGATGATGGTGGTGGCCTTCACTACAGCTCGCCTTAAATTTCAACCCATCCTCAAACATAATTTGCTCTAACACACCCAATTCTTCCATGACCCTTAAATTGCGATATACGGTATCGAAGCTTAAGCCTGAGTAATATTGACACATATAATCATAAACATCTTTAGGTGTTAAATAGCTTTCACTCTCTGCGAATAATTTAGCCAGACTTTTGCGTTGGTCTGTAATTCTTAATCCGCGGGAGGACATAACCTTAATTATTTCTTCGGTTGATAACATCCAATCACCCCCGTCAAAAAAATCAACTATTATTGTATTCTGTCTACAAACCCATCTATAATCCCATTTATACTCCACTTAATATAATGCCCCAAATTAACGGACGCGTCAATGTTAGCTCATTGAAGTAAAAGAAACGACAGCCACTTCCACAGAAGAGCTGTCGTTATAACAAATATGTTTATTTTTTAGGTGGTAAAGGCTGGAACAAAATGCCGACAGGCAAATTACTTCCTGGTGCAGCCGTAAACGTAAACTCTAAGTTTTGTTCTCTATCCCCTGTACGGTGTAATACGCTATTTTCATTCGTACCTTTGCTCCCACCTACGTTTGGAATGGACACGACATTTCCATTGATCGTGATGACTCCAGAGTAAAATCCACCTCTAGGATTAAACGTGATCAATGTGTTTGGAGCCACACGTGGTAACCGGATGCGGTACACAACGCCAAAATTGCCAGAATTCATTTTATATTCACCAGTTGGACCATCACTTCCAACTAGATAGGGATCACTTGAGTTATCTCCAAGCATTAAGCGAACCGGTGTCTTCCCAACAAGCTCACTATATTGTACATCTCTTGTTGCTTGTTCAAATGTACCACGCTTATGCACATCTTGAGGTAAAAATTTGAGATTAGGTAATGCCTTGATCGGATTTCTATCCGGTGCAACCATCACTAACGTATATTGAATCGTATGGTCACTCGTTAAATCGGCAATTAAGGAAATTACCTCTTCATTTTTTAAATCTTTAGCGCTTAGCTCTGACATAATAATTTTACTTTGACCTGCTGCCAAATAAATGTCTTTATATTGATTGCCATAACGCAGTGATTCAAAATAGCGTTGTATCGATTGTTTTCCTGCAGCGCCCGCGTAAATACTTGGTCCCGCAAACCCTAAACCGGTTTGAACGAGATGCGCCGGCTTACTATTCTTATTTGTAGCAATCAAATAAATTTTCATATTTTTTTTCGTCATATTGACGTGATGCACTAAAAATCTTGTATCTCCTATAGCCGATTCACGATATAAAATCCCTTCAGAATACACAGTCTCAGGACTATTACTACGAATCAGTGTTGTTGGTTGGGAAGTATACGTATAGTTTAGCTTCTCCCACTCAAGCACTTGCTTCCCATTAATTTCAAATTTCTCACCAACAGGTACAAATAGCTTGTTAAACTCGTCGCGCGTATACAATTGTTCATCCGTAATTTTTATTGTTTTTTCAACGGTAGAATATAACCCATATTTATTAACAACCTTTAATCTTACAACTACATCACCTGGTGCAAAAAATGCCAATTCCTTATTTTCCCATTTAGTTTCAGTAATTGAATTTTCTTCATCTGTACTTAAATCTGTATAAGTAATAGGCTCGCCCATCTTATAGGTATCTTTATCAGTCTTAAAATTAGCCACGGGTGGTGTGTGAGGCTTGACAACATGAATGGTCATACTAAATGTGTTACTCCATTCCCCGCTTGCATCCTGCACCCGATAGCTTACCGTATAATATCCAGGTGTATTAAATACGTCCTGTTTGTTTTGCCATTCCTCTTTTACAATTGCTAAGCCTTTAGGTGAGTATGATTGAGGCAAATATTGCACATAGGTTTGTCCAGCATAAACTTCCTGATTTCCTATACGGAATGAAGCAATTGGACCTGTAGAAATTTGTAATGTTACTGTTTTTTTAGTGTTATCCACCGTAAAAGGAATATTAAGATGGTCCGCAACTGCCGCTAAAGGAACCATAAAATTGTTTTTACTTGAATAAGCAGGTCCCTTCATGGTGTTTACTGCACCATTTACTTTAACTTTAGTATTTCCAGCCTTAAAACGAAGCTCATCATTTCCACGAGTTAAAATAACCTCATTTGTTGAAGAATCTGTTGATACTGTCATTCCTGCCGCAGCGGCAAAACCTCGAATAGCAACAAAGGAAACTCCCTTTTTCACTTCCATAGGATGTCCAGCCAAGCTTAAAGAACCATTGTTAAATATTTTTTTGCTATTCATAATTAAAACAAGTTCAGTATAGCTACTTGATTGCGTAGTATGACTTAAATTGTTTGAGCTTGTTCCTTGGTTAATATTCGTTGAATCTGCTTCTTTATCACCTGTTGCACCTTGTGCTTCTGTAGCATCTTTTGCTTCTGTCTGAGACTGTGACTGTCCTGCTTTCTCCTCAATGACAGTTACGTTTGTGCCTGTTGCATCACTACTATTATTTTGATCAGCACTTGCAGGGATTGCTAAACCCATTTGTGAAACCGCAAACAAACCTACTAAAAATAACCTTTTTAAATTCATCCTTTAACTCCTCTGCTGCCTATATTAAATTTTAAAACAACCCAATTATTATATACACAAACTATTAAACGCTTAAACGTTAAGAAAGTTTCTCTGTTTTCTCAAACATAAAAATATGTATTTTAACATCATAACATAAATTTCTAATAAAAAAGATATTGAGTATCAAAACGATTAAAAAAAACGACTAAGCTCTAACTTATCAGTTAGATTTAGCCGTTTTCCTAAAAGTTTATTGTTTAATGAGTGCGCCTTGTTTTCGTCCTTCTTCAATAATGCGATAAGCACGCTCAACTTCCTCTGCAGTAGGTGAAGGTACACCCTCAAGCTCATAATCCCAACCAAGCTCTTTCCACTTAAAAACGCCCATTTGATGGTATGGAAGTATCTCAAACTTTTCTACACCTTGCAAGCTACCAATGAACTTACCTAAATTAAATAGGTCCTGCTCATCATCATTTATACCAGGAACAAGTACGTGGCGAATCCACATATTACGTTCATGCAGGGATAACCAACGTGCCATCTTTAACATACGATCATTAGGTCTGCCTGTTAACTTAATGTGCTTTTCATTGTCAATATGCTTGAGATCAAGCAAAACAAGATCAGTTACATCAAGTAGATCACGAATTTTGTCCCCATCGTTATATCCATTAGTATCAAGCGTTGTGTGCAGATTCCAACGTTTTTTCACTTCGCGGAACAACTCAGTCACAAATGGAGCTTGCAATGTTGCTTCACCACCTGAGACAGTGAGCCCCCCACCTGAGGAGCGGTAATAATTTAGATAAGGTTCAATTTCTGACAATACCTCTTCTAAAGTCACCTCTTTACCGTCCGTCAGGCTAAGGGTATCTGCATTATGGCAATATTGACATCTTAACAAGCAACCTTGCATAAAGAGTACGAAACGAATACCTGGGCCATCCACCGTTCCGAATGTTTCCAATGAATGTATGCGACCTTTTAGCATCTTCCGCCACTCCGTTCTGCTGTCTTTTTTATAATTAATATTTTAACAAACGAGCTTACATTTGACCATGGAATGTACGGTTAACTACATCCAATTGTTGCTCACGAGTTAATTTAATGAAGTTTACAGCATAACCAGAAACACGAATCGTCAATTGAGGATAGTTTTCTGGATGTTCCATTGCGTCAAGTAATTGCTCACGAGCAAATACGTTAACGTTCAAATGGTGTCCGTTGCTACCGAAGTATCCATCTAACATAGATACAAGGTTAGATTTACGGGATTCTTCTTCTTTACCAAGTGCTTTAGGCACGATAGAGAACGTGTTGGAAATTCCATCTAAGCTGTGTTCATAAGGAAGTTTAGCTACAGAGCTTAATGAAGCAAGAGCACCCTTCTTATCACGACCATGCATAGGGTTAGCACCTGGTGCAAATGGTTCACCAGCTTTACGTCCATCAGGAGTAGTTCCTGTTTTCTTACCATAAACAACATTAGAGGTAATTGTCAAGACAGATTGTGTTGGTAAAGCATTACGATACGTTTTGTGCTTACGGATCATAGTCATAAACGATTCAACTAGCTCAACCGCAATTTGGTCAACACGATCATCATTGTTACCATATGCAGGATATTCGCCTTCGATTTCAAAATCAACTGCGATACCAGCTTCGTTACGAATCACTTTAACTTTAGCATGTTTAATTGCACTTAAAGAGTCAGCTGCTACGGACAATCCAGCAATACCACAAGCCATAGTGCGCAAGATGTCGCGGTCATGCAATGCCATTTCAATACGTTCGTATGAATATTTGTCATGCATGTAGTGGATAATGTTCAAAGTGTTCAAATATAGCTTAGCTAACCATTCCATCATTGGTTTGAAGCGTTTCATTACTTCATCATAATCCAAATATTCAGAAGTGATTGCTGGATATTCAGGACCTACTTGAACGCCTGATTTTTCATCTTTACCACCATTGATTGCATAAAGCAATGCTTTTGCAAGGTTAGCACGAGCGCCAAAGAATTGCATTTGTTTACCGATTTCCATAGCGGATACACAACAAGCAATACCGTAGTCATCGCCATAGATCGGACGCATTAAGTCATCATTTTCATATTGAATGGAACTAGTTTCGATAGAAACTTTAGCACAGAACTTTTTGAAGGCTTCTGGCAATTGCTCAGACCATAATACTGTCAAGTTTGGTTCTGGTGCAGGTCCCAAGTTGTTTAATGTGTGTAAGAAACGGAAGCTGTTTTTTGTAACACGAGTAGTACCATGTACAGTCATACCACCGATGGATTCAGTTACCCAAGTTGGGTCACCACTGAACAAATCGTTATAGTCAGGAGTACGCAAGAATTTAACGATACGTAATTTCATTACGAAATGATCAACTAGCTCTTGTGCTGCTTCTTCAGTTAATGTTCCTTCTGCAAGATCACGTTCAATATAAGCATCTAAGAAAGAAGATACACGTCCAAGGGACATCGCTGCACCATTTTGTTCTTTAATAGCTGCAAGATAACCGAAGTATACCCATTGGAAAGCTTCTTTAGCTGTGTTTGCTGGTTTAGAAATATCAAAACCATGCAATTGTCCTAATTGTTTTAATTCGCCTAAAGCACGAATTTGTTCAGACAATTCTTCACGAAGACGAATCACATCATCGCTCATTGCGTCTACTTCAAGCTCTTTCAAATCATTTTGTTTTTGTTTGATCAAGAAGTCCACACCATACAATGCTACACGACGATAGTCACCAATAATACGACCACGACCATAAGCATCTGGAAGACCTGTAATAATACCAGCTCTACGAGCTGCTCTGATTTCAGATGTATATGCATCAAATACACCTTGGTTATGCGTTTTACGAATATGAGTAAATGTATCGATTACTTCTTGTGGCAATTCAAAGCCATAAGCTTTACAAGCATCGATCATCATTTTAATTCCACCAAAAGGTTGAATAGAACGTTTGAACGGAGCATCAGTTTGAACCCCAACAACTTGTTCCTTGTCTTTATCTAGGTATCCTGGTCCATGAGAAATAATAGTAGAAGGTGTGTTTACATCTACATCAAGAACCCCACCAGCATCACGTTCTTTTTTGTTAAGGTCAGACACGATATCCCATAATGCTTTTGTGTTTGCAGTTGGACCTGCTAAGAAGGACTCATCCCCTGTGTAAGGAGAAAGGTTAGTATCCAAGAAGTTACGAACGTTAACCTCTTTTACCCATTTTCCTTTTTTAAAACCTCTCCAACCAGACTGAACATCACTTACTTCTCTCTCGATCACCGACATCTTTATTCCCTCCATTTTATAGTTTGGAGTACGCGGTTTGAAGGATATATGTTTTCCGCGTCTCGTGATTCCTTAAAATTTGTGATACTTTTCACAAATTGGACACTGATAAGGCCAAATTTAGGAATCATTTATGTCCTTATCATATAACATTTAGCATAAAACCAGTGTGACAAATATCACTTTTCGAGTGATATTTGTCACTTTTTTCTTCTTACTTGTTCACTTATTCTTCAAATCTTCCGTAGAATGCATCACGGTATACATCTGCTAGTTCAGTTACTAATGGAAGCTTAGGATTCGCAGTTGTACATTGGTCTTCAAAAGCACGATCTGCTAAATAATCTACTTTGGATTCAAATTCTTTAGCTTCAAAGCCAAGCTCTTGGAACGTTTGTGGAATACCTAATTTTTCATTTAATTCACGAATTGCTTTAATTAAGCTCTTCACGCCTTCTTCAGTTGTACGAGCTGGCAATCCGAGGATACGTGCAATTTCAGCGTAACGTACGTCTGCAACAAAGTTTGTATATTTAGGCCATGCCGCGAATTTAGTAGGTTTTTTAGCATTGTAACGAATAACGTGTGGTAACAAGATCGCATTTGTACGTCCATGTGCAGTGTGATATTCCCCACCCCATTTATGCGCCAAGCTGTGGTTGATTCCTAAAAATGCGTTAGCAAACGCCATACCTGCTAATGTAGAAGCATTATGCATTTTTTCGCGTGCTAGCGGATCACCCGTTAATGCTGATTTTTCAAGCCATTCAAATACAAGTTGAATTGCTTTGATCGCAAGTCCGTCAGTAAAGTCATTTGCCATAACAGACACGTAAGCTTCAATACCATGTGTTAATACGTCCATACCTGTATCTGCAACTGCAGTCTTAGGCAAGCTGTAAACGAACACTGGATCGATAATCGCTACGTCTGGAGTCAATTCATAATCAGCCAACGGATATTTAGTATTACCATTAATTTTATCTGTAATAACTGTAAACGATGTTACTTCAGAACCCGTACCAGATGTCGTTGGAATTGCTACAAATTTAGCTTTTTGTCCTAGACGTGGGTACTTGTAGATCCGTTTACGAATATCCATGAATTTTTGTTTTAGGTTTTTGAAATCTGTATCTGGGTATTCGTAGAACAACCACATTCCTTTTGCAGCATCCATTGGTGATCCACCACCTAATGCGATGATGCAGTCAGGCTGGAATTTAGTCATCAATTCAGCACCACGTTCTACAGTTGTTGTAGATGGATCAGGTTCTACCTCAGAGAACACTTCAATCGCTACTGGAACTGGGCGTTGACGCAAATAGTGCTCTACTCTTTCAACATATCCAAGTTTAACCATCATTGGGTCTGTTACAATTAATACGCGAGTAATGTCAGGCATTTTAGCTAAATATTGAGTGGAATCTTTTTCAAAATAAATTTTATCCGGTACTTTGAACCATTGCATATTCACGGTACGACGATTCACCCTTTTCACATTAATTAAATTAATTGCAGTTACGTTAGAAGAAGTGGAGTTACGTCCATAAGATCCACAACCTAATGTCAATGAAGGTAAGTTCGTGTTGTAAATATCACCGATACCACCTTGAGAAGATGGTTGGTTCACTAAGATCCGGCAAGTTGGCATACGATCAGAAAATTGTTTAATTACTTCTTCATTATGAGAATGAATAACAGAAGAGTGACCCATTCCACCAAAATGCACGATTTCGTCGGCACGTTCGATACCTTGTTCTGCATTTTTTACTTTATAGCATGCAAGCACTGGACTTAATTTCTCAGCAGACAATGGGAACTTCGTACCAACGCCTTCAATTTCAGCAACAAGGATTTTTGTTCCAGCTGGAACTTGAATTCCACACATTTCAGCAATTTTTACAGCAGATTGACCAACAATGGATGGGTTAACTGCACATTTATCAGCAATGATAGCACCAGCAGTTAATTTTGCTGCTTCCTCTTTATTGACAAAATAACATCCATTTGCTATCATTTTTTTCTTAACTTGATCAAAGATAGGTTCTTCAATAATAACGGCTTGCTCAGACGCACAAATCATACCATTATCAAATGTTTTGGATAGGATTAAGTCATTCACTGCTTGATCTAGATTAGCACTTTTTTCAATGAAGCAAGGTACGTTACCAGGTCCTACACCAAGTGCTGGTTTACCACAGCTATAAGCCGCTTTAACCATTGCAGATCCACCAGTTGCTAGAATACAAGCTACATCAGGATGGTTCATCAATGCATTTGTACGATCCATGGAAGGGTCTTCGATCCATTGGATACAATCTGCAGGAGCACCATGCTCAACCGCTGCTTCTAACAAAATTTTTGCTGCTTCTCTACTACATTTTTGTGCAGATGGGTGAAAACCAAAAATAATTGGGTTACGTGTTTTAATTGCGATAAGTGCTTTGAAAATTGTAGTTGAAGTTGGGTTAGTTACAGGTGTGATCCCCATAATGATCCCTACAGGTTCAGCTATTTTTTGGAAGCTTTCATATACGTTATCTTCAATAACCCCTACTGTTTTATCTTTTTTAATACTGTGATATATATATTCAGTTGCAAACATATTTTTTATAATTTTATCTTCATAAACACCACGGCCAGTTTCTTCCACTGCCATTTTTGCTAAATACATGTGGCGGTCCATTCCGGCAATTGCCATCGCTTGAACGATGTCGTCAATTTTTGCTTGGTCTAATTCCATAAATGCTTGGGAAGCTTTGTTACCTTTGTCAATTAAAGTCTGGATGTAATCTCCTGCAGTTGGCTGAACTTTTGTCGTTACGTCATTTTTAACGGCCATCTCTCTCATCCTCCTAAAGTTAGGTAAAGGGGCATTTTATTTACCAAAAATTATTTAAAGTGAATATTTTCACTTACTATGCACCCTTTAATTTTTGTTTTGCTTTCCTTGATGAACCAAGCATAACATATAAAATTTGATTTGTATAGTGAATTTTTTCACATACTTTAAACAAAATGAAAAAAGTTTCATTCCCCTGCTTTTATTTTCATCCTCAGTTTACATTTATAGTATAAAACCCAAATAAAGTGCTTTCATATATGATCGGAAGCATACTAATACTATAAATTAAGTGAAAATAGTCACAATGTTGAAATTTGGACACTTTTTTCGCCTTTCCTCTTCCCTCAAAATGCAATAATCGTTATATAATTAATTTAAATTTTCAGAAAAATTTGGAGTACAAAGGGGAAATCAACGATGAGTGAAACGATGAATGCTGCTCTTAATAAAGGAAATACGAGCTGCTTCTCAGAACAGAGCTTCAATCGACTTCTCGTAACGATGAAAGACAAAATATATCCTGAAGGCACTCACTTATTTTGGGAAGGTGATTTTGCTGATAAGCTTTTCTATATTAAGCGTGGTCGCGTTAAGCTAACGAAATCAACAGACGAAGGAAAAGAGCTTATCTTATATATGTATGGTCGTGGAGACATGGTAGGCCAAGCCGATCCTTTTTTCAGCACCAAATATAGTTTAACCGCTGAAGTGATTGAAGAGTGTGAGGTTGGAATCATTGAACAAAAGGATTTAGAAATTTTAATTTGCCAGCATTGTGAATTTGCGATTGATTTTATGAAATGGATGGGGATTCACCATCGCTTAACTCAAACGAAGTTCCGTGATCTAATGATGTATGGAAAACCTGGTGCATTATGCTCAACATTAATTCGCCTCAGTAACACGTACGGTGAGAAGCATGACGACACCATTTTAATCAACAAAAAAATTACGCATACTGATTTATCCAATATGATTGGCGCTACACGTGAAAGTGTGAATCGTATGTTAAGCGACCTACGTAAAAAGGATGCACTTGAATACGAAAACGGCATGATCGTAATTAAAGACCTTGTTATGCTTCAGGATATTTGTCATTGTGAGTTATGTCCAAATGAAATATGTAGAATTTAATATGTATTTTTATATGTCTATTTAAAAAGGAGTAGATCATCGTTGCCCTTATCTATTCTTTACCTTAATACATGGTAAGACCCCCATTTTCCTCCCTAATTTAGGGTTGAACGGGGGCCTTTTTATTATATAATTGGGCTTTTCATTCTAATATCTAACTAATTCAATATCCACAACATCATTTGCACTTAATCTCATATCTAAGCCTGCTTCAATTAACACTTTTTTATTTACTTTAAGCACCCATTGCTCTGTCGCATCACAATGATAACCGCTAACAGCCAAAATTTGCTTATAATTAGGTGTTAGCTGGACGATTCCACTTGATACAAGTAAATCGCGTACAGTAATCCCTTCCTTAAACTTGGTAAGAAAATATCTTCTCAATTCGGGTTTATGTATTCCACCCTGCACTGATAATACTAATGAACCTTCCATTGTATTTTCTGGATAAAGACGAGTTGACGTTACATAAACTGAAATATGATCTCCTATTTTAAGTTTCGTCCCCCATTTGCTTGCTTTAAGCTCCTTTTGATTCAGCTTTACACCCCATGCTAAACTAGTATCTAATGCAACATTACCTACAGATTGTATGGCTGTTCCATTTTCATTCAAAATAATCAAGTTGCTACTTCGCAATGCATCACGCAGTGTTAAATCCTTCATATATTCAAAATGTATGCTACGAGTGACATCCGGAATAAAATTATTACCATCGATCGTTAATGTAATATCATCTTCATGGTCTACAGCTTGTTGTTGTTCTATAGGCTGCTCTATAGAAGTGGCAAACTGCGGCAAAAATCTAGTAGCTACAAACGTGCCAAGAGCTAAAAGTATTACTACAGCTGTCATCTTTAGTAGCCAACTTACATTTTTGTTCATTGCTGCAATCCCCCATGCTGTGATTTCTACATCCCCTTCATAGTATACCTTATATTATAATGAAAAAAGGCCCTTCTGGACAACTTTCACGCCAGAAAAGCCCTGTAATTTATGGAATTAGTATATAAAATGAAAAATAGCTTATTTTAATACATCATGATCCACGTAACGCTCACCATTAAGCTCACTTATAATTTCAATGGCTACCTTTGCGCCATCCCCGGATGTAATAATCGTATGGACACTAGTTCCAGCAACTGTACCTGCTGCCCAAAGTCTTGGTCTGCTTGTGCGGCCATAACGATCTGTGTCAATTACTTTCTTAATTCTTGGCTCTCTACCATCAACAAGCTCTAGTCCGGTAGCGCTTGCAAGATCAGTTAATGCACCTGTTGCAAAAATAACATGCTCTGCTCTGTAATTACGACCAGATTCAGTTTTGACATAAACCGTTTGTCCTCCATTAGTATCAACAACGGTTACTTTCTCTTCGATAAATTTAGCGCCAAACTTTTCTGCCTGTTCACGTCCAATTTCCAGTAATTGAGGCCCTGTTAGCTCTTTAACGCCATAATGATTTTCTAGCCAAGCCCTTTTAGTCATGCTAGAATTACTGTCTAATACTAATGTTTCTTTACCTGCTTTAGCTAAAAACAAAGCTGCGCTTGCCCCAGCAGGCCCTGCTCCAATCACGATGACTTCAGCCACAATGACACCTTCCTTCTTTAATAGTCATGCCGCACTGTCACCAGCTACGGCATGATCGCCACTATACCCATTCTTCTGCCCACTGCTGTACTTGTTCCATCACAGAACGGAGTGCATGACCTTTTTCGGTTAATTCATACTCAATACGTACTGGTGTTTCTGGATAAACTTTGCGAACTAAAATCCCGCTATTTTCTAAATCCTTCATGCGTTCTGACAGCATCTTATCGCTCATAAGCGGAATGCGATTAGAAATATCCTTAAAACGTTGTGGTCCAACCATTAACGACTGAATAATTAATCCATTCCATCTTTTCCCTAGCATCGTAAATGCTGATTCAAAACGGGGACACATTGCAGGTTGATGTAATTCTTCCATATATATTCACCCCTTTTTCAAACATTGCTTACAATAAGTTAGTATATATAATAATAACATATTTATTAGTAAAAATACACTGAATAATGTCTCATTATACAATATACTCTTAAAAGCGTGAAGTAATTATGTCATGAAGTCTTTAAATCGCTTACAAGAAAAGCTTACAAAAAAGTGAAATATGCAAGTGGATAGAAAAACGATCACCCTAAAGAGTGATCGCTTAGTATAATATATTTACTTGTGGCTCAGCTTATGCTATACCTACTTAAACTGTCTTATACCCACCAAGCTTCACTTGGCGCTTCCTCAATCAATATTCCTTGCAGATTACGCACTGCCTTACTAAACCCTTCCTCCACAGACATTAACCCATCCTCATGCTCAATGCTCACAACATAATCATACCCAACTAGACGTAGCGTACTAATGATATCACTCCATGTTTTCATATCATGTCCGTAACCTACTGTTCTGAATTGCCATGCACGATCTAGCATTTTTGTATAAGATTGCATATCCGTAATGCCATGCTTGTTCACATTAATTGGATCAATGGATGTATCTTTGGCATGGAAATGATGAATAGCCCCTTGGCGTCCAAGAATAGATACAGCCTGAACAGGGTCAATCCCTTGCCACCACATATGACTTGGATCTAAATTGGCTCCAATCACTTCACCTGCTGCCTCACGAAGCCGAAGCAATGTGCCTGGTGAATGAACAGAAAAGCCACCATGAAGCTCTAGTCCAATTTTCACACCATGATCTGCCGCATATTTCCCCCACTCTGTCCAATAAGGAATAATTTTATTATCCCATTGCCATGTAAGGATTTCTTGATAATCGTTAGGCCATGGAGCCACAGGCCAATTCGGATATTTTGCCCCCTCATGATCACCAGGACAACCTGAAAAAGTATTCACTACAGGTACTTCTAATTTTTGAGCAAGCTGAACTGTTTTTACATAGACATCATGGAACTTTGCCGCGATCTCTTTTTGTGGATGTAAGGGATTGCCGTGACAGCTTAATGCACTAATGATCATGCCTCTAGACTCTACTGCATGCTTAAATTGCTTCCGTGCGGTTTCGTTTGCTAATAGCTCATCCAAATCAACATGACTACCCCCAGAATAACCACCCGTTCCAATCTCAACTGCCTTTAAGCCTGCCTCTGCTGCTAAGTCAAGTGCTTTTTCAAAAGGATGTCCACCAAATAACACTAAAAATATACCTAATTTCATTGATACCCCTCCTTACTTAATCATCACATGATAGGATTTAACCCTGACTAACTGTACCCATTAATCAAAATATACGGTTTTTCCTGTTTTAGCGGATTCATAAATCGCTTCTAAAATTTCAGTAACAACTAAAGCTTGTTCAGGTTTTACCAAAGGCTCCTCATCATTTAAAATGGCTTTCACCCAAGCGCTAGCTTCGCGTGTTGCTTCCGTCTCTTCTTTTCCCTCAAAAAAGGCTACACTACCTGTACCTAAGTCCACCTTTGTTTCATATAAGCGGCTACGCTTTTCTCCATTTAAACGCAAGCCATGTGTCATATCTGCGCCACCTTCAGTTCCACAAAGCAACGTTTTAGCTTCACCAAAATCAACAATGTTTAGCGCCCAGCTGGATTCTAGCATAATTGTTGCGCCATTTTTCATCTTAATATAGCCAAATGCAGAGTCCTCTACCTTAAATTGCTCGGGATCCCAGGGACCAAACGCATTTGCTGCATTTTCTTTTTCTCCAAGCTTATGAAATACAGAACCTGTTACACTTTCAGGCTCGTAATTGTCCATTAACCACAAGGTTAAATCAAGTGCATGTGTTCCAATATCGATGAGGGGGCCGCCACCTTGCTTTTCTTCATCTAAAAAAACACCCCATGTCGGTACTGCACGACGACGTGTTGCAAGCGCTTTCCCAAAATAGATGTCTCCTAACTCGCCGTTTTCACAAACTTCCTTCAAGTATAAGCTATCACTGCGGAAACGGTTTTGGTATGCAATGCTTAATTTTTTGCCGGTACGTTTTGCTGCATCTAACATTTGACGGGCTTGTTCACTTGTTTTTGCCATCGGTTTTTCACACATCACATGTTTACCTGATTCTAAGGAAGCCACCGTAATTTCAGCGTGGGAATCGTTAGGTGTACACACATGAACAACATCAATATCTGTATCACGTAAAAGCGCTTGAAAATCGCTATATACCTTTGCACCGTCAGCTCCAAATTTTGCTGCGGCTTCCTCTGCACGTTCTACAACAATGTCACAAAATGCAACCAACTCAACCTCTGGCTGTACACTTAGGCTTGGCAAATGCTTGCCGTTTGCAATTCCTCCACAACCAATTACAGCTACCTTTAACTTTTTAGACATCTAAGTTGCCCCCTTGCTTTGCGTAGTTTTTAACCCATTCCATACTTGTTTTAACACTTTCTATCTGATCATTGGCACAATAGTCTTGTTCAACAATAGCCCACTCTACATTAATCTTCAGCATTGCATCTGCAATTGCTTTATTGTCAACTTCTCCTTTGCCTAACTCGACGGTTTGCGGCGAGCCATCTTCATTTTTAATCATATCCTTGAGATGCCATAACAAAATTCTAGAGTTGTATCGATCAATATAAGCTAAAGGATCATATCCGGCATGGTGCACCCAACATGTATCTAACTCTACTTTAAGTTGGCTAGCAGGAATTTGTTCATATAACCAATCTAACACTGGTTGTTCTTCAATATGCTGTAACAATTCAAAGTCATGATTATGATAAAAAAATACGAGTCCCTTTTGTTCACAACGTTGTGCAATCTTTTTCATATCCTCTGCAATTTCAGACCAACGATGTCGATCCTCTTCTGCGATATATGGCAAAATAATGTACTTACTACCGATTGCAATATTAAATTCAATAACCTCGTCCAATTGATCGCGTAATAATTGATAAGGCGTATGTGACCCGATTGCCACAAGGCCCGTTTCTTTTAAAATGGCGGCGACTTGCTCACTAGTTCGACCATAAAATCCGGCAAACTCTACACCTTGGTATCCAAGCTCTGCAACTTTTCTTAACGTACCTTCAAAATCCTGCTCTAACTTATCACGCAAAGTAAAAAGCTGTATTCCTACCCTTGTCATGTTTATCACTCCAACCCTATGTTAGTAAATAGATTGAGCCGCTCAATTACATAGTATTTGATTTCTAGCTATAGTAAAATGAATAATATGATTAAAACATGAACAATCTGATAACTATTTTTGAAGTTGCTTAGGAGGACATATATTTATGGGAGCTACTGATCTGCAAATTTTAACGGCGGGATATTCTATCCACCATAAACCCTTTCATACAATAAATACAAATGGACTTGGAAGCTACTTAATTCGATTACAATCATTAGGTAAATGCCGAAGTCGTCTAAATCATAAGCTTGAATTGCTAGAGCCAGGTGATTTATTGTTGTTTGCACCCAATGATCCCTATGAGCTGAAAATATCAACCGAACAGCAAGGGCGTGATACTGAAGCAGTTTACAGTGGTGATTATCATATTTTTGCAGGTGGTGCTTGGCTCGAACAGTGGTGGCAAGAGCGGGAACGTCCACATAAAATTAAGGTTCCTCTATCTGAGGGCATTATTGGAGCTTTTCGGCAAATCATGACCGAGCTACGACGAATTCCAAATAATAATCCCCAAATCATTGAATATTATTTTAAAATTTTATGTATGGATATTGATCGACATTATACTGAATATCCAATACCTACCTACAAAACATATATTGCTAGCCGCATCAAAAACTATATCGAGGAAAATGCAACAATTCCTTTTAAACTAGAAGAAGCCGCGGCACATGTAGGAATCAGCGTAAGTCACGCTGTTCATCTTTTTAAAGAAGCGTTTGGCACAAGCATCATTCAATATACGTTAGAAATTCGGCTAAATATGGCACGAGAGCGGATTATGTTTAGTCCCTCTTCCCTTGAACACGTTGCAGAAAGCTCTGGTTTTCCAAGCTATAATTACTTTCATAAAGTGTTCCGCAAACGCTTTGGGATGTCGCCAAAACAGTTTCGACAAAGCCTTATGCATGAGCAATAACAACACTATTATGAAATAAATTAACATTGTTAGATTGTCCTTTTTCATTCAGAAAAATGCAATATCCACATGAAACCGGAGGTATTATGAAAATTTGGGCTTCCATTGCAATCTATGCCGCTCTTTTGATTACAGCACTTATTTATCGCGAGGAGTTAACATTATGGGTTACAAATGATCCGCCAATATATCAGCTATATATTATTTCCATTGTGTTTGCTGTATTACCGATCCTTCCATATAAAATCATTATCGCGGCAATTAGCTATGCTGCAGGAGTTCAACTAGGTATGCTGATCACACTGATTGGATCTACTGTGGCAGGAATATTATTTTATTTTGGTGCGGCTTATGTTTTTCGGAATACAGCACAAAAGTGGCTAGCAACAACTCAGGTATTCAAAGGGATTACTACATGGATTCATGAGCAACCCTTTAAGTCTATTTTAATCTGCAAGCTACTCCCAATCATCCCGCAAAATGCAATAAATATTTATGCCGGTGCAACCGCAATTCCATTTGGCGCTTATGTTGCTGCAACGATCGTTGGTAAATTACCTGGCATCATCGTATATTCGTATGTTGGAGACAAGCTGTTAAGCTCCCCCATCGCAGCAATTAGCATTATGCTTATCTATATGGTCATCATTAGTTTAATTTTGTGGCTTTATCATAAAAAAAGTAAAATAACAACACAATAAATTTGGGCTATAACCTGAAATCGGAGCTTGACAGCTGGGCCCAAACTAGCGAAGGGCCAGGGAGATTCTGAAGATTGTCTCCCTCCTTATATTTCATTTTTCTTACGCTAGCTCGCTCATTCGCAGAATATCATTTGTTAGATTATCAAATGAAGG